>CAZVHP010000006.1:0-200296 GCA_964627305.1 uncultured Ignavibacteriales bacterium | reverse complement strand
GATAGTAACATAACCCTATCCTTTCAATGTGTCCACTAATCCGGGGGAAGGGCAATGACGCTCTATTCTCACTCGGGGGTAATTATGGCTCAAGCAACGTGCGCACTATGTAAATCTACGAATGAACTCCAAACTAGTCACATCGTCCCAGCCTTTGCGGTCAAGTACATTAAGAAGACATCCTTGACAGAGAAATTCACATCGCTTGAAAACCCAAACATGACCTATCAGGATGGCGCCAAGCGCAAGTTGCTTTGCGGGCATTGCGAGCAGCTTATGTCCGAGGACGAGGGTTGGTTTGCAAAGAATATCTTCTGGCCCTATGTGAATAGCGAGGCCCGGTCGTTTGCGTATGATTATCATCTTACCCGCTATTGTTCCGCACAGAGTCTCCGGGTACTGCTGTACCTTGAGTCCAAACACGCTTTTCTCGACTCGCCTGATCTAAACCCGTCCCAGCGTATGAAGCTCGCAGAGGCTGTGGATGAGTTTCGGCAAATAACCTTGCTTCGGGCTCGCAAGCCAAGTCGATACCAGCACCATATTCTGTTTCTGGATACTGCGTCCGATATGGGTGCGAAAGTACCGTGGTTGCCGAAGTTCCTGAACCACTACATGCTGCGCGCCTTGGACTCTGACTGTGGAGTCGACTCGAAACGTGTACTCGTGTATAGCAAGCTAGCTTCGATCGCTCTCTTCACCTTCATTTATCCGCGTGCCCCCAAGAAGATGACAGGTACTCGAATACACGGACATGGGACAATCGGCACTCCACAGCATGTGGGCGACAACGGCCTCGCGGAGTTCATCTGCTCCCGTGCGGAAGTCGTTTCATTGATTAAGGACCATGAATCTCCGAAGAGACAAGCAAAACTCGCTAGACGGTTCTCGAACACAAAGCGGCCTCGTATGGGATCCGAGTACGAGCGAGCTGCTCAAGCGGATGAAGTGTTGCGCCTTCTTCAGCAGAGCGGCCCAGAGGAATAGCGCCTAGCGATAGCCGAGTTGCTATCTAGCAAAACGGCAGAACCCCAAAGACGGGATTCTGCCCTACAAGGACTCGTTTCCTCACCCCTTCCTACGGCCCCTTCCGGTAATGGAAATGCATCCGTGACTGCGACTTCGCCACCGAGGCCTTGATCAGGAAGTATACCGCGAACCCGATACACACCAGCGCCACAATCGGGTTGCGTCGCCACATCACCAGCGCCGCTATACCCAGAAGCACCCCCGCGACAATCCACACCCAGCGCATGCACCCCAGTTTGACCTCATGGACGGCCTGGGCGCCTATCTGCGCGAAGGCCTTCATCATGGCCTCCTGAAACTCCTCGTAGGACATGTCGGCATACTCAGAGCCACGGGTACGGGCCTGCTGCTGCCACTGGTGGAATGATCGGTCGCGTCGCTGCGACTGCTCATACGCCTGCTGCGTGGCCCCCAGTCGGCGCATCTGGTCGTAGCGGGCGCGCTTGTTCGGGTCGCGGAGCACCTCATACGCCTCGGTCACCTCGACAAACCTCTGGTGGGCGTCGGGCGCCTTGTTGCGATCGGGATGGTACTGCATGGCCAGTTTGCGGAAGGCGGACTTGATCTGCTCTTCGTCGGCCGAATCCTCAACCCCAAGAATGGCGTAGTAGTCCTTCATGTGGTGGTATATACGAGAGAAGGAGGGAGTTGGCAACAGGAGATGTAGCGAAGAATGCCGAAGGCGTTCTTCCGCGGCCTATTGATCCTGTGGGCGGCAGGCCTCCCGGCCTGCCCCGGCAGATTGGACGCCCCGGGCAGGCGAGGACGCCTGCCGCGCACAGTGTCGAGGTTCCGCGTCATCCCTGTAACCGGGATGCCGGAGGCGTTCTGCCATCGTGATGTCGCTGCTGTAGCGTCGATGTGGCAGAACCCCGAAGACGGGATTCTGCCCTGCCCCAGAGTCGGAGGATTTCGAACACCGAAAGAAACAGGGGTCCTTGTGGACCCCTGCTGTCATCGACATATCGAACCGTGAACTACGCGCTTAGTACCACTTGGGCACAAACTTGTGCGCGTAGCTGAGCACGCCGCTGTGACCCTCGGTCTGCAGGCGGCGGAACTCCGCTCGGACCTCCATCCCGATTTTGATCTCATCGACATTGCAGTCGGTCATCTGGCCGAACACGCGGGTGCCATCGTCCATCTCGACCACCGCCAGGGCGTAGGGCGACTGATCGCTCCACTGGCCCGGGGCAACGCGGATGACGGTATAGGTAAGCACCTTTCCGGTCTCCGGCAGGGTGACGATCTCATTCTCGGTATCGCCGGTTTCGGGATCGATATCACGCGGCGGGAAGTAGGTCTTGCCGCTTTTCTTGAACTTGGCGGCTTCCATCCGATAGCGCTGTGGGTTTTCGCGCCACGCGCGGGAGCTGAACATCTTCATCACGCCACCTCCACAATATGAACGACCGAGCTACCGCCCGAACCGCCCATGTTCTGGGTCATCGCAATCTTCGGTGAGCCCTTCACCTGGCGTTCACCCTCGGCCTGACCGGTCAACTGCTTGTAGACCTCGATCATCTGGGCGACACCGGTGGCGCCAACCGGGTGTCCTTTGGACTTCAGGCCACCGGAGGTGTTCACCGGGAACTTGCCGTCGCGAGCCGTCTCGCCGGCCAGGGTTGCCGGACCGGCTTTACCGCGTTCGTAGACACCGATCGACTCCAGGATCGCCAGCTCGGCGATCGTGAAGCAGTCATGCACCTCGGCAAACTGAATATCGGTGATCTTCCTGCCGGCCATCTTCAGGGCGCGTTCGCTGGCGAGCGTCGCCGCCTTGATGGTCGTCATATCCGGGCGCTGGTACAGCGCGATGCTGTCGGTGGCGGCACCGGAACCGAGGATCCTGACATAGGGCTTGCCGAGCTTCTTGGCGATCTCCTCGGTGGTCATGATGACTGCCGCGGCGCCATCGGTGATGGGCGAGCAGTCGAGGATATGCAACGGGTCGGCGATCATCACGCCGGTTTCGACCGCCTCTTTGGTGATCTTGAACGGATACTGCGAGACGGGGTTGAGGGCGCCATTGTCGTGGTTTTTGACGGCGACCTGCGAGAGCATCTCGCGCGTCGTGCCGTACTTTGCCATGTGAGCATGGGCCATCATGGCGTAGAGGCCGGGGAAGGTGGCCCCGTGGAAGACCTCGTATTCCTGATCGGCGGCAGTGGCCAGGGCATAGGTGGCCTGGTCGCCATCGCAGTCAGTCATTTTCTCGACGCCGCTGGCCATGACGATATCCGACATGCCCGAGCCGACCTCCATAAACGCCGCCCGAATGGCCATGCCACCGGAGGCGCAGGCCGACTCGACGCGCATGGCGGGCAGACCGCGCATACCCAGATAGTCTGCCATCACCGATCCGAGGTGTTCCTGCCCAACGAACAGTCCGCTGGACATGCAGCCGACATACAGTGAATCCAGATGATCCACGCCGGCGCCTTTGATTGCCTTACTGGCGGCATCGACAAAGAGCTGACGGAGGGACCGGCGCCACACCTCGCCCCACTGGCTCATGCCGACACCAACAACACATACTGTGCGCATGAGAGTCACCTCCTAATCGTTCTTTTTGATTTTGCGCCGGAACTTGGCGTAGGTGCCATAGTCGACGTAGATTTTGTTTTCATCGAGCAGCTTGTGGGTGCCGACGGCCTTGTTGCGGACTTCCTCGATGCGTTCGGTGACCTTCCAGATGAAGGCATCGCTGCCTGCGCCGGAGCCATAGGAGCACATGAAGATCAGGTCGTCCGGTTTGGCAACATCGAGACAACCGGTCAGGCCGATCGGTGAGGCCCCGGAATAGGTATTGCCGAGGCGCGGTGCCAGCCAGCCGGGATCGATCTGTTCCTGGGTGAAGCCGAGCATGCGCGAGACGCGCTGTGGGAATTTGCCGTTGGGCTGGTGAAACACCGCCCATTTGAAATCGGCCGGCTTCATCCCGGACTTTTCGAGAATGGCCTTGCTGGCGCCCAAAGTGTGTGCGAAATAGGCCTCTTCGCCGGTGAAACGGCCGCCGTGCTGCGGATAGAACTCGTGCTCGCGGCGCCAGAAGTCCGGCATGTCGGTCATGTACGAGTGTGTGAACAGGCACTCGGCGACCAGTTTGTCCTTGCCCATTATGAAGGCCGCCGCGCCGGCAGCGGCTGAGTACTCGAGGGCATCGGAAGGGGCGCCCTGCGAGGTGTCCGCGGCGATCGACAGGCAGTAGTCCATGGCGCCGGAGTCGACATGCGACAGGCCGACAAACATCGCCTCGGACCCGGCCTTGCAGGCGAACTCGAAATCGGCGCAGTGGGCGTGCGGGGTGATACCGATAGCCTCACCGACCACCGTTCCGGACGGTTTCACGGCATACGGATGAGACTCCGAACCGATGTAGATAGCGCCGATATCGGCGGGATTGACATGGGAAGCTCGTTTAAGTGCATTGCGCGCCGCCTGGACTGAGAGCGTGATAGTATCCATGTCCGGTGGTGGCACCGACTTCTCACGCAGCATCAGGCCTTTTTTGTAACTGGGCGCGTCGGCTCCCCATACCCCCGCGATATCCTCGACTTTGATACGATGTCGGGGCATATGGGCGCCGTAGCCAACAATTCCAGCCATAGCAAACCTCAAGGTGTTGTGTGGTTGATGGTAAGTGTATGTTCTTCTGTCATGTTCAGCATTGGAATAAGGCGGAAAATACGACCACGAGGGCCACAAAACAAGTAAATGAAACGAATGTGGTGCCATTTTTCGTCTGGCTTGGCTGTTCGCACTCGTGACCGTGATCGTTTTCTTCCACGTGAGAGCAAAGGTGTGGGTAGGGCCTGCCGATATCTTCATGTATGAAGTGGTTTGTTCGCATGACAGCCATTGCGGCGTTGATCGCCATCGCTGCTTCGGGTAGTCTGTTGGCACAGGACTTGGTAACTGACTCCAATGCGGTCATTTACGAGGGTGCCCGTTTGTCGTATGTGATGGCGGCTCCGGTCGGGTTCGTACTGGAGATGGCCGAGAGCCAGATTGATGACTACTCGTTCGCATTCGTGCCGGAGGGGGAGACATACACCGAGGCGACAGTCTTGATTGGTGTGACCATCTACAGCCTGAACGACTCGACCGGAAATCGCGGGTCTGCCGAGCGGATTATGCAGATGGATACAAGCGGCATGCGGGATCACTTCGGGCAGACGCTTTCTATCCGGCCTTTGGAGGCCGTCACCAACGCGACCGGACAGCCGGTGATTGTGTTCTACCTGGAGGACAAGACCCGCTTCATGCCGAATGTGATGACCGGTTACTTCGACGGGACCGAAGAACTGGTGATACTGGAGCTGATCATTACTCCCGACTTCCCGCGTTTCCTTGCTGAGGACGCTTTCATGGAAGCGCTGGACAGTTTCAAGACCCTTGTTCAGGGAAGCCTTACCAAACAACGCTGAGTTACGCTTTTAATCTCCACTGTGGAATCTGCTTTCGGCGGTGGTGATATGGCTGTACTATGGCCACATGATTCGCGCGGTATCTAATCCTTTTCGCAGGCCGGACCCCGTTGCGTGGGACGCAGTAGCGGCGGCACCGTTTGCAGCGGAGGACATCCGCAAGGTGCACCGTTCGTTGCCGGAGTACGCTCCGACGCCGCTGGTGCGGCTGCCGGCACTGGCCGATTGCCTGGGGGTTGGGCAGGTGCTGGTCAAGGATGAGGCACACCGATTCGGGCTGAAGGCGTTCAAGGCGCTGGGGGCCAGCTATGCTGTCTATCGCTGGTTTGCAGAGCGCGAAGAGGTGCCACCGCCGGAGCGGTTTTATCGCGAGTTCCGGCCGGGTGGCCACGCCACATTGTGTACGGCCACCGATGGCAATCACGGGCGCGGGGTGGCTTGGGTGGCCGAGAAGCTGGGGCTGCGGGCTGAGGTCTTCATGCCGAAGGGGACAGTGCCGGCGCGCGTGGAGAGTATCCGGTCGCACGGGGCCGAGGTTCATGTGATCGACGGGGATTATGACGATGCTGTGATACGCTGTGCAGAGCAGGCGAAGCGGCACGGTTGGCAGATTATTTCGGACACCTCGTGGCCGGGCTACGAGCAGATTCCGCGCTGGATTCAGGCGGGCTATGTGAGCATGTTCGAGGAGATTCAGGAGCAGTATGAAGGTGTGATAGATGTCGCGTTCATCCCCGGCGGGGTGGGGGCGCTGGCGGCGACGGCGGCCTGGTGGTTCTCGCGTCCGGGATACGAGAGTGTGAAGCTCGTATCGGTGGAGCCGGTGTCGGCGGCGTGTCTGCTGGAGTCGGTCGAGAACGGGGGAGAGCCGCGCAAGGCACAGGGCGCCTTGGATTCTGTCATGGCAGGGTTGAACTGCGGCGTGCCTTCGCCGGTGGCGTGGCCGTTGATAAGGGATCGGTTCGATGTGTTCATGGTGATCGAGGATTCGGCAGCATTGGAGGCAATGCGGTGGTACTATCGTCAGCGCGGTGATGATCCTCGGATTGTCAGTGGTGAGTCGGGCGCGGCCACGCTCGGTGGACTAATGACGCTGTGTGGTGAGGATCAGTTCAACGCGGCGCGTGAGCTGCTGGGCGTGGATTGCCACGCGACGGTGCTGCTGTTGAGCACCGAGGGGGCGACTGATCCCGAGCACTGGGAGCGAGTCGTGAAGTAGTCTTTTTGCCTGCCGGGGCCGCCGACCCGGGCCCAAAGGAGGGCGGCCAGACGCGGCAGGGTGTTGGTCGCGCGACCGAAGTCGGGATACTGCTGCGACCGTCGAGATTCTCGGCTGTGGCTCCTTTGAGGGAGCTACCCGCATCCAGCCTGCTCGGGCAGTATCCTGAGCGCTTCGCGTGACCGGTCAAGGGCGTGCACCGATGCAGCCGTGGGGTAGCCTGATCTCGTTCGGTATACGGCGGCAGTATCGCCTACATCTATGGGGGCGCAGAGGCGTGTTAGTGTGATGTTGTAGAGTAAATGGGGGAGGGATGATGTCGAAGCCTCGGTTAGCGATTCGGGTTCGGCAGGCAGGGGGATCGACCTGCATGGATTACGGCTGGGGCAGGCGGGACGCCTGCCGCCGACGAGCATGACCGGACGGGCTGGTGGGAGAGGAAACCCACCCCGCCGGAAACGGGATAGGGCACCCCATGTGTGGTGCTGGGCTGTTGGTTAGAGGCTATATCGGGGGAGTGACGTTGTGCGGGGGTATCGAGACCTCGCTTTGAGGCCGCTACGGGGCGGGGCGGGCGCGGAAACGCGTTGTACGATGGGCGATCGGGCGCTATATTGTAGCGTATATCCGATACGCGGGAGATATGAGGAGGAACCCATGCAGTACTCGATGATTGTGTGCTTAGTGTCTTTTCTGTTGGTCATTACTGCGCCAGTGATTCAGGCGGAATCAGCGGCGGCGATGACGAACGACGAAGCCCCGGTGTATGGTATTGACAGCCGAGACCAGGCAAGTGAAGCGCCCGGCAATTCTCGTTGCTGTCTTGGTATCCGGGGCAATGTTGATGGTGATGTAGAGGAGCTGGTGAACATCGCGGATATGACATACCTGATCGCATACCTGTTTTCCGGTGGTGCGGCGCCACCGTGTTTCGAGGAGGGTGATGTCAATGCCGATGGTCTTGTTAACATCGCGGATATGACGTATCTGATCGCCTATCTGTTCAGTGGTGGCCCGGCGCCGGAGGAGTGTCCCGGGGTCGACTGTCCCCCGACGGTAGCAGACTACGATGGGAATGTCTACCAGACGGTGTTGATTGGAGATCAGTGCTGGATGATGGAGAATCTGAAGGTGACCCATTATCGCAACGGCGACCCGATTGAGCATGTGACGGACAACAGCATCTGGGAAGGTCTGTCAAGCGGTGCTTATTGCGCTTACGATAACGATCAGAACAATGTGGTCACCTACGGCAGGTTATACAACTGGTACGCCGTGGATGACAGCCGTAATATTGCTCCCGAGGGCTGGCATGTGCCGACTGATGACGAATGGAAACAACTGGAGATATATCTGGGCATGAGCCAAGCTCAGGCCGATGGTACCAGTTTGCGAGGCACTGATGAAGGCGGCAAGCTAAAAGACACAACAGTGCATTGGGCCAGTCCTAATGTTGGTGCTACCAACGAAAGCGGTTTTTCGGGGCTGCCTGGCGGCTACCGCCCCAAGAGTGGCCAATTCTTCGTTATGGGTAACACCGCCTTCTTCTGGACTTCTGCGGAGCACGATGATAGCTCCACGTGGTACCGTACCCTGCCTCACCTCTATTCGCAGGTGTCCCGTAGCATCCTCGATAAGCGGAGCGGTTGTTCTGTTCGTTGTGTCCGGGATTAGTTGACTGTTTGGCTATTCGTGCAGGGCGAAGCCCCGTCGAGAAAGCTACTGAGGCATGTGACCGGCGGTCCCCACAAGGCCGGGGTATTGAGATACAGGGATGGATGGGGTGGGGCAGGCGGGACGCCTGCCGCCCGCGGGAAAGAGCCACCCGAGGCGAGGGGCTTGTTGAAGAACCCGGGTATTGTGGTTGCAGTCGCTCAATGCGTGGCCAGCTCGCGGTGAGTGGCTATTGCCGGCAGATAGTCGCCCAGGAGTCGCCTGAGGGCGCCCCACAGGTATCGGATGGCCGTTGCAGAGGGCCATAACAGTCTAAAACGCGCCGCCAGGCGCTTGAAATTGAGAACGGCCGCCACCAACCAGCACTGCACCTGCATCTTATGCAGACCACGCCGCCACGCCCGACGCAACCCATGCCATTGTTTCGCCTCTCCGAAGACCCCCTCAATCACCGGCGCACGCGATCGATACAGCCGCTTGAAACTCTCCGTCTTGCTGTCCGCCCGAAGACGTACCAATGACGCATGATAACGAGTTACTTTCAGATGTCTCCGCTGGGAAGACGTGCAGTGTGATTGCAAAGGACAATTCTGACAATCGGAACGACGTGCCCGGTACTCACGACGACCCCGCTTCTTCTCAGTGCGTACATATACCAATTGCTTACCTGCCGGACAGGCAAACACATCTGCCTGCTCATCATACACAAACGCCTCAATCGTGTAATAGCGATCCCCGGTGTAGGTGCGAGGCTTGCGTGGCGGTGATACCAAACGAATCCCGCGATCTTCCATGGAAGCAGCGATGTGACCGCTGGAATAGGCCGCATCGCCACACACCGCTTTCGGGGCAGCATCCAGATGACGCACGGCCTGATCTATCACCGACACCGCCTCATCGCTCTCGGCTCCATCCGCCGGTGTCACCGACGCACTTAAAACGACGCGCGACTCCCCATCGGCTACCGTATGTTGTTTGTAGCCAGGGGCGATTCGCTGCCCTGGGAACTTGCCGAAACGAGCATCAGGATCACAACTGCCTGCCTGATTCACCTTATTGGCATCAATGTCAGCACGGATGGTCGTGGCATCAACATGCAACACCCGGCCTCCTATCAAACCACTCGCCTTACACTGCGACACGCTGCGCGAAAATAACTCGTTGAACACAGCATCACCAAAACGATCCAGCGCTTTCGATAAGGTCGAATGATCGGGTAGCGTCTCATCAAGTTCATAACCGATGAACCAGCGATAGGCCAGGTTCACCTGCACTTGACGCATCAACTCACGCACATGAGAGATACCATCCATGGCCTGGATCAAGAACAAACGGATAATCACCTCCGGGTCGATTGAAGGACGGCCGTTGTCCTGACAGTAGCGATCCCGAACAGCTTCGTGGACAAAATCCAAATCAAGGACGACGTCGAGCTTGCGAAGATAATGATCCGAGGGAATGAAAGTCTCCAGCGCGGGAACGAGCGTCATCTGGCTCTGTGAGCGATCTCGTTTGCTTTGCATCTCCCAATCAATTAATCAACAAAGCCTAATTCAAGACCTTTTTCAACAAGCCCCGAGCCTCGGGCCACCCCGTGTTTGCAGCTGATCTTTCGGTTAGAGACGATATCGGGGGGGGCTGCTTCGAGTGTGGCACGAGCAGGCACCATGAGGCTTGCCGCGCACAGAACGGTTGGGGCAGGCGTCCCGCCTGCCGCCCACGGGTTCGAGGGATGTCGAAACCTCGCTTCGCGACCCCTTCGGGGCAGGGGGTTCGACCTGCCTCTGGACCACCGGGTGAGCGGGAAGGACCGGTTGCGATGACAAAAGCGGAAGGGGTGGGAATCGAACCCACCGGGGACAGTACGACTGCCCCCCGCACGGCTTTGAAGGCCGGGACCGCCACCAGACGGCATCCGCTTCCAGGCGAGAGTATACAACATACAAGCCGGCGCCGCAATCCCTCCGGTGATTATCACTCGCCCAGCATTATGTACGTGGGGATCAATAGGGCGGCGCTGTTAGTTCTCGATGAACGGGCCGCAGCGGCCCCGCGGCAATTATGATTGACTCCTGTGCCGGCTGTGTACAACCTTACACTGTGGCAGATATACGTTTAGAATCACCCCTGCAATATGTCAAGGGAGTCGGGCCGCGCAAGGCGGCTGTTCTTGCCGAACACGGGCTGGTGACGGTTCGTGATCTGTTGTACTACTTCCCGCGTGAGTATCTTGACCGTACCAGTATTACGCCTATCGGCGAGGTGAAGCCGGACCGGGTGGTGACCGTTATCGGGCAGGTGAAGGCGCACGGTGTGCTTATGGGCCGTCGCCGTCGCTATGAAGCGATTCTGCAGGATGATACGGGCGCGATCAGTCTGCTGTGGTTCGGCGGTTTGAAGTACTGGGAGAAGTTGTTCAGGAAGGGGCAGGTGTACGCGGCGACGGGGGTAGTGGGGTATTTCCAGGGGTATCAGATTGTGCACCCGGAACTGGAGCGGCTGGAGGACGAGAGCGACAAGCTGGTGCACGCCGGGCGGATTATTCCGGTGTATCCGCAGACGGCGGCGTTGTCGAAAGTGGGGTTGAACAGCCGGGGATTGCGCAAGGTGACGACCTGGGTGACGGAGAATCTTGTCGACCGTGTTGTGGATCCGGTGCCGGAGCCGGAGCGGGAGAAGGCCGGTCTGGGGCACCTTCACGATGCCCTGATGCGCATTCATTATCCTGAGAAGCGGGAGGATATCGAGCATGCGCGCCGCCGGCTGGCGTACGATGAACTGCTGGCCTATCAGTTCGTGGTGGTGCAAAGCAAGAGGGAACGGGAGCAGGTCACCAAGGCGCACACGTACGATGCTCCGGGTGACAGGCTGAAGCAGCTTCGCGAGGGGCTGCCGTTTGCGCTCACGGAGGCGCAGGAGAAGGCGGTGGGGGAGATCATCGGTGACCTGCGGCAACAGCGGCCCATGAACCGCCTGCTGCAGGGGGATGTCGGTTGTGGCAAGACAGTGGTGGCCGTGCTGGCGGCAGCGTTTGTGGCTGAGAATGCCATGCAGGCGGCGTTCATGGCACCCACTGAGATTCTGGCCGAGCAGCATTTCCGTAACTGGGAGGAGCCGCTGGCGGCGGTGGGGATACGCGCGGGCCTGGTGACCTCGTCGCTGACGGCGGCGAAAAAGCGCCAGGTGGCCGAGGCGTGTGCATCGGGGAGGATCGACGTGTTGTTCGGGACGCATGCGCTGGTGTACGACTACGTGCAGTTCGCCCGTCTGGGGCTGGTGATTATCGATGAGCAGCACCGGTTCGGGGTACGTCAGCGCAGCGGTCTGCACGCCAAGGGAGAGAACCCGGACTTGTTGGTGATGACGGCGACGCCGATTCCGCGCACGCTGGCGTTGACGCTGTATGGTGATCTGGAGATATCGACGATTGACAGCCTGCCGCCGGGGCGACGGCCGGTGCGCACGGTGTGGCGTTCGGCTGAGGTGCGCGATAAGGTGTATGTGTGGCTGCGCGAACAGGTGAGCCAGGGTGGGCAGGGGTACGTGGTATTTCCGCTGATCGAGCGTTCGGAGAGATCGGAGCTGCTGAGTGTGGAGGACGCGTATGAGGAGCTTCGGCAGGGGGCGTTGAAAGGCGTGTCGGTCGGTATGGTGCACGGGCGGATCAAGGCCGGTGAGCGCGACGAACTGCTGGCGCGGTTTCGGCAGGGGAAGCTGGCGGTGTTGATGGCGACGACAGTTATTGAGGTGGGGTTGGACAACCCAAACGCGACTTTTATGGTGATTGAACACGCCGAGCGGTTTGGGCTGGCGCAATTGCACCAGTTGCGGGGACGGATCGGGCGCGGTGAGAGGCAGTCGACGCTGGTGGCGCTGGCGCATCCGCCGATCTCGGAGATCGCCCTGAAGCGACTGGAGTACTTCAGTTCGACGACCGATGGTTTCAGGATCGCCGAGGCCGATCTGGAGCTTCGCGGCCCCGGAGAGCTGTACGGGTTGCGACAGTCCGGGATGCCGGAATTCCGGGTGACGCGGCTGGGGATTGACCGGGACCTGATCGGTGCCTCGCGGGAGCTTCTGGTGCGGCTATCTGAGCAGCACAACAGACTTGACGGGGAGTATCGGCGGTTGTATACGTTCCTGCAGGAGAAGACGGCTGATCGCCCCTCGGAGACCCGAGGGGGGTGATGGTTTCACTGGTCTGGATGAAAGAGGTAATGAGTCATGGCTGATGGTCCGCAGAGTATGAATCCGCAGTTTGCGCAGTTGGTGTTGTCGCTGCAGATGGGGGCGATGCAGCAGATGGGCAAGTTAGCCTCACCGTTGACAGGCAAGGTGGAGCGGGATTTGATGCTGGCGCAGGCGAGTATCGATATGTTGAGTATGCTTCAGGAGAAGATGAAGGGGAACCTGACTTCGGAAGAGGAGAAGTTCATCGGGCGTGTCTTGTATGAGCTTCGCATGAACTATGTCGATGAGGCCAATAAGCCGAAGGAGCCGGAGCGGGCTGAGAAGGAGGGGGAGACGGGAGGCGCTGCGCACTCGGCGGGTGAACCGTCGGAGTCGACCGCGGAGTCACAGCAGGAGTCCGGGTCCGAAGGTGATATGGGAGGGGACGCCGGGGAGTCGCAGAAGGAGTAGTTGGCGGGCTGGTGGTGTGATCGGTGCTGAGCGAGGCCGCCGGCGACGGCTTGGTGCCTGATTTTCTTTGTATTTGGTCCGTCTGAGGGCGTATATTGGGTGTAGAACGAATGACAGACAAGAGCCTATCGAAAGCTGCCGTGTCGGGAGAATTGCTTATTACTGCCCTTGGGTCCCGCCTTGAGAAGGACAAGCCGCTTGCCCCGTTGACCAGTTACAATACCGGCGGCCCGGCGCGTTTTTTTGTCAGCGCCGAGAGCGCCGAGGATGTTGCGCTGGCGGTTGCGACGGCCCAACGGGGGGGGATGCGCTGGGTAGTAATCGGCGGTGGTTCGAATATTCTGGTATCGGATGCCGGGTATGACGGCTTGGTGATCCACGTGGTGGTCAGGGGACTGGCTGTTGAGGACGAGACGACAGTGCGCGCCGGGGCCGGTGAGCCGTTGCAGGCGCTGGTCGATTTTGCGACAGATAACAGTTTGAGTGGTATGGAGTTCGCGGCCGGGATCTGGGGTACGGTGGGGGGCGCTGTCTATGGCAACGCGGGAGCGTACGGCGGTGACATGGCGGGAGTGTTGCAGAAACTGACGCTGGTAGATGGCGAGGGGAGTATCCGGGAGGTTGAGGCGGAGTATTGCCGGTTCGGTTATCGCGATTCTTACTTGAAGAAAACCGGCGAAATAGTTATAAATACGTGGGTTAGCCTGAAGAAGGGCGACCCGAACCTGATCCGGGCGCGAGTGGCGGAGATTCTGCACAGTCGCGATGGAAAACACCCGACTACGGGGCATTCGGCCGGGTGCTTTTTCAAGAATATACCGGATCCCTCGCAGCCGTTCGGGAAGCTTCCGGCAGGCAAGCTGCTGGAGGAGATAGGTGCCAAGGGCATGCAGGTTGGCGGAGCGTGCGTGTATGACAAGCATGCCAATATCATTGTCAATGCCGGTGGCGCGAGTTCGAAGGATATTCGGCGGTTGGCCGATATATTAAAGAAGAAGGTCAGGGACCGGTTTGGAGTGACGCTGGAAGAGGAAGTTATCCAGATCGGTGATGTATGAGAGCCTGTCCGGTCGCGTTGAGACCGATGCGTATGGAGGTGCCTATAGGTTGATTACTAACTAATTGTATGCTTGACCGCACAATTGCTGGTTATTGTGACTTATAGGCTTCGACATCCTCAGAGTTTGGCGCTTCTGGCGCTGCTGGTGATCGGGTTCATAGTTGTCCCGGACGCGGCGGCGCATACTGGCTATTATGGTCGGCTGGACTGGCCGCCGATAATGGTATCGCCGTATGACACGGCGCAGTTTTCGCGGCCACACCCGCTGTATCCCAATTCGCTTATGGGGCGGCTTCGTCGCGACCCCCGTCTGATCCGTGAGAGTTTCCAGGACACGTCGTTCACGTTCAGCACCTCGCTTTACAATACTCGTGGTTACCAGTTGGACATGGTGCCGGTGACGGTGAATGCTTATGAGTACCGAAGTTTCAAGACACGGGCGCTGGAGCGTTCGGAGATTCTGACATTTTCGAGTGCGGAGGCGCGGCGACGGGGTCAGGACCGCCGCTCCAAGGGGTTGGGGTTCTCGGTCGGGTTGCCGACTCGGCTTGACAAGATTTTCGGCGACGGTGGGGCCGGGCTGCAGGTCAGTGGGTATCGCCGGATAACGCTTTCGGGTCGCTCGACCTGGACGGATGGCACCAGTGATGCGTTCGTGCAGAGCAAGTTTCCGTCGCTGAATATGGAGCAGATATCGAAATTTGATATTACAGGGACGATCGGCACGAAGATCTCGGTGAAGGTATCGCAGAACTCAGAGACGGACGTGCCGTTGGCCAACAGCATACAGATTAGGTACAAGGGGGATGATGACGACATACTGAAGTCGGTGGAGGCGGGGAACACGACGCTTTCGCTGCCTAACACGAAATTCGTGGGTTACTCGTCGCGCATTCAGGGGTTGTTTGGCTTGAAGGCGGAGGCTCAGATGGGGCCGTTCCGTTTGATCGGTATTGCTTCGCAGGAGAAGGGTTCGGCCGAGCAGGCCAGTGTGAGCGCGACGGGAGAAGAGAACGCAAGGTTCCGTCGTGACTACGACTATGCCCAGGGCCGGTTGTTTGACCTGGGCTACCCGGAGGACTTTAACGAGGGCGACAGTGTTGTCGAGCTGTATGTGTATGAAACGGAGACGCAGGAGAATAATCTGGAGGCGCGGTTTGCGCGGCTCTATGTTGATCCGGCGAATCCGGATGCTTTTCCTGAGGAAACGATTATAAGTACCAAGCGTTTCAATCAACTTGAGGAGACGCAGTTCCAGTACTTCAACGACGGGAGCAAGCCGGTACCGTATGTGTACTTCCCTTCGTCGCGTCGCGCCAGTCTGTCTATTGGCATCTTCATGGTTATCGATGGACCTGCGGGTCGTCGCGAGGTCGGTGACATCAGCGGAGATACGCTCGTATTGAAGTTACTTCGGCCGGCGAATGACCGGCCGGAGAATCAGACCTGGGGGCTTGAGTGGCGCAATGCCTATGATATTCCTCGCGGAACGAATGTCGAGGAGCTGGACATCAAGATATTCAAGGGTCTGGCCGGTACCGAGGGGCTCGCCTCAAACAAGGAGTACCAGGAAGGAGGGAGTGCGAACAACCGGTTTGTTCAGATCCTCGGGCTGGACCAGTACAATGCCTCGAATGTCAAGATACCTGACGGCAAGGTCGATGGCCGGCTGGAGGTGTATCGACCTGACTGGGGATTGTTGATTTTTCCGGAACGGGAGCCGTTCAATTCGAGTGCAACTTTCACGGACGACAACAACGTTACGACGCCGGAGCTGGAAGTCAAGAACCAGCGGATTTACAATTACCGGTCGCAGTCAGAGAAGACGGACGGGAGCCAGTACTACATCCAGACGGTGACCCGTACACGGAGCAGTACAATTCGTCTGAACCGGGCGAACATTATCGAAGGTTCCGAGCGGGTGTATCTGAACGGGCGTTTGCTCCGCAAGGACACCGACTATTCGGTGCAGTACGACTTTGGCCAGATAACGCTGTTGACGGATGAAGCCACTGATCCGAACTCCGAGGTGAAAGTGGACTTCGAGTACGCGCCGTTTTTTGTTCTGCAGAAGAAGACACTTCTGGGCACGCGGGCAGAGTATGAGCTGGGGCGGAATTTCAAGATAGGCACGACTGTCCTGTACAAGTCGGACAAGGCTCAGGAGCGCAAACCGCGTGTCGGGCAGGAGACGGCGGAGATGGTGGTGTATGATATCGATGCGGAGGCGCGTTTGAAGCCATCGTTTATGACCAGTTTGGCCAATGCGCTGCCGTTGGTGACGACGGAGGCCGAATCGCGGTTGAACATATCGGGCGAGGTGGCGCAGTCGCGGCCGAATCCGAACATAGACGGTGTTGCCTATATCGACGATTTTGAGGGTGCTCTGGAGCAGTTGTCGCTGGGGCTGGCGCGAGCCTCGTGGAAGATTGCATCACGACCGTACCAGGTCGACGATTTCGCTCAGCGGGGGAAGATCCTGTGGCACACGCCGCGCACACTGCCGCGTTTCGACGAGGTCTATGACCTCAGAGAGTCGCAGACTGGTGAGAGCACGGTGCGGACACTGCGGATGTTCTATCGGCCTCGCAACTTCTCGGTGGATACGTTGCTTTTCGACAACGATGCCGATACGACTTTCGATACGACGTCCACTTTGCCGTCGTGGGCCGGTATCATGCGCTACTTCGGCAACCGGGTTGATGCCAAGCGAGCCCAGCTTCTGGAAGTACGCATGAAGGTGTCGGAGGGCATGCGTGCCAGGATGCATATCGAATTCGGGCGTATCAATGAGAATCTCGATATCTATCCCGCGACGGCGCAGGACGGGCCGTTTTCAGAGGACGGGCTTTTCACGGGTATCAGCAACGGGAAAGTTGACGAGACTGAAGACGTCGGTCTTGATGGGCTTCCGGATCATCTTGAGCCGGGCTACCACCCGGAGTTGAATCCGGACCCCAACGGTGACAACTGGTATTTTGAGGGGCAGGGCAAGTGTCCCTTGCCGGGTGGGTGTGACAATCTGCATGACTCGCTGTATTTCGAGTGGATCAACGGCACGGAGGGGAACCTGAAGGACCTCGCTGTGCTTGGGGAGCCTGACCGGGAGACTCTGGGCAGTTCTTTCAATGTCACCGACAAGTATTTCTCGTATGTCATAGATTTCGGGCATGCTGCGCAGCGGTTTTCGTCGGACTCGCTGTATGTCGAGGGATCGGATCGTAACGGCTGGCGGACATACCGCATTCCTATTCGCGATACAGCGTTCATCAACGAGCTGGTGTCATCATCGGGTGCCGATCCGGATCTGAACGACATCACGCATGTGCGGGTGTGGTTCGAGTCGGATGAGTTCCAGACACACTATGACACGATCGAGATAGCCAACTGGTATTTCGTGCAGTCGAACTGGCAGGACACTATTCTGACAGGGCCGGGGGTGGTTCACGAGGCCAAGTTGGTGGTGACCTCGGTCAGCGAAGAAGACGGTACGTTTTCCCCGCCGCCGGGGGTTGATGCCTACAAGAATCCGCAGACGGGTATAACGGAGCCGCAGCGCGGGTTGCTTATTGAATGGGATGATCTGTACCACTACGACACGGTCATGGCGACGAAGTCTCTGCTTCAGGTGGAGCGATACCTTGGGTATCAGCGGATGGGGATGTATGTGTACGGCGGTTCGAACATCGATACGAGCAAGACCCGGTTCTTCTTCCGGTTCGGCCGTGACGAGAACAATTTCTACGAGTACAATACCAAGGTGTTCCCGGGCTGGGATGACCGCAATCATGTTGATATCGTGTTTCAGGAGATGACCAATCTCAAGGACAGAGCGCTACAGAGTCTGGGGCGCAACCAGAGTCGTGCGGAAATAGATGCGTACGACAGCTCGCACACGAATTACGTGCTGCGGGTGAAGGGTAATCCAAATGTGAACGAAGTGTTGTGGTTTGGGGCCGGGATCGCAAACAAGGATACGGTGGCATCCTCGCGGGGGTTCATCTGGCTTGACGAGTTGCGAGTGACAGACGTACTGCGCGATGTGGGTACGGCGGCTCGTCTGTCGTTGAACGGCAACATGGCGGACCTGATTACCTATAGCTTCTCGTACGAGACTCAGGACCCGTATTTCCGGGGATTATCAGCAGCGACGCGTGGTGGATCGACGAACAATCTCGGGAGTGGAGAGACTCGGTCGCTCATTACGTATGGAGGGACGCTGAATTTCGACAAGTTCCTGCCGCGCTCGTGGAATGCGAAGATTCCGATTGCACTTCGATATTCACGGAACACGCAGGTGCCGTTGTTGCGAACGGGGTCGGATATCCTGCTGCCGGAGGAGATCCGTGAGCAGGAGAAGAGTGTCAATGAATCCAGCCAGTTCAGTATCCGGGAGTCGTTCAACAAGAAGGGTCGCAATCCCTTGTTTACGCTGCTGCTGAACCGGGTGAGCACCTCATTTAGTTACAGTCGGTCGCAGCAGACCTCGGTAAACACGCCCTATCGTCTGACTGAGAATCAGAATGTGAAGACAGACGTGGATTTGAATGTGAGCAAGCCGCCGACGCTGCCGCTGTTTTTCTGGACGAAACCGGTGCCGTTGCTTGGACGGTTGTCGGGTTCGCGTCTGGGGTTATATCCGACCAACTGGCGGGCCAGCGGTTCGTTCAGTCGCAGCGTGAACATATCCGATGATGCTGCCTATAACCGGGTGTCCTCGGTGTCGCGTGATTTCACGGGCCGCGTCAATCTGGACTACCGGATGTTCCAGAATCTGACAACCTCGTTCAGCTATGATACACGCTGGGACATGAGTGATCTGAACCTGGTCAACATTTCGTTGTCCGATTTGCGGCTGGGAGTGGAGACGCGCTATTCACAGAATTTCTCGGCGAATTATGATCCCAACCTGTTGGGTTTTTTGAGTACGAAGTGGAATTTCAAGGCCGCTTACAGCGATATCTGGGAGCGTTCGACCGAGACACGGCGCAGCGACATGAATCGTTCCTGGAGTGTCAACGGTGTGTTCGATCACATGAAGCTTTTTGGAGGCAAGCAGAGCAAGCGTGGCGGTAGCGACGGTCGTCGTCGGAACGTACGAGGAGGAGGCGCTGCCAAGGACGGCGAAGGGGGTCGTCCGGTGTATGACTATCCGCTGGCGTTGATGCGGTTTCTGACGGGATGGATCAAGGAGCCAAACTACAGCTATTCCCGTTCTTATAGTAACAGCGTGCCCGGAATGCTGGAGCGACCGGACTTGAAGTATCGGTTCGGTATGGCTGATGAGGCCAAGGTAGCGGTGGCTGATGCGCGCGGTCAGACGCGCTCGGCAGGTGAAGGGGAGTCGTATTCCGCGGGAACGAGTTTCTCATTGCTTGGCGGGTTGCGGAACGATCTGCGCTTTTCGCGCACGATCAACACAGACCTTGTCAAGCAGGGGACGCTCTATGAGAATGTGAGCACGAAGTGGCCGGACCTGTCGATCAGGATCAGTCGTTTCCAGCACCTGCCGTTGATTAAGGGGGTTGTTAACAAGATGATCGATGTCTTCTCGCCAAGCACTGGTTACAGCCGGGATACGAAGGAGCGCATCGACATCACGAGAGGATTCCTCCTGGACAAAACCGAGACCATCAGCCTCAATCCGTTGTTGCGAGTCAACTTCAAGGTATTTCGCGGGGTTGCGCTGACGGCGGCCTATACGAAGAGCCTGACGAACAGCCAGAAATACAACTCGGTGACGGGCGAACCGCAGACGGACACGCGCACGACCAACTCCTCGCTGGCCTTTTCGACGAGTTACAAGTTTTCGGCGCCGGGGGGAATCGGGTTGCCTCTGTTCGGCCGGCTGAAGTTCCAGTCGCAGATGCAGATTGATCTTTCGGTGAAGTTCAACAACTCCAAGACAGAGACATCCAATCAGGGTGGGCCGTACGTGGTCGGAACGGACAAGTCGGATGTCAATATTGCCATCCAGGGGACGTATTCGTTCAGCCAGATGATCAAGGGTGGTCTGACGGCGCGTTGGCAGGATACCGAGGATTCCTACGCTCAGCGCAACAACCATCTGCGGGAGCTGAAGATCTGGGCCGAGATCCGCTTCTGATAACAAACGGTTGACTCGAAGGGGTGTTTGGCGGTAATTGGCCGTGAGATAAACCTGATGAACACGAGCAGCGTCATGCCTGAAGTGATAGGTCAGCCACGAGATTTCCCGGCAGTTGAGCAGTTGATGCAGCAGGCGAAGCTGAGTGAAGCGATCGCATTGCTGCCGCGCCCGATTGCTGTACAGATTGTGCAGGAGCAGGTATCGCGTCAGAAGCAGGCGCTGGCTGATTCCGGACAGGCGATCACGATGGCTGCTCTGATTGCCGGTATCGATCGCGCTTTGCGTGAGTTCAAGCGTCTTGAGATGACGCCGGTGATCAACGCTGCGGGAATAGTGGTGCATACGAATCTTGGTCGGGCGCCGCTGTCAGATGAGTTGTTTGAGGCAGCGCGGCGGATTGTGCGGGGGTATTCGAATATCGAATTCGATCTGAACAAGGGTGTGCGTGGCAAGCGCGGCGTGGCGTGCGAGCGCTATCTGGCGACGATTGCCGGGGCGGAGGCGGCAACTGTGGTCAACAACTGTGCTGCAGCTCTTTTCCTGATGCTGAATACATTCGCGAATCGCAGGCGGGTGGTGATATCGCGGGGGGAGCTGGTGCAGATCGGCGGTGGTTTTCGGATTCCGGATATATTGCGCCGTTCGGGGGCGAAGCTGTGCGAAGTGGGGGCGACCAATATCACTACTTTGGAGGACTACGAAGCGGCTGTAGATGACCGGACGGCTCTGATCCTGAAGGTGCATAAGAGCAATTTTGTGCAGGCGGGATTCACCGAAGAAGTGGCGTTGCAAGAACTGGTTCCGCTGGCTCGTCAGCACGGCAAGTTAATCATCAACGATCTTGGCAGTGGGGTATTGATTCCGACGCGCGCGGCGGTAGGGTACGATGAGCCGACAGTCCAGCAGTCGGTGAAGGCGGGGGCGAATTTGACCAGTTTCTCGGGAGACAAGCTGCTGGGCGGGGTGCAGGCTGGGTTGATTGTGGGACGGGCGGAACTGGTGGCGAAGGTGAAGAAGAATCCGCTGTTTCGCACGGTGCGGGTCGACAAGATGGTGTTTGCGATGCTCGAGCGGCTGTTGAGTTCGTATCTGGACGGGACGCATCAACAGGAGATTCGTCTGTGGCGGATGCTGAGTGTTGCGGAGTCTGAGTTGTACAAGACAGCGCGGAAGATGCTGAAGGATCTGGGAACGCCATCGGGTTTGTCGGTGGAATCGACGGATGCGTATGTTGGGGGGGGATCGCTTCCGGAAGCGTCGATACCGTCGGTGGGGATCGTCTTTTCGGCGCCGTATAAGGCAAGCAGCCTGATGAGAGTGTTCCGTCAGATGGAGCCGCCGATTATCGGGCGGATTGAGCAGGAGCATTTCGTACTGGATTTGAAGACGGTGGCGCCGGATGAGCTGCCGGTCGTGCAACAGGCGATAGCCTCGGTCCTCAAAGCAAAGCGGTGACATTGCAGTATGCTTATCGTTGGTACCGCCGGCCATATTGATCACGGAAAAAGCTCGATTGTGCATCGGCTGACCGATGTCGATCCTGATCGTTTGCCGGAAGAGAAGGCGCGCGGGATGACGATTGACCTGGGGTTTGCCTTCTATGACACGCCGGGGGGAGAGACTGTCGGTTTTGTCGATGTCCCGGGGCACGAGCGCTTTGTCAAGAACATGATTGCGGGGGCGGGTGGGATCGATACGGTTATGCTGGTGGTGGCAGCCGATGACGGCTGGATGCCGCAGAGCCAGGAGCACTTCCAGGTGGTGCGTCTGCTGGGTGTCAGCAACGGATTTATTGTCATCAACAAGTGTGATCTGGTCGACCGTGACTGGCTGGAGTTGCTGGTGGAGGAAGTGAAGGACAAAGTGGCGGGTTCGTTTCTGGAGGGGGCGCCGATGTTCACGGTGTCGGCGGCGACGGGTGAGGGGTTTGATCAGTTGCGCACCTATCTTGACACATTGCCGGAGCGGCTGGCGGGCCGCGCGGATATCGGCAAGCCGCGTCTGTATGTCGACCGATCGTTCGTGAGGCCGGGCATGGGCGGGGTGGTCACGGGGACACTTCGT
This sequence comes from uncultured Ignavibacteriales bacterium, assembly GCA_964627305.1. Classification (GTDB taxonomy): domain Bacteria; phylum Zixibacteria; class MSB-5A5; order GN15; family FEB-12; genus WJKG01. Next base: position 178,070 of record CAZVHP010000006.1, on the reverse strand, counting down.
GGCGGACGATTCAGTGTGGGGCAGAATGTGCGCGTGTGGCCATCGGGACGAAGCGGCAAGATCCGTGCTTTGCAGACGAACAATCGCAATGTTGATACAGCCTATCCGGGACAACGGACAGCTATGGGGTTCACGGGGATTGACAAGGAGGACCTGGTGCGGGGCGGGGTGGTAGTGCCGGCGGGGTCATTGCGGTTTCACCGCGAGAATCCGGTCCTGGCGCTTGATTTGGAGCTGGTGGCGGAGTCGCCGGTGGTCGTGAAGAACCGTCGGCGCCTGCTGGTGATCATCGGCACCACGGAGATGGAAGGGGAGGTGCGGTTGTACGGGGCGCAGGAGGGGCTACTGCCCGGCGGCAGGGGGATCGTGTTTTTCAGGCCGGATGAGCCGATGTATACGCTTGTGGCAGACGCCTTCATCGCGCGGCTGCCGACGCCGATGGTGACTATCGGTGGTGGGCGGGTGTTGGATCATTTGTCATACTTTCCGAGGCGGCGTCACATGGCGCAGTACGCGTTTCTGGAGGAGCGCCGGACTTTTGAGATCGAGGCGTTGGTGGTTAGCGAGTTGAGGCACCGGGTGGTGATGTCGCTGGAGCAGTTGCTGGTCGGTGCTGATGTGTCGTCGCATCAGGTGCGGTCAACAGTCGACCGGCTGGTCGAGCAGGAAGTTCTGGGACGGAGTGGGGGGATGATCTGGGAGCATGTCGGTTTTCAGCGACATGTGGATGAACTGGTGGCGCGGCTGTCGGATTATCTGCAGGCGAATCCGCATGTGAGCGGCCTGACCCGGGAGCAGGTGCAGGAGTTGTCGCCCCTGCCGATGTTGACAACCGAGGTGATGCTGCGAGCGTTGATTGAATCCGGGCAAGTGGTGCGAAGCGGTGACAGGTACAATCTGGTGGGGCGCGGGCAGCGTCTTGAGGGGGCGGTGAAGCAGGCGTACGATGAGATCATGGGCCAGCTTCAGGCTGACCGCTATGCACCGCCGTCGCTAAGCAACCTGGCGAAGGGCAGTAAGCCGCACCGGGAAGCGATCCGGTTTCTTCTGGAGTCCGGATCGGTGCACAAGTGCGGTTCGGAGTTTCTGTTTCTGGCTGAGGTGTGGCGTGAGATTGTCGAGTTCATTGCAGAGCGACTCGAGCAGTCCGGCGAGCTGGCGGTAGCAGAGCTGCGCGAGCGGTTCGGGTTCACCCGGAAGTTTGCGATCCCGATTCTGGAAGAGACAGATCGTATCGGGCTGACTCGGCGCGAGGGGGATGTGCGCGTGAAAGGAGACCATGGTGACGACGAGAGCACTGTACTGTAACGGTCGCATCTATACGCAGGCTGATGGTGTTGTGTGCGACTCAATGGCCGTGCGGCGCGGACGGATAGTGGCAACAGGGAATCGTTTGCAGTACGACCCGGACTTCATATCGTGGTCGCGGATCGATTTGCAGGGGCGGGCAGTGGTTCCGGGCCTGGTCGATGCGCACACGCACTTCTATTTCATGGCGCTGTCGCTGGGTCGGGTGAATCTGCATGCGGCGAAGTCGCTTGAGGAGTGTAAGGAGAAGATCGGGGCATATGCGCGAGGGTTGAAGAGAAATGAATGGGTGGTCGGTGAGGGGTACGCGCCTGACAACTTCCGGCGCTACGTGTTGCCGACGAAAGAGGACCTTGACGAGGTGACCTCGGGTCGGCCGGCGTTCATTTTCAGCCATGACCAGCATTCGGCCTGGGTGAACAGCAGGGCGCTGGAACTGGCGGGGGTGGGTGCCTGCACCGATGACCCGTCAGGGGGGCGGATCGAGCGCACGGAGGACGGCGCCCCGACCGGGATTCTGCGTGAGTCGGCCTACATGCTGGTGTGGCCGCTGGTGAGCGCGCCGGCAAAGAGACGAGTCGATCAGTTGTACCGGCAGGCGCTCCAGTTGGCCTGGAGCCGGGGCGTTACTGGTGTGCACAGCATGGACGGCATGGAGGGGTTTGACTATGTTCTTGGGTTGGCGCAGCGCGGCCGGGTGGGGCTGCGCATCACGAGCTATCTCCCGGCGGCGGAGATCGGGAAGCTGGTCGAGCGGGGTATCGATTACGGATTCGCTGACGACTGGGTGCGCGTGGCGGGGGTGAAGATGTTCGCCGATGGTGCCCTTGGGAGTCGCACGGCGCTTTGTTTTGGCAGGTACATTGGGAGTGAGGACAATTGTGGCATAGAGGTCACCTCGGTTGCTCAGATGCTGCGATGGGCGAAGGCGGCCGCGAAGCAGGGTTTGCCGTGCGCGATTCATGCGATTGGCGACAAGGCGGTTGCCAACGCCCTGGAGGTTATCGAGAGGACGCCGAAACTGCGAAGTGGGGGGCGGCACCGCATTGAGCACGTGCAGTTGGTGCGGCGTAAGGACATACCCAGGCTGCGTCAACTTGGTGTGGTGGCCTCGATGCAGCCGCAGCAGTTGTTGTCGGATGTGGATATGGTGAATGCATACTGGGGCAAGCGGGGGCGTAACACGTACGTATTTCGGACGATGCTGGACAAGCACGTTGATCTTGCGTTCGGTTCGGATGCGCCGATCGAGCCGCTGGAGCCATTGGCAGGGATCGCCGCCGCGGTACGTCGTACACGACCGGGGAGGCGTCGCGCATTCTATCCGCAAGAGCGCATCTCGGTGGGCCAGGCCGTGCGCGCCTTCACGGTGGGGGCGGCCGTTGCGGGAGGACAGGAGGATTGCCGTGGGTATCTGATGGTGGGGTATCCGGCGGACTTTGTGGTGCTTTCGGAGGATATCTATCGATTGCCTATGAGCCGGCTGGAGGAAGCACAGGTTCTGGGGACGGTGTTGGATGGTGTGGTGGTGTATGATCAGGGGGTGTTGTAGGCGGGGCGCCTGCCGCCCACGAGCATGACCGGAAACCCACCCCGCCAGAGGCGGGATGGGATACCTCATGTTTGCTGCTGAGCTTCTGGTAGCCAATGCTGTCACGTGTGCTGATAGCGCTTTGTTATCCGGCGGTGGTGGGCTCTCGCGAGGACTGTTACCTATGTCACCGTTGAATTGACGTTGTACATCAGTCTTCTGGGCATCAGGTACTATGGTGTCAAGCGGAGGCGGTTGCGGTCCTCGGTGAGGATCTCGGCGATCTTGTCGGCTACCAGGTCAGGAGAGAGTCCCTTCTCGCCCTTGGCCGCGATCTCGATGCGGTGAGCAAGCAGCCCCTGGGCATCGAAAATGCTCACCTCGACCTGTGTGACCCAGTCGGGTGATGTGAAGAGGAAGCCGGGCAGGGCATCGATGATGGTGATCGAGTCCCTGATGTCCCGATAGCGAGGGTCGTGGGCGGGCAGCTGCAAGTCACGATCGAGCTTCTGTTTGAGAGGATCGTCGTCCTGTCGGTTGGCGTGGCGTGCGAGTTTGGTGCCGCGCATGGTGATCTCTATGCGTCCGACTGTGGGGAAGTTGGTGGCGAAGCTGATATTGTGGCTATCAATAAGGCGGCGTCGCACCTGGCGGACGTAATCGCGAGCGTTGACCTCGAGGGTGTCTTCGACATTTCGGGTCAGTTCGACGTTCGAACCGGGGAAGAGCAACTGGCTGGTTTCGGTGTCGGCCCATTCGATCTGCCAGTGTTCTATAGGGCGAGCGTCGCCGGGCCCAATGGTGTGGTTGATCACCGGGCGGTTACCGCAGGCTGAGAGGGCAATCAGTGCGGCGGATATAGCGCAAGCCTGGACGAGGTTTCGCATGGTAGTTGTCCTGTTCGGATATGGTTTCTGTCAGATCGAAGATACGACAGGCAGGCCTGTGGTTTCAAGTGTTTATGCTATGTGACTTTACAAGCTGTCTGAGAGAACGTATATTCCCGCTCATTGCATACACGCGGGACCCCGATCCCGGCGAACGGAAACACTGAGGCACGTGATCGAGCCGAGCATATCGGACTGCAATTGTGAAACGCAAGATACGGATAGGTAACGCCGGCGGGTACTGGGGTGATGACCTGGGGGCCATGAAGCGTCAGCTTGTCGGTGGTCCGCTGGACTATATCACGATAGATTTCCTGGCTGAGATCACGATGTCGATTCTCCAGCGTCAGCGCAAGCGCAATCCTGAGCTTGGCTATGCGGTCGACTTTCTGGCGCAGATCGAAGAGTGTCTGCCGTTGATATGCAAAAAGAAGGTTCGGGTCATTTCCAATGCCGGCGGGATCAATCCGATCGGCCTGGGGCGCGAGATTGTCAGGACGGCCCAGAGACAGGGGCTGGATATCAAAGTCGGCATTGTCTATGGTGACGATATCGTGAATCACCTGTATGAGCTTACGGCTGCGGGCGAGCGGTTCACGAATATGGAGACGGGGGAGGACTTTTTCAGGTACCGGTCGCATATCTCTTCAGCCAACATCTACCTGGGGGCGGAGCCGGTAGTCAAGGCGCTGGAGGCGGGGTGTCAGATAATCGTGACGGGGCGGGTGACCGATACGGGGATTACGCTGGCGCCGATGATCCACGAGTTCGGCTGGGCGATGGACGACTGGGACAAGATGGCCGCCGGGATTGTGGCCGGTCATATAATAGAGTGCGGGGCGCAGGCCAGCGGGGGGAATATCACTGATTGGCACGAGGTTAAGTCGTTTGACACTATCGGCTATCCCATAATCGAGATGGAGAGGACCGGCGAGTTTGTGGTGACCAAGCATCCGCGGACGGGTGGGGTGGTCAATGAGAAGACGGTCAAGGAGCAACTGGTGTACGAGATGGGGGACCCGGCCAACTATGTTTCGCCGGACGGGGTAGCGCGCTTTGACACGGTTCAGCTGGCGGAGCTGGGACGTAACCGGGTGCGGGTGTATGGTATCAAGGGGCGTCCGGAGCCGGATTTTCTGAAGGTGTCGATGTCGTACGAGGAGGGGTGGAAGGCCTCCGGGGCGGTGTTGATTTCGGGTCCGCAGATTCAGCAGAAGGCGGACATTGTGGAGAAGATGTTCTGGGCGAAGCTGCCGCATACGTATGAAGCGACGCGTACGGAGCTGATCGGGACAGGGACAATCTGGCCGCGTTCGTTGTTTTCGTGCGAGCCCAACGAGGCGCTGCTCCGGTTTGCCGTGAGGGATTCCGATCGCAGGAAGGTGGAGGACTTTTCGAAGGCGCTGTCGACTTTGATTCTTTCCGGTCCGGCGGGGATGGCGGTGACGCCGGGCGGGCGCCCCAAGCCATCGCTGGTAGTAGCCTACTGGCCGGCGCTGATGCACCGCAGCCGGGTGAAGGCCAAGGTGCTGGTAGTTGACACCTCCGGCTATGAGGAGTTTCACGAGATCAGTTTTCCGATCCGGGTGCAGACTCGTCCGGAGGAAGTGGTGACGATGGCCGGTAACGCGCGCGGGGCGAAAGCGAGGTTTTCGGGCAGGACCAGAAAGGTGTGTCTGCAGGAGATTTGTTACGCGCGTTCGGGTGATAAGGGGGACACGTGTAATATAGGGGTGCTGGCGCGCTCGGAGGCGGCTTATCGGTGGCTGTGCGACAACCTGAGCGCACAGGTGGTGCGTCGGTTTTTCGACGGTATCACGTACGGCAAGGTGACGCGGTATGAATTGGACAATCTGCAGGGGTTGAATTTTCTGCTGGATCAGACCCTTGGTGGGGGCGGGACGCGATCGTTGATGATTGATCCGCAGGGAAAAACGCTGGCACAGGCGCTTTTGCAGATGCAGGTGAAGGTGCCGGATGTGGTGCTCAAGAGTGTGAAGACAAGATAACAGTGCATAGACGAAAGACAGCCTGACTATGTTCCGACTGGAATCGAAGGTCGATACGAACTCGGCCATTTACAAAGAGAATCGAGAGGCCAACCTAACCTTGCACCGTCAGTTCAAGGAGCGCCTGGAGAAGGTGAAGCTGGGTGGGCCGGAGAAATCGCGACAGCGGCATATCGACCGCGGCAAGCTGTTGCCGCGGGACCGGGTGGCCAAGCTTCTGGACAAGAATACGCCGTTTTTGGAGCTGAGTCCGCTGGCGGCGTATGATATGTACGACAACGATGCGCCTGCGGCGGGGATTATCTGCGGGATTGGCCTGGTGCATGGTCGTGAGGTGATGGTGATCGCCAACGACGCGACTGTCAAGGGGGGGACGTACTACCCGATGACCATTCTCAAGCATGCGCGGGCCCAGCGAATCGCGGAGGAGAACCATCTGCCGTGTGTCTATCTGGTTGATTCCGGGGGGATTTTCCTGCCGTTGCAGCAGGGGACGTTTCCCGACAAGGATCATTTCGGGCGCATATTCTACAATGAGGCTCGTATGTCGGCCAAGGGGATTGCGCAGATCTCGGTGGTGATGGGTTCGTGTACGGCGGGCGGAGCGTATCTGCCGGCGATGTCGGATGAGACGATTATGGTGCGCAAGCAGGGGACGATTTTTATCGGCGGGCCGCCGCTGGTGAAGGCGGCGACGGGGGAAGTGGTGACGGCCGAGGAGCTTGGTGGCGCTGATGTCCATTGTCGTACCTCGGGGGTGTCGGATTTGTATGCGCAGAATGACGAGCACGCGTTGCAGATGTGTCGCAACATATTGGAGAACTTGAACTATCCGCCGAAGACGGATATCGACTGGTCGGAGCCGGAAGATCCCTATTACGACCCCGAGGAGCTTTACGGCGTGGTCAGCGCCGATATTCGGAAGCCGTTCGATGTTCGGGAGGTGATAGCGCGGCTGGTTGACGGGTCGCGGTTTCACGAGTTCAAGGAGTTGTACGGGACGACGCTGGTGACGGGGTTCGGGCGCATGATGGGGTATCCGGTGGGGATTATCGGAAACAACGGGGTGTTGTTTTCGGAGTCGTCGCTCAAGGGAGCGCACTTTATTGAATTGTGTACGACACGGAAGATACCGTTGATCTTCCTGCAGAATATTTCCGGGTTCATCGTGGGGCGTCAGTACGAGGCCGGCGGGATTGCCCGGGACGGTGCCAAGATGGTGCATGCGGTGGCGAACGCCGATGTTCCCAAGTTCACGGTGGTGGTGGGCGGATCATACGGGGCCGGAAACTACGCCATGTGCGGGCGGGGGTATTTCCCTCGGGTGATGTGGATGTGGCCGAATGCGAAGATCTGTGTGATGGGTGGCGAGCAGGCAGCGGATGTGCTGGCGACGGTGAAGATCAAGCAACTGGAGGCGGAGGGCAAGAAGTTGTCCGAGGATGAGATCGAGACCATTCGTCGTCCGGTTGTGGAGAAATACGAGAGCGAATCGACCCCGTACTATTCGGGGGCGCGGTTGTGGGATGACGGTATGCTCGGTTTCACCGATACGCGCCAGGCGCTGGCGCTGGGTATTGCGGCCGCGCTGAACGCGCCGATTCCGGAGCAGAAGTATGGTGTATTCCGCATGTAGGAGTCAGGGTATGGCGTATGAGACTGTAGCGTACTCGAAGGACAACCGGATAGCGAAGGTATCGTTTTGCCGTCCGAAGGTGCACAATGCCTTTAACTCCACCGTGATTGCGGAGATGGCTGATGTATTCAGGCGTATAGCGGCGGATGACGAGATTCGCGTGGTTGTCATCACGGGAGAGGGTAAGTCATTTTGTGCTGGGGCTGATTTGAACTGGATGCGGGGTGTGATCAGTCAGTCGTTCGAAGAGAACCTGGCGGAATCCAATGACCTTGCGGATTTGTTCTGGCAGATTTACACGTGCAAGCGGCCGGTGATAGGGAAGATCAACGGGGCGGCGATAGGAGGTGGAACCGGGTTTGTGGCGGTGTGCGATATAGCAATTGCGGGGCGTTCGGCGGTGTTTTCTTTTTCGGAGGTGAAGATCGGGGTGGTGCCGGCGTGTATTGGTCCGTATGTGATTAAGAAGATGGGTGAGGGGAAGACGCGGGAGCTTTTCATCACCGGTGAGCGCATGAATGCCGAGCGGGCGCTGCAGGTGGGGTTGATCAACAGGGTGGTGGATGACGAGGCGCTCGAAGAGGTGACAAGCGCGGTGGTGCGGTCGATCCTGTCCTCGGGGCCGGAGGCGGTGGCGATGGCCAAGCGGCTGATCAGCGAGGTGCCGTCGATGACGCCCGAGCAGTTCAAGCCATACACGGCTGAGATGATAGCAAGGCTCCGTGTCTCCGAGGAGGGACAGGAAGGTATGGATGCGTTTTTGAACAAGCGCGCGCCGCGCTGGGCAGAGAAACGAGATTAAGAGCAACATAGAAGAAACTATGAGCAAGCTGTTTAACAAAGTACTGGTGGCCAATCGGTCGGAGATTGCAGTCCGGGTGATGAATGCCTGCCGGGTGCTGGGGATCCCATCGGTGGCGGTGTATTCCGATGCCGATGCGCACAGTAAGCACCGTTATTATGCCGATGAGTCGGTGCATATCGGTCCGCCGCCGCCGCGGGAGTCGTATCTGGATATTGAGAAGATCATTGCTGCAGCGAAGGCAACGGGCGCCGATGCGATTCATCCGGGGTACGGGTTTTTGGCGGAGAACCCGTTACTGGCCAGGCGATGTGTCGAGGAGGGGATTACGTTTATCGGTCCGACGCCGGATGCGATCCGTCTGCTGGGTAACAAGGTGGAGTCACGGCTGACGATGGCTGATGCGGGGATACCGTTGATCCCCGGCATGAAGGACAGTTCCGGGGATATCGAGGCCTTCCGGGCGGCGGCCGAGACGGCGGGGTATCCGGTGATGATCAAGGCTGCAGCCGGTGGTGGCGGCAAGGGCATGCGGGTGGTACACTCACCCGAGGAGCTGACATCGGCGGTTGAGGCGGCGCAGCGTGAGGCGGGTAACGCATTCGGGGATGATACGGTGTATCTCGAGAAGTACATTGTCAACCCGCGCCATATCGAGTTCCAGGTGTTGGCGGACACACACGGCAATACGGTGCACGTCTTTGAGCGGGAGTGCTCGATTCAGCGTCGTCACCAGAAGATTATCGAGGAGAGTCCTTCGGTGGCGGTTGATGATCAGTTGCGGGCGCGCATGGGCGCCAGCGCTGTAAAGGTGGCGCAGGCAGCGGGGTATGTGAACGCCGGGACGGTGGAGTTCCTGCTCGATGCCACGGGGAATTACTATTTTCTTGAGATGAACACACGCATTCAGGTGGAGCATCCGGTGACAGAGATGGTTACCGGCACCGATCTGGTCGTGGAGCAGATCCGTATCGCAGCCGGGGAAAGGCTGTCCGAGGCGTTCCTTAATCTGGCACAACGTGGCCACGCGATCGAGTGTCGCATCTATGCCGAGGACGGTGAGAACAACTTCATGCCGTCGACGGGTGAGATTGTGCATTACTCCGAGCCGGTGGGGCCGGGTATCCGGGTGGATTCGGGCGTGATGCATGGTTCACAGATTACGATTGACTATGATCCGGTCATGGCCAAGCTGATTGTGCACGCCCCGACGCGCGAGATGTGTATCAACAAGATGATAAGTGCGTTGAACAACTACAAGATACTCGGGGTGCGGACGTCGAAGAAGTTCATGATTGACTGTATGAGTCACGAGGCGTTTCGGCAGGGCAGGACCTATACGAATTTCATCGAGGTCAACATGGCCGACCGTGACATCAGCCTGGACGGCTATCGGGATATGGCCGTAGCGGCAGCGTCGGCGTCGGCGATCAGCCGTCCGAAGACGGTGGCGTCGGGTGGTGACGGCAGGGTTCGACAGCCCTCACCATGGGAAGCAATCGGTCCCTGGCAGATAGGAGATTCGATCGATGAGTAGTCTGGAGTTTCTGTTTGAGGGGGAAGTCGTAGATGCCACCGTTGAACGTCGTTCGCAGGCCATCGCGGTGACAACAGGTGGCCGTGAGATTGTGCTGTTTCCGGCGGGAGAGAATCTCTTTTCGGCACAGGTGAATGGTCGCAAGGTGTCGATTGCTGCGGTGCGCCACAAGGACAGATACTATGTGGATATCGATTCAGTGCTGGTGGAGTTGTCGGAGCCTTCGGCAGAGATGACATCAAGTGGAGTTGGAGACGCGGGGGAGGCGGACAAGATATATGCGCCGATGCCCGGGAAGGTGGTCAAGATTCTTGTTGAGGTGGGGCAGGACGTGGCCGAGAAGACGCCGATGGTTATTGTTGAGGCGATGAAAATGGAAAACCAGGTCAATGCGAAGGCTAAGGGGAAGGTGATCGCGGTCAATTTCAAGGCCGGTGACCAGGTGGACACGGAGACGCCGATCATTGAGCTTGAGCTGGAAGCCGCGGAGGGGGAGTCGGGTTAATCGGCTGACAGTACACGGACAGGAAGAAGCGGTCGGTGGCTAAGGGAGCCTGTCGACCGCTTTTGCGTTTGATGCTGGTTGTATCGGGGCCGCAGATCAGAAGAAACGCAGCCCGACGGAGATCGGAATCAGGCTGGTGTTGTCGTCGCCGGTCAGGATGCTGACATATCGTATCTGGGCGAACATTTTGACCGGGCCGCCGAATTCCACTCCGCCGCCGATGTTCCAGTAGAATTTGGTCTCGTCTTCCCACGGGACGGGGACGGTGATGTCATTGATGGAGTTGATGTCGCCGTGAGCGAGCCGCGCGACGCCGATGCCGCCCAGAGCGAACGGCTTGGTGGAGGCGCCGGGGACGCCGATGGAGGCTCGCAAATCGCCGCCGAACAGCCAGATCTGTAGATCGGGGGCATCGACTGTGACTGGTACGCCGAAAGGATCGGAGAAGCGGAGGGCGTCGCCTTTGCCGGGGAGTTTGTGGAGTTCGATTTTGCCGACGAGCTGGACGGCGAGGAACCAGTCGAAGCCTACGGCGGCGAAACCGTGGTAACCGGTTTTGAAGTCTTCCTTGAAGCTGTCGGGCTGTGACGGGAAGTCGAGGCCTCCGCCCGCGTAGATGCTGAACGGCATGCCGGGGACCTGCGCGATGGCCAAGGGGGCGACAAGCACAAGCATGACAATGAGAACTATGATTCTGGGCACGGTTTCTCCTCCATGGTGGTCTTGTTGTCAGTAACAATGTGCCCTGCAGGCGTTCCGGGCGATGGGGCAGGGCCTGCCGGGTCTGATGGGGGTAATTTGGTGTGTGGAGTTCGGTGTTGCAACCAAAATCCCGGGTTGGTTGGGAAGGGTTATGTTGGGATAAACATCGGTCAATCAGTCTTTTATGTATGGGGTGGCTTGATTTGCGGGGGCGAATCGTGTATATACAGAGAACTTACTCACACAGAACTTTCATATCTCGGAGGAAGTGTCGACATGGCAGAGAGAAAGGAAGCCTACATAGTCTCGGCCTGCCGTTCTGCTATCGGCGTATTGCATGGTGGTTTGGGCAGTCTGACGGCTCCGCAGCTTGGCGCTTTGGCGATCAAGGAGGCGATCAAGCGGGCCGGTATTGATCCTGTTGATATTGAAGAAGTTATCATGGGCCAGGTGGTTCAGGGCGGGGCCGGGCAGGCACCGGCACGTCAGGCTGCCATTCATGGCGGGGTACCGCCGGAAGCGGGCGCGATGACGATCAACAAGGTATGCGGATCGGGATTGAAGGCGGTGATGCTGGCCGCGCAGTCGATTCGTGCGGGAGATCAGGATGTGATCATCGCGGGCGGTATGGAATCGATGTCCCAGACACCGCTGGCGATGTTCGGGGCGAAGACGGGGGTGAAGTTCGGACATCAGAAGCTGATGGATTTGATGATTATGGACGGCCTGTGGGACAGTTTCAACAACTGGCATATGGGCAGCGCCGCAGAGTTGACTCGTCGCAAAGAGGGGATCACGCGCGAGGAACAGGACGAGTTTGCGTACAACTCGCATCGCAAAGCGATCGAGGCGATGGAGACGGGGAAGTTCGATGCGGAGATTTTCCCGGTCGAGATTCCGCAGCGCAAAGGTGATCCGATCGTGATGAAGAAGGATGAGAATCCGCGTCCTGACATCTCCGTTGAGAAGCTGGCCAAGCTGCGTCCGGCATTTGAGAAGGATGGTACGGTGACGGCAGGTAATGCTCCCGGACTGAATGACGGCTCCGCGGCGACGGTGGTGGTGTCGGAGAGCTACATGAAGGAGAAGGGTCTGAAGCCGCTGGCGAAGATCATCGATTATACGTTCGCCGGTACGAAGCCGGAGGAGTTGTTCTGGTCGCCTATCTACGCGGTGCAGAAACTGATGAAGAAGATGAATGTTGATATCAACCACTGGGATTTGATCGAGGCCAATGAGGCGTTCTCGGCGCAGGCTCTTGCCGACGGCAAGCATCTGAAGTGGGATTGGGACCGGGTCAATGTCCATGGTGGCGCGGTGGCGCTTGGTCACCCGATCGGGGCTTCCGGCACGCGCGTGCTGGTGACGCTGATCCATGCGCTCAAAGACCGCGGTTTGAAGAAGGGCATGGCGACGCTGTGTCTTGGTGGCGGCAATGCTGTCGCCCTTGCGATTGAATTGGTGTGAATCAGGGAAAACTGACGGAGAACATGTTATGAACGCTGATGACATAAAGCGGGTAACGGTGGTTGGTACCGGGACGATGGGTAACGGTATCGCGCAGGTGTTTGCGATGCATGGTATCGATGTGGATATGGTCGATATCAGGCAAGACTTTCTTGATCGGGCAGTGTCGGTGATTTCGAACAGCATGGACCGTCTGCTGAAGAAGGAGAAGATCACCGAGGATCAGAAGAACGCGGCCATGGGTAAACTGCATACGGGGACTGACCTGGGGGTGGCGAAGAACTCTCAGTTGGTCATAGAGGCGGTGACGGAGAACCTTCAGATCAAGCTGGACATCTTTGGTAAGCTGGAAGAGCACTGTCCTCCGGATACGATTCTGGCATCGAATACATCCTCGCTGCCGATCACGCAACTGGCGGCGGCGACGAAGCGTCCGGACAAGGTGATCGGGATGCACTTCATGAACCCGGTTCCGATGATGAAGCTGATCGAGGTGATTCGCGGGATCGCGACCAGCAACGAGACGTATGCGACGGTCGAGGCGCTGGCGAAGAAACTGGGGAAGACGCCGGTCGAGGTGAATGACTATCCGGGTTTTATTGCCAATCGCATTTTGTTGCCGATGATCAACGAGGCGATTTTCGCCCATATGGAGGGCGTGGGCACCGTAGAAGCTATTGATGAGGTTATGAAGCTGGGGATGGCGCACCCGATGGGTCCGTTGACGCTGGCCGATTTCATCGGGCTGGATGTGTGTCTGGCCATTCTGGAGGTGATGCACGAGGGTCTGGGCGACCCGAAATACCGTCCTTGTCCTCTGCTGCGCAAGATGGTACAGGCGGGCTACCTTGGCCGGAAGACCGGTCGCGGCTTCTATGATTACAGCAAGTAAGGAGATCGATCATGGATTTTAATCTGTCCGAAGAGGATCTCGAGCTTAAGCAGATGGCCCGCGAGCTGGCGGAGAAGCGGCTGTACCCGATCGCCGAGGAGATGGACGAGAAGGGGGAGACGCCCCGGGAGCTCATTGAGGAGTGCGCCGAGCTTGGGTATTTCGGTTTCACGGTGCCTGAGGAATACGGCGGTCTGGGCATGAGCGCGACCACGTTCATGGGTGTGTTGGAGGAAATCTGCGCGGCCTCGGCCGGGTTTGGTATTACGTTCAGTGTGCACAATTCTCTGTGCTGTGAGATCATCAAGCTGTACGGTACAGACGAGCAGAAGAAGAAGTACCTGCCGGCGATGGCGGCGGGGGAGAAGATCGGTGCGTATTGTGTGACCGAACCCGATGCGGGGACCGACATTGCTTCGATCGCGACTCATGCGGACGACAAGGGAGACCACTGGGTACTCAATGGCACGAAGACGTATGTAACCAACGGCGCCTTTGCGGGGGTATTCATAGTCTTCGCCAAGACCGATCCTGAGGCCGGACACAAGGGATTGTCCACGTTCATCGTGGATGCCGACAGTGACGGGCTGATGGTGGGGAAGGCTGAGCGCAAGTGTGGCATGAAGTGTTCTGACACGCGCGAGGTGAGTTTCTCCGATGTGAAGGTTCCGAAGGAAAACCTGCTGGGCGAGCTGGGCGGAGGTTTCAAGATGGCGGTTACCATATTGAATTCCGGTCGTATCGGGGTGTCGTTCCAGTCGATCGGTATTGCCCAGGCGGCGCTTGACGAGGCGATCAAGTATTCGAAGGAGCGGGTGCAGTTCGGCAAGCCGATTGCGGCGTTCCAGGCGATTCAGTTCAAGCTGGCCGATATGGCGACGAAGATCGATGCCGGGCGGTTGCTGGCGTATCGTGCCGCGATGCTCAAGGATGCCGGGGAGCCATGTCACCGGGAGGCCTCGATGGCCAAGATGTTCTGTTCGGAGATGGCGAATTTCGTCGCCAATGAGGCCGTGCAGATTCATGGCGGCTACGGGTACATCAAGGAGTATGCGGTGGAGCGGTATTTCCGCGATGCCCGCGTTACGATGCTGTACGAGGGGACCTCGGAAGCCCAGCGGATGGTGATCTCACGGGATTTGCTGAGGGAGTGAGATTGTGATAGAGAAGAAGCATCACGACTTCCGCAACGAGGTCCGGGAGTTCATGGAGAGCACGATCGCGCCGCTGGCGGCGACGCTGGACGACGAGCAGCGTTTTCCTGGTGAGCACATGAAGCCGCTGACCGAGCAGGGGTATCTGAGTATGCTCATCCCGGAGAAGTATGGCGGCAGGCCGACGGACACGGTGTCGTATTCGATCGTGGTCGAGGAGGCCTCGCGGGTGTGTGGGTCAACCGGCATCATGCTGGCGGCACACAACTCGCTGGGGTGTTTCCCGATCCTGAAATTCGGCACCGAGCAGCAGCGCGAGAAGTACCTTCCGCGTGCCGCGAAGGGGGAGTTGTTGGCGTTCGGGCTGTCTGAGTCTGACGCCGGCTCCGATGCCGGCGGAACGCGGACGATGGCGCTCAAGCAGGGCGACCACTGGCTGGTCAACGGCAGCAAGTGCTGGATTACCTCGGCGACCAGGGCGTTTGCGACGATTGCCTCGGCGCGGACGTCGGAGAGCCCCGAGGACCGAGAGATCACCTGTTTCATTCTTGATAAGGACTGGGATGGTTATTCGGTCGGCAAGAAGGAGAACAAGCTGGGGCTGCGCGGTTCGGATACGGCGTTTCTGCATTTCGATGATCTGAAGGCGCCGCTGGACTCTCAGCTTGGCCAGATCGGCGAGGGATTCAAGCAGATGCTGATCACGCTCGATGGCGGGCGGATCTCGATCGGTGCGATGGCGCTGGGTCTGGGGCAGGGTGCATTCGAGTGCGCCCTGAAGTACTCCGCCGACCGGGTGCAGTTCGGCAAGCCGATCTCGTACAACCAGGGCATCCAGCACATGCTGGCGGATATGGCGACAGAGCTGGAAGCGGCGCGTCTGCTGATCTATGAGGCCTCGCAGATGAAGGATGCCGGGGTGCCGTTCGGGCATTACTCGGCGATGGCCAAGCTGTATGCCTCGGAGGTCGGACGCCGGGTGGCTGAGAAGGCGCTGAGCATTCTCGGGTCGGTCGGTTGTCTGACGGGGAGATATCCGGCAGAGCGGATCTGGCGCGATGTGAAGCTGTGTGAGATAGGCGAGGGCACCTCCGAGATTCAGCGGCTGGTGATCGCCCGCAAGCTGCTCAAGGATTTGGCGACGGTGTGAGTTGATACGTCGATTTGTCCGAGTGTTATAGAAGGCGGACCGAATGCCGGTCCGCCTTTGACGTTGAAGGGTTGGGCGCCGACCATGGGTCGGCTTCTCAACGTGTCAGAGGCATTACTGGGAGGGGCGGATCATCAAAGACCCGCCCCCCCTGTCTTCCCCCCGCCCCGTGGTATCCCCCCTCCGGCAGTGTCCGGAGATAGTGTCCGGAGGTGGTGTCCAAGTGCGGTGTGCCGCCTCGCGGACGTATCATGCCCTCACGGGGGCAGCCAGTGCCTGTCCCGTCGGGTTACCTATGTCGATGGTGGGAGAGAGCCTGATTCTCGGTTCCTGGCTGCCGTTTTTGTCAGCGGCAGCAATCCGGCGATGCTTGTGGGGGATGTTCCGGGCACATCACACACCGCCGCAATGGCGCGAACTCGATGCTGTTATATCACTGAAGAAATGGACCTCTGCTTGTCACTGGCAGTATACATCAGCCGCGAACGGGATGCAAGTGAAAAGATGATGTCTGTTGTCCATGAATGGGCAGGCCTGCTCGGGGGACGGATGGTTCAGAAGGGCGATCCGGCGTCGTGTCGGCATTTGAGGCGTGCTCAGCGTGGCCGGCATCTGATAGTGGGAGATTTGTTGACAACCGCTGCGGCCGGGCTTACCTTGGGGTTTACCATAGACCTGTAAGCGGGCGTAATTCAGTGGTAGAATGCAAGCTTCCCAAGCTTGACGCCGTGGGTTCGACTCCCATCGCCCGCTTTTTTTTATTGGCCAAAGCGCAGTTGTAGTTATGAGAGTAGTCGCAGTTGATCCGGATTCCCCGTTGTTCGGGCATGTTCGCAAGGGGTATCACCTGACGGCCATTAATGGTCAGCCGGTCAGGGATTGGCTGGATTATCAGTATCTGTTGGCTGATGAGCGGGTCGATCTTTGTTTCAATAACCCGACCAGCGGCGAGGATTTGTCGTTTCGCCTCGATGATCCGATGATCGCAAAGCTGGGGCTGACGCTCGATGAGGACAAGGTCCGCACGTGCCGGTGCAACTGCGTGTTCTGCTTCGTGCGGCAGCAGCCGAGGGGGATGCGCCGGGCTCTGTACGTGCGAGATGAGGACTATCGGTTGTCATTCACGCATGGCAATTTCATTACGCTGTCGAACGTGACAGAGGAAGACATCGAGCGGATTGTCGAGCAGCGGCTCAGCCCGATGTATGTCAGCGTACATGCCACCGATGATGGGCTTCGGCGCCGTATGCTCCGCAACGAGCGTCTGCAGCCGATCGTGCCACAGCTTGAGTACCTGGGTCAGCGGGGGATACGGTTTCACACGCAGATCGTCGTCTGTCCGGGTCTGAACGACGGGGACCAACTGAAGCGGACGGTGGATGACCTGGCGGCTTTGTACCCGGCGGTGCAGAGCATCGCGGTGGTGCCGGTGGGGCTGACGCGGTATCGTGAGAAGCTGCCGCGGCTTCGTCGGCACACGGCCGCGGAGCTGGCGGCCACAATCGAGTATGTAGAAATGCGGCAGAAGGTGTTTCTGAAGGAACGGGGTACGCGGTTGGTCTGGGCGGCGGATGAGTTCTATATCGGATCGGGTCGCATGGTGCCATCGTTGTCGTCGTATGAGGATATGGCGCAGTTTGAGAACGGGGTGGGGATGATGCGTCAGGCGGTAGCTGATTTCAATCGTCGTCGGGTGAGATTGAAGGGGATGCGATCGAAGCGTCGGGTGGCGATGCTGACGGGTCGGCTGGCGGAGTCGGTGCTGAAGGAGACGGTCCGGGAGTATGCAAGGTCGTGTGGTCTGCGAGTTGACGTTGCGGGTGTGGATAACGAGTTCTGGGGGGAGTCGGTGACGGTGAGCGGGCTGCTGACGGGAGGTGATCTGCTCAAGGCGGCGCGGAAGGTCCAGAAGCACTGTGATTGCATTCTTTTGCCGCCGAATTGTCTGAACGCGGATGACCTGTTTCTGGATGATGTGTCGCTGGCGGAGTTCTGTGCCCGGGTGAGTGTACCGGTGGTGGTGGGCAGTTATCAGATTGCGGATTCACTCAGGGAGGCCCTGGCGGTATGAGTATGCCCACCGTAGCGATTGTCGGCCGGCCCAATGTCGGCAAGTCGTCGTTGTTTAACCGCATTCTGCAACGCCGTCAGGCGGTGGTAGAAGAGACGCCGGGGGTGACGCGTGATCGTAACTACGCGGTGGCGGACTGGAACGGTGTATTTTTCCATCTGGTGGACACGGGGGGGCTGGCGCCGGAGACGGATGATCTTCTGGACAAGTTGATCTATGACCAGGCCCAGTTCGCTATAGGAGAGGCAGACCTGGTGCTTTTCGTGGTGGATACGAAGACCGGGGTTGACCCGGTTGACCGTCGGATAGCACAGATCCTCAACAAGGAGGGCAAGCCGACGCTGTTGCTGGCCAACAAGGCGGACAACGACGAGGATGAGTTGTCAGTGTTTGAGTTTCACAAGCTGGGGATTGGTGATCCTCTGGCGGTTTCGGCTACGTCGGGGCGGGGGATGGGTGATATGCTGGATGAGCTGGTGGCGGCGTTGCCGGAGCAGCAGGTGGGCGAGGCGGCATCCGGGGAGGACGTTGTTAGAGTGGCCTTCGTGGGCCGGCCGAATGTGGGGAAGTCTTCGTTCATCAATAAGTTGCTGGGGCAGGAGCGGCTGATCGTGTCGCCGATTGCCGGAACCACGCGCGACGCGGTAGATACGCCGTTTGAATTCGAGGGGCGGCGTTATGTGCTGGTGGATACGGCGGGGTTGCGTCGGAAGTACAAGGTGTATGAGAATATCGAGTTCTATACGTCGCTGCGCACCACGCGGGCGATTGACAGTTGCGATGTGGCAGTGGTGTTGGCAGACGCGACCGACGGAGTGACCTCGCAGGATCAGCGGGTGCTTGAGCAGGTGCTGGAAAAGCGCCGGTCATGCGTTCTGCTGGTGAACAAATGGGATTTGATCGAGAAGGACACGCGGACCGCACAGGAGTTCACGCGGAGCATCAATGAGACGATCGGGCAGTACGCCTGGTTGCCGATTCACTATGTGTCGGCCCTGACCGGGCAACGAGTGGTGAAGGTGCTTGAGGCCGTGAATCGGGTGTATGACGAGTCGCGTCGGCGGATCGCCACCTCGGAGTTGAATGACTTCCTGCAGAAGACGCTGGCGCGGAAGCACCCACCGGCACAGAAGGGGAAGTACATTCAGATCAAGTACATGACGCAGAGCGAGATTGCGCCGCCGACGTTCGTGTTCTTCGTTAACCGTCCTGAACTGGTTGACAAGACCTACATATCGTTTCTGTCGAATCAGCTTCGGGACAGGTTTGGTTTTGAGGGGGTTCCTATCCGTTTGAAGTTTCGTCGCAAGTAGCGCGGTTGTTCGACGGCGGCACTGCTGCGAGCCGGGCCTGTCCGGCTTCGTTTCCGTCCATCTTTCTGCGAGCATAACTGAGGCGGGCATTTGCGGTCGCAATCGGGCGCGGTTTGGTCCGGGCGCTCAACTGGTTCTGGAATCAGTCGATATGCTATCTATGGAAGCGATTACTGACCAGGACCGGCGTCTTCTGGAATTGGAATCCAGGCTTGAGGCGACAAAAGCTGAGCTTCGGGATTTGGCCACTATGGGGGCGGTGATTACATCGATTCAGGATACCAATGCCATATTGTCGGTTGTGATGGATATGGCGGTCCGGCTGGCGCGGGGCGAGGTGGGGATGATTGCCCTGGTCGAGGACGAGAAGCTGGTGTTCAAGATCTCTTGGGGGGTCACGGAGGAACTGGCTCATTCGCTGATGTATCAGGACGGGATGGACCTGCCGACTTACTGCTTTCAGACCCGTGAGACGATCATTCTCAACGAGTTGGGGATTGTGACGGAGGGTTTGTCGATCGATTCTATTATCTGCCTGCCGATCCAGTTCAAGGAGCGTTGCCTGGGGGTGGTGGTAATCGTGAACAAGGAGGGGGGCGGATCCTACGGTGAAGAGGACAAGGAAACGCTGGAGATGCTGCTGAATTTTGTGGCGGTGGCGATCGAGAATTCCAACTTAGTGAAGGCGCGGCTGAACCAGCAGAAAGTTCGCCAGGAGATGGCCATTGCGCGGCAGATTCAGTCGACGATTCTGCCGCAGAATATCGACAGCATAGAGGGGGTTGACATTGGGGCTGCGTACTATCCGGCGAAGGAGGTCGGGGGGGACTTCTATGATGTTATCAAGTTGTCTGACAAGCAGTTTCTGGTGATTCTGGGGGATGTTTCCAACAAGGGGGTGCCGGCGGCGCTGGTGATGTCGGCGGCGTCGGGGATAATCAAGTCGATTCTGGCGCTGGATCCGGGCATTTCGGTGTCGGACCTGGCAGTGCGGCTTAATGATCTGTTGTGCCGGGAGATCATAAAGGAGCGGGAGATGTTCGTAATGCTGTTCTTCAGCATGTTCGATCTCGAGACGCGGATGCTTCACTACTGCAACGCCGGGCACATACCGGGGCTGTACTGGGATGACAAGTCATCATCGATATGCGAGCTGTCCGAGGGAGGCCCGATTGTGGGTCAGTTCGAAGGGATATCGTTCAAGCAGGGTTCGCGGGCGCTTGGACACGGGGACCGGCTGTTTCTGTTCACCGATGGGTTGACCGAGGCGACTGATTCGGATGGCAACCTTTTCGGTCGGGAGCGGGCCGAGCAGGTGCTGTCGGCTGAGATAGGGGTTGAGCCGGCCGAGTTCTGCCGACGGGTGAAAGATTGGGTGGACCGGTTTGCGGCCGGGGCAGCCGAGGAGACGATCGACGATTTCACGATTTTGCAGGTTAAGGTGGGTTGAAGGGTGAGCGAGGTGACATTCACATATCCCTCCCGAGTGGAATCGGAAGAGCAGATGCTTGATGATGTCACCGGCGTGCTGGATGAGCATGGTATAGAAGGTGATTTGAAGCGGAATATCCTTCTGGTGATCAGCGAGGCCTTCAATAATGCCCTGATACACGGCAATTCCTTTGATCCGGCCAAGGGTATTGTCCTGCGGCTGGTGGTAAATCAAACAGAGATCCGTGCCGATATAATTGATGAAGGTCAGGGGGGACTGGAGCGAGTACGTGCGCACCGCAGTCCTGGCGCGCTGGATACGCATGGTCGGGGAATCGGGCTGATACGGCATTTTGCCGATCTGGTCGATTTTCGCGAGGATGACCAGGGTCGATTGGAAGTCACTGTGTGTTTCGAGCGGAACATGAGGAATCAAGAAGTATAGTCATAGCGACAGTTTTTGGAGGATGTTATGGAGATCAAGTCCAGACAAGAGGGCAATGTTACGGTTCTGAACCTGCAGGGGCGGCTCGATTTGGCGAGCGGGTCGGTGCTGAAGGAAGAGATCAAGAAGCTGTTTGAGCAGCAGAGAAACTCGGTGCATCTGAATCTGGCGGATGTTGAGTTCATCAACAGCTCGGGTCTTGGGGCGCTGGTCTCGATCATGAAGGAAGTGCGTTTACAGAAGGGGCGTCTGACGTTGTCCAACCTGGCCAGTTACGTTCAGGAGATTTTCGACATCACGCAGTTGTCACATATCTTTGAGATTTTTGCCACCGAGCAGGAGGCGTTGGGCTCATATCAGCCGGTGACGGCTAACTAAGGGGGCTGGCGAGCGCATGCCAAGTGAGGATAAGCGTATGAACGACGTGATTGAGCGCATAGGCGAACTGCTGTCGACACTTCAGTCTCCGGATTTTTATGAGCGCGAGGTGGCTGTCAAGGAGCTGGGGTCGTTTACATCCAATGATGAGGCGGTGGCCGGGCTGGTCATGGCACTTGAGGACGCCGATCTGGGGATTCGTGAGCTGGCAGCGGACTTCCTTGTGAAGACGAAGGGGCCGATTGCGTCCCAGTTGCTGATTCGGTTTCTGGGCAACGAGGATATCGGCACGCGGAATCTTGCGGCCGAGGTTCTGGTGCGGATCGGCAAGGAGGCGACACCGGCGTTGATCGAGGACCTGGCGACGAATGAGGACTATGATGTGCGCAAGTTCACTGCGGACATTCTGGGTCTGATCAAGGATGAGCGGGCGGTGGAACCGCTGGTTCAGCGGCTGTGGGACGAAAACATGAATGTTGTCTGTTCGGCGGCGGAGGCTCTCGGCGAGATTGGTTCGCCGGCGGCGATACCGGGGCTGGTGGCGGCGTTTGAGAAGATGGAAGATGTTCGATTGCCGGCGGTCGAAGCGTTGGGCAAGATTGGCGACAAGTCCTGTCTGGAATCGCTGTACGATTGGCTGAAGACCGATGATCCGATGATTCTCTTTGCTGTGATCGAAGCGATCGGTGCACTGGGGAATGCGGGTTCGGCTGCCCAGTTGCGGCCGTACCTGGAGCATGAGGACCGGACCATTGCGGAGGCGGCCCTGGGGGCCATTATAGACCTGAGTCGTCAGAATGAGGGGCGGATTGACTTCGAGTTGCCGCTGGACAGGTTTGTGGACTATCTCTTCGAGGGCGTACGCAAGCGCGATCCTCGCCTGACTGAGTTCACCCTCAGACGGCTCAATCACTGGTACGGCCGTGATGTGGTATCACACATGGTGGATGTGCTGGATGACGTCGAGGATGAGGCGCTGGGCCGGCTGATTGAGACCCTGGCACAGATAGGCAACTCGGCGGCGGATATGCTGTTGGAGAAGTTTGCTGCGGCCAGTCCGAAGGTCAAGGGTGTGATTCTTGATGTATTTAAGCAGGTGGTCGATGAGAATATTGCCCGCGCGCTGCTTCGGTATGCAGATGATGAGGATCCGGATGTCCGTCAGAAGATCGCCCACATTCTGGGGATGTCGGGGCTGGCTGAGGCTACGGAGGTCCTCAAGGGGCTCGCCAGTGATCCTATTGGTCATGTTCGTTCGGCGGCCTACGCCGCATTGGGGTGGCTTGGCGGAGAGGAACTGATTGAGTTCCTGTGCCGAGGTCTTGACGACAAGTACCCTGATGTCCGTGAGGCCGCTGTTGGGGCGCTGATAATCATCAACGGCCAGCGTGTGGTGCAGAAGTTCACCGAGGACTTGTATCACACCGAGGTGGAGCGTCAGCGTCTGGCGGTCAATGCCCTTGGGCTGATCGGAGACGCCGCCGTGGTGCCGCCGTTGATTAACGCGATCAACCACCCGGAGGCTGCCATTCGCAAGTCAGCCATTCTTTCGCTGGCCCGAATCCGTGAGGTCTCTGATGTCCAGCCACTGGTGGTAGCGTTGAACGACGAGAGCGCCAGTGTGCGTAAGGCGGCGGTTACGGCGCTTCTGCAAATCGAAGGACCCGGGCGGCTGGATGAGTGTCGTTACCTGCTTGAGGACGAGGACGTTTGGGTTCGATATCATGTGATCAATGCCGTTGCGGAGTATGGTACTGCCGATCATGCGGAGCTTCTGCTCAGGTATCTGGACGATCCGCAGGACATCATCAAAATAGCGGTCATTAAGGCGCTGGCTGAATTGCGATATGTGCCGGCGGTGCCGAAACTGAGTGTTCTCAAAGACGAGCGTAACCAGGATGTAATCGACGCCGCTACCCGGGCTGTCAGGGCCATCCAGGGGAGATGAGTATGGAGCGTCCAACTATCCTTGTCGTTGATGACGAGTTGCTTATCCGGGATCTGCTGTATGACTTTTTCACCGGTCAGGGGTGGAGCATTGCTGTTGCTGAAGATGGAGATAAGGCGCTGGATCTGATGCAGTCACGTCAGATTGATCTGGTGCTCACTGATCTGAAGATGCCGAATATGGACGGTATCACCTTGTCGACCGAATTGAAGGAGAGCTACCCTGATCTGCCGATCATGATCATGACAGCGTATCCGTCGGTGGATTCTGCTGTGCAGGCACTCAGGCTGAAGCTTGATGACTATATCGTAAAGCCGTTTAACATCAATCAGCTCTACAAGAGCGTCGAGAAGACGCTCAGGGACAAGAGTAAACAGCGAGAAGTAGAATGACGGTTGCCCCCACTCAGCCGGGACGGCTGTTGCTGGCTGATGCAGACAAGGCCGTGCGAGACCAGTTACAGGAGTTTCTCACCGATCTGGGCTACGAGGTAGATGTTGCACCGACGACCGACGATCTGGTGAGCATGAGTGACTGCGGTCAGTATCGGGTGATTGTGTTTGATGCCAACGTGGCTGACCGACCGGTCGAGGCCATTCTGGAGCGGTTGCTGAGTATCGGCGGTGTTCCCGGGATCGTGGTGATGTCCGGTGAGCCGAAGCTGCGGGCGGTGTTGGCTGCGTTTCGAGGCGGTGCTGCCGACTATGTGGTCAAGCCGTTCGAGATCGGTGACCTGTCGGACATTGTGGGCAGGGCTGCCCAGATCAGCCGGGCGGCCGGATTGATAGAGGCCGGGCCGGTTGAGGTGGGGATGGTATGCTGTGCGGCGCGGGTGAGCGCGGCGGTCGAGAAGTGAGTCAGGATGTAATGAGTATGCGGGTGAGGGTGAGGGAAGAGACTGTAAGGGACGGGCTGTGCAGTCCCGGCGATGATCGGGGCAGTCGGCTGTGGGGAATAACGTTACGAAGGGTTCCATATGCTGGGTAAACTCGACACAGATCCCGAGATGACCATTGAAGATTTCACGATGATCCGGGACTACATCCATGAGAAGAGCGGCATCTTTTTCGCTGAGAACAAGATGTACCTCGTGAAGAACCGCCTGATCAAGCGCATGGGAGAATTGGGCATCAAGAACTATCGGGACTACTTCTACCATGTCAAATATGATACCAGTTTGAAGGAATTCAACCAGCTCATGAGTCTTGTCACGACGAACGAGACGAGCTTCTATCGCAACGAGCCGCAGTTGAAATCCTTCTCGGACGAGGTGTTGCCGCTTCTGATCGACCAGAAGAACAAGTCGAGTCGCAATCGCACGCTGAAGATCTGGTCGGCGGGATGTTCGACGGGAGAGGAACCGTACACGCTGGCCATGATGATACTTGAGCGGTCCATGAGCATGAGCGGATGGACCATTGAGATAATGGCCAACGACATCTCGGAACAGGCGCTGCATCGGGCGCGCACCGGGGAGTATACCGGTATAACGCTGCGGAATGTGCGGCCCGATCTGCTGGCCAAGTACTTCACGAAGCAGGGTGAAATGTATCGGGTGAAGCCGGAGGTCAAGGCGCTGGTAAAGTTTGCGCACATGAATCTTAATGATCCGCGCCGGATATCGTTCACATCGAATTTCGATGTCGTCTTCTGCCGGAACGTGATGATCTACTTTTCGGATGAGATAAAAAAGCAGCTTGTACGCGGATTCTACAATGCGCTGCAGCCGGGTGGGTATTTCTATATCGGGCATTCGGAGACCCTGCACGGCATTTCCAAGGCGTTCAAGCTGGTGTATTTCAAGAACGCGCTGGTGTATCATAAGGAGGCGGCGGGCGCTACTTCGTCGGGTGATAACGGTGGTATCGGTGGGGTGACGCGGGTATCGACGGCATCGAAGCCGGACACCAGCGGGGCGACCCGTGCGCTTGATCTGCTCAGCAAGATCAAGTCTTCCACGGCAGCGGCTGCAAAGAAGTGAAAGAACTCTACATAGAAGAAGGTTGATCCCATGGCAAGGACAATTCTTGTGGTTGATGATTCTCCGACGGTGGTGAAGTTCGTGTCGTTCTCGCTGCGCAATTCCGGATACAACGTTGTGACGGCGTGCGACGGGATGGACGCTATCGAGAAGCTGAACACGCTCCCGGAGAATGTCGACCTGGTCATTACCGACCTGAATATGCCGAACCTGGACGGTTACAGCCTGATTGCGACGCTTCGACAGAATGACCGGCATCGGGAGACGCCGATCATCATATTGTCATCGGAGGATTCCGATGACGACATGCAACGGGGCATGCAGGTCGGGGCTACGTCGTATCTGGTGAAACCGTTCAAGTCCTCGTTGCTCTTGAACGAGGTATCGAAGCAGTTGAATTGAACGAGAGAGTAAACATAACAAGGAGGCTGGCGTGCCCGATCTGAAGATTCTGGCCGTTGATGACAGTCCGACCATGCGGCGGATCATCATCAACACCCTCAAACGAGCCGGCTACAGTGAAGTGGTCGAGGCGACCGATGGCAAGGATGCTTTGGCGAAGCTGAAGGTTGACAACATCAATTTCGTGATCACGGACTGGAATATGCCGGAGATGGACGGGTTGACGTTTGTGACAACAGTGCGGGGGATGGATGAGTACAAGAGCCTTCCCATTCTCATGGTGACGACACGTTCGGTCAAGGACGATATTGTCGAAGCATTGAAGGCCGGGGTGAACAACTACATCGTCAAGCCCTTCACTCCGGATACCCTGAAAGAGAAAATAGACCAGATCCTTGCCGGCTGAGGCAGTGATACAGGAGGTATGACGCAATGTCAGGTTCAACTACATTGAAAGCAAGACTGCAGGATGAGATCCTGTCGCTGGCTGATGCCATCAGGGAGATCGTTGACAAGTACAAGGAGCTTCGGAATCCGATACTCGAGTCTCACGAGAAGGTGCCTCAGGCGACGCAGCAGCTTGACAAGATCAGCGAGCAGACGGAGGCCGCGACGCATCAGATGCTGGATTTGATCGAGAAGATCACGGGCTACTCGGAGGAGATAGTCGACGGGCTGAACAGCATCAAACAGAAGGCGCAGGGCGGGGATACTGCCGCCATCGAGGATCTGGCCGACGAGCTGATCGAGAAGGCGACGACGACGGGCAATGATGCCTTTACGATAATGGATGCGTTGCAGTTCCAGGATATCACGTCGCAGCAGATGAACCATGCGGCCAGCCTGATGGAAGAGATCGAGGTCAAGCTGCACGAGATTATCCACTGTGTGCAGGGAGAGGACGAGTCGATTGCACGGCCGAATCCCGATCCACAGCGCAAGCGCGTATTCGATCCGCACGCGGATCTGTTCGAGAAGAAGACCGACCAGACCGAGGTTGATGACCTGTTCAAGAAAGCCAAGTAGCACAGACGAAGGACCACGATGACTGAAGACTTCGACATGGACATGGAGGAGATGCGGGAGATCATCGACGATTTCCTGGTCGAGGCTGATGAACTGATCGGATCGCTTGACAACAACTTCGTCAAGCTGGAGGCCGCTCCTGACGATCTGGACCTGCTCAACGAGATATTCAGGGCGATCCATACGGTCAAGGGGACCTCGAGTTTCCTCGGGTTCGAGCAGGTTACGACGCTGTCCCACCGCATGGAGGACATCCTCAACAAGCTCCGCAAGGGAGAGATGGCGACCACGGCGGAGATCATGGACCTTCTTCTGGAGGGTGTTGATCTGCTGAAGGTGTTGCTGGATAATGTCCGCAACCAGGTCACCGATCCGCTGGACCTTGAGGACATTCTTGGGCGTCTGCAGGATGTGCTGGATGACGGTGGCGGCGACGAGACCAGCGACGTGCTGCCGCAGGTGTCATCAACTGAGCCCGCTGTAGGAGGGGCGCCGGGTGGCGACCGTCAGGTGGGGGCTGGATTGTCGCAGGCGCTGAGTGTGTCGGCAGAATCGGTCGATGCTCAGAGCGGTGGCGAGTCGGTTGTGGCCCAATCGCCGTCCGTGGGTAGGTCGGAGTACTCGGCGGTTGCCAGTGCTGAGGAAGAGGTCGATGGCCGCAAGGGGTCAGAGGCTGAGGGGTATGCAGCAATGGCCGGAGGTACAACGGCTGTGGCCGAGGCACCCGAGCCGGAGATGGACGGGCAGGAGCTCCAGGAGAGCGCGGAGCAGACACCGTCGAGCCCGGCCAGAGGGGCGGGAAGACCGGCGCCGAAGAAGCCGGGCAGTGATCCGACGATCCGGGTTGACGTGAATCGTCTTGATACGCTGATGAATATGATGGGTGAGCTGGTGCTGGGTCGCAACAGCCTTGTTCAGGCGGCCAGCGTACTGAGTGCCAAGCGTGAGGGTGATTCTGAGCTGGAGCCGATCAACCAGGCGACCAAGGCAGTGAACTTCATCACGACCGAGCTGCAGATGGCGATTATGAAGATGCGCATGCAGCCGGTGGGGAAGGTGTTCAATCGGTTTCCGCGTCTGGTGCGAGATCTGGCCCGGGAAACGGGTAAGAAGATCGAGCTGAAGATTTCCGGTGAGAGCACTGAGCTGGACAGGTCGGTGATTGAGGAGATCGGCGATCCTCTGGTGCACGTGATCCGCAATTCATGCGATCACGGTCTGGAGTTGCCGGATGAGCGGGTCGAGGCGGGCAAGCCGGAGACGGGGACGGTCTGGTTGTCGGCCAGCCAGGAAGGATCGAACATCATCATCAAGGTGCGCGACGACGGTCGCGGTCTGGATGCTGAACGTATCGCCGCCAAGGCGGTGGAGCGCGGCACTGCGACCCAGGCTGAGATCGATCGGATGTCGCGTCAGGACATCTACAAGTTCATTTTCGAGGCGGGTCTGTCGACAGCCAAGCAGATTACGGGTATTTCTGGTCGCGGTGTGGGGATGGATGTTGTTCGGTCGAACATCGAGAAGCTCAACGGGATGATTGAGATCGACAGCGAAAAGGGCGTCGGCACGACGCTGACGATCAAGCTGCCGCTCACGCTGGCGATCATTCAGGGGCTGCTGGTTGAGTCTGATGACGAGGTGTTTATCCTGCCGTTGTCGTCGGTGCACGAGACGGTGAAGACGGCGCAGTCGGAGATCAGCTATGTCAATCAGCGTCCGGTGATCAGGTTGCGTAACGAGATCATACCGATCATCAACCTCAATCAGATTCTGAATACCAGCCGTGCGGGATTCCAGGTCGTTGAGAAACCCTATCTTGTGATTGTGGGGCTGGCTGAGAAGAAGCTGGGTCTGATGATCGACCATTTCCTTGGGCAGGAGGAGGTCGTGATCAAGTCGCTGGGCAGCTATCTTGGTTCGACAGAGGGTATCGCCGGGGCCACGATTCTCGGTGACGGTCGGATACGGTTGATTGTGGATCTGATCGGCTTGTTCAACATCGCGCGAAAAATCAGTTAAGCGAGGCAGATCACACCATGGCCGACAGTGCTGCACCGCAGATTCGCATTCTGGTGGTTGACGATTCGGCATTCATGCGCAAGGCGTTGACGATGATGCTCGAATCGGACCCCATGATCAAGGTCATCGCCACTGCGAGGGACGGTGCTGAGGGGATTGAGAAGGTCAAGCGGCTCAAGCCGGACCTGGTGACGATGGATATTGAGATGCCGCGCATGGACGGCCTGACGGCGCTGCGGGAGATCATGCTTAGCACCCCGACACCGGTGATGATGATATCTTCGTTGACCACTGATGGCGCCAACGCCACTCTCGATGCGCTGGAGCTGGGCGCGGTTGATTTTATCCCCAAGCAGTTGTCCTATGTCAGTCTTGACATCGTCAAGATCAAGGATGAATTGCTGGCGAAGATCAAGGGCATCGTGCGGCGCAAGCACATCCTGATGTCGCGACTGAAGACGCGCAGTGCCTTCCGGCAGCCCTCGGCGCCGACGCGCACGACGATTGGGCGGGACGGTCGGAGTCTTGCGGGGGCAGGGCCCGTGGCTCGTCAGCGGGTCATCGCCAAGCGCAGTCATCCGGTGAGCATCATTGTCATAGGTTCCTCGACCGGGGGGCCGCCGGCGTTGCAGACGATTATTCCGCGTCTGCCGCGGAATCTGCCGGTGGGGGTGGTAGTAGCGCAGCACATGCCGCCGATGTTCACTAAATCGCTGGCCGATCGTCTCAATCAGTTATCCCAGGTCGGGGTTCGGGAGGCTGTCAATGGCGATCCTGTTGATGCCGGTACGGTGCTGATCGCCCCGGGGGGGCAGCATTTGACGGTGAAGCGGGTGGGGCTGCGGTCACATGTGGTGATATCAGCCCAGCCGTCAACCACACTGTATAAGCCGTGTGTGGATGTTACCTCGACATCGGTGGCGGAAGCATACGGTCGGATGTCCCTGGGGGTCATATTGACCGGAATGGGCAACAATGGGGTCGTTGGTTTCCAGTGCATCAAGAGCAAAGGCGGGGTGGTGGTGGCGCAGAACGAGCAGACGTGTGTTGTGTACGGTATGCCCCGTGCGGTAATCGAGGCTCAGCTTGCGGACTACATTTCTCCGGTAGAGGACATCGCTGCCGAGATCGTCAGTTTCTTTTAGACAAAGTTTTTGTTGAACGATTCGCCGGTCCGGGAATACTTTGCCGGCGAACCTGAATACTTTGTAGGGATTTATCATGGACGATAAAGACCGGTCGTATACTGACACGGTGGTGGCCCGGGCTGACGGACTGACCCGATTTGTAGATTCCTACGCATCGTTTACTCGCATAGTTAATTCATTACAGCGTAAGTACATAGAGCTCCAGGACGAATTTTCTGAGCAGAACCGGCAGCTTTTTGAAGCCAATGAGAAGCTGGTTGATCTGACCGAGCGCAATCTGGCCGCGACGGCGTTTATGGAGAGCATACTCGACTCTATTGCGGTCGGGGTGATTGCGGTTGATGCTCGGGGGTGCATCACGCGTTTCAATCCGGCGGCATCACGCATCCTGGGGATTCCGCAGCGTCAGCCGCTGGGGCGGCCGTATCGGGAGATCATGCCGGTTGAGGCTGCCGATTTGGCCTGTGCAGCGGCCGCGCTGGAGAGTGGTAGAGACGTCAGTGAGGTTGAGAAGCAGTTGCATTTGGGGGACGGCTCGACGGTACGGGTATCGGTGTCAATTTCGGTGCTTCATGACGAGGGTGGTCGGGTGAGCGGGGCGGTAGAGGTGATTCACGATCTGACCAAGATGAAGAAGATGGAGCAGGAGCTGGCGCGTTTGAACACGCTGGCGGCGATGGGGGAGATGGCGGCGACGATAGCCCACGAAGTGCGGAATCCGCTGGCGGGGATTGCGGGTTTTACGGCGCTGCTGGAGCGGGATATGGCGGCTGATGATGTGCGTCGCAAATTGGTGCGCAAGATTGCGAGGGGTGTTGAGAGCCTGAATGAGACTGTCACGACACTGCTGGCCTATTCGCGTAACGAGGAGGTTGAGGTGCGGGAGGTGGACTATTGCGTGTTTCTGAGGCAGACGGTGGATGATTTCTGTCGGGAGCACAGTGGTCGGGTGAGTGCCGAGCAGTTTCGTGTTCAGGGGCTGAGTCCTCGTGGAGCGCTTCATCCCGTTGTTTGTCTGGATGCGCGCCTCTTCCGTCAGGTCTTATACAATATCTTCAATAACGCTCTGGAGGCAGTCGACGGCCGGGTGCGCATTGCCGTGGAGTACCGGGTGTTGCCGCGCCAGTCGGCAGTGGAGAGGTACGGCGACTCGTTGCTGCTGGGCAGCGACGAGACGGTTGTGGAGACGACGGTAACGGACTCCGGGCCGGGGATAGATAAGGAACACATTGAGCGCCTTTTCGCGCCTTTTTATACTACGAAGCCCGAAGGAACCGGGCTGGGGTTGGCGGTGGTCTGGAAGATCGTCAAGGCTCATGGAGGGGAGATCCTTGCCGAGAACAGTGGTGCCTCGGGTGCCCGCTTCCGGATACTGCTGCCGATCCGGCTTGATTCTGTAACCGTGGAGCAATAGAGTATGAAGTTCTCGGTCCTGGTGGTTGACGACGACACGCTTGTAAACGAGATGTTGCAGGAGACACTGCGACGGGCCGGTTATGACATCGGAGCGGCCTATTCCGGTGAGGAGGCCCTGGCGGCTTTCAATGAGCGGAGCTATGACATAGTCCTGACGGATCTGAAGATGAAGTCGATGGACGGCATCACGCTGCTGAAGAACGTCAAGAGGACGCACGCCGATACGGTGGTGATTCTGATGACGGCGTATGGGACGATTGAGACGGCAGTCAAGGCCATCAAGCTCGGCGCCTATGATTTTCTGATCAAGCCGGTGCTGCCGCAGACAGTGGAGCATATCCTCAGCCGCGTGACCGAGATGCTGAGGCTTCGCTCCGAGAACGAGATTCTTCGTCGTGATCTGACCAACAAGTTTCAGAATATTGTGGGCAAGTCGCGGGTTATGGCCGGCGTGTTCGAGTTGATCGAGTCGGTCGCCGATGCGCGCTCTACGGTGCTGATTACGGGAGCATCGGGGACCGGCAAGGAACTGGTGGCGCGGGCGATCCACTACTCATCGAATCGTCGCAGCGGTCCGTTCATCAAGCTCAACTGCGCGGCGCTGCCTGAGAATCTGGTCGAGGCGGAGCTTTTCGGGTATGAGAAGGGGGCGTTCACCGACGCCAAGAAGACTAACCGCGGGCGGTTTGAGCTGGCTCACGAGGGGACGTTGTTGCTTGACGAGGTGTCGGAGATGCCGTTGAATCTGCAGTCGAAGCTGCTTCGCGTCATTCAGGAGCGGGAGTTTGAGCGGGTGGGCTCAAGCCAGACGATTTCGGTGGATGTGCGCCTGATTGCCACATCGAACCGCAATCTCAAGGAGTATATTGCGGCCGGGCGGTTCCGCGAGGACTTGTATTTTCGGCTGAATGTCATACCGATCCACATCCCGCCGCTGGCGGAGCGGAAAGAGGATATCCCGCTTCTGGTGAATCACTTTGTCGATAAGTTCAACCGCGAGAACGGCAAGAACGTTCGCGGCATGGACGCCACGGCACTGCGGCTGTTCATGGCGTATCACTGGCCCGGCAATGTTCGCGAGTTGGAGAACCTGTTGGAGCGGGCGGTGGTGACGACTTCGGGGGAGGTGCTTACCGAGGATGATTTCCCGACGGAGTTGATTCTGGGTCCGACCGGGGAGACCCTGCCGGGGCTGAAGATTCCGATGAGGCTCGAGGAAGGGAACAAGTACCTGATTCTCAAGACGCTGGAGAAGTACAACGGCAACAAGACCCGTGCTGCCGAGGCGCTGGGGATCACGCCGAGAACGATTCGCAACAAACTCGCCGAGTACAAGACCCAGGAGGCCAATTGAGTGGCGGAGTTCCCTGATCGGTAACGCAGTGTCTCACTTAGTAATACTCATGTGCAGGAAAGGTCCCGTTGGGGGCCTTTTTGCTGTTCTGGTGCAGGATAGCGGCCGGTCTGACCTTGATAATCCGCCCTTTCTGCCGATAAACCAGATAGACATGAGTGTCTGCTGAGACGGCTCAGCGGGCGCTGGGTTTGCTGAACTCAAGCTGTTGAACGCTATGGACTTTGCAACACTGCTCGGCCTGGTTATCGCGATTGCTGCAATAGGTGGATCATACGCCCTTGAGGGTGGGACGATCGACTCTGTCTTTTTGACGGCGCCTATTCTTATCGTGGTTGGGGGTACGCTTGGGGCCACGATTGTCACCAGTTCGATGTCGACGGTTTCGCAGGTACCGACGCTGCTTCGGCTGGCCTTTTCGGAGCGCATAGCCAACCATGATCGCACGATTGATCTGCTGGTCCGTCTGGCCGAGCGGGCGCGCCGCGACGGGATACTGGGTTTGGAGAAGGAGCTTGCTCGTATCAACGACAAGTTCCTGCGCAAGGCGCTCCAGTTGGCGATTGACGGGACAGAGGCCGATACTCTGCGCTCGATTCTGGAGACCGAGATTGCTTACATGGAGGAGCGTCACAACCGGGGCATCGCGTTTTTCCGCAAGGCCGGTGGATTCTCACCGACCATGGGGATAATCGGGACGGTGCTGGGGCTGGTGCACACGCTGGGTAACACGAATAATGCTGCCCGCATGGCGACGGCCATCGCGGGGGCATTTATCGCGACGCTGTGGGGGGTGGCGCTGGCGAATGTGTTTTTCCTTCCCATTGCGGACAAACTTCGTCTCCGGCACGATGAGGAGATCGCTCATTTGGAGCTTCTGATGGAAGGCACGCTGGCGATCCAGGCCGGTGACAACCCGCGCAGTGTCCGCGAGCGGTTGATGTCGTTCATGGCTCCGCATCAACGTTTAGCTGCCTGACGTATCCATGTTTAGCCGACGCCCCCGACGAAAGGATGAGGACGGCGAGAATCTTGATCGCTGGCTGCTCACCTATGCAGATCTGATCACGTTGCTGTTGGCGTTTTTTGTGGTGATGTATTCGATGTCGCAGATCGACGCCAAGAAGTTCGGGCGGATGGCACAGGCGTTGTCGGGGGTGCTCAGAGGGGGGCATGTGGTGCTTGATCGCTGGGACCTTGACCCATCGGCAAGCGGTCACGGTCTGCTCAAGCTCGGCGATTTGAAGATGCTGCAGAAGTATGTCGAGGAGAAGTCTGAGGAGATGGGGCGTCAGGAGGAAGTGATTACGGAGATCACCGAGCGCGGGTTGGTGGTGCGGATCATGGAATCGGTGGTTTTCGAGCCGGGGGCGGCGGAGTTGGGTCTCCGAGCCACCGAGATACTGGACCTGGTGGCCGAGCGGATCCGACTATTGCCGAACCACATTCGGATTGAGGGGCATACGGATGATCGGGAGCCCAGGTCGAATCGTCATCCCAGCGACTGGGATCTTTCGGCGGCGCGGGCGACCAGCGTGGTTCAGTACTTGATTGAACGGCACGGGATACTGCCGAGCCGCATATCTGCGTTGGGATACGGCAAGCATCGTCCCATACGTCCCAATAACTCTATTGACAACCGTGCCCAGAACCGTCGGGTGGACATCGTGGTGCTGACAGATGAGTTGTCCTCTGGTGAGCCGCGGGCGGAGGATTTCCGGTTGTCGCCGGTTCGGTAAGTTTCTTCCACTGTTATCAGGAAATCGTTTCCTTTCGGGGGCTTGTCGGGGCCGCTTGGTTCGGCGGTAATCGCGACGCAATGCGTTATCCTGCAACAGATTCAGCAATTGGTCGGGCAGTTTGGCATTAGTCTTGCGAACAGATTGCCTGAGAAGAACTCATAGGATGAGACTTTGCGATGTCAAATATGATTACTCAGTTCATATTCAACCGCGCCGGCGTGCCGAAGTACAACGATTTTCTGGACCTGAGTTCGCTTCGTCACAAGCTGGTTGCGGGCAATGTGGCCAATGCCACCACGGCCGGTTATCAAAGCAAGCAGATGGACTTTCATGCCGAGGTTCGGCGTGCGTTCGGCGATGAGACGATGATTGCGGGTACGCTGACTCATGAGGGGCACCTTCCGCTGGGCAACCACCCGGAGCGGCCGCCGAAAATCAGCAATGAGAGGATCCGGGGCGGGGAGTTCAACTCGGTGGACATCGACAGTGAGATATCAAATATGGCCCAAAACGAGCTGACCTTTTCGGTGGGCGCCAAATTGCTGGCGCTGCGGCTGGAGGGTTTGCAGAAGGCGATCAAGGGGCAGTAGTATGGGAAGGGTTATGTGAATTATGGCAGGAATTTTGAACGCAATTGAGCTTTCATCGCGCGGGATGTCGGTGCAGCGGGCGAAGATGAATGTGGTCGCCCAGAATATCGCCAATGCGGAGACGACGGAGACTGCCGAGGGGGGGCCTTATCGTCGTAAGCACGTGGTCGTGAAGGAACAGGCGACGGAGGCCTCGTTCAAGGACCAGTTGCGTTCGGCGCGCGGGCGGCTGTACCAGACGCATGCGGGTCACATGGGTGCGCGGGGAATCAGCACGGGGCGTTCGGTTGAGGTGTCCTCGACGGAGTTCGAGGAGGTCCAGTCGCCACGAGACAGTTTCAAGCTGGTGTACGATCCGGGACATCCGAACGCGGACGAGGATGGGTATGTGAAGATGCCCGATGTAGAAGTGGTTACGGAGATGGTGGATATGATTGCTGCCTCGCGTGGATATGAGGCCAACGCGGCGGCAATTGCAACAGCGAAGACAATGGCCAAGAACGCGCTGGACATATAGCGCTCAGGTTCTCGGAGGAATAGTTCATGAAGATCAATCCTATTGGCATTCAGGCGTATCAGCAGCTTACTCGCCAGCAGAGAGCCGACTCACAGCAGGTGGAAAAGCAGGATAAGTCTGTAGCGAACCGCCACGTGACGATAGCTCCACAGGGGCAGCAGGATGAGTCGCAGCTTGCGGTTCGCCCTGCCAGTGGCAGTTATGCGGACAGCCTGTCTGCGGAGGAGCGGGCCGCCCTTGATCTGCTGTTCGAGCGGTTCAAGGATTCGGAGCGTTTCGGGCCCGGATACAGCAGACAGGCCGGTCAGTCTCTGGGTGAGGCAAAGATCGGCACGCGGATAGACATTAAGGCATAGTGATGGGTAACCCGATCAACAATATCGGTTTCCATGTTCCGGGGCTTATCGAGACGTCCGGCGTGTCAGCGGGTCAAGGGGCCCTGCCCAAGGAGGCGCAGTCGGCGCAATTCACGGAGATGCTGAGCAATCTGCTCAGTGAGGTGAACGCTATCCAGGGTGACTCCGCGCAGATTCAGCAGGCGTTCATGGAAGGGGAGCCGGTTGAGTTGCACCAGGTCATGATCAAGGCGCGCGAGGCCGGGATTGCGACCGATCTGCTGCTGGAGATCAGGAACAAGCTGCTCAATGCTTACAACGAGATTATGAGGATGCCTATGTAGAAGGCGACTGAAGGGAGTCGCCGGGCATGGACGGCTGGCGGCTCCTTTTCTCACTGCCATGGATGGCGGTGCCCCTGGTGAATATGACAACATAGGAAGGAGTATGGAAAGCCTAAAGAATTTCGCACAGTCCCTGATGGACTGGGTTGGTCGGATGTCGGCCAGTCAGGTGATGATGCTGCTGGGAGTAATTGCCGGGAGTGTTGTCGGTCTGATATTCATGGTCGGCTGGATCAACAGCGTCTCGTATGCCCGTCTGTACACTAATCTGAGTCAGAATGAGGCTGGAGAGATCGTATCGTATCTGAACGATCAGAAGATTCCATACCAGATATCCGATGGTGGGTCATCGGTCGAGGTTCCTTCCGACAGGGTTTACCAGGTGCGTCTGGAACTGGCCGGTCAGGGGTTGCCGACGAGTGGCTCGGTGGGGTATTCGATCTTCGACAACAGTCAGTTGGGCATGACCGACTTTCTGCAGAACCTGAATTTCCGTCGCGCGCTCGAAGGGGAGTTGACGCGTACCATCATGCAGCTATCCGAGGTGAAGGCGGCGCGGGTGCATATCGTTATGCCGAAGGAGCGGCTGTTCCGAGAGGATCAGCGCGAGGCCACTGCCTCGGTGGTGTTGAAGCTGGCGGCGGGCGGGCTTTCCAAGTCGCAGATCAAGGGGGTGACGCATTTGGTCGCGTCCTCGGTCGAGGGACTGGCTCCGAAGAATATCACTATTGTTGACTATGACGGCAATCTTCTGTCTTCCGGCGACCAGGCTGATATGCTGGCCGGGCTGTCCAGCTCGCAGTTGGAGGTGCGTCAGAACGTCGAGCGGTACCTTCAGGACAAGGCGCAGTCCATGCTGGACAATGTGCTGGGGGCGGACAAGTCGGTGGTGCGCGTCACGGCCGATTTGAATTTCCAGCAGGTGGAGAGGCAGTCGGAGCTGTATGACCCGAATAGTGCTACGATCCGGAGCGAGCAGCGCACGAAGGGGGGCAGCAGAGCGGAGGACAGGGCACCGGAGGAGGCGGAGAGCACGAGTGAAGAGAACAGCGAGACGGTGGTCACGAATTATGAGATAAACAAGACGGTAGAGCACATTGTCAATGCGGTTGGCACTGTCCAGCGGCTTTCGGTGGCTGTGTTGGTCGACGGGACGTACAGCGAGGTAGTCAGTGATAACGGGGCTGTAGAGACGGTATATCAGCCGCGGCCGCAGGAGGAGCTGGATCGTCTGGCGAAT
Organism: uncultured Ignavibacteriales bacterium; assembly: GCA_964627305.1. GTDB lineage: Bacteria > Zixibacteria > MSB-5A5 > GN15 > FEB-12 > WJKG01. The sequence continues at coordinate 140,790 of CAZVHP010000006.1, read as the reverse complement.
ATCGTGAAGAATGCGGTCGGGTTTAACGGTGAGCGTGAGGACCAGATTGAGATGGTCAATCTGGCGTTTGATCGGCAGGATCTGCGTCAGGACCGCCAGGCGCTGGACTCGATGTATATGCGCGATTTCTACATGGAGATAGCTCGCAAGGTTGGCTACGTACTGCTGATTCTGTTCCTGTTACTGTATTTCCGAAAGAAGGCGCGCAAGTTGTTTGCGGCTCTGGGTAAGCTTATGGTGCCGCCGCCGCAGCCGGTCACGGAGCCGGTTGTGGCCGCAGCAGGCCAGACGGAGCCGCAGGAGGCGGAAGAGCTGGATCTGTCGATCAAGGAGGAAGAGCGCAAGAACCGGCTGGTTGATCAGATTCGTGAGACCGCTCGGAAGCAGCCGGATGAGATGGCCAAGGTAATCAGAACCCTGATGGTCGATTAGACAGGCGATACTGAGTATGGAAACGAAGATAGAGAATCTGACGGCGGTTCAGAAGGCGGCGATTGCGCTGGTGGCGTTCGGGCCCGAGGTCTCGGCGCTGGTGCTCAAGGACATGCACGAGCAGGACCTTGAGAAGATCACAATCGAGATCGCCAATCTCAGAGATGTTTCACCGGATGTCGAAGAGGAGATAATAAAAGAGTGCCACCAGATCTTCATGGCTCGCCAGTACATTTCGCAGGGTGGTATCGATTTCGCCAAGGAGATTCTGGAGAAGGCGGTTGGTTTGCAGCGCGCTTCCCAGATCATGCACCGGCTGGAGGGTTCCATACGGTCACGTGGCTTCTCACTGCTCAAGGAGGTGGACCCCAAGCAACTCTCCGGGTTCCTTCAGGGTGAACATCCACAGACGATCGCATTGATTCTGACACAGCTGGCCATACAACAGGCGGCGGTGGTGCTTTCGGAGTTATCGCCGGAATTGCAGGCCGAGGTATCGTTACGGATTGCGACGATGGAGAAGATTTCGCCGGATGTTCTGCACGAGATCGAGCAAACGCTGGAGAGTCATTTTGAGAGCTCCGGCGGTCGGGAGTTGTCTCCGACCGGCGGCGCCAAGGCGATCGCTGAGTTGTTGAACCTGATCGATACCTCCGCGGAGAAGAACATCCTGCAGTCGCTGGAGGCGGAGGACCCGGACCTGGCGGCGGAGATCAAGAACATGATGTTTGTCTTCGATGACATCACGCTTCTGGATGATCGGTCCGTGCAGCGACTGCTCAAGGAAGTGGAGACGAAGGATCTATCGCTGGCGCTCAAGGCGGCCAGCGATGAGGTCAAGACCAAGATCTTCGGCAATGTATCCGAACGTGTTGCGGTCATGATCAACGAGGAGATGGAGTTTATGGGTCCGACTCGTCTTTCGGATGTCGAGGCGGCGCAGTCTCGAATCGTGGAATCGGTACGCCGGCTCGAAGAAGAGGGGCAGATCATTATCTCCGGTCGTGGCGGCAAGGAGGAAGTCATTGTCTAATCTGCTTCGCAACGTGCGCAGGGGCAGTGAGGTTGTGATCGGGGAGGTCTTGTGCGATCTCGAGCGGGAATACGCGGCGGAGAAGAAGCTGGGGGGGCTGTTTCCGCTGGTGACGGTCATGACGCACCCCGATGGATCGAAGTCGATTCCCATTCAGGAGATACACAAGATTGAAGAGGCCTACCGCAGGGACCGTCAGGCCGACTACCAGAAGGGTCTAAAAGAGGGCTACGAGAAGGGTCACGCGGCCGGGCTGGCGGTCGGGAAGGCCGAGGCACAGAAGGTGCTTGGGGATTTCGAGCAGGCGATAGGCCAGGTGATCGCGCAGCGCCAGGCCCTGTTGGATGAAGCGAAGCAGCAGGTGCTGCAACTGGTGATTCAGACCAGCAGGAAAGTCACTTGCAATGCCTTTGAGGCTGATCCTGAGATGACGGTGAAGCTGATCAATGGCGTCATCGAGAGCCTGGCGGACCGTTCGCAACTGAAGATCAAGGTCAACCCCAGGCATCTGCCGGTTGTCGAACAGCACATCAACACGTTTCTGGAGGGATCAACGTCCATAAAGGGTATCGAGATACTACCCGATCCGCGAGTGAGATACGGCGGCTGTTTCATCGAGACGCCATCGGGTGATATCGATGCGCGCCTTGAGTCGCAGTTGGAGATCATTGAGACAACCATCGCGTCATCTGAGGAGTAGCCCGTGACGTATTTGCCGTATGACATGTATGCCGAGCGCATCGCCCGTGTCAACACGGTCAGGCACTTCGGCAAGGTGACCCAGGTGGTGGGGATGGTGATCGAGTCGGCGGGGCCGGCGATTTCGATAGGCCGGCTGTGCCAGATAGAGAATCGGGATGACGGGGGGCGGGTTCTGGCGGAGGTTGTGGGGTTCCGGGACAATCATCTGTATCTGATGCCTTTGGGGCCGATAAGCGGTATCACGCCGGGGGCGATCGTGACCTCAACGTCGGAGCAGCTACGTGTGCCGGTGGGCCGGGGGCTGATCGGGCGGGTGATCGGTGGCCTGGGAGAACCGATTGATGGCAAGGGTCCGTTGATGACGCGCCAGACGCGGTCGATTATCTCGGAACCGTTGCCGGCACTGAAACGTCGCCGTATCCGGGACGCGGTCTATACGGGAATAAAGGCGATCGATCTGGCTGCCACCATTGGCAAGGGCCAGCGGATGGGCGTATTCGCGGGTTCGGGGGTGGGGAAGTCGGTGATGCTGGGTATGATAGCCCGCGGTTCGACTGCCGATGTCAACGTGGTGGCGCTGGTGGGGGAGCGTGGCCGGGAGGTGCGGGAGTTTATCGAACGGGACCTTGGGCCTGAGGGCATGAAGCGGACAGTCGTGGTGGCGGTGACCTCCGATCAGCCGTCGCTGATACGCATCAAGGGGGCGATGGTGGCAACGGCCATTGCGGAGCATTTTCGTGATGAGGGGATGGACGTCATGTTGATGATGGATTCTCTGACACGAATCGCCATGGCCCAGCGCGAGGTGGGCATTGCTGTCGGGGAGCCGCCGACAGCGAAGGGATACACGCCATCGGTCTTTGGGATGCTGCCGCGGTTGCTGGAACGTTCGGGGCAGTCCGACCGGGGGTCGATCACCGGGGTTTACACGGTGCTGGTGGAGGGAGATGATTTCAACGAGCCGATTTCCGATGCGGTGCGGTCGATCCTGGACGGGCATATCACGTTGTCGCGACGACTGGCGGCTATGAACCAGTACCCGGCGGTGGACATTCTGGATTCGATCAGCCGCCTGATGAAGGAGGTGAGTCCTCCTGAGGATGTCGAGCTGGCGCAGAAGATGCGCGAGGTGCTTGCGATCTATCGTGAGAACGAGGACCTGATCAATATTGGTGCCTATGTCAAGGGGGCCAGTGACAAGATCGACAACGCGATTGCCCGGATGGAGCCGTTGAACGATTTTCTCAGACAGGGGATCACGCAGTTGTGTGATCATGCGGAGTCTGTCGAACAACTGCGACGGATCATGTATGAAGAGAAGGCAACGGCTCAGAAGGCCGGGGCTGGATCCGACACGGGCAAAAAGAGAGGCATGACGCAACCCAAACCACTTGAGCAACGGCATGAAGAAATTCGCATATCGCCTTGAGCCTCTGCTGAAGATGAAGGCTCATATTGAGAAGGAGCGCCAGAAGGACCACGCTGTGGCCCGGGGCAAGGCGTTGGAGCAGAAGAGGTCGCTGGAGAAGATTGATGCTGAGCGGGCCGGCACGCTTGACCGTCAGCGCGACGAGATGTCCGGAAAGATGTCGGTGGCTGAGCTGCTGATCTACTCGCGCTATTTGCTGAAGCTGAAGAAGGACACGCTGACCGGCGGCGAGATGCTGAAGGTTCTGGAGCGCAATGTGGAGGCCAAGCGGCGTGCCCTGGTGGAGGCCACCAAGCAGAAGAAGGTATATGAGAAGCTGAAGGAACGGCAACAGAAGCGCCACCAACAGATGGTTCAGGCGCAGGAGACCAAAGAAGCCGACGAGATAGCGATCATGAGCTATCAGCAGCAACAGCGCGCCCGCAGGAAGAACGACAAATAGCCAACGGAATCGGGTTGTGGGGGTGTATCGGGGCGGGTCATGTGGCGACAATGCGGGAGAGCTTCGGAAAGTGTCGGAGGGGGCATTGGGGGGCATTTCAGGGGGCTGTGAAAACAACAACGAAACCGTGTCTTGACAAGCCGCCAACGTTTGTGGCATATTAGTTGACACTACCCGGCATTTCTCAGAATAGCGCGACACTACTCGACGGACGAGTGGACGTGTTGGAGCGAGATTGTTGGACACCAAATGATTGACAATCATTGAAGCTGCGCAGTACCATGAGGATGGGTCGACTGCATGTAAGCTGGCCTGGGAAGGAAGATTGCTGACGCACGAGGGTCGGGCGGCGAGGGCGGTTCGATGCGAAGGAACTCGACAAATGGCTCAAGTCCGGTAAGCTGGCATGGACAGAGGATCGTACTTGATGAAAGCAGGCGCGCAAACAAGCGAAATGGGAAGCCCTCTCAAGATAGAAGGGGGTTCCCGACCGCCGACGGTGGATAGTCCGGCGAGTTTCTCCCGCCCACCCAAGCTGCTTGACCAGATGCGCGAAGCGTTGCGTTCGCGTCACTACAGCCGCCGCACGGAACAGACCTATTGCCAATGGGTCAAGCGCTACATCCATTTCCACCATGTCCGCCATCCCGCCGAGATGGCCGAACCGGAAATCAACGCCTTCCTGACCCATCTGGCGGTCAAGGAGAAGGTCAGCGCCTCGACGCAGAACCAGGCGCTTTCTGCCCTGCTTTTCCTTTATCGCTACGTTCTCAGCCGCGAGGTGGGTGATCTGGGCGAGGTGATCCGCGCCCGCAAGCCCAAGCGGCTACCCGTCGTCATGACGCGCGAGGAAGTCAAGGCCGTGCTGGCGAGTCTCCCCGGCGACAAGTGGCTTATGGCCTCGCTGATGTATGGTTCAGGATTGCGTTTGATGGAGTGCCTCCGCCTGCGCGTGCAGGATATCGACTTCTCCCGCAACGAAATCATCGTCAGAGATGGAAAAGGAGCGAAGGACCGAGTCACAATGCTGCCAGCGTCGCTCACTGCCCCATTGCTGGAGCATCTTAAGAGGGCGAAAAAGATCCACGAGCGTGACTTGGCAGACGGCTGGGGTCGCGTGCTGCTGCCCGATGCCATCGACCGGAAATATCCGAACGCTCCCAGGGAATGGTGCTGGCAGTGGGTCTTTCCGCAGGAAAACCGCTGGAAGAACGAAAAAACTGGCGAAGAAGGACGGCATCATGTTCACGAATCCATTATCCAGAAGGCGGTGAACGGCGCGGTGAGAAAGGCAGGTCTGGCCAGGCGTGCCACATGCCACACCTTTCGCCATTCGTTCGCCACGCAGCTCTTGGAAAGTGGATACGACATCAGGACGGTGCAGGAACTTCTCGGCCACAAGGACGTGAAAACCACCATGATTTACACCCACGTCCTCAACCGAGGCGGCAAGGGTGTCAAGAGTCCCGTGGACGATTTGTAGAGGAGAAACGAAGGCGTGTTATACAGAAACCATATATTCCCACGCGACCCCTGTAAAAAACAGCCTGCTGACTTATGAATGCGGGCTTTACACGCGAAGTGCCACAAGGGGTTTATATTGCGATATCGCGACCTAAAGGTGTTATGAAGAAACCATATAAACATTGTTAGGTTGCAAAAACAGACATAGGAGAAATATCGAAGCAATGGCGAAATACGAAGAAAACGGCCATACCATTTACCATGGTGATGCCTTAGATGTACTGCGAAGCGAAATACCAAGTGAGTCAGTAGATTTGGTATTCGTTGACCCTCCGTACAATATCGGAAAGAAATTTTCCAATTTTCATGATAAATGGCCTTCCGATCTTGAGTATGCGAAATGGGCCTATCAGTGGATTGATGAATGTATAAGAATTCTAAAACCGACAGGCACGATGTACTTGATGACAAGTACACAAGCCATGCCCTACTTTGATTTATATGTAAGAGAAAAGATTACAATTCTCACTAGAATTATTTGGTCTTACGATAGCTCTGGTGTTCAGGCCAAGAAATATTATGGCTCTATGTATGAGCCAATCCTGCACTGCGTGAAGAACATAAATTCTTACTGCTTCAATGCGGACGATATACTCGTTGAGGCGAAGACTGGCGCAAAACGGAAACTAATCGACTATAGGGGCGAAGTGCCAAAACCATATAATACGAAGAAGGTACCCGGTAATGTCTGGGACTTTCCGAGAGTACGCTATCGAATGGATGAATACGAAGAACATCCATCTCAAAAACCAGAAGCATTACTGGAAAGAATTATTCGTGCTAGTAGTTGTGAAGGAGATATGGTGCTTGACCCTTTCGCTGGAACATTTACAACGGCGGCTGTTGCCAAAACTCTTGGCAGAAAAAGCGTCAGCATTGAAGCGCAAGATGAATATCTGAAGATTGGCTTACGTCGCGTGCTTGGAATGAAAGAACACTCTGGCGAAAAACTAGAAGCCGTAAAAAAGAACACAAAAGTAAAAAACGGGCGCGGCGTAAAGAACGTAGATAAGACGGGAGATCTTTTTAGTGTCAATTCATAAACATGACTTCACCGGAGAAATTGTTTCCATCCTTGATCGCAACACAAAAGGAAAAGGCGAAGAAATATTAAACAAAAGCGAAATCATCCAATATCTAAACATCAAAACAAAAGCTGCAAATCGTGGTTCAAAGTCAAGAGCAGGATTCGCCAACCACTATGCAATATATGTGTTGGTGGAGGATTATTTAAACGGTGGGTTCGATAAAAAGAGCAGCTATTCAGATTATGATGGTGCGAAATTTAGTGATTTGTTTCGTAGGCAACGTGAGTTGCCATTCGGTAGTAAGCTACAGAACCACGCATTGAATCACCGCCTTAATGAAGAATTTAAGAAATACTTTCCAGCATGTGAGCACCTGCCAATCATTCGAGATGCGGAAAGTAATAGGTATTGGATAAACGAAAAGCTTATCGTAACTGCCGGTGTTAACCTCGCCAAATCAATAAAAGAAATTATCGAGGCGTATGTTAAAGCAAGACAAAGTGCGTTTTCTGAATTTATGGCGTACTGCCAAGAGATAATAGATATTCAGGAAGAGTCCCCTGAAAAAGCTATCGGCTTCATCAAGGGGCTTTTTCGGCCAAATGTAGATGCGCGAGTGTTTGAGATTGCCAGCTTTGCAATCTTAAAACAGCATTACGCAGATCAAAGAATTTATTGGGGATGGTCTCCTGAAGAGCTTATTGAGGAATCACTCGTACTCTATAAAACCGGCAGAACCAATGCCAATGATGGCGGAATCGATTTTGTAATGAAGCCGCTTGGTAGATTTTTCCAAGTCACAGAAACGGTCGATGCGGGAAAGTACTTTTTGGACATTGATAAAGTGCAACGGTATCCAATCACGTTTGTTGTAAAGACGAATGAATCAGCAGGTGAGATTGTACAAAAAATTGCAAAGCAAGCTGAAGCAAAATACCAAATTAAGGCCATTGTGAAAAAGTATATTGAGTCTGTTGAGGAAGTTATCAATATACCAAGGTTGATGGAAATATTTGAACAGGTTCTTTCTGCTGGTCAAGGAGCGAGCGTGATTGAAGAAATCGTTCTGCAAAGCCGAGTAGAATTTAACGTAGAAGCTGAAGAACAAGACGTCTTGGCGTTTGAGAAGGCAGAAAGTGGCGCAACTAAAAAAGCAACCTAACAAGGCGCTGCACTCGGACGGCAATTCCGCTGCGCTCCATTGCCGCCGGTGAGCTTGGTCGTTAGTTGCAGAAGATGATGAATAGCACGAAAGAGATCCTGAGACTGTGGAGCCAAATCAGAGATCTCGTCCACAGCAGTCCTTTCACAACGGACCAATTGAGGGATCATGTCTCAGCGGTGTGCGTCATGTTGAAATCGGATGACGAACCAACGCAGCGCAAGGCGCTGCGCGAGGTCATTTCCATGTGCCACCCGAAGTATCTCGGAGACAATCAGATTCCGGCCATCGGGTGGAAGCGGTGGAATGAGTTGCTCGTAGAGACAAGACTAAGAGCGCAAGAGATAGAAACAGGAACAACCGAACCAGATAATTGACCCTTACCCAGTACAGCCGCGCGGACGCCGGTGCACTGGTCCGGTTATTCCAATTGTTCGTGCTAACGGGTCTTGGGGGGTTCTCGTTTCTTCGTGATCGCCTGAGTAGCTTGGGGTAACAACAAAGAACCCCCGCCTTTGGGCGGGGCTTTTGGCTTGTTGTGGATCGTGTTCGCGGGGTACGTCACTGGCAGGGGGCAGGGGAGGGTCCGCCGGAGAACAGGAATGCGATCAGGTAGGTCATGTCGGTGATGTTAATCATCCCATCCGCGTTGACATCGGCTTCCTCGAAGCACGGGGGTTCCGGCCCGCCGCTGAAGAGGTAGCTGATCAGGTAGGTCATGTCGGAGACGTTGGGGGTCTCGTTGTCGTCGCCGTTGACGTTGCCCCTCATGCCGACACAGCAGCCGGAGCCGGTGATGTCGACGTAGCCGCGTTCGTATTGAGGGAAGAAGTACTCGGATCCTTCGGTAGAAAAAGTCGTGCTGTATTCGACATCGCCCTGAGTGATGGTGATGGTATCAATGGTGGCGAACTGGTCGCCGATACCGGGGCTGAAGCTCAGGTGCACGGTGCCGAGCCGGCCGGAGCCGGGGGGAATGACGGGTTCGGCCATGACGATAACATAGAGGCTGATCCAGTTGTCCATGATGGTGGAGCCCTTGACGGCGATGTTGGAGACCCGTGAGTCGGCGAAGGATATGGAGTCGATGATCAGGCCTGGCAAGTCATGAGTGAGGGTGACACCGATTCCGGCGATGTTCTGGTCATTGGTGAAAGATACCGGTACCTGAACCTGGCCGGCGGCCGCGACGGTGGCTATGGAGTCGACGTAGACAGTGTCGGGTATCCCGGGATCAGGGATCACTTGTCGGGCGTTGGACTTGACTGCGGCCAGAAGCAGCAGGGCTGCCAGAACTGCAAGCAGCTTAAGATTTATCCTCATGTTCAATTACCTCACAGGTTAGCGTCTTTCTGTGATCGATCAATGCAAAAATCGTGCTGTAATCCGGCAGAAGCGCTGATTATCGTCAAAGCGGGGAAGTCCGCGCAGGAAACCTTGTAAGTACTTCATTTTTCGGCTATTACCGGTGCTGGCAATATAGTCTGTCGGGAGTCCGGATGCAACCGGTTTGAGATTACGCGGGGGGAATCTGCAAAGTGGTGCGCCAGATGGCAGCCGGGGGTATCACCGGGTCGCTTTTCGGGCGCAGGCAAGGGGTTTTCGTCGATTTGTGCTGCACAAGTCCGCAGACGCTGCCGATATGAAAGGACATGGTACACAGAGAAGTTCTCAAACCATCGGCCCGATGTGCCTATCTGAAGGCCTGTTATCTGGCCGAGGAGTTGAAATGTTTCGGTTACAAGACCGACTGTCCCCTGTACCAGAAATCGAACGGCGAGTACTACCATCCAGCGCGCTTCGATGAGGCCATGAACAAGCTGATCGATAAGACGCGCGCCAAGCACCAGAAGCTCGAGAGTAAGTAACCCGGCTGCATTGACCGGGGCGGGGCAGCAGACAGGGGGCACGTCTGCCGGGATATACCGAAAATAATTCCGCGCCCGCCGTGTAATTCCTTCCCGAAATCTCTGATCCTACAGGCCGCCGGCTGAGCGGTCCGTGTTTGTAAGTGCTGGTGGTATAACATGTTATAACGGCTCGCGAGCCTGTTGGCACAGTCTGTGCTTATCGTGTCAGCGGAGGAAAATGTGATCAAAGGACTTTTTACATCCGGTTCGGGGATGATTCCCCAATTGAAGAAGCAGGAGGCGACGGCAAACAACCTGGCCAACTCGCGGACGACGGGCTACAAGAAGGACGCGCTGTTTGTGAAGGAGTTATCGAAGGCGCGGCAGAAGGTGGCCGACAGGATCACCGAGTGGCAAAGGCCGATGCTGGATGATATCTACACGGACTACACCTTCGGCAATTTCGACAAGACGGGCAATCCGCTCGATTTGGCGATCGACGGTGAGGGGTTTTTCACGCTGCAGCTTGACGATGGCACCCACGTGCTGAGCCGGGCGGGATCATTCACGGTCAACAACGCCGGGCAGATCGAGTTTCCTGGAGGGGCGTTGCTGGTGGGTGAGGGTGGCCCGATTCCGGTTGGTGAGGGGCAGGTGGAGGTCGGCGCCGATGGACAGGTGTTCTCGAATGGCGCTCTCGTGGGGCGGATCACGCCGGTTACTGTGGCCGATCTGATGCAACTGGAGAAGCTGGGCAATTCGATGTTTTTGGTTCCGGAGGGCACGGAGCTGTTGCCGGTGCCTGCCAGTCCGATCCAGCAGGGTTATCTGGAGGCCTCGAACGTCGACGTGGTGCGCGAGATGGTGGAGATGATCATAGCGTTCCGCAATTTCGAGGCCAACGCTCGTTCGCTACAGGCGCAGGAGCAGTCGCTGGAGCACCTTTTCAACCGGGTGGCGGGACAATAGACGATACGGCTGACACATAGGAGGTAGCCATGATAAAGGCAATGCGAACGGCAGCATCGGGCATGGTCGCCCAGCAGATGAATGTCGATAACATCGCCAACAACCTGTCGAACGTGAACACGACCGGTTTCAAGAAGAGCAAGATCGAGTTTCAGGACGTGCTTTATCAGAATTACCGTCGCCCGGGGACCTCGGTGGCGCTTGGTTCACAGGTGCCCTCGGGGCTGGCGATCGGCTACGGTACGCGCGTGGTTGCGACCTCGCGGGAGCAGTCGCAGGGGGATCTTCAGGCCACCAACAATCCGCTGGATCTGTCGATCAGCGGTGACGGGTATTTCCAGGTGCAGAATCCTGACGGCACGATTTCGTACACACGTGATGGCGCCTTAAAGATCAACGCGGACGGTCGGGTGGTGACGGCGGACGGGTATTTCCTGTTGCCGGAGATCACGATTCCCGAGGATGCTACGGCAATCGCGGTGGGCACCGACGGAGTCGTGCAGGTGATGGTCGCGGGGCAGGATGATGTCACGGAGCTGGGGCAGATAGAGCTGGCGCGTTTTCTGAACCCGAACGGACTTCTGGCGCTGGGGCACAACCTGGCGGCGACGACGGTGGTCTCTGGCGATCCCATTCTGGGCACGCCGGGTGAGGCGGGATTTGGTCGTATCGACCAGGGGTATCTGGAGATGTCGAATGTCCGGGTCGTGGACGAGATGGTGAACATGATTGTGGCGCAGCGTGCCTACGAGATCAACTCCAAGGCGATCCAGACGGCTGACGACATGGCGGGTATCGCCAACAATCTGAAGAGGTAGGTGATGCGGTCGCTTGTGCTGGCTATAACGATGACTATAACGATGATCTGTCTGTCGGCAATGTTGCTGTCGGCGGGGACGCTGGAGCGTGACCGGGTTCTGATCGAGAAGCTGGTAAGCGACTACGTTTTGGACACGCTGTGGTATGAGGTCGCGGTGGATTTCTGCAATCTGAAGAGTGATGATATCGCCGCGGATTATCTGCAGTTGCGGGCGCTCACACGGGGTGAGCCGCTGGGGACGTTCTCGGTGACGGCGACGGTGACTGACGGTGTCCGGGTGTTGGAAAGCGGCCGAGTGCGCTTCGCTATTCGGAGGTTTGCGGAGGTGCTGGTGCTGGCCGACCGGGTCGGACGTGCAGAGCTTCTCAACGAAAGCCATGTCAGAACGGCGCGGATGGATGTCACGAATCTTCGCGAGCGGCCGGTGGTGTCGTTCGAGGAGATAGATGGCTACCGCGCGCGACGCAACCTGACGCGGGGGTCGATTGTCACGACCGGCGATGTTGAGCCGGTCCCGGATGTGGAGAGCGGTCGGGAAGTAACGATTGTCTACAACGACGGGCGCTGTCAGATCTCGACGCCGGGGATCGCCATGGGTACCGGCAGCGCTGGTGACTATATCAAGGTACGCAATTCAACCTCAGGCAAAGTGCTGGTGGCGAGAGTGGTGGATGGCACCGCTGTCGCAATAGACCCCTGAACCATGGAAGGTGATGGATATCATGAATTTCAAGAAGATCGCGATTCTGCTGTTTCTGCTGTTGCTGTTGCCCTTTGCGATCAAGCTGCATGGGCAGGATTATGGCCGGAACATGTCGCTGTTCACGGACGTGAAGGCCCACAAAGTGGGCGATATTCTGACAGTGCTGATTTACGAGCAGGCAAGCGCCTCCAATCAGGTGCAGACCAAGTCAGAGAAATCGTCCCAGCACGGCACCCAGACAGGTCCGGGAGAGGGAGAGCTGTCGTTTATTCCGTTGTTCAAGTTCAATTCGGACAGCAAGAACTCGTTTGACGGCAAAGGGCAGAACTCGCGCAACGGGTCGCTGCGGGCGAAGATGTCGGTGACGGTAGTCGAAGTGCGGAGCAACGGTGACCTGGTGATTGAGGGTTCGCGGACAATCGGCATTTCGGGGGACAAGGAGAGCCTGAATCTCATCGGTGTCATCAGGCAGCGGGATATTGAGCCGGATAACTCGATCCCCTCGTATCTGATCGCCGACGCCCAGATCAGCTATACCGGCAAGGGTGCGACCAACACTGGTGCGCGGCCGGGGATTATTACCCGCGTGCTCAACTGGATATTTTAAGGAGGGGTCATGCTGACTTCATGTATGCAACGTCTGGCGACGCCTACGGGATGGGTGGTAGTTGCGGCTCTGATTTTCGCGTTGTGTCAGCCGGCTGATGCCTCGCGAGTACGAATCAAGGATCTGGCGCAGTTTCAGAATCAGCAGCAGGTCGATCTTATCGGCTATGGGCTGGTGATCGGATTGGACGGCAGCGGTGACGGGAGCGGCACGCAGTTCACGATTCAGTCGCTGGTCAATATGATGCAGCGAATGGGGCTGACGGTCAACAAGGACCAGGTGAAAGTGAAGAATGTCGCGGCAGTGATGGTGACGGCTAAAGTGTCCAGCCACATGTCCGAAGGGTCGTACTTTGACGTCACGGTCAGTTCTGTCGGCGATGCCAAGAGCCTTCAGGGGGGGACGCTGTTGATGACGCCTCTTTCGAGTGTCGACGGCACGGTGTACGGCATGGCGCAGGGGCCGGTGTCGATTGGCGGGTTCAATGTGCAGGTGGATGACGGCAACAGGATAGTGAACAACTATACGCTGGTCGGGCGCGTACCCAACGGTGCGAAGATGACGCGCGAGGTTGTCTCGGAGAATGAACAGAGCGCTGAAGTGTACCTTCAGTTGCACAATCCGGATTTCACGACGGCGTACCGGGTTTCCGAGCGCATTAACGTCAAGTATGGCCTGGTGGCGGTACCGATCGATGCCGGAACGATCCGGATGATGATCCCGGATTCGCTGATGCACCCGACCTACCGCGTTAAGTTTCTTGCCGATGTGGGGCATCTGGATGTCGTTCCTGACAATGTCGCCAAAGTGGTGATCAACGAGAAGACGGGTACGATCGTCGCCGGTGCCCATGTGACGATAGAGCCGGTTGCGATTGCGCACGGGACGATAACGGTGAACATCCAGTCCAGCCCGATCATTTCGCAGCCGGCGCCGTTCAGCCAGGGGGAGACGATAGTCAGCAGTCAGTCTTCGATTCAGGTGCAGGACGAGACCGCGCGGGTGATTCATTTGAAAGGGGCGGTGCAATTGTCCGATGTGGCCACCGCGCTGAATCGGATTGGTGCGACGCCCCGCGACATCATAGCGATTTTCCAGGCGCTCAAGCAGGCCGGTGCGCTGCGGTCCGAGCTGGTGATCCTGTAATGGTTGCACCGATGGCCAAATCTGCGGTGCCGCTGGTTCCGCAATCCTCATTGGATCATTTGAAGCGGACAGCAGCGGATACGCCCGATGAGCGGCGCGATCGGCTGCGTCGGGCGGCGAAGGAGTTCGAATCGCTCTTTTACTACCAGATTCTCAAGACGATGCGCAAGACGGTTCCGGACAGTCCCCTGTCACAGGGTGGACCGGTATCGGGAGGGGCGGGTAAGGACATCTTCATGGATTTGTTCGACCAGGAGTTGTCGAAGAATGTCAATGCCGGCGGGCCGGGGTCACTGGCCGAGATACTCTATTCACAGCTTGAGCAAACTCTGGACGGTGACGTGGTTTCCGAGGGAGTCAGGGAGGGTCGGGTGTTGCCGTTGGATGGGAACGAGAAGGGCGGGCTGAGTCGCCAACGGGAGCCGCTGGAGTTGGGAGCGAGTGGAAAGGCTGTGCCGATTCGGCCGGAGCGTCCGGCGTTTCGTTCGGTGGCGCCTCCGCAGTTCTCTGCGCCCGCTGATTCCATTGTCAGACGATATGGGAAGTGGATCGACGAGGCGGCGAAGGAGAACAACCTTGATTCCGCGCTGATCTGGGCGGTCATCAAGGTGGAATCGGGCGGCGATCCCAATGCTGAGTCGTCGGCCGGGGCGAAGGGTCTGATGCAGTTGATTGATACGACGGCAAAGGAGATGGGGGTCAGAAGCGTATTCGACGCGCGTGAGAACATCGCCGGCGGAAGCCGCTATCTGCGGCGGATGCTGGATCGGTTTGGGGATCTGAAGCTGGCCCTGGCGGCGTACAACGCCGGTCCCGGGGCCGTGGCGCGGTTTCAGGGGGTGCCGCCATATGCGGAGACACGAGAGTATGTTGAGCGTGTGACAGAGTTGTTGGCCGGGCATGCGGAGGGAATATCCGACGGGAAGACTCAAGGTCGTTAACAAACGACCGATAAGCAACTTAAGGATGTGATGCGAGAGCGAATGATGACAGACCAATTGATTGAGATAATTGCACGCGAGGCGGAGTTGTTTGAGTCCTTTCTCGGGCTCATGGAAGAGCAACAGGCGGCATTGCGGGCAGATGATGTTCAGGAGCTGAACCGCGTGACTGAGCAGTTGCGCGAGAAGTCGGCGCAGAGCCAGCTGCTTGACAAGGAACGTCGAGGGATCATCGATCGCATCAAGCAGGAGCGGTCGATTGATGGTGATTTGAACGCATCCCGTCTTGTGGAGCTTCTGGATGCTGAGCAGGCCGACCGTCTGAAGCAGCTTCGGCGAACGATTCTCGATCTGCACGATCGCATTGCCGAGGTGCGTAACACGAACGCCTTCGTGCTGAACCGTTCGCGCGAGTACATGGTGAAGACGATGGAGCTGCTCTCGCGGGTCAACTGTCCCGGTGGGACGTATGGCCACGATGGAGCACACAGTAAAGCTTCGGGAACTCTGGCGATGGACAGGAGAGCCTGATGTCAGGATTGTTCCAGACGATCGAGATCGGCAAGCGGGCGTTGCTTTCGCAGCAGATAGCGATGCAGACGACGGGTCACAATATCGCCAACGTAGGGACATCCGGGTACACTCGCCAGCGGGTGATGATGCAGGCAACGAACCCGACCCACATGACTGTCGGCTCGTTGGGCACAGGCGTTCATGTGACTGACGTATCGCACATCCGTGACCTGTTTCTGGGGGAGCAGTTTCGAGAGGAGAACAAGTCGCTGGGGCAGTGGCAATACAAATCGAAGATCATGGGGCAGATAGAGTCCCTGTTCAATGAACCGAACGACAACACAATCTCCGATCTACTGCATCAGTTCTGGAGTTCGTGGGCCGAACTGGCGAAGGATGCCCAGGGGGGCAATCCGCGCAAGGCGATTATCACGACGACGACGCAGTTGATCAACACGTTTCACGAGGTCGCCGGGCAGCTCGAGAAGCTGCGGGAGTCTATTGACCGCGATCTGGTGAATATGACGGCCGATATCAATCGACTGGCGAGTGAGATTGCCAGGCTAAATCATCAGGTACAGGTACGGGAACTGGATGGGAAGAAGGCGAATGACCTTCGCGATGCGCGGGACGTTCTGATCGATGAGTTGTCACACCTGATTGACGTGAATGTCTATGAACAGGGCAACGGCGGGGTGATCGTGTTTCTTGGTGCGATGGCGCTGGTTGATGGTCCCCGGCCGGTGGAGCTGAAGACGGTGGTGGTTAACAAGGGCGGAGCGGTTGACCACGAGCTGCATCTGGGCAATTACAGTTATCCTATCAAGAATTACAAGGGGCAGTTGGCCGGGTTGATGGAAGCGCGCGACGATTTGATCCCGCACTACATTGCGCAACTGGATCAGTTGGCCGAGAAGCTGATTACCGAGGTCAACAGGGTTCATTCCTCTGGATACACGATGGACGGGGAGACCGGAATCAATTTCTTCGACCCCAATTTCACGACGGCTGCCTCGATCCGCATTAGCGCTGATCTTCTGAACGAGCCGGCGGGGATTGTCGCGGCGGCAGAATATGATCCGGATGATCCTGATGCGTTCCTGAATGACAACCGAATTGCCATTCAGATAGAGGAGCTGCGCAACCAGAAGGTGGTGATCAGCCATTCCACGACGCTGAATGATTTCTACAATGGAATTGTTGGTGAGTTGGGGGTGGAGACGCACGAGGCGACCTCGTTTACGGCGAATTATGAGGTTCTGGTCAACAATATAAAGAACTCCCGCGAGTCGGTGCAGGGAGTGTCGCTTGATGAGGAGATGGCCAATCTGATCAAATATCAGCATGCCTATGACGCGGCGGCGCGTGTGATCACGGCGATGGACGCGGCGCTGGATACGGTAATCAACGGTATGGGCATCGTCGGCCGATAGACTGGGACATACTGCTCCGGCAGCGGTCGGAGCAAGACAATACACCACGGAGGGTGATGTGCTGATCCTGACAAGGAAGTTAGGCGAATCCATCACTATCGGGGACAGTATCAAGGTATCTGTGCTCGGTATACATGGTCGCCAGGTGCGGCTGGGAATAGACGCGCCAGCTGATGTTGTCGTGCATCGCGAGGAAGTATACGTACGCATTCAGGAGGAGAACAAGAAGGCATCGCGGTCGATAAAGGAAGACCTGTTCGGCGTAGTGAACATGATCAAGGACAAGCTTACGAATGATTCTTCGGACAAGACGAAGCATCCGGAGATCGAACTGAAGCAGGACTCGCCGAAGCGACGCGGTCCAAAAGACCGTCGGGAAGGCAATGGCAACCGTCAGTAGGAGTGTTGCCGGAATTCGGGACTCCGCAGCGTCGAGGGAAGTGACATGAGAGTCACCAATCAAATGGTCAATAACACGGTGGTGTTTAACATGCAGCGGTCGCTCCAGCGATTCATGAAGCTGCAGACCGAGATGTCTTCGGGCCGGCGTATCAACAAGGCGTCGGATGACCCTCTGGGCACGTTACGCGACCTGAGCTACCGCGGTGAACTGGCCAAGATAGAGCAGTATCGTTCGAACATCAACGGGGCCATGAACTGGACACGGAACTATGATGGTTTGCTTGCCGATGTTACGAACAAGTTGAGTCGCGCCAAGGAACTGGCGATTACGATGGCTGATGAGTTTCCGGATGCCAGTGCGCGGGAAGGAACGGCTGAGGAGATTCGCGGAATTTTCAATGGTCTGATGACTGCGGCCAATGCTGAACTGGAGGGCAAGTATGTCTTCTCCGGGTACAAGACTCAAAGCCAGTCACTGGTCGCCACGGCCGATGGTATCGTGTACAACGGAAACAGCGGCTTGACCGAGATAGCGATCGGAACGGCGTCGAAGGAGACGGTGAATCTCCTGGGCAACGAGGTGTTCCTGTCCACGGTGCTGACCCTGGGTGAGAACGCGGATGTGAATATCGGTCTGGATACGGCGACGCTGTCGACTCTGGTGGCGGACTTCAACAACGGTCGCGGAATCGACCAGACGGTGGGGCAGTTCACGATCACGGACCAGAATCTGGGGATAGCGGCGACGGTCGATGTCACGGGCGCCACGACTATTGGTGACATTCTGACGGCCATCAACAACGCGCTGGCCGCTGCGGTGCCGCCGATGAGTGGATCGATTCAGGCGGTCATCGGGCGCGAGAATAACAACATCATGTTCGAGACAACGCGTAACGGACTGATATCGGACCACACGTCGCTGGGGAAGCTGAACCTGGGCAATGGTGTGGACATCAAGCCGGGGAAGATACTCGTGACGGACGGCGCCGGCATTGATGTTGAGGTCGATCTTTCGACCGCCTCGACGATAGGTGATGTCCGGACCCTGTTCAACAACCAAATGGCTGCGGCGGGCTATCCTGAGATCACGATGGACATCAACGCTGCAGGTACGGGCCTGCAGATTGATGATGCCGGCGGTCCGCGAGTCCCACCGGTAATGGTACAGGATGTCAATGAGGCGGAGCGGACGGCCCGCGACCTCGGCATCATTGGCGTCATGGACGGGGTGGCGTCGATAGTCGGCGAGGATCTTGATCCGCTGGTGAGCTTCAAGGTCGAGGAGGTCGGGGCAGGCACCACCGCATCGGACCTGGGCTTACTGGCCACGTTTTCCAACGACTATGTCGGGAGAGATCTTGATCCGCTGTTACGGGAGACGGACCGAGTAACCTTCTTCAAGTCCGGTTTCGGGCTGGAGATGGAACGGGTGGTTGTCAAACAGGGTGATCAGTCGCGGGTATTGGATCTTTCTGATCCGGCGATTGGAACGGTACAGGACATTCTGGATGCATTTAACAACTGCGGACTGGACATCACTGCTTCCATCAACCCATCGGGGCGCGGCATACAGATCGTCAACAACGATCCTGATCGTTCGCTGATGATCTATGATGAGGGAGCCGCAGATACGACCAAGAAGCTGGGGATCTTTGGTTCCAGTGATATGATGGGAAGTCTTCTGGTTTTTGAATCAGAGCTTAAGCGGAACGATCAGGAAGGTGTCGGTCTTCTGATTGAGAATCTTGAGAAGGCGATCAATCATGTGCTGAAGTTCAGGTCGACGATTGGAACTCGGGCGATACGTCTGGAGACAACGGAGTTTCGGCTTGTAGATATGAATCTGGCGTTCACTGATCTGCTTTCAAAGGTTGAGGATGCCGACATTACGAAGGTTGTGACCGATCTGGCCAGTTATGAGGCCAGCTACCAGGCTGCACTGATGGCCACGGCTCGCATTCTGCAACCGTCGCTACTGGACTTTCTCAGATAGGTTATAGAGTAAAGGGAATTACTGATGCTGCTACAGCACACACGATTTGGACAGATTGAGGTTCCGAACGGGAAGATTATCACGATGACGCGGCCCATACTCGGTTTCGAGAGGCTTCGCAGCTTCTGCCTGATTGAACTGGAGGAGTTGGCGCCGTTTTTGTGGCTGCAGTCGCTGGAAAACGAGGCGCTCGGGTTTGTGGTGGTCAATCCGGTAGTCTTCTTCCCGGAGTACCGCATCGAGGTCAACGTCAAGGAAGTGGCTGACCTCGGCATTTCCAGTGTGGAGGCGGTGGAAACGTACGTGATCGTCACGTTTCCGAGCGATCCGCGGGAGATGTCGGCGAATCTTCAGGGTCCGATTCTGATCAACACGCAGAACAATCGGGGGCGTCAACTGGTGCTGGTCAATTCGCACTATGGTGTGAACCACTCCTTGATTGACGCACTGGAGGCTGTATCAGAGCACGCCTCCGCGATGGAGCCTGTCGGCGCCTGATCCAGCCGCCGATTGACACACATGTTGAGAGAGACACCGGTTCCAGGACGGGACCGAAGGAAATGGGATTTCGCGAATGGATATTGCACATGTAGCAGTTTTGCGACAGCGCGTCAGCCAGGGGAAGGCGACAGCGAAGGACCTGCGCAATCTTTCGAACGCCTATCTTGCAGATAATGATCTTGTCAACGCCTACCCTTATCTGGATAGTCTTGCCCGGCTGCAGGCAGACAGTCCTCAGAGCAGCATCGCTGCCGGTCTGGTAGCGCTCACGCTCGCCAGGGAGGATGAGGCAGAGAAGCACTTTGAGAGGGCGGTAGAGGTTGCGCCTGAGGATTATGACGCCAATCACAATCTTGGTCTGCTGAGTCTGCTCAGGGGGAACCTTGACAAGGCCCGAGAGGTATTTGAACGCTTGAGCCGGTTGTTCCCTGACCGGGCGACGATTTATCATGATCTGGCGGTTGTCTGGGGGCGAATCGGCAATTCGAACCAGGTGTTGAGTGCGCTGGAGAAAGCCCTGGAGCTTGATCCGGGCTATGAACAGGCTCGCCTGCAGGCAGAGAGTTACGCAGCGCAACTGGGCGTGATCGGGGGAGCACCGGGCCAAAGCAACGATGCCGGCGGTTCTGACAGAATCGAACGGCCGGGTCCGCAGGAGAGGCGTCGCTGGCTGAAGCTCATTGGCCGCAGTGATGCGACCGGGCAAGCGCCAGGCGCACAGGGGCAGATGGCGATCCGGCACGCAGCCGAACCACACAAGCTGGTGGGGAAGAAGCTGCTCTTTGTGGCTTCACAGAGGAGCTTCCTGACTGACATCATCAACCTGCTGTCGCGCGACAATCAGGTGGAGGTCTATGAGGGCACCAAGGTTGATGAGATGATGGCCCTGATGCGTGGCGCTGATGTGGCCTGGTTCGAATGGTGCGATAACTACCTGATTGAGGCGACCCGGTTGCCGAAGATGTGTCCGATTGTCTGTCGGCTGCACAGCTATGAGGCGTTTACGGACATGCCGCTCAAAGTGGACTGGAGCAAGGTGGATCACCTGGTATTCGTCAATGAGTCGGTGCAGACTCTTTTCAAGGCTCAGGTCAGCGAGGCGCCACCGATGTCGGTCATTAGCAACGGGGTCGACCTGGCTCGATTCCGCATTCCCAAGGGCAAGCGGTACGGGAAGAAGATTGCCTCGATTGGATATATCAACTACAAGAAGAATCCTGCCCTGCTGTTATACTGCTTCAAGAAGATTCATGAGTACGATTCCGAGTACACGCTGCATATCGCCGGGAAGCATCAGGATGCGCGCATCGCCCTGTATTTCGAACACTTCCTCCGGCGCAATCCGTTGCCGGTTGAGTTCGAGGGCTGGGTGCAGGATATACCATCGTGGCTGGCCGACAAGAGTTACGTGATTTCCACCTCGTTGTTCGAGTCGTTCCATTATTCGATCGCCGAGGGGATGGCTTCGGGGGTGATGCCTCTGATCCACAACTGGTATGGAGCCGATGGTCTGTATCCGAACGAGTACCTGTTCGAGGATCCTGACGATTGTCTTGAGCTACTGAAGCGACTGGAGAAAGAGGACAAGCGTCAATTGGCGCATCGCAACCGTCGGTTTATCGGGCAGCGCTACGATGTGTACCAGAAGACAGAGGACATTGCCCGGCTGATGGCTTCAGTGGTCGAGGCCGGAGCTGTGGCGCCGAGCGCAAAGAGAGGTTCGTGAGAGTATGGCAAAGAAGAAAGCGAATGCGAAGGGCCGTTCAGGCAGACAGGCGAACCGAAAGGGTACACGCAGGCGGATGATCAGCCGTTCGGTGCTGCAGGCCCCGCAGGCAAGAGTTCGAGACGAGAAGCTTGATCCGCAGGCCATGCTGACGGCGCTGATCAGCGCTGTTCGCGCCAACCCGGATGATGTTGGAACGCGGCTGACGCTCGGAGAATTCTGTCTTCACCATGGTCATCATGACAGGATTCTTGAGGCAATAGACCCGGTGGAGGAGCGCTACCCGTTGAGTGATGCCAATGACAATTCCCGCTATGACCGGTTGCGGTGCCTTGGTCTGGCGCAGGCGCAGCGTCTTGTGGAGGCTGAGCGGGTTGCCAGTCGCGGGCAGGGGGCAAACGGTGACAATCTCGATTACTGGTGGTGTCTGGCGTACGTGCATCTTTCGATGAGGGAGCATGCGGCAGCGATTGAGGCATCACGAGCCTACCTGAAGGAACTGGAGAGTATTCATCGAGAGAAGCGGACGGTTGCGGCCTATTGTGGCTCTTCGGGTCATTTGGCGCAGTTGCACAATTTCCTTGGTTCGGCGCTGATGGAGACCGGACGTGAGGAGGAAGCCATTGCTGCCTTTGGGGAGTCGGCCAGACATGATCCGGGCAGTCAGTATCCGTATTTGAACCTGGTGAATCTGCATCGCCGGCGGGGTGAGGCGGACATGGCTCGAAAAGCGCTGGCCAAGGGGCTGAAGAAGGCGCGAGAGGTGCAGGAGCTGCGGCTGCTTGAGGAGACACTGGAAAAGAGCGCTCGTATCTCCGCGTGCATGATTGTGCGCAACGAGGAGGAGCTGCTTCCCGGCTGTCTGGAATCGATACGTGATATCGTGGATGAAATCATTGTGGTGGATACCGGTTCGACTGATGGTACGGTGGAGGTTGCGAAATCCTACGGCGCGAAAGTACTCCACCAGCCGTGGGAGGGCGACTTTTCGAAGCATCGCAATTACAGCCTGGAGCAGGCGACGGGGGACTGGGTACTGGTGATTGACGCTGATGAGCGTCTGTCGCAGGAAAGCTGTGCGGGTCTGACCGCGCTGGTGAACGATCCGGCCAGTGCGATCCTTCAGGTGAACGTGGTGAATCACTATCCGTCCGGACAGCACCGCTTTACGCTGTTGAAATCGATGCGTCTGTGGCGGCGGGAGTTGAACCTGCAGTATACTGGAATTGTGCACAATCAGGTGGAGGCTCCGCAGCATGTCGCGGTGACCAGCACCCCTTTGCGAATTGATCACCTCGGATATTCTTTATCTCCGAAGCACATGCAGGCGAAGTTCGAGCGTACCTATGGACTTCTGAGGAAGCAGGTTGCGGAGGAGCCGGAGAATGGCTTTGCCTGGTTCAATCTGGCCCAGGTGCTGCGTCCGCGTCTGCTGGACGATCTTGACAAGTACGCTCCTGAGTTTACGGAGGCAGCGCACAAGGCGCTTGCGTTTACGTCGGCAAAGGATGATCGTCAGCGGAATACGCACCTGATGGCGCTGGACCAGCTGGCCTGGGTGAGTTTCTACCGGGGGGAGTATGCGCAGGCGCGGGAGTGGGTGAATCGAGCGCTTGAGATCAAGCCGGACTATCTGGACCCGCTGATGCTTGCCGGGCACATTCACAGTAAGCAGCAGGAGTACGAAGAGGCCATCCGGGCGTATCAGCGGTATCTTGACGCCCAGCGCGGGTTTGCGGCGAATCCACAGGTTGACACGCCGATGTTGTACCACCCGGACAGCCGGGCGACGGCGCTGTTCGGCATGGGACTGGCGGCAGAAATGAGCGGGGATTCGAGTGCGGCGCGGGAATACTACGCGCGCGCGGTCGAGGTCAACCCTGAGTACCTTGATGTCGCAGCCCATCTCGGACGGCTTTATCTGGCGGACGATGATGTTGAGCGGGCGGAGCGGCTGTTTCGGGATCAGCTTGCCGGCGATCATCCGTCGGCAGTGGCGGCGCTGGGGCTTGGTGATATCTGCAGTCAGCGTGGTCAGTATGATCAGGCGGCTGGGTGGTATCGTCAGGCGGTGGAGCTTTCGCCGGATGACTTCTCGGCGCGTTTGAGTCTGGCTCGGTCGCTGTTCCGAGCGGGGCGGCAGGATGATTTCGCTGCCGTACTCAAGGAGTCCCTGGAGAAGCGTTCTCGCGATGAGGCAGCGTATATTGCTGCTGCCCGCATGTTGCAGCAGTTGGGTGATCTGGATGGTGCGGGGAACATCATTGAGCAGGGGATGCGTAATGCCGTCGGTACTCACGGGCTGGAGGCGCTCAGGGACCAGATGGTTTCGAGGCCGACGGTTTCGGCGTGCATGATTGTGAAGAACGAGGAAGAGCTGCTTGCGGGCTGTCTTGAGTCGATCAGGGACTGGGTTGATGAGATCATTATTGTCGATACCGGTTCGGAGGACCGGACGGTAGAGATAGCGGAATCATATGGTGCACGCGTGTTTCATCAGCCGTGGGAGGGGGATTTCTCGAAGCACCGCAACTACTCCATTGAACAGGCTTGCTGCGACTGGATATTCATTATTGATGCTGATGAGCGTTTTGAGCTGGAGGGGCTGGCGGATGTCAGGCGGACGCTGAAGAACCCGAACATAAGCATCATATCGATTAATGTTTTCAACGTGTATGGGCAGAAGTCCGAGGTGACCACCTTCCTGCCGTCGGTGCGGTTCTGGCGGCGCAACCTGAATCTTCGTTATGACGGGATAGTTCATAATGTGTTGCAGTTGGGGCAGAACCCGGTGTATCGTCTGGGGGCGAGGATCCGGCATCTGGGATACGATTTGTCGCCGGGGAAGATGAAGGCCAAGCATGAGCGCACTCGGGGCCTGCTCGAGAAGCAGTTGGCGGAGAATCCGGACAATCCGTTTGCGCTTTTCAACTACGCTCAGGTACTGCGGACGCAGGACGGGGCTTTTGCGAGGCATGCGATTCCGGACATTCTGAGGGCGGCAGGACGGGCCATTGAGCTTACCGATCCGGAGCACAAGAGCCAGCGTCATATTCACCTGATGTGCCTGGAGCAGGTTGCCACTTGTTACTACTATCAGAAGGAGTTCGAGAAAGTCATAGAGGTTTGTGATCGCGCCCTGAGGTTGAAGCCGGACTATCTGGATCCGCTGATGATTCGGGCGAACGCGTTGTTCAAGCTGGGGCGGTACGACGAGGCCCGAACGGCGTATGAGAAATATCTTGAGGTTCAGGCGGCGTACGATCCGGGGACGGAGCGAGATCCAATTATCCTGACGCACATTGATGCTCGGGCGGCGGCGCACTACGGGTTGGCGGCTCTGGCGAACAACGCAGGGGAGCGGGCCCGGGCCAGACAGCACTACGAGCAGGCGTTGAGAGCCTGGGATGGTTTTCAGGATGCCTACAGCCGGCTGGGGCGGTTGTATTTCGATGACGGGGATTTCACGCAGGCGCGCAAGCACTTCCTCAAGCAGATGGAGACAAGCTACAAGACGATGGAGGCGTTGCTCGGCCTGGCGATCATATATAAAGAGACGAATATGCCGGACAATGCCGAGGAGTATTACCGGATGGCGATGCAACTGGATGAGTTCGATCCGGAGCCGTGTGCCAAATATGCCCGTTTCCTGCTTGAACAGGGTCGTGTCGATGAGGCGAAGGAAGCTGTCGAGTTGGCTATTCGGAAGGATTCGCACAAGGTTAGGGCCTACACGGAAGCGAGCCAGTTGTATGCCCAGTTCGGCCATCACGAGCTTGCGGCAGTGTGTCTGCAGTGCCTGCGGGATGAAGTCGGGGATCAGGCTGACAGCATAAACGACCTGGCCAACTGCTATTATCAGCAGCAGAACTACGAGCGGGCGGCCGACCTGTACGATCAGGCCACCCGCCTGCCGGAGGCCAAGCCGGTCACGTGGCGGAATCTTGGTCTGGCGCTTTACCATTTGGGGCGAAACCGGGAGTCTATTGAGGCTCTGGAGACTTATCTGCGCAAGCGTCCCGATGATCTGGATATCGCACATGTGGCCGGGGACCTTTACTCGAAAGTTGGCCAGCATTCTCAGGCGCTGGAGAAATATGAGAAGTACCTTTCTAAACGGCCGTTGGATGTGTTGGCGATGTTCAACCTGTCGGAGTGTTATCTGTTTATGGGACATACAGATTCGGCGGTAATGGGGTACAAGAGGGTACTGCAGATTGATCCGGGGTTCCAACCGGCACTTAAGCGGTTGAGTGACGTTTTGGAGCCGGCCGGTCAGCCGTAGGATGGGGTTGATTTTGGGGGCCGCCTGAATGTGAAAATTCCGGCATGACATTGTCTTTTGCCGGTTAAGCTATTCCGGGTTATGCCGATTTAGTTAAACAGGAGTCCTTCTGAACTAAGGTGAAAAGGCATGTCTGACAGGCGTGCTGAGGAGGTGCCATAGAACGATGACCACACGGGTCGCATGGATTATTGACCCGGCACTGATGACGAAAACATGGGAAGTGACGACTGACGCTTCGGCGCTCAACGAACGCGAAGGTAAGGATACCCAATAATATCTCAAGGAGGATTTAGGAAATGTCACTTCGCATTAACCACAACGTGGCAGCCATGAATGCCCATCGCAACCTGCTCAACACGACGAACGCGTTGCACTCTTCGATGGAGCGGCTGTCATCCGGTTTTCGCATCAACCAGGGTTCTGACGACCCGGCGGGTCTGGTGATTTCGGAGCAGTTCCGTGCCCAGATTGCGGGTCTGGACCGTGCGATCGAAAACGCGGAAGGGTCTATCAGTATGATTCAGACGGCCGAGGGTGCGTTGACCGAAATCAACGCGCTTCTGGTCTCGATGCGCGAACTGGCGATTCATGCCGCCAACGAAGGTTTCAATGATACCGATCAGTTGGCTGCTGACCAGGCGGAAATCGACAACGCCATCAAGACGATCGACCGTATTGCTGCCAACACCCAGTTTGGTACCAAGAAGCTGATCGACGGTACCAAGGCCAACTCGGCGACGATCACCACCGCGAACTCTTCGAAGGTCACGATCAAGGAGTCCTATCTGTCCAACGGACAGCACTCCATCACGGCGACCAAGGTCAAGGAGTCGACGGCCACGTTGAACACGACCTCGCTGGGGCTGTCGCTGGCGGGCACCAATGGTGAACCGTACAACCTCGAGGAGAAGATCCACACGATCAATGTGTTGCAGGCTTCGGATGTCGCCAAGAAGACCTCAGGCAAGGTCAATATCAAGGACGCCTGGGGCAATGGCTTGACGATCGCTGCCACCGGCAGTGCCGAGCAGGCCCACGTGAGCACGAACGGTAACATTGTGGCCAGTGCCGCGACTGCGAGCCACGTTGGTACGTACACAGTGGTTGTGAACTACCAGGAGAACGGCGAATCTCCGGTTGGGGCGCAGAACCTGGTTATCAATCTCGAGGCCGGTGACGAGGCTGACGACATTGCGGCTAAGCTGCAGGTTGCCGCCAACTCCAATGAGTACCTCTCCGGCAAGGTGTCGTTCAGCGGTACTGCCGGCGCCGCCGGCTCGATCCACGTCTGGTCTTCCAAGACCGGTGCCAACTACTCAGTGGCGGTGGAAGGCTCCAGTTTCCAGGGCTCGACCGGTACCGCCGATGCGTTTTTCAACTTCACGGCGACCAACGATCGTGGTATCTCCGGTAACGAGATGGAAGTCTATGCGCGCACGGCCTCGAACAGCGCCGGCGCGACCCAGACACTGACAGTCAACGCCTCCACATATAACAACATCGATGACTTGGTCACTCGCATCACCGGGCAGTTGAATTCGGCGTTTGGTACTGTCAAGGGTGACAACACGGTCGATGACGTTATCGCCCAGGTATACGACAGCAACAAGATTCGGTTCAGCACCCGTGACGAAGGATCGTTCTATCAGTTGAAGGTTGGTGAGATCGACAGCACTGACAAGTCGTTCATCAAGGCGATCGGTCTGACCGAGGATACGCTGGCGAACGTCGGTACGGATGCGCTGGTTTCGTTCGACGGGTACAGCAACACGATCGACAAGGTCATGTATGGTACCACGCACGAGATCGTTCTTCAGAACGCTGCCAACAGCAGTGACTCGAAGGGTATTGTGAGCATGAAGGTTGACAAGGCGCTCAACGGTGTCAACATCGGCAACCTGCTGCTCGACGTACAGGCGGCCCGTTATGATGTCCGCCTGAACGGTGGCCCGTCGCAGACGGTCGTTGGCGGTGTTGAGACGGTGGTCTTCAATGCCGACCGGACGGAGTCGATGAAGGTAGTCTACGGTCTCACCTCCGAGGGTGGTACCGAAGAGATCAACAACGTCGACCAGTCGCTGGTGTTCCAGATTGGTGCCAACGTGGGTCAGACGGCGAAGATCGGTCTTCGCGGCATGGCGGCCAGCATGCTGGGGCAGGGTCTCGTGGGTAACATGTTCCGCTCGTTGTCGGATATCAATGTCACCACGGTGCAGGGTGCCCAGGATGCTCAGATGATCATTGATTCTGCCATCAACGAGGTTTCAACAACGCGTGGTATGCTTGGTAGTTTCCAGAAGAACACTCTGGAGTCGACCCTGCGCAACCTTCGGGTGGCCTCGCAGAACCTGACGGCCTCGGAGTCGATGATTCGTGACACCGATATGGCTGAGGAAATGTCGACCTTCACGAAGAACCAGATTCTGGTTCAGGCGGGTACTGCCATGTTGGCTCAGGCCAACCAGGTCCCGCAGGTTGTCCTGCAGTTGTTCGGTTAGTAGCAGACGAACAGGGTTGGGTTGGAGAGGTGCGATCCTCTCCAACCCGCCTTTATGGCGGCAGTGATTTCCCACGGACATTGAAGTCCGCGCAGTCTACGGAGGAGTAGATAAACAATGCCGAGCTTTTCTATCGATGGAATCAACTCGAAGTTGGACACAACTGCGATAATCGATTCCATCATCAATTTTGAGCGGAATAATGCGGTTCTTCTTGAACGACGCATTGCTGAAACTACCAACGAAGTTACGACCCTTAAGGCCCTTCAGGCCAAGATCGTTGCTCTTGACTCTGCGGTCAGCAAGCTTACGCGTGCGAGGAATTTCGAGACATCGTTTGCGAAGATGTCGCAAGACGGTTACCTGACCGCGAGCACGACGGGCCGGGTCGGCAAGGGCTCATACGACCTGCGGGTGCTGTCATTAGCGCGCAATCACCAGATTGCCAGTCAGGGGTTCAATGATCAGTCGTTGGCGGACCTTGGCAGTGGTACGGTTACCATTCAGGTGGGGGAGAAGTCGTCGCGGACGATCACAGTTGATGCTGCCAATAATTCGCTTGTGGGGCTCAAGTCCGCCATCAATGAGGCCAAGGCCGGGGTAACGGCTTCCATAATTAACGACGGTACCGGGAAGAATCCGTATCGTCTCGTGTTGACGGCCGACGATCCCGGTTACAAGAACCGGATCAAGGTCGACTTCGATCTTGTCGGCGGCACGACGCCGAATTTCAGCACGGGATCGTTTGATCAGCCGGAGGAAATTGCGATGAAGTCCGGGTCGTCGGCGACGGTATCGCTGGGGACAACGGCTTCATACAGCGGTGATCAGAACAAGATTTACGCGTTTACGGTACAGGGGAGCAATGAGCTTACAGTAGGTACTGACGAGATATTGATCGACTGGACTGATGGAACCAACAGCGGGACCATATCGGTGACGCAGGCTGATACTGAGGTGGCGTTGTTTGGTGACGGCGCCGATGGACTGAAGATCAGCATAGGCTCGGGTTCGTTGAACGGCGGTGATTTGTTTCAGGTGCAGTCATTTGCGCCGACTCTGCAGGAGGCCACCGATGCGCGCATCAGTCTGGGTGGCGCCGGCGGTGCTGGTTCTCCGATAGTGGTTTCCTCGGCGACCAACGAGTTCAAGAACGTGATCGAAAACGTCAATCTGGTGGTGGAGAAGGAGACCGCGCCGGGCGAGACGCTGACGCTGACGACTAACCTTGACGTGAACAAAGTCAAGGAGATGCTGCAGGAATTCATTGACAAGTACAATGAAGTCGTGGAGTTCATCGACAAGCAGAATAAGTACAACCAGGACACGGGCGAATCCGGGGCGCTGTTTGGTGATTTCACGGTGCAGCAGATCCAGAGCTGGCTGCGGTCTTCGATCGGGAACCGGATTAGCGGTCTTGATGCCCGTTACAGCCAGTTGTATTCGGTCGGCGTCAGGAGTCTGGCGACAGGGCGGCTTTCGCTGCAGAAGCCTGATCGGCTGGAGGAGGCGCTGCGCAAAGACCTTGATGCCGTTATCAATCTATTTACCAACTCAGGGAGTGTGACAGGGTCGGGGATTGAGTTTGTGTCCTCGACCTCGGAGACAGTGCTCGGTAATGAGCCTTACAAGGTGAACATTACCCAGGCTGCAAGCCGGGGTTACTACCAGGGGACCACGATCCAGGATCCGGCCTCGTCGCCGTTGATTCTGGATTCCTCGAACAACAAACTGAGGTTCAAGATCGATTCGGTGGTATCCGATGAGATCGTGCTGGAGGCCAGAACGTACAATTCGGCCAGTGAACTGGTGAGCGAGATCCAGACCAGGATAGATAATGACCAGCTCATTGGGGCCAAGGGCTTGACGGTTGAGTGGGTTGACACCGGCAGCGGCTCCGGGTACCTGAAGTTCAACAGCTCGACATACGGGTCATCGTCGAAGGCGGAAATGGACCTTACGGCGGGCGGCGGGGCGTTTTCGCTGCTCGGGCTGGCCTCGGGCAGTGCGGTTGATGGTCTGGATGTTGAAGGGACGATCAATGGCGAGGCTGCCAGGGGACGGGGCCAGATCCTGACGGGCGAGGACGGCAACGAAACCACAGCGGGTCTGGCGATCAAGGTGACCTTGACTGCTGCTGACTTGCAGGCGGACGCTGCCGAGGGTGAGATAACGCTGACGCGCGGAATTGGCGCTTCGCTGGACGTTTTGCTGGACAAGATTAATGCTACCGGAGATGGCACAATTGACCGCAAGATTGCGGGGCTGGAGCGTCAGGTTCGGGACTTCGAGGAGCAGGTTGAGGCGATCGACAAGCGGCTTGAACTGCGTCGGGAACGTCTTTACAAGGAGTTCTGGGCGATGGAGTCGGCTTTGGGAGAGCTTCAGGCACAGAGTTCATTCCTTGACAGCCAGTTAGCCTCGATCAACGCGAACTGGTGGTTCGGGAAGAACAGCAAGAAGTAGCGGATGACCCGATAAGGGGATATAGCAAGTACGAGTATTGTGAGCACATCAGAACATAGGACGCGTGGCATGAACAAGAAGATAGGATCCTACCAGTCAGCGGAGACAATCGGCAAATCTCAGATTGACCTGATACTGAAGGTCTACGACGGGGCTGTCAGTTCGCTCGAGTCGGCCCGGCGGGCGTATGCTGACGAGTGCCTGACTGACGGGCGAGAGCAAATGGAGCGAGCGCGGCGCTTCGTGACCCATCTGTACACGACTCTGAACATGGAAAAAGGGGGGGAGGTTGCCGAGAATCTGGAGAAGCTCTACGCCTATGTGATCAGTCAGAGCTATGCCGTTCAGGCAACCAAGGACCTTGCCTCGATCGCAGACATGATATCGATACTGGACAACCTTCGCGCCGGCTGGCGGGGTTTACGGCAGCAGCAGGCAGAGAATCGGGGCAATCCTGGTGAAGAGAACCGTGAGCCGGCTGAGGCAGGCGTCACAGAGTTTGTAACGACGGCGTAAGAATGATGAGTGCAGCAGGATCATCAGCCTACGATCAGGTCACCCGTGAGCTCCTGTTTACCTTGAAAGAGGAGTATTCGTTCTACCAGTCACTGTATGTGACGCTGGACAAGCAACGGGACATGATCAAGTATGACAAGGATGAGAACCTCATTGACCTGTTCACCGAGGCTCAGCGTTACTACGAACGGATCAAGAAGTCGGAGCAGAAGATTACGGCTTTGAGGGAACGGCATCCGCGCGCATTCCAGATGGCGTCCCGGCTTCCGGAAGTGAAGAAGGTGGTCAACAGCATCATGACGATGGTGCGCAAGAATATGACACTGGTCGCCGAGTGCGACGATTACCTTCGCGGCCGCTATGACAGGATTAAGATTGAACTGGGGGAACTGAAGAACTCCCGGAAGATTCTTCAGTATATCAGCAACGTGGAGCCATCGCCGCAATATGTCGATGGTAAGCAATAGAGGACATGAAGGCCTTTGCGTAGAAGCAACGAGTGAGTGGTATGGATCACCCTCATGGGAATCGAGGTGAGCCGATGGACATTGGAAGTATCGATGACGGTACGGGGAAGGCCCCGCAGACAGGTCTTGCGCAGGTGCGGGCTGTACCAGAGACGCCGGGCAGGCCCGAAGGCCGGGTCCGGGCGGATACGGTAAGCATTTCGGATGGCGCGCACAGCCGTCTGGCGGAACTGGCCGATGCAGCGCGGCGAGTCGAGCTTGAGCACCCGGGCCTGGGCAGTGAAGACGAGGACAAGCTTGAGCATATCCGGGCGAGGATCGCAAACGGGTTGTACGACAATCCGGAGGTGAAGCGGCAGGTTGCCGAGCGCCTGGCCGAGCGGCTTTTTGACCAAGAACAAACGCCAAGCGAAGAGTGAGATTGATGAGCACGGCAGCAATTGATAATAAGGTGCAGATGGTGGTGAGCAATATCCGTAACCTGCCCACCCCGCCCATCGTTTTCAACCAGATTCAAAAGGCGATCAATGACCCCAATGTGTCAGCGGCGCAGATAGCCTCTATTTTGTCCGAGGATCCGGCGATGTCGGTGAAGGTGCTGAAGCTGACCAATTCGGCGTTTTACGGTTTATCGCGCGAGGTCGATTCGGTTAAGCAGGCGGTAGTGATCATCGGTCTGGAGGCGGTCAAGAATCTGGTGCTGTCGGCTTCGGTGCTGGACATGTTCAAGGGGAAGCATATCGACCAGGAGTATCAGGAGCGTTTCTGGCGTCATTCGCTGGCGACGGGAATCTGCGCCCGGTTGATTGCGCGGAGGATTCAGACGAGAGGGATGGTTGATCCCGATACGGCGTTTTCCTCCGGATTGCTCCACGATGTCGGCAAGATGGTGCTCTCGTGTCATCTTCCGAAGGAACACAAGGCCTTCACGGAGGCCCGTGCTACTGATCCGGCAACCATGGACTGGGAGTTGGAGAACAAGGTACTGGGTTTCAATCATGCCCAGGTCGGCGGTTTTCTGGCAACGACATGGAATCTGCCGGAGAAGCTGGCCAACTCCATAACGTACCATCACGTGCCGACAGAGCAGGGGTTGAGTGATCCGATTACCAGCTTCATACATCTGGCCAACCACATCGCCAAGGAGACGTTCCGGGACGATGCCGATTCCGGCCCGCTCGGCGAGTTGAACCCTGAGGTCATGGCTTATCTGCAGGTCGATGATGCTAAGGTCGTGGAGCTTTCGGAGCTGCTGCGCGAGGAATATGTCAAGGCCGAGACTTTCATGCAGATGGCCGGGCTGGCGTAGATATCAGCACGGCAGGGTCTGTTCCGGGCGGGAACCATGGCCCGCGACTGTCCATTTCATATCAAAGACATTCAGAGTGCCCGATTGACGGGCAAATCGGTTAGCCGGTCTGTTGACAGGATTCGTAGAATAACAATGGCGGCTGGTGCCGATATAGAAAACAGGCTTGACATATTGGTCAACCCGGCGTATCCTTCTCGACTACGTTAATCGGCCCCGTTTAGTGGGTGGGTCGGTTAAGACATAATCGTGGGCGATTAGCTCAGATGGTTAGAGTACTTGCTTGACATGCAAGGGGTCACTGGTTCAATTCCAGTATCGCCCACCATGAGCTTTCTTGGTGCGGGTTCGGTTGACTGATACGGATGCCGATGTCCGCATTAATTTTGTTGGAAGGAAGTTGAGTCCGGCTATGTCACAGGTTCAGATTACGCTGCCCGATGGCTCGGCCAGACAGGTGGAATCCGGGCAGACCGGATATGACCTGGCCCAGTCCATTTCGCCCCGCCTTGCCAGGGAAGCTTTGGCTGTCAAGGTCGATGGTGTCGTGCGGGATCTTCACCGTCCGTTGGATCGTGATGCTCAGGTGCAGGTTCTGACATTTGACCATCGTGAGGGTCGGGAGGTGTTCTGGCACTCCTCGGCGCATGTCATGGCGCAGGCGGTGACGGATCTGTTTCCGGGTGCCAGGCTGGCGATCGGGCCGGCAATCGAGGAAGGCTGGTACTACGATTTCGATGTCGAGCGGCCGTTCACTCCTGAGGATCTGGAGAAGATCGAGAAGCGGATGGCGGAGATCATCAAGGAGGACGCCCGGTTCTCGTGTGACTATATGGATCGCTCAGAGGCGATAGAGTACTACCGCTCGCAGGGGGCCGAATATAAGGTGGAGATGCTGCAGGAGTTCGAGGACGAGCGGGTGAGTATTTATCGTCACTCGACGTTTGAGGACTTGTGTCGTGGCCCGCATATCCCGAGCACGGGTCGGATCAAGGCGTTCAAGCTGATCACGACCTCGGCGGCATACTGGCGCGGGGACGAGAAGCGTCAGACGCTGCAGCGTATCTACGGTGTGTCGTATCCTAAGAAGAGTATGCTTGAGGAGTATCTCACGCGTTTGGAGGAGGCCAAGAAGCGAGACCATCGCGTTCTGGGCAAGCAACTGGAGTTGTACCATATTTCGCCGGAGGTGGGCGCCGGACTGGTGTTATGGTTGCCGAAGGGTGCCCGGGTGCGTAACGAGATCGAGAACTTCTGGCGCGAGGAGCATTTGAGGTACGGGTACGAACTGGTCTATTCGCCCCACATTGCCAATCTGGAACTGTGGCATCGCAGCGGCCATACGGATTTTTACAGCGATGACATGTATCAACCGATCGAGGTTGATAACCAGAAATATCAGCTCAAGCCCATGAACTGCCCGTTCCATATTGCCATGTATCAGTCACGGCGGTGGTCCTATCGGGACTTGCCAATGCGCTGGGCAGAGCTGGGGACGGTGTACCGTTATGAGAAGGCTGGTGTGGTACATGGTCTGGCGCGGGTGCGGGGCTTCACGCAGGACGATGCCCACCATTTCTGTACCAAGGACCAGATGGAGGGCGAACTGGTCTGGCTGCTTGATTTTTGTATACATATGCTCAGTTCGTTTGGGATGAACGACTATGAGGTCTTCCTTTCGACCCGTCCGGAGAAGGCGATCGGAGACCCGGCGGACTGGGTTCTTGCTGAGAACGGGCTTCGGGCGGCACTGGAGAAGGCCGGGCTTGGTTATGATGTTGACGAGGGTGGGGGAGCCTTTTACGGGCCCAAGATAGACATCAAGATTCGTGACGCGATCGGGCGTAGCTGGCAGTGTTCGACCATTCAGTTCGACTTCTCTTTGCCGGAACGCTTTGATTTGCAGTACATTGGGCCGGATGGTCAGCCGCAGCGCCCGTTCATGATTCATCGGGCGTTACTCGGTTCGATCGAGCGTTTCTTTGGGGTGCTGATCGAGCACCATGCGGGCAATTTCCCGTTGTGGCTGGCGCCGGTGCAGGCCCGGGTCCTCACGATAACGGATGAGTTCATCGATTACGGGCGGGAGGTGACGGGGCGCCTTAAGGCTCGGCGGATTCGGGCGGAGTTTGATGACCGTTCGGAGAAAATTGGGGCCAAAATCCGCGATGCTGAGTTGCAGAAAGTGCCATATATGCTTATAATTGGAGCGCGTGAGCAAAGCTCCGACAGCCTTTCGGTCCGTCGCCATGGAGAAGGTGATCTGGGCAGTAAACCGGTCGCTGAGGTGATCGAGATGCTGCTTGAGGAGATCGAGAGCAAAGGATTGAACCGAAGCGAATCAGAAGCCACAGGAGGGTTGCATAGCTAAGGGTGATCTGAGGATCAATCGCCAGATTCGGATATCGCCTATCCGGTTGATTGGTCCCGGTGGTGAACAGGTAGGTATTGTCCCGACCAATGAGGCTCTTGCCCGGGCCGAAGAGGCAGAGTTGGACCTGGTCGAGGTGGCACCCACGAGCCGTCCGCCGGTCTGCCGTATCATGGACTATGGCAAGTACAAGTACGAGCAGTCCAAGAAGGAGAAGACGGCGAAGAAGCGTCAGCATTCCTTTCAGTTAAAGGAAATGCGATATCGTCCGAAGATTGACCAGCACGATTTCGACTTCAAGACGCGGCACGTGCGAGGCTTTCTGGAGTCGGGCAGCAAGGTGAAGGCGTTCGTGATGTTCCGTGGGAGAGAAATGGCTTATACGGAACAGGGTAAGAAGCTGCTGGAGCGGGTTGCTGAGGAGTTGAGCGATGTTGCCACGGTGGAATCGGAGGCGAGGCTCGACGGGCGTCATATGGCGATGGTGCTGGCGCCGAAACCGGAAGTGATGAAGAATGTAAAGCAGAACGATTGAAGCTGAGTGGTGCCATGGTGTGTTGCCGTCTTTGCGGCGCGCTGTGGTACGGTGCCTGTAGCAGTTTCGTTCGTTGCAGTTCTACGAGATCATATAGTGGAGTGTTTGGAGAAGGTAGGTTATCATGCCTAAGATGAAGACCCAGCGAAGTGCGGCGAAGCGTTTCCGGCGCACGGCCAGCGGCAAGATCAAGCGCCGTCACGCCTACAAGTCGCACATCCTGGAGAAGAAGAGTCCCAAGCGGATCCGTAATCTGCGTCAGCCGGCGCTGGTGTCGGATGCCGACAAGAAGAGAGTGGACCGCCTGATTCCGTATTAGACCGGGGCAGGCTTGAGTTGTTCAGTTTACTGTATTAACACGACGGGAGAGAAGACGTCATGCCACGTGCAATGAACAATGTTGCGGCCAGAAAGCGTCACAACAAGGTCCTCAAGCGCGCGCGCGGTAACTACGGTGGTCGGAGCCGTTTGTATCGCACGGCGGTTGAGACAGTCCGCAAGGGACTGAAGTATGCCTATCGTGACCGCCGTAACAAGAAGCGCGAATTCCGTTCCCTGTGGATAGCCCGCATTTCCGCCGCGGCCAGGGAGAACGGCATCAACTACTCGGCATTCATCAATGGTTTGAAGAAGGCGGGGGTCAATCTGAACCGCAAGGTGCTGGCCGATATCGCGGCTCGCGATGGCGCCACCTTCCGGAGTCTGGCCGAGATGGCCAGGACTGCCGTATAAGGCCGCACAAGACAGCAACGGAGCCTATACAATATAGACAGAGTGTATGTCGATCATTGACGATGTTGTGCGGGTGAGGGACGAGGCTGTTGAGCGAATCAGTAAGGCTGATTCGCTCGATTCGCTTCAGGAACTCCGGGTGCGGTACCTGGGGCGCAAGGGAGAGATTACCGGCTTTCTCAAGGGCCTTAAGGAACTGACCAACGATGAGAGGAAGCAGGTTGGAGCGGTAGCCAACAGGGCGCGCTCGGAGATCGAGTCGCTGCTGCAGCAGATTCAGGAGAAGCTATCGGCTTCGAAGCAGGCCTCGGTTTTCGATCCCACGTTGCCGGGGAGCAGGAGCCGGCTTGGGGTGGCCCATATCACCAATCAGGCCCTGCAGGAGATATGTGACATATTCTACGGGATGGGTTTCGAGACGGCCTACGGTCCGGATATTGAGACAGACTACTACAATTTCGAGGCCCTGAACTTCCCGCCTGATCATCCGGCGCGCGATATGCAGGACACCCTGTTTGTCGAAGGCGGGCGGTTGCTTCGCACGCACACGACACCGGTGCAGGCCCGCGAGCTGGAGAAACGCAGGCCGCCGTTCAAGATCATTACGCCGGGCAAGGTCTTTCGTAATGAGGCTATCTCAGCCCGGGCGCATGTGGCCTTCCACCAGGTTGACGGGTTCGCGGTCGATGAGCATGCGACGCTGGCCGACCTGAAGGGCGTGTTGGTAGCCTTCTGCAGGGCGTATTTTGGGCCGGAGGTCAAGTTGAAGTTCCGCCCCTCATTTTTCCCTTTCACGGAACCCTCGGCGGAGGTGGATGTCAGTTGCTTCCTGTGTGGCGGCAGTGGGTGTCAGTTGTGCAAGTATGCCGGCTGGCTGGAGATTCTGGGGTGCGGGATGATCGATCCCAATGTGCTGGCCAAAGCCGGATTCGATACGGAAAGATACACGGGCTATGCCTTTGGTCTGGGGGTCGAGCGGATCGCGCTGATGAAGCACCGTATTGACGATATCAGGCTGTTCTACAACAATGACATTCGATTTCTCAGGCAGTTTGGATAGATGAAGATTTCGTACAACTGGCTCAGGGAGCTTGTGGGTGTTGACTGGCCGGTCGATGAGTTGGCCGAGCGGTTGACCCTGTGCGGGACCGCCTGCGAAGAGATCGAGTCAATGGCGGGACACCTTGACAAGGTGGTAGTCGGACGAGTGGTGAAACTCAGTCCGGTCACAGGCGCCGATAAGATTCAGCTGGCCACTGTCGAGGTCGGCACGGAGCGCATGGACCTGATCTGCGGGGCGCCGAATGTTGCCGAGGGGCAGACGGTGGCGGTGGCGCTTATCGGTGCGAAGCTTGCCGGCGGCATGGAGATCCGGAAGGTCAAGATTCGCGGGGTAATCTCATGCGGGATGATCTGCTCGGAACGAGAGTTGGGGCTTTCTGATGATCACTCAGGCATTATGGTGCTGGAGACGGAAGCCAGGCCGGGGACACCGCTGGCGACGGCTCTCGATCTGGAAGACTACCGTCTGACGTTTGAGTTGACGCCGAATCGGCCGGACTCCATGTGTGCTATTGGCATTGCTCGTGACATTGCGGCGCTGGCGAACACTGCTGTGAGGTATCCCCAGACAGCGCTCAGGGAAGTCACGGCGAGGGCGTCGGACGAGGTCTCAGTGGCGATCGAGGACCCGGATGCCTGCCCGCGCTATGCCGCGCGAGTGATCCGGGGTGTGATGGGGGGGCAGTCGCCCTGGTGGATGCAGAGGCGTCTGATCATTTCGGGGATACGGCCGATTTCGAGCATCGTGGACATCACGAACTATGTCATGCTTGAGACCGGGCATCCGCTCCACGCGTTCGATCTGGAGCGGTTCGGCTCGCGGGAGGTGGTGGTGCGTCGGGCGCGTCCGGGGGAGACGTTTACGACCCTCGACGAGAAAGAGCACGAGTTGACGCCCGATGTTCTGCTGATCACCAACGGCAAAGCGGGTGTTGCTGCCGGCGGTGTCATGGGCGGGCTGAATTCTGAGGTTTCAGGCAGCACGACCGACATTCTGCTGGAGGCGGCATATTTCAATCCTTCGGTGATTCGCAAGAGCAAACGACATCTGGGGCTGGCAACGGAGTCCTCCTCGCGATTCGAACGCGGGGCTGATCCCAACGGTGGGCTGGAGCGGGCAATCGACCGCGCCGCGGCACTGATGGCGGAATTGTGTTCAGGACAGGTACTACAAGGAGTGGTCGACTGCTATCCGAAGAAGATTATGCCGGTGACTATTCCTTTGCGGCCGGAGCGCTGTAACCGTATTCTGGGTACGAAGATCAGCGATGAGCGGATGCAGCAGATACTTACCGGTCTGGAGTTCACGGTGAGTAATGGCCGGGGTCCGCTGCAGGTAACGGTGCCCACGTTCCGACCGGATATCGAACGCGAGATCGACCTGATCGAGGAAGTAGTGCGCATTGAGGGATTCGCGGCTGTTCCGGACGCAGTCTACAATCTGGGACCCTTGTACACGCCGCGGCACCCGTCGGATCTGTTTCAGCAGGAGGTAAGGCAGGTGCTTATCGGGGCGGGATTTGACGAGATTCTGACGCATGGTCTGGCCGACATCAGGGATGCTTTGGTGTTTTATCCTGATCAAACACCGGTGAGACTGGCCAATTACTCCTCGGGTGATCTGAATATCATGCGGACAAGTCTGTTGCCGACAACGGCCGGGGTGGTGGCGCACAACGTGGCGCATCGCAATCTGGACCTTTGTCTGTTTGAGCTGGGGAATGTGTACTACCCGGTGGATCATGAGGATGATCCCACCGGCGGACAGCGCCTTCGATTGGCTCTGGTGGTTACCGGCCAAAGTGAGCACACGTGGCGTGATCGACCGCGGCCGCTGGATTTCTATGACATTTCGGGCGCTTTGGAGCATGTGTGTGAGCGTCTGCGCCTGGGCAGGCTCAGTTTTGTGGACTCGCCTCGGGAGTTCTTTCAGCCGGAGGTCAGTTTCGAGATCCGTGCCGGGGGGGACCCGATCGGCGTGACGGGGCAACTCAGTGACAAGGTACTCAGGCACTTCGGCATCAAGCAGCCGGTCTATGCGGCGGAGCTGGATGCCGATAAGGTGATGAGCCTGAGGCGGCCGCTGGCTGAGTACTCACCCTTGCCGGTGTATCCTTCGGCGCCGCGGGACCTGGCGATTGTGGTTGATGCCGGCATTCGGGCCGGTGATTTGATTGAGGCGATCAAGTTGGCGGCAGGTGATCTGGCTGAGCACGTGGAGGTGTTCGATTTGTATACAGGCGAGCAGATTAAGCAGGGTTGCAAGTCGATTGCGGTGAGTATTCGATATCGTTCCCCGGAGCGTAGCTTGGCGAGTGGGGAAGTCGATGAGCGACAGGCGCATGTGGTAACGATGTTGAAGCAGAAGTTTAATGCTGAGATAAGGGACAAGTGATTGTGGAAGAGAAACTGGAGCAACTGACGCAGAAGATCGAGACGGTGTGTGCGCTGGTTGAGTCGCTTCGGAGCGAAAATGACGAGCTTCGGGAAGCGAATGATCGGTATCGGACGGAGCTGGAGCAGTTGAAGCGTCAGCATGAGGATCTTCAGCTTAGGAGTGCGGATCAGTCGGAGGCTGTTCGTTCGCGGTTGAGCACCGTGCTGAGTCGGCTTGACGAGCTTGAGAGTACGATCTCGTAGCGCTTTTTTTCTTGACTTCGTGGACCAGTAGGCGTTAGTTTTCGCTAACCTTTTGTAATAAAGTGGGATAAGAAAACGCGGATTACTGGTAGATTAGTCATAAGGTATGTCCAGGACAGATGGCGAAAACAGGGTCGTAGTAACGATCTTTGGCGATGAGTATCCTATTGCCGGATCGGTAGATACGGCTCAAATATCGAGGATCGCTGATCTGGTCGATGCTCGCATGCAGGAGGCGGCTGCCGATCAGCGATCGTTTGGCCGTGACAAGGTTGCCATATTGGCAGCGATGTCGATTGCCTCGGAGTTGCATGAGAGATCGGATGAACTCATGGCGACCCAAAGGTTGGTTAGGCAGAGAGTAGACCAGCTTCTGGATCGACTGGACAGCACATTGAACGACTCCCCGCCTGTCGGGTGAGTCGGTTTTTTCTGTCGGCCCTCCCGTTCCTATTATTCCATATGTGACATCTTTGCAGCAGTGCCCGGCTGTGTGAGTCGGGTTGGAGGATAGATCATGGACTGGATTGTCATTGTCGGCGTCGCGCTCGTGGTAGGCCTGGTTTCGTTTTTTGTGGCGCTCAAGAGTGCCCGTCAGGCTGCCCGGGCCGATGTTGAGAAGGCCCAGGCGGAGGCGAAGCAGATAATCGCCGAGGCCAGGAGTGAGGCCAAGATACACAAGAAAGAGGCCGCTCTGGAGGCTCGCGAAGAGTGGATGAAGCTCAAGAGCGAGTTCGAAAAGGAGGTAGAGCAGAAACACCGCGAGCTGGAGCAGGCTTCCAAGCGGGTCAGCGAAGAAGAGCATGCGGTTGCCAAGAAGCTTGAGTTTGTCGAGCGGCGGGTAGCAGAACTGGAGAAGCGGGACGAGGAGCTTCAGGTTCGAGACAAAGGAATCTCGAAGCGTGAGGCGGAGCTTGAGGAGATCATGGTTCGCCAGAACGAGCAGCTTCAGCGTATCGCCCAGATGACGCCGGAAGAGGCGAAGAAGTTGCTCATGGACAATATGCTGGAGACGGCCAAGGTTGAGGCGGCCTCGCGGATCAAGGAGATCAAGGAGCAGGCGGAGCAAAACGCGGAGAAGGAAGCGCGCGAGATCATCCTGCAGGCCGTGTATCGTTGTGCAGCCGAGCATGCCTCGGAGACGACGGTGTCGGTCGTGAATCTTCCGAGCGATGAGATGAAGGGGCGCATTATCGGTCGTGAGGGCCGCAATATACGGTCATTTGAGACTGCGACCGGGATTGATGTGATCGTGGATGACACACCGGAGGCGGTGATCCTTTCGGGTTATGACCCGGTTCGGCGGGAGATAGCCCGGATGGCGCTGGAGAAACTGATCAGCGACGGGCGGATTCATCCGACTCGGATCGAGGAGCTGGTGGAGAAGTCGCAGCGGGAGATGGAAGTTATCATTCGCGATGCCGGTGAGCAGGCCTGTTTCGAGCTCGGGATTCACGGACTGAATGCCGAGATAGTGCGACATCTGGGAAAGCTGAATTTCCGGACATCCTATGGTCAGAACGTTCTGGGGCACTGCAAGGAGATGGCGATGCTCTGCGGGCTGATCGCAGCGGAGCTGAAGCTGGATGCCACTATTGCCAAGCGGTGCGGGTTGCTGCATGATATTGGCAAGGCGATTGACCGCGAGACCGAGGGTACCCACACTCAGATTGGTGCCGATTTCCTGCGTCGTTTCGGCGAGAGCGATATAGTGGTGAACGCGTGCGAGGGGCATCATGGTGATGTGCCGATCATCAGTCCGTACACGGTTATTGTGCAGGCGGCTGACGGTATATCGGGGGCGCGACCGGGGGCTCGTCGGGAGCCGCTGGAAGCCTATATCAAGAGACTTCGCCAGCTTGAGGAACTGGCCGACAGCTTTCGGGGTGTATCGAAGTCGTACGCTATTCAGGCGGGGCGCGAAGTGCGGGTGATTGTCGAGCATGAAACGCTGGATGACCTCGGGGCGACCATTCTGGCCGACGACATTGCCACGAAGATTGAGGAGCAGATGCAGTATCCGGGCCAGATCAAGGTAACCGTGATTCGGGAGACCAGGGCCACTGAGTACGCTCGTTAGGTGAGCGCGCGCTTGTGAACGTGAACATAACGGTTTTGTGATCAGCGAGCTGTTGCAAATTGGGTGGAGATACCTATATTGGTCTCCACCCATTTTCATGGTGGGTGCGAAATTCGGTCTTGCGTTCGGGATTGGTATGATGACGGCGACACCAGTCCCGACAGCGCCCAGGTGAACGATCAGCGAGTCGTCGTCTTAGAAAGCAGCCTTATGGCTTTTGTCACTATTCTTTACGTGGCGGATATCTGCGGACGTCCGGGGCGTCAGGCGACCGCCCACCTGGTCAAGCCCCTGCGCGAGAAGTACGGTGTCGATTACGTGATTGCCAACAGCGAGAACGCTGCCGGCGGATTCGGCATCACGCCGGAGATGGCCAAGAAGATGTTTGCCTACGGGGTTGATCTGCAGACCTCGGGTAACCACATCTGGGACCGTTACGATATTGTCAGGTACCTGTATCAGAAACCGAAGCTGCTGCGGCCGGCGAACTTTCCGGAGGAGGCGCCGGGGCAGGGCTGGTATCTGGAGGACGTTGGCGGTGTGAAGATAGGGGTGATCAACCTCCAGGGGCGAACCTACATGAAGGACATCGACTGTCCCTTTAAGGTCGGCAGGCACCTTGTGTACAGACTTCGCGAGCAGACGAAAGTGATTTTCGTGGATT
Source organism: uncultured Ignavibacteriales bacterium (assembly GCA_964627305.1). Classification (GTDB taxonomy): domain Bacteria; phylum Zixibacteria; class MSB-5A5; order GN15; family FEB-12; genus WJKG01. The sequence continues at coordinate 97,806 of CAZVHP010000006.1, read as the reverse complement.
TCCATGCCGAGGCCACCAGCGAGAAGCAGGCCATGTGGCACTATCTTGATGGCATGGTTTCGGCGGTGATCGGATCGCACACGCATGTACAGACGGCGGATGAAACGATCAGTCCCAACGGCACCGCTTACCTGACCGATGCCGGCATGACGGGGCCTTTTGACTCCGTTATCGGGATGCAGAAGGAGCCCTCGATTGAGCGCTTCGTGACCGGTATGCCGAAGCGGTTCACGACGGCCACTGAGGATGTGAAGCTGTCGGGGGTGGTGCTGAGAATCAGCGCCGAGACGGGGCGGACAGAGTCGATCGAACGGATCCGGTATGATTTCGATCTGGATACATTCAAGCCCGAGGACATCGTCCCGGCGGTGAGTGAAACGGAGAGCGAGACGGATGAGAGCTACGACGAGAGCTATGACGAGAGCCAGTCGGATAATGAAGAAGAGCTTCAGGAATGAGTGCGCAAGTCATTGATGGAAAGGCTGTTGCGAAGACAGTCACGGAGGATTTGAAGGAGCGGATCGCGGCCCTTGCGGCTCTGGGTGTGCAGCCCGGGCTGGCGGCGGTTCTGGTGGGGGATGATCCCGCCTCGCACACGTATGTGACCAGCAAGGCGAAGGCGTGCAAGCGATTGAATCTCTATTCGGAGGTAATCAGGCGACCGGCCGATATCGGCCAGAGTGAGCTTGAAGATATCGTGCGCAATCTGAATGGTGATTCGCGTATTCATGGTATACTGGTGCAGTCGCCGCTGCCTAAGAGTATAGACGAGATGGCCGTTACGATGGCGATCGATCCTTCGAAGGATGTCGATGGTTTCCATCCGGTGAATGTCGGTTTGATGCTGCTCGGTCGACCGGGGCTGTTGCCCTGCACGCCACATGGCATTGTGAAGCTGCTGGCGCATGGGGGTGTCGATCCGGCGGGCAGGGAGGTGGTCATTGTGGGGCGGTCAAACATCGTTGGCAAGCCGCTGGCGGCGATGCTGGTCCAGAAGGCGAGCATGGCCAATGCGACAGTGACGGTAGCGCATTCCCGATCGGCTAATCTGCCTGACATCACCCGCCGCGCGGACATTCTGGTGGCCGCGGTCGGCAGTCCGAAGATGATAACGGCCGACATGGTTCGGGAAGGCTGTGTGATAATCGACGTGGGTGTCAACAGGGTCGAGGACCCCGGATCGGACAAGGGGTATCGACTGGTTGGGGATGTTGATTTCGAGGCCTGCGCTCGTAAGGCGTCGCACATTACGCCGGTACCGGGAGGAGTGGGGCCGATGACGATCGCGATGTTGATGCACAACACTGTGGCTGCAGCAGAGTCGATATCGCGTCGGGTCGATTGACGGCGAGGTGATGTGCACTTCGTTTACTATTATGTGCAGCAATATGCCGTCTTTCGGCGTGTCCTTGCCGGGATTCGGTGATGAAGCGGGTTCTTTGTGTCTGGTATCGACCGAGGCGGTTTCGTGAACGAACTGCTAACCGACTGATTACAAGAATCTTGCAGAGCGCAGTTTCCGGCTCGATCGCTCTGATGGCTATATCTTGGTATTCTTCCGGGCAAAAGGTTGCGGGGCATAGCGATTGCTAACGTAGAGGGTGGTGAATTCTGCTCTAAACGTGTGCCGTTGAGGAATAATCGACATCAAGATGATCTGGTGAGAACGAGCACAAGCACAATACTCCTGCTATTGGTGTTGCCGCTATTTATCCTTTTGTCCCAAGCGACAGCCGGTGAGGAGATCATAGGTCCCAAATGGGACCATCTTTCCTATCCCCTGTCCAGCGCCGGTGAATCCGGTATGTTCGAGTTTGTTGTTTTGCCGGGCCAGTCGGTCGTGGCTGAACGGGGAATGGTGAGGCTGCAGTTTGGCATGATGCTCGCGGACTTCGCCGAGCTTGACAATGGTGGTTTCTCATTCACGTTTCCCGATGGTTTTGATCTTGCGGAGGCGACGGCGCAGGAGATATCGGATGACCTTTTGGGGCTGGGGTATTTCATCAACAAGTCGACGGTCTCCGGACAGACGATCACGGTGCGGCTTTCGGGTACGACGGCTCTTGGGGGAATGGTGACGCCGCCGCCGGATTCGGTGCGGGTCACGCTGGTCCTGGCTGATGTTGTGAACCCGACTTTGGCGGCTGTATACCGGCTGGCCGGTCTGGCGTTTGGGTCTGACGGCGGTCTGGTCTCCGGTCCCACGCTGAGTGCGCCATTTGAGATTGTGCATGGGCCGGCCGCGAATCTGACAGTGACTCCCGCTGAGCCGCTGGAGCTGGCGGCGGGTGAATTCGTGACATTTTCTGCGACCGTCGCTGATGCTTATGGAAACCCCATCGCGGGTGCACAGCCGTCGTGGTTGTTCAGCGAGGATTCTGATGCGATTGGGACATTAGATGGGTCGCTGCTGCGGGCAACTACTCCGGGCGTTGGCCGCGTGAGGGCGGTTCTTGGCGACCTGAGCGCGTTTTCGGGGTACATCACGGTTACCTCGGGCAGGTTGGCCCGAGTGGAGTTGGAGCTGGCCTCGCAACAGGTGATCGGGCAGCCGTTGCTGGTGGAGCCGCAAGTGGTGCTCCGCGACCAGTTTGATAATCTCCTTATGGGTTATGACTTGGCCTTCAATCCGTTGATCTTGCAGTCCTCGGCGGGGGCTCTTACTCCGGTGGTCATCGATGATCCGACGCTGTTCGATGGGGGGGTGATTGACCTTCGTGAGGCCGGGGCAGCGTATTCCGGGCCGGGCGGCGAGGTGGTGATAACCGCTTCGACCGGTGGTGTATCGTCCAGGCCGGTGCAGGTGTCATTCAACGGTTACGAGATTCTGGCACTGCTCGATGAGTGGGGTGAGGCTTTGAATTCGGTTACTGCCGAGGCGATCGGCACGGCCCGTGTTGTGATTCGGCACGATGGCAGCCTGGGGCCCGTGGCGGTACCGACGCTGAGTTTGCGCTATGCGATTGATGGTGCCAGTGGGTCGGCAGTACTGCCGCTGTTGTCCAATGGAGAGACCGACACGGTTTCGGTATCGTTGCCGAGGCACCGTAATGGAGCGGGCAGTGATACGCTGCAGGTGGAGCTTCGTTCTCGTTTCAGCATACAGGGGACGACATATACGGCCCTTGCCGAGCTGTCGCGGGCGATCGAGGTTCGTCAGGCGGCGCATCTGGAGGTGGTTGAGGGTACGCTGGGATCGCGGACGGTGTATCCCGGGCAGAGTTATCGGTTTGGGTTTGATGTTGAACACAGTGGTTTACCCGGGGGACCGGATTCGGCGCGGATCATGATTTGGATACCGCGTGACGGGTCGTTGATGACAATACAGAAGCTCTTCGACGGATGGGCGGTACCCACGGTGGTGACCCCCAACCGGATAGTGCACACAGACCTCGTTGGGGGTGTACACTCCAATGCAGCGGCGGGTACCTACGAGGTGTGGGTCTCCTATGAGCTGGCAGTCGGGGGCAGCCTGATTGAGGCTGAGACGGCTGTTGTGGGCACGATCAATGTGCTTGATACGCTTGATATTGAGTATGTCAGCAGGAGTCTCAGGCCGACTTTGGTGTCGGCCGGTGTGGGGGCGACGTTCGCATTTGAGGTTGAGCTGGGTAACGATTACACGCTTATGCCCGATATCTCCGGTTCGGAGTTTGAGCTGCGACATGGTGATTTCCGGGTAACGGCGAATGTCATTTTCCCGGGTGGTCAGCTGAATCCGGGAGTGACGACTCTTCGGACGGGCCAGTTGGTCATCCCGGAGGAGCTCATCGGCATGGAGCTTGAGCCACGCGTGCGCCTGGCGCTTGAGTTGACGGAGGCCGAGGCCATGCTGCACTTCAGCAGCAGCTTCAATAGCGAGTCGGTGCAGGTTGAGGAATTGCCGGTGGCGCGAGTCGAGTCTGTGCAGCCGGTGACGGTCAACGGCACTTTTGTGAACACGGGCCAGACGTTCTACATACTGTGCCGGGTGGCGAATTTGTCGAGCGCGGCTTTGGGGTCATTGGAATTGACGATGGTCAGTGACGGCGATTCTCGATTTGAGCCGGTGCAGACGATTGACATGATCGCTCCGGGGGCGGCTGCCGAGGTGCTTTTTGAGGTGACTGCCTCGGAGGCGGACGCGCTGTCTGAGGTGTTCCGGGTTGACATCACCAGCACCGGGATAAGTGTGTTACCGCCGGTTGACGATGTGGCTCTGGTGACGATACAGCGCCCTGCTGTGTTGGGGGTGAGTTACGAGTTGCCGGGGTTGAAGGATTCGCTGGTTGAGCGGTCGGGCAGTTTCAGCCTGACGGTTCGCATGGAGAATACAGGCCAGGCAGCGGTGTCGGCTGCGACCTGGGAGCTGAACACGGGCGGGGTTGACTTCGGCTTTGGCGGGAGTCAATTCGGGATGATTCGTCCCGGCGAAACGGCAGTGATCAATTTTCAGGCGCCGGCATTTGACACGGCGACGACGCTCAGATTCCGACTGACCGAGCACCCGTTGGAGTACAATACCGAGCGGGTGGTGCCGGTAGACGGGGTACCGTTTGAGATACCGATCCGCGTCATTTCTGCCGAGGGAGATCTTCTGGTGGATCCGTACCTGACCGGTCCGAATGTGGTGCTGCCCGGACGCCTGGAGGAGCTGTTCCGGGTGGATATGGTCAATCGCGGTTCTTCCATTTTCGCGGATATTGAGCTTCGGACGTTCACGATGCGCTTGTTCACGACCGATCGCCAGCCGCTAAACGTCTCCGAGATTCTGAACGAGACACAGATGGGCTTCTATCTTCAGGGTGAGCCGGTGACCAGCGTGATCGTTGACGGCAACCGCATGCATTTCGAGTTCTCCGGCGTGGCTCTGAGTGCCCGTCAGGAAGTGACCATGACGTTCGGATCGGTCATACGCGAGGGGGCCAAGGGTAGTTTTCTGCTGGTCGCCGACATCAACGAGGTCAAGGCGGAGTTTCTCGAGGGCCCGAATGCGGGGAAATCACCGGAGATTGTGACAACAGAGGATAATCTGTTCCTGATTGAGCAGGTGTACGTGATTAAGGGCTCTTCGCTGGATGAATCGTTTGTGCTGGAGGCTAATCCGGTCAATCCGGCGGGTGCGCCGGCGCGGTTCACGTATGAGCTGGAAGAGCCGGGTACGATTGAGTTCCGGGTGTTCACGCTGACCGGTGAGGAAGTGTTTGCGAAGACCTATCCTGAGGGCACTCCGGGTACCGAGACCGGAGAGCATGAGTTGTTCTGGGACGGTCGTAACAACGATGGGCGGATGGTTCTCAACGGTGTGTACATTGCGATCATCACCAACACGCGGACCGGCGATCAGGCGCGGATCAAGATAGCGATAGTGAAGTGAGCCAGCGATGAAGTACTGTAGATACCTATATGTCATGCTCGCGATACTTGTTCTGGCGGCGGGCGGCCGGGCCGGGGATGCCGGGCAGGAGTCGCCGTTTGTGATCGGTGCGGGAGCCCGTGCGCTGGGAATGGGCGGCGGGTTTGCTTCCATAGCCGATGACGCCTCAGCCGTATTCTACAATCCGGCCGGGCTGCCCTTGCTGGAGTACCAGGAGTTTACGGCCATGCACATGTCGCTGTTTGAGGGCTCGATGTACAACTTCGCGTCCTGGGTCTACCCGCATCCGGTATTCGGCGGGTTTGGTGTGGCCTATATGCGTCTCGGCACTGACGACATCATCGGTCGCTCGGGTTTTTCGGAGACCGGGAGTTTCGATTATTCGTATTCTCAGTTTCTGGTATCGTATGGCCGTGAGTTGTATCATGGCTGGTCGGTGGGAGCAAGTCTCAAGGCCGTGAATCAGTCTCTGGGAGAGTATTCGGATTATGGTGTGGGCATGGATCTTTCGGTGCTGGGGCGTTTGCACGAGTATGTCACGGTCGGTTTTTCTGCGCGGGATCTTCTGGAAGCGGAGATCAAGCTGCGCTCAGTCGCCGAGCGTGTCCCCAGAGCGTTTGTTGGCGGGGTGGCGCTCAGATCATACCCGGTCACCGATGAGATTCGGCTCACGTCTTCGTTTGAACTGGAGAAGATCACAAATCGGTCGGTCAGGGTACACGTGGGGGGGGAGGTCGTGGTCGATGATGCTTACGCCGTGAGATTGGGGTACGATCGAGACAACCTTACGTTTGGTGTCGGATACGCATTCAGTCGGCTCAGGCTGGATTACACCTACAAGTTTGTGGATTATATTGATGATTCCCACCGGATATCGTTGTCGGTTCTGATCGGCAGTTCGGTTTCACAGCGTCAGGCCATAGTGCGGCAGGAGGAGCAGCGTCGCGGAACAGTCCTTCTTGAGGACGAGCGCCGGCGTCAGTTTGAAATGTACCGCAACCGTGCGAGTGATTTCCGTGATAAACAGCAGTTCGATTCGGCGTTGACGTATTATCATCAGGCACTGGCCTTTGAGGGGGATAACCAGGCTGTCAGGGACCGCATAGCGGAGCTTCAGGAGCGAATTGACCAGCAGCGTCGCGAGGAGTTGCGTCGCGAGGAGATTCAGTATGATACCCAGCGGGCGCTGGAGAGCTATCTGACACAGGCGGAAGTGTTCTTCGCCAAGAAGTATTTCCCGGCTGCGAAAGACATGTTGGAGTTGGTCCGGGAGATCGATCCGGACAACGAACGAGCCCGGCAGCTTGAGGCGAGGATCAACCTGGCGGTTCGTCAGGAGATCGAGACGAATCTTCGCAACGCCCGCATGGCTGAGGAGGCCGGCGACCTGGCGCGCGCGATTGAGGCGTATGTGAGGGTTCTCGAGCTTGATCCGGGTAACGCCGCAGTGCTGAAGGCCAAACGCGAGGTCGCGGCCCGTCTGGATCTGGCCAAGCAGATTAACGAGGGGATCGCTCTGTATAATCGCGGGCAGTGGCGTGAGGCCAAGGCGCGATTCTGGGCGGTGCTGATGGCTGACAGCGAGAATCCCATAGCGCTGGAATATTTGCAGCGAATGGAGCCGGACGTGGATCAGCCGACGACGCTGGAGGAACTGCAGGCGGACCGTGAGGCCTGGCAGTGGTATCTGGAAGGTCTGCGGCACATGCGCAATCAGGAATACCAGCAGGCGATCGATGTCTGGCAGAAAGTACTTCAGAAGTACCCCAACAATCCCAACACCCTTGAGAACGTGCGACAGGCGCGACTTCGCCTTGATCTGGAGGGTCAGTAGCCGCCTGTTTACTCGCCTGTCGGCCGGTTCGTTTTTTGGTGGACCGGGGCAGAGTGTCTGCGTTACTTGATGACCGATGTTTCAACGCCCGGTAAAGGAGATCAACGCTGAGTTTATTGCCGAGGACAAGTACCTCGACAGTATCCAGCGGACGGTCCGCGAGGCCTGCGGTTCGGCAGGCATGTCCCGTCGGGACACCCAGGCGGTTCTTCTGGCGATCGAAGAGGGGGCGACGAATATCATTCGGCACGCGTATCTGTATGAGAAGGGGACTATCCGGCTTCGCATAGTTATCTACCGGAAGCTGGTCATTTTCTCCCTGATTGACTTCGGGCGTTCGTTCCAGCCTGAGGGTTCCGGTACGGTTGATCTTCAGAAGCTGGTTGATTCGGGTCGCAAGGGTGGGCTGGGTTTCTACATGATCCAGAAGATCATGGATTCGACGGAGTACATCTCGGCCGCAGGGCGGAATGAGCTGCGCATGATCAAGCGGATTCACCCGGTGCGTGAGGGGAGTGTGCCGTTGCTGCGGCGGTTTTTCGGGTTACGGGTGAAGTTCTCGTTCTGGACGTTTCTGATTGTGGCGATCATAGTGGGTGGGTCCTACTACTACATGGACCGTCAGACTTCAAGGCAGCTTTATGATCATCTGGATGAGCGGGTTGCGGCCCTGACGAAGACGGTTGCCGATCAGGCGGCGGGGTATGCGCTGCGCAGTCGGTCGGATGTGGAGTTTGACGAATTGATAGTGAGTTACATACGGGCGAATCCGGAATTGCAAATGGTGGCACTGGTTGATGACCGGGGGTTGATCATGGCGCACTCGGAGGACGTCCAGAGTATCAGGAAGCCATTCAATGCACCTCCGGGTGTTGACGCCGGGTTATGGGGAGTGCCGCAGCGACTTGAGGGATCATCGGGCGGGCTGTACTACCTGGCGATGCAGATCGCGACCGGCGGGCGTGATATTGGTTCGGCGCACGTTGTGTATTCCTCGGCGCAGTTGTCGGGGAAGCTTGCCGAGGCCCGGCTGCGAATTGTGCTTCTGACGACCTTGCTGTTGTTGTTCGGGATTGGTGGTATCTTTGTGTTGTCCAGTTACTTCGTGTCGCCGATTGTGAAGATCACGCAGAGGGTGCGTCGGTTCACGCGAGGCGACCTGGAGAGCGAGCTCCCGCTTGAGGGAGCGGAGGAGTTTTTTGAGATTTCGCGAGCTTTCAACGAGATGATTACGCGCCTGAGCCAGGACCGCAAAAACATTGTTGCCCGCGAGAAGATGGCCAAAGAGATCGAGGTTGCCTCGCAGATCCAGAAGACGCTTCTGCCGCGGGAGCTTCCGGAGATTTCGGGGCTTGAGGTTGACGCGTTCTATCGGGCGGCCTCGATTGTCGGGGGGGATCTGTATGACATTTTCCCGATCGGTCAGCAGCGTTATTGCATGGTGGTGGCTGATGTATCGGGCAAGGGGGTGCCGGCCTCGCTGGTGATGTCTATGTTGCGGACGGTGATCCAGATTAATGCCAGCGAGGCGACCTCGGCCCATGACGTTCTGACACGGGTTGACAGGTACCTGCAGAGCAACATGCCGCCGGGGATGTTCATCACGATTATGCTGATCATTTACGATGCGGAGACTTCGCAGATCAAGTTTGTGTCTGCCGGTCACAACCCGATGTTGTATTATCGGGCGAAGGGGCGCAAGCTCAGTGCCCTGAACCCGACCGGTATGCCGTTGGGGATGACCAGTACGATCAGCGACGATTTCGACAAGCGGCTCGAAGAGGTACAACTGGAGCTCAAGGAGGGGGATCTTTTCTTCGTGTTCACTGACGGCGTCAATGAGGCGACCAACCGGGAGGGTGAGCAGTTTGGGTTCGATCGGCTCAAGGAGTTCATGAGAAGCCATCTGACGGGTGATGAGCAGCCGACGGTCAGGCAGTTGTCGCAGTCGCTGGTGAGCGAACTGGATGATTTCTCCGGGTTTGTCAAGGCGACTGACGATATTACGTTCATTGTCGCGCGGGCGTGTCGGACGCCCAAGGACAGGCCGGAAGCTACGCCGGCGGCTGAGACGGCCCCGCAGCCGCATATTGACAGCCAGACGCTGTAGACCGGCGCCAGATTCGCCGAAAACAGTAATCAGATCAATCGCGAGCGGGCGCTGCGCTTTTTCCTTGCCGCAAGTTGCAGCGCCATATATAATTGCAGAGAGAGACCGAAAGCTCACACCTGACAGGACAGGCCGGTTTTTTGGACAACATCAACATATCGCTTTCAGAAGGCGGTCGGGACCAGATCTCGGAGATACGAGTTGACGGGGTAATCGATACGCTTACAGCCGGAGAACTTGAGGAGGTGATTGATACCCTGCTCAAGCGTGATCGGTACCGGATCATTGTCGATCTGGCCGGGGTGGACTATATTTCCTCGGCCGGTTGGGGGATTTTCATCTCTCACATTAAACAGGTGCGGTCCAACGAGGGTGACATCAAGCTGGCCAACATGGTTCCGAATGTCCGTGAAATCTATGAGTTGCTTGAGTTCGACAATGTGTTGAAGGCGTATGAGTCGACGGACGCGGCTCGTGACGACTTTTCCGGCTCTGACGGCGGCCGGGAGCCAAAAAAAAAACAATCGAAACAGTAACGAAACTGCGAGTCGTTGATCAACTGGCGGTGCCTGACAAAGGTCCGAGGGGAGGCACGGCCGCGGGAAGCGAGCCCAGCGACAGTGGAACGCCTCCTGACACTGAGGCGGCGGTTATCGCGGTTATATGTGAAGATCCCTTCTGCTCGATCCGGGAGATCCGGGAGGAACTCAAGGTGCGGTGGGGCTTCTCGGCGGGCTGGTGGCAGGTGGTGGGGATTCTTAAGCGGCACAAGGTGTTGAGGAGACGTTCACGATTTCGGATGGCACGTGGTCGGCCGGGCGGTCGATGAGGACAGGAAGACTGAGATGACCTATCTGTGGCGAGGATTGCAGACATGACGACTCTGGAGATCGTGTTGCTGGTTCTGCTGGTGATCTCGCTGGCGACCATCGGATACATCCGGCGGGGTCGGATGCGAGGAGGCGGAATCGGGTCGGCAGTCCCTGATATGGCGCGGGTTTCCGAGCTGGTCCGTAGTAATTGTGTGGACGGCGCCATTCAACAGGTGGCCTCGCGGGTCTCTGACAGTCTGATCAACGATCTTGCCTGTGATCGAATCCTGTTTTTGCGTAAGAAGCGTGGCGCGCTGGAGCTGAACTACTATTACAACATTCGTGGGTTCAATCGCCGGGACTTCCGCGCGTCGGTTTCATCCGAGATGGAGCGCCATCTTTTCACCGACCTGACTCCCCGCCCGATTGAGACGATCAGACCGCATCTGCCTGAGGATGTGCTTGGCCGGATCGTTTCGCACGGGCTTGATCTGTACTTTCCGGTGTTGTGGAGAGAGAACCTGTACGGAGTGTACTTCGTCCATTCTTCACGCCGGTATGATGATCCCGAGTTCGGATGTATGGCGACGCTGCTGGCGCAGTCTTTAGCTTCGGCCTATCATGTGAAGTGGCACGAGTCGCGTCTGGAGGCGGTTTCCCGTCGTCTGGAGAGTATTGAACAGCAACGACCTTCAGCGGAAGCTGGCGCTGTTGCCGGGAGTAAAGAACCTGCTGCCGTGCCGGATTTGACACACCTGGTGAGTCATCGCAATTCCCGGACTCTGGTACCGGAGATAATCTCGGCAGTGAAGAAGCAGTTGCGGGTAGACCGCATTGCGTTCCTGTACTCTGATGCGGATGGCACGGGAGAAATACGGACGATCAAGAATGGCGTGGTCGGTGAGACTGCGCGCCCTCCACGCGAGTTCTTCGAGAAGATCAAGGTGGCGTTGTGCGATATGAAGCCGATCAATCTTGATGAGTTGGTAACGAAAGACCGAGAACTGGCGGCCTGGGCCGGCAGCCTCAAGAAGCGGGGGTTGAACTTCGCCGCTGCGTTTCCGCTGACGAGCAAACGTCCGGGTGTACTGGTTTTCGGCGCGACCAACCCGGCACCGGTGATCCCTGAGTACCTGAAGATCATGGCACAGCAGACGACGGTGTTGTTTGACAATGCGGAGTCGTATGAGGCGATGGAGCAGCTTTCGTATACTGACGCCCTGACCGGGCAGCCGAATCAGCGTTACTTTCGCAAGCGTCTTTCTGAGGAGATCAACAGGTCGCGCCGGTATGGCCGTAATCTGGCCCTGATTTTCTTCGATCTGGACGACATGAAGGCGATGAACGACACGTACGGGCACCAGGCCGGGGATCACTTGCTGGTGTCACTGGGTGAGATCGTGCGCAATGCCATTCGGTCGATTGATATCCTGGCTCGGTATGGAGGGGATGAGTTCTGTATTATCATGCCGGAGTCGGACCGTGAGACATGTGCTCTTTTCATGGAGCGCCTTCGCCACGAGATTGAGGTGAAGGAATGCCGTGTGCCCCATCTCGAGCAGCCCATTCGATGCACGATATCTCTTGGGGGGGCGATCTTTCCCGAGCATGCGACTGATCCAGACAGGCTGATCTATGCGGCTGACATGGCCCTGCTGCGGGCGAAGGAAAACGGGCGGAACAACGGCCAGCTCTATACCGTTGCCTGAGAAGTGAGTTGTATAAGCAGACAGAGGCGTGCCATTTGGTTGTTTACAGCCATGCCCCGCGCCCGTATATTTGGCCGTTAATAATCCAACAGGGAATGCCGACCTTATTATAAACCATTTAGCTGAAAAGGTTTAGGTGCAATGAGGCGAGTTCTGACCGTTTTGGCGCTGCTGTTTGTGGTTGGTGTGGCCACGGCACAGGCGAATGAATACATAATCGGTGTTGAGGATGTGCTTGAGGTTCGTTTCTGGCCCGACGGCTCTTTGAACACGCAGGTTAAAGTGGGGCAGGACAGCAGCATTGTGCTTGATATTATTGGCAAGACAACGGCGGCCGGCAGGACGGCCGAGCAGCTTCAAAGTGACATTGTCCGTCAGATGAACCGGCTGAACAAGCAGGTTGCTCAGGTTGTGGTTCGGGTAATGGAATACAACTCGAACCATGTATTTGTCACCGGAGAGGTACGCCAGCAGGGCAAGAAGGCCTTTGAGAAGATTCCCGATTTGTGGACAATTATCAAGGAGTCGGGTGGTCCGACCGAGATTGCGGATTTGACGCGGGTGGTGATCATTCGCGGTGGTGACGAATCCGGCAAGGTGGAGATAGCCAATGTTGCGCGGGCGATAGCGGAGCAGACGCTGGAGCAGTTGCCGGAGATTCGGCGAACGGACGTGATAGACATACCGAAGAATCCGCTGGGTTTGCCCTCGGCTGATCTTGGCTCTCCACCTGAAGAGCGGAACCTTGTATACGTATTGGGAGCGGTGAACAGGCCAGGGCCGATGAAGTTTGAAGAGAATATGGACATTATGGAAGCTCTGGCCATGGCCGGAGGGCCGACGGAGAACGCGAAGCTGAACGGTGTGAAGTTGGTAACCAAGGATGGTTTCTATGCGCAGGCGCTGGAGTTCGATTTGCGTCACTATGTAGAGACGGGGACGCCGGCGCGTTATGTTGTTCGCAAAGAGGATGCGATTTATGTTCCGTCGAAGAGCCGGTTTTTCCAGGAGGCTCTTGGCTATGCAGCCGGGGTGGCGGGCATTGTGACGAGCATCCTGTTTATCTGGGATCGACTTGACAGGGACACCGACCGAAACCGTTAGTGTGGCTGTTCTCAGCAACAGGCAGGTACATACATTATGGGTGCGAACAAGACCGAACGGACAATTGATCTTCAGGACATATTGGCGATAGTCTGGCGGCGCAAGTGGCTTCTGATCATCCCGCTGATTCTGGTGACGGGAATTGCGTACAGCGGCTCGTACATGCTGCAGGAGCGGTACAGCGCTTACACGATAATCTGGATTGACCGGCCGATGAGTCTTTCTCGCGAGTTGCGGGGGATCATCCCGACGGAGGGGGGACCAGTCAGAGAATCGCCGACCGCTCGTCGGGAGCGTCTGGCGGCGCTGCGCAACGAGCTGACCTCGCAGCTGTATTTGTCGCAGTTGATAGAGGATCTGGGGCTTCAGAACGACCCGGAGGTATCGCTGAAAGCCGCGAAGATGCGGGAGCAGAACCCCGGCTTCTCAATGGAGTATCTTAAGCGGCGCATTTTGATGCAGCAGCTTCGCGCCCAGATAGGAGTGGGCTTTGCCGGGCAGGAGCAGATCCAGTTGTCGGTGGAGTCGCACGATCCGGTTCTGGCGCGCGATATGGTCAGCAAACTGGCCGAGGTGCTTGAGCGCGAGAAGACGCGCTATGAGATGGAGCGCATTCTCGATAATCAGAGTTTCGCCGATATGCAGCTTCGCAAGACGGAGTATGATTACACAATAGCGGTGGATTCGCTGACGCAGGCACAGACGCGGCTTCTCCGTCAGCAATTGGCGCCGGAGATTTCTTCGGAGCAGAATCTGGCCAGTATTCTCTCTGACGTTGATCAGGCTGAGGCGGATATCCGTAACCTTCGTAGCCAGTTGGCAGGGATTGAGGGTCGCATTCGGGATCTTGGTCTGGAGCGATCACGACTGCGTTATACTGACAGCCTTGTTGACCTTCGTGCGAAAATCGACAATCAGTTGAACTCGCTGTCATCGATGATGGAGCGCTATCCCTGGGCAAGCCAGGACGTCACGACGCTCAATGTTCGCATTGGCCAGAATGTGCGACTGCTGGAGGAGGAGATCGCGGCGGCGGTCGACGCTCAGTTTGCGTCCTATCCGGCATCGTCTCGCGCTTTGCTTGCGGATTTCTTTTCTGTTCGTGAGCAGATAGATATTCTGAATTCGCGTCAGAGCCAGTTGAGGCAGGCGCACCGCAAGATGGAAGATCGGATTAACAATCTGCCACGTCTGGCGGCCGAGGTGCAGGAGTTGGAACGGCGGGTTGCGGAGGCCCGGAGGTACCGGGACGCTTTCCGGACTGAGGAGAGTATTGTCGAGATTCACACGGATCAGACACGTGACCGTACCAAGTACCGAGTGATCGAGCCGGCTACGATTCCGCTGTCACCGATCTGGCCCGACCGGATGAAGATTGGTTTGATGGGTTTGGCGCTGGGGTTGGTGATCGGCGGGGGCGCGGTGCTGCTGGTCGAGCTACTTGATACCTCGTTCAAACGCACCGAGGAAGTTGAGGAATTCCTTGGCGTGAAGGTGCTGGCGACAGTACCGAGAATTGAGAACCTGAAACTGCGGTAGGACCGATGGAGACCTTTCGGCTGAACAGCAGGCTGGTGGCCAGTGACAAGGAGTTTGTCATTCAGACCGCTGTCGACACACAGCGTCAGTCGGTCTATTCGAGTGTATACATCAATGGTGAGCTGACCGAGGTGAGCCGATTTGCGCATCCGACAGATATCGGTCAGGACGAGATTGTGTCGATGGTGCGGGCTCGTCATGATGAGAAGAAGTCCGAATTGGAGACCATGCTGGCGTCGTTCCGGTCGGCTTTGTCCAGTGAGGAACCTGTTGGTCCAACCCGCCTGGCGACGGGATTGTTCTACAAGGGGTATCACCGCGAGGCGATTGAACTGCTTTCGCATGCTGTGGCTACGGATGCCGAGTACCACGAGGCATACAGCTACCTGGGGCGTTGTTACTTGATTGTGGGCGACGTATCTCAGGCGGTCGCGTTTGCCCGTCAGGCAGTGGAGCGTCGACCGGGTTTCGCGGACTATCGCAATCACCTGGGAGAGGCCTTGCTCGAAGCTGGTCAGTACCAGCCGGCGATTCGTGAGTTTGAGGAGGCCATACGCATCAACATGTACTACGCCGACGCGTATTTCAACCTTGGGCTGGCTCTGGTAAGCCATTTGCGATCCGAGCAGGCACCGGCGGAACCGGGGCAGCTTGCCTTGCGGGCTGTTGACTCGCTGAAGAAGGCGTCGCTTATCTATCCGGAGTACGCTCAACCGGAGTTTGATGAGGCGTTGCAGTTACTTAGCAGCGGTGATTTCGCACGATGTGGGAAGTGCCTGCGGCTGGTTCGTGAGAGCAAGTGCGAGGAGCAGATCAGGGAATTTGCACCATTTTACATGAAGTATGTTCTTCAGCCGGGCGGCCTGTCGCAGCGGAGTCTGGAGGACAGGATCGCGTATCTTCAGAAGCACATCAAGAAGAATCCTACCTATGTCGACCTGCATGCCGAGCTTTCCACTGCGTATCTTGAGCAAGCCCGGTATGCCCTGCTGCAGGCAGTCAAGCAGATGGAGCGGACAGTGAGGCTCAATCCATCCTTGACGCGACTGGCGGCCAATCTGGACCAGGTTCAGCGGCAATATGCGGCAGTCTGCTCATTGCTCGGCCGGGTAGTGGAGAAGGGATAGATTCGGATGGCCAGACGAGCCTTGTCGGTGATTGATTTCTTCAATCTGGAAGCGCCCTTTGCGACGGAGTTCCGTCGCTTGTTGCACAAGTTGCGGATTGGCACTCCGGAGTCGACTACGAAGAGCCTGATGGTGACCTCGGCGCTCCTGTCGGAGGGGAAGTCGACGATCAGCACGTTTCTGGCTCTGACGGCGGCCCTGCACAAGGAGTTTCGGACACTTCTGATTGACGCCGATCTGCGTCGCCCGAGCATCCATCGCTATTTTGCTGTCGATCGCGGGCGCGGGTTGAGCGATGTACTGATCAGTGGCAAGCCGGTCGCTGACTGTGTGCGCAAGACACAGGTGAGCACCCTTGATCTTCTGCTCGTCGGGCCGGCAACCAGTTCGGCTGCCGAGGTCTTTGATGCGGATCGCATCGGGCGCTTGACGGAGGAGATGAAGTTTTACTATGACCTGATCATTCTGGATACTCCTCCGATTCTTCCGGTGAGCGATCCGATGCTGCTTGCTCCCAAAATCGATTCCGTGCTGATGGTGATCAAGGCGGGTTCGACCAAGCGGGAGGTGGTTGAGCGGGCGATCAATATCATGGGACAGGTACGTCTGGCCGGCGTAGTGCTTAACAATATGGACAACACTCTTCCGTACTACTACAGTTCGGACTATTACGGCTATCGCTACGAGACTCGGCCCGGCGGCAAGGATACCAGTGGTGGTCGCGGGAAGTCCGCCAAGCGTTCTGTGAAGGCCGAGCCCGAGATCGTGGCTCCTGAGGGCGAGGGCGAGAGTAAGGCCAGAAAAGACTAAACCGCAATCAGTGGTGGCGGCCCCGGATTGGCTTTGGAATACTCCATGAGAACCAGTGTGAATTACCTGACTGTGGATCTTGAAGAGTGGTTCGTGGTGGAAGCTCTGCGATCTCGCTTTTCATTTGAAGATTGGGAGACGCTGGAGTCCACGCTTGTCGATAACTGCTTTCATTTGCTGGCCTTGTTTCGTCAGAAGAACGTTCGAGCGACCTGGTTCATTCTGGGGTGGTGTGCTGCCCGATATCCGGAGCTGATGCAGCGGATAATCGGCGAGGGGCATGAGATTGCCTGTCACAGTTACCGTCATGTTCGGGTCGACCAGATGGATGCGGAAGCTTTTCGCAAGGATACGGAGCTTTCGATTGAGGCGCTTGTTCGAGCTACCGGAGTGAGACCCCAGGGGTACCGTGCACCGAGCTGGTCAATCAATGCGAGCATTCCGTGGGCATTTGAGGTGTTGCATGAGATGGGATTTGTCTACGACAGTTCGATCTATCCGATAAAGCACGATATCTACGGCATGCCGATGGCACCGCGCAAGGCATTCCAGATCAACTTTCCCAACGGCGGTTCACTGTGGGAGATCCCGGCCTCGACCGTTCGAGTTCTGGGCCGGAATTTGCCGATTGCGGGGGGTGGTTTTCTCCGCCACTTTCCCTATTGGTATACTCGCAGGATGATGAGCAAGCTCAATGAGCGCGGGGAGCCTGTGATGGTGTACATTCATCCCTGGGAGATCGATCCTGATCCGCCGCGGCTGTCTGGCTTGTCCGCTATGCAGCGACTGAGGATGTACGGTTCTACGCGGCATTTTGCGGCCAAACTGTCCCGACTGCTGGACGATTTCGAGTTTTCGACCTGCATTGATCACATCCATTGGCGCACGAAGCGGCGTATCGGCTTTCGTTGATCGTGGCCGGGTGGCCTGCCCTAAGTGCGATAATCAGCAGTAGTTTGCGATGATCTGCCCGCCCGGTGGTTTCATTTATTCCTTGACTATCGGTGTATAAGAGTCAAGTTTACGCATTAGCGGAGAGTGCAATGCAAAGGAGGTATTTCGTGATTCGCAAGCTGTTATTGATGACTCTGATTCTGGCTGTCGTGGTCTCAAGTGTTGACGCCAGGCGTGGTGCTCAGCGGGCCGGGAATATCAAGAAGGACCTGTACGAGGACGGCACGTATGCTTTCACCCTGAAACTGAACGACGAGTGGAACACGAGGGTCCAGCGCGATAAGGACAGTTTCCGTCTTGTGCTGCTGAAAAAGCGCTATGAAATCCCAGCGGATTATCAGGACAACCCTGACTATACGCAGGTGCCGCGACTGGTTGTCTTCGCACAGGATGGCGTGGCGCTGGGAGCGTTTGCCATGCTGGATTCCTTACTGAGCCGTTCGTACAGCTCTGATGTCAAAAGCGAGATGCTCAAGGAGTTCGAGATCCTGCAGCCGGGTGCCCCGGGCGAGCGGGAGGAGATAGTCACCAAGGGTCGTGAGACTTTCGAGGTTGGCGGTCAGCGCGGGATTCTGTGGACCGGTCAGGTGAGGTACATGAAGGAGATCGCGGTGTCGGCCAGCGCGCTTGGCGGCAAGCGTGTCCGCGGCGGCTACGGGGGCGCCATTGCCCTGGTTAAGAACGACGATCTGCTGGTTGGTTTTCACCTGATATGCGAATGGCAGTATTTTGATCAGAATCTTAGTGAAGCCATGAAGATCATTGGATCACTTGACTTTGGCGGCAAGGAGAAGGACGGGAAGTAGTGCGGCTCATTGGCGTACGTCTGGTAGCATATCGGACGACGTCGTGTTTCTGCGGCCGTGTGGAAACGTGATTCTTATAGAGAACTGGCCGGCCAGCGGTCGATCAGTGGAGGTTGCATGTGGGTAGTTAGGGCGGTACTCATTGCCCTTGTGGTGGTGATCGTGGTAGCGTTCGCCTTTTACAATGTCGGGACCGAGCAACGTGTGGCCATCAACCTGATCTGGGCCAAATATGTCGACGTGCCGTTGACAGTTGTCGTGTTCTGGTCGTTTGTTGCCGGTGTGGCTGTATCGTTGGTGCTGTTTGTTACCGTTTATTTGCGGCAGGCGCTGGATCTTCGCAGTGCGCGTCGCCGGGTTAGAGGACTGGAGCAGGAGCTCACGGTGCTTCGGAATCGTCCCATAGAAGAATCGGCGGACTTGCTCAAGGGCAAAGACAGTACAGATATTGATATCGAATCGCCGTTTTCGGGAGACCGTTCATGACCGAGTACATTGCCGTATTTGCGATTTTACTGGTGGCGCTGGTGGGGCTGTACGCCGCGTATGATCGATACTTTGTGCGTCGTCGTCGTCAGGACTCGGCGATTTATGTCGAGGCGCTCAAGGATCTTCTTGATGGGCGGCTTGAGAGCGCGTTCTCGAAGCTTCGTCAGGCAGTAGCTGAGGACTCGACGAATCTGGATGCGTATTTGCGTCTGGGGAGGATCCTTCGCGATCACAATAAGCCAGATCGTGCCTTGCAGGTCCACAAGGACCTGACACTGCGGCGCGGTCTTGATCCGAAGCAGAAGGCGGCGGTTCTCAGGGAGTTGGCCATGGACTACCGGGAGTTGAAGGACCACGACATGGCCGAGGCGGCACTTCGGGAGTACTTGCAGTACTTGCCGGAGAGTCGGTGGGGGTACGTGCAGTTACTGAAGGTGCTTGAATCGGCGCAGAAGTGGGAGGATGCGTATGATACCGCGGCCCGGCTTCTGAAACTGGAGCACAACAAGTCGAAGAAGCCGTTGGCGCAGTACAAAGTCATGGTGGGCGAGAAGCTTCGCAAGACGAAGCAGTACCACAAGGCGCGGATTCACTTCAAAGAGGCGCTCAGCCTTGATCCGGCCTGTGTCGATGCGTATTTGCAGATCGGCGATTCGTACTTCGAGGAGAAGCGCTACGAAGATGCCGCCGGGTTCTGGCTCAAGCTCATCGAAGCCGTGCCCGCTCAGGGACATCGTGCTCTGGGGAGGCTGCAGTCGGTGCTCTATGACCTTGGGCGTTTTGGCGAGATTGAGCAGATATGTCAGCAGATTTTCGAGCATGATCCGCGCAATTACCTGGCTCGGCTGTACTTGGCCCGTTTCCATTTGAAGAAGGGGGAGACCGATATTGCCCGCGATGTGTTGACGCAGGTGGTTGAGGATTGTCCGGATCAGATGGAGGCGGTAATCGAGCTGGTTCGTATCCACGTGGAGCAGAACGACCATAAGCGGCTCGACGAGTTGTTCCGGATGCTCGAGCATAAGCACGAGACCCGTCGGGCTACGGCTGCGGACAGTCTGAAGGATACATCACTGATCGGTATAGGATAACACTTCATGTACGGGCTGCGGTTGTTTTCCCGCGACACAGGGGCGTCACGGACGCGGCCGTCGGCAGTCTTCCAGACATGGCGCTTGGTTGCGACGCTGGCGGTCCTGTTGGCTGTTGGCCTGCCGAGCGCGTCCTTCGCTCAGGACGAAGAGCGAATTTTCCAGTGGATCAATGAGGGGAAGCTCGATCGGGCACGCCAGGCGCTGGAGAGTGTCGGGACGGTCGGTCTGCGCGATGGCAACAGGCTGTTTCTGCAGGCGCTTCTGGAGTCAGACGGTGCCACGGCGGCCCAGATGATGGAGGCGGCTCTGAACACGTCGGTGTCGCCGTTCTTTGAGCAGGAGATCTACTATCGCCTGACCCAGTACTACCTTCTGAGCAGCCAGCACCATAAGCTCAATGAAACGATCAATCAATACCGTGCCCGGTGGGAAACGGGGCGGTACCGTCGACATATGCTCCGCTTTTCGATACTGGCCGATCAGGCCGCCGAGCGTTTCGAATCGGCGCTGCGGCAGGCTGATCACTATCTGGTTACCTTTACGGATTCGGTTGAGCCGCACTGGGGGCAGATCGACAAGGCGCGGGTCATGCTGGCGCACAACAAGCGTATCGGGTCGCGGCAGGTGCTTGAGGAGCTGTCCCGCAGTCGATCCGGTCCGGGGGTCCCCCTGGCGCTGTACCTGCTGGCTGTCGAGGCGGTTGGGCAGGGGCGGCATGACGATGCGGCTTTGTATTATAATATGCTCCGCGAAGCCTACGGACCGGCGGTTGGGCAGGGGCGATTGGTTGATCTGCTTGCGGGTTCAGCGACGCCTGACCAGGCGGGGCAGTCGCCGGTGTTGCGCAGTGAGGACTTCTATGCCGTGCGGGTTGGTCTGTTTTCGCAGGATGAGAATGCGCGTACCATGGCGGCCCGCTTCCGGCCCCACGGACATCGAGTGGACATTTCCGAGAAAGTGATATCCGGCACGTCGTATCGGGCTGTATATGTGGGGGAGTTCGCAACGTATAGAGAAGCGTTGGCTTTCAAAAAGCGACTGGAACAGGAGCACGACGAAGTCTTTCAGGTAGTCCGTCGATGACAGCTTCGCAGCCTTCCGGCAAACAGACCCCGCTGATGCGGCAGTTTCATGCCATCAAGCAGAAGCACCCGGACAAGATTCTGTTCTTCCGAATGGGGGATTTCTACGAGATGTTCGGCGACGATGCGGTCAAGGCGGCGCCGATTCTGAATGTGGCGCTGACCAGTCGTGCTCACGGTGAGCAGGAACGCATTCCATTGGCGGGTGTTCCGCATCACGCGGCGGATCGCTACCTGGCGCGGTTGCTCAGGGCGGGGCTGAAGGTCGTGGTGGTTGAACAGACAGAAGACCCACGGCAGGCGAAGGGGCTGGTCAGGCGTGATGTTGTGGAGATCCTCACGCCCGGTACAGCAACGATTGAGGATGAAAGCTCGGACCAGTCGACTCGCTGGCTGGCGGCAGTGTATGCCAACGGCAGGGGCAGCCGCATGGGTTTGGCGGCGCTGGATTTGTCGACCGGGGCTTTTCTGGTGGATGAGGGGCAGCCGGATCAGGTTATCGAGCGACTGCGCCTGCTCGACCCGGCTGAGATACTGCATACCGAGTCCGCCCAGACGGTGTCGTTGGCCGAGCGATTGTATCGGGGGCGGGAGGGTGCTCAGTTCACCGATTGCGGAGAATGGAGTTTTGAGTATGCGACTGCCGAACGCGAGCTGAATGACCATTTCGGGACCAGCACTCTTGACGGGTTCGGGGTCGCCGGGCGGAAACTGGGGGTAACTGCGGCCGGCGCCATACTGCGGTATCTTCGTGAGAATCACCGCGACCGACTGGATCACATCAAGCGTCTGATACCGTTCGATGATGATGAATACATGCTGCTCGACTACGCGACGGTGCGCAATCTGGAACTGGTGGAAAACGCGACCGGCGGTCAGGCGAACACCCTGTTCTCGGTGATGAACTGCTGTCTAACGGTATCCGGAGCGCGTCGGTTGCGGCAGAGCCTGCTGCGTCCGTTCTGTCGCCGGGAGCCAATAGAGCGTCGCCTGTCCGGGGTGGCGGAGCTGGTGCGCAATCGGGATCTGGCGCACTCTCTTCGGGAAGCACTGCGGGGTTGTCCGGACCTGGAGCGTTTGGCCGGACGGGTGGGTATTGGCAAGATCAATCCGCGCCAGTCGTCCAACGTTGCGCAGGC
This sequence comes from uncultured Ignavibacteriales bacterium, assembly GCA_964627305.1. GTDB lineage: Bacteria > Zixibacteria > MSB-5A5 > GN15 > FEB-12 > WJKG01. The sequence continues at coordinate 75,841 of CAZVHP010000006.1, read as the reverse complement.
GCTGGCCACGGCAGACAAGGTGCGGGAGGTGCTCGCTGGCAGCCACAGCCCCCACCTGAGCGGGCTTCGTGCGGCCTTGCCTGACACCACTGTGATCCGATCTCGACTTGAGGTGGCACTTGTCGAGGAGCCGCCACTGAGTGCCGCTAAAGGTGGTGTCATTCGACGGGGCTACTCGGAGAAGCTGGATGCGCTGAATGACTCCATACGCGATGCTCGCACCTATATCGCATCGTTGCAGGCCACGGAGCGGCAGCGAACGGGCATTCACTCTTTGAAGGTCGGGTATAACAAGGTGTTTGGCTACTACATCGAGGTCACGAAAGCCAACAGCGCCGCTGTTCCTGAGGAGTATATCCGCAAGCAGACCCTGGTCAATGCCGAGCGCTATATTACGCCGGAGCTGAAAGAGAAGGAAGAGCTGATCGTATCGGCTGAGGAGAAGATATTCCGGCTCGAGCTGGAGCTTTTTGAAGAGCTGACGGCGTTTGCTGCGGAGCACATCGATCAGTTGCTGCTGTGCGCTGAGTTGCTGGCCGAGCTGGACCTGGTGAGTGCACTTGGCGAACTGGCGGTCCAGCGGGGATATGTCCGCCCCGAGATCGACACCAGCCGATCGCTCAGGATCACAGCCGGGCGGCACCCGGTGATCGAGACTGTCCTGCCGCCGGGAACATTTGTTTCTAACGATACTGATTTGCACACCGACACGGTGCGCCTGGCCATCCTGACCGGACCGAATATGTCGGGCAAGTCGACGTACCTTCGGCAGATCGGGTTGATTACGATCATGGCGCAGATGGGTTCATTTGTACCGGCTGAGTCGGCCACGGTAGGGCTGGCTGACCGCGTGTTCACGCGGGTGGGCGCCAGTGACAATCTGGCCGGGGGGCAGTCGACCTTCCTTGTGGAGATGGTGGAGACGGCCAATATTCTGCACAACGCCACCGATCGCTCGCTGGTCCTTCTCGATGAAGTGGGGCGGGGGACGTCGACGTTCGACGGTTTGTCGGTGGCGTGGGCAGTGGTGGAGCACATCAATGAGCACAACCGGTGTCGGACGGTGTTTGCGACTCATTACCACGAGTTGACGGGCATGTCGGAGCTGTATGAACCGGTGCACAACTTCCAGGTCACCGTGAAGCGCTGGGAAGACCGGATCGTATTCATGCACCAGATTGCTCCCGGGGGATGCGATGATTCGTATGGCGTCGATGTTGCCCGGCTGGCCGGCTTGCCCCGAAGCGTGGTGACACGGGCGCGGCAGGTGCTCAGGCTGCTGGAGTCCGGCAAATTCAATCGCAGTGAACTGGGGCGGCACTTGTACGCGGAGCGGGTGCAGCCATCGCTGTTCGATGCTCCCGTGTCTGAGATCGAGAAGGTCATCAGGGAGCTGGATGTGAACAGCATGACCCCGATTGAGGCCCTCAATCTTCTGCGGGAGCTTCAGGAGAAGTTGAAATGAGCATGGGCACAGCGCGTCCGCGGCGGTGGATCCGTCCGCTGCCGAAGCAACTGGTTAACAAGATTGCGGCCGGCGAGGTCGTTGAGCGACCGGCGGCGGTGGTCAAGGAACTGGTCGAGAATTCGCTCGATGCTGATTCCACACGTGTAGATATTGAGATTGAGAAGTCCGGTACGCGGCTGATCAGGATTGTCGATAACGGTTGTGGCATCGAGTCCGAACAGATCGAGATTGCCTTTTCGCGCCATGCGACCTCGAAAATCAGCAGTTTCGCCGACCTGGAGAACCTGTTCTCGTATGGTTTCAGGGGAGAGGCCCTGCCCTCGATAGCCTCGGTGTCACAGCTTCGGATGCTCTCGCGCAGCGCAGAAGCCGATACGGGCACGGAGGTTGTGTACGAAGGCGGCGTGCTGCAGTCAGTGAAGCCGTCGGCGTGCCCTGTGGGCACGGTAATCGAGGTGCGCAACCTGTTTTTCAACACGCCGGCCAGGCGGAAGTTTCTCAAGAGCGATAGCGCCGAGTCCCGGTATTTGTCGCGGACGGCGATGGCGATGGCGATGGGTCGTCCGGATGTCGCGTTTTCGTATACCAGCGGCGGCAGACAGATATTCGCGGTGCCGGCCGGTCAGACGCTGGCGGATCGTGCACGGGGGTTGCTGGGGTCGGAGAAGGAGTATGTGACCTTTCAGGGAGCGGCCGGACCGGTAGCGGTGAACGGGTGTGTGAGCACCCCGCAGCATGCTCAGCAGAATCGGTTTGGGTTGTATCTGTTTATCAACGGTCGCTGGGTGCATTCGGCGACGCTGATGCACGCGGTGGTGTCGGGTTTCGGCGAGTTGCTGCCGCGCGGCAATTACCCGGTCGGGGCGGTGCTGTTGACGATTGATCCGGGGCAGGTGGATGTCAATGTGCATCCGTCCAAGACGGAAGTGCGGCTTTCGCACGAGCGCGAGATTCATGATGGCCTGCGTCACCTGGTGCGTCGGGCAGTCCGTTCAGACAGCGTTATTCCCACCTATCATTCCTCTCAGCTGAGTGGTCCGTCGGCTCCGGCAGGCAGCGGCGCGCCCGGTAAGCTGTCCTTTCGGTTTGGTCGTACGGCCAGTCAGGAGGCTCGGCTTCCCGGGGTGTCCTCTTCAGACTACGATCCCGGGGCGTTTGCACGGTTGCATGAGGACCCTGGGCCGACGACAGATGCATCGGGGGAGCATGTGGACACGCGCACAGGTGAGATATTGTCCGGCAAGGCTGCCTCGGCGGGGATGACGTCAGCTGGTGAGAGTGGTGATGTGGCTGAACATGGTGCCTTCCGGCTGGTGGGGCGTTTTGGCGATCTGTATTTGCTGCTGCAACGCGGAGATGATCTGTACATAGTTGATCAACATACGGCCCATGAGCGCGTGCTCTATGAGGAGAATCTCAGGAAGCTGGAACAGCAGAGTGTGCATGCCCAGCAGTTGCTGTTCCCGGCACAGGTGGAGCTCAGCCCGGAGCAGTTGGCGGTTTACGAGGAGGTGGGTCAGGTGTTGCAGGAGTCGGGGTTCGACATCGGCTACTTTGGGGGGCGGATGATCAACATTCAGGCGGTGCCCTCGGTGTTAACCCGTCGGTCGCCGGAGGTTATCGTACAGAAGGTGCTCGACGATGTTGGCTCGTTGCGGCAGGCCGGGTATGATCTGAAGAAGGCTATTGCGCAGTCGATGGCGTGCCGGGCGGCGGTCATGGCGGGAGACCGTTTGTCGGATGAGCAGGCGGTCGGATTGCTCGAGCGGCTGCTTCAGTGCGAGAACGCTTATTCGTGTCCACACGGGCGGCCGACGTTCGTGAGGCTGACCCGCGGGGACATTGACAGGCAGTTTGGCCGTGGATGAATCCAGGGCGATTCCGGTCGTGTGCGGTCCGACGGCGTCGGGTAAGACGGGGGTAGCGGTTGAGCTGGGCGAGGCGTTTGCGGTTGAGGTCGTCTCGGCGGACTCGCGGCAGATCATCCGGTACCTGGAGATCGGGACGGCCAAGCCGAGTGAACAGGAACGTCGGGCGGTGCCCTTTCACCTGGTGGACCTGGTTGATCCGGGGGAGCGTTACACGGCCTTTCGTTTCATTGATGACGCGACGTCGGCAATCAGTGACATCCTCTCGCGGGGGCGGATACCGCTGGTGGTTGGGGGGACGGGGCTGTATCTGCGGGCACTGACGGAAGGGGTGGTGGAGATCGACAGCGATGATATGCACGTTCGCGAGGAGTTGGAGCAACAGATGGAGCAGCTTGGTCCGGAGCGAATGCACGAGCGGCTTGCCCAGGTGGATCCGCTTGAGGCAGCCATGATCCATCCGAACAACAGGGTGCGGGTTATTCGCGCGTTGGAGATGTTCTATCTGACGGGGAAGTCCAAATCCGAGCTGGTGGTGACGGGGGCCTACAAAAGCAGCCCGTTCCCGTTCCGGTATTTCTGTTTGATGCCGCCGCGTGCGGCTTTGTATGAGGTCATCAATGCGCGTGTAGACCAGATGATGGCGCAGGGCCTGCTGGGCGAGATTGAGTCGCTGGTGGCCGCTGGCTGGAAGGATCGGATAGCCGCCGCCAATGTTATCGGGTATAAGGAGTTATTGGATCATCTGGATGGCCGCCTGACGCTAAAGGAGGCAGTCAGTCTTATCAAACAGAATACGCGGCGTTACGCCAAGCGGCAGGCAACGTGGTTTCGAAATCTGGCGGATGGTGAGAAATTTGAATCGAGGGAATCGCTGATTGACGCCTTGGCTGCATATTTGGCGACCTTGTAACGTAACTATTGCGTAATCAGTGCGCAGCCGGTGTTAAAAGCTTGACCAGCGACGATGCTGGCTTGTAAGTTTCTTGACGGCTGCGGCTTGTCGGTTAAGGTGGCTGTTGGCATTTCCGATAAGTCTGAAGAGGATGGCTATAGTTGAGAATATAGCTGCAAGAGTGTAGACCCCCGATCCTGACGGAGGAAAAACGGCTGTGAGAATATCCAACCATCTTTTGCTGTGCTGCTTATTGCTGGCAGCCGTACTCGTTTCGGCCTGCACGACATCTGGTCTGAAGAGCCCTCAGATTTATGGTGCCCGGCCCTCTGTTGAGAAACCCGCTGATGATACTTCCGAGGTTGTCCCCGCGGACAGTGCCGTTGTTGCAGGTGAGACTGCATCGGTTGTCGATGCGCAGATTGGGACGGGCGAGTCAGCGATTGCTGCTACGACCCGTCAGGCAGATACCGTGACCGGTTCGGCGGCGCACCTGCAGGGCAAGGATTCGGCTGAGATGGAGCGGGACATACTGGCCGAGGATTCTTCTGAAGCGCTGATATACCTGGGGCAGAATGATGTCGACGATTCGGCCTCGGCGGTTGATGACGAGATTTGGCGCCAGTTTGACCTTGCCGAGGAATATCACGCTATGGGTGTGATTGCCAATCGAGAGGGGAGCTGGGAAGAGGCCCAGTATTACTTCGAGAAGGCGCTGAAGATACTCGCTCAGCTTGATATCGAGACGGAGTCGGTGCTGACGCCGGAGGCGGTCAAGTACAACAGCCTGCTGGACAACCTGGTGGCTGATTACCGGACGACGTTGCGGTCACTGGGAACCTTGATTGAGGACATATCCCCCTCGGCTCTGGTCGAACGATTCGGGGATATTGCGGGTAATCTTGATCGTGGTGCGATCGACGTGTACCAGGGGGAGATTCCGGAGATTACTTACGACATTCCGATCACCATGAATGAGCGGACGAAGAAGGCCATGGTGTACTTTCAGACGGTGGCGCGTGAGGCGTTTGAGAAGTACCTGCGTCGTTCGACGAAGTACAAACCGATGATGCTTGAGATAATCCGGCAGTATGGTCTTCCGGAGGATCTGATCTATCTGTCCCTGATCGAGTCCGGGTACAATCCACACGCCTATTCGTGGGCGCGCGCGATGGGGCTGTGGCAGTTTATCGCGTCGACCGGCAGGATGTACGATTTGAACCGCAACTGGTGGATGGATGAGCGCAAGGACCCGATTAAGTCGACGCATGCGGCCTGTCGCTTCCTGAAGCACCTGTATGAGCAGTTTGGCTCGTGGGAGCTGGCTTTTGCCGCGTACAATGGCGGTCCGGGGCGGGTAGGTCGTCAGATCAAGAAACAGAACACGCGTGATTTCTGGGAGCTGCATCTCCGGCGGCAGACGATGGACTACGTGCCTTTCATCATGGCGGCGGCGGTGCTGGCCAAGAACCCGGAGAAGTATGGTTTCACCGATATCGAGTACGAACCGCCGCTTCTGTGGGACGAGGTTTCTATCGACAGGTGTCTGGAACTGAAGGTGGTGGCCCGGGAGATTGGGTGCTCTGTGGAACAGCTTAAGGAGTTGAATCCGGAGCTGCTCAGGCAGCACACTCCGCCCAATGTGAAGGGATACAAACTGAAGATACCGGTGGGTAGCACCGGGACATTCTGGGCGGCCTATGAGTCGATGCCCTCGCCGAAGGAGACGAGCTGGGTCCAGCACCGGATAAACCGGGGTGAGACTATCAGCACGATTGCGTCGCGATACGGCGTGTCTCAGTACGCGATTATGGAGGCGAACAATCTCCATCAGCGCTCCACCATTTATGCCGGCAAGAGTCTGATCGTGCCGGTACCGCTGGATCACAACTACCGCGGTTCACAGAAGAGCCATGTCTATGAGTCGGAAAACGGTATATACGTTGTCAAGGGCGGCGATACGTTGTGGGATATCGCTCGTGCCTTCGGGACGACGGTTGCCGATCTGCGGCGGATCAATTATGTCGAGCGCGGCTCGCGTATCTATGTCGGCCAGAAGCTGAAGTTGCCGGCCAATGCGACGCACCTGAAATACAAGAGTCAGAAGTCTTCGCAGAAGGTGTTTGCGAGCACGGACACACCGGCACCGGTGTCGAAGTCTGCAGTGAACGAGACAGGTGGTTCCGGGGTGACGACATACACCGTGCGCAAGGGTGACACGCTGTGGGACATTGCGCGCAAGTTTGGTACCACCACCTCGAGCCTTCGGGCCCTGAACAACCTGGGGCGTTCCAGTCAGATCTATCCCGGTCAGAAGCTTCGTGTTGCTGGTGAGAGCCCGCGATATGTGATGCACGAGGTCCGTCGGGGCGAGTCCTTGTCACGGATTGCGTCACGCTATCGGACAACGATTCAGCGGATCATTGCCAATAATGCGATCACCGATCCCGACCGTCTGCAGGTGGGGCAGGTGCTCAAAATCCACCTAAATTGAGGGCAGCAGGGAGTTTATGGCTCAAAAGCGGCATCTGGTTATCGGGGCGATTATCGTCGTCCTGTTTCTACTCGCTCTGGGTTTCTTTGCGCTGATGTTCATTTCATTAGCAATGGGCGGCGGCGACTTCGAACTGCTCGGAGTTGGCGGTAACGTGGGGGTGGTTGAGGTCTTCGGCTTACTCGATGAGTCATTGGGTCGAACTGTGATAGAGGATCTTGATCGCTGGAAGGATACCCGCAGTATACGGGCCATTGTTCTTCATGTGAACTCGCCGGGTGGTGGCGTAGCCATCTCGCAGGAGATCTACGATGCTGTCAACAGGGCGAGGGAAATGAAGCCGGTGGTTGTCTCGATGGCCTCGGTGGCCGCGAGCGGTGGATACTACATTGCCTGTCCGGCGGATTTGATTGTAGCCAATCCCGGGACTATCACGGGCTCAATCGGTGTGATCATGCAGTTCTATACGGCCAGTGGGCTGATGGAGAAGATCGGGATTGGACAGGAGACCGTGAAGTCAGGTGAGCTAAAGGATGTTGGGTCACTGGCGCGGGAGATGTCTGGTGAAGAGCGGTTGATGCTCCAGTCGGTAATCATGGACACTCACGAGCAGTTCGTGGCTGCAATCGCCGAGGGGAGAGGGCTTGATGAGGACGTGGTGCGTCCACTGGCCGATGGTTCGATCTATTCGGGCCATCAGGCGTATAACCTGGGCCTGGTGGATACATTGGGCGGCCTGAATGAGGCAGTCGAGATTGCCGCGGAACTGGCTGATATCAGTGGTGAGCCGAAGGTAGTCCGGCCGTATAAGCGGCGCGAGGTGACTATCTTTGATTTGCTGGGCGGGCTGTTTTCGGGAGTTTCGAAGGCGGTATCTCGGCCTCAGGGTGGCCCGGAGTTGCTGTATTTGTATCAGTAAGAGCGGCTATAGGTTAGAAAAATCAGCCCGATTCTGCTCGTTTCAGCATTTTTTCCTTTTCAAGGCGGATCGATTGTTGTATCCTTACCTCTCGCATAGAGTTATACCTGCGCCCAGGTTCGGGCATGACTCGCGGCAATGAAGTAGAGAAATGTAAGAAATGCCATAGACGGTTTTGTCGAGGGAGGACACTGTGACCAAGGCAGATTTAGTCGAGAGAGTAGCCGAGAAAACAGGACTGACTCGAACCGACGTTGCGGTCGTCGTAGACTCGTTTCTGGACACCGTGAAGAAGTCGCTGGAGGGCGGTCACAACATTGAGATTCGCGGCTTCGGGACCTTCAAGATCAAGTTGCGCAAGGCCCGCAAGGCCCGCAATCCTCGCACCGGTGAGGTTGTTCCGGTTCCTGATCGGAAGGTGCCGGTGTTTAAGCCGTCGAACGAGTTCAAGAACATGATCACGAAGATACCCATTTGATGACGCTACACGTTGTTTGGAGGATTGATGTCCAGCGGTAAGAAACGCAAACGGATGAAGATTAAGACCCACAAGCGCAAAAAACGCAGACGCGCTAATCGTCACAAGAAGAAGAAAGTCTGATCTGGGTCTACGCGCCGGGAAGGCAGAGCGCGATCCGGTGGGAAGTGATTTCCATATCGTGCTTGGTACTGCCTGACCCCGACTCCCCTCGACATTTCCGGCCGATACGGACAACCGGTTGACCGGCAGTTGGTTGCAGGCCTTGTACGATAGACAAAGGTGCTCACTGGTTTCAGTGGGCACTTTTTTTGCGTATCTGCGGGCGGATGAATGCACGTACGTTTGTCATAGGACTGGGTGTCTGCGTACTGCTCGCTGCAGGCAGCGCGGTGCGAGCCGACAAGACGGACTTCAAGGTCAATACTGACGGCGGTCCGGCCGAGCAGAACTATCCCCGCATCGCGGTCTGGGGTGATCGGCGGTTCGTGATTGTCTGGGTGGATCATCGCGACGGTACGCCTGACATTTTCATGCAGCGCTACGACGGCGATGCCAATCCGGTGGGTGGCAATGTGCGGGTGAATGACAACCCGACAGCGTCCTTTCAGCACCAGCCGGCGGTTGCCAGCGATGTTCTCGGTTTCTATGGCGTTGTCTGGACGGACTACCGCAACGGCACCTACCCGTTTGATCCGGATGTCTTCTATCAGCGATATGATCCGTTCGGGGCGCCTTCCGGCGGCAATGTTGAGATAACAACGGGCTGGCCGGATACGACGAAGGCACAGCCGGATATATCATTGTCGGCATGGGGGACGGGTATCGTGGTATGGGCCGATCGCCGCAACGGAAACTGGGTCATCTATGGTCAGTTGATTGCCTCCAGCGGCGCTTTGATCGGTGGCAATTTCAAGATCAATGACGATGCCGGGACGGCGCAGCAGCACGCGCCGCGAGTGTCAGCCTCGGCTGAGGGATGGTTCGTAGTGACGTGGTATGATAACCGGGCGGGCCACGATGATGTCTACGTGCAGCGGTTTGATTCGCTGGGGATGCCACTGGGCGCAAACTACAAGGTTAACCGCGACAACACGACTACGCGTCAGGCGTATCCCGATGTGGCGACCGACGGTGCCGGGCATTTCACAGTGGTGTGGGTGGACTGGCGCAACGGGGTCTATCCGGGCAACCCGGATATCTATGCGGCCAGACTCGATACAAACATGAATCCGGTGACGCCGAATACGAGGATCAATACTGATCAGTCGGACCGCGCTCAACGAGAGGTGGCGATCAGCGCCGACCGGATGGGGAATGTGGCTATTGTGTGGTCAGACTCGGGCGCGGCCGGTTGGGATATCAGGGGGCAGATGATTGATGTCGATGGTGTGGTACGGGAGGCGAATTTCGCGGCTAACAGCTTCACCGACTCAGCGCAACTTCGTGCCGATGTAGCCCTTGACGGGAGCTACCGTTACATCACGTGGGTGGATCGACGAAACGGCGACTATGACATTTATGCCTCGGTGACCAAATACAATGACCCGGCGCTGGATATTCAGCCGCGGCTGTTGCAGTTCACGATGCAGCGTGGGGGCGAGTTGCCGCCGGCGCAGCCGGTGGTTATTCAGGATATCGGCTATAACCGTCTGTACTATCAGGTAGTTTCGTACAACAGCTGGCTCAGCTTCGACCCGGCTGGTGGCATGACACCTGACACGGTGATGGTATCGATCGCCAATAACAATCTGAATTACGGCTCCTATTTTGGCGCCCTGTTGGTCAGTGACACGGTCAATACGGACTCGACCTACCTTGTGTCGGTTCGTCTCGATGTCACCGCTCCGGTGCTGGTCGTGCAGCCGGACACGCTGCATTTCGCGGCATCGCTCGGTTTCGATCAGTCGCAGACCAAATCGTTCAGCGTGACCAATGGAGCGGCAGGCAGCCTAACCTTCTCGGTGCAGGAGACGGCCGATTGGATCAGCCTCTCGTCCGGCGTTGGGACGGCGCCCTCGGCGGTTGACGTGACGGTGACGACCGCGGGACTTGGTGCAGGAGACCACTGGGCCGGTATCGTGGTAGCCGCGCCTGAGGCGCTGGGCAGTCCGGATACAGTCTGGGTGCATGTCGAGGTGGTCAACGACGTGCCGGTGATCGGTATCGAGCCGGACAGTGTCCACCTTGTGGCCACCAACCTCAGCCAGCAAACGGCGGCAATCACGGTCGTCAATCTGGGGGCGGGGTTGCTGTCATGGACGGCTGCAAGTGATGCTGCCTGGCTGAACCTGGGGCGAACGACTGGAACCGACAACGACCAGATTGTGCTGAGTGTGGACCATTCTCTGCTGGATGAGGGGATGAATGTTGCTGTCATCACGGTTACCGACAGTGGCGCTTTCAACGTGAGTCACACGGCGGTCGTCAGTTGTGAATACAGCGTGATCGCGCTTGACACGTTGATTATCTCCGGCGCTGCGCTGGAAACCGGGGAACCCTGGATACTGCCGATCGAGTTGCGGTTGCATCACCATGCGGCTCGGATCGTGACGCCCATCTTGTATGACCCCGCGCTGCTGACGGTGGATTCTGTTTATCCGTCCTTCGTGCTGCCGTATTTCATGAACCGATCGGTGCAGCATGATCCGTTCAGGGGACAGATTACGCTGGATGTTGAGTGCCTGACTCCGGATACGTTTCTGGCCGCTGGTGTGTACGTGCTGGGCTATGTCTTTTTCACAGCGGGTGAGGCAGACGGTTACTGCACGATCGATACGTTCTGCGGGGCATATTGCGCCCAGATTGACTTCGCTTCCGGTGGCAGTCAGACGCCGGTGGTCATGCCGGGTCTGGTGCAGGTGGGGTCGCCGACGTTTGTCAGCGATACCATACGTATCGCCGGAACGCAGGCGGAAGCGGGACAGGTGGTGAATCTGCCGGTCGACCTGGTGGCTGTCAACGAAATCAAGGAGATGTTGGTGCCGCTTGAGTACGACCCCGGAATGCTGACGTGTGATTCTGTCGTCTTCGATGACGGCTGGCCGTTGTACATGAGTCGGGAGTACCAGATCGATTCGATAGCCGGTACGGTGCAGTTCGCAACAGAGAGTCTTGCTGACAATCTCTATCTGAGTCCGGGGTACTTCACGCCGGTGACGCTCTGGCTGACAGTGAGCGATTTCGCCGGGGTGGCCGGGGTTGCAGCCCGCTCAGAGGAAGGAATTGCTCCGGCGGTGGTCATTGCGTCCGGATACGAGGTGGCGCCAATCGTGCAGCCCGGGTTCGTTCAGAGCGGAGCGATGCCGGCAGATACGATTCGAATCGATGTTGCCGTTGCGACGGCGATGTCAGCGGTGGCTGTGCCAGTCCACATTATGCTGGCCAGCGACGCTACGCGTGTGGTGCTGCCGATCAGGTTCGATCCGGGCATGCTGACGGCTGATTCGATCGTCTTTGGTACGTCGTTTACAGATGCCGGCCAGGTTGTGTACACCATTGACTCGATTGTGGGAAGCGTAACGGCCGAAGTTTCGGTTCCGACTGCGGGAGGGTGGTTTGCAGCCGGTGAGTATCTGCTGGCCGACGTATTCTTCACGACTGGCAGTCAGGTTGGCGAGGTGGCCGTGGACACTGTCGCCACTGACAGCATTACCGCGCTGGTGGAAGGTGTATACGGAAACCACCGGCATCCCGAGGTTACGCCCGGTTCGGTGATTGTCACTGAGGCAACCTCGGTCGAAGATGGTCCCCGGCTGTTGCCGACCGATCTGGCTCTTGAGCAGAACTACCCCAATCCCTTCAACCCCGTTACGACCATTGCTTTCGTCTTGCCTCGTCGTGCTGAAACACAGCTGGTAGTGCACAACATTCTGGGGCAGGTGACCGCTACTCTGGTCAATCAGGTTCTGGTCGCCGGCGAGCATGAGGTTCTGTGGAACGGCCTCACCGATGCCGGTCAGCCGGCGCCGACGGGTGTCTACTTCTACCGCCTGACTACTCCTGAGCGCAGTCTCGTTCGGAAAATGCTGCTGCTGAAGTGATCCTCCTGTAGCCTGCGGGCTGAGTGCAATCTCGCCAATTACCGTGACAAGTTTGATCGGAGAAGAATCTTTTCGGCTCTGTCTGCGTAGAGCAGAGGTAGTCAGACAGGCTGTTAGTTGGCGTGCAAGGAGGAGATATGAGGCTGGTGAAACTGATGCTGGCGATGAGTTTTCTGGCAGTGGTGATGGCGTCTTCAGTTCTGGCGGGAAACGAGGGGCGTATCTACGGGCGGATAACGACCGTCGACGGTGACACCTTTGAGGGACTAATTCGCTGGGACAAGAACGAGGGGAGCTGGGTGGATGTGCTGGATGGAAACAAGAAGCTGGATGAATCATTGTTCGACGATTTCGATTCGGACCGGCGCAAGAAGTACTCCGATCGCGGCAAGAAAGTCACGATCTTCGGGATGACCATAAGCCGTGAGAGCGGAGGTATTTTCATCTCTTCCAACAGCGCCCAGTCTGGCATTCGTTTCGGGCACATTCGGAAGATGGAGGCTATCGGCAAGGACAAGGTGCTGCTCACACTGAAATCTGGGGAGAAAGTCGAGCTGAGCGGCGGCTCGACCGATATCGGAACGAGTGTGCGCGAGATCATCATTGAAGATGAGAGCAAGGGGGAGATCGAGTTTGTGTGGGAAGATATTGACGCCGTTGAGTTGATGCCGGCCAAGAGCAACAAGAGATCGGGTTTTGGGGATCGGCTGTATGGCACGCTTACGACACGTCGGGGCGAGCAGTTCACCGGTTGGGTGTGCTGGGACATGGATGAGATTTTCACCGGTGACATTCTGGATGGTTCTGAGAAGAATCGCAAAAGGAAGATTGAATTCGGCAAGATCAAGGCGATCGAGCGCTACAGCTCCAGTGGTGCCATGGTGACACTTAAGAGCGGGGAGGAAGTTCTCCTGCGGGGTACGAACGACGTGAACGATGGTAATCGTGGCATTGTCGTCAGTGACCCGGGTTTCGGTCAGGCCGTGGTCAAGTGGAACGAATTCGAGCGTCTGGATTTTGGTTCGCCGGCCCGTGAGGTTGGCTATGATGCTTTTGACGGCGGCAGGAAGCTTCGCGGCACTGTGTACACGGAGGATGGCAGTTCCTATACGGGCGACATCGTCTGGGATGCCGACGAGGCGTACACCTGGGAGATTCTGGACGGGGAGTACCACGGTGTCGAGTATGACATCGAGTTTGGGCTGATCAAGTCAATAGAGAAGAAGTCATACCGTTCATGTTTGGTGACGGTAGCAGATGGAAGGGAGTTCCGGCTTCGCGGATCCAACGATGTTGACGAGGACAACAAGGGTATCTTCGTGTGGACCGATAAGGGCGACAAGGTTGAGATTGTCTGGGAGGATTTCAGTCGGGTTGAGTTCAGGCAGTGATCTTCGGCCTATTTGCAATCGGAGATACAGGTGGAGAACGGCAAGGCGCAGTATACGCCTTGCCGTTTTCTCTGGCGAGTGCGCCGGCCAGACGAGTGTGAGATCAACTCGCGACTCAATGGAGAAAGCCCCGCCACGGATTCGTGACAGGGCCTGTTATGTATGGGCGCGCGGCGCCGGTTCGAACAGGGCTGTTGTCGTCAGTTCAGCTCCATCAGCTTCTTGCGCTCTTTAAGCTCTTCGATATGGGCCAGGGCGATATCGAGGTCGCGCTTGGCTTTGGGATTGCCCTTGGCGACTTTGACGAAGGCCTGCCAGGCGGCGATGTTGCGATCGACGGCATCGGGATCGGCCGATTCAATGGCGACAGCGTAGTTGTAGGCGGCGCGGAACTTCTGAGGGTCGGCTTTCAGGGCTTTGTCGTACATGTCAGCCGCCTTCATGAAATCTTCCCGCTTCAGGTGAATCTGGCCGAGGGCGAAGTAGGCATTGTAGTTGTCGCTTCGGGCCTTGATCGACTGCTGGTAGGCACTGATGGCGTCGGATGTCTTGTCCTGATTCTCATGGGCTTTGCCCAGCATGAACCACGTCAGGAAATCACCGCCGCCGTTCTCGTGACAGGCTTTGAGGGCCGTAATGACATTGCCGTATTGGCGCTGATTGTAGTAGGTCTTTCCCAGTTCCTTGTACAGCTCGGAATTGGTCGGGTCAAGCTCCAGGGCCTGCTTGAACGCGAGTTCGGCATCGCCGAACTTCTTCAGGGCGTAGTTGACGCGGCCGAGGTTGAGCCAGGCATCAAGGTTCTTTGGGTCTTTGTCAGTCGCAGTCTTGAACGCTGTCAGGGCCTCGGCGAAATTGGCAGTTTGGAAGTGAGCGGCGCCAAGATTGATGTAAGCATCGACATAGTTCGGATCGACACTGATGGCCTGTTTGAACGCGAGGATGGCATCGGCATGATTGCCGGCCTGCATCGACTCGACTCCGAGATTGAAACTCTCCTTAGCCTTGGTTTCATCAGCGGCAACATTTGCTGCCCCCAGGCCGAACACCGTTGCAAAGGCCAGAACCAGCCCGACACTGATCATCCTGGCTAAGTTGGTATTACGCATGCATTCTCCCTTCGATTGAATAGCTCTTAAGCGTCTTGACAATTCTACACGTATGAGACGAAAACGATCCGGTCTCTGTCTACAGTGATTTGCGATGTTCCTCGAGCGCCTGCCTGACATCCGCATGCTTCAGGGCCAGAATGCGCGCGGCGAGGACGGCGGCGTTTTTCGCTCCCGGGGAACCGATAGCCACTGTTGCGACCGGGATGCCGGGTGGCATCTGGGCAATGGCGAGCAAGGAGTCGAGTCCGCCGAGAGCGGCGGGAATCGGTACTCCGATCACCGGAAGATTGGAGTGCGCGGCGGCGGTACCCGGCAAGGCTGCGGCCAGACCGGCCATAGCAATGATCACCTCATATCCGTCGTTCTCGGCGCCGGCAGTAAGCCTTGCAGTTTGCTCCGGATGACGGTGTGCTGAGGAGACCTCGATGTTTCCCTGAATCTTGAATGTCTCCAATTGGATGCGGCACTTCTCGGCGTACTCCATGTCCGATTGGGACCCTATTACGATGAGGACCTTTGGCATAAGGGGGTATCCTTCTTATTTGGCCGGGTGTCCGGCTCTCGAGCCGATGTCTTTGCGGTAATGCGCCCCGTCGAACTTCACTTTGTCTACAATCTTGTAAGCTCGGGAAATGGCTTTCTTCAGCGACTTGTCGTAGGCCATCACGCCCAGGACCCGACCTCCATTGGTGAAGAAACGATTGCCTTTGCGAGATGTGCCCGCGTGGAAGATGAAGGCGTTATTCTCCTGGAGCTGCAGGCCAGTGATGGGCAGGCCCTTTTTGTATGATCCGGGGTAACCTTTGGAGGCCATGATGACACAGACTGCGGATTCGTCGTACCAGTCAAGCTTGCCGAATGATGCCAGCTTACCGTTGACCGTGGCCAGCATCAGGTCAGCCAGATCGCTTTTGAGCAGGGGGAGAACGGCCTGGGTCTCAGGGTCCCCGAAGCGGACATTGTATTCCAGGACGCGTGGGCCGTCATCAGTCATCATGAGACCGGCGTAGATGACCCCGCGATAGCGGATACCTTCTGCTTTCAGGCCATCGACAGTCGGAATAAGAACGTGCTCCTCGATTTCTTTCAGCATGTCTTCATCGACGAATGGAACCGGGCAATAGGCGCCCATGCCGCCGGTGTTAGGGCCTTTGTCTCCATCGAAGGCCTGCTTGTGATCCTGGCTTGGGAGCATGGGCAGGTAGGTCTTGCCGTCGCAAATGGCCATGATGGACAACTCGCGGCCCTTGAGGAAGGATTCAATGATAACCTGCTTACCGGCTTTGCCGAAGACCTTCTTCACCATCATCTCTTCGAGTGTTCGCGTGGCCTCCTCAGCGTTCCTGACGATTACGGCACCCTTGCCGGCGGCCAAGCCGTCAGCTTTGATGACGATTGGGAACTCGACCGATTTGCAGAAGCCGGTCGCCTCAGAGATGGAGTCAAACACTTTGAACGGGGCGGTGGGAATGTGATACTTGCGCATGAATTCCTTGGCAAAGACCTTGCTGGCTTCGAGTCGGGCACCCTCTTTGTCCGGCCCGAAAATGCGCAGTTTTCTTTTCTGGAATTCATCGACGATTCCCGCAGCAAGTGGATCCTCGGGGCCAACGACAGTCAGTCCGACTTTGTTGCGGAGGGCGAAGTCGCACAGCCCCTTGACGTTGTCAGGTTCGATATTGATGCATTTGGCTCCCTGCGTGATGCCGCCATTACCGGGGGCGCAGAAGATCTTGTCGATCTTCTTTGATTGCTTGAGCTTCCAGATTAGCGTATGTTCGCGGCCTCCGGAGCCAATGACGAGTGCTTTCATTCCCATAAGTGCATTTCCACGTAAAGCCCGAATGATACTCGATCTGTACGCTTTTTCAAGTGGTTTTTTCGGAACTGTGTGCGGTTGTGGCGATCGACCTGTGCACAGCCCGATGGCGCTTCTCTTGATGCACAGACCTCGGTTCTGAGGTACACACAGGTGTTAAGGAAGATCGGGACGAAAATATTGACAAAGGACTATTTAATGTGTTTCTTCAGGCTTTCGCGTGCAAACGCCCGGAGGGCTGAACGAACTTTGGGTGCGGCACGTCTCAATGGCAGTGGGAAAGAAGGATGAACTGTTGAGGACATACTCTATGAAATTGATTGCCACGGTGATGACACTGGCGCTGGTGATGCTGTTTGCGCAGCCTGCGGCCGCACAGGACGATTTCGAGTTCGTTGACATCCTCGAGGTTGGCTTCTATGGTGGAATAGGAATCCCGCTTGGCGGAATTACTGAGTTCAGCGATAGTGTTGGCGCTACGCTTGGGGCTTCTGTCGGTATCGATATCGGTTACTTCTTGAAGCCCAACATGGTGCTGGGGTTCTCTTTCATCTATACCCGGATGGGCCACGAGGACATTCAGAATCTTGAGGACAAGGGTCTGTATCACCGGTTGTTCAACCCCAATGTCTATCTGAAGTATTACTTCCAGGGAGAGTCGAGTATTGAGCCATATGTGAAGGCCCATTTCGGTATCGAGCATCCGAGGTTCACGACGTTTGCGAGGCATCAGGACGGCGATCGATTCCGTGAGATTTCGTATGGGGGTGCCTGGGCACTGGGTATTGGTGCCGGGTTGTTCTACTTCACCTCTGACTGGGGCGGGCTGTTTATTGAGGGCAATTACCATTATGCCTTCAGCAAGGATAATGACAAGAAGTACGGCCTTGAAGAGCTTACATTCGGTGAGAACGTGTCCGTAATTGACATCCACGCCGGGGTCAGGGTGTTGTTCGGTAAGGATTAAGCGGCAGTCTGATAAGTTATGTATGGCCCGTCCTGCCCTCGCAGGGCGGGCCGTTTCTTGTTGCCCGTGAGCCAAATGGGAAGTACGTATAGGCCATGTCAGGTATTCGGATTCTGATTGTCGATGATGAGGCCAGCCAGCGCGAGTTGCTGGCCGGTTTCCTGCGGGGTAAGGGGTTTGATGTGACGTGCGCGGCAAACGGCGCTGACGCCCTGGAGGCATACCGATCGGTGTTTGCTCCCGTGGCCCTGGTCGATATGAAGATGCCCGGAATGGACGGTATTGAGCTGGTGCAGCATCTGAAGACGATCAATCCCTTCGTACAGGCGATAGTTCTCACTGCCTTCGGATCGGTGGAGACGGCTGTCAGGGCTGTCAAGGCAGGAGCCGCCGACTATTTGACGAAACCGATCGAGGACCTTGATGAGCTGCTGATGAAGCTTCGTCGGGCAGCCGAGCAGAATCGGCTGGTGGTCAGCAACCAACTGCTGCGAGAGCGTCTGGAGGATGTGTATCCCACCACTGAGATCGTGGGGGAGTCACCGGCGATCAAGGCAGTTCTGAAATTGATCGGACTGGTGGCCGGGCGCGACACGACAGTGTTGATCACGGGGCCATCGGGGACCGGCAAGGAGCTGGTGGCTCGTGCGATTCACTCCCTCTCTGAGCGGTCGTCGAAACCGTTGGTGACCGTCAACTGCGCGGCGTTTCCGGAGACACTTCTGGAGTCAGAGTTGTTCGGTCATGAAAGGGGGGCTTTCACTGGAGCCGAGCAGGCACGTCAGGGCCGGTTCGAGCTGGCTGACGGCGGTACCCTGCTGCTTGACGAAATCGGCGAAATGCCGCCGCCGATGCAGGCCAAGCTGCTGCGGGCGATCGAGGACAAGACCATTCAACGGCTGGGGAGCACGACTCCCACAGTTCTTGACCTGCGCATTCTGGCCTCAACCAATCGAGATCTGGAGGCCATGGTCGCGCAGGGGGGCTTCCGCCAGGATCTGTACTACCGACTGAACATCATGCGCATCGAACTGCCGGCGCTCGCCGCACGTCGGGGCGACATTTTGCTGTTGGCTCAGACCTTCATAGACCGGATCAATCGCCGGTCGGGCAGGCACATCGAGGGGCTGACTCCACACGCGGCACAACTGCTGTGTGACTATGACTGGCCGGGTAATGTTCGGGAGCTGCAGAACGTCATCGAGCGCGCAGCGATTTTGACCGCCGGGGAGATGATCACGGCCGAATCCCTGTCCGGGCTGAGTGGCGAAGAGTCCGGGTCGACGGCTCAGGAGCTTGTGCCGCTTGCCGAGGTGGAGCGGCGTCATATCCGCTTCTGCCTTGACCGGATGGACTGGAATCTGGCCGCGACAGCGGAAGCGCTGGGGATCCACCGCAACACTCTCAGGACCAAGATCAGGGAATACAAGCTCTCGCGCGGTTGATTTGCGGGCTGGGTGGGCTGCACGAAATCGGTGCATCGGTCCGTGACCACGCACAATTAATGTGCGCTGAAGCTGAATCGAGGCTTGAGGGGCTTCTGTTATCTCATTGTAAATCAATTGATTGTATGATTTGGCACGCTGTTTGTATAACAGTCAGACAGACAATACTGGCAACAGGAGATCGAACCAATGAAAGCGCGTATGCCTTTGGCATTTCTGATACTTGCCGCCGCGGTCTTCGTGGTCGGATGCGACGATGACTCCAGCGATAGTATCGTCAACCCGTACCCGCAGCCGCCGCAGGGAGTGTACAGCGTGACAGCCGACGGAGCTGTTGAGTTATACTGGACGGGACCTTATCGCAACGACATTGTCGAGTTTATCATCTATCGTTCATTTGAGGCTACCACCGGCTACGAGGAGATTGGTCGCCGCACGGCGGTACCGAATCCTGATCTGGACTTGATTTACTATGAGCCGGGCTACGTGGACAACACGGCGATCAATGGAGTGACTTACTGGTATGCGATCGCTTCGGTGGATCGCTACGGGCGGGTGTCGCTATTGTCGGCCGAGAACGTCTTTGATACGCCGCGCAAAGAGGGGACGGTCAAGCTGTACGATGCCGACGCACAGCCGGCGTGGGCTGGATTCTCCCTTGAGAATGCAGAAGTGGTGCCGTGGAATCATGCATCGGCAGACGTGTTTGTGTGGGTAGACGGCGGGATTTTCTGGCTGATGGCCGGCCGCGACGGCACTGATATGCAGGACATGGGGTATACGTACAGTTTTGCCGAGATTGGCTATGCTCCCGACAACGGTTGGGTACAGGTGAGGCAACTGGAACTGATAGAAGGTCATACATATGTCATCTGGACCGAGGACTACCATTACGCCAAGCTTCGCGTGACGAATATTGGAGCTACCTCAGTCGACTTCCAGTGGGCATATCAGACTGATACTGATAATCGCGAATTATCGCCCGGCCTCCCCGGTGAGGACGATCTCGAGATCAGCGAGGCGATAGATCCGGACCAGCATGGGGTCCGGGAAGGAAGGTAACTGCTATGTATCGCAAGACACTTACAATCATGATTGCGCTGGTGGTGATGGTGCTGCTTTCGCCGCTGGCGCGGGCGTCCGATGACCGGCCGTACGGCAGCGACGACTATGCCTGGTACGATCGGGTCAAGGTTGATCGTTATCTCGACGTCGAGATTTGGACGAATCACTCCGATGGTGAGTATTACATTGGCGACAAGATCACCATACACTTCCGGGTGAATTCCGATGCTTTCGTGGCGATTTACGCGATCGACACAAAGGGGCGGGTCAATCTGCTGTATCCGGGTCATCCGGATCAGGACAATTTCGTGTATGGCGGTGTGACCAATCGGCTGCCGGGTGATGGTGCGGATTATGATCTGGTGGTGACTGGCCCTGAAGGTGTTGAGAACATTCAGGTGATCGCCTCGCGGGAGCGGTTTCCGATTCCGAATTGGCATGGCGTCTCCGGATTGGTCTGCGACTGGGATGATCGGTTCGACTTCATGGATCACGTAAACCGTAAGTACTTTGTTGCGTATGATGGCCAGCGCTTTGCCTGGGATCGTACAGCCGTCTATGTCAATGAGTGGGAGCCGGTCTATTTCCGGCCGGTGTACTACCCGTCGTATCCGTCGTGGGTGGCCTGCGGTAATGTGTATATCGATTATCCGATCGGAGGGTCGGTCTACATCAACGGTATCTACTGGGGATGTGCGCCGCTGTATGTCCCGCGGGTGTATGTCGGCTGGCACACGGTGACTATCTACGATCGGTGGGGCTACTGCTGGGAGTCCGACATTCATATCACGCGGTACAACACGCTGGTACTGAACCACTACGTAGTGCGAACCTCACCGTCGAATACGTCCAAGTACAAAGAGGTGCGTTCGGTGGGATATCGCGATCCGGTGACCAGCGGGTATCCCGACTATCATGCCAAGTATGAAAAGATCGCCAAGCAGACGACTACCGTGACCCAGAAGGACACGCGCATCACGGCGACTACACGGGACGGAAAGACCTATCACGGGGACGCGAGTGAGAACAGCTACAAGATACTGAACACCTCGAAGAAGCATGCGAGAGGAAATACGGAGGTGGTCAAGAGCGGGCGTGGGTATCAGTCGGCGGGCCTTGGCGATGAGGGATCGGGTGTCTATTCCGGAAGCAGAGGTGGCTACAAAGCGACCGGCTCCGGGGTGAGTGGATACAAGGCCAGGACGCCGGAATCGGGCGACACTGACCGCGGTGCGAAGTCTCGCGACACCTACCGGGTGGATGACTACGGCAGCCGCAGTTCAGCCAAGGGCTCCGATAACACTTATGAGAAGGGCCGCCAGAGTGAATCATCGGGTGGCTACTATCAGAAGAAGAGTGGAAGCGCCGGATCGTCGAGCCGCAGCACTGACTACAAGGCAAGGACCCCTTCGTCATCAACCGGCTCAGGCAGCTATAAGAAGCCGTCCAGTTCCGGTTCTTCCGGCGGTTCTGACAGTAAGGCGACCGGTGGCAGCTCCTACCGCAAGACGGATGCGGGCAGTTCGGCCAAGAGCAAGGAATCCTCGAGCTCTGCCGGCGGCAGCAGCAAGTCATCGTCGTCGAGCGATGGCAGCAGCAAATCATCTTCATCATCGTCGTCATCCAGTAGCAAGACGAAGCGCTGAGGATGGCGCACCGGGTTGATGGACGTGTGGTGGTTGTGAAGTCGCATGGAAGGGAAGGATGACTTGTGTTGAAGCGAGTAATTACATATGGGATGTGCGCCGGGCTGGTGTTAGCTCTGGCTCTGCCGGTTGGTGCTGTTAAGAAGGCCGACAAGGACGAGAAGAAGACGAGCGTGACCAAGGTCGATCACACCAGGAAGACTGGCTCGAATGCGAAGAAGGCCGCATCTTCGAAGGATGCCAAAGCGGCCGAGAAGAAGAAGGCACCGTCCCAAGGGCGCTATGATACGTTCATTGATGAGAACAACAATGGAATCGATGATCGCAAGGAGAAGCTGAAGAAGAAGGACCCGGTGAAGACGAAGTCTGACACAGAGAAGAAGCAGCAGAAGAAGAAGTAGCCGGATATTGGAATGCGGAGTCTGTGTGTCGGCCGGTCCCGATGGCGGGTGGGCGGGCAGCACACAAGTAAGCAAGTAAGTAAGCAGAGCAGTTACTGCCCCGATGCGCGTGAGCCATCGGGGCCTTCCTTTGGCGGCTCGCGTGTGTTCGTCGAAAAACGGTGATGAAGCGGTCAGTGGTCGGCAGCCAGTGAGTAACTGAGCAATTCCATGCGATTGGCAAGGTAGACTGAGAATCCCTCAAGAGCGTATTCCTCGGCCTTGACAATACCGAGGTTGGGGCAGGCCCATATCTCGCCCACAGTAATATTGAAGATGGCCGAAATGCGATAGTGATAGCACTCGAACTGACCGGCCGGGACAGTGACAAGTTCGCTGGTAGAGACCACGCGGGCAGTGAAGTCCATCAGCGGGTAGGTGTTGCCTGCCGAAGCCGGGTATTTCAGTGTCAGGTACTTATCGCCTGGTGGGTTGTAGAAAGCGCTGTCCCAGGTCCATAAACCATCGGGCTGATTCGAGGATACGAGTGTATCACCCTGTACATTGTCCACTACCAACGCCCAAAGCCAGCCTTCCATGACGGTATCGCTGATCACCTCGGTGATGCCGGTGTCGACACTGAGGATGGCGCCGATGGAACTGAACTGCGTGACAATGCCCTCGAACTGGCTTCCGACAGTCAGGACCTGAATGACACTGTCCTGTGCGATGCCGGGGCAGTCTGCCGGGGGCGGCCCGCCCTGAAAGACATAGCCCACAAGGTGTGTCAGGTCGGATATGTTGATGACGCCGTCGGCCGTGACATCGGCTTCCGGGGGACACTCAGGGGCGGGGCCGGCGTTGAAGAGGAAGGAGGTCAGGTAGGTAACGTCGGAAATGTTGATCGCGTCGCCGGGGTCATTGTCGACATTGCCGCGTATGCCGACGCAGCAGTCATCGGAGTGGATTTGGGATGAGGCCAGCAAGAGCAGCAGCGATACCGGTAGGACGAACGAAGGAGCTTTCATGTAATGATCCTGCGAAGGGCGTTGACGTAGTTGATGCGAACGAATGTCATCGTCGTGTTGAGCATAATATAAGGGCTCAAGCATATCTGTCAAAGGAAACGGGCGGGTGTCGTCGCTTGGCGGGTAAGTCGGTTAAAGAGTGTGATTTGAGGATCATTTGAGCTTGACTATGGTTATAAACACTGTAGATTATTAGCAGTCTGTCAGGTCGGCTGCCAAAACGACAGTTTTGACCGCATTGGTGAACAAGAATGGCATTTGAGAATCTTACAGAGCGCGAGAAGCAGGTTCTTGGGAACCTGATCAGTTACTATATCCAGTCGGCCGACCCGGTCGGTTCGCGGGTTATAGCCAACAAGTTCAAGATGGGCATATCCTCGGCCACTATCCGGAACACGTTGCAGGATTTGGAGGAACTGGGGTTGGTTGAGCAACCCCATACCTCGGCGGGGCGGATTCCGACCGATCTGGGGTACCGGGTCTATGTCGATTACCTGTTGAAGCCGGAGGATTTGACGGAGGAGGAGAAGCAGGTGATTCGGGCGACCCTGCTTCGTGAGGGCCGGGGGATCGATGAGATTCTGGGGCAGACCAGCCATATTCTGGGCGACATCACCAATCAACTGGGGGTGACCATAGCGCCGCAGTTTGATCGCGGGCAATTGAGCAGTCTGCGGCTGATCCCGGTGGCCGAAGATCGGGTGATGGTAGTTGTGGTGGTGCAGTCGGGCCTTGCCAAGAGCGTCATACTGGAAGTGAAGACACAGGTTGATCATCAGGCGCTGCAGGATGTTGAGGGGGTGCTCAACGAGCGCCTTGCGGGGCTGACTCTCGGGGAGATTCGCAAGACTGTTGACCAGCGTCTCGCCGGAGTGCAGGATAAGGGGCGACTGTTGAACCTGATTATTGACTCCTCGGAGAAGATCTGGACCGACGGGAGCAAGACGGACATACGCCTGGCGGGAGCGGACCATCTGCTCAACCAGCCGGAGTTCAGTGACCGGGAACGCATATCCGGGCTGGTGAGGCTTCTGGAGGATGGGCGCATCCTCAGCGAGTTCCTGCGACAGGCCGAGAAGGAGGGGCTGATCATAACGATCGGCCGTGAAAACAAGTTCAGTGAGATATTCGACTGCTCGCTGGTGACCTCATCGTATCGTGTCGGGGATATCAGCGGGACTATCGGTGTAATCGGTCCGACGCGCATGGCGTACTCCAAGCTGTCGTCGGTGGTTGAGTACACGGCCAGAACGATTACGGACGCTCTTTCGGGCATTGATCATAAGAAGGAAGACGAGTCCTCATGAGTGAGAAGAAGGAACGCGATATCGAAGTAGCCGACGGCGAGAATGAGGCTGTCGACGTGGTGGCGCAGGAAGAAGGCCAGCGGGCCGAAGAGGCGTCCGCGGGCAGAGGGGCCGACGATAAGGGCGCTGAGTTTGCTGAGAGCTCTGACGCTGGCACACCTCAGCCGGATGAGCAATCGGATCAGGGCGACGAAGGGCAGCGGCTGCAGGCGCGTATCGAGGAGCTGGAGGACCAGTTGCTGAGGGTCGCTGCCGACTTCGAGAACTATCGCAAGCGTACCGCTCGCCAGTATGAGCAGCAGGTGAAGCTGGCCAACGAGCGGGTGCTCGGGGACCTGCTTGAGATTGTGGACAATCTCGAGCGGGCGTTATCAGCTGAGAACGGCCAGTCGGCGCCGGCGTCGTTTCGCAAGGGCGTCGAGTTGATCTTCATACAGCTTACGACACTGCTGGCGAAATACGATGTTACGCCGATCGAGGCGGTGGGCAAGCCGTTCGATCCGACGTATCACGAGGCGGTGATGCAGGTGGAATCCGAGGAGCATGCAGAGGGGGTTGTGGCACTGGAGTTGAGCAAGGGATATATGCTGGGCGACAAGGTGCTTCGGCACAGCAAGGTCGGGGTCAGCAGGGGATAGACGGGACGCAACAGCCACCCCAGCCAAAGACAGAACGTTGAGAGGCATGAGGATTGATGTGACGCAGACATACAGGAGAAGCAAATCATGGGAAAGATAATCGGAATCGATCTGGGGACGACCAACTCGTGTGTGGCGGTTCTTGAAGGGAAGGACCCGGTCGTTATACCGAACCAGGAAGGTGCTCGGACGACCCCCTCGGTGGTTGCCTTCGCCAGGGATGGTGAACGCCTGGTGGGCGCAGCCGCCAAGCGCCAGGCAGTGACCAACCCGGAGAACACCATCTACTCGATCAAGCGTTTCATGGGACGCCGACACCACGAGGTGTCCTCGGAGGAGAAGATTGTCCCCTATAAGATAGTCTCCAATGACAGTGACAGCGTGGAGGTGGAGATCAAGGACAAGCGATACGCACCTCCGGAGATTTCAGCGATGGTACTTCGCTACCTGAAGCAGGCGGCGGAGAACTACCTTGGCAGCGAAGTAACCCAGGCGGTTATCACGGTACCGGCGTACTTCAATGACTCGCAGCGTCAGGCCACCAAGGATGCCGGCAAGATTGCGGGGCTTGAGGTGCTGCGGATTATCAACGAGCCGACGGCGGCCTCGCTGGCCTACGGACTTCAGAAACAGCAGAACCGCAAGATCGTGGTTTATGATCTGGGAGGCGGTACCTTCGATGTATCGATTCTGGAGATCGGCGACGGTGTCTTCGAAGTGCGCGCCACGAATGGCAACACGCACCTGGGCGGTGATGATTTTGACCAGCGGATTATCGACTGGATGGCTGATGAGTTCAAAAAGGAGTCGGGGATCGACCTGCGCAAGGATCGCATGGCGCTGCAGCGCCTGCGGGAAGCGGCCGAGAAGGCGAAGATAGAGCTGTCTTCAACACTGCAGACGAACATCAACCTGCCGTTCGTCACGGCGGATCAGTCGGGTCCGAAGCATCTTGACTTGACTTTGTCGCGGTCGAAGTTCGAGGCGTTGACTGATGAGTTGCTGCAGAAGACGGTCCAGCCGTGCAAGGCCGCCATGGCGGATGCGCGGTTGACGACAAATGACATCGATGACGTGGTCCTGGTGGGTGGCATGACGCGCATGCCGCGCGTCATTGAGCTGGTCAAGGAGTTGTTCGGACGTGAACCGCATAAGGGCGTCAATCCGGACGAGGTGGTGGCGATTGGTGCCGCTATCCAGGGCGGGGTGCTCTCCGGCGACATGAAGGATATCGTGCTTCTGGATGTCACGCCCCTGTCACTGGGTATCGAGACGCTTGGCGGAGTGATGACGAAGCTGATTGACCGCAATACGACAATTCCAACGAAGAAGTCACAGATATTCTCGACGGCCGAGGACAATCAGCCGGCGGTGTCGATCCACGTGCTCCAGGGTGAGCGGCAGATGGCGGTCGATAACCGTACGCTGGGACGTTTTGAGCTGGTCGGTATTCCGCCGGCGCCGCGTGGCATGCCGCAGGTCGAGGTGAGTTTCGATATCGATGCCAATGGCATCGTGCACGTGAGCGCGAAGGACCTGGGGACCGGCAAGGAGCAGTCGATCAAGATTGAGGCATCATCCGGGTTGTCCGAGCAGGAAGTTGAGCGGATGGTCGGCGATGCTGAGAAGCACGCTGAGGAAGACAAGAAGAAGGCTGAGCTGATTCAGGCGCGCAATGAGGCCGACCAGTTTGTGTATCAGACGGAAAAGACGCTCAAGGAGCATGGTGACAAGGTGAGCGAGGAAGACCGGCAGCGGATTGAGCAGTCATTGGAGAAGCTGAAAGAGGCACAGAAGGGTGATTCAGTTGAGGCAATCACCTCGGCGCGGGAAGAGTTGATGCAGGCCTCCCATAAGCTCGCGGAGCAGATGTACAAGCAAGCTCAGCAGCAAACCGGTGACGTTGGGGCCGAGGGCGGTCAGGAACCGCGGCCTGATGGTGAGAAAAAACCTGACGAAGGGGCTGTCGATGCCGATTTTGAGGTTGTCGACGATGACAAGAAGTAACAACACCCTGGAGCCAGATGTCAAAACGTGACTACTATGAGGTTCTTCAAGTCGAGCGCAGCGCGACCGAGGACCAGATCAAGACGGCATACCGCAAGCTGGCGCTGAAGTATCACCCTGATCGCAACCCGGGCGACAGCAGT
Organism: uncultured Ignavibacteriales bacterium; assembly: GCA_964627305.1. Taxonomy (GTDB): domain Bacteria; phylum Zixibacteria; class MSB-5A5; order GN15; family FEB-12; genus WJKG01. The sequence goes on along the minus strand of CAZVHP010000006.1, from coordinate 48,728 downwards.
GCCGAGGAGAGGTTCAAGGAAGCGACGGAGGCGTATGAGGTCCTGAAGGATCCTCAGAAACGTCGCCTGTATGACCAGTACGGTCATGCAGGGCTTGGTCAGGGGGGAATGGGGGGTGGTTTTGGCGCGGGGTTTGCCGGGTTCGACTTGTCCGACGCACTGCGGGCGTTCATGCGGGATTTCGGCGGCGGCGGGTCGATATTCGACGATCTGTTCGGTATGGGTGGCGGTCGTCGGCAGCGACGTAACCGGGGGGAGGATCTGAGGATTCGGCTGGCGCTCACGCTGGAGGAGATCAACGATGGGGTGACACGCAAGCTGGAGGTCAAGCGGCTGGTCCATTGCGAGTCATGCAATGGCTCCGGGGTGGCGGCAGGATCATCACGGAAGACGTGTCCGCAGTGCAAGGGGGCGGGGCAGGTACGCCAGATCACGCGCACGCTGCTGGGCACGGTGCAGCAGGTATCGACATGCGGTATGTGTCGCGGGACCGGGGAGATCATCTCCGACCCGTGCCGGACCTGTCATGGCGAGGGACGAATCAGGGGTTCTTCTCAAGTGACTGTTAAAGTGCCGCCGGGCGTGGCCACCGGGAATTATATGACGATCGATGGCATGGGCAATGTTGCGGCGGGTGCGGGTGAGCCGGGAGACCTGGTGGTCATTTTCGAGGAGATAGAGCACGAGCACTTCACGCGTCACGGCAACAACATCATCTGCGAAGTATCGATACCGTTCACGACGGCGGCGCTTGGCGGTGAGGCTGTTGTTCCCGGACTGGAGGGAGAACAGAAAGTCAAGATTTCATCGGGGACCCAGCCGGGCAAAGTGATCAAGTTGCGGGGCAAGGGTCTCCCTAATGTGCATCATCACGGGCGCGGCGATCAACTGGTACAGATTGTCGTCTGGATACCTGAGAAACTTTCGGCAGAGGACAAGAATTTGCTGAAGAAGCTGGACAAATCCCCCTCGGTCAAACCGCCTGAGTCTAATAGGTCCTTCTTCCAGAGGCTTCGGGAGACGCTTGGCGTATGACCGATGACCGGACGCAGGCGGGGGTGTACATAGAGGCACGGCTGGAGCTGCCTCGCGACGTCGCTGACATTGTCTGCGATTTCATCGTGGAGAATATCTCCCCGGGGCTGGTACTGGAGGATGAGGAGGACTCGGAGAATCTGGGGATCGTGTTCTATGTGCGTACCGATGCCGAGTCTGAGTACCGCCCGGTGCTGGAGGCGTTTCTTGAGCGGTTTGTCGGTCAGGGCATCGATAAGCTTCCGACGATACGGGAGCGCACGATTCGGGATGTTCAATGGGAGGAGAACTACAAGCAGTCGGTTCGTCCGTTGTTGATCGCGGGTGATGTGGGGGTGCGTCCTCCCTGGGCGGAGCCGATTGAGGGGAGCAGGTACGATGTGATCCTTGAGCCGCGGATGGCGTTCGGAACGGGGACGCATGAGACCACGCGCTCCTGCCTGAAGGTCATTCGCGAGACGTTCGAGCCGGGTCAGCGCTTCCTCGACCTTGGCTGCGGTTCAGGGATTCTGTCGATTCTGGCCGCGAAGATGGGCGCAGCGTATATCAAGGCGGTGGACTACGACCTGACTGCCGTGGACAACTGCACGGAGAACTTCATGGTCAACGGAATCACAACCAGGCATGAAGTTCTCTTCGGATCGATAGAGAAAGCTCAGCAAGACGAGCCGTACGACTTCGTGTGCGTGAACATCATCAAGGCGACCATTCTTCCTGTTCTTCCGCGACTGAGGAAACTGACGTGCCCCGGAGGCAAGCTGGTCCTGTCCGGGTTGCTGGCGCGCGAGGAAGAAGAGGTGTCCGGCCGACTGCATGAGCTGGACCTGGTGAACTACGTGATCGTTCCCGATAATGAGTGGATCACATACGTCATTACACCTATGGCGGGCTCTGTGGAACTATGAACGCGCCAGTCTTCTTCGCTGCACCGGACCGTCTCCAGGGCGATACCATCGCGCTGCCTCCGGAGGAAGCATACCACGCCAAACAGGTGCTGCGCCTTGCCACTGGTGATCGCGTTGTCGTGGTCGATGGCGAGGGGATGGCCTTTCGGGGGGAAATAGTGGACCTGAAAGTGAAGCGGTCAGCGCTTGTTCAGGTACACGACCGACTGCGCAATATGGGTGAACCGAGGATCAAGCTCACTCTGGCCGCAGGTCTATCAACGGCTCAGAAGTTTGACTCCGTGATACAGAAGGGAACGGAACTGGGTGTCAGCCGCTTTGTGCCCCTGTTGACCGAGAAATCCAGGGTGACACTCGATGATCCTCGCCGAGTGACGACTCGGGTTACTCGTTTGAGCAAGGTGGCTCTGGCTGCCATGAAGCAGTGTCGGCGGTGCGTTCTGCCGGAGATTGTGGAGCCGATGTCGCTGCAAGACTTCCTCTGCGGGGTCGACCGTTCGGATACGTTGCTGATGTTTCACCCGGACCGCAAGGCGGTTCCGTTGAGCAATTTTCCTGAGGATGAGCTGGGGCCGCGGATCACGGCGCTGGTGGGACCGGAGTCGGGATTCTCTGCTGGTGAGATTGTTGATGCCGTCAAGGCCGGGTTTGAGGTGGTTACCCTTGGCGACAGGGTTCTTCGGTCCGAGACCGCCGGCCCGATGGTTTGTGCTCTGCTGATGTTTTACTGCGGGGAGTTGAATTAGTTGTCCATGTCGCCGATAGAGCGAATATGGAGCCGCTATTCTATACGTTTGCTTTTCTGTATGGCATCTGCGTCGGATCGTTTCTCAATGTCCTGATCTACCGGATTCCACGCCGGATGAAAATCGCATTGGAGCGTTCGATCTGTCCTCACTGTGAGCGGCAGCTTCACTGGTATCACAACATCCCACTGCTCAGTTTCTTGGTTCTCAGAGGTGAGTGCGGGTTCTGCCGGCAGCCGATATCGTGGAGGTATCCGCTGGTTGAGGCGATCAACGGCGTGTTCTATGTGTATCTCTACTGGATGCTGGGGCTGTCGGTGGAGTTGTTTGTGTTCGCGTTTCTGGCGTCATCGCTGCTGGCTGTCTTCCTGATCGATCTGGACTTCCAAATCATCCCCGATGTTATCACTGTTCCGGGAATCATCCTTGGTCTTGGCGTATCGCTGGTGCCGGGGGGGCTGGGCATTACGACGTCTCTTATTGGCGCAGTAGTCGGCGGTGGGTCGTTGCTGCTGATTGCCATGCTGGGCGACTGGCTGTTCAAGAAGGAGTCGATGGGCGGGGGAGATATCAAGCTGGCGGCCATGCTGGGGGCGTTTCTTGGGTGGCAGAAGGTGATTCTGGTGTTCATTGGGGGGGCGGCAATCGGACTGGTGGCTTCGATTATCCTCATGATCTTCCTGCCCGGGCTGAGGCAGCAGCGAGTGGTGCCGTTCGGGCCCTTCCTCGCGACAGCGGCTGTGGTGGCCATGTTGTATGGCGACAGGATAATCAATTTCTACGTCGAGAACTTCCTCCGGATCAATTAGCCTCTTACGACTCAGCCTCGCTCTGGATTCCGCGATTCGCAGCCGATATACCCGGTAAAGGAGCAGGTGTACGCCGATGTCCGTTGTACGACACAGATATCAGTCCGAAATCCATATTGGTCTCCTTGTGATCATTGTGGCGATGCTGGCGCTGAATGTGGTATCGAACTTCGTGGTCTATTCGACCCGGTCTGCCCAGCGCGAGCAGGTAATGGCCGACATGGGACGGGCAGCCGTCAGGATATCCAGGGAGGCGCAAGCCTCGGTGGTGACGGGCCTGACGGCGGAGCAGGAACGGGCCTTGACGGTGGCCAATGGGCTGAGTCGAGTGGTTCTGATTCCATCACAGCCCCCTGAGTCTGATCCTGAGGCACGGCGCCAGTGGTTTGTATCGCTGGCTCGCCGGTTGCCGCTGAAGCACATTGCTGACCTGGCGCCGCAACTTCTGGGAGGGGCGGTATCCAGCCTCAACAGGGGCAAAGGCGAGGAGTATTTCTATCTCTATCCGATGCCAGCTCAACAGCGGCAGGCTCTGCTCGTGCTGAGCAAGGATATTCCTGATCTGGCGCGGCTGGATGATGCCAGCGAGGTGATCTTCTGGGCGACCGTCGTAGCGCTGATCATCATTGCGGCTGTTTATCTGTTCTTGATCCGTCACATCTCGGCGCCGTTCCGGCGGATCGGGCAGGAGGCCCGCAGGGCAGGGCGGTCAGTGACCGGTGAGGCAGACGATCCGGAAGCGCTCGTGGCTGAGTATCAAAGCATTATTGCGGAGCTGCGCGCAAAGGAACAGGAGCTGCGGGTCCTGAACTCCCGGATTCAATCGCGGGCGGATTCACTGGAGCAGTTCAACCAGCATCTGTTGAACTCGACTGACTCCGGGGTGATTACGGTAGACCTTGAAGGGCGACTCAGTCAGATCAATCGCGCCGCCGCGGCCATACTGGATATCAATCCATCGCACTTCCAGAGCCAGCCATGGCCGAGCCTGTTTGAGCGCAGCGACGAGATATCGCAGTGGATCAGCCAGGCGCTGACCGAGCACCAGTCCGGGCAGTACCGGGAGGTGGAGTTTGAGACAATCGAGAGTAATCGGATCTCGCTGGGAGTGTCGGTCTCGGTGGTTGAGGACCTTTCGGGCGCTTGCCTGGGAGTGTCAGTGCTTATCAATGACCTGACGGAGCTCCAGTCGCTGCGGGATGAGCTTGAAGGCCAGCGCAGGCTTGCTGCTCTGGGAGAGATGTCGGCCGGGCTGGCGCACCAGCTTCGTAACGCCATAGGGGCGATGGTCGGATATGTGTCGCTGCTGAAGAGGCGCGCTGTCAGGGCCGGCGAAGATACCGGCAGTCTGGAGTCGCTTCGGCGCGAGATTGATGATGCGGAGCGGCTGGTGGGACGCTTCCTTGTCTTTGCCCGGCCGATGGAGCTCCGTCCCGAGCCGACGGAACCCGGAGTCCTGGTGCGAGAGGTGGTAGAGCACGTACAGATGCAGCAGCAGGCTTCTGCGGTGCGGTTCGAGGTTGACATTGAAGATGAGGGACGCATCGAGGCAGATCCTTTGCTGATGAAGCAGGCCGTGACCAATCTTGTCGAGAATGCTGTCGAGGCCTCGGATCGAGAACGGCCGGTCATACGCATTCGAACGTATTGCCAGCCCGATGGGATGTGCGCGATCGAGATTCGCGATTTCGGGCGCGGTATTCCGCCGGAGGACCGCGAGCGGATCTTCACGCCGTTTTTTTCGTCGCGTCCCTCGGGGACCGGTCTGGGGCTGCCTTTGGCGGCACGGATTGTCGCTCTGCACCGGGGCCGGATTACGCTGCAATCTCAGGCAGGACTGGGTACCACCTTCACGATTATCATTCCGGGCTTCCCGACACTGTCGGACGAGGATCGACCGGTGACCGGGGCAACGCGGGGCGCCTGCCATCGCTGATCCTTTGTGTCCACACTCCGTTCAGAATTGTCTTGGGCCGGTTGCGATTCTTGCTATATTGGGGGTCGATTCGGCAAGAAGAAGGAGATTTCATATATGTATTCACCATCGGACTTCCGCAAAGGTCTGCGTATTGTGGTCGATGACGAGCCGTACTATGTAGTGGAGTATCAGCATTTCAAGATGGGGCGGGGCAAGGCGAATATTCGAACGAAGCTCAAGCATATTAAGACGGGTTCAGTGATTGAGAAAGTATTCGGCTCAAATGACAGCTTCCAGACCCCGGACATGGAAGAGCGCAAGATGCAGTATCTGTATGAGAACACCGGGGAGTTCTGGTTCATGGATTCGCAGACATTCGATCAAATCGGTATACCGGTGGACAATCTCGGTGACGCCAAGTGGTACCTGATGGAGAATCAGGAGTACCGGGTGCTGTTCCTCGATAATGAGGCTCTTTCGGTTGATTTGCCGGCCTCTGTTATTCTGGAGGTTGTTGAGACCGAGCCGGTGGTGCGGGGCGACACGGTCTCCAATGTCACGAAGCCCGCGAAGCTTGAAACCGGTCTGGTGGTCAAGGTGCCACCGTTTGTCAAAGAGGGTGACAAGTTGAAGGTGGACACGCGCACAGGGGAATACCTGGAGCGGGCCAACTGAGCATGGTCGGTCGGCGTGTCATCGGGGTTGACGAGGCAGGCAAGGGTGATTTCTTCGGTTCGCTGGTCATTGCGGCATTGCTGGCGCCAGACGACGATTTGCGTTCCCTTGCTGAGATCGGTGTCCGTGATTCCAAGCAGATTGCCCCGAAGAGGTTGCTGGTCATTGATGAGCGGCTTCGGGCGCACTATCCGCACGTGTTGGTAATCATTCCGCCCGTTGAGTACAATCGTCGCTGGAAGGAATCCAGGAATCTGAACAAGCTGCTGGCTGAGGGGCATGCGGAGGCAATCGACCGACTGGTGAAGGAACACCGGGCGGACCTGGCTGTCTGTGACAAATTCGGTAAGCGGGACCTGATAGAGCAGGCACTGGCGCGGCGCGGCTGTTCGGTTGACGTGGAACAGATTGAGCGTGGTGAAAGCATACCGCAGGTGGGGGCGGCATCCATCCTGGCGCGCGCGGGATTTGTGCGGGAGATGGAGCGGCTTTCAGGTGAGATCGGTTTTGAGCTGCCGAAGGGTGCGGCACCGCTGGTAGATCGGGCAGGCCGCAGACTGGTTATCGAGCAGGGGACAGATGTGCTGCAACAGGTGGCGAAGGTGCACTTCAAGAACTATCAGCGAGTGGTGGATCATCGGCTGTTCGCATGAGCGGGCGAATCTGCTGCGTCGCAGTAGATAACAGGATAGAGAGCGGCCGGACTCAGAGCACTGAGTCCGGCCGTTTTCGTGCAAGCGATGTATCGGGTCAGGAGACTTGCCGGGGTGTACCTTAGCGGGTGTGGCTTACCATTTCGCCTACGACGGCTGCGGTCTCGCCCCGGCTGTCAGCGGCGCCGATGGCGTAACGCGCCAAACCTATGCCGGGCACAAACCAGTAGCAGTTGTACCCGCCGGCGCCTGAATTGCGCACCTTAAGTGCCCCGGCATACTGCGTTCCGTCCTGCAGTTCAAGCAGTTCGATTTTCTCAGCCAGCAACGTTGTGGAACCGGTAACAGGGAAGTTACCGACAATGGGGCCGTTGTTTTCGTTCTCATTGGCTACCTGGTCATCGCCGCCAAAGAAGTCCTTGAGTTCAGTGTTGTTGTCGCTCTCGATGTTGTCGACGTCATATTGGGACCAGGAGGTGCCGGTAGATATCGGGTACGACAGAATACACTCGGGGGTGGCTGTCAGGGACGAGTAGTAATACAGGCCGGTGGTCGTCTCCCGGAACCAGGCGGTATCGACACGCGAGGTCTTCTCGGTGATCCACGGGTAGTAGGTGGCGCCGCCGTATGTGGCAGGCGCACCTATCCAATATGTCTGGTATTGGGTGTTCGAGGTCCCGGTAACGGCATACGTAATCCGAAGCCCTTCTACGAGGGGGAAGTAGTCAGGGTCGGTGATGTCGCTGAACCAGTATCGTTCGGTTGATTTGGTCACGTGCTCGATAGTGTCATCGGAGCATCCGATCAACCCGAAGCTTACGACAAGGGTTGTAAGCAGGATCGATAGTATCGACTTGCTGACTGCGTTGTGTCTCATCTGAACCTCCCTCCGCCGACCGGGCGGTTGTCCGCAGGTACTCCGCGGAAATTCCGCAGATATTCTGAATAGCTCTTTGGTCGTAACCAGAGCAATCTGAGTGCCTGTGTCACAGCTAGTTAGGCAATGTATTGTTGAGGGGCAGGATAGGCGTGACGATTGAAGCAGCACTTCAACCCGGGCGGTTCATTGTGGTGGGGATCTGCCCACAGTAGGGGGGCTGTCTGCGATACTCATGCCCGTGACTAATCCGGTCACGGATTGTGCCGATAATAAGGTGAAAGAGAACAGGTTGCGTACTCACAGGAGGAATCATGGAATGGACCACGCCTGAGTTGATTGTGGCGTTGTTTTTCGTGACCGGCCTGCTGCTTCTGGCCAGGTTTCGCAGGCAGCTTCGAGCGGTTGACAGGACGAGTTACGGCCACATTGCGTCCGGCCTGATTCTGTTATCACTGGTGGCATTGGCGCAGGTGTATCACCGAGCCGGGGCTCTTGACCAACTGGTTCTGTTAGGTGATGCACGATTTTATCATCTGATTATAACCGTTGCGGTTCTTGGCGGGGTGTCGTCGCTGGTATACGGGGTCTCAAGCTGGTTGCCGCTGCATCGTGAGCAGGTGCAGTATGCAGAATCGCGGCTTTTGCGGCACACGTTTCTCAAACGTGTGGTGCAGCTTCTCGCGGTCGAGCGACGCTATCGGGTTCTCCTGCGCACGACAGCGGATTACATGTGTGAGCATTTCCGGCTGTCACAGGCAGCCGTCTACCTTGTCTCTCGCCGAACCCTGCGGACGTTTCTCATAGGGTGCGGGCAGTCGGGCTGGGATCAGGCAGCCCTGCGCCAGTTGATCTTCGCTGAACCGGCGCTCAGAGACGGTCTGCAGCAGCTTCAGGGGGCCGCCACGGGTCTGATCGAGGAGCTTCCGGAATGCGTGGAGCAGCCAACGGCGATCTTGCCGGTGGTGGCAAAAGGCAGAATTGTTTCACTGGTATTGTTGTGGACCGACCGGCCGCTGGCAGCCGAAGAAAAGGCGCACCTGCGGCTGGCCTGCGACATGATAGGGTATCGTCTGGCATCGGACGTGGATCGTTCGTATGTGCGGATGTACCATCGACAGGCACTCGTGGCCGAGAGCACGGCTGCCAGTGTGTCGGTGCGCAAGGCACTGAAGGACAACGTGGTTGCCGTTTTTGGCGCTATCCAGGAGCACCTGACGGCGGAGTACTTCTCGCTGTTTCTGACCGATGGCACGGAGTGCCGGCAGCGCATAACTGTGGGGGAGAATGGCACCGTACTCACCGAGATCGGATCATCCAATCGGGAGACAGCCATGCTGGCTAACCTGGCCGGCGAAATCGAGCGGCCGACTGTCCTGAGCGAGGCAGAGCTGCAGCGCCTTTCATCAGCCGAAGGGCTGCTGGCGGGAAGCGGCATGAGATCGATGATGTTGCTTCCCATGTACGAGGGCGGAGTGCTAACTGCAGCCGTCGTGCTGGCCACCAGACGACGTGGAGCTTACGGAAAGCGCCACGCAGTTATCGCTTCAGGCATCCTGCCCGTCACGGGTCGGCTGGTCCAGCAGGAGCATCATGAACACGCCGGTCGTTCGATGAGCAGCAGGATGGACCGGCTGTCGGCGCTGGCTCAGAAGATCGGTGTCGGACAGTCGAAGTCTGAGATATTCAGCCATACGTGTCGGATGTTGCTGCAGGAGATCGGGACGAGCGTGGTGCGAATCTCAACTTTTGATGACACTTCGGCTTTCTTGCAGTCGCAGGGATTGGCAATCCAGCGCAAAGACAGTGTTACCGCCCCGGCTGATGGATTCATCATCCTGAGTGTGTGTCCCCTGCATGAACAGGTCAGGCAGACAGGTCGACCGATACTGGTGAACCGCGAGACGTCTGCGGAGCGCCTGTCAGAGATTGAGGCCTCGCAGGTATTCGGGGGCAGTGTCAAGGGGGCGTTGCTGGTACCGGTGAAGATCGACGACCGGGTGGCCGCGGTGATCAGTCTTGCCGAGCAGCGGACCTGGAGCCGACGTCAGTACCGATCGGCGGACATTCAGTTCGCGAGCATAGTGGCTGGCCTGCTATCGACGCTCATGACGGGCCCGGTCTCTGGTCGGCGCAGTATCGAGGATGTGCTGCGAGGTCTGGATACGGACATGAGCGGTCGCAACCGGGTGAAATCGTCACTGACGGGAATCCTGGGGTCGGTGGAGATGCTGCGTTCGGATCGGCAGATGAAACCGGAGAAAGTGAGCCGCTACTTGGGCATCATCGACAAAGCGACCCGACGTTTGCAGGAGTGTGTGCTGCCGACGGATTGAATCGAGAACTGGCGGGTTATGAGCACCGGTGAATTGAAAGAAAGTGCATGAAGCTCCTTTCACACGAACAATCGACCGTTCTCCAGGGCAATCTCAGGCGGTTGTCGCTGCCAGCAGATACGTACCTGTATGTCTCGATGGGCATACCGCAGTTGTTTCAACTGGAGACCGATCAGGAGGAACTCAGTTTCGACGACTCCTGGGTGTATGTGCCGCAGGAGGAGCTGGATTCGTTCCGACAGCAGTTGCTGGTTCACGCCAGCGGATCGGGCCACAGTTGTCTGGCGCTACACCCGGTGGAGACTGAAGACGGCAACCTCTTTCCCGTGCTGATAAACGGACAGGTCCGGGCCGTTGTTGTCGACCGGAGCCGCCAGCACACCCGTTTTGATACCGAGGTGCTGCTGATGTTACGCGAGGCGTTTGTGGCTTTCGATGCCTCGCAGCAGGCAAGGGGGCATAATCCGCTTCTGGAACTGGTGTCTGGTCTGATCGGCAGCGATATGCAGGTTGACGATTACTATTACCGCATATTCCAGAGCCTCACGCACTACAGCGACCGGCTGTTGTCCGCTGTTTATGCTGAACATGACGGAGTATACTATCGCGGGCTGGTGGCGGGCGATATCGGCTTGTACGAAAACCTACCGCGAGAGGTGCCGCAGGAGATGGCGCGTTCATGGATCGATGGCATCCGGCGGCATCGGAATTTTCAACCGCCGCAGCTTTCTCCGGCGCATACGTGTTTTCTCGATGCTCCCCTGAATTTCCTGTTCATTCATCGTGGAATCTCGGAGGAAGGCGTTGATCAACTTGTCGCCACTGCCATGCCCGGCGATTGTGACCGTCGACTGGCGTGCCTGCTGGTGGAGTCGGCGAGGCTGACAGAATCGCTCGATGCTCGTCAGTTCGGGCTGGGGCTGGAACTGGAATCAATCCAGCGAGACCTTCGCCGACAACGCGGACGTGAAGTGTTTGTTCGCGCGGCTACCCGCGTGATGCAGCGACTACGCAGAGTACTGCCTTTGAGGCGCCTGGTTCTGCACGACAACACCAATGGCAGTTCAGTTGTTATGCGTCTGATGGCGTCGAACGACTGGGTGGTCTCTGAACGTCACGGGCAGGGACTTCCGCACGAGATTACACGACAGATCACCGAGCGGGGTGTTGCCTTTGTCGATCGGGTGGACGTCTCGGGGTATGACGAGAGATACCTGCGTCAGTGTCAAGATGATGACGTCTCCTCCGAGGCTTTCTATCCGGGGATCACTGAAGATTCGGCGTTGTTTGCGTTCGGCTGCGAGACGGCCGGGATGCAGCTTCGGGCGAACCGACGTCTGCTGTTCCGGGCGGCTCAGGTGTTGAACTCGGCTCTTGCGATCAGCCGCAGGCAGGCATCGGTCGACGAGAACGCGGTGGTTCCCGACAGCGCTAATGTTGACAGGTACCGCTGTGGACGCCTGGGGACGATCAGTCGGCTGGCGAATGGCTACTTTCATGACATTGTCGATTACCTGTCAGTCGTGATGGGGCAGATCAGCCTCGCTGAGAGCGGTGTGATGTCGCGGCCGACGGGGGGGACAGATGCGATTAAACAGGGTTTGGAAAAAGTTCGGGAGGCAATGGACAGCATTACCGATTATCTGAAGCGCCTGCGCAGCCTGACGACGATGGAGTATCCGGATTTCCAGAGGACGATGTCCCTGGCCGGCTTTCTGCAAGACCTGAACTGGATGCTTCATGGATTCGCCCGCCAGATTCGCGATACACGCAATATCACTCTTCGCATAACTCCGGAACTGGTGAGTGCGGGGCAGACGAGGTTATCGGTCGGAACGGTCTTCGATGTGCTGCTGCCGGTCGTGATGCTGTTGATGGACGAGGCCGTATGTTCAGGATCACTGATACTCAGGGTGCACGAACCCGGGAGCCAGGAGCAACTCGACATCGTGTTCGATCCGGCGATACTTGCCCACCGATCGGTGGAGCAGTTTGTCCAACAGGTGTTTCCAGATGCCTCAACCGGGATATCCGGCAACCGTCTGGAATTTGACGAAGCAACGCTTCTGTTTAGTCAGGAGACAGCATCAGAGGCGTGTATCACGCTTACAGGACGCGGCCAACTGCAGGATAACAGCAGATTGAGGGGGGCGGTGTTGACATCAGTAGAGAAGGGACAGGATAATGTCTGATACAACGGCGCTGATCCGCCAGTTTTTCCGCAGCAAGAACTCCGATCGCCTGAGCGCGGTCGTGGCTCAGGTTGATGAGATAGCGGCATTGCTGATGGACCTGACGAATGCTGACTTCATCGGATTCTTCTACGCCAAGCGCGATGGCGAGCGCATGGTGCCAGTTGCGTATCAGTTCGGCAGCCGAATTGAAGGAGGCGACATCGCCGCACTGGAGAATGCGTGGCAGCGTCAGGACCTCGCATTGCTGACAGATGATTCAGCGGGAGCCTGTGCTGTTGACTCCGAGCCGGGGGTTGATGACCAAAAGTTCGCAGCCTCCTATGCTCTCCGGTTTCGTTGCCTGAAGACATTCAGGATGGATGATGACATCAGGGGGCTGGTGACGGTGTACTGGCGGGATGATCCCGGCACGCTGAACGATCAAACGCGCAGTCTTATCATTCATCTGACCAATGTCCTGTATGGCTCGATATTGATCGCCGATGACATGAACCAGGTGGAGAGCTACTCGCTGAGGCTGTCGGATTTGGTATCGCTGTTTGAGATGTCAATAGGCGATCTCTCTTTCCGCCAGATCATGTCGGAGATACTCCAGCGATTCCGCGTGGCCGTCGGCTACGCCGGTGTGTGCATGATCTCAGAAGACAAGTTGAGTGGCAAGTTCCGGATGGGAGAGTACTTCGATTCTGAACCACCGTCGCCGTCGCTGGTGAACATGATGCTGCAGCAGGTGGAGGAGCGTCGCACAGAATTGCGGGCCGAAGGCGAACACCGCAGATCAGCCTGGGTTGACCTGACGTCCGCTTTCCGGGGGAAGTTCAGTGCGGTTTTAGCGACGCCGTTGCTTCCCGATGAAGAGCATCATTTCGTTTTGGTTGCGTGGACTCGTCAGGCTGCGGGATTCCCGAGTCATGAGATAGAGCTGCTTCCGGTGTTCAGTCTGTTCGCGGAAATCATTCTGCAGAACGCCTTGTTGGTGAAGTCCCTGCGCAAGGTGAATTACGTTCTGCGCAAATCGAGCAGTCAGATGGCCAATATCGAGAGTCTGGCGGCTCTGGCTGATATGACGTCCGGTGTCGCCCACGACTTCAATAATATCATTGGGGGCATTATCGGTCGTCTCCAGTTGATGAAGCTTCGTAATAAGGACGACTCCGTGGTGAACGAACTGGGGAAACTCGAGACGATGGCCATGGAGGGGGCGGAGACAGTCAAGCGGCTGCAGGAGTTCGCAACGAGTGCCCGCCAGAAGGACCTCGACGCTGTCAATCTGGCAACGATTGCCGCCCGAGTCACTGCTGATCCCAAGGCAGACTGGCAGGCTCTGGCCAAAGAGAAGGGAATCTCCGTTGACTTCCGTTGCCATGTTGACTCAGCTATCATCAACGGCAGTGATGCCGATTTGTCGGTAGCCCTTGGCAAGCTCATCGGCAATGCGGTTGAGCATTCCCGGGAGAATACGTCGGTGGAGGTGGCGCTGGCGGCAGACCAGAAGAAGTTTGTGGTCACCGTGACCGATCATGGTCCGGGAATACCGGACGACATCGGACGGCGGGTGTTCTATCCGTTCTTCACGACCAAGTCTGAGCGCGGAGCCGGTTTGGGGCTGGCCATCGTGCACGGGATTGTCGGGCGGCATGGCGGAGAGGTGTCGTTCGATACCCGCCCCGGAAAGGGGACAACCTTCCGCATGGCTTTCAACAAGAGCGAACGGGCAGAGGAGAGCTCCAATATCACGGGTAAGATAGTGATACCCAAGCGCCTGAGGGTGCTGGTGGTAGACGATGACGAGCAGATCCGGGAAGTGCTGCACGATATGCTCACTATTGATGGCCACTCGGCGACTACCTGCGCTGACGCGTATGCGGCGCTCAAGCAACTCGAACGCCAGAAGTTCGATATCATGATTACTGACCTGGGTATGCCGGGGATGTCAGGGCTGGACCTGGCGGGGGTTGTGCATGAGTCTCACCCGGAGATGCCGATTGCCATGATCACCGGCTGGGGGACACAGCTCGACCATGGGGAAACCCGGCTGAAGGGCATCAGGTCGGTTCTTTCCAAGCCATTCCACTTGAAAGACGTCAAGCAACTGGTTCAGGACCTCGTCGCGGCACGATGAGGTGAGACGGAAGACGCTCTCTGTTTCTGACCTTGCGACTGCCGGGAGTTCGGAGGCGGGAGTATACGCCCGAGCCATTGCCGCAGATCCTGTGTACCAAATGGGCGAAAAAGCGGTTGCCATTTTCCGGTTTGCCTGTATATTCCCCTGAGACATAGTAACATATTGTCTTCGGGGCGAGGTGGAATTCCTCGACCGGCGGTGAAAGCCCGCGAGCCGGGGATGTTCTCCGGCAGAGCCTGTGCAATTCAGGCGCCGACGGTAACAGTCCGGATGGGAGAAGATGCGTTAACACCGCGGCGCGTCGCGTGTTGTGGTGTGCGCCTGTTTGCCCCGAAGTGTGCTTTGGGGTTTTTTTGTGGCGACGAAGTCGGACATAGAGTACATGCAGCGAGCCCTCGATCTGGCTGTCCGCGCCCGTGGCAAGACATCGCCCAATCCGATGGTGGGGGCGGTGATAGTTCAGAAGGGCCGGGTGGTGGGGGAAGGCTATCACCGCCGCGCCGGCAAGCCGCATGCGGAGATCGAGGCGATTCGGCAGGCTGCCGGGAATACGCTTGGGGCAAGTCTCTATGTGACGCTGGAACCATGCTGCCACTGGGGGCGGACGGGGCCGTGTACAGAAGCCATCATTGAATCTGGTATCGCGCGCGTTGTCATTGCGACGACAGATCCCAATCCCAGAGTCAACGGCAAGGGGATTCGCAGGCTTCGTTCTGTGGGGATTGACGTCGTCAACGGGGTGCTTGGTGACCGGGCTCGACGAATCAATGAGGTATACTTCAACTGGGTGAGAAACAAGCGGCCGTATGTGATCCTGAAGCTGGCCCAGACACTCGACGGGCGGATTGCGACTGCCACAGGCGACTCACAGTGGATCAGCAGCGCCGCCTCGCGCAAGCGGGCGCATCAGCTTCGTGCCGAAGCAGATGCCGTCATGGTCGGCATGGGCACGGTCAGGGCGGACAACCCGGCGCTCACCGTTCGACATGTCAAGGGTCGCGATCCGTATCGGATTGTGGTGACTTCTTCGGCGCAATTCCCTCGCAAGTGCCGTCTGGTGGCGGAGAATGACGATGCGAAGACTGTCGTGGCCACCAGTGCTTCGAAGGTGAGCGCTCTGGCGCGCACGGCGGCCCGGTATGGGCTTATCATTTGGGAGATTGAGCAGGATCGAAACGGGTGTCTTCGGCTTGCCGATCTGCTGGCCAAGGCCGGCGGGTTCGGTATTCGATCGTTACTTGTTGAGGGGGGATCGCACCTAACGACCTCGCTGCTGGAAGCCGGGCTGATCGACAAGTATGTGGCATTTGTGGCGCCTCGGGTAATCGGCAGCGGTCGTGATGCTGTCAATGATCTGAAGATTCGCCGCATTGCCGGCGCGATCGAGTTCAGGCCGTTTGAGTTTGCCATTAGCGGCAGGGACATGATGTTCACCGGCTACCCCAGGAGGAGACGCTGATGTTTACGGGCATTATCGAAAGCGTGGGTACGCTGCTTGACATGGCCAGTCGTGGCAACTACCGCGTATTGACGATCAGATCCTCGCTGGCATCACAGCAGTTGCAGGCGGGTGAATCCATCAGTTGCGACGGGGCCTGTTTGACGGTGGTGGGCTTTACGGATGAGGTGTTCACGGTGGAGGCCTCGCAGGAGACGACGGCTCGGACGATTCTGTCGGGCTATCGCGTCGGTGACCGAATCAATCTGGAGCGCGCGCTTCGAGCTGACAGCCGATTGGGCGGACATTTCGTGAGCGGGCATGTCGATGATGTCGGGCAGGTTAACAGTGTGGTGCCGGTTGGGGAGTCGATTGAGATCGGTATGGGTTTCGACCCGGAGTTCGATCGGCTCGTTGTAGAAAAGGGATCGATCGCTGTTAGCGGTATCTCGCTGACGGTGAACCGGGTGCAGTCAGGCTGGTTTTCGGTCAATATCATTCCGTATACACAGAAGGATACGACGATTACTCAGTTCAGGCCGGGATCACGAGTGAATCTGGAATTTGATCTGATCGGAAAGTACGTGATCAAGATGCAAAGCAGCAGATCTGAATCGGGATTGACAAAATCAAAACTCATAGATAGCGGATGGTAGCATGAGCAGCAACAATGGTTACAAGTTCAACACAATTCCGGAGGCCATCGACGATATTCGCGCCGGTAAGGCCGTCATTGTCGTCGACGATGAGGACCGGGAGAATGAGGGTGATCTGATCATGGCGGGGGAGAAAGTAACCCCGGAGATGATCAATTTCTTCGCGACGTATGGTCGCGGACTAATCTGCGTGAGTCTGCCGGAGAAAGCGGCGGACCGCCTTCGGCTGAACCCGATGGTAGAGCCGGACCAGAACACGGCCCTGCACGGGACCAAGTTTACAGTGAGTGTCGATGCGGTGCAGGACACAACCACCGGCATCTCGGCTCCGGATCGCGCCGTAACGATCCGGCTTCTGTCCGATGAGACCAGCCGAGCTGAGGATTTTGTCCGGCCGGGACACATCTTCCCGATCAAGGCTATGAAGGGCGGAGTGCTGACGCGGGCCGGCCATACCGAGGCATCATCGGATCTGGCGCGCCTGGCGGGATTCTACCCGGTAGGTGTAATGTGCGAGATCATGGACGAGAATGGTGAGATGGCACGTGTTCCCCGCCTGGCTCAGATGGCGCGCGAGCACAATTTGAAACTGATTACGGTGCGAGACCTGATTGAGTACCGTCATCAGCATGAACGGCTGATCCAGAAGATAGCCACTGTCGATTTTCCAACGCAAGACGGCGACTTCAAACTTCATGTGTACCACTCGGACGTGGACGATCACCATCATCTTGCCATCGTCAAGGGGGATGTGGCTGGTAAGAAGGACGTGTTGGTCCGTGTGCACTCAAGCTGTCTGACTGGTGATGTGTTTGGATCCCGCCGATGCGACTGTGGCGAGCAGCTTCACGACGCCTTGAGGCGAATCGAGCAGGAAGGCTGCGGCGTGGTGCTGTATATGCGCCAGGAAGGGCGAGGGATCGGCTTGGTTAACAAGCTGAAGGCCTATCAACTCCAGCAGGAGAAGGGGATGGATACAGTCGATGCCAATGTGGCGCTGGGTTTCAAACCGGATCTTCGTCACTACGGGGTGGGGGCGCAGATACTGGTGGACCTTGGCCTGAGTTCGATACGGTTGATGACCAATAATCCCAAGAAGATCATAGGTTTGAAAGGTTATGGTCTTGAGGTGGTTGATCGGGTTGCTATTCAGGAGTGTCCTACCGCGGAGAATAAGCGATATCTGGAAGCGAAACGTGACAGAATGGGCCATCTGCTGACCCTGTAGAGCGATATGGAGGAAACAGTGAGCTATAAGAGATTTGAGGGTCGGCTGGATGCCTCGGGAGTTTCCGTCGGCATAGTCGTCAGCCGGTTCAACAGCTTCTTCACAGACAAGCTCCTTCAGGGAGCAATCGACTGCCTGGTGCGGCACGGTGCCAAGGAAGAGAGAATTGCCGTAGCGTGGGTTCCGGGCGCCTTTGAGGTACCGTACGCGGCGCAGAAGATGGTCTCGTCGGGGGATTACAACGCTGTAATCTGTCTGGGTGCGGTGGTGCGAGGCGACACGCCGCATTTCAATTACATTGCCAACGAGTCGGCCAAGGGAATCGCCAAGCTGGGCATGGATTCGGGTATTCCTGTCATCTACGGGCTCGTAACGGCTGACACCCTCGAGCAGGCGATTGAACGGTCCGGCACCAAGGCCGGAAACAAAGGCTGGGATGCTGCTGAGGCGGCGATTGAGATGATCAGCCTGTACAAGGCCCTTGAGTGATGGAGAGACCAACTCAGAGGCGCCGTGCCCGCGAACTGGTGCTCAAGACGCTTTACGCAGCAGAAACTGAGGTTGACGAACCCGGTCATCTCTTTGACGCGATTACGGAAGGAGAGGGTCTCCCGGAGCGGCAGAAGGAGTTCGCTCGGGCGCTGTTTCTGTCGACATGGGAGCACCGTGGCTGGGCGGATCAGCAGATATCCGACCTGGCTGAGAACTGGCGATTGGATCGCATTGCCATCATTGATCTGATGATTCTCCGGATGGCTTTAATTGAGATGGAGCGGTTTCCCGACATACCGATCGGTGTGGTGATCAACGAGGCGATTGAACTGGCCAAGAGCTTTTCCACCGCTGAATCGGCCTCATTTGTCAACGGTATCCTCGATCGGTTCGCCAAGCGCGTTAGAAACGTGTGATGGTTACGATCCTGTCGGCACGAGTAAGCGGCTGTTCATTAAACTGGACAGCCGCTTAGGATTTTCTATATTCTTGGTTCTGAGGTCGGACAGCATCATCCGGCTACGCATCGGACATCATCGTGTGTAAGGGCGAGGACAAGTCACGTTGAGAAAACTCGATCGTACCAACGTTGTTATTGGTCTTGGCGTGTGGTTGGTGGTGTTGGCTGTCTACTACATCACCAAAGCTCCCACGCTTTCTCTGTGGGATTGCGGCGAGTTCATCGCTGCCAGCGCTGTGCTCGGTATTCCGCATCCTCCGGGAACGCCGCTGTACATCATATTGGGGCGCATCTTCTATGTTCTGCCGATAGCGGCCGATGTCGCCGTGCGCGTCAATCTCCTCTCCGTTCTGAGCTCATCCTTTGCGGTTCTGTTCGCGTACCTGTCTGCCGTGAAGCTGCTACGGTCATGGTTTGCCGATTCCAGGGGCGTTCTCTCTCGCGTTCTCACTTACGGAGGTGCTGTTAGTGGTGCGTTGTTCGTGGCGTGGAGTCGAACCCACTGGAATAACTCGGTTGAGGCGGAAGTGTATGGGCTGGCCATGATGCTGATGATGGCAATGATCTGGCTGACTCTGTGTTATCGGGAGGCCGAGGGGACGCCGCGCGCCCAGCAGTACATGCTGACGGTATTCTTCATAGCGTTCCTGGGAATCGGTGTGCATATGACCGTGTTTCTGGTGGTACCCGTGCTTGGTTTGTTCTTCGTTCTCAAGAAAGAAGCACCTTCGTGGGTCTGGTTCGCTATCGGTGCATACTTCGTTATCGAGTTGTATCTGATACTCGCCATGTCGTCGCCACCCGGAGAGATACCGTATTATGTTCCGTTGGTGATTGTGGGAGTGTTGTATCTGTTCTACATGTTCTCGTTTGAGAAGATCTCCGGCGTGAGCTATCTGATTGCGTTGGGCTTTGTCCTCTCCGTGCTGCCTGTGTTTGGTGAATCAGTCAATGCCTTTTCCCACAGTAGTGTCTTTGGAACCGCCACAATAGATGCGATGGCTGTTGTCGGTCGGGTTGCGCTCGTGTTGACCGCCGCCTATGCGCTGTATCTGCTGCTCGTCCGCCGACGAAGTCTGTCGAATAATCCCAAGGCCCTGCAGCATGTTCTGGTGCCGGCGGGGTTTGTCATAGCTGCGGTGCTGCTGGAGGGTGTGCTCTATCTGGTGAAGGGGTATGAAGCGTTTCTGTTCCTTTCTGCCGTGCTGGCGGGTGTACTGGCGTTTGCGGTTCGTCGGTATCTGCACTGGCCGATTTTGGTGGCATTTGGTGGCGTGTCGCTGATCATTATCGGCCTGGCGCCGTTTCTGTGGGGGATGGTGGCTGCCGTTTTGGTCAACTTGTTTCTGGGGCTGGTGTTTCGGGTGCCGGGCTGGAGGGCCGGTTTGTTGATAGTCCTGGTTGCCATACTGGGTTTTTCGATCCACGCTTATCTTCCCATTCGATCGGCACAGGATCCCATGATCAATGAGAACAACCCCTCGAGAAGTCTGCAGGCCACGATTGATTTCATTGAGCGCAAACAGTATGGCTCAGTGTCCATGACCGAGCGCATGTTCACGCGTCGCGGCGAGTGGGCCAACCAGTTCGGCGACTATCAGCGCATGGGATTCTGGCGCTTCTTCCATGAGCAGTTCGGTATGTCCGGGCCGCGGTTTGCCTTTCCCCTGCTGCTTGGCGTCTTCGGATTGTGGGAGATGGCACGCAGGCGGCACCGTCAGGGGATAGCGTACATACTGCTGCTGCTTCTGGCGACTGTGGGGCTGGTGTTGTACATGAATTTTTCTGACGGCACGAAGATCGGACAGCTTGACGGGATCGACTATCTGGAAGTGCGTGATCGTGACTACTTCTTCACGCCGGGCTTTATGCTGTTCGGGCTGACCATTGGACTGGGGCTGGCGGTCGCGCTGCAGTATCTCAGGGAGTCGGTGGCGCATTTTTCGAGCGGCCCCCGCCGGGTGATTATGGGGGCCTCTGTGGTGGTGTTCCTGCTGCCAGTATTCGCCCTGGCCAACAACTACTACTATGCCGACCGCAGTGGCAATTACATTGCGTACGACTACGCCCACAACCTGTTATCCTCGGCTGAAGAGAACTCGGTGCTGTTCACCCTTGGTGACAATGATACATTCCCCTTGTGGTGTCTGCAGGAAGCGTATGGAGTCCGCAAGGATGTGGCGGTTGTGAACCTCTCGCTGGCAAACACGAAGTGGTACATCCGGCAAGTGCGGGACTATATGAACGTGCCGTTGGGGTGGAGTGACGACGATATCGAAAACCTGCGGGCTTTTCGGACTCGTGACGGCAAGGACTTCCATCTGCGGTCGCAGTTGGTAGACATTATATTGGCCCGTGCACTGAGCGTCCGCCCGGTGGGGTTCTCCGTGACGGTGACTTCGGATTATCGAAGGTACTTTGGTGAGCGGATCGATTCACTGCTGGTTTTGCATGGCATGACCTGGCGTGTGCAGCGGCAGGCTGCTGGTGCAGTGACGGTCAATGCCGATTACTGCTATGACTATTTCACAGATCCGGAGATGTTCCGAGCGCGCAGTTTCAATGATCCCTCGGTGTACAAGGATGAAACGTCGCTGCGGTTGACCGGCAACTACGGCAACGGTATTTTGCTGACGGCGGATTCTCTGAGGAAGGCCGGTGACTTCGAGCGAGCGACGCATCTGCTGGAGCATTCGGTGGAGCACCTTCCGTTCATCAGTCGACTCGTGCGGTATCTTGCGTCGCTCTATATGGAGCAGGGTGAATTGGAGAAGTTGCAGACGTTGGTGGAGACTGACGAATCTGCTGAGTTTGATCAGATGCATTACATGCTCGGTCGCACATATCAACAACGAGGAATGCTCGCAGAGGCCGAAGAGCAGTTCCGGTTAGTGCTTGACACGAGTCCCGACTACCGGCCAGCCTTTGATGAGTTGCTGCGGATCTGTTATGAGGCCGGAGAGTTCGGAGCCCTGCGCACGATCCTGACTGACTGGATCAGGCACAATCCCGGTGATGAACTGGCGCCGCAGATGCTCATGGAGGTGGAACAGGAGTTGGGCCGTCAGGCCGACAGCGTGGGGAAAGACGATGCGGATTCTGGCGCTGAACTGGAATGACCTGAAGAACCCATACTCCGGCGGGGCAGAGGTTCACCTTGAGGAACTGCTCCGGCGGCTGGTCAGGATGGGGCACGAGGTTACCCTGTTGTGCTCGGGCTGGTCGGGCTGTGAACCGGAGGAAGTCATCGAGGGTATCCGGGTCGTGCGGCGTGGCTTCAGGTACAACTTCAATCTGATTGTGCCGATTCATTTGCGGCGTCTGTTAAGGCAGGAGCGCTTCGATGTCCTGGTAGAGAATATCAACAAGGTCCCCTTCTTCACGCCGCTTTTCTGCAGGATCAAGACCCTGGTGCTCATCAATCATCTGTTCTCCACGACTGTCTTTCGGGAAACGAACTTCCTGCTGGGTGCTTATGTGTACCTGCTTGAGAAGCCGTTGGTGCGGGTGTACAGGGGCTGCCAGTTCAATGTTGTCTCGGAGTCGACGGCGCGGGATCTGATCGATCGCGGTGTGCCGGAGTCGGACATATCGACCATTCACAGTGGTATTGATCGTCAGGTGTACTCGTTTGATCCGTCGGTACCGAAGTACGAAAGACCGACGATTCTGTACCTGGGACGAGTGAAGAAGTACAAGTCAATCCAGCATATCATCACGGCACTTCCGGAAGTGAAAGCGAAGGTGCCCGATGCGCGGCTTATGGTGGTGGGAACGGGGGACTATCTGCCGGCCCTCAAACAGCAGGCAGCAGGGCTGGGGGTTGCCGATGATGTAGAGTTTCCCGGCTTTGTCTCTCAGGATGAGAAGGTAGAGCGTATGCGGCGATCACACGTGATCGTGTTGCCGTCACCTCGTGAGGGATGGGGCCTGACCAACACCGAGGCCAACGGTGTGGGAACTCCGGCCATTGCAGCCGACTCGCCGGGTCTTCGGGACTCGGTAAGGCCGGGGGTGTCGGGATTTCTGTACGAGTACGGGAACATTGATGAGCTTGCCGATCGACTGGTTATGGTATTGTCTGACAAGGTATTACAGGACACACTGCGACGCGGTGCACTGGCATGGGCAGATGAATTTGATTGGGACGACGCCGCAAAGGAGCTTGAGGTTCTGCTTGAAAATATCGTTAATAGCTGGCAATGACTAAGACTCAGCGAAAATATGTCTCATTGGCTTTCGGGGTGCTTGTCTCCGGACTGGTCATGTGGGCGCTGTTCCGGAACATTGAGTTCGCTGAGCTCTGGCTTGCTCTGCAGGGAGCGAACTATTGGCTGCTGATTCCCAATATTACGCTGGTTGTTTTTGCGATGTATCAGCGGGCGTATCGCTGGAAATACATGGTGGAGCCGATTAAGCAGGTTCCGTACTCGAAGCTGCTCGCAGCCACGTGTATCGGCTTTATGGCCAATAATGTCCTCCCGCTTCGCCTCGGCGAGTTTGTCCGTGCGTATTCACTTTCGTACCAGGACAGGGATGTGAGCAAGTCGTCGTCTCTGGGGATGATTTTTGTGGAGCGCATGGTGTTTGATCTGGCGGCGTTACTTCTGATTTTCGGAGTCGTCATTGCGGTTGCCTCAGTGAATATCACAGCAGAGATCCGTACCGGCGTCTTCATGGCAACGGCGATCGCGATGGGAGGGCTGATCGTGGTGTTGACAATGGCCAAAACGCCCGAACGCACCAGTCAGTTGCTCACGCGCTATTTGTTCTTCCTGCCACAACGTTATCGGGACTGGCTCCGGGCCATGATTATTCGCTTCTCCAGCGGACTCCAGTTTGTGCTCAGGCCACGGACGTTCTGGGCAGTGGCAGTGCACACGCTCTTGATCTGGCTGGTGATGGGTATATCGAACTACAGCGTGTTCTTGGCGTTCGGATTCGATGTGCCGCTTGATGCTTCGTACTTTCTGCTGGTGGTGGTTTCAATATCCATCCTTGTTCCGTCCACTCCGGGTTTCATCGGAGTCTATCATGCCGGCACTGTCTTCACTCTGGCGCAGTATGGTATTTATGGGGAGAAGGCTCTTTCGTTCGCTTTGGTGCTCCATGCGGCGCAGTACATTCCGGTGACGCTCATGGGATTCTACTTCCTGAAAAAAGCCCATTTATCGCTCAAGAAGCTCGAGGAGGAGGCGACTGAGGTTGTTGCCTGATTCGCCGTGAATCGGCGGTCTTGCCCTTTCCGCAGCAGTTGTTCAAACTTGACACTGATTTGACCGGGGAATACCCTGATCGCATACCAAGGGAGATTCGGGTATGCGCAAGATACTGCTGGTCGTGATCGCACTTGTCCTGCTGGGACTGGTACTGGGAGTGAGCTATATCAAAGCCCTCAGGGCTGATTCCGATCAGGATCGTCTCTACCATCAGGCGGGGCAGGAGTTGAGCCAGCAGCTTAAGCGCCAGTTGGATGATTCGCTGAGCCACCATCGAAGGACGCTCGATTCTATTACGCAAGATGTGTCGCGACAACAACTTGACTTCCTCGCCGTTCTGAATCGGGCCGCTCTGAAGCACCGTTCGGATGTAGACTCTCTGTCTGCGGAGGTAGCTCGACGTGACAGTGTGATTGACTCCATATCGGTTCGTGTGGGGAGTACGCAGGCCCCAGAGCAAGTGAACGCGACGTCCGACAAACCTGCTGAGCTCTCGGCTGCCGAAAAGCAACAGCAAAGAGAGAAAGCAATAATCGATCACTATCAGAAGCGCTACCAATCCTTGCCAAGGGACCTCTCGGCATATGAGCGTCGGGTTGCACTTGGGGAAGTTCGTTCCGAGACAGCGTCGAAGTTTGGGTTGAGTCTGTCGGAGCTGGATACTTTGCTTAAGAAGCATGATGTAATACAATGATAATAAACAATATAAGTCATGTCACGCAGCCGCGAGTCCGAATTTGCTGAGATCCTGGTGGACCGGCTTCTGCTGGAGTCGTTCGCCAATGAGCAATCTGCCTACCATCGTATGGAGGCGGAGGCAGTTCGCAGCGAGCATCTTGACAAGTACCGATCCAAGCTGAAGTACCACATCAACAGATCGTTGTCACTTCGTCAGAAACAGGTCATAAAGCACTATCTGGCGGGCAAAAAGGAGAGAGAAATTGCCCACATTCTGGGCATTACTCAGCAGGTTGTCAATATTTATAAGCACAGAGCTATTAAGAAGTTGCAATCGATAATGGCCGATTAGGTGTATGTCAAAAAACTGATAAGTGAAGGATACATGTTTATTTTTAGGTCGCGCGAGCACATTTTCGAGTGATATCTTCGTCTTGAGATTGAGTTGAAGTTTAAGACGTTTAACCTGTGAGCACGATTCGATCTAGTCAGGAGGTGGTACCCTCAAGCCAGTAATCCAAGTACCCTGAAGTTTCCACCGTCAACGTGTAAATTCCGTAACCACTTCGAGACGATAGGGGGGGAAACTTGAAGTAGGGAGTTGGATATCATGCCAAAGCGAAAAGCCAAGATCGAGTATGCCAAAGTTGGAACGAAGGACTGTTGGCATTCTTTCGGACTGCAGGCACTGGCCCCCAGCAAATTTGCTTCTGTCGTCGGGAAAATCCTTCGCGGACGCTATTCACTTGTATATTCGCGATTCGAGGATCGTAATTCTGATCCAGCCGCGCCGTTCAGTGGAACCGTCTGATCCGACGACACGCAAGCCAAAGAAGCTGCAGTCTGAGAACAGGACCTGCTATTGAGCGGGTCCTGTTTCGTTTGTGCGGTGTTTTCCGGAGATAACACCGGGCTGGCGACTATGTTCGGTTCCGCTTGACCTCCGCCGTGTTTGTGCCGATCAATCCCATATCACATATCATGGTGTTCACGGAACCGGATTGAACTGGTCCGTGTTCACGGGATCGTTGTGCTATTCGACGTATAATTGCACATTTGCGAACGCCTCGGGTCAATCCGAGTATAAAGCAGCAACGAAGAAAGGCGAGCATCAATGGTGCGACAGGCGATCATCCTGCTACTGCTATCTGTGGCCTTGGCATTGGCGGTCAATTCCATATCTCCAAACAGCATTCCATTGGTGGGAAAATGGCGCGAGATATCTTCCGGTGATGGGCCTGTCATTCCGCCGGATGCAGAAGAGGGCGATCCCCCGTTCATCGGGCTTGAAGTCGCGCGGATGGAGCACGATCAGGGCGAGGCCGTATTCATCGACTCTCGAGAGCCGGAAGAATTCGCGTGCGGCACAATTCCGGGTTCGGTGAACATCCCCTTTGACTACCTGCCGTCTGAGGGTTTGGACGAGTATTTCGACACGACGCTTGCGGTCCCCAGGGATCGACTGCTGATAGTGTTTTGCTCGGGCGAAGAGTGCGACGTGTCTTTGCATCTGGCTCGAAATCTGCAGGCATTTGGATACACCAACGTGGCGATATTCTTCGGCGGCTCCCGCGAATGGGAGGAATTCGGAGAACCGGTCCAAAGGAGCCCGGAATGCGCGCACTGATTGACAACGACTACGTGACTATGGTGTCCCGGTTGCTTCTGGGAATAGTCTTTGTGTACGCTTCGTTCTACAAGATTATCGACCCGGCCTCGTTCGCCAAATCGATCTGGTACTACCACATGGTGCCGGGATCGCTGATCAATCTGATGGCACTGATCATGCCGTGGCTGGAGTTGCTCTGCGGGCTCGGGCTCATTTTGGGGATCTACTTCCGGGGATCATCGTTCTGGATCGGGATCATGGTGTTGATTTTCATGGTGGCGCTGATCAGCGCCATATCGCGCGGGTTGAGCATCGACTGCGGTTGTTTCAAGGCGGCTGCCTCGGCCACCGAGAGCGCCTGGAGATCGCTTCTATTCGATGTCTTCCTGATACCTTTTGTCATTCAACTTCTGATGACGCGCTCTCGTCGATGGATGATCAGGCCCTGAGCGGTTACTTGTTGATTCCGGGAGGGTGCGCGATCATCTTGGCTGAAAACCGGATCAGCATTGACGGGGTACTGCTCTGAAGTCCAGTGTCACTATCTACACACTCATTCTCGCCGTGATCCCTGTGTTTCTGATGTCGCCGGACGCCACGGCCGCGGATGAGGTGGTTGAAGGTGCTATAATTGACGCTGTGGTCATCGACAACAGGGATATCTTTGATACCTCGGACCCGGCCTATGATGCTTTCATTTATCGGTGGGCTAACCGTCTTCACATTGTGACCCGCAGGAGAGTGATCTCGCGCGAGGTTCTGCTCAGGGAAGGCGACCCCTATTCAGAGGAATTGGCGCGTGAAACTGAGCGCAATCTGCGACGCCGACTGTCAATATACGATGCCTGGGTGTATCCTGAGATGTCTGAAGACGGTCGATCGGTCCTGCGTGTGGTGACAGTCGATCAATGGAGCCTTCTTGGGGGGGTGACCGTTTCACAGGAGGGCCAGTATCGCGACTACTCAATAGGTTTTGATGAGGCGAACTTCCTTGGAAACAACCAGGCAGTATCGCTTTACTTCGTCGATCCGGCACGGGAGTCCAGCTTTCTGCGGGCCGGATTCCTTGACTATCGGCTGTGGGGCCGTCCGTTCTTCTTCTCGACTCAGTACAGCGGCAGCGAACTGAGCAACTACTTCAGCGTGTCGATGGGCCGACCGTTTTATGAGTTGTCCCAGTCATTCTCTTTGACAGGCAGTGCGCTTGCGCTTGGAGGGCGTTCGGATGTGTACAATGATTCCCGGCGGGTGCTCCAAACCGAGTACGAGGGAGAGCAGTTTGGGCTCGATGGTGCCTACCGATGGGGGGGATATGACCGGAAGTACCAGCTCGCCGGCAACTACAGGTATCGATCGCAGCGGGTCACTGAAGAGCGATTCCTCGGCGCCGGCACACAGGACAGCATTCTGGCAGAGGCAGGTCGGTTGACAGACTCCCTCTACCATGAGGTCCTTCTCGGCGCAGGCCATTCAGCGCTGAGGTACCGGACCACGCGCGGGCTGGACGCTTTCGAGGTTACGGAGGACATTTCGCTGGGTTACAGCATCCTGTTATCAGGCGGCGGGGCTGGATCGGAGCGGGGGGCGGTGTATCACAAGATGGGCATTCAGGGCTACGCCGGGGTCGCTCTTGGGAAAACCGTGCTGTTTGGCGGTCTTGGCAGGCAGGTTTGGCGTGCGGACGGCACTGAAGTCCGTCGTTTAGGCACGGTACGTATGCGCCTGTATAACAGCTCGGTGCCCTTTGTTACGTTGGCCATGCGTGCTGACATGGCCGAAGACCATCGTAAGGCGGGAGCCAATGCGCTGGTGCTTGGCGGTGGGACAGGCATTCGGGGGTACGACAGGTTTTATCGTACCGGGGACAGACGTATGGTTGTGGGCGTGGAATCACGCTTTCGCCCCAATTTGCAGATACTGACGGTGCACCTGGGCGGGGTGCTGTTTGCTGACGCTGGGAATGTCTGGAACGCCGGCGAGCCGATCAGCGCAAGAGGTTTCTATGGTACTGTGGGACTTGGACTTCGGATCTCGTTCGAACGGCTTTCGCGGCGACAGATCATTCGCGCAGATCTTGCCTGGGCGGAAGGAGGCGGTTGGCAACTGAGTGTCGGGACCGGTCAGTATTTCTCTCACAGAGACATCCCTTTCGACTTGACAAGCCCTTGATATGCAGTATCTTATGCGTGTACAGCAGAGCTTCCGCAGGTCCTGTCTTCTGGTCCTTCGTCACCATGAGCAAGTGGCGACAGTGGGGATGCTTCGAACGATCAACGATCATGAGGTCGATCAGAACAGCCGATAACGGATACGTATGCACCACTGAGAAAGCGTATACCTGATGCGCATGACTACTTTGACATTTGTGCTGGGGCTGCTGCTGGTTTTCGCGGCGTTGGCTGTTGCGCACCAGCAGCCCGGTTCCGACGATGTTCCCCACAGCCCCCTGGATGCAATCGACCGGGATTACCGGGAAGGGCTACTGACGGTTGATGGCATGGCTCTCAACGTCATCAAGGCCGTCAAGTATACCGGTCAATTGCCGGAGCGTTACCAGATAGTGGAACTGAAGAGCGGCCCGGGGCCGTGGCGTTGCGCTTCAATGGCTCTGGTTGACATTATCGAAGTCTGGGATGAGCTTTCCGACTCGGTACAGGCAGCGTATCGTGAGGCTTTCTTGCGCCCGGAGCCGGAGTTCAGTTATGTCTCACCCGGAGGATACTTCAAGCTTCACTACGACACCTCCGGGGTCGACTCGGTGCCCTCGGCCGATGATGACCTGAGCGGTGTGCCGGATTTCGTCGAGGCCTGCGCGGCGTACCTTGATACTGCTCTCGATGTGCACCTGCAGTTGGGGTGGGCGTATCCGCCGACCGACGGTGCCCTGGGAGGCGATACGCTGTATGACATCTACTTCCAGCAGATGTCATTCTACGGCTACACGGTTCCTGAGGGGGCAGGGCCGGCGCCATGGAATGACTTCTATAGCTACATCGTGTTGCATAACAGCTTCGAAGGATTCGCTTCCAACATGGATCCGGAGGGATCAGTGAAGGGTGCAGCCAAGGTGACCTGTGCTCATGAATTTCACCACGCGGTGCAGTTCGGCTATGATGCTACCGAGGACCGGTGGTTTCAGGAGATGGACGCTGTTCATTTCGAAGAGCTGATTTTCGACCACACCAATGATAACTACAACTACCTGCCTGATTTCATGGAAGCGCCTCAGAAAGCGCTGATGGAGAACTCGTTTCATTACTACTCGACATTCCTGTTTCCGCTGTACCTCGCGCAGCGCTTCGACACCTCACTAATGCTGGCGGCCTGGGAGGGGGCACGTTATCAGACAGCCTTCAATGCTCTGCGGGATACGATTGTCGAGCGATATGGCTGGACGCTTGATTCTGCCTTTGCGGAATTCACTACCTGGAATTACATCACCGGCGGTCGCGACGATGGGCTGCATTATGAGGAGGCAATGTGGTACCCCTATATCGACATTGCGGCGGCGCACAGTGTCTACCCGGTGGCCAGCCAGGTGTCGCCGGTCAGCCCGGCGGGCTATGGCTCGTGTTACATCGAGTTCTATCCGGGGACGGCATACGGGATTCTGCGATTAACTTTCAACGGTGCCAATAACCGTGAGTGGGAGGCACACCTGATCAAGTCGAGAACGGTTACGGAGCATGAGATTGTTCCGATCCTGCTGGACCCGGTCAGCAAAGAAGGGATGATTGAGGTTTTCAACTTCGAGGAGTATGCAAAGGTGACTCTTGTGGGAGCCAACCTGTCGGAGTTTGCTACGGGGGCCAATTTCACTTATTCGGCACAGGTGCTCAAACCGTACGAGGTGACGTCTCAAGTGCTGACCTCTGACACGGTTATATACTCCGGGGGGACTCGATATTTCTCGTACGAGATAACTAATACTTCGCAGCTCAATGACGTGATCGATGTGCTCTTCAGCGACGATTTCGGCTGGCGTCTGATCGACAGCACGGCGCGTGCGGTAGCGGCCGGTAAGTCTGATACCGTGGCGTTGGGGGTCCGCCCCCCGGTCGGGACGCCGCTCGGAGAAACATCGCACCTGTATTTTTCGGTGCGCTCCCGAGGGGATACCTCCAAGACGCATCAGCAGCAATCCAAGGTGCTCACGGTATTGCAGCGCGGTGATGTGAACTTCGACGGGCTGGTTAATGTCGGCGACCTGACCTACCTTGTGGCCTACCTGTTCGGCGGTGGCCCGTCACCTCAGCCCCAGGAACAAGCCGGGGACTTCAACTGCGCCATGCCTGTGAATGTGAGCGATCTGACCATGATGGTGTCATTCTTCTTCCAGGTTGGCGGCGGGCCACCGTGCAATCCTTATTGAGTACTTTCTGGTCCATTTCTGTCCGTTTTTAAGTTGACACTTGTGAACCTG
The DNA here is from genome assembly GCA_964627305.1 of uncultured Ignavibacteriales bacterium. Taxonomy (GTDB): domain Bacteria; phylum Zixibacteria; class MSB-5A5; order GN15; family FEB-12; genus WJKG01. The sequence goes on along the minus strand of CAZVHP010000006.1, from coordinate 18,251 downwards.
TCGGCCTATACTGGTGCGTACATGTGAAGCCTTACCGTTACCGGTCTGTCTGGTGACAAGGATGTCCAATTCCAAGAGAGGGGGAAAAATGGACAACAGTAACGGTTTCAGCACGAGGATCCTTATCTGCGTCGACTGCGGAGAGGAGTTCGTGTTCACTGCGGCGGCACAGGAATATTTTGCGGCGCGTGGGTATCACGATGATCCCAGACGCTGTAAGACTTGCCATACGCAGTTCAAGAAGATGCAACGGAATGGGAGGACTATCGACGAGGAATCACCTGTCGAGGTCAACTATCCGGACTGAGAAAGCCCCCGGTTCAGAAACTGGCCGGGGGCTTTCTATTGGACCGTGAGTGCGCCCGTGCTGGCGCACCGTGTCCTGGGGGGCTTTTCCTGGTGGTGCTACTTCATCAGCATCATCTTCTTCACCTGTGTTTGCTCACCAGACTCCACCCGATAGAAGTAGATTCCGCTGGCGACGGGTTTGCCGTGGATGTCGGTTCCTTCCCATTGCGCCGTGTGTTGTCCTTCGGAAACAGTGCCATCAACCAGCGTGATGACGCGTCGGCCGGTGATGTCGAAGATGCTCAAGGTGATATCGGACTCCCTTGAGAGGGTGTAGGTAATCGTGGTGCTGGGATTGAACGGGTTAGGGTAGTTCTGCGACAGGGCGATCGTCTTCGGCAGACCATCGCTGCTGCCCGAACCTGAGGTGTCTTCGCCCGTCACGAGACTCGCTGAGATATCTGCCTGCATTACCTCTCCCGAGGCGGATATGTTGAAGATCGACACTCCCGAAGGTCCATTCAGATACGAGTTCGAGCTGGGATCAGTCAGTTCATAGAAGGCGGTGGCGCCTCTGATGCCGGGGTAGGGATCCCAGCCATCGCCTGAGTTAAGATTTCTCTCAAGGTCATAGTCTCCGTCAGCCTGTTCCAGGGCGCACAGGGCATGGAAGACGGGGTCGCTGCCCGGTCGCCACTCCTGGGTGTTGACGGTTTTGGACTCGTCGATGTGCCAGATCAACAGGCCATCGCCGGGAAGGTACCTGTCGAACCCGATCCGCTGGCGGTTCTCAACGAGGAAGTACTCCTGTGTTGATGTGCCCTGCATGGCAAGTTTGAGGACCTCGCCGCTGGTCTGGACTTGTGTGATGGCGAACTGGGTGTACGAGGAGTCGATAACAGCCGGGGTGACAAACCCCGCCTGAGCCTTGCACCAGGCATTGAGATGGGCGGGGCTTTCTCCCTTGCCGAACGGACCAAGCCAGGCTCCGAATGACATGAGACACCAGTCACCGACGCCGCGAGAGGTGTAATCAGTGTCGTAGAGGTCTGGCAATCCCAGCAGCAGGTGTCCCAGTTCGTGGCAGAAAACGCCAATTGTGCCATCACCGGGGTAACTGATGTATTCCGGCTGAATGCTGTATTTCGAGATGCTGACCCCGTCGCGTTCCTGAGGGGTGATATACCACTGGTGAGACCAGATATCATCACTGCTTCCGGAGCGCTCAGCTCCGCGTCCGGCGTGAATGATAACCAGACCATCAACAGAACCGTCGCCGTTATTGTCATAGACAGAGAAGTCCACGTGAACGTCAATGGCCGCGAGCAGGTCCTCGACCAGCTTCTTCGTGTTGCGCGGATATTCGCCGATCCCGTTACGACCATCGACATAGAAGCTATACGGGTTAGGCGCCCGGACCCAGCCGATTTCCGAGGGCTTAAGGCCGGGTATGATGTTCATGGTTCCGTACGACACCTCTTCGAAATAGGTGTGCACGGTTCTTCCGACAGTGTCAAACAGCAATGAATCGAAGAATTCCGGTTGCATCTGTGCCACCTTGTCGGAGAAGTCGACCAGAATCGCCAGCAGACGGGTGTTGCCGCTTGCGCTGGCTGCACCTGTCGGAGCGAGGGCGGGGGAGAGGTTCTCCCCAGGTGCCACTCCGCCGTTGAGTCCCTGTGCGCGAGCCTGCTGTGCGTGAAGCATGTAGTATGGCGGGTTGACCTTGCCCACGCCGGTCTGCTGGATCACCTCCGGATGAGGCGGCATGGCCTGGCCGGAGGCCACAAGGCAGACCATCCAGAGAAATAGCCAGCCAACTCGGAAACGGACCGGGCGGTTGCTGAGTATGTACTTGAGGAGTCTTGTCATCGTGTCACCGCCTTAGAAGTACAGCCCGGTTGACAGGGCCAGGTTGGTCCCCTTGGCAGAGGAGGGGGACAAGGATGCGCCGGTAATGGTAGCGATGTCGATATGGAGGCTGCCTAAGCGCAACCCGGCTCCGAGAGCAAATGCCGTCTGATTGTTGCCGCCAGTCGAGAAGCCTGTGCGCAGCGGGAGAATCGACAGAAGCGGCCACTCGATGCCCGCAGACAGACGGGGTGTGGTAGATGAACCGGCGGCACGACGGAAGCCCTGTTCCCAGGCGAGTGACCACAGCAGGCGTCCGCCGGTCTTCGCAAAACCGATGTTCATCACTGAGGGCAGATTGCTGGTGAAGCCGTCCAGATCGATGGTGTAGTCCTCGCTGACGACCTCGTCCTCATCCCAGTTGTCAACGGTGGCGTTATCGAAACTGAAGAGGTAGCCGTGCTCCTCGCACTGCTTGCTCCAGCTGATGTGACTCAGGAAGTTCTTGAAGCTCACACCGGCTGTGTAGGTTCGGCTGAGTTTGACGGCGGCGCCGAGATCAACGGTATAGCCGCTACCGCCGGTTGAAGTCTGCACGATGAAGCTGCCGGCACCGGCAAACCCGGTGGTGTTGGTGGACAGACTGCCGGAGTGTTCCACCATTTGCTCAACACCGAGCCCCCGGATATACTTGACGGTCGCGCCGACCGCAACTTGACGTGTGCCGAGCGTGTATACGGGACGACCGTAGGACAGGCCGAAGGCCATGTAGCCGACAGCGTTGGCACAGGAACCATCGAGATTGATGGTATCCCCGATTGCGTTTCCATTTAACATCAGTTCGATGATGGCGCGGCTAACATTCAGGTCGGCATTGGCGACCCCCTCCACTGCCAAGACAGCCGAGCCGAGGGCAATTGACAGGGCAGAAGCATCGACATTCATGGCCGCCTTGAGTCCTTCCGTGGGAATCCTGGCCAGGATGTCTGCCTTGTCCTGGGTGGTCAGATAAGTGCCGTTATAGGTATTGTAGTCATTGAGTGTCAGGGCGTTGTTGTGAATGTCCGCGGCCAGCCCGAATAACTCCACACCTCGCTCCTGATGGGCCACAAGGCCGAGCAGGGCGGGGTTGCATCGGGCGGCATCGACACCGGTTGCAAGGCTGCTGATAGACCCGCCCATGGCGACTCCACGGGCAGAGGCCAGAGCATCGGCCAGGGCGGATGTGGTGAGGGTCAGGCAGCAGATCGCCGCAACAACGGCAACGGCAATCCGCCAGCCTCGGCGGCGCACAAACCGGCCGCGTGTATGGTGGTTATGAGTCGTAATCATGATCATCCCCCAGGCTTAGAATTCGCCGTCGAAGAAGTAGTCTACTTCGATCCAGGCGGTTATGTGGATGTAGTTGTCACCGGTGACGCGAACGGTACCATCGGAGGCCATCAGGGTCAGTTCGGTCGCGATGAACAGCTCCGGGTTTTCAAGGATGCGGACATCGGCATTGCTCAGCACGACCTGACGCTCGCCAGTTTGACTGGTGCCGGTGACAAGTCCCCCGGTCACCGGACCGGCTGGCACTTCCGCCAGTTCGATGATCAGGTCCGCTGAGTCGGGCGTCAGATGGGTCGAATCCGGATCGATCAGCAACCGCACGCCGGCTCCGACCGGGAGGGCGTTGGCGATGTTATAGGTGAGTCGCAGCTCGTTGACATGGTCGGTGATCTTGTCTATATCGCTTTGGTCGATTTCGGTGCGCTCGGGGTCAGTTGCAACTGTGGATTCGTTCAGGACGAATTCCATCGGCGAGGTGAAAGAGACTTTGGCGACGATAAAGTCACCGGCTCGGAGAGTGCCTCGAACGCCTTCGCCGCCGAGGGTAACGGCACCGGAGACTTCGAATTCAGTAGGGATCGGGGAGAGGAAGTCGGCAACGTCGGTGTTCACTATCGTGCTGATCGAAGAGATTAGCTGGGTGCCACGGGCATCAATATCACCGGTGAGAGAGAGTTGCTTGTTGTTGTTACCGCTCAGGCTGATATCCAGCGATCCGGGCAGGTCAATGCCGTTTTCGATTTCAAGTGTCAGGGTAGCGGCAGTCAGTTCTATCTGGTCGAAACCGGTCGGCAAGTCGATCGAGGTGCGGATATCATCGAAGCTGGCCCGGCTGTCCTCGAAAGAACCGGTGACCGACTCAAATTGAAGCCCGGTCAGTTGCGCCGACACAGAGAAGCCGTCCTGGGGCATCACAACGATTCTCTGGCCATCGGAGCCATCCAGATACGCGACGCAGTTGATGGCCAGAAGCTGAGGTGCAACACGATCGAGCGGAATCAAGCGGTACTGCGAGAGGTCGAGACTGATGTCCGTCTGGTTGTTGGCGGCGATGTCCCGATCGATTCGAAGCATACCCGATGGCCCGGCGAAGTCGGGAAATTCCACGACTACGGTTGCGCCCATTGCGGTCTGGTTGGCGAGCGTAACGGACAGCGCGCCGGAGGCAAGCACCGCGGTGTCGATCACCCCGGATTCGTCAAGCTCGATCTGCTGTGAAAATTCCAGGGTGTCCGGATCGATTTGCGCTGCGGCCATGGAGGCACCCAGGGTATCGAAAGCCATACTGGTGCGGATGAACCGGGTCGAGATACTGTTCATGACTCCGCCCGGCGTATGAGCGATAACGACGAGATTCAGGGCACTGGTGAAGGTGCGTCCGTTCAGCGGGATGATCACAGAATCCGTCACGCCAGCCGGGATTCCGCCGACCACGGTGCCCCATCCAACGGTATCCTGCTTGTTGCGATCGTATATACGCAGGCGGACCTGGTCGAGGTCCAGGCCGAGATTGTTGTACACGATGGTTCTGGCGCTCCCGGTTGCGACCGTTACGGAATCGCACTCCGCGATCGCCGGCATCTCAGTGACCACCGTGAAACCGACGGCACTGACAGAAGTCTGATCACCGGGATAGCCGGTGCCCAGGTTGAGCGCCGCGGTTGCGGAGACGGTTATCGGTCCCAGCGGGTCCAGGACGATGTTGACATCGTCGAGTTGTTTCTGGATCGAGTAGGACAGGTCGGGTGTTGACAGATCTGCCGTGTCTACGAAGACAGTGTCCAGCTGTTCGGAGATGCTGTAACTGACAACGCCGGCAGAGTCCATGGTCAGGCCATCTTGGTTGATTCGCTCCAGGATTTCGGCCATGTTGTACTGATGGCTGGTCAGTGGAACGGTCAGCTGAGTATCCCAACTGGGTGCCTTCGGAGACTCCAGTGAGCACTGAACCACCGTCAGAAGCACTACGACTATCAGGACGCCCAGAAAGAGCTTGGTACCCCACTTGAATACCAGCGATTCCCAGAAGTTGGGTCTTTCGTCGGGGCGTCTGCGGGCACGCCTTCTGGCCATATCTTCCCCCAGGTCTTTGAGTGTTCCGGTATCGTTTCATTATGGATCATTGCAAAGGCGGTGCCGGGGTTCTGCGGACGTGGTAAAGTCCGGGGGGACAAGGTCTTATGGGTTCTGGCGGGTGCTTCCTCGGGGCTGGCATCGTCAGAGGATCATCCACACTATGGATCAGTTCCCATATTGCCGTGGCCGGCCCGATTGCCTATATTGGGTTGAGGAGGCGAAACCTCATGGGAATGCCGAAATACGACCGTCTGCTGTACATCCTGAATCTGCTCAGGTCGCGTCGCAACCTGAACGCCGCAGCTCTCGCTGAGGAGTGCGGGGTAACCGAGCGGTCAATCTATCGTGATATTCTGGCTCTGTCACAGGCCAATATTCCGATCTACTATGACAGGGGGTACAAGCTGGCCTCTGATTGTTTCCTGCCGCCGTTAAACTTCGGACAGGATGAGTACCAGTTTCTTAAGATGGCTTTAGAATCATCGCCATTACGAATGACAGGTAAGTATGGGGAGCTTGCGGATCGAGTGATGGCTAAGGTGGAGGCGGGTTTGTCAGATTCTGTCAAAACGGAGAAGAAACTTCATCCGCCGGCTACTCATGTCTCGTGGATGTCGACTGTTGATCTGAACCGAGCTGCGCGGTTTTTTGCTGATCTGGAGAGGGCTATTCAAGAGTACCGAGCCATCGAGGTGAAGTACAACGCTATTGAGACGGGTATGTCGACGCGGGTACTCGAACCGTATTTCGTTGTGTTTCGTGCCCGTGCGTTCTACTTTGTTGCTTACTGTCGGATGAGACAGGATTTTCGGACTTTCCGAATCGATCGGATGGAGTCACTTCGGGTGCTTGCGGAGGGGTTCAAGCCGCGGACAGGCGTCAGCCCGGAGAGCTACTTTGCGGGTAGCTGGGAAGTATACAGCGGTGAGACCGTCAAGGTTGTGGCGCACTTCTCTGGTGCCGCAGCCAGGGTCGTGAGTTCGTCGTCGCATCATCCCGATGAGACGATAACCCCGCTTGATGGTGACACGATTCGCTATGAGGTCACGGTCCGGGGCATCGAGGAGATTCAGCGCTGGATACTTGGGTTTGGGCCACAGGCCGAGGTAATGGAGCCGGAGTCTTTGCGCAAAGACATGATGCGGATTGGCCGGCAGTTGATGGAGGTTTATCAGACTGATGGTGGCTGAGTGGATTGGTCGACTCAGTGACATGTGCGCGACCAGCAGGACTTGAGGGGTTCGGGCGCTGAGAGATTTGTTTGGGGCCAGCGTATAGATTTGTATGGGGAGGAAACCAGACCGAGGCGGATGATGCTCTGACCTACACAGGGCGTTGTTCGAGGCGCAACAGGGCTTGAACATGACCGGAGAAACGCCGTGAAGGATTCCCCTTCCCATTCGGGAAGCGACGATACCTCAGACAGCAACAAGCGAGCAGAATCGCATAGGGATGTGCCGACCATACCGGATCTTGTTTTCCATGGCATATCGTCGTCCCATGCAGTTGCATTTGTCTCACCATCCTGTGAACGTGTTCTTGGCTATGAGCCGGAGCAGGCGATCGGTTTGCGAGCAACGGATGTTGTTCATCCTGATGATCTGCCGCGAGTTGCTCAGGCCCTGGATAGCGCGGCAGGCAATGGCGAAGTTGTCTCGGTGGAATTCCGCATCGTCGATGCTCATGGCGACCAGCGGTGGGTTGAGGGTACGGTCTATCAGCCGCCGGATGGAGCTGGGGGAGCTGGCGACATCCAGATGCTCGGAGTATCCAGAGATATCACGGCACGCAGAATGGGTGCAGGGATTGCCGCCATTGGGCGTCGGCTCAATACTGCCCTGGCGGAGTGTGCCAGTGTCGATCGATTGCTGCAGGTGATTCCGGCCGAGCTGAGGGTTCTTGACGGTACAACATGCTGCGGTATTCAACTGCAACTGGACTTGCAGGCGAATCAGGTGATCAGTTGTGCGCAGTCCGGGGGCACATCGTGCCCAAGATTCCTGCGTCGAGTTGGGGCCGGTTCTCGGGTGGCCGAGAGCATTGACCGTGGTGAACCGATCATCGTCGATTTGCACTCAGAGGGATTGCCTCGCGGCGAGCACATGGCGCCTGAAGCGAGAGCGTTTGTCGCGGTCCCGATCATGCACGGCACTAACGTGCTGGGCTCGCTGCTGTTAGCCAATCGCTATCATCCCCGCTATTTTGAGGGACAGCTTGATTTGCTGATGAGTCTTGGTGGCAGGATTGGCGCTGACATCATGCGCGTGCGAGAGAGCGGGAAGCGGGAGGCGCGCCGGCAATCGGGCATCGCCTGGAGTCGCTGGGAGTTGAAGGACGGTATGCTCGTTCTGATTGTCTGCAATGAGCAGGCCGATGCGCTTAGTGTGTCAGCGCTGAGTCGATTCGTCGGCCGGGCGGTCGATGAAGTCCTGCCGCATTGTCCTCAATTGCTGCGGAAGATGTATGACTGCGTGCATACGGGAAAGGGCGAGGAGTATCAGGATTGGTATGACTTTCGACACTCTGATCGCGAGCCCGCAAGATTGAGAGTCAACATCACTCGATCCGGGTGCGGCCAGATCGAGGTGACCGGCGAGGATGTGACACAAGAGCCCGTGGCTGAAGTGGATAGCTGCGATCGCGAGTGTCTTGCGCGGTGTCTGGAAGAGATGTGTTCAGGGCATTCAATGCTGCTGGACTCCGATGGTCGGATACTCATCATGGATCAGGCTATGGCCTTTATCTGCGGTACTACGGCTGACAAAGTGTCAGGAGAGGATGTTGCGCGCATCGTTCCTGCAGACCTGTGGCAGCTTCTCCGGGGGCCGATTGCGACCTGTTGGCGCCAGAGTACTTCGGTTTCGTTCTCCTGCCGATGGAAGGGTCGGTGTTTCGAGTGGCGACTGACTCCCGTGGATTCCGGGCGATCGAGGGGGGCACGAATGGCTCTGGTGGCTCGCGATGTCAGCAGCCAGGTCAGCGCTGTTGAAGCGATCGAATCATGCGAGCAGCGCTACCGCCTTCTGGCTGAGAATGCCCGCGAAATGATCTCGCTGCACAACTGCGATGGGGTCTTCGAGTTCGCATCTTTCGCATCGCTCGCCATTCTCGGCCTCAGCCCGGAGGCGTTGCTGGGTCGTAACCCGTATGATTTGATCCACCCAGAGGATCGACTGCGCGTCAGCGATGCTCAGGACGCCGTACTGACCAGTGCAGGGAAACGCCGTATCGAGTTCCGCATGAAGCACTTCCGGGGAGACTATGTATGGGTGGAGTCAACAGCCTGTTGCGTACGCGATGATGGTAGTGCTGAGTCGCCTTGGATCGTCTGTGTTACAAGAGATATCTCGCGCAGGAAACAGGCGGAGGAAGACCTGAAGGCCGCCATGAGACAACTTGAGAGCAAGCAGATTGCGCTGTCGGAGGTCCTGTGCCGGTTTGCCGCGGAGAAAGAGTCGGTCTCAATGGCTGTGGGTGAGCGAATACGCTCAGCGCTGCTGCCGGTGCTAATGGATCTGAAGCGACATGTTCCAGAGGCGCTTCAGGATCGCCTTGGTGCGCTGGCAACGATGATTGAGCAGGTTACCAAATCGCCGCCGGAACCGGCTGATGACAGACTGGCTGGTCTCACGCAACGGGAGGTTGAGGTGTGCCGGTTGATTCGTGACGGTCTGTCAACGAAAGAGATCGCCGGCGCGCTGGGCCTGTCGCCCTTGACGGTGAACAAGCATCGTGAGACTATCCGTCGCAAGCTGGGGGTGCAGAACAAAGGCGTCAATCTGCGGAGCTTCCTGAAGCAAGCCAGACTTTGACTGACAGGGGCCGTCCATGACAGTATCTGACACAAGACAGGCAGATCCGGCCATGTATCCTTTGATGGCCTGCGCAGCATATGGGCAACTCGCCGATTTCGCCCTTGACATCGACAGGTGAGTCCCGGTAGCTTGGGCTATTCGCTTCACCTGATGCTGCGCTCGAGGAGGCATCAGCGTGGGCGGGGGCGTTGACCCGGTTGCTTATTCCGTGAGATGTTGCTGACGTCCTAAGATTGTGTTGGGCACAGGGCCTTGGTGCCTTGCGCACTGCCCGACCCTGAGAAACATGACACAGACTCATGGCTTCGTGTCAGAAGCAGAGGTGCCGGTGAGAGCGGCTGTGGCAGCGGTGAGATGATTTATAGGGGTTAGGACATGACCAAATCGGAACGTTTGTTGCATTTGATAGGCCTGTTACGAAACAGGGGGCCTCTTTCCATTGCTGAGTTGAGCGATCAGTGTGGAATTTCCAGACGGACTGTCTATCGTGATATAAACAGCTTGCTGAAGATGAACATCCCCGTGGTTTATGATGACGGCTATCAGATTGCCGGAGATACCAGCCTCCCTGTTATTGAGCTGAGTGCAGAGGAACTGGACCTCTTGCGATACGCTTGTTGCCACAATCCGGCGTCGTGGTGCCGCTACTTTCGCAGGCGTTTTCAACTCATTGAGGAGAAGCTGACGGGGCGAGTGAGGGTCACGACCCTCACCCAGAGCGGGATGCTTCAGGTCGACTTGCCGTCATCGGACAGGCAACCAGCGGGCGACGCTGCGAAGGATCATCTGGAAGCGTTCTGTAATGCCATCCGGCGGCATCGCAAGGTACTGATTGAACTCAACGGCGCGCGAGCCGACCGGCGTTATTGCATACCCAGGCGCATACGGCTTACCGGTGATGGCGTCCTTCTGGTCGTGCAGGGTGAGCAGCCGCAGGAGGACCTGGAGCTTGACTTTGCTGATGTCCATGCGGTCCACGTAACCTCAGAAGTCTTCTACGTACCCCACCGACCGCGCTAAGTAAAATCTGTTGACCTGGGGCCGAACATGTGGCATATCACGAGCGTATGGGAACACAACAGGCCCGATATGTCGCGACGGCTGGTCTGATCGCCGCCCTGTACGCGCTGCTGAGCGTGGTTTTTCTGCCAATTTCATTCGGGATTTACCAGGTGCGGATCGCCGAGGCCCTCACGGTGCTGCCATTTCTAACTCCGGCGGCGATCCCCGGTCTGTATGTCGGGTGTCTGCTGGCGAATATCATTGGGGGGATGGGGTGGCTGGATATCCTTGTCGGTCCGCTGATAACGCTGACAGCCGCTCTGGCGACACGGTGGATCGCCCTGACATTCCGGCAGTCAAATGTGGCGGTGGCCCTGGCGCCCCTGCCACCGGTTGTCTTCAACGCCTTTGGAGTGGCAGCGTATCTGGCGCCGTTGATCGGAGTGAGCTTCTGGTTCGCCGTGCAGATGATTGCGATCGGGCAGATCGGTGCCTGCTACCTGTTCGGGGTGCCGCTGCTGCTGTTGCTCCGTCGGCGCAAGTCGCTTTTTTGATTGACATTAGGGTGCCACCACTCTACTATTTGGCCAGTTGAACAATGCAAAATCGTCCAGTTTGAGGAGACTCAATGGAAGCCTTAGGAATGATTGAAACCAAGGGACTGGTTGCCCTGATCGAGGCCGCCGATGCGATGGTCAAGGCTGCCAAGGTGACCCTTGTTTCATACGAGAAAGTTGGCGGCGGGCTGGTGACGGCTATCGTTCGCGGTGATGTGGCGGCGTGTAAGGCGGCGACCGATGCCGGCGCGGCGGCGGCTCAGAAGGTGGGCGAGCTGGTCTCGGTCCACGTGATCCCGCGTCCGCATAATAATGTCCACGACGTTTTCCCGACTAATCTGCCCGACGGCCAGTAAGTGTCAGGCTAAACCGCCGGGAGCACGCTAAGCTCCCGGTTTTGTCTTTTGGTAATCATGGCGGATTCCCAGCAGAACATGCCGGTTGAGGATATCGTTCGCCTCGTGCTTGATGAGATCAACAAGCGTGGGGGGACGACGATTGTGTCACCGAATGTGTCTCCGAACGGCAACAATCAGACCGTCTCACAGCCCAGACCGCTCGGGCCGGCCTCGCCGATAGCACCGCGCCAGGTGGCCAGTCAGGGGGACACCTGCCTGTATGACAAGCTCGATGATGCTGTCGAGGCTGCCCGGATGGCGCAGCGGCGTTTCATTGACCTGTCGTTGGAGCGGCGCATGGAACTGGTGGCCAATATCCGCAAGCACGCTCTGGCCAACGCCGAACGACTGGGGAGAATGGCCGTGACGGAGACCGGTCTGGGCCGGATGCCGGACAAGATGAACAAGATCATTCTCTGTGCCCGCAAGACGCCCGGTCCGGAGGATTTGCAGCCGGTGGCGTTCAGCGGGGACAAGGGGCTCACGCTTGTCGAGCCGGCCCCGTGGGGAGTGGTGGGGTCGGTGACGCCCTCGACTAATCCGCCCTCGACCGTGCTTAACAACTCCATATCGATCATCTCCGGCGGCAATGCCGCCGTGTTCAACCCGCACCCGTCAGCCAAAAATGTCTCGGCAGAAATGGCCAGGCTGGTGCATGATGCCATTGTCGAGGCCGGCGGTCCGCCCAATGTTGTCACCTGTGTGACCTCGCCGACAATCGAGACCGCCAACGCTCTGATGCGACACAAGAATATCGACTTGGTGGTGGTGACCGGCGGCGGGGGTGTTGTCAAGGCGGCCATGACCTCGGGCAAGCGCGCTATCTGTGCCGGACCCGGCAACCCGCCGGTGATCGTCGACGAGACCGCCGTGCTCTCGCAGGCCGGGCGTGATATCGTCATAGGGGCATCGTTCGACAACAACGTGCTGTGCAGTGACGAGAAGGAGATTTTCGTCGTTGATAAGGTGGCCCACAAGCTCAAACGGGAGATGATCGCCAACGGGGCGTTTGAGCTGGAAGGGGTGGCTATCGATAAACTGACCAAGATTCTGGTGGAGTCCGATCCTGACGGCAGCGGGTACCGCCATGTGACTGTCAACCGCAACTTTGTCGGCAAGTCGGCTGAAGAGATTCTCAAGCAGGTGGATATCAAGCCGCCGCCGGGGACAAAGCTGGTGTTTTTCGAGGCGCCATGGGATCACCCGCTGGTGATGGCCGAACAGCTAATGCCGGTTATTCCGTTCGTGCGGGCCAAAACGGTCGAGGAAGCTATGGAGAAGGCGGTCATTGTCGAGCACCAGTTCAAGCACACGTTTGTTATGCACTCGACCTCGATTGTCAACCTGTCCAATATGGCGCAGCTTTGCCGGGCGAATATTTTCGTGAAAAACGGCCCCAACATGGCTGGTCTGGGATACGGGGGAGAGGGTTACTGCACGATGTCGATAGCGGGAACGACGGGCGAAGGGTTGACGAAGGCCTCAAGTTTCACGCGTCCGCGCCGGTGCACGCTGGTGGATTATTTTCGGATAATATAGGGCTGTAGACCTCTAATGGCTGGTACCTTCTCAGACAAGGAAATAGCACGGTTAGTCACTGAGCCAAAGCCACTCCCCAAAGACTACGAGCGGCAGTTCAGGCTGAAGCGTAGAAGGGGCCATGATGAGACCAAAATCGATGTTATTGGGAGCCGAGATAACAGCTTCAGGATCATCTTGAGGCGCAGCCGAATCAATGTGATTGACTTCTCAGTGATCCTAGCGGTCTTCGTACCAAATACCAATCAATTGTTTAGATTGCGGCGTTATAATGGAAAGAGCCATACTCACACGAACAAGATTGAGAAGGACTCGTTTTATGCCTTTCACATTCACATGGCAACAGAGCGATATCAAGAGAGTGGCTTTCGAGAAGACGCTTATGCAGAAGAGACTACCAGCTTCACCGACTACCGTTCAGCGCTAAACCGCATGTTGGTGGACTGTTGTTTCTCATACCCTGACAACAATCAGCTGTGTCTGATTACGAGGGAAAGAACATGAAGAAAGAGCAGATCGAGCATGATCTCAGGGCTAAGGTCAGCGACGAGATCTCATTGGAAGACGAAGGCTTGGGGCGCTATCGAGTAATGACTCCTTTCATGTTCGACGATGGGGATCACTTTGCAATTGTTCTGAGGCGAGAAGGCAGGAACTGGACTCTCACGGACGAGGGGCACACATACATGCACCTTACATACGATATCGAAGACAAAGACCTTCAGCGCGGCACTAGGCAGAAGGTGATCACAAACGCACTTTCGATGTTCAGTGTTGAGGACTTGGATGGGGAGCTGCTTCTAAAGGTCCATGACGATAGGTATGGGGACGCTCTGTACTCTTTTGTTCAGGCGTTGGTCAAGATTTCTGATGTGTCCTACTTGAGTCGCGAGCGCGCTCGCTCGACCTTCCTGGAGGACTTTCGGGAAGTAATGGCGACGACCGTCCCCCCAGGGCGCATGCAATTCGATTGGTTTCATGAGCAGCACGATCCTCGGGGTAACTACCCAGTAGATTGTCGAGTCAATGGCATGCCGCGACCTCTCTTCGTCTTCGCACTTCAAACAGACTCACGAGTGCGTGATGCAACGATAACTCTGCACCAGTTCGAGCGATGGGACGTGAAGCATCGGTCCATCGGAATATTCGAGGATCAGGAGTCAGTCAACAGGAAGGTCTTAGCCAGATTTAGCGATGTTTGCGAGAAGCAGTATTCCAGCCTTGGTGGAAGCAACAAAGACAGGATTACTCGATACCTGAGGGAGGCAATAGACGAGTAAGTTCTGTCAGTTCAAGCGTACTATCGAAGCTGCTGTAGCTCGAAAGTAGGAAACCTCATCCCTAGCAATGGGAGCGCCCAAACTTGTGGTTAGAGTAGTCAAAGTCCTTCTGTTCTTGTCACTTTTTCCAGCCTCCTCCCACGCCTCAAGCCTCGATTCCGCCCGCGCCCTGCTGGACGAAGGCTGGATGAACAAGGCAAAGGACATCCTGGAGCCGATTGTCGAGTCCGATGAGGACAACGCCGAGGCGCTGTACCTGCTCGGGCGTACGTACCTCATACTGGACGATCACGACGAGGCCGAGAAGTACCTCAAACGGGCCAGGGAGCTTGATACGACGCGCTATGAGTACTTCCTCAGCTACGGTAACGCCATCGGTCTGAAGGCGGCCCGTGGGAGTAAGCTCAAGGCGGCGTTTCGGGCACGCTCATGCCGCGATGCCTACCAGAGCGCTGTTGAGCTTGCTCCGGACAGCGTGGGGCCGCGTACCGCGCTGATCGAGTTCCATATGCAGGCGCCCGGGAGGATTGCCGGGGGCGACAAGGATAAGGCCCGCGCGCAACTCGACACGCTCTTCATGCTCGACTCTGCCAAGGGGCATATCATTCGGGCCGGTCTGCTGGAATTCCAGGAACAGGATACCGCAAACGCGGAGCTTCAGTATCTGATGGCTGTACAGGTAGATACAACGCGCAAAGAGTCGCTGTACCGTCTGGCCGGTTACTACCAGCGTCATCAGGCTTTCGACAAGGCGGAGCCTGTATATCAGGGTATCCTGAGACTGGATTCATCAGAGACAGCCGCCCGCATGCAGCTTGGGTTCATGTATCAGGTCCAGGATCGCTTCGGGGAGGCGTTCGAGCAGTTTTACGCAGTGTTGACTATTGACAGCACAGAGCTTGGGGCGCTGTATCAGATCGGCCGCACGGCGGTCCTCTCGGAGTCTGAGTTGCCATTGGGGGAGAAGGCGTTCAGGCGATATCTTCAAGCGGACCTTAAACCATCGTGGCCGGACAAGGCCTCGGCTCACTGGCGTCTGGCCATGCTGTATGAGCTGCAGGGCAGGCGGGATGAAGCATTGGCGGAGATTGACCGGGCGCTGGCGATCAATCCCAGGCATCCCGAGGCGGTCGAGTTCAGGCGCGCTCTGGGGCGCCGGTAGTGTCGGCTTGTGCCCTGCTTGACATTTCGGCAAAAAGTGGTAGGTTCGCCTGAAACGGTTTCTTCACCTCTGGTATAAGGGAGACGTCTATGCGTCAGGCAGTACCCGGCGACAAAGTGAGAATACACTACACCGGCTATCTTGAAGACGGCACGTTAGTCGATACCACCGATGGTCGGGAGCCGTTTGAGTTGATCATCGGCGAGGGAAGCACCATACCCGGACTGGAGATGGGCTTGACCGGCATGGCCGAGGGCGACACCAGGACGCTTCACATCGACCCCGAAGACGGATTCGGCCGGCACAAGCCGGATCGAATGGAGACACTCAAGCGCAGCAAGTTGCCCAAGGACCTCAAGCCTCAGGAAGGCATGCATCTGCAGGTGCCGGATGCTGATGGCGGCTATTTCCGGGCAGTGGTTGTAGGTGTTGATCGCGACAAGATTATCCTGGATGTCAATCACCCTCTGGCGGGCAAGAAACTGAGATTCGAGGTCACGCTGGTGGAGATTGTCTCGTCGGGGCATCTACCGGAGCCCTGAGAGCAGACCTTCCTCAGCGACAGAGTCAAGCTCACCGACGGCCACCTTTGCATGTGTAGGGGTGGCCGTTCTGTTGTGCGCCATCGCGGGCCGGCAAGTTTGCCGGGAACGATGGTTTGAACGCCGGAGTTAATCTATGGCGATGCTGTATTTGATGGTGATAGTGACGGGGCTGCTGGGGATGTTGGCGCTCAGGCTGCTGCTTGCGCGGCTGATCGGTGACGGTCACCTGTCGCGACGTCTGAGAGTAGCGGCACTTGTTGGGGCGGCGGCGGGCCTGACGGCCGGACTAGTGGGCGCGCACCAGCTTGCTGAGAGTTGGGAGCGGCGCAACTGGCCGCAGGTCGAGGGGGTAGTGGTTCGATCCGAGCTTGTCGGAGAGAGGAACTACCGTCCCGAGGTACAGATCGCGTATGCAGTGGCGGGGGTCAGGTACGCCACTGTTTCGAACCTGGGCGCAACGGGCTTCGGATCGAAGCGCAGCCGATACGACGTTGCCAAACAGCTGATTGCAAAGTACCCGCCGGGGCGAGAGGTAGTGGTGCGTCATGACCCCTCGGATCCGGGCCGGGCAGTGCTTCTGGTCCGTCCGAGCTTCCAGAGCTTCGTGCTGGCGGCGGTGGGAGTGCTGCTGCTGGCAGTCGGTGGTGGTTTGGTCAGTGTTTCCTCGCGGTCGGTCGCGCGGGAGTAGCTTGTCAGTGACACGTGCACAAGTGCCACCCGGGCGTGTCATTATGAAACGGATGAGGGGGAAACTGTAGGAAAGTCGCACTGATTCACCTGCGCACCGGCCGATCTGAGAGGAGTGCTTGTTGCGGGGATTTCCGTTTTTCGTGGAACTTACGGGCGAACCGTTCGTTTAACAAGGGCGACTAAAGAAATCCGGCAGTAAACCGATACAAGAAAACGGGCGAGGATGCATATTCTATGCAAATTCCTCTTGACAAGCTGGATGGATTAGTATAGAATGGTCGCTCGTCCGCTGACCCTTGGTGTTGCCTGTGAAGGCGATCATGTCAGGAGACTAAAAAAAGAGATTTTAGGCCTTGACAATGAGAGGGCCGGGGGTTACTTTACAACGCTGTCGCACTGATGACAGAGTTCGTTAGTGTGAGCGGATTTTTTTACGCTTGTTCTTTGAAAACTGAATAGCCACGCGAATTAAAGACGGTCGAATCGTAGCCATAACTTCACGTTGCGGGCCAAAGGATTCGCAAGAATTCGGTTGGTCTGTCATACTACGATTTTCGACGTTTTTGAAAAAACGTCGTGCCAGAAATCGAAATTTGACGTTTGAAATATTAACGGAGAGTTTGATCCTGGCTCAGAACGAACGCTGGCGGCGTGCTTAATACATGCAAGTCGAACGAGAAAGCCCGGCTTCGGTTGGGTGAGTAAAGTGGCGAACGGGTGAGTAACACGTGGGCAATTTGCCCTTTAGTCCGGGATAATCCTTCGAAAGGGGGTCTAATACCGGATGACACCATCTATAGGCATCTTGTGATGGTCAAAGGCGGGGAAACCTGCCGCTGGAGGATGAGCCCGCGTCCCATTAGCTTGTTGGTAGGGTAACGGCCTACCAAGGCGATGATGGGTAGCCGGCCTGAGAGGGCGACCGGCCACACTGGGACTGAGATACGGCCCAGACTCCTACGGGAGGCAGCAGTAGGGAATATTGCGCAATGGACGAAAGTCTGACGCAGCAACGCCGCGTGGGTGATGAAGCTTCTTGGAGTGTAAAACCCTGTCAGTGGGGAAGAAACGTACGGGTAGTAACTGACTCGTACCTGACGGTACCCACAGAGGAAGTCCCGGCTAACTCCGTGCCAGCAGCCGCGGTAATACGGGGGGGACAAGCGTTGTTCGGATTCACTGGGCGTAAAGGGCGCGTAGGCGGGCTTTCAAGTCGGGTGTGAAAACTGGCGGCTCAACTGCCAGCCGGCACTCGATACTGTTGGTCTTGAGTACGGGAGAGGAGAGCGGAATTCCAGGTGTAGCGGTGAAATGCGTAGATATCTGGAAGAACACCAGTAGCGAAGGCGGCTCTCTGGCCCGATACTGACGCTGAAGCGCGAAGGCATGGGGAGCAAACAGGATTAGATACCCTGGTAGTCCATGCGGTAAACGATGGGTACTAGGTGTCGGGGGTGTCGACCCCCTCGGTGCCGCAGCAAACGCATTAAGTACCCCGCCTGGGGAGTACGGCCGCAAGGCTGAAACTCAAAGGAATTGACGGGGGCCCGCACAAGCGGTGGAGTATGTGGTTTAATTCGATGCAACGCGAAGAACCTTACCTGGGTTTGACATGCTTGGGACAGTCGGTGAAAGCCGATCTCCTCTTCGGAGGCCCTTGCACAGGTGCTGCATGGCTGTCGTCAGCTCGTGCCGTGAGGTGTTGGGTTAAGTCCC
>CAZVHP010000005.1:249148-303727 GCA_964627305.1 uncultured Ignavibacteriales bacterium | reverse complement strand
CGGCTTTCGTCTCGGCCTCGTATATCCGCTGTAAGAGCCGTTTGACGTCGGCGTGGCTGGTGGCCCACATTCGATTCTTCTCTCACTTTCGGTCTTGGTGCCCCACAGCTTGCTGTGGGTCTCCGTCAAGCATTCTACACTCACCCAAGTCAACTACGTCCATCGCTATAGGCACCTCGGCAACTCCGTGGTACCAGTTGTAGCTCGACCACTTCCAGTCCGACGGAGACCCAACCAGCCCGCGTCTCACAGGGTTGTTGTGACAATACTCAATCTTCTGCCAGACTGAATGGGGCGTGCGGCAATTGTGATCAAAACAACGCCGCTGCCAGAAGACCCGCCGATCGTTATGTCCTCCGACGGGTTGCCACGCGAAGTAGTCGCGCGCGAAGCGGGATTTCAATTCACCGATCATTCTCCCTGCCATGCAATCGTCGGTCGGCCAGAAGACCAGGTGAATGTGTTCCGGCATGACCACGTAACCAAGAAGCTTGAACCTGTGACTGTCGCGCATCGCGGAGAGATGTTGGACGAATAATCGCCGTACCGAATCGGTCATAAACGTTGGTTCACGGCGGAATGTACTGAAGGTAGTGAATCGGACCGAGCCGAGATTGTCGTAATGTCGTAGTCTGGTCACCTCAGGGTCCCCGGATAGAGGTCGTTCGCATCTAAGATAGTGGATCGGACCGATGATTTCAAGACGTTTTGGTCCGATTTGGGAGATTGGTGATGCGATGTGGACTGAACCCACAGCAAGCTGTGGGGCACCGGGCGCCGTCAGGAAGAAGAGCTCGGGACGGGACGGCGGAAGACCTTGCGCAAGCAGATCATTGCGGCTATTCTGTGCATAGTCAAGCGATGGTCAAGCAAGAGGAGTCCTATGATGCGTGCGAGGAGTCTGCAGGTGGTGTTGTGTTTGCTGGTCGTCTCAACTGGGTTGGTTCATGCGGAATCAACGACTGTCGAGATAACGAACGATGAAGTCCCGGTGTCCGCTACCGAAGGAGTCATTGAGGAGAGCGGCTGTCCTCCGACGGTGACGGATATTGACGGCCATGTGTATCGGACCGTTCTGATCGGTGATCAGTGCTGGATGGTGGAGAATCTGAAGGTTGTGCATTACCGCAATGGCGACGCGATTCTTCATGCCGCTGATTCCGGCGCCTGGTCGGGTCTTGCCGAAGGGGCCTATTGCGAATACGATAACGATTCGGGGAGTGTTGAGGCCTATGGCAGGCTGTACAACTGGCACGCTGTGACCGACGCGCGAGGTATTGCGCCGGACGGCTGGCATGTGCCGACCGATGACGAGTGGAAGCAACTGGAGGTGTATCTTGGTATGAGCCGGTCTGAGGCTGATTCGAAGGGCTTTCGAGAGATGGCCGAGGACGTGGGGGGGAAGCTCAAAGACACTGGTACCTCACAGTGGATCAGCCCCAATGCGAGCGCCACCAACGAAAGCGGTTTCAGCGCGGTGCCCGGAGGGTTCCGCAACTATCTCGGTCACTTCAACAACATGGGTTTCAACGGTTACTTCTGGTCCTCCACGGCGTACGACAGTCTCGACGCGTGGTCGCGCTATTTGTACAACGACAATTCGGGGATCAGTCGTTACCACAGCAACATGCAGAACGGGCTTTCGGTGCGTTGTGTTCGGGATTGATTACTGGACTATTCGTCGGATGCGCGCGCTGGTGGCTACCTTCACATTCGGTGACTGTAAAACGAGAAGTCGGTCTTTCTTGTTTGTGGACTGAAATGTCGGTATCGTGCGGTCGAAGGAAGACAGATCGGTGAACAATATCGACGCGAGGACGTCCCATGAAAAAGCTGCTCCTGCTGGTGGTCATCCTGTTGCCGGGTGTCGCAAAGAGCGCACAAGAGGGGACTACCGGCGTGACCGGTAAAGGCTTCAAGCTCGGCTTTACCATCGCCTCAATCAACACCGCCTACGATGAGCTAAACGACTTCCTTGACAGCCGAGTCGGATTCACCGGAGGTGCTTTCCTGACTTACAACCTCAGTCGTCAATTCGCGGTACAGCCAGAGATTCTGTATGTTTACAAGGGGGCTGAGAAGAACATCTTCTTTGTCGATCCCTATTGGTTCACCGATTATCTGGAATTCCTGGTGTTGTTGAAGTATGACCTTGTGCCTGCGGGCCCGTTCCATCCGAACCTGTTTGTCGGACCGGCGATCAGCGTGTTGTTGAAATCAGAGGTGGGGTACAGCGACAGGTCACTCGATGTCTCCGACGGGACGAAGTCTCTGGATGTGGGGTTGGTGTTCGGTGGAGGAATTGATTACAAGCGTGTTACTCTTGATGTCAGATATACGCTGGGTCTGTCCAACACGATCGATGCCGACAAAGTGAACAGTATATCCGGTGAGGAACCGGGCGATAACTTCTATCTCGAAGGTGATCCATCGGTCAAGAACAGGAATCTGTCCTTCATGATCGGAGTCCGGTTGTAGTGGCACACCCGGCGTGGGCACAGGCTCATGCGACTCGTTGAATGCATCTGTGCAAGCGGTGCGTCAGTTCACTCGTCGTCTTCGACGATGACGGCGGTACCGTAGGCCAGCAATTCGGCCGCGCCCTGCATGATCTCCGAGGTGGAAAAGCGGATAGTCACTATTGCGTTGGCGCCCATAGCACGGGCCTCTTCAACCATGCGATCGATCGCCTGTTCGCGCGATTCCCCGATCAGCTTGGTGTAGTCGGAGATTTCGCCGCCGACCATATTGCGAAAGGCAGCGGCGATGTCGCGGCCAAGGTGTCGGGCGCGAATGGTGTTCCCTTTGACCAGTCCCAGCGTTTTGACGATCCGTTTATGAGCGATGTCGTCGCTGGTAGAGAGAATGATAGCTCCTGTCATCGTTTGACCTCTTTGTACCTGTCACGGTTGTACGCAAACAATCGTTCTCGGCCGTAGGACACAAGCAGAATGATGCTGCCGGCCAGGACACCGGTGATGCCGATTTTGACCCACAGGGGGATATCGGCGGCGGCGTACAGGCTGGACATGGCGTGATACAGCCCGAACAGCAACAGAATAATCGCGCCAGCTGAGAAGACAATCCAGCCGATGCCACGTTCAAGGCGCCGGTAGATGTTGGCCCAGTAGCTTTCCCAGACCTCGTCCGGCAAATCGGCATAGCGGACCATGCCCGTTACCTCCTGCAGTTTCTGAAACGTTGCCAGCTCCTCGCGAAGCTTTGGATTGCGCTTCAGTTCCTCCTCGAATTGCCTGCGTTGCTCCTCGGGCAGCTCACCGTCGACATAGCCGGCGAGCCACTCATGCATGTCGTTAGTCATCGTGGAGCCTCATCAGGTTTAGCAGTTTCTTGCGCGCATAGTACAGGCGTGACATGACTGTGCCCCTGGGGATGCCCAGCAGTACTGCGATTTCATCATAGCTCAGGTCCCGGAAATGCTGGAGCGTGATGATTTCTCGATCCTTGAACGGCAGTTCCATGAGTGCCCGGCGCAGACGGTCGATCAGCTCCCTGGTCTCAAGTGCCGTGTCCGGGGTCCTGGTGTCCACCAGCAGGAAGGAGACATCATCGAGGTCGACGGCCCGGTGCTCATAGCGGCTGCGTTTGCGCAACCACGTTTTGCACAGGTTGGAGATGATCGTGTAGAACCAGGGCAGGAACGGTTGCGTCTGATCATAAGTAGCGGCGGAGCGATAGACTCGCAGGAAGGCTTCCTGAGAAATGTCGAAGGCATCGTCTTTGTTACCAACCAACCCGAGCGCCAGACGATAGGCCAGTTTCTTGTGCCGTTGGACGAGAAGGCCAAGGGCTTTCTTGTCGCCGGCAGCAATTCCGCTCACCAATGTCGCGTCAGTACACATCGCGCGTTTCACCTCTTGTTATGGTATATACCTGCGCGAGGAGGGATTATTCACCTGCTTTGGTATTATTCGAAGGAACCCGGCGGTTGTTGCGTGGGCAAGGTAAAAAACTGGTGGGCAATAAGATAACAGCGGGTGTGTACGAGCGTTACTCTTCGACAATAGCCAGCATCCGGTCGATTTCCCGGTTGATTCGTTCGCCGCTGAGGCGCTCGACTTTGATGAGCGTGCGGCCATCGGGGGCGGCAATCTTGTCGGCGACATAATGGTGATCGGCCAGGCGGGCGATCTGGTGCAGGTGGGTGATGACCATTACCTGGGCCTGGCCTGAGAGCTCCTTGAGTTTTTCGGCGAGGGCAAGGGCCGTGCGGCCGCCGATGCCGGTATCGATTTCATCGAACACCATGAGGCCGCAACCGCCGGTACGCTGTTGTTTCTCCGCCAGTTTGAGGGCGAGCAAGACGCGGGAGAGTTCGCCTCCGGAGGCCGTCTTCGAAAGCGACTTGAGGGGTTCGCCGGGATTGGCGGTGAACAGGAAGCGAGCTTGTTCCAGCCCATTTTCTCCGAAAGTGACGCTGTCACCCATAAACTCAATCGAAGGGTCGGTGCCAGACTGGCGGATGAACTCGCAGATGAAATCGCCGTTGTCAATAGCCAGATCCGGCAGTTGTGAAAGCACCGCTCGGCGGAGGGTTTCGGCGGCCTTTTCCCGTTTGGTGCTCACTGCGCGCGCCAGTTCTGCGTAGTGATCGAGCTGTTGCGCCGTCTCGGTTGTGAGCCGGGCGATGTGGTCATCGGGGGGGAGGCTGGTGTCCAGTTCGTGGCTGATCCTCTCAAGATGGTCCAGCACGGCCTGTTCGGTGTTGCCGTACTTCTTCTTCAGGCGGTATATCTCGGTTAGGCGTTCGTTGATCTGGTCGAGCCGTTGCGGGTCGTCCTCGATTGAGGCGCCGTATTGCTCCATATCGCGACGCAACTCCTCGATCTCCAGCTCCGCGCTCTGCAGGGTCCGCAACTTGTCGGCCAGACGGTCATCGAGGCGCGCCATAACGGCCAGCTCCCTGCGGGCCGTGCCCAGCATCATGCTGACCGAGTTGTCCTCGCCGCCAAGAAGCTGCTGTATGGCTGCCGCGCCGGACATCAGTTCGCGCGCCGAGTCGAGGCGTCGGCGTTCGCTCTCGAGTTCGATTTCTTCACCGGCACGCAATTCGGCCTGCTCGATTTCCTGTCGCTGGAACGAGAGCAGTTCACGCTCATTGATCAGTTGCTCACGCTGCCTTTGGAGTTGGCGCAACCGGGTGGCGCTCTGTTGCCACGCGTGGTAGCGTTCGGCGAGTTGTGCCACCTCGGATTCGAGACCGGCGAAGCGATCCAAAAAGATCAGGTGGTTGGTGTCATCCATCAGGCGTTGTGAGGCGTGTTGACTGAGGATCTCGGCGATGTCGGTTGTCAACTCGCGCAGTTCGCCAACAGTGATGTTTTCGCCGTCGAGCTTAGCGCGGCTCTGGCCGCTGGCCGTGACGACGCGTTCAACCGTGAATTCCTCGCACGCCCTTAGCCGCTCAGGGAGGCGTCTGCGGGCTGTTATCGGAATATCCTCCAGCGAGAACTGCGCAACAATGCGGGCCTGTTCGGCGCCGTGGCGGACGTACTCGCGGTCCGCTCGGGCACCCAGCGCCAGGGCGAGGGAGGTGACCACGACCGACTTGCCGCCTCCGGTTTCACCGGTCAGGGTGGACAGGCCGCGTTCGAATTCGATGACGGCATGATCGACCAGGGCGATGTTCTCGATCTCCAGCCGCTTAATCATCGCCAAAGTACCTCTCGATTTCGCGGAGCAGACGGTTGGCCTCCTCGGTGTCGCCGGAGGCTTCCGCTTTCCTGAGATCGGTCATCAGCCTGGTGCGAACACGACGGCGTTTCATTTCCATGATTGTCTGGATGGCGGTGCGCAGTTTGTTGGTTACATCGACGTCGTCCCATTCGACGCTGGCGACCTCGGCTATCAACGAGCGGAAGTCCGGATCGGCCTGTTGTTGTACGAGCCGGGCGGCATCGAGTCGTCCCAGGCTCCGATACTGGGCGATCATGGCGGAGTAGAGGCGAGAGAGCTTCCTTGAGTCGATATCATCGGGAGCGATGGTTTCGAAGACGGGTTCCAGATCGTCATTGTAGACGAACAACAGCGACAGGAAGTTGAACTCGTCGGGTGCCTGTGTCTGCGACCGCCGGCGGGGGACAGGTTCTGCCGTCGCTGGGCTGTCGATCTGGAAGAGGGATGTGTTGACGCCGAGGCGACTGGCGGCCTCATCGAAAAACAGCTCACGGCGGGTAGGGTCGCCGATGCGGTTGCCAACGGCTCGCAATTCTTTGACGAGTTTTTCGCGTCCGACAACACCAGTCTTTTCAATCTGGACATGGCGCACACGGTAAGCGACAAAGCCGGTTGCCTGACTGCGCAGCGCCTCGATTGCCTCGGCGCCCTGTTCGCGGGCGAGGGAGTCCGGGTCCTCTCCTTCGGGGGCCTCGATCACCTTCACCTCCAGTTCGGCGTCGTAGAGGACGTCGACTGAGCGGATGGCGGCATTGCGACCGGCGCTGTCGGCATCGAAAAACAGGTATACCTCCTCGGCGAAGCGTCCGAGCAGTCGTGCCTGCTGGGCGGTGAAAGCGGTTCCCGATGAGGCCACGACATTGGGTATTCCCGCCTGCCAGAGCGAGATGACATCGAAATACCCTTCGACGATGTAGGCGAAACCAGCGTAACGGATGGCGCTGCGGGCCTGATTGAGACCGTAGAGGACGCTGCTCTTGTTGTAGAGGGGGGTCTCCGGCGAATTGACATATTTGGCCGGTTCACCCTTCTTGAGCGTTCGACCGCCGAATGCGATAGGATTGTCCGAGAGATTGAAAATGGGGATCATCAGGCGCTGTCGGAAGCGATCGAAGTACGAGCCGCGCTCCTCGTTTTTCAATGCGAGTCCGGCCTCGACCAGCTGGTCGGGCATGAGGTCCCTGCTGCGGGCATGTCGGATCAGGCCGTCCCATTCTTCCCCGGCGAGGCCAAGCTGGAAGTGATCGATCGCGGCGTCAGTAATCTGCCGCTTGCCCCGCAGATACTTTTCCAGTACCACCTGGTATCGCTGGTTTTGGAGCATGCCGCGGAAGTATTCCAGCGCCACGCGGTTAGCCCAGGCGATCGTCTCGAGTCGTTCACGGCGGGCGCTGTCCTGTCTGTCCTCGCGGATGGTGATGTTGGCTTTCTGGGCAAGGAATCTGGCGGCCTCGACGAAGCTCATTTTCTCGTGTTCCATCAGGAACGTGAAGACATTGCCGCTGGCGCCGCATCCGAAGCAGTGGTAGATCTGTTTTTCGGGCGAGACCGTGAACGAGGGAGTTTTTTCGGTATGGAACGGACACAGGGCGAGGAAATTGCGCCCGCGCTTTTTCAGACGCAGGTAGCCGCCGATGACATCGACAATGTCACTTGACTGGCGTATCTGGTCTATCGTGTCCTCAGGTATCATGGTCGTACGGGTGTTACGTTCAGCTCCGCAGTTTGACGATAGTGACACCGCTGCCGCCCTCGCCCCAGTCGCCCAGGCGGATTGATTCGACATCGCGGTGCTGTTTGAGCCATGTGGACAGGTTGCGCCGGAGCGCCCCGGTGCCTTTGCCGTGTACGACATAGATCTGCTGCATTCCGGCAATGACGGCCCGCCCGATGAACTTGTCGAGCGCATCGATAGCCTCATCGACAGTCATGCCGAGAAGATGGATTTCAGGGCTTTCGATCTGGGCAACGTCACGGGCGACCGATTTCACTGCCGGGCGACGACCGCGCGGAGTACCGTCGCTGACTTTGCGCAGGTTGCGAAAGTCGACCGTGGTCCGGACGTTATTGACAACTACGCGGGCGCGGTCATTGTCGAGCAGCTCCTCGACTTCACCGACGGTACCAAAGGAGATGATTTCCACTGTGTCACCAACCGCAAATGACGACTGGTCCAGCTCCGGTTGTGGCTGTGTTGTGGCCTTCAACTCACCCAACTTCTGCTGTGCCACCTTCATCTTTCGATGGAAATCCTTGACGGACTTTCCGGACGCTTTGGAACTGCGGATGTCGGCCACCAAGTGTTCGACGTCCCTGCGGGTCTGATCAAGGAATCTCATCGTGTCTTCAAGACCCTGCTTCCGTTTTGCCTCGACCTCGTTCTTGAGGCTCTCGACCTGGCTTCGGTAGTATTCCTCGAGTTGTCGGGCTTTGTCGAGGCGCTGGGTCAGTTCGTTGCGGTCCTGGTGCAGTTTGGTGAGGTCGGATTGCAGGGCAGCAATCAGCTCGGAGAGATCGCGCTCGCCGGTTCCGACAGCGGCCGCGGCCTTGTCGCAGATCTCGGCCGGCATGCCGAGCCGTCGGGCTATCTGGATGGCGTACGAAGAACCGGGAAGCCCGATGTGCAGGCGATAGGTGGGGGCGAGGGTCTCGCGGTCGAACTCCAGCGAGGCGTTTTCGATCTCGGGATTGTCCAGTGCGAGCGTCTTGAGTTGTGAATAGTGGGTCGTGACCAGCAGCTTCGCGCCTTTGTCGAGCGCGTAGTGAATGATAGCTTCGGCGAGGGCGGCTCCTTCGCGCGGGTCGGTGCCGGCGCCGATCTCATCGTACAGCAGCAGCGTCTGCGAGTCCGCCGAGCGCAGGCCCCGGATGATATTGCGCACGTGCGAAGAGAAGGTGGACAGCGACAACTCGATAGACTGCTCATCGCCGATATCGGCGAAGATGTGCCGGAACAGGCCGATTGTCGATCCCTCTGCCGCGGCAATGTGAAGGCCGGCCTGAGCCATGAGAACGGCGAGACCTATCGTTTTGAGAGCAATCGTCTTGCCGCCCGTATTCGGACCGGTGATGAGCAGTCCCTGGCGAGTGTCGCCAAGCTCAAGGCTGGTCGGCACCACTTTCATGATGTCACGGAAGTGTACGATCAGGAGGGGATGGCGAGCATCGCGCAGATCGAGAACGGCATCCTTCTCGGCCAGTATCGGTCGTGTGCCCTGTATGTCATTGGAGAAGGTGGCTGCGGCGTGGACAGCATCGAGATGCCCGATCCGACGGACGTTTTCGGTAAGGGCGTCGGCGCGAGCGGCGACTTCGGCAGTCAGGGCCAGGAGGATGCGTTCGATTTCGTAGTGCTCCTCCTGAATGAGCATGTTGATCTTGTTGTTCAGCTCGACCGTCTGTGGCGGCTCGATAAACAGCGTGGCGCCGGACTGGCTGCGATCGTGCAGAATGCCCATATCGCCCCGGTACTGGTTAGAGGGGACCGGAATGACATATCGCCCCGAACGCTGGGTGACAACATCGTCCTGCCAGCCAGCCTGCTTCTGGTGTTCGCCGAGAATCTTGCGCATGCGGGCGACAATGGTTCGCCGGCTGTCATGCAGGTCGGCTCGGATCTTCTTCAGGGCAGGGGAGGCGCTGTCACGAATCTCGCCATCATCATCGATGGCACGTGTGATCTCGGTCTTCAGCTCCGGAAAGGCGCGAACGTGCTGCAGGTGCTCGGCCAGTTGGGGGAAGTTGTCACGTCCTTCGCGATGGTAGCCGTGGAGGTCGATGGAGATCTCGACCAGTTGCAGAAGCGTACGAAACTGCTTGGGGTCGAGATAGTGTCCCTGTATCCGGGCCTGTGCGAGCAGCTCGCGGCAGTCCTCGATCCGCCACAGGGGGAAGGCATCGCCGAAATTGACAATGTCCTTCATCTGGGTAATCTCAGTGCTGCGGCGCTCGATGAGAGCGCGGTCGGTCATCGGCTGAAACGCCCGCACCTGTTCGGGGCCGTGCGGAGTGAGGCACTTGCCTGCAATGCGGTCGATGACCTTTGAGAACTCCAGGGTTGTGAGACTGTGCTGATCAATCATGTTTCTATCTATCCACCCAAAAAAGGCCGGCAATTGCCGGCCCTAATATACGTCTTGCAGCGCCTCAGGAAAGCGTCTTTTAGGTCCCGCTGCCGGTTATGAAGTGACGTTCGAGCTGGTAGAGTACGCGGTGGACCTGGATACGACTCTCTTCCAGGTCTGAGCTGTTGGTGGTTGGGCCGCTCTGCAACATGAGGGTCTTCTCCATTTGCTGGAGGAAGGTGGGCTTGGTTGGGTGGAACATGCCGGTGGAGTCGTAAATCAAAGGGAGTGTCTTGGCCACAGTGGGGCCAAAGAACGAGGACTCAAAGGCAGTGTAGAATCCCTGCGGCATGGGTAGGAGGAAGGCGAGGAAAGTGATGAATCCGACAATCAGCCACCCGCGCAGGAAGCCGACGAGGGCACCGCCCATCTGGTCACGGCGGTGTGGTTGTGATTTGACCTGAGCAATCTTGTAAAACAGCATGGCCAGCAGCTTGAAGGCGGCATAGGCGGCTGCCAGGAGCACCACGAAAGAGAGGAAGGCCGAGATCAAGGGTGAGCCGCCGAGCTGATTGTGCACCCAGACAGCAAACTGGTCGATGTAGGTTATGGATACGATGGCAGCGACGACGACGACAAAGAAGGCGGTCAACTCCCTGATCAGCCCCTTCTTCGCGCCGATAATGACCGACAGCAGCAACAGGACGAGCAGGACGATATCAACCCAGTTCATGACAAGCGTACTCCCTTACACAGGATTGATTTTGCCCGGATTATAGAAGTTTTTTAAATCAATTGGCAAGGATTTCCGAGACGAGGCGGTTGACCAGTTTGCCGTCGGCCTTCCCCTTTATCTTGGGCATGACGGCTTTCATTACCAGTCCGATTTGCTGTGGCGACTGAGCCCCGGTTTCCTGGATGGCATCACTGACGATCTGCCTTAGCTCATCCTCGGAAAGCTGCTTCGGCAGGTACGCTTCGATAATGCGCAGTCCGAACGTTTCGGAATCGACGAGGTCCTGTCGGTTTCCGGCCTGGAACTGCTCGATGGAGTCGCGCCGTTTCTTTGCGGCCGATGCGAGAACGGCAAGCACTTCTTCTTCGGTCAGTTCCTTGCCTTTGTCGATCTGAGCGTATTTCAGATCAGACTTGAGGCCTCGAAGGGTGGTCAGTTTTTCTTTCTGACCGGCCTTCAAGGCCTCTTTGATATCGCTGTCTATCTTACTGATAACAGACATGTAATCGTTAGTCTCTCTCCATCATGCGAGCCCGACGCGCTTTCCGCCTGGCGGCGGCCAGTTTACGCTTGCGGGCCTCCGACGGTTTTTCAAAATGCTGATGCTTTTTGATATCGGTCAGTATTCCCGTCTTTTCGCAGAACTTGTTGAATCGACGCAGGGCGCGTTCAAAGGACTCATCGTCCCGAACCTTAACTCCTGTCAAACAGCGACACCTCCTCTCGAGCGCTTGAGATTAGACATACTTCCAACTATCGGAAAGTTACACACTTCTCTTCAATTGTCAAATGAATACTGACGAGATTTCGCGTTTGGTCATCGCATCGTATCGAGTTGAGGGGCATTTGGTTACTGGTAATCTCGGAGATGAGCTACCGATCAAGCCAGGTCAGGTGTTCAGCGCCGCGACTGGAAAGGAAGTGGATATGAATGTGGTCGATTTCCTGGCGATAGCCGTTGTTAATGACCAAACGAAAGTGGCCGGCGATTTGCAGACGGTCGGCAATCATCCTGGCGGTTGTCAGCAGTCTGCTCATGACCTCCGGCGGTGTCCGGTAGAAATCGGGGTAGACGTCGTGAGGGATGATGAGCAGGTGGACGGTGTCCTGAGGGCGGTGATCGGCAATGACCATCACGTCATCGTCCTCGTAGAACACCTTGGCGGGCAGCTCCCGCTTCCTGATACGTTCGAACACGGTAGCCATAGCGTGTATGGTATCGAACACGCCCGCCCGAATCAAGTGCCAAAAAAGATTGTCGGTGGTATCTTGCCAGATGCAGCGCGATTGTGTATCTTAAGTGGCTATCATAGTTTAGAACGACCATATCACATTTAGACATACAGGAGAGGCGCTATGTCCGGCCATTCAAAATGGTCAACGATCAAGCGGAAGAAGGGCAAGGCCGATGCCGAGCGGGGAAAGATATTCACCCGGCATATCAAGGAGATTACGATTGCGGCTCGCGAAGGTGGCGGTGACCCTGAGGCTAATCCGCGTCTGAGGACCGCCATCGCTGCCGCCAAGGGCTCGAATATGCCGGCGGACAATATCAAGCGGGCGATCATGAAAGGGACCGGCGAGCTGCCGGGCGTGTCCTATGAGTCAGTGACCTATGAGGGTTACGGCCCGGGCGGGGTGGCCCTGTTCATGGAAGGGCTAACCGACAACAGGAACCGTACGGTCAGCGAGGTACGTCACATTCTCAGCAAGTATGGCGGCAACCTCGGTGCCAATGGCTGTGTGGCGTGGATGTTTGAGCGCAAGGGCTTCATCACTGTTGATGCCGGCAAGGTCGACGAGGAGACGCTGCTTGAGATCGCCCTTGAGGCAGGCGCGGAGGACTTGAAGACCGAAGGAGAGTTGTACGAGATCACGACGCCGCCGGAGGCCGTTGATGACGTGCGCTCGGCGATCGAAGCGCGGGGGATCGCTATGGAGACGGCCGAGGTCACAATGATTCCCAAGGATACGGTCAAGCTGAGCAAGGAAAGCGAGGCTTCCTCGATGATGAAGATGTACGACTTGCTGGAAGACCACGACGACATCCAGAAGGTGTACGCCAACTTCGACATCCCCGACGAGCTGCTGGAGAAGCTGGCGTAGACGTGGACGGGAGTTGTCTGGCTGAAATACGCGGCTTTCTGATCGACCTCAACGGCGTCGTGTTCCAGGATGACGAAGCCATTGAGGGAGCCGCAGAAGCGATCACCAGGATCAAGGCAGCCGGCATGGGCTGCCTTTTCTGTACCAACACCACGACCAGTTCCAGGACCACCCTTCACAGGAAGCTGGTGGATATGGGGATGCCCGTGAAGTCCGAAGAAATCTTCGGAGTCACCTCCGCCGCGGTTGATGTCCTCAAGAAGGAGGGCGCCAAGCGCGTATGGCTGGTAATGAACCGGGACACTCGCGCCGACTTTCTCACGTTTGAGCAGGATGATAGGGATCCCGAGTGGATTGTGGTAGGCGAGATCGGCGAGGACTGGAGCTACGGGCTACTTAACCGAATGTTCCACCGGGTGCTCGATGGTGCTCGGGTATTGGCCCTGCACAAGTCGAAGTACTGGATGAGCAACGGGGAGCTTCGGCTGAGCGTTGGTTCATTCATGGCGGCTCTGGAGTACGCCACCGAGACACAAGCGGTGGAGGTTGGCAAACCAACTCGCAGCTTCTACCAGTCGGCGCTGGACAAGCTCGGTCTGCCGGCGGCTCAGGTAGCGATGATTGGAGATGACATCATTGGTGATGTCAGGGGGGCACAGGCACTGGGTATGAAGGGAATACTGGTACGAACCGGCAAGTATCGCGAGGATGTGGTTAGCAGAAGCGGCATAACTCCGGCCCTGACGATTGACAGCCTCGCCCGATTGCCGCTGTTAAGGTAAGGCTCGTGTGCCTGCGTCATAGGGTCCGGATAGCTCACGGACGGCGGCGACGCCACCCGCAGCGTTTGGTCGCGGCGGGCCGGGGCGCCATCGCGTCTGTGTTTGCGAGGCTACTGAACACGCACGGTCAGAAGTACACGGCCACGCCCCGGTTCTGCAGAGTCGGTATGTATTCGTGTATTGACATCGAGTCCAGGGGGTTGTTCTGCAGGCGCAGCAAGTCTCCGGTGCCCAGACCGCTGTTGTTCACCAGCGGCAGGATACTCACTATCTGGTTGTCGCGCAGGTCTATGCGCTTGAGGTTCGTCAGACCGCTCATGGCGGTGACATCCACGACCGCGTTCTGATTGAGATACACTTCTTCAAGACTGGTCAGCGGCGCCAGCGGTGATATGTCTGACGTGTGCGTGTAGGTGAGCGTTACGACCCGAAGGTTCGGGTAGCCGGACAGGAAAGTCAGACTGTCGAGACGGTTGCTGTGAATGTCCAGTTCCTCCAGCGCTGAAAGGCCGTAGATGGGCGAGAAATCGGTGACTGAGCTGCCATTGACCCGAAGGGTGCGCAGGTTCACCAGGCCTGCAACGGCGCTGATGTCGGTGAGAAGGGGATTCTGTCCGATCGACAACTGCACGAGGTTTATCAGACCCGATATGGGCGAGAGATCTGCAATGGCATTGGTGCCGATATGGAGTGCGCGCAGATCTGTTAACCCCTGCAACGGTGTGAGGTCGGCGATGTCATTGAGCCCCAGATGCAGTATGCCCAGACCAGTGAAGTGTTGCAAACCGGTGATGTCGGTGATGCCGGCATCGTTGGCGTTGAGCTCAGTGACGGTGTCTACATCAGAGGCCAGGATGTCTCCCGTTGGTTTTGCTACGTGAGAACGAACAATGGCTTCAAGCGACAGATCAGTGAAAGTGACGAGGGCGTCTTCGGGGCAGTCGGCGCGAGTGCAGTTGGACAGGCCCGACCAGTTGCCGGCATCATCGCGAGATTTGAGAGCGAAGTAGTATGTCATGCCGGGTGTCAGTTCCTCAATCAGGCACTGCTGTGTCAGTCCGGCCGGTATGGGGGGCGGGGCGCTGTCGATTCTGATGGCCTGACCGAACGTGGCCTCGGTGATGCTGTCCAGAGCACCCCGGAGGTCGTATTCGAAGGCAACACCGGTGAGGCTGTCATCGCCGGGAGCGGTCCACTGGAGTAAGGCCGTCGCTGTTGTCACCTGAATCACGTGCAAGTCCGTTACGGCGGCCGGCGGGGTAATGTCGTCATCCGGTATGTCCGGGTCATCGTCTCCAGTGCTCTTGTTTGCACAGGCTGCCAGAATCCAGCAACAGCACACTACCAGAATTAAAGCAGTAAGCCTTCGCCAAAAAGAGGTAACCAACAATTCTTCCAAGACCATAAAGTACTCCTGCGCTAAGGCTGCAGTCGTTGGGACCGTTCTAATCAAGACAATCTGCTCCAGGGACCTCGCTTCGTCAAGCGGTTCCTGACCCCCTTCGATCGATTGACATGTTGGCGCGCGGATACTATCTTGTGTTCAGAGGACATTGCGGCGCAGGCAGGGGAACGGTAATCATGAGTATAGCCGGTTGCTCCCTGAATTGAGGTCCCGATTCACAAGTTGATACTAACAGGAGTCTCAGTAATGCGTTTGAATTCGACCGTGAAATGGCGAGTTTTCGTGCCCATGTTCTCAGTGTGTGCAGTGCTGACACTCCTGTGTTCGCCATCTGTGGCAAGTCAGGTCCAGAGAGTCTCGATTCTGCACGAAGTCGATATCCAGTTCAGCCCGGGCAATCCGGGTGAGTTGGCCTCTGTGATGGGCGGCGAGATCTTCGAAAACGGACGAGTGGTTCGCCGCAATGTGGTTCTGCCGGACTACGACGAGCCTGTGGCGATCAAAGCGCAGGTTGCGGTGTATCCGGTGGCGAAGGATGATCGCAATGTCTATGACAAATGGGATCGTGCCGGTGACGTTCGCCTGGTGGTCCCCGATGGGCCGCCGATCGAGATGGTGAAGTTCGTTACGTCCTATGGTGGATTCACAGAATTCGAGGTTGACGTCAGCCATCTCGCTCCGCTTCTGCGGGATGAGTGCGTTTTCGAGGCGTTTGTAGATACATGGGTATCACCGGCATGGCAAGTCGATTTCGAACTGCTGTTCACCCCCGCCGACACCAGTGAGTATAGTTCGCCGATCGAGCAATCTGTCTGGGTTGAGCCGGTGATGTTTGTCCAGTCATATAACGCTCAGGATATTCACCCGGAAGGTATCGGGGTTGATGTGGACGTACCGCCGGGGGCTGACAGAGTCCTGCTGTACTACTATGTTTCGGGGCACTGCACCGACGGTCGGGGGGGGGATGAGTTCGTCACCAAGGACAATGTAATCAGGGTCAACGATGTCGTTGTCTACCGTTTCCGTCCCTGGAGAGATGATTGCCGCGACTTCCGTGCGGTGAACCCCTACACGGCGCGTTGGTCGGATGGTTGGTGGTCTTCGGACTTCTCCCGTTCCGGGTGGTGTCCCGGGGACGTGGTCGAGCCGCTGGTTATTGATCTGAGCGATCATCTCGTTCCGGGCAGACATCGAATCGGCTATGCTGTTGAGGATGTTCGGCCGATTGACTCGGCGGGGCATTTCGGGTATTGGCGAGTGTCCAGCTACGTTGTGGGAATCGAGGCGATCAAACCGGCAGATCAGGAGTAGCGATGATAGTAGGTTGCAGTCAGCATGTCACGGCTGACAACCGCTCGGAAGGACGAGGTACATACTTAACGCAGGAGTAAGAGAGATGATCAGAGTAACACTACTGGTTTTGGGGCTGCTGGCTGTTGTATTGGCTGCTTGTTCGCAGGGTCCGACCGAACCGGCAAGCGCGCAGTGGAGTGTCCTGGACGACATAGTTGGGACACAGGCGCCAGATACGATTCTTCCGCCTCCGCAGTATCCGCTTGTTGTCGGCAATACGTGGACGTATCAGGGTGGGTTGTATGGCGACAACTACGATCCACCGGAGATCGAGGACCAGATCGGATATGCGATTAACCGCGCGTCGAGGGTTGCCGTCCATGACCTCGAGATCCTCCCGGGCGGTGCGACCGCTGCCAGAGTGGCGGAAGTGATGTTTGGAGGCAATCCGCTGACGACTCCACCGGACAGCCTCGTGCAGATCAACTGGATGCTGAACCACAAGAAGTGCCTGTATCTGTTCGGCTGGGACGGGGCTGCCTTTGCGGGCGCAACGCCGCTTAAGGAATCGGGGACAATCA
Organism: uncultured Ignavibacteriales bacterium; assembly: GCA_964627305.1. GTDB lineage: Bacteria > Zixibacteria > MSB-5A5 > GN15 > FEB-12 > WJKG01. Next base: position 287,063 of record CAZVHP010000005.1, on the reverse strand, counting down.
GGATTGGCGGACACGAGTTCGAGTCGATTGAGCACGCCCGCGCGGCTGTGCTTGGAAACCTCCTCGGGGAGAAGGACCCACAATGGTATGACCCGCCGCGCGATGCCCTGCAGTTCTATAGCTTCCGAGCAGGGAGTTCCTGGCTCTATGCAGATAGTCTTGAGTTGCCCTTTAGAATCGAGAAGCACTGCACGGGTTTCGATCTTGTCGATCTGCCTACAGGTACTTACCTCGCCTGGACGATCACCTGGAAATACACCTGGGCCGGTGAGGATGACTATGACACGACCATGGAAACCGTCGACCTCGTCGGATATGAGGGGCTGTTGTCTCGGCGGATCAACATCATCGGGGTGGAAGGCTGGGGCTCTGGTGGTGATTATCTTGGAACTTGGGACCACCATGAGTACTGGGAGTTGACCGGCCGAGGTCTGGTGGAGGAGATCAGTTTCTTCTGAGCACGTGCGCGCGATGTGTAGCTACAGGCCTTTGTTGAACAGGCGCGGCCAGTTTACGGGCGTACCGGGGGCTGGCCGCCTGCTTCCTTCCATCTCCTATGTCACATCGTCAGTCCTGGCGGGGCAAAGCCGCCCTTTTTAGTTGAAATGCGGGCGTTCACCGCCTATCTAACAACCGTATGCGAGTTCTGGGAATAGACCCCGGTCTGGGGATAACGGGCTATGGTGTGCTCGACTTCGAGGGGGAACAGGTCCGTGTGGCCGAGGCGGGGGTGATCCGAACGAATGAGAAGGCGCCCTTGTCTGAGCGGCTGGTTGATCTGGCGCGTGAAATGGAGAGCGTGATTACGCAGTTTGTGCCCGATGTCGTGGCCGTGGAAGAGCTGTACTCGCACTACGGACACCCGAAGACCGCAATCATCATGGGCCACGCACGGGGTGTGATCTTCATGACGGCGGCGCGATCCGGAGTGAGTGTCGTCCCCTATGCGGCAACGCGCGTGAAGAAGGCGTTGACGGGGAATGGCAGGGCGACCAAGTCGCAGATGCAGATGATGATCTGTTCCGCTCTGAGTCTTACGACTGTACCGGAACCGCCGGATATCGCTGACGCGTTGGCGGTGGCATTGTGCCATTGCCGTGCGCTGCAACACTCGGAGGTAGTGGGACTGTGATCAGCCGTATCTCGGGAATACTGCGGGAGGTGATTGGCGAATCGGCGCTGGTTGAGAATGGCGGGGTGTCGTATGAGGTCATGTTGCCCTCGGCGCTGGCCGAACGTCTCAAGAGCAATGGTGCGCTTGGCGAGTCGATTACCCTGGAGACGATTTACTACATTGAAGCCGGGGATAAGAAGGCCAGCCACTTTCCGCGCCTGGTCGGGTTCACTGATCCGGTGGACCGGGAGTTCTTCTCGCTGATGACCCAGGTGCCCGGTCTTGGGGTGAAGAAAGCCCTGAAGTCGCTGGTTCTTCCCATCAGGGAAATCGCCGAGGCGATCGAGACTCGGGACCCGGCTACCTTGTCGCGGTTGCCCGGGGTTGGAGCCCGTCTGGCGGAGAAGATTATCGCCGAGTTGAACGGCAAGACGACCAAATTCGCGCTGAGTCGAACTGTAGAACCTCTGGCTGTGACCAGGGGGACACGCCGGACACCGCTGTTTGAGGATACCCTTGAAGTACTGCTGCAACTGCAATACAGCCGCTCGGAGGCAGAGCAGATGATCACCAAGGCTATACAGTCCAACCCGAAAGTGAATTCGGCCGACAAACTGATCGAGATCATCTTCCGCAGCCAGCATGGGCAGACGGGGCAGTGATTACGATATGAGTCGCGAGAGATTAGTCACTGGCGGGCCGCTTGATCCGGCCGAAGAGTCACAACATCTGTCGCTGCGGCCACAGAGCCTGTCTGAGTACATTGGTCAGGATGAATTGCGGTCGAAGCTGCAGGTGGCGATCGACGCCGCGCGGGGACGTGGCGAAGCGATTGAACACATTCTGTTCTATGGTCCGCCGGGGCTTGGCAAGACAACACTGGCGCACATTATCGCCAATGAGATGGGCTCGAAGCTGTTTGCAACGGCCGGGCCGGCCCTGCAGCGATCCGGTGACTTGATGGGCATATTGACCAATCTGAAGGATGGCGATGTGTTGTTCATCGACGAAATCCATCGGTTGTCATCCGTCATCGAGGAGTTTCTGTATCCGGCGATGGAGGATTTTAAGGTCGATTTTGTGGTGGACAAGGGGGCGTTTGCCAAAATCATCAATGTCCCGCTCAAGAGGTTCACGATGGTGGGGGCAACGACCCGGGCGGGTCTCCTGTCGGCGCCGCTTCGGGACAGGTTCGGGCTGTACTATCACATAGACTTTTACCCGCCAGAGGACCTGGCTGAGATAATCATGCGATCGGCAAAGCTTCTGGAAACGCCGGTGGAGTCGGAGTCGGCCCGGATCATTGCAGAACGGTCACGAGGGACACCGCGAATAGCCAATCGTCTGCTGCGCCGGGTGAGGGACTTCGCGGCCGTCAAGTCTGATGGGCGGGTAAGCCCCGAACTGGCTGCCCGGGCGCTCGATGCCGAGGGGGTCGATGCTCTTGGGCTGGATGCGTTCGATCGCAAGCTGCTTCAGGTGATGATCGAGTATTACCAGGGCGGCCCGGTCGGTATCGAAGCTATGGCTGCCACACTCAACGAGGAAATCGACACGCTGGTTGACATGGTGGAGCCGTACTTGCTGAAGATCGGTTTCGTGCAGCGAACCAAACGGGGACGGGTGGTGTCTGCCGAAGCTGCCCGTCATCTGGGAGCGAGCCTCCCGAGTTCTGATAACCAGGGAAAACTGTTTTAGGATGTTCCGGGATGAAGAGAACCGGATCATTGACCTGCTTCGTCAGATGCAGCAGGCCGATGATCCGCAGGCATGCGAGATAGCGAGCCTTCTGATCGAGGAAACGCTGGTGTATCGCGACTGGCTGTTGGCCAGTGGACAGCCGGCCCTGACGGTGGGCGACACACGCGCGGCGCTGACAGGATTGGAGCGCCTTGTCAACGGGGAGGCTTTGCCTGACGGGCTGACGGAGGCACAGCGTACGCTGGTGGCGCGCTGGTATGAACGGATAACCATCGAATGGGCAGACAGTTATGACTCGCGTGATCAGGAATGAGCAAAGCAGGGTGCTATGATGCCGCAGGTGGGAAAACTGCTGATTGTGGCCGGGGCGATCCTTGTGGTGTTGGGCGTTGTCTTTCTGTTTGCCGACCGGATACCCTGGCTGGGCCGACTTCCGGGTGACATTGTGTTTAAGCGTGGTCGAACCACCGTGTACGTTCCGCTGGTGACTATGCTCATAGTTTCGCTGCTGCTGACACTTATTCTCAACCTTTTCAGTCGGAAGTAACGACTGCGTCAATGGATATCGAGCTGTTTGACTACGATCTGCCGCGAGACCTGATCGCGCAGCATCCGAGCCGGAAGCGGGATGAATCGCGCCTGATGGTGATAGACCGGAGGCGTAGCGGGCTGGCGAAGATACTTCCCTTCTCGCGGATCATTGACTACCTGCAACCCGGTGACGCACTTGTCGTGAACAACACGAAGGTGTTCAAGGCTCGGCTGTTCGCGAAACGCGCATCCGGTGCCGGAGTCGAAGTATTTCTGGTGCGCCGGGTACCGGATGCGGTTGACGAGCGCTGGCTGGCTCTGGTCAGCCCCTCGCGGCGAGTGAAACCGGGGGAGTGGGTCGAGTTTGAGGGAACGCCCGGGGTCGAGCTGCTTGACAATCAGGGAGACGGACGCTGGTACGTACGGTTCACCTCTCGTTCGGCCCGGGAGCGCCTGATAGCTCGCTATGGGCATGTCCCCCTGCCGCACTACATTCGTCGAGGGGACAGCGCGCAGGATATCCGTCGTTACCAAACCGTGTTTGCCGACAGCAACAAGGTCGGCGCGGTGGCGGCCCCGACCGCAGGATTCCATTTCACGCGCAGGCTCCTGGAGCAACTGGATGCCAGGGGGATTATGAAGATCGAGTTGACCCTTCACGTGGGGCCGGGCACGTTCAAGCCGGTGACGGCTGAGCGCGTTGAGGATCACACTGTCGATCCGGAGTTCGCGGAACTGCCGGTTGCGGCCGCCGATGCGATCAATCGGGTGCGTGATCGTGGCGGGAGACTGTTCGTTGTGGGGACGACTTCGGTGCGAACGCTCGAATCGGCCCGAATTGTCGATGGGCGGGTGCAGCCGCTGTCGAAGATGGTGGATCTGTACATTCGGCCGGGACACCGCTTTCAGGTAGTTGATCACATGATCACGAACTTCCACCTGCCGAAATCCTCGTTGCTCATTCTGGTAAGTGCTTTCGCCGGGCGAGAGCGGATGCTGGCTGCCTACGAACAGGCAATCAGTGAGTGCCTCCGCTTCTACAGCTATGGCGATGCCATGCTGATCCTGTAAAAAACCTTTCTCCGCTGCGAAAAGGGGTCTATATTCGGGCCTGATGAAAACCGCGGCAGTGATAGTGGCAGCCGGAAGCGGTGAACGATTTGGCGGCGAGGTCCCTAAGCAGTTTCGAATGCTGATCGATCGGCCGATGCTTACCTGGACGATCTCGCGGCTGGAAGCGGCTGAATCGGTCGATTCGATCATCGTAGTCGTCGCCGAGGAGCACTTGCTGTTTGCCACTCAGAGGATAGTTGACCCGTACGGATTTCGCAAGGTGATCAAGCTGGTACCCGGTGGGGCCACGCGGCAGGAGTCAGTCTATCGCGGGCTGAAGGCGTTGCCGATTTCGACCGGCCTGGTGGCGGTTCATGACGGCGCCCGGCCGATGACGGCCGTGAATGACATTGAGCGGGTGATAGCTCGCGCGCGCAGCGAGCGAGCAGCGCTGCTCGCCTCACCGATCACGGACACGCTGAAGCGGACTAAAGCCGGGTACGTGATTTCCTCTGTAGACCGCCGTGATTTGTACGGGGCACAGACGCCGCAAGTGTTCCAGTATGACCTTATCATGTCGGCACACGAGGCGGCCAGCACCGATGCTACACGCGGCTACACTGATGACGCCTCGTTGGTCGAGGCGTGCGGGTTCAAGGTGACCGTTGTCGAGCCGGACAGCCCGAACCTGAAGGTGACAAGCCAGTCCGACCTCGTGGCTGTCGAGGCGCTACTCAGACGGGAGATGTATGGCTGACCTGAGAATCGGGCACGGGTTCGATGTGCATGCATTGACGGCCGATCGGCCACTGATTATCGGTGGCGTGACCATTCCGCACGAGAAGGGTCTGGCCGGGCATTCCGATGCCGACGTCCTGACACATGCGATCATGGACGCCTTGCTGGGCGCGGCATCGCTGGGCGATATAGGTTACCATTTTCCGGCCACAGAGGAAACCTGGCGCGATGCTGATTCGTTGGAACTGCTGAAGACGGTTGTCAGGAAGCTGACACAGGCGGGGCTGAAGGAGATAGTTAATATAGATGCCACCCTGATGGCCCAGCGGCCGCGTCTGTCGCCGCATTTGAGCGCCATGAGAACACGGCTGGGCTCGGTTTTGCCGATTGTGCCCGAACGGATCAGCCTCAAGGCAACCACCACGGAACATCTTGGCTTTGTTGGTCGCGAGGAAGGTATCGCCGCCTCGGCGGTCTGCCTGATTGTACTCAATGGCTGAATACGCGATTTGGATTGATGAGTGGCTGGACCATCTGTTTGCATACGGTCCGGCGTGGGTGTATCTGGCGCTGTTTGCCGCCTGTTTTATCGAGAACATTACGCCGCCGTTTCCCGGGGACTCGTTCATTGTGGCGGCCGGCGCGCTGGTAGCGGTCGAGCGCATGGACCCGGTCATTTCGGGATTGGTGGCAGTCACGGGTGGCTTGCTTTCGGTGATGGTCTGGTACTGGTTCGGACGGCATCACGGACGCGACTTCTTTCTTCGGAAGAACTACAAGCTTTTCAGCGCCGAGGACATCCATGCCGCGGACCGGCTGTTCAGTCGCTGGGGACCACTGATACTGATAGCCTCCCGCTTCGTGGTGGGGTTCCGCGTCGTCATAGCGTTGACAGCCGGCATGGGCCGGGTACCGGTGGTATCGATGGTGGCGTTCAGCGCGGTGTCGTATGTGGTATTCGTGGCGCTGTTGATGTACCTCGGTTTTGTGTTTGTTGAGAACCTGTATCTGGTCGAGTATTACTTCAAGACATACAATGCGATCGCCTGGCCGATTGTCATCGCGCTGGTGATCCTGTTCGTGGTGCGCAAAATCAGGAAGATTCGCAGGAAGCAAAAATGAGAGTTGTCGTGCTGGTCGGTGGGCAGTCCAACGAGCGTGAAGTTTCGCTGAAGTCCGGGCAAGCTGTCTATGATGCCCTGGTGCGGAAGGGATTCAAAGCGGAGGTGTTCGATCCGGGAGCAGGAACGCCGAATACGAGTGATCGGTTGCCGCCGGGGCCGTTGTGGATGATCCGCTCGAGCACGGTGCTGAATTCCGATGTTGTGTTCGTTGCCCTGCATGGCGGCTCCGGCGAGAATGGGCAGGTGCAGTGTCTGTTGGACCTGGCCGGGAAGAGGTATACCGGGTCAGGTATGCTGGCCTCGGCAATCGCCATGAACAAAGCCCTGACGAAGCGTTTGATGACTATGGTGGATGTCATCACGCCGAAGCATGCCCTGTACCGGGTAGCTGACAAAGGTGACCTGCAGCGCATTGGGGCGGAAGTGCTGGACTGTTTCGACGTGCCGCTGATCGTCAAGCCCAATGATGGTGGCTCGACGATTGGCCTGACCAAGGTCAGTGAATCGGGGCAGATTGCTCAGGCGCTTGAGAAGTGTTTTCGGGAGTCCCGCGAGATCCTTGTTGAGACCTTCATTGCGGGACGCGAGCTGACAGTGGCGGTTCTTGACGGCGAGCCGCTGCCGGTGGTGGAAATCCGACCCAAAGAGGGTCTGTATGATTATGTGGCTAAGTACACCAAGGGGAAATCCGAGTACCTGGTGCCGGCTCCGATCACGGACGAGCAATCGGCCTCGATGCAGCAGGATGCCGCGAAGTTGTATGGTCTGCTCGGATGCAAGGGAGTGGTCCGGGTCGACTTCATAATGGATCAGTCGGGAACCGGATATTGTTTAGAGGTAAACACGTCGCCCGGAATGACAGAACTGTCTTTGGTACCCATGGCGGCTCGCGAGTCGGGCATGAGTTTCGATGACCTGGTTGAGCGTCTGGTACAACTGGCGACAAAGCAGTGACAGGTTGATGGTGATGGAGAAGCTGGCGCCCAAAGCAGTGCTGTTTGATCTCGGCTCTACTCTGCTGGAGTACGAGTCGATTCCCTGGGATGAATTGGGCCGGGAGTGTACGGAGGCCTCGCGGCAGTTCCTTGTCAGTCGGAAGCTGACAGTCCCGGATGAGGTTGAGTTCAATGATGCCTTCGAGTTGGCCAAGGCGGCCTATCGGCAGAAGGCTTCAACGACCTGGGAAGAGTGGTCGGTTCCTATGGTGGCGGCGCCGTTGTTGAGGGAGCTGGGTCTGCCATCTGATGAGGAGTTTGTCGACCTGTTCTTTGACGCGTACTATGAACCGGTAGAGAAACACCTGTTCGTTTATGAGGACACGCTTGAGACGCTCGAGGCCGTTCGTACTCGCTACGGCCGGGTGGGGCTGATCTCCAATACTGTCTTTCCGGAGCGGGCGCATCGGAAAGAACTTCGGCGGTTCGGGATCGAGCCGTTTCTGGATTTTGCGATTTTCAGTTCAACCTTCAGGTGGCGCAAGCCGCACCCGGACATCTTCTATAAGGCTGCCAACATGGCCGGGTACGCTCCCGGCGAGTGTGTCTACATCGGAGACAGGTATCTTGAGGATGTGCAGGGGCCGACCTCGATCGGGATGCCCGGGATATTGAAGGTCAAACCCGGCCGTGAGTACCCACCTGACATGCCAGCGGATGTGCGCAGGGTGGACTCGTTGTCTGGGCTTCGCGGGCATTTCGACTTTTAGGGTGGACGATTCGCGTTTTGGTGCCTATATTCCGGCTCTGTTTTCGCATGGTAAGCTGATACAGACGTGAATGATAGAGGAGAAGTCGTGGACAAAGTCGAACAACTGCTCAAAGAACTGACTGAAGCCTCGGGTGTGCCCGGTAACGAAAGCGAGATTCGCAGGATCATGGCCCGTGAGCTCAAGGGGAAAGTAGACGATATCCAGTACGACAAGATGGGCTCCATTATGGGTGTCAAGAACGGTACATCCGAAGATCCGCGGGTATTGATTGTGGGGCACATGGATGAAGTCGGATTCATGGTCAAGGAGATTACCGACGAAGGTTTCATCAAGTTCCTGCCACTGGGTGGCTGGTGGGGTCATGTTGCACTGGCCCAGCGAGTCAGGATCATGACCAGTAAGGGTCCGGTACTGGGCGTAATCGGTTCCAAGCCACCGCACATCATCACCCCTGAGGAGCGTAAGAACGTCATCGAGATCAAAGACATGTTTATCGATGTCGGCGCTCAGGAGAAGTTCGATGTTGTCAAGAAGCTGGGGATCAGAATCGGAGATCCGATTATACCGGTCAGCAGTTTCGAGGTGCTGGGTAACAAGAAGGCCTATATGGCAAAAGCTTTCGATAATCGTGCCGCCTGTGGGGTTGTCCTTGAGGTAATCAACGGCCTGCAGCGTCGCAAGCATCCCAATACGGTTCTGGCCGCGGCGAGTGTGCAGGAAGAAGTGGGACTTCGCGGGGCGCAGACACTGGCGCAACTGGCTGACGCTGATGTCGGTATTATTGTGGATACGAGTATTGCCCAGGATGTCCCGCCGGGCAACTTCAAGAAGCCGGAGCGGTTGGGCAACGGCCCCAGTGTGCTGGTGCTCGATGCTACGATGATTCCGAACCAGCAACTGCGCGATCTGGTGATTGATACGGCGGAAAAGAAGAAGATCCCCTATCATCTGACCTCGATGGATCGCGGCGGCACTGATGGTGGCCGGGTGCATATCAGCCGTATCGGTGTGCCCTCGATAGTGATCGGCCCGCCCGTTCGGTACCTGCACAGCCATAATGCAATCATGAGTCGTACCGATTATGATAATACCATCAAGCTGGTGACCGAGCTGGTCGCCGTGTTCGACAAAAAGACGGTGGCATCATTCACGGAGGCGTAACCGCTATGGCCCTGAGATTCAAGAACAGCCTTACCGGCGTAAAGGAGGAGTTCAGGCCGATCGAGCCGGGCAAGGTCCGCATGTATACCTGCGGTCCGACTGTGTACAATTTCGCTCATATCGGCAATTTTCGGGCCTACGTGTTTGAGGATCTGCTTCGTCGGTACCTCAAGTACAAGGGGTACGACGTCATGCAGGTGATGAACCTGACAGATATTGACGACAAGACGATTCGCGACTCACAGGCAGAAGGTGTTTCGCTTGATAAATTCACTCAGCGTTACAAGGATGCCTTTTTCGAGGACCTGGATACGTTGAGGATCGAGCGGGCCGAGGTCTATCCGGCGGCCACTGATCACATTCCCGAGATGGTGGCGATGATCAAGACGCTGGTAGAGAAGGGCTACGCCTATGAAGTTGACGGTAACTACTACTTTCGTATTGACAAATTCGAGGATTATGGCAAGCTGGCCAATCTTGACCGTGAGGGGATGAAGGCCGGGGCGCGGGTGGCCTCCGATGAGTATGAGAAGGATTCCGCCAGTGACTTCGCTCTGTGGAAGGCCTGGGATGAAAAGGATGGCGATGTATACTGGGAGACCGATTTGGGCAAAGGACGTCCGGGCTGGCATATCGAGTGTTCGGCCATGTCCATGAAGTATCTTGGGGAGCATTTCGACATTCACTGCGGGGGGGTGGACAATATGTTCCCGCACCACGAGAACGAGATCGCCCAGTCGGAGGCCTGCACCGGCAAGAAATTTGTCAACTACTGGCTGCATAATGAGTACCTGATTGTCGAGGGACGCAAGATGTCCAAGTCACTGGGGAATTTCTACACCCTGCGTGATGTCCTCGGAAAAGGTTACTCAGGACTGGCCGTTCGATATCTGCTCCTTGCGACCCACTACCGTCAGCAGTTGAATTTCTCGTTCAAGGGGTTGGAAGCCGCCACGGCCGCGCTGGAACGGTATAACGATTTCGTCGTGAACCTTCGTGAGTATCCGGGAGGGGAGTCCGACGGCACCGCTGGGGCCGTGATCGAGAAGGCCTGGACTGGTTTCGAGGAGGCGCTTGACGATGACCTGAACATCTCCGGTGCGCTGGGGGTTGTGTTTGATTATGTTCGCGACATCAACCGACTCCGCACCGAGGGTAAGTTGTCAGCGCCGGAGCGTGACCGGGCACTTGAGACAATTGAGCGGTTTGATACGGTGCTGGGATTCGCCAAAGAACAGGAGCAGCTCGACGAGAGAATCGAGCAGATGATCGCCGAGCGCACTGCTGCCAAGAAGAGCAGGGATTTCGCCACGGCGGATCGCATACGAGATGAACTGGTTCAGATGGGGATTGTCCTTGAAGACACCCCGCAGGGAGTCCGCTGGAAGCGCAAAGTGTAAGTGACATACAGCACCCGCAGGGGAGGCTGCGATCGGTGTTAAGCCAGCATAGCTCAGTTGGTAGAGCAGCTGATTTGTAATCAGCAGGTCGTGGGTTCGAATCCCTCTGCTGGCTTTCTATTTATTTTGGGGGCAGCGACTTACATGACTTCCTTGAAGCAAAACCTCGGGTGAAGGCCCGCTTACTCCGGTAGGAAGATTCCCGCCGGTTGCTCGTCTCGGTCTCGGCTACACTCAGCCTGGCGTTCCCGCCACCGGGCGGGGCATCACCACCATCAAGGCTCGATACCCCAATAGACGATGGCTGCAATGGTGCCGACCGCGAAGATCGTCTTCGCCAGGCGAATGAGCAGTGAGCCTTGACGCAGTATGCCCTGTTGTTCCGGTGTGGCTGGTCTGTCGGGGGTATCGAATATGTCCGCCTTCTTCCATGTGCCGCGCAGAGCCAGCACAAAGGCCACGACCATGCACAGCATACTGATGACCGATAAGCTCTTCATTCTGTAGCCCTCAAGTATTCTTCTAATCCCAGACAAGTTGGATGAGAATCAGTGCAAGACGCGGCGGCCTTTGTCAACCACAATGCGGCATCAGGGCCGGGGCGCCGATTCACGAAAAACAGCGGCAGAACCGGGTAGTGTGCGATGGAGTGCCTCGCAGATCGAGCTCACCTCGCTGGTTAGTCAACTCACTACGCTGCTTAGTTGGCCGGGGCGTCAGGTGCTTCAGCTGGTGAACCAGTAGATGATGCCGGCCAGTCCGCCCAGGATGAAGATGATAGTGGCCGTATTGACCATAGCTGTGCCTGAGCGCTGTTTCGATCTGGCGTCCTGGTCCTTGTGGGGTTCATCAGGGGACGTGACTTCAGCTCTTCGCCAGAATCCGTAAGCCGCAAGGACGAAAGCAACTGCCCAGCAGATTAGCAGAACAACCAACAGGTATCTCATGATTAGTCCTTTGAGGGCTTGCAGTGCAACTACTTCAGTGAACAGTACAACAACTTGTCGATCGCATAGTTCACATGTCGTCTGAAGGTGGCTTGGCTCCTGCTGCCCGGTGTTCTCGGGAAATCGATTGAAATCCGGCGTGCTTTTGACTATATTCAACGACCCGGAAATGTTGTAACCGCTATGGCCTGGAGGATACCGAGCTATGATGCAGAAGTCCAAATACATCTGGATGAATGGGGAGTTCGTTGAGTGGGACAACGCGAAGATCCATATCTGTTCCCACGTTATCCACTACGGATCCTCGGTTTTTGAGGGAATGCGCTGCTACAAGACGCCTGATGGCCCAGCCTGTTTTCGTCTTCGGGATCATTCCAGGAGGTTGATTAATTCAGCCAAGATTTATCGCATGCCGATGCCGTACACCGCTGAGGAGCTGGACAAGGCCATGCTGGACACTATCGGTATCAACGAGCTTGAGGCCTGCTATGTGCGTCCGGTCGCATATCGCGGGTACAACTCGCTGGGCGTAGATCCGACACCGTGCCCGGTCGATGTTGCAATTGCCGTGTGGCCCTGGGGGCAGTATCTGGGCGAGGGCGCTTTGGAGAAGGGTGTATCGGTATGTGTCTCGTCGTGGCATCGGATTGCCCCGAACACGATGCCGGCCATGGCCAAGGCCGGAGCCAACTACATGAACAGCCAGCTTATCAAGCAGGAAGCGCTCAGTCACGGCTATGTTGAAGGAATCGCTCTTGATGTCTCCGGTCATGTTTCCGAAGGCTCCGGTGAGAACATCTTTCTGGTTCGTGATGGCGCCCTGATCACGCCGACCTTCTCGGCCTCCATCCTGCCCGGTATCACCCGGCGTTCGATCATTAAGCTGGCCGAGGATATGGGAATCAAGGTGATCGAGCAGAATGTCCCGCGTGAATCGCTGTATCTTGCCGACGAAGTGTTCTTTACGGGGTCAGCAGCGGAGGTGACACCCATCTCCAAAATCGATAATATCACGATCGGTGAGGGCAAGGCGGGTCCGATTACTCTGAGCTTGCAAAGGGCGTTTTTCGACATCATTGAAGGCAGGACCGAGGACAAGTACGGCTGGCTGACCTATGTTCCCAGGTATGAAGGGGTGGCCGCAAAATGAAGGTAGCTATCGGATGTGACCACGCCGGGGTTGAACTGAAGGACAAGGTGAAGGCACTTCTGATCAGGCTGGGTCATGCGGTACTTGATTACGGGACCAATACGACCGATTCCGTCGACTATCCGGACTATGCCAGGGAGGTGGCCCTGGCGGTGTCGGAGGGTCGGGCGGACCGGGGTGTTGTCATCTGCTGGACCGGGAACGGCACGAATATCACGGCCAATAAGGTTCGCGGGGTTCGATCAGGGCTGGCACTCAACCGTGACATGGCCTACTACACGCGGTTGCACAACGATGCCAATGTGCTCAGCATGGGGCAGAAGTACGTCAGTGAGGACATCTGGGAGGATATCGTCACCACGTTTCTTGACACCGAGTTTGAGGGCGGTCGTCACAAGCGTCGAGTGGACAAGATCTCTGCGCTGGAGGATGAGTATGTACGTTCAAGCCTCGAATGACGTGGCAGCGACGTGAGACAAACGACCAGGAAAGCGGGAGGCGATGCTTCCCGCCTTCTTTTTGGGTTGAATCTGCCGCGACCGGCCATTGACCGCCGGGTCGTTATGTGATACATTGTGGCAAATTATGTCCAAGGAGTCTGTGCTATGTCGTACTTGCAGAAGGCTGATCCTGAAGTATACGATGCCATTGTCCGGGAGGCGAATCGGCAGTCAACCAAGCTGGAGTTGATTGCCTCCGAGAACTTCACATCGCAGGCAGTTATGGAGGCCGCCGGCGGTGTGATGACCAACAAGTACGCCGAGGGTTATCCGGGTAAGCGATACTACGGTGGATGTGAGTTTGTCGATGTTGCCGAGGACCTTGCCCGGGAGCGGCTCAAGAAGTTGTTCGGCTGTGAGCATGCCAATGTGCAACCGCACTCCGGTTCGCAGGCGAATATGGCCGTCTACTTCACGGTGCTCAAACCGGGCGATACGGTCATGGGGCTGGATTTGTCTCACGGTGGGCACCTCACTCACGGGCACCCGATCAATTTTTCGGGAATGCTCTACAATTTCGTCGGATACCAGGTAGACCGCGAGACGGAAGTCATCGATTACGATGCCCTGATCAGGCAGGCGAAAGAGATCAGGCCGAAGATGATTGTGGCGGGAGCCTCGGCGTATCCCCGGTTCTGGGATTTTGTCAAGATTCGCGAGGCGTGTGATGCCTGCGGTGCCTATATGATGGTGGATATCGCTCATATCGCCGGTCTGGTGGCAGCGGGAGTGCATCCCTCGCCGATTGAAATGGCAGAATTCGTCACCTCGACAACCCACAAGACGCTTCGCGGGCCGCGCGGGGGGGTGGTGATGTGCAAGGAGAAGTATGCGGCCGATCTGGATCGAACGGTAATGCCCGGGATTCAGGGGGGGCCGCTAATGCACATAATTGCCGCCAAGGCAGTTGCATTCAAGCAGGCGATGTCGGACGAATTCCGGACGTACCAGAAGAGAGTGGTCGAGAATGCCGCTACGCTGGCGGAGGCGCTCAAGGTAAAAGGACACCGGCTGGTCGCAGGCGGTACTGACACGCACCTGATGCTGATGAACTTCATTGATATCCCCAAAGTCACCGGCAAGAAAGTTGAGATCGCCCTGGACAAGGCAGGGATAACGGCCAACAAGAACACGGTGCCGTTCGATCCGGAAAAGCCGTTTGTGACGTCGGGCGTGCGTCTCGGGACTCCGGCTGTGACGACCCGAGGGATGGGACCGGATGAAATGAAGCGGATTGCGGACTTCATCGATCGCGGGATCGCGAATCGTCTTAAGGATGAGGTGCTTGCCGAGATAGCGCAGGACGTTGAGCAGTTTTGTGCGAAGTTTCCGTTATACCCGGAGCTGCAGGCGGAATACCGGGCAGCGGGTGTGTAGGAGTCAACCGACCATTTTTGGAAGGGACTGGTGACTATGCTGTTTTCGCTGGCAATGTTTCCGACGGACAAGAGATCAGACAGCGTTTCGGCTGATGTGGCCAAAGTGATCGACATTATTGATAAGTCCGGATTGCCGTACAAGGTGACCTCAATGGCGACGCTGATTGAGGGAGACTGGAATGCAGTTATCCCGGTAATCAACAAAGCCCGCCTGATGCTTCGCCGGAAGCACAGCCGGGTGTATATTATCATGCATATCGATGATCGCAAGGGAGCCCGTAATCGGCTGACCGGCAAGGTCTCCTCGATCGAGAAACAACTGAAGCGGGAGGTCAACAAGTAGATGGAGAGTATTCGTGTCGTTCTCGTATCGGTGCCCCGTGATGAGGCACGCCAGTTGGCCACTGCCATTGTCGAAGAGCGGCTGGCTGCCTGCATAAACATTGTCCCCCGCATCGATTCGGTATACCGGTGGGATGACAAAATCGAGACTGATACCGAGTCGCTGATGATCATCAAGACGACGGCAGGACGCATGGATGAGCTCATCGAGTACATCGAGGAGAACCACCCGTACGATCTGCCGGAGGTGATCGCCATGCCCCTGGTAGCCGGGCTTGCTGAATACATCGCCTGGATCAAGGAGGAAACGGAGTAACAGCGACGCTGCCGGCCGGGAGTCTCATTGCTTACGTCGCTGGTGTGAAGCACCGATGGCCAATTGCGACTGCCGAGACGCCCGCCCGTTGGCTCTATTGCGCTATGCGTTGCCCCCACTGCGGACATGAGGAGAACAAGGTAGTCGACAGCCGTCCCTCGCAGGATGGTCATGCCGTCCGCCGTCGCAGGGAGTGCCTTGGCTGCCAGAAGCGCTTCACGACCTACGAGTACGTGGAGCACGTAGCGCTGACAATCATCAAGTCGGACGGTCGCCATGAGCCGTATGATCGCACCAAGCTTCTTCATGGTCTTAAGCTGGCGTGCAACAAGCGACCGGTCACATCCAAGCAACTGGAGTCGATCGCCGATGAAGTCGAAGCCACGCTTAACTCCCGCTTTCGTAGCGAGATAAGCAGTCAGGAGGTGGGGGAGCTCGTGATGGACAAGCTCCGGGAGACCGACGAGATTGCCTATGTCCGGTTTGCGAGTGTCTACCGGAAGTTCAAGGACAAGAGTGAGTTTCTCGATGAACTGAGGCGCCTGCTGGGTGAGTAGGGGCGCGGTTGGTTCGGTAAAGGCATTGACAACTATTCCCCCTGTGACCTAATTGCACGGTTATGAGCACTCCCGAGAAGGACAGCCCCTATCCCGATGATCCCGACACCGGGGGTGGTATGCCGTTTCTGGATCACCTGGAGGAGTTGCGTCGGCGGCTCATTTGGTGCACGCTGGCGGCAATCATGGCAACAGCGGCTGCCTTCTATTTTTCCGAGCAGATAATGACTTTCTTCGTCAGGCCGGCAGGGGGAATCAAGCTGCACGTAACCGAGGTAACGGGGTCGTTCTATGCGTATCTGAAGATATCGCTGGTTACGGGCCTGGTGGTTTCGGCGCCGTTTTTCTTCTATCAGGCGTGGTCCTTCATATCACCGGGGCTTTATCAGCGTGAGAAGGCGACTGTGCTTCCGCTTGTAGCGGTATCGACGACGCTGTTTCTGACCGGGGCCGGATTCTGCTATCTTGTGGTGCTGCCATTTTCGCTGAACTTCCTGATCGGCTTCTCGGGGGATCTGCTCAGCCCGATCATTACGGTCAGCAGCTACATCTCGTTCGCGGGGATGCTGCTGCTGGCGTTTGGAATCGGTTTCCAGATCCCCGTTGTAGCCTATTTTCTCGGCCGGCTGGGGATTGTTACACCACAGATACTGGGCAAGGGCAGGCGCTACGCGGTGGTACTGATTCTCATCGCAGCAGCCATCATCACGCCGACCCCCGATGTTGCCACCCAGCTTATGCTGGCTGGACCACTGTATGTGCTGTACGAGGTGTCAATAGTGGTTGTGAGGCTGACCGGGCGACACCGCGATTCCGTTAGTGAATGATCTTCGGCTGGTGGCGCTTGCTCGAGTTGACGGTTTAACTGCCAGAATTCTCAAGGCACCTCATTCCCTCCGGCTGGCAGATGAGTAAAACAAACTTGCGTGCCGATTTTCCGTATGCCTATTTTGGTACCGTCAATGAAGTGTGAATACTTGTTCGGCAAGGGACTGGAGCAATCAAGCAGTGAATGTCGTCGATGTTGAGAAACTGACCAAGGTCTACCAGCCACGGATGCGTAAGGGGGGCATAGTGGCACTCGATGAGGTCAGCTTGTCGATTGAACAGCGCGAGGTATTCGGTCTGCTGGGGCCGAATGGCGCCGGCAAGACGACCTTGTTTAAGGTGCTGTTGTCGATTTGCCGGCCAACGTCCGGCAGTGCTATGATCCACGGTCTGCCGCCAGCCGATCCGCGCTCTCGTCGCAAGGTCGGTTTCCTGCCTGAGAACCATCGTTTCCCGGAACACCTGACAGGACGCGGGCTGATTGCGCTGACAGGTCGCTTTCACGGTATGACGCGTGTACAGATTGAAGAGCGGAGCGACTACCTGCTCGATTTGGTCGATATGGCTAAGTGGGGCGACACTCTCATTCGGAAGTATTCCAAGGGGATGGCCCAGCGGATCGGTCTGGCTCAAGCCATGGTGGCCAATCCCGACCTGTTGCTGCTCGATGAACCGACCGATGGTGTTGATCCGGTCGGGAAGGTGGAATTGCGCAAGGTCTTTCAGCGGGTGCGCGATGAGGGCAAGACGGTGGTGCTCAACAGCCACCTGCTTTCCGAGGTGGAGTCAGTTGCCGATCGGGTGGCGATTCTGCAGCGTGGCAAGGTCGTCAAGGTGGGCAGTGTGGAGGAGCTGACCAGTCGTCGCAGCCAGTACGAGATCGAGGCAGAGATTGGCAACCGGCTGTTCGATATTCCTGAGGACATCGGCAAGCGAGTGTCGGTGTCTTCGAACCGACTGATTGTCGAGCTCAATGACTCGGAGAACGTCAACTGGGTGATCGACGCCATGCGCGCCAAGAGAATCAGTATCAGGTCTGTCAAGCCGATGAAGCTGACGCTGGAGCAGTCGTTTGTCGAGGCTGTCACGGAGCCGCAGGAGAAGGGCGTATGATGGCGATGGTTCGCGATACATGGAGCGAGTTTCGCAGTCGCAAGATGACCATTCTGTTCGGCTTTCTCACAGCGCTGGCCGTGCTGGCTGTTCTGGGGAGCCTGGCGGTCGACTTCCACATAGAGATTCAGGGGAGCCCCGATATGGAAGAAAGCCTCCGTCAGCTAACCCGCGGTCCGTTGATGCAGGCCTTCGCGAGTTTCGTGGCATTGCTGGTCTTTGTGGCCGTGATGTCGACTGCGGGCCTGTTTCCCCGGATGTTACGACGAGGTACCGCAGATTACTACCTGTCGCGTCCGGTCTCACGGGCCGAGTTGTATCTGCACAAGCTGATCGCTATTGAAGTTGTTTACGGGGGGGCTGTTGTCGTGTGCGCAGCGGTGCTTTATGTGACGCTGTGGATCACATATGGCCTTGCGGCGCCGGCTCTGCTTTGGGTGGTTGTCGGGGCGCTGGTCAGTCTGTTTGTGTGGCTCAGTTTCACGGTATTCGTGGGGCTGATGTCCGGCTCAGTGGGTATGACGATCTCCGCTACGTTTGTGCTGTGGATTGCTCAGAAGCTGTTGTCCGGCTGGTACGGCACCTGGCGAGAGGGACTCTCCGAGTTTCTCAACAGCCGCCTTGTGGTCGGTATTCTCGACACGCTGTACTATGTGTTGCCCAAAATCGGCGACATGGAGACAGTGTTCCGGCAGATCGCGTTCGCCGACAGTGTGGACTCGTGGCTGCCGGTGTGGAGCACCTTGTTGTTTGCGGTGGCGATGATGTGGCTGACGGTGGCCATGTTCCAGCGCCGCGACTATTGACCTGCTCACCAATCACGACTATCTTCTCCACTGACACCTGATTCTGGATACTGACAAGCTATGAATGACAAGACGCCTGCATACGACCACCTTGAACCCTACCGAGTAGCTCTGAAGCTTGAGGAGGATGGCAAGGCATTCTTCGTCGAAGCAGCGAAGAAGACGACGAGCAAGTTCGCCCGCCAGACCTTCGAGTTCCTGGCTGCCGAAGAGGATCGACATATTGCGACAATTCGGGATTTCTTCGCCAGCGTGACAAGAGGAGATGAGTCGCAGTTGGTGGATGTGGGCGAGTCCGACGCCGAGGAGAAACTGGTCTCATTCAACGAGACTCTCGCCCGTTTGGAGAAGGCCGATCAACCGATCGGCTCGGACCGGGAGGCTTATGAGTTTGCCATCAAGTTCGAGAATGGCGCCGAGGAATTCTATGAGGAGAAGCTGGCCGAAGCCACCCATCCCCGGGTCAAGAAGTTCTACAAGTGGCTGATCGCAGAGGAGAAGATGCACGCCCGCCTGCTGAAGTCCTGTCTGAAGTTTGTCGATGATCCCGCCGAATGGTTCCGCATGCACAGGTAGCGCGCAACAGCCCGCACCATTTCACGTCTGGATGCATTGCGAGCCAGTCAGCGATGCTGTTCTCGAGCGGCCTCGGCAGCAGTGATTTCCAGGCCACTATGTTTCTTACTGATCCCTTTACAGCGCGAAGTCCGTAACCTATATTCGGCGGACACAATGTGGAAACATCGGATTTACGAGGTAAGTATGACTCCGTTCGAGTATCTGAAGAAGACCGAGAAGCAGCGTATGAAGGACTTGTTCGAATTTCTCAGCTTCCCTTCGGTTTCGGCCAAGTCGGAGCACAAACAGGATGTTGCCGACTGCGCCAGGTGGCTCAATGCCTACATGAACAAGTGCGGGTTCAAGAGCCGGATATACAAGACCAAGGGACATCCGCTGGTGTTTGCTGAGTACAAGGCCGACAAGAAGGCGCCGACGGTTCTGTATTATGGTCATTATGACGTTCAGCCGCCGGAGCCGCTGGACTTGTGGAAGTCCCAGCCGTTCCAGGCGCAGGTGCGGGACGGATATATCTACGCGCGTGGTTCGGCTGATGACAAGGGGCAGGTGTTCGCTCAGATCAAGGGGCTTGAGGCGGTACTGAAGACTACCGGCACCCTGCCGGTGAACGTGAAGTTCCTGATTGAGGGTGAGGAAGAGGCCGCCAGCGAAAACCTCCCGACATTCATACGGACCCATAAGAAACTGCTCAAGGCGGATATCGCGGTGGTGTCCGATACCGCGCAGTTCTCGAAGACATTGCCGGCGGTTACATTCGGGCTGCGCGGGATCGCCTTTGTTGAGGTGTTTGTCGATGGCCCCAACCGCGACGTGCACTCGGGATCGTACGGCGGCGCTATCGCTAATCCGATCAACGAACTCTGTAAGATCGTAGGGCAGCTTCATGACAAGAGCGGCAAGATCGCGATCCCCGGTTTCTATAAGGACGTCAAGGCGCTGACCAAGTGGGAGCGTCAGCAGTTCAAACGGCTGCCTTTCAGCGAGGCTGCCTACAAGAGAGGGCTGGGAATCAGGGCTGTACAGGGCGAGAAGGGGTATACGACGTTCGAGCGTCAGTGGTCACGCCCGACACTTGACATCAACGGCATCACCGGCGGCTACCAGGGGGAAGGGGGCAAGACCATTATTCCGGCGAAAGCATCGTGCAAAATCACATGCCGGTTGGTGCCGAACCAGGATCCAAACGACATCTGTCGCAGGCTGGAGAAGCACATCCTGAAGCTGGCTCCCAAATCCGTTAAGGTGAAAGTTGTCAAACACGGTGGTGCGCGCGGGGTTGTGGTACCGGTCGATGGTCCCTGGCTGGAAGCGTCGGGACGTGCGATCAAGAAGGGATTCGGCAAAGAACCCGTGTTTATGAAAGAGGGCGGTTCCATCCCGGTAGTAGCAGACTTCAAGACGATGCTCGGTGTGGACACGCTGCTGATCGGGTTTGCGCAGGTTGATGACAATATTCATTCGCCGAATGAGCGATTCCGGGTTAAGGATTTTGAAAATGGTTGCCGGACGGCAGCGGTATTGCCGGACGAGCTGGCCGAGGTGAGCAAGTAATGGATCTGGGAATTGAAGGAAAGAAGGCACTGGTCTGCGGTGCGTCGGCCGGTCTGGGGTTCGCAACAGCAATGACCCTGGCGGCCGAGGGGGCCGATGTAATCATTAATTCTCGAGACAAGAAGCGTCTTGAGGCCGCTGCCGATCGGATTGAGAAGGCGACCGGGAGGCGCCCTGGGTGTCTGGTGGCGGACCTGTCCACCGACAAGGGCATCAATACGGTAACTCAGGGGGTGCGTAAGGACACGCCGGGAGGGTTCATCGACATCCTCGTCAGTAATGCGGGCGGTCCGCCTTCGGGACGGTTCATGCACTTCTCGCATCAGCAGTGGAAGGATGCAGCCGAGTTGCTGCTGTACTCGGCGGTCAGACTGACCAAGGTAGTCATCGAGGGGATGGTCACCCGCGGCTGGGGACGGCTGATTTACATTACCTCAGTGAGTGTACCGCAGCCGCTCGATGATCTGGTGCTGTCGAATGCCTACCGCAGCGCTGTTACGGCGTTTTGCAAAACGGTCTCGAATACCCATGCCCGTTCGGGCGTTACAGCCAATTGTGTTTGTCCGGGGTACACGGCAACTGAACGGCTGCAGGATCTCGCGAAGTCGCGCGCCGAACAAGGAGGCCTGGAGCCGGAAGCAGTCATGGCCTCGTTTGCGGAGAATGTTCCTGCCGGACGGCTGGCCACACCAGAGGAGGTTGCGGCCACTGTTGCGTTTCTGGTCAGCGAGCACGCCGGGTATATCACCGGTAGCTCGATCCGGGTTGATGGTGGACTAGTGAAGTTCATGTTGTAGGTCGCCAGATCAGCATAGTGAGTTGCCGTCTGCCGGGCGCCGCGGTGGAACTGCATCATCCGGCGCTGCGTTCTGGTCTTGTGATGAATTCGAAGAGACTCAGAACGTCAACGACAGCGCCGTCGCGGAGGAGCGCATGAGTGACGAGCAGCGCAAGGAGCCGTACACCAACGGCCTTGTAACGGCGACTCCTAAGGACGATGAGCTATCCTCACGCACCGGTGAGCGACCGGCGATGGCGGCCCTGATCGGAGCGCTGGTTATTCAGCAGCTTCTGGGGGCTATGACCTTCCCAATCTCCAAGTTTGGGCTGGCGCAGATCGAACCGTTCACGTTCGCCTTCTACCGTTTCATATTGGCCAGTATTGCGTTGCTCGCCATAGTCCGGTTCCGAAAGCATCATCGGAAGATAGAGCGCCGTGATGGTTGGCGAATCCTCGGGTTGGGATTGCTGATTATTCCGTTCAATCAACTCGCGTTCCTGATAGGACAATCGTTGACCGGTGCCAATCATGGAGGGGTGATCTTCTCCACCGCACCGATCTGGGTTTTCGTTCTTGCGATCATTCATTTGAAAGAGCGAGTGGTGCCGCGTAGGGCGCTTGGGGTCATATGCGCGGTCATCGGCGTTGTTACGATCATGAGCGGCGGCGCCGTAGCCATGAGCCTGGATTATTTGTGGGGCGATCTTCTGATATTGGTCGCGGTGATTGCCTGGGCGTACTACACGGTGTGGGGAAAACCGCTGGTGGAGAAGTACGGTGCGATCAGGGTCACGGCGTATGCTCTGGCCTCGGGCTCGGTGTTTTACATCCCATTTGGCCTGTGGCGCGCAATAGACTTTGACTACTCAGGGGTTGGGGTTGGGGCGTGGTTGTCTGTTTTGTACGTGTCGTGGGGTCTGTCCGGAGTGGTCTATATCCTGTGGTACTGGGTGCTGAAATACATGGCGGCCTCGCGGATTGCCGTCTGGCACAATGTGCAGCCGATCATCGCGACGGCGGTCGCATTCTTCTGGCTGGGTGAGCCGCTGGGCTGGTCATTCGTGATCGGGGGAACAATCACTTTGGCGGGAGTGGTGATATCAGAGTGGCCGAGACGCCGCAAGGGTGTCCCGGCCACATAGGGCCTCAAACGCTCGTGATTCGTAACCCCGGGCCGCCTATCGTCCCTCCCAGCTTTTGAACTGCGCGAATTGTTGCGACAGGGCAAATCCCTGCGGATCGGCGAGGTAGTGGATCATATTGTCGATCAGGTAAATGTGGCTCTTCTCTTCATCGGCGATCCGGTTGAGCAGTGCCTGGCGCTTCTCATCGGTCTCACGCCCGGCCTGTTCACGATAGAGCTTCTCTGAGTCCTCCTCGATCCGGATGGCCTCGGTCCACATGTTCTTCAGATCGTCGCCCGGAAGCGTCTCCATGCCATTCTCCACCAGTTCCTGAAACACGTTCTTGATCGCGGGTGAGGTGGTTAGCCTCGGGCCGAGCGCTTTCGACGCCTCGGCAAGGTCATTCTTGTCCCTGAGCTTGCGGAAGACATCGAAATGTCGCTGCTCCTCCTCGGCCAGCGTGTGCAGGATCTTCTTCATGCGCTCATCATCGGTCTTTTCGGCGCCCTGTTCGTAGAAGCGCTTGCCGTCCATCTCCATTTTCATTGCAAATTCCAGGATGTTTTCCATATCGAATCCTCATCGCAGGGACAGTGTTGCCCCGATTGCTGCTGCTTAGTCAAGACCCTCGGCCTTGAGGTTTTCCTTCGAGAACTGCTTCTCCATGTCGGCATCGGTGAACACGCCGTCCTTACGGATGAGCTTGTCGTCGAAGTAGATTTCGCCGCCGCCGTATTCCGGGCGCTGGATGAGCACCATGTCCCAATGGATAGCCGACTGGTTGCCGTTGGGCGCCTCGTCATAACACTGACCCGGCGTGAAATGGATGGAACCGGCGATCTTCTCATCGAACAGCGTGTCTTTCATGGGGTGCAGGATGAACGGGTTGACGCCGACTGCGAACTCGCCGACATATCGGGCACCTTCATCGGTATCGAAAATCCTGTTCAGGCGCTCCTGGTTGCCATCGCAAGTGGCTTTGACGATCTTGCCCTTCTCAAACGTCAGTGAGACGTTGTTGTAAACAGTGCCCTGATACAAACTCGGTGTGTTATACGTGATGGTGCCATTGACGGAATCTCGAACCGGTGCGGTGTAGACCTCGCCGTCGGGGATGTTGCGTTTGCCGTCACACTTGACGCAGGGTATGTCCTTGATGGAGAAGGTCAGATCGGTGCCGGGGCTTTTGATATGCACCTTGTCAGTGGCGTTCAACAAGTCGACCAGCTTCTCCTGTGCTTTTGACATTTTGGCGTAGTCGGCGCAGCAGACATCAAAGTAGAAGTCGGCGAACGACTCCTGCGAAGTTTCGGCCAGTTGGGCCATGGCGTTGTTGGGATAGCGCAGGACAACCCACCGGGTCCTTTTGACGCGTTCCTCGAGATGGACCGGTTTGTAGAACAGGGCGTTATTCTTCTCGATTTGCTTGCTGTCGATGTCGGCCATGTCGAACGGGTTATCGGAGCCTCGCAGGCCGATATAGGCATTGGCAGCCTTCATCAACGGCATGTGCAGCTCGGCCATCTTCCTGAACTGATCATCGCCCGCATTGCCAACGAAGTGCCGCATGAGCGATTCATCGCTGTAGTACCAGAATGGTGTTGCGCCCCGCTGGGTGGCCAGACGGATGAGTTCTTTGCCGAGTTCCAGCGTCTCTTTGCCCTTGATCTCGATATAGATGACCTCACCGGTCTTCAGCTCCACGGAGTAGTCCAGAAGCTGCCGGGCCAGTATCTCGTTGCGCTTATCTTTCATGATGTGGTCCTTTCCTGTTTGATTATTTTGGCCTGCAAGATACGACAGAATTGGGGTAAGGTCAACGCGCGCAGACAGGTTTCGCCGGCCCGGCCTGACCGAACAATTGCAATGCGGTTCTGTTATACAGGCATGGATGATAGACTGTCTTTCATACGTATTGGCACCTCCGGATTCAGCTATAAGGACTGGGCGGGGAGTTTCTACCCCCAGTTCTGTCCCCCTGCTGATTTTCTGCAGGTCTACGCAAATCACTTCGACACAGTGGAGATTGATGCCACGTTCTACCGTGTTCCTGAGCGGGCGGCGGTAGTGCGCTGGTACAGGGTGACGCCTGAGAACTTCGTCTTTGCGGCCAAGTTCCCCAAAGCAGTCACTCATGAGGGGACGGCCGGGGAGCGCCTGGAGACCATGCGGCGCTTCGTTGCGGCCATGGAACCGCTGGGGAACAAACATGGGCCGTTGTTGATGCAGTTCCCCTATAGTTTCAAACCGGAACAGCGAGAGATGCTTCAGCGGTTGATCGAGGCCGTTCCCGAGCACCTCCAAGTGGCAGTGGAACTTCGACACAAGGGATGGCTGGAGGAGGCGTCAGTCCTTGACCTTATGAGAAAGCGCAACATGGCTCTGACGCTGATCGATCATCCGTGGATGCCCCGGCATAGCGAGATGACCGCCGATTTCGGGTACGTTCGTCTCCTCGGCGACCGCAAGAAGATCCAGGGGGACTTTTCTTATGTGCGAGATGACCGCGAGAAGGACCTTCGGTGGTGGGCCGAATTGCTGGACGTTCAATCACAACTGGGCCGCACAGTCTATGTTTACATCAACAACCACTACACCGGACACAGTCCGACGACCGCCGGGCGGTTGATAGAGCTCCTTCGAGGCTCAGGTGAGTCATCCTAAACCGCTAATTATCAGCAAGATACAAAAGTTGAACAGTCTTTGCCGGGCGGCCCCCGGGTTCTAAAGTAGTTGGGCGGCCTGTCGATATACAGAAGAAACGGCAGACACTCGTCCAGCGTTGGCAACTCATCGCCGGCGGGTTGGGGACAGTCAGCACTGATATTGCCTGTCGGAAGCTGATCATGATCTGCCGCGAGCGCAGGAGACAAAGCGAAACTCTTACGTAAGGACTGTAATAATGAAAACTCAAGTGGTTGACAAAAAGGACGAGCAGTTTGCCGGATCGGCCGATGAGCTTCTTCAGCTTGTGTCGTTCAATATCGGCAGCGAGGAATTTGGGGTTGACATCCTGAAGGTTCAGGAGATCAACCGCATGGCCGAGATCACCAAGGTGCCGCAGGCCCCGCACTATGTCGAGGGTGTCATTAACCTTCGCGGCAAAGTCATTCCGATTGTCGATCTGCGTAAGCGCTTTGGTCTTGAGATCAAAGAGTACGACAAGAACACCCGTATCGTGGTGGTGGACATCGAGGGGAATGTTATGGGGATGGTTGTTGACTCCGTCTCCGAGGTCCTGCGTCTGCCGACTAACACTATCGAGCCGCCGCCGGAGATAGTGACCGGCATCAACTCCGAGTACATTAAGGGTGTGGCCAAGCTTGAAGACCGGCTGTTGATCTTTCTCGATCTGTCCAAGGTTATCGATGTCAGCGAGATGTCGAACGTGATGTAATCTAATCACCATCGGCAACTGCCAGACTCTATCGGGCGGACTGATCTTGACAGATCGGCCCGCCTTGTCATTTACCCGCTAAGTGCTGCCTACTTCCGCAAGGATGAGTCGAACCGGGCGCTGTCGGACTGCGCCTCACCGGTCATGGGCACGAACCTTACCGGAAAGAAGGATTCTCTGATCAGGCTGTCCGCCTCTTTGGTGAGTACCACCAGTTCCTGGGTTATCTCTCCGACCGGGATGACCATCCGCCCGCCCTCAGCCAATTGCTCGACCAGCGGTTTCGGAACGTTTGATGGAGCGCAGGTGACAATGATCCCATCGAAAGGGGCGTGCTCGGGCCAGCCGACAAACCCATCGCCGGCTTTGACCACAACATTAGCATAGCCGAGTGAGTCCAGTAGTTGAGCGGCGCGTCGGGCCAGGGGGGCGACGATCTCGATCGTGAAGACGGAGTCGACAATCTCAGCCAGGATCGCGGCCTGATAACCGGAACCGGTGCCGATCTCCAGAATACGGGAAGATGAATCCGGCTTGAGTAGTTCTGTCATGGCGGCCACAATGAACGGTTGCGAGATCGTCTGTCCGTGCTCTATTGGCAGGGGGTAGTCACCATACGAGTTGGCTCGGTACTGCCTCGGGACGAACAGGTGTCGGGGGACCTTGCCCATGGCGGTCAGGACAGCGGTGTCGGAAATGCCGCGAGCAGCTATCTGGCGAGCGACCATGATGTCGCGCTGGAACTGCCACACCTCGTCCTCGTGGGTACGGGGCTCCTGGTCTGCGGCGCTGCAGGCGGCTGTCAGGATGCTCAGCGCCGCCACGTACAGGAGTGTCACAAGTCGCTTATTCATCGTCTCTTACTCTCCTGGCTACTTTCGTGGTCATTCCGTCTACGGCGTTGTTCGGCACGGTCCGCATTCACTGTCTTGCATTGCAAACATAGCATTCGCGGAACCGATGTGCAAATGATACCGAGAGCTCCCGGAAGTTGACATTGGCGCCGGTGTCCGCTATTATCGCAGGAATTCTTGTAACAGGGTTGATGCTGTATGCCACCATTTCGACAGATCGAGTTCCTCTATTCGAACCTTGAGCAGGCACGTTGTGTCTTTGTTGACGGGATTCTCGAGACGCTGCTGCGAAGCCGGCAGATCTCGCTGGTCAGGAATGAGAGTGAAGTCGAGGATCACGCATCCGGAGCATCGGCAATGGCATGGAGACTGCTGCGGCGAGCTTATCGCAACAGGATCGAACCGGGTCTGACAACACGAGTAAGCCGCAGTCTGTGGTTGCGTCGTGGCTGGGCGCCGCGCGGCCGGCTGCTCCGTCTGCTGCGGAGGGATCTTCGCTACGAGTTTGTTGGTCACGATCGGCCCCTGGTTGTCGATCATGCTGTCTTGCCGTTGCTGATTCGGGCCGGTGGCGGAATCGTCTACAATCACGGGGAACTGGCCTTTGGTCGTTCGAATGCAGCGATGGCCGCAGACTGGGTGCTTGTGCCAACCTCGGAAGTAGCCGGGAGCTACATTCAGGCAGGGTTTCACCCCGAACGGATCATTGTCACCGGGCTGTGTATTGAAGCGGCTCTGGTGGCGCAGGCAGTGACCGCTTTCGAGCAACGGATGACGCGGATAGAGGATGGAGGGCCTCTCACGGGCGCCGTTTTTGCCGACGAAGCAGAGCCGCCGTCGCAGGTGCGGGACATTGTCGAGGGTGTCGTCTCCGTCTGCCGGACTCGAGACAGCCGGCTGTTCGTGTTCTGTCGAGTCGGTGGGAGACTTACCCGGTGCCTGCAGGCTGCCCTGATGTATCATCATATCCCCGGGGGCGTGATCGACGGTACGCGTGGCATCGGCGCCGAAGTGCACCCGGTGATCATTGTGCAGATCGGCAGTCGTCGCGAGGAGCGGGGGCTGATCGCGAGGCTGTTTGCCGAGCTTGATTTCGTCGTGGCACCGCCGCGGGAGAAGCTGGTTTGGGCGGCGGGGCTGGGCTTGCCGGTAATCTGGCTGCGTCGGGGACTGAACGAGGTCGAGAAGGAGACTGAGCGTGTGGGACAGATGCTGGACGTGGCCCGATCTGTCCACTCTGGCAAGGCCCGGACAATGCTCGGACCGCTGGTTGCCATGCTGCATGAGTCCGGGCAACTGGAACGGATGGCGCGAGCCGGATGGGGCAAACAGCCGTTGGATGGTTTTGTCGGGGCCGCTCAGTTTTTGGCTAACTTATGTGAAGAATGATCGTTATATTGAAGCAACAACGCAGACTTCCAGAAAATGGATAACAACTGTACATGATTAAGCTGATCGGCACCGATGGTGAACGGTATTATAGCTGGGTGATCGAACCGGGAACGCACGTGCTGGGCCGGCTCGATGAGAACGAATTCGCCGTCCCGGACAAGACAGTCTCCCGCCGCCACGCCGAGATCGAGTTGGCGGGGTCCGGCAGGGAATGCTACATCAGGGACCTGGGCAGCCACAACGGTACGACAGTCAATGGGGAGCTGATATCCGATCGGACCAGGGTGAAGGTGGGGGATCGGGTGGGATTCGGCCGCACGGAGTTTAAGATTGCCGACGAGTTCACCGATGATGTCGAGTCGCCCCCGCCAGCGACGCGGCTGATGGGGGACGATTCGCCGGAGAAGTCGGTTTTTCTGTCGCTTGCAGAGATGCGGCGCCCGCTGCCGCCGAAGGTGACTGATCTGCCTGAGTTGGTGCCGACGCTCATGGACATGGCCCGCATGCTGATGCTGCCGGAGCCGCGCGCGACAATGCTGGAGCAATCACTGGCATTACTCGCCAAGGTCGTGCCGGCTGAGCGGCTCGCTATCCTGTCGGTCGACCAGGATTCAGGAGCGGCGACACCATCGGCGACGATCCTGCCGCAGGGCAAGAATCTGGGAGATTTCCGGCTGTCGCGGACTATCATCAAAGAGATCATGGCCAACAAGACAAGCATCCTGATCGGCGATCCGGCCGGCGATCCTCGCTTTGCGCGGCAGGAGTCGATAATACTGGCCGAAATCAGATCCGCCATGGCGGTTCCGCTGCTCGATGAGGAAGATGTGCTCGGGATTCTGTATGTGGACACCACGAATCCAGTCCACCAGTACAACAACGACTATGTGCACCTTCTATCCACTTTCGGGAGTATTATCGCATCGAGGCTGGTTAATTACAATCTCCTCAACGAGCGTCAACAGCGCCAGATAATGCAGCGCGAACTGACGCGGGCGGCCAGAATTCAGCGGGGGTTGTTGCCGCGTGAAGTCCCCACGGTGTCCGGGTACGGGATAGCCGGTTACCAGGACCAGTCGCGTGATGTCGGCGGCGACCTGTACGACTATGCTGCGTTGCCGGATGGGGAGTTGCTGTTTCTGGTGGCCGATGTTTCCGGCAAGGGAATGGGGGCGGCGTTGTTGATGTCGAACCTGCTGGCAGCTTTCCGGATGCTGTATTCCGAGAGCCAGATCGATCTGCGACGGGTAGTGCGGCAGGTATCGGCGCAAATGCACCGGTTCACAGCATCGGACATGTTTGCCACGCTTTTTGTGGCGATTCTCAACCCCGAGACCAATACTGTGGAGTACATCAACGCCGGTCACAATCCCCCGATGCTGATCCGGGCGGATGCCTCGATTGTGGAGCTTGACCCGGGCGGTGTGATGATCGGGGCCTTCCCCAGCATGGAGTGGGAGCAGAAAAGGGTCACGATGGAGCCGGGGGATGTGCTGGTGGCATTCACCGATGGAGTCACTGAGGCGACTCGCGGTGATGAGACGCAGTATGGTGAGGAGCGACTCCGTAAGTTGTTGCTGGAGAACCGAGATATGGAACCGTCGGACTTGTGCGCGCGTATCAAACAGGATATCAATACGTTCGTGGAAGAGGCACCGCAGTCAGACGACATCACCACACTGATCCTTAAGAGGGAGGGCTAATGCTGTCCGAAGGCCAGGCGTTTTCGCACTTCAAGATCAAGCGACTGCTTGGACGCGGAGGAATGGGCGAAGTCTATCTCGCCGAGGACGAGAAACTCGGCAGAGAAGTCGCGATCAAGATTCTCTCCGGCGAGCTTTTCTCCGATGCCGACAAGCTCAAGCGGTTTCACCGCGAGTCCCGCACCGCTGCACAGGTCTCCAATCCCTATGTGATGTCGATCTATGATATCGGCAGTGCCCCGGCAACTGAAGGTGATGAAGATGTTCACTATATTGTGATGGAATACATCCGGGGGCAGTCGTTGAGCGCATGGTTGAACCAGCGCAGGCCGGATCTACCGATGGTGCTTCGGATAGCCGAGAAGATCGCCGCTGGTCTGGCTGCTGCACATAAGCTGAATATTGTACATCGGGATATCAAGGCAGACAATATCATCGTTGATGAGAACGAAGATCCACGCATTCTGGATTTCGGACTGGCCAAGCCGCTGGAATCCTCGGGCGTGCGCACTGACTCGGAGAAGACCGATACCGTCTCAGAAGAGCTTACTCAAGCCGGCAAGATCATCGGCACTGTTTCTTATATGTCACCGGAACAGGCAAGAGGGGAGAGTGTCGATACGCGCTCGGATGTATTCTCTTTCGGCGTGCTGCTGTATCGTATGGCCACCGGCGAGTTTCCTTTTGCGGGCGAGACCCAGGTTTCCACTCTGGCGAAGATACTGGAGACTCGGCATGAACCGCTGCGTTCGAAGGACACGTCACTTCCGCCAGAGCTTGAAAGGATTGTGGATAAGTGCCTGCAGAAGAAGCCCGATGATCGTTACCAGAATACGACTGACCTGGTGCTGGATATCCGCAGTCTGCGCCGCCAGTACGATAGCGGCATCACCGAGACCGTCTCGGGCGTATCGAGTCGAATGGCTGCCGGCAGGAGCGGACGGTGGCGGACTTTCGGTCTGGTTGCCGTTGCTGTGGTTGTTGTTGCCGTAGTCAGCGTGATACTGTCGACGGTAGACTTCAGCGGCTCCGGAGGCGGTCAAGCGGTGCGAGCGGCTGGTAACTCGCTGGCGATTATTGGATTCGAAAACAAGACCGGTAATCCGAGTCTGGATTGGCTGAAGAGCGGGTTGCCTGAAGTCTTGCTGACCGATTTGTCTCAGAGCGATGCCATTAATGTTGTCAGTCCGCGTCGTATGGACGACCATATGGTTGCCAGGGGCTACGGGGAACGAGGCGGCGAGTACTCGTATGAGAACTATCTGAAGTGTGCGATCGATATCGGCGCTGTCAATGTTCTGTCAGGGTCGTATTTTCGGCTCGGCACCAGGATTCGTATCGATGCCCGCATTGAAGAAGTCGCCACCGGCAGGATTGTGCTGGCCGAGAAAGTGGTTGGTGAGGATGCTTTCGTACTGGTTGACAGTCTCAGCGAGAAGATTGCTGCCTCGCTGGACATCCTGGAATCCATGCGAGGAGCCACCAACGCCTCAGAGTTTGCCTCCGCCTCGCCGGCAGCGTACAGGCTCTACCTTGAGGGGCTTGAGTTGTTCGACCGGGAGCTATACGATTCGGCTATCTCGCAGTTTCATCGGGCAATAGCGCTCGATTCTTCGTTCGCCCTGCCCTACATGCGGATTGGAATGGCTCTTGTGTTCCAGGGCCGGCAGCAGGATGGACAGCAGTGGTTCCTCATGGCGACTGAACGTGAAGGGAAGCTTCCGGTCAAGGACCGCACGCTGCTTGATGTCTACCGAGATACGTGGGTGCATCAGCAGTTCGATGCCGCCTATACCAAACTGCAATCGTTTGTGCGCTCATATCCGGAAGATCCTGAGGGGCGCGTGATTTACGGCATCTTCAAATATCAGATCATGCGTGACTCAACCGCTGCACTGGCGGAATTCGACACTGCTCTGGCATTGCAGCCGGGATACCAGTTGGCGTTCGCACAATATGTCAACCTCTACTTGAGTTATGAGAACGATATGAAGGCGCTGGAGTACGCAAAGCGCCTTCAAGAGACCCGTCCTGAGTCTCCCTCGGGTTACATTCTTGTGGGCTCCGTAAATCGCCGCCTGGGGCGGCTCGATGAAGCGATAGCGAACTACCAGGAGCTTCTGGAGAGATTCCCGACTCACCGCACACCCTATAACGCGCTGGCTGACATATACATCACAACCCGCGACTTTGACAAGGCGCGCGACTACCTGGCCAGATTCAGGGCGGTGCTGGGCGATGATCCTCTTGTTCTGGGAAGCTATTACAGCAGCATGGCCAATATTGCCGTCTGGGACGGGGAGATTCGGCAAGCGTTCGAACTTACCCGCGAGCGGCTCAATGTCTACCTCCAGACGGGCGACAGTACTAGAATCATGGGTGCGTACAGTTCCCTGGGTAACCTCCATCGGATTGTTGGAATGACGGACAGCTCTCTGGCCATGTACCGCAAAGGTCACGAGTGGGCCACCCTTGTGCAGAAGCTGAACTATCCGATGACGGCCGTCAGCATAGATCACTCGCTGGCGGATGAGTTGCGCCCGCTGATGAAGGAAGCATCGACGGCATTCCGTGCAGCAGTACCATCCAACATGTGGCCGCTGGTCGACCTGATAGAGGAATCTTTTGAGGCAGCGGCCGCCGCCGATACGGCTCGTATGATCGATGTGGCCGCCAAGGTGGCCGACAGTCCGTTCGCAAGCGACACTGAGCACGATATGGCCAAGTTGTATGTAGCTTCAGGGCAATACTAGCGGGCTTGGGATCTTTACGAGAAGATCTACAGCAACCCTAATCCGGTATGGTCGGCGACAAGGTATCTGCCTGCGCAGTACTATCGCGGTTTCGCTGCCGAGCAGCTTGGAATGAAGACGGAGGCGATTCGGCTGTATCAGGAAGTCCTCGAGTACTGGGGAGATGTTGATATGCCGATAGAAGAGGCCACGCTGGCCCGTGAGAGGCTGGCGCGGTTGCAGAGTTAGGCTAGAGCGACGCTTCCCGTGTCTTCCCGTGTGTGCCGGCGTCGGTAGTCCGGCAAGAATTCGGTTGTTCGATAGCCCCGACAGTGTTTTCTTATGCCGACCATGCTGTCACGTGTTGGTCGCTATACTCGTATCAGCAACCCCAGCTTGTGGGTGTTGTCTTTCGGATGGTTAGTGAGCGCAGTCGGCTTTGCTGCCTCGCTTCCGTTCATTGCCATCTATTTCAACGAAGAGTACGGCATCAGTCTGACCGGGATCGGCTTGTTCTTCCTGGCCATGGCTGTGGTCAGATCGGCATTCCAACTGGTTGGTGGAGAGCTGTCCGACCGTATGTCTCGACAGTGGTTGCTGGTCTGGTCGCAGTTGTTTCGCGCGGGATCGTTTGTCTTCATTGCCCTGAGCATCAGTCACCAATGGGGTTTCTGGGCCGTGGCGGCCGGTTTGCTGGTCAACTCCATGCTGGGGGCACTGTTTCATCCTGTCGCCAATGCTCTGGTCAGCGATTTGCTGCCTCCTAAAGAGAGACTGGATGGTTATGCCATCACGCGTTCTGCCGGAAACCTCGGCTGGGCGATCGGACCGGCAATCGGAGGATTTGCCGCTACCAGTTCATATGCGGTGCTGTTCTGGATCTCTGCCGCCATCACAGTTGCCTCGGCCCTGATCTTCATGCTCTGGCTACGCAGCCCTGAAAGCGAGCGGATTTCCGAGCGCTTTCGGATGCGCGACCTGCTGGCAATCAAGGATGACAAGCGCCTGGCCATTCACTCTGTTCTGGTTCTGGTGCTGTACCTGGTGGTGGCGCAGCTTATCGTGCCCTTCAGTGTCTACACGGTGGAGATGGTCGGCATCAGCAAGACGCAACTGGGATACCTGTTTACACTCAACGGGTTGCTCGTGGTCGTGCTGCAGTTGCCGATCACGAGATTACTGGCGGACCTGAAGCTGACCACACAACTGGCACTTGGCGCAGTTCTGTACTTTGTCGGTTACGCCTCAATGGGCTTCATGGGGAGCGTGGTCGCTTTTGGTATAGCCATCACGGTAGTGACGATCGGGGAGTGTGCAATGTCGCCTCCGTCACTGGCGCTGACCTCACGCATGGCGCCGCCGGGACGCATGGGACGCTATATGGGGATATTCGGTTTCTTCACCATGTCGGCCTGGTCGTTGGGGCCGCTGTACGGGGGCTTCATTCTCGACCAGTTGGGACATCACCATATCGCGGCATGGATCGCCATTGCCTCGCTGGCATTGGTGGCAGCCGTGGGTTTTATTGCTTTCGGGCGATCGTTGCCCGACGATCTCGATCGCAAGTTGCCTGAGGATTTGCGGTAGCTCGACCGTTGGGTGGCCGCCGCTACATGATGAGCATGAACTTACCGATCTGCGTCTTGCGATCGGATTCAACCACGAAGTAATACAGCCCGCTCACGGCCAACTGGGTGTTGCGTGTGATCAGATTCCAGTAGTTGTGCGACGACTGGGGATCATCAGGCGGTTTGTCGTGTTCGATCTGCCTTACGAGATCGCCATCGAGTGTGTAGATAGAGATCGTGCACCTGGGAGGCAGATTGGCGAAGTTCACTGCCCGCACCCGGTCGTCGGGCCGGTCGGGATTCAGGCGTCCCTCAAAACCCTGACGGCGGTAGCCGGCATCAATACGATAGGGGTTTGGGTACACGAAGACGTCGAGGTTGCGATCCAGCACTTCCTCACCGGTTGGTTGCGGGTATCCGACGAGGTAGTTATTCAGCGGATCTGTCTCCAAAGCCTCCAGACCGGATACGGGTGAGCCGAAATCAAACGCTGTTACCGCTATCCAGTAGGGGACGGTTGACAGCAGGTTCTCAATAACGAACTCGTACTCATAGTATTTAGGCAGTGGTTCATCATAGTAATCGACCACCATCTCGGATGTCCAGAGATTGCGGCTCGATGGTGGTCTGGGAGCATCGGGGTAAACCTTGCGGATGCCGTTGATGCCGGTCAGGTCTGAGGCGTTGAAGTCCTGCTTCTCGAAGTAGTACGAGGTGTCATTGTATATCAGCGGGTTGGCTCGGCTGTAGATCAGCGGCTGAAATGTCGGATCATTGTACAGGAGACGCAAGGAGTCGATGGAAAACGGCGTTTCAAGGAGTCGCCATTCACCGCGCGCAGGTCCCGAGGTCTGATAGATGTAGCGGTTGTAGTCCTCAATGTCATAAGATCCGACCAGAGAGAAGGACTCGCGCCGATCGTCACGGGCGAGATAGACTCGGTATCCCTCGAAGTCAACAATGCCGGAGAAGACATCCCTGGTGGTTTCGCTGTAGTATCCGTTCCACCGAACCCGGAGCTTTTCCTGCTCAGGGAACAGCTTCATCTTCGGGGCCTGTGGTGGACCCGCACCCCGGAAGTCCGGAACGCCGTCGCCGAGATACCAGGAAGTGTCGGCGTCCGTTATCTCAAACACGGAGTCCAGTAGCAGCTCCGGCTCGTACATGAGTGTATCAATACGAACGAGCGTGGAGTCCAGACGACACACGCGGAACTCGCCGTAGTAACCGTCACCATCGGTATCAACCCCGGGGTTGTCGTATACCCATGATGCCCAGCGAGAGTTAGCAGCAAGATTCTCAAAACCTAACTGATCATTGAACGCGTAAGGAGAATATGGATCGAACAACTGCCGAAAGGCGCCGGGGTCATGATGGAAGTCTGCTCCGGCAACAAACGCAAAGGACAACGGCAGTCTTTCACCCGGATTGATGTTGAAGGGCCCAAACGAGAGCAGGATGCGGGTGTCAAATCCGCCGGCAAGAACCTCAGCATTGGGTGGAGGAGGAAGGAACCCCTCCTGCGTGTGGTCAATGGCCGTGAACAGCAGATCATAGTCGAATGACTCACGGCTCATAACATAGTATTTGTTTCGGTCACCCTCGGGCGTGCCCATACGGCCGCCGAAATTGCGGTAGGGGTGCTCGGCAGTACCGGCCAGACGTGGCCCGAAGTCGAGGGCAGGGTTGCTGTAGTTGATTACCCACCAGTTGTATGAATACTGAAGGGAGCGTGAAGGCGTTCTGACAACCCGAACTCCCACGACCCCCGTACAGGAGCTGTCATTGAAATGGGTTCCACCGGGGGCAGGATCGCCATCGTTGTCTGACCACCAGGCGATGTTGACAGTATCCATGAATCCGCAGCCTTCGGGTGCCGGATGCGTGCGGTAGAAGCCAACAAGGTCGTCGTTCCAGCCGCTCGGGTTGTTTCGGGAAACATGCCATACATCACCATCTACCCACAGACCCAGATACAGGTCTTCGAGCCGGCGGTGCCCAATGTTCTGAACACTATAGTCGAACAAGATGAAGTCCTCAGCATAAGAATAGCCCCAGGCCATGGACCGCTGTTCCACCTTGACGTGAAGCGGGATATGGCTTCGTCCGTCCTTCATGTCGCGGCTGACAAGTCGGGGGTCAGTGATGGTGTCCGTATACTCGCAGTAAATGTCCTCTTCGGAGTAGGCGTCGGGCGAGTAAAATTGGCTGTTGACATCGATTGATCCGTACTGGAAATCGCCGAACGGTCGGATATCGGGCCAGAACTCCTGAGTGACGTAGAAATCCTCATCGCCGACGGAAACCAGAGTATCGCGGCCAACAACTGCGCCGATCCACATTGCCGCCACCCAGAGGTAGACAACATTAGAGTTCTTTGGAAAGACGCATGAGGGAATAGGGTCGCCCGTGAACGGATCGGGAATAGAACTGCCGTGTGTGCCGAAGGTGCCGTTGTTCGCGATGGCCAGTTGAATATTGCCACGGTTATGGGCCGTATACTGGACGACCGGCAGATCCTGCTGCGAGAGCGTTGGCCGCCTTTCCTTGATCACAAGGTTGGCTTTGGGATCAAGGTTGCGACCGGTAGCATCAGCGACGCATATGAAGAATAGTGCGACAAATGCAAGGCACAAGGCCGACAAGCCCCCGAGGGATTGTCGGCCCGTGTGAAAACCGAATGCAAAAGGTCGAGTCATGGTGCCATTCTACATGATAATCATCAGCTTGCCGATCTGGACCTCGCCGGTCTCGTCCTCAACTGTCCAGTAGTACAGCCCGGACACCACCAACTGCGTGTTGCGTGTGATCAGGTTCCACTCCGCGTGAGTAGCGGTAGGATCAGCCGGGTCCCTGTCGTGCGTCAGTTCACGCACAAGGTCACCGTCAAGCGTGTATATCCGAATGGTACACTTGGGCGGCACATTGGCAAAATGGATCGCCCGTACCCGGTCATCGGGACGCTCTCGATCAATCCCTATCCGCCCCTCAAAACCGAGCTGGCGGTAGTTGCCGTCAATCCGGTACGGGTTGGGATAGACATAGACCTCCTTGTCACCCAGGGCCACCTCAGCCGCTGAAGCCAGCGGATACGCCATGATGTTGCCCACGGTAACCGAGGTCTCAAGCGACGGCAACCCGGACTGCGGTGAACCGTAGTCAAAGGCCGTCACATTCACCCAGTACGGTACGGTCGGCAACAGCCCGTCGATTGTGTACTCGTACTCGAAATACTTAAGATACCCATCCTCGGTCAGCTCCTCCGGTCGGGCCGAATCCGCCACCAGCGAACTCGGGTAGGGCTGGTCCGGATAACGCTTGCGAATCGGTGTGGAGACACCGAACTCCGATGCATTGTAGTCCTGCTTCTCAAAATAGAATGTCGAATCACCAACACGCAGCGGATTGCTCCGCGTGAACTGCAGCGGGTTGAAGGAAATGTCATTGCAGGAATCACCGTACGTACAGCGCAACTGCTCCAGCGTAAACGGCGCCTCCAGCAGCTCGAAGTCCTCAATTCGCGGATCAGGATTGTAGACCCACTTGTTGTAGTCCTCGATGTCATACGATGCCACCACCGAGAAACTTGCCGCACGGTCGTCCCGAGCGAGGTAGACCCGGTAGCCTTCAAAGTCGATCTCACGAGAGAACACATCAGGTGTGGTCTCCGAGCGTGTCCCGTTGAATCGAACATGCAGCTTGCCGACACTCGGCGTTACCCACAAATACGGAGCCGGCGGGGGAGAGGCTCCCTTGAAGTCCGGTA
>CAZVHP010000005.1:0-249048 GCA_964627305.1 uncultured Ignavibacteriales bacterium | reverse complement strand
TGATGGAGGCCGTGTAGGCCTGGTCATAGTCGAACTCCTGGTTGCGCAACAGGTAATACTTGTTGACATCACCTTCCGGCGTACCGGTGCCACCGGTGCGGAAGTCACGCAACGGCTCTTTCCACTTACCTTTGAACGGCTGTTCACGGGGGCCGAAGTCGTAGGCGGCGTTGCCATTGGAGACCCACCAGTTGTAGGAGACCTCGAGCTGTCCCTTGCGAGGCGTACGAACGATGCGGGTTGCGGTCACGTGGGGAACCGGGTTGTCGGTTTCGAAGTCGCCGTCGTTGTCGAAGGTCCAGGCCATGAACACGGTATCTTCGTACTGGCACGAGCCGCACTCAGCCGGATAGGTCTCAAGGAACCCTGACAGGTCGTCCTGGGCACCCTGGCCGCCGTCATCCTGACCATAATGGATGTCGGCATCGACATAGAAGCCCATGTACATGTCGTTGAGAATCTGTCGGCCAATGTTCTTCACCTTGTAGTCAAACAGGACGATGTCTTCGGCATACTCATACGACCAGGCGTAGGATGCCTGTGTCACTTCAATGTTGAGAGGTCGATGGGCACGGCCGAAGTGGTCGGGGTCTACACCGACCGTATTGGTGTCGGTGTAGACAGCGATATAGTCTTCCTCGGAGATGGCTCCGTCGTATTCAGGGGATTCGGGGTCAATGATGGAGCGCCTGATCAGATTGCCGAAGGGTTTCTCGTCGGGGGAGAATTCGTGCCCGTCGCGGCTCCAGCCGTCAACTCCCTCGGACACCAGCGTGTCTCGCCCGATGACACCGCCGATCCAGAAGGCTCCCGCGTACAAGTAACGGGTATCACTGCCTTTGGGAAACTCACAGGCCTTGACAGACTCGTTTCTGAAGGCATCCGGCCTGGCACCTCCGGCCCAGGACCCAAACCATCCCTGATTACTGATTCCCAGCACTATCCGACCAATCTTGTGCTGAGTTGTCTGCTCAGCGGGGGTGAAGCTTGCTTTGGTGCGATCCTGGTCGGTGTCGCGCTTCATATCGATGTTGTTCCTGCCCAGAACGACTGGAGCTGCAAGAACGAGAACCAGAGCCAACACACACAGAACGTTAAGAGACCTACTACTCATAGCCTACACTCTACAATTAACATTGGGGTTTTCCCTTACTGACGAACTAACCACTCATTATGCCTAATGCTCATTCCAATCGGTGAAACTGGAGTCTCGGCCTGACAGCCATGTGGCATGGCCGGGACAACAGCCCTTACAAACCGACAGACATTCTACTACATTTGTTCAACCTGGGCAAGCACTTGCGAGTGGAAAATGATGGCCTTAGTGCAATGTGGCTCTCCGGGTCTGGCCGGTCGATAGCGAACCGTGTTGATAGCCGGGGCCTCAGAAGAAGAAACGCCGACAGCGATCACTGTCGGCGCCTTCTTAAGCCATTATTGCAGAGTATGTTAGCACTCGCAGGGAGGTGGTCCTGCGGCGAACAGATAGGACACCAGATACGTGAGATCGGTAACGTTGACCACATCATCGCAGTTAGCATCGCCAGCCAAATAGGGCACAGGTTCCGGGCCGGAGACAAACAGGTAGGCGACCAGATAGGTGACGTCCTGTACATTGATAGGTGGTATGCCGTCTACATCGCCATGGTTGACACACTCGATGGCAACGGACATCATCTCACCTACGGGGCTGTATGTGCCAAACAGGCCTTCGAACAACGGCAGGTAGCTCAGATATGGCTCGATCGAGATGAACATGGAGTCTCCCGACTGGGCAGACAGCGGGGTGGTGAAATAGAGCTTGACGAGGGGACCGTTGCCGACGGCCAGCGGTACTCCGGTGCCGGCACCATTTGGTTGCAGTCTGACGGTATAGCGTCCGAAAAACGCATCATAGTGCAGATAGTCGACTACATCGAAATACCACGTGCGGCAGCCTGCTACCGAAATCGAGTCCGGGGGTACCTTGAAGTCGCCAGTTTGCACAATCGGAATGCGTATGTCGTCCAATTTGATAGTGTTGTTTCCATAAACTGCAACTTCAACTGTTTCGCCAGCCTTGGTCAGTACATCGTTCAGGCGCAGGGTATCGGCGACGACGACGATATAGTCTTCCTTCTGGGCTGTTCGGATGTCCCCCCCGGCGTTGATTTCGATGGATACGTCATATATCCCGGGGATAGCATACTGATGCGTCGGAGATTGGATTGACGCCGCGCCGCCATCCCCGAAATCCCATGACCATGTGTCGACAGCCAGCCCGGAGCTTGCCGTGAACTGCACGTCGAACGGTGCCCAGCCGAACGTAGAATCTGCGACGAAGGAAACGCCCTGAAGCTCGTCGACCGACCCGGCGAGATTGGGCATGGGGCCGATCTTCTTGGGATTGGGTGCCTGCGGAGTTGAATGTGTCTGCAGCAGATCGCGCATCTCCGCGTGATCGAGGACCCGGCCGTGAATGGCCTTGTTGATCCCCTGCAAGGCGGCGCAGGCTCCGACTATTATCGGGGAAGCACTAGAGGTGCCGCCGAATTGGGCCGTGTAGTAGTTGGTTGTGTCAGTACCATAGAGGTCACCATAGCCCAGGGTGTAAACGCCTGATCCGAACGCATGCACGTCTATACGTTTGCCATAGCTGGTGAACCATTCGGGGA
Organism: uncultured Ignavibacteriales bacterium; assembly: GCA_964627305.1. Lineage (GTDB taxonomy): Bacteria > Zixibacteria > MSB-5A5 > GN15 > FEB-12 > WJKG01. The sequence continues at coordinate 246,394 of CAZVHP010000005.1, read as the reverse complement.
TATGCACACTATTGGAAGCCCCGACCATGATGGCCCCGGAGAAGCGGAAATCAGGGTCAAACAAGCGCCCATAGAGTGTAGTGTCGTCCAGGTTCTGGGCGCCATTGGCTCCGGCTTCGACCACAATTCGACCCATAGCGGTAACGGTTACAATGGCGTCAAAGATGTCCTGGAAATACTCAGCCGGGACATAGGCGCCGCCGTTGGGGCCTTCGTATTGGAGTTCGATGAGGATGATGTCGCCGGTGTCGGAATTGTTGGCAGCCGTGACCAGCGCCGTGGCAAGATCCATGGAGCCGATGGAAACCGTCCCGAGATCAACATTGAAGGCAATGCCGGTCATGCCGAAACCGTTGGAGTCGGCAGCAATCTGCCCCAGCACGGCGGTACCGTGATTCCACCATGTCGGACTGTTGACTTTGGCTCCGGCAATATGAAAACTCGAGGTGCCGCCGCGGAGGTCCTCGTGAGACTCCACCCAGTTACCCTCGATGTCGATCACCTTGACCGTCTCTCCCTTCCCGCCGGGGGCTGACCAGGCATAGCGGGCATCTATTCCCATAGGTGCCGGATCGAGATAGTTCTGGTTGCTCTCCCATGCCGGCGTGGGCGCCAACGGCAGGTGAGCGACCGGCTCAAAATAGGCGATCTCAACCGCATCCAGTGCGTTAAGCTCATTGAGCAGACGGAGCCTCTCATCGGCGGTGGCATCCGGAGCAATATCGATGTTGAAGTACAGCGTCAGGTCCGGCAGCGAAGTGTTGCCGGCTCGCTTGGCGGCCTCGTGGCGAATCTCGTGCAGGCGTGAAACCTCGATGTCAAGCCGGCGCTGAAGACCAACAAATCTGTCGTGGCTGTTGAGGACGTCATTAACCCGTTCCACACGGGGGTCCTGGCCGGCAAGCGCCCTGCCGACAGGGTCGACATGCCCCAGCGATTCGGCCAGCTTGACTACGACACGGTCAGTGTTGCCCCAGGACGGTAGATAGTCAAGGGTTGTTTTGGTGGCTGCCTCGCGATGGAGCGGGCGAGCCGACAGATCAGGGCTTGCGGCTGAAATCAGAACCGCCAGCAACACCAGCAGTGGAATTGATGGTGGGATGATTCGGGTGGGACGCGGCTTCATGTTACTTCCTCGGTGTATCTCTCATTGTCGGAATGTGTTGCGGGTTTCGTTAACGGGACCGACCGTAAGATAGCACATTATTTGGTTTTAGCAATAACAGAAACAGGGACCGTAGGGGTCTTCTATGCGATGTTTCTTTAACATGGCGCAGGTGTCGTTTGTTCGTGCCCTGCTGACGATTTGCCGAACCTGAATTCAGCTCGCATGATATCCTCAGCCACCAAACAGCATTGAGACCAGCGCAGTCAGGTCACTTATCTCCATCCTGCCGGAGTTGTTTAAATCGCAGAATCCGATAGTGCAGCTTTCGGAAGGCGTGCCAAACAACACTGACACCAGACACGTCAGATCAGATACGTTGACCGAACCGTTGCCGTCCATATCGCACTGGATGGCGTGGATCAGGATTGAGCCTTCAACAGTAATCACCCGCGTGGTATCAAGATACCCAGTCTTGATTGTGTCCACGGCGATCGAGTCCCACCCCGGGACGTACTCGCTGTGACCTTCCCAGGCCAGGCAGGAGTCCCCAACATACTCCTGACAGACAAACCAAGTTGTATCATAGGCAGTGTCGATGGCGGTCCCGATTGAGTAACCGTTCGGGTTGGAGAAATCGAAGGGTCTCGTTACCGAAATGGGGCATAGCAGGCTGCCCCCGGAGTCCGGGATACTGAAAGTCCTGAACGGGATGCGCACGGCAACGCCGCCCTGCTGCGGCGGGAAACCACGGTAGAGCGGCGGGCTTGGAAGATTGGCGATGCACAGAAACCAGAGTTCGGTCTGGTCACCGGCCCGGTCTATGGCGTCGACATACTGGAAGCGGGAAATCAGAGTACCGGTCGTATCGAATCCGCCGTTATCGAAATTGAAGCGGACCAGGTCCGGGCGTTCCGATACAAGGACGCACTGAAAACCTGCGATGGTATCATAGAAGTTGTCGATGTAGATGGAGATGAACCCGTTATCGAGACCGTGGGGGGCCGTGGTGTCACCGACTGTGAACACCAACTCGACTGGTCCATCGGCGTATCCGTGCCTCGGCGCGAAGGCGGCAACCAGAATCGCCAGGGCAAGGACTAACAAACTGACTGAGCGTCGTACAGACATTCTATCCTCCTTAGCGGACAGGCAGACGTTTTGCGACATGTGTGGTCGATCAGTTAGCTATTGCTGCATAGGGTCCCAGTCAGCGGGGCCTTGGCAAAAGGGAGTATAAGGAACTGTCCTGTTGTACCTTTCTGTAATGTACAGCCTCACAAGCGATTGTCAAGTGGTTTGGTGGCCGCCTTGGCGGGCGAAGCGGATCTGAGCTATTCGAGCTTGCTGATCATCCGCTGGATCGTCTTCCACTCGTGCGAGGAGACCGGTTGGATGGAGAGCCGACTGCCGCGCTGAGTCACCATCATGTTTTCAAGCCCTGGCTCCCGCTTCAGATCCGGCAAGGTCAGCATTTTTGGCAGTTTGCTGACGAAGCGCACGTCGACCATGTACCAGATCGGGTTCTCGTCTGTGGCTTTAGGGTCGAAGTGCTCTGACTCCGGGTTCAAGGCTGTATGATCGGGATACCCGGATCGGGAGACTTCGGCCAGGCCCACAATCCCCGGTGGCTGGACACTGCTGTGGTAGAACAGAACACCGTCACCGGGCTTGATTTCATCGCGCAGCATATTTCGAGCCTGGTAGTTGCGCACGCCGTCCCAATGTGTCGTGCCATGCCGCTTCAGATCATCAATCGAGTAGCAGTCCGGTTCGCTCTTGAACAGCCAGAACTTCCTCGCCATCGGCACCTCTTCAGCGCTTCGCTGCCTCGTTCGGTTTTTGCTTTCCGATAGAACCTTGCCTTTGCTGTCCCTGTTCCTGATATTGAACACCGACAGCAATGACCAGAGGGAGGTGAAGTGGCCGAGAAACCACATCTACCTGTGCCGAGTGAGGAAGAGCAGGAGCGGCGACGCTTTCACATGGTCGAGGAGGACCTGGCGGGGCGAGACATTGATGACGAGGCCGTTCTCGACGCCATGCGCAGTGTGCCCCGCCACCTGTTTGTGCCCGAGCGGTTGCGCGACCGCGCCTACTGCGACGGTCCTTTGCCGATCGGCGAGGGGCAGACGATTTCACAACCGTATGTGGTCGCTTCGATGACCCAGTTGCTGGAACTGGCGCCATCATCGAAGGTGCTCGAGATCGGCACCGGGTCAGGGTATCAGGCAGCAGTACTCGCCGAGATTGCTGCGGAAGTGTATTCGGTGGAAGTGATCCCGGAGTTGTATGGGGCTACCACCCGGCTGCTTCGTGAGCTGGGTTATAGCAATGTGCACGTGACCCTCGGTGACGGCTTTCACGGCTGGCCCGAGAAGGCACCCTTTGATGGAATCATCATAACGGCGGCGGCACCGCGAATCCCGGAGCAACTTATTGAGCAGCTGCGAGTCGGTCGCCACATGGTGCTGCCGGTTGTTACCATGGCGGGTTGGACACAGCAACTGCAGCGAGTGACTCGGACCGCCAAGGGGTACACGGTGCAGAAGCTGTACGATGTTCGTTTCGTGCCCATGCGGGGAGAGATCGACCGCCGACAACAATAGCGGTTTTCGCGCGAGCGCAGGGGGCGTTATGCGACCCATCGACATAACAAGGCCGCCAGGAATCCGGCGGGGTTGCCGATGGCGTACCCCAGCATAGCCATGAGAATGGACACCGGTACCAGCGTCGGCTTGTGATAGGCGGCGACAATCGGTGCTGAGGCTGCCCCGCCAATATTGGCTGCGGAGGCGATAGCGGCCGTGTGCACGTCGACCCGAAACAGCCTCGCGGCTCCCAGCAGAAACGCACCGTGAATGAATATCCAGATATAAGCACCCAGCAGGAACCAGAAGACAGCCAGGGATACATCGGACAAGTCTGCCTTTGCCCCCATTCGGGCCACGAACAGGTAGATCAGGGCCATAGCGATGGCGTGGGAGCCGGGTATCCGGCTGGCCCTGGTGAACGACAGGGCCAGGCCCAGAATGGTCACTATGAGAATCTTGTAGGTGTTGGCTGTCAACCAGGGAGTTGGGCTGTCCAGCGGCAGTGGCGGAATCAGACCGGAGAGCCAGGTTGCGAGCGCCGTGACGCCAAAGCCGAAAAAGGCCAGGTACAGAATGTGACGCATCTGCAGCGAGCCTTTCTTCTTGACCATTTCCCTTGCGGCAGACCCCATCTTTTCCAGTCGGTCCGAGGATACGCGTGTGAACCGATGAAAGCGTTTGGCCAGGTTCCTCGATCCCAGCATGATCGGCAACCAGATCAGGTAGACGGCGTTGTCGGCAATGACCGCATAGCCGTAATTGACCGATCGCTCATCCAGTTCAATCATCTGTGCTACGGCCAGCATATTACCGGTGCCACCGATCCAACTGCCGGCCAGTGTCCCGAATCCCTGCCAGGCTTCAGGCCCGACACCGTGCTTGACCAGCAGGAACGCTATCGGAGCACCAACCACAACACCAAGCGTTCCCAGCAGCATCACGAACACGCCCTTGCCCATAATGCGAATCGTTGCTATCACATCCACTTCCAGCAGCATGATGGTTAAGAAGACCGGCAGCATGTTATCCCCCATGAAATCATAGACGCCGGACTTGGTGGGAATAACGCCAAGGTTGGAGAGGAACACCGGTATGACGTAAATGAATATCAACGGCGGCAGGTAGCTGAAGAGCGTCCATTCGGTCTTCTTCTCAAGGAAGAAGAAGAAGGAGGTGACGGCAGCCAGGGTGGCCAGTATTCCAGCCGGTGAGGAGATCAGCGCGTCATGCATGGGTCTGTGGCGTCCTTTGCTGCCTTGTGGGTGATCGGGCTGGGCGAATTTACACTAATGTAGCAGGTGGCCGCCCTCGGCACAATGTCAAACGTTTGAGGAGCCGCAATTTAATAGTGACCGGTCATTCTGTCTCACATATATTGCCCATCATGTCAGCCCTCAGATTCAAGGAAGACTATTCCCTCGCCCGTTGTTGCTCACCTTCTCCGCCGGACCCGATTGTCGGGTATTACAGTTGGGACAATGTGCTTCGGGTCCATCGTTCTGACTGCGCAAATCTTGCTCGTGTGGAACCTGAGCGGCTGGTGACGCTTGAGTGGGAGGATATTCTGGCGGAAGCGGAGCCGTCACCTGAGCAGGGGATCATTGAGATCCTCGACAGCGAGGATATTGCGGTTCTCAGGCACCATCGCATGTATGGCATAGACTATTCGCTGAAAATCGCGCGCCTTCTCGGGCTGGACAAGCAGCGAGTGTTCGACATCCACCAGAAACTGCGCGATCTGGGACTCCTTGAGCGCGTGGAACCTCGCATTGTGCAGTACCGTAAGGGGCATGTGAAGGGAAAGTGGATCAAGCATCGCAACCATACATACTACGATCTGACCGACAGAGGAAGGCTCCATCTGGAGTATTTGGAGCGCAGCAGTTGATGAACCAACTGAAATCCGAAATGAACATTACTGCTAATATCTACGTATCTACCTACATTACTGAGAATCGAACGCGAAACGACACAAACCATAGATGAGTAAGGAATAGACCATGCAATCACGTGCCATCATCATTGCCCTTCTGGTTGCGGCGTTCTGTCTGCTGGCCGCCGATGCTTCTGCCGGTCGGCGTGTCCGCACCTTCAGCGAACAAGGCGAGGTGACCAAGCAGAAGGATCCGGCCCCGAAACCCGGCAAGGAACAACCGTTTTCAAAGTTGACAAAGGACCGGGTGGCCATCAAGGGGCTGTTTACGTTCTATCGCGACACCACCGACCATGATATGCTCATGGAGATCAAACCGGAGCACATCGGCCCGATCTATCTGTGCGGCGAGTCGCGTGTGCAGTCGGACGGTCGTTACACCGACAATGGCGCCATGCTTGGGACCTACCCGTTTTATTTCAAGCGTGTCGGCAAGACCATCATGCTGATGGAGAAGAACCTGCGCCTGCGGGCAGATTCGACCGCACCGGTACGGCATGCGCTGGACAAGGCTATAAGCGACCATCTGATTGCCTCAGCAACCATCAAGTCGCTTCCCAATGATTCCGGCGCAGTGTTGATCGATGCCGCCGAATTGTTTGTTCGTGATGCCTCCAATCTCAGCTATCTGCTGGGGCAGGCCGGCAAGACCGGGCACCGGTTCGACAGCAAGAACAGCTACTTCGACAAGATCAAGTCCTTCCCGCAGAACAGCGAGATCAGTGTAAAGCTGCATTACCAGACGAGCCAGCCCCAGTCCGGTATTACGCTGCAGGACGGCTACAGCATGTATCACACGTATCACTATTCGCTGTCGACTCTGCCGGAGACAGACTATCAGCCACGGGTGGCCGATGATCGCATTGGGTACTTCCTGACCCAATGGCAGGACTATACACAGATGGATCGTGAGTCGGCCTACATCCGCTATATTAATCGCTGGCATTTGAAGAAGAAGAACCCGGACGCCCGCATATCCGAGCCGGTGGAGCCGATTGTGTTCTGGGTCGATAAGGCCACTCCGGAGGAGTACCGCGATGCGGTCGCGGAGGCGATTGAGTTCTGGAATCCGTGCTTTGAAGCGATCGGTTTCCGCAACGCGATTGTTGCCAAGCAGATGCCGGACACGGCCTCGTGGGACCCGGCCGATGTCCGCTACAATGTCGTTCAGTGGATGATCAACCCCGGCGCTGCCTATGCGGTCGGCCCGAGCCGAGCGAACCCCTTCACGGGACAGATCTACGATGCCGATATCCGGCTGTCGGTGGACTGGATCAGGTATATGTTCTCCTCAGTGGAGGAGTGGATCTCGCCCACGGTCGGCTTTGACGGTGCCGTTGTCGAGACCTTTGACCCGGCACATCTGCTGCATGAGCACGAGGCAGATCAGCCTTTCCACGCCTGCTCGTATCAGCGTGAAGCGGCCATCGACGGTGCTCAGGCGTTGACCTACCTGCTGTCGTCGGCCGGCGATTTTGTGAACAAGGATTCGCTGACCAAAGCCTATGTCCATTCGTACTTGGTCGAGATTGTCGCGCACGAGGTGGGACATTGCCTTGGACTGCGCCATAATTTCAAGGCCTCGTCAATCTACACGCTTGAGCAGTTGGCTGATCCGGAGTTTACGCGTCGCCATTCCACCAGTGGGACGATCATGGATTACATGCCGGCCAATATTGCTGCTCCCGGCGGACCGCAGGGTGAGTTTTACTCGTCGTGCCCGGGACCGTGGGATTTCTGGGTAATCGAGTACGGCTACTCCGACTGGGGTGATATCGAAGCCGAGGATGAAGCTGCCAGGCTCAAGCAGATTGCCTCTCGCTCAGGTGAGCCGGAGTTGATCTTCCTGACCGATGAGGATACGTTCGGCTGGAGCACGAAAGGCATCGACCCCCTGTCCAATACACACGACCTTGGAGCCGATCCTCTGCGGTATGCGCAGCGGCAACTGGAGATCAGCGATCACATCTGGAACAACGTGGTCGAGACATTCGAGAAGCCGGGGAACAACTATACCAAGCTGCGCTCGGTATTCCAGAATGGATGGAGAGCCTATTCGACCATGGCCCTTGTGGCGACACGCCATGTCGGCGGCATCTATATGCGTCGCCACCATATCGGTGATGCTGAAGGGAAAGTGCCGTTCGAGGTTGTGCCGGCCTCCGAGCAGCGCCGGGCAGTCGCCATGCTCGATGAGCACCTGTTTGCACCCGAAGCCTTCGAAACGCCCGAGGGCATCCTGAACAAGCTGCTGCCGGAACGATTCCCCGACTTCATGTGGTCCAACTACGGCATTTCCTCGCTGGATTTTCCGATACACCAGTACGCGCTGATGTACCAGCGACAGGCCATCGATCGGCTCTACGATCCCAACACACTGGGTCGTCTTGTCAACAATCTCCCGCGCTACCCGCAAGGCACAGAGAAGTACACGATGTATGATATGTTTTCGCAGGTGCGGCAGTCGATCTGGAAAGAGCTTGCCTCGGGCACCAACCCGAACAGCTTCCGCCGTCAATTGCAGTTGGTGCACCTTGATAAGCTGATCGAGATCTACCTGGCCAAGGCAGGCAGGTACCCGTTCGATGCCTACTCACTGGCCGCGAGCAACCTTGAAACATTGGAAGCCGGTGCAAAGCGGGCCTTGAATGCGACCGGCGTCGACGGCATGACAAAGGCTCACTACGGCGAGGTGTTACGTCAGATCGAAGCGGCCAGGAGTGCCGCCCGTGATTACGCCACCCGGTAGGCCGCTTGCGGCATCGGCAGGTTTTCGTATCATAAGAGCGGGATCAAAATGGTCCCGCTCTTTGAACTGCAGGCCGCAAATGGTTCTCAACAGGGAGGATGCTCAATGTCGTCAATACTGGAGTTTCTTAACAGTCATGGGTCTGTCAGGAAGTTCACTGGTCAGGAGATCAGTGAAGAAGACGAGATGACCATCGTCACGACCGCTGAGCGCTCACCAACGTCGTCAAACCTGCATGCCTACTCGATCATTGGGATTCGTGAGGCAGACACCAGGCTGCGACTGGCCAGATTGTGCGGCAATCAGCAGCACGTGGCGCAGGCATCGCTGTTTCTGGTCTTCTGTGCCGATCTGCACCGGCTGTCCCGCATCGCTGAGGTCAGGGGGTATGAATTCAGTGGTGACCATACCGAGATGTTCATCGTGGCCACAGTCGATGCATCGCTGGCCGCATGTCGTGCCCTGATGGCGGCACAGGCACTGGGACTTGGCGGTGTGATGGTGGGCGGGATTCGCAACAACCCGGAGGATGTGGCCGGGCTGCTGAATCTGCCGGATCTGGTGTATCCTGTCATGGGGATGTCTCTCGGTTATCCGGAATCCGAGGCGAAGGTGAAACCTCGAATGCCCATTGAGGGAATCTACCTCCGGGAACGCTACAGCGATGTCACGTTTGAAGACGCCATCAGGACCTTTGATGCGATGATAGACGATGCGGGCTACTTGAAAGGCCGCGAAGTGGAATCGGATCGGTATCCTGACTTTTCCGGCGCGTACTCCTGGTCCGAGCACGCGGCCCGTCGTATGGCGAGCCAGAGGCCCGATGTCCGGCGAGGGCACATGCTCAAATTCCTTCAGAGCCGGGGATTCCTCAAGAAGTAGCACCGTACCGGCTCACGCTGCGGCAACGGACCTACTTGCGGGAGTTGGTCTTGTTCTGATAGAACCTCTTGATATGGTTCCAGGCATCAAGGGGTTCATCGGCATAGATGAACAACTCAAGGTCGCCCGGATCAATGGTGCCTTCGTCGACCATGAACTCGAAATTGATCAGCTTCCGCCAGAATTCCTCGCCAAACAGCACAATCGGAAGGCGTCTGATAGACTGCGTCTGGACCAGCGTCAGGGCCTCGAACACTTCATCGAGCGTTCCGTAGCCACCCGGGAAAGCCACCAGCGCTTTCGCCCGCAGCAGAAAATGCATCTTGCGGATGGCGAAATAGTGGAACTGGAAGCACAGCTCCGGCGAGATGTACGCATTGGGAGCCTGTTCCAACGGCAGAGTGATATTCAGCCCGATCGACTTGGCCCCCGCCTCGAACGCGCCGCGATTGGCCGCTTCCATGATGCCCGGTCCGCCGCCGGTGATGATCACGTACTGCTTGTCGTCGTACAGCAGGTTCTCCGAGGATACCAGGCGACCGAACTCATACGCCTTGTCATAGTAGTGGGACTTGGCCTCAAGTCTCTTCGCGATGGCGAGCTGGCGCTTGAGCGTGGCGTCTTTGGGACTCTGTTTCAGGTCGGCTTCGGCCTGCTTCACCTTTGCCTTGGCTTCCGATGGCTCCGGGATACGAGTGCCGCCGAACACGACGATGGTCGAGGCGATCTTCTCCTGCCTGAGCAGATATTCCGGTTTCATGAGCTCGGCCTGAAGGCGGATCGGGCGGGCCGCATCCAGGTCCATGAACTCGCTGTCGCGATAAGCAATCTTGTATGCCGGCGAGGCAAGCAACCGTTTGGTTGCTTTCTCCTCTTCAGTTAGCTTCCGTGCCATAGTTTCTCCGTTGTTGGGACCTCAGTTTACAGCCGAACGGTCTCGTCCAGTTCGGGCAGGATCGTTTCCCACTGGTACTCAGACTTAAGATGCTCCTGCAGCGCCCTCGCCTGTGATGGCTCGCCATGCGTTATGAACACGTGCTCCGGCTGGCGCTCAACAGGCTCCAGCCAGTGCAGTATCTCATGATAATCGGCATGGGCAGACAACCCTTCCACATTAATCATTCTGGCTCTAACTTCAACAGGCTGTTTGTGTATATACACCACTTTCTCGCCATCGATCAGTTTTCGACCCAGCGTTCCTTCGGCTGAGTATCCGACGGTCATGAGGGTTGTACCCGGATCGGGCAACCGGTTGATCAGATGGTGCAGAATACGGCCACCGCTCATCATGCCCGAAGCCGAAATGATTATCGCCGGCCCGGTCAGTTTGTTGAGCAGTTTGGATGACCTGCGCTTTCGGTGCAGCTTCACGTGCTCACCGTTGAGGACACACTTCTTACCCCCGAGCCGTTGTACCTCGATACGGTGGTAGCTTCGGTGCCGCACATAAATGTCGGTGGCCTGAATCGCCATGGGCGAATCAATATTGATCTCGATCGGCGGAATCCGGCCGGTAGTGATCAGTTCGTTTATCAGATAGATCACTTGTTGGGTTCGGCCGACGGCGAAGGCGGGTATCAGCAGAACGCTCTTGCGTTCGATGATGTCGGTGATTACAGTTTCCAGCAGGTGCAAGGGGTCCTGCGGCGGGTGTATGCGCCCGCCATAGGTTGACTCGACAACAAGCACATCCGGCTGGGGAGGGGCAACCGGGTCCGGAATGATGGGGCTGCCGTAGCGGCCGAGATCGCCTGAGAAGACAACCCGCCGCTGACGATGGCCGTCATTCAACTCAAACTCCACGAAGCCGGCTCCGATGATGTGACCGGCACGGTGGTGTCTGAAACGGATGCCGGGACCAAGGTCATTCCATTCCCTGAAATAGACCGCCTTGAAGAGCTTCCTGGCAGCTTTGGCGTCCTCACCAGTGAACAGTGGCAGGGCCTTCTCGTGGCTGGTCAGCCCTTTGCGGTTACGGTAGTCAGCGTCTTCTTCCTGCAGGTGTGCCGCGTCTTTCAGCAGAATGCCGGCCACATCGACGGTCGGCTCGGTCGCCAGAACCGGGCCGTTATAGCCCATAGCAACCAGTCGCGGCAGGTACCCAATATGATCGATATGAGCATGTGTCAGCACAACCGCATCGAGACTATCAGGATCAAAGGGCAGCGGTTGCCAGTTGCGGATGCGAAGCGACTTGGGACCCTGAAACATCCCGCAGTCAATGAGCACCCGTTGATCATTGACCCGGAGCAGGTATTTCGACCCCGTAACGGTGCCGGCGGCGCCATGAAATGACAGCTCGATCACCGCATCTCCTTGTGCAAGAGGGCAGAGGTTACCATCCGGCGGAGTTCGCGTCTACGACTGCTGCGGAATCGAGACCGCGAACTGCTCTTCCACCGGGATGCCTTCGGCGGTGCCCAGACATAGCCCCAGCGAAAGGGCTGCCTTGAAGACGTCGGTGTCCGGGGTTACCACCCGGAGCTTGCCGGCCACGTCCGTAATCGAGATTGAAGAGATCCTGTTGCCGTGCAGCGCCACCATCTGCCCGAATTGGCCCTGGGCTGCCAAGTGTGCCGCATGGACGCCGTAACGGGTCGCGAGGATTCTGTCCGCCGAGGTTGGCCCGCCGCCGCGAAGCAAGTGTCCCAGGATGGTTACCCGGCATTCGATGTTGGTCAGACCCTCGATCTGCGCCGCGATTTTGTGAGAAATGCCACCAAGGCGGATGGCGTCGGGTGAGTTCTTGACCGTCCGCTGGACCGTCAACTCGCCGCCTTCGGGGCGTGCCCCTTCACCCACAACAACGATTGAGAACGTGGCGCCGCGTGCGTTACGTGTCTTGACGGCGCTGCAGACGGCCTCGATGTCATAGGGAATCTCGGGTATCAGAATAATGTCACCGCCGCCGGCAACGCCCGAGTACAATGCCAGCCAGCCAGCGTAGCGGCCCATTACTTCCACCAGCATCACCCGGTGATGTGACTGGGCAGTGGTGTGAATCTTGTCTATCGCTTCGGTCGCTGTTGTCAGTGCCGAATCGAACCCGAAGGTGACATCGGTGCCGAACAGATCGTTGTCAATCGTCTTTGGAACACCGATGACCGGTATCCCTTTCTCGGCCATGCCGGCCGAAGCCGCCATGGTTCCGTCGCCACCGATGGCGATCAGGCAGTCCAGCCCCAGAGCCTCGAAGTTTCTCACCGCGGCGCTGGAGCGATCGAGGTAGACGTAGTCCTCATGCTCAAGGACGGGGAAATGGAAGGGATCGGCCCGATTCGACGTGCCGAGGATCGTCCCGCCGCGCGAGAGTATTCCTGAGACATCCTTATAGGAGAGTTCTCGATAGCGAGCCTCAACCATCCCCTCATAACCATCCTGAAATCCGATGACGTCGATACCGTAATCATTCTTGGCCGTCCTTACGATGGCGCGAAGGACCGCATTCAGACCGGGACAGTCACCGCCGCCGGTAAGTACGCCGATTCGTTTGATGCGCTTTGCCATGTCTTCCTTGTCAGCAATGCCGTTAATGTGTTCTGCAGGTCCTGATCCCCTCGCGAAAACCTGCCCGGCCAATATACCGTTCCTTCGTTCTATCGGCAACATTAAGTTAGTCATTCACTTGAGGACAGTGTTGAAGGCCGCGCCTGAGCCGATAACAGAAATAAATCCTTGCATGGCGCCTTGATTTGTTGTAACAGTCGCCATTGACGGAGCAAACCCGACATGATCCAGGTGAATTATGCGTCTGAAACAGTTTCTGGTTCTTCCTAAACTCCCCGATCGAATTGCCGTCCTTCAGGACCTTGCCCAGAATCTCTGGTATAGCTGGAACTGGGAATTAGTCAAGCTGTTCATTCGGCTCGACGCGGAGATGTGGGAACGGTGCAATCAGAATCCGGTTCAAATGCTCTCCTCTCTGCCCCAGGAAACCCTGCTGAGAGCTGCGGAGGACGACGGTTTTGTGGCCAGTCTCCACCGAGTCCGGCAACGCCTTCAGGATTATCTGGATACCAAGAAGTGGTTCAGCCGGAAGTACCCCGATCTGAAGGACGAAACGATCGCATATTTCTCGCTTGAGTACGGACTGGACACGGGTCTGCCGGTCTATTCAGGGGGGCTGGGAGTGCTTTCGGGCGATACCCTGAAGTCTGCCACTGATACGGGGATCCCGCTTGTTGGGATTGGGTTGCTCTATCGTTATGGGTACTTCCGTCAAATACTCTCCAGTGACGGCTGGCAGCAGGAGCGATACGAGGAGAATGACTGGTACCAGATGCCGGTGCAGATGGTGAAAGGGCCTGATGATCAGCAGCTCCGTGTTACGGTCGATATCGACCACACGCCGGTCCAGGTCGCGATATGGAAGGTAATGGTTGGCGCTGTGCCGCTGTACCTGCTGGACACGAACATCCCCGAGAATGCCGGCAAGCACCGCGAGATAACATCGGTGCTGTATGGTGGAGACAAGGACATGCGCATCCGGCAGGAGATCGTCCTTGGGGTCGGTGGCGTGCGTGCTCTGCATGCTCTGGGGTTGCGGCCTTCAATCTATCACATCAATGAAGGGCATGCCTGGTTTCTGAGCATCGAGCGCATGCGACACCTCATTCAGGATGAGAAGCTCAGCTACGCCGAGGCCTCCCAGTACGTCTGGGCGACCAGCGTGTTCACCACGCATACGCCTGTGCCGGCGGGCAACGAGCGTTTCGATCCGGTTCTGGTTCACCGTTATCTCCACGACCAGGTTGCGCAGTTGGGGCTTTCGTGGCGAGATTTCCTTGCCCTCGGGCGGGTGCTGCCTGATGACGAAAGCGAGGGCTTCATCATGACTGTCGCAGCCTTGCGCAACTCGGCCTTCTGCAACGGCGTTTCCAAATTGCACGGGCGCGTTTCGCGTGACATGTGGCACAATATCTGGCCCAATCTGCCGCGAGAGGAAGTTCCGATCAAGGCGATTACCAACGGCGTTCACCCGCCGTCATGGATATCTCACAATATGAAAGAACTCTATGAGTCCTATTTTGGACCGGGCTACGTAGAGGATCCGTCTTCGCTTGATGTGTGGAAACAGATATACAAGATACCGGACTCAGAGCTGTGGCGAGTGCATAACCGCAGACGAGAGAGACTTGTGTTTTTCGCCCGTAAGCGGCTCAAAGAGCAGCTTCGCCGACGCGGGGCCAGTCAGGTTGATATGAAGCGTGCCGACCAGGTGCTTGATCCACAGGTGCTGACAGTCGGCTTCGCTCGGCGTTTCTCCACCTATAAACGTGGGAATTTGCTGTTCTTTGACACGGACCGTCTGGCTCGAATTGTGAACAACCCTGACTATCCCGTTCAGATCATCCTGTCGGGCAAGGCTCACCCGCTGGACAAGCCGGGCAAGGAGATCATCAAGCAGGTGGTCAGCTTCGCCAGCGAAGACCGGTTCCGCGATCGGATCATCTTCCTTGAGGATTACGATATTAATGTGGCCCGCTATCTCGTGCAGGGTGTTGATGTCTGGCTCAACAACCCCCGTCGCCCGCAGGAGGCCTCCGGAACGTCGGGCATGAAGGCGGCTCTCAATGGCGGGCTGCACATGTCGGTGCTTGACGGTTGGTGGGACGAGGGGTATTCACCCGAGACCGGCTTCAAGATCGGCAATGGTGAAGACTACGACAACGTTGAGTTAGGGGACCGAATGGAAGCAGAGATGCTCTATGACGCCCTGGAGCGAGAAGTTGTCCCTACGTTCTATGAACGGGATCCCGGCAACGTGCCGGTGCGTTGGGTAACCAAGATGAAGGCCTCCATTCACATGGCTGGGGAGAAGTTCTCAGCCCATCGCATGCTGATGGATTACACGCAGGAGTTCTACCGGCCGGCCATTCTGGCCGCCCGCCGACTGCGAGCCGATGGCTATGACAAGATCAAGAAGGTGACTGCCTGGACCGATCGCATGGCTGCCAGTTGGGACAAGGTCGAGATCCGCGATGTGCATGTTCCGGAAAAATCGTCGACTTTGCATGTGGGACAGGAGCTTGCGATCACTGTTCAGGTCTATCTGGGCGAGATTCAACCGGAGGACATTCGTGTCGAAGTCGTATCCGGACGTCTGAACGCCCAGGAACAGATCCTTGGCTACAGCCCGATCGTGGCCGATTTGAGCCAGAAACCGAACGACGGCGTCTACACCTTTTCGGGGACTGTCACCTGTCTGGAGTCCGGTCGATTCGGTATCACGGCTCGCATTGTACCGAAGAACGATGACCTGCCGCACACCATCAAGCCCCGCTGGATCAGTTGGTGGTAGACGGGCGAAACGGGGTCACTTCGGGTGACATTAGTCAGTGAGCCATGGCAACATGAAACAGCAGCAGCAATGCTGCTGTTTTTTTTGTTCGAATCGGACAACCCCGGCGCGTTTTCGTCGTATCAATAGTGTCAGTACTCACATGAGGCTGGCGTTGTTGGTTATGCATATACGATTTGATCCTGTCACGGCCGCACAGAAACTTCTGTGTCACACTATCCAATCGCTTGACACGATAGGGGGCAATCTCTTTATTCGACAACAGCTTATATTAACTATTCAGGTATGACTGAGGAGACTCGACATGAAGGTGAGAGACTTCAGAACACTGGCTCTTGGCTGCTGCCTCCTGCTGGTGGCGGCCTCGGCCGGATTCGCTTTCGATTTCTCTGAGATCGAGAACTCCGTGACGGAGTTCACGCTCGACAACGGACTGAGGGTGTTGGTGATGCAGCGCGGCGACGCCCCGGTGGCCTCGTTCGTCACATTCGCCAATGTAGGAGGTGCGAACGATCCCAAGGAATACACCGGGATTGCCCACATGCTCGAGCATATGGCTTTCAAGGGGACCCGCGATCTGGGCACCACCGATCTCGAAGCGGAGCTTGAGGCCATGCGTGTTGAGGATTCACTCTGGCACGAGCTTCGGGCGGAACGTAAGAAGCGTGATCTGGCCGACTCGGCTCGTATCGCCGAGCTGGAGGCCGCCTTTGAGGAGGCTGTCGAAGCCGCCAATCAGTATGTCGATCCCAATGCGATCTGGCGTACCTACGAGGAGCACGGCGGAGTTGGCCTGAATGCCGGGACCGGTATGGACATGACCGTGTACTTTGTAAATCTGCCGTCAAACAAGGCCGAGCTGTGGTTCGCCATCGAATCGGAGCGGTTCTATCGGCCGGTTTTCCGGGAGATGTACAAGGAACGCAATGTGGTTGCCGAGGAACGTCGGATGGTGCTCGAAAACAATCCGATATCCAAGCTGCTCGACCAGCTCAAGGCCGCTGCGTTCATGGCGCATCCGTACGGTATCGCCATCATCGGCCACATGTCTGACATCATGAACTACTCCCGACAGGCGGTCAAAGAGCACCTGGACAGGTACTACGTGCCATCCAATATGTGCGTCGCCATTGTCGGCGATGTTGATCCCAAAGAAATGCACAAACTGGCCAGGAAGTACTGGGAGCGTTTGCCGGCCAGCCCGCCCCCTGAGGAACTGGCGACAGTTGAGCCACCTCAGAAGGGTGAGCGACGCGTCTACCTTGAAGATCCGGCCCAGCCTTTCTTTGCTGCCGCGTGGCACATCCCGCACGAGCGTCATCCGGACTGGCCGGCCATTGAGGCGATGGTTGACTATCTCGGCCAGGGACGCACCTCGTTGCTGTACAAGGACCTCGTGAAGGAGAAGAAGATTGCGGCCCAGGCAGGTGCGTTCGCCGGCATGCCGGGAAGCAAGTATCCCTCGCTGGCTCTGGTCTATGCGATGCCGACTACCGAATCAAGCAACGAGGAGTGTGAGCAAGCCGTTTTCGACCAGGTCGAGCGTATGAAAGAAGAACTGATTCCCGCTGCCGAGGTCGAGAAGATCAAGGCTCGTGCCAAAGCGCAGTTCATCAACGGCCTGACATCAAACCAGGGGCTTGCGATGCAGTTGGCCGGTTACGAGGTGCTCTCGGGCAGTTGGCGCAATATGTTCAACGAACTGGATCGTATCAATGCCGTTACGGCCGATGACATCCAACGGGTGGCCAGAGAATACTTCACGAGACAGAACCGCACGGTGGCCCATCTTGAGACCACTAAGTAACTACAGGGAGAGGGAAACATGAGTATGCACAGAATACTGATAGCCGTCGTGCTCCTGCTTGTGGGTCTCGGCGCGACCGCAGGTGTTGCTCAGGATATTGAGAGCATCGACTTTCCGAAACTGAACGATATCAACATCCCCGATGTTGAAAAAGTCACTCTGGATAACGGCATGCGGATCTACCTGCTGCAGGATCGTTCATTGCCGCTGTTCAACGTGAACTGCCGAATCAACGTCGGCTCCTACCTGGAGCCGGCAGATAAGGTCGGGCTGGCCAATATCTGTGGCGATGTCATGCGTACCGGTGGCACAGAAAAGTGGGCCGGTGACGAGATTGACGAGCTGCTGGAGGGGATAGGCGGCACGGTTGAACACGGGATACGTCTTACTGAAGGAACCGCCTACGTCAACGTCCTGAGCGAGTACGCTGATCTTGGTATGGAAGTGCTCAGCGAGGTGATGCGCCGGCCGGTGTTTGAAGAAGACAAGATCGAACTGGCCAAAGTGCAGGCTCGCACCGGTATCTCACGCCGGAACGACGACATCGCGCAGATTTCGCTTCGCGAGTGGCAGAAGATCATGTACGGTGAGGACTCCCCGTATGCCCGCCATTCGGAGTATGCCACCATCAACGCCATAACCCGCGACGATCTGGTGGCATTTCACCGTCAGTGGTACCATCCGCAGAATATTCAGATTGCCATCAGGGGCGATTTCGATCGTAAGAAGGTGATGGCACTGGTCAGGAAGTACTTCGGTGACTGGCCCGCCGGTTCGGTTGATGTGCCGCCACCGCCGCCGGTGGACTATGATTGGCGCAGCCAGGTTTACTATATCGAGAAGACCGATGTTGAGCAATCTTATGTCCGCTGTGGTCACATCGGAGGACTCACAACCGATCCGGACTACGCTGATCGGATTGTCATGAACTCGGTGCTTGGCGGAGGATTCGGGAGCCGTATCACGGAAAACGTGCGTACCAAGCAGGGACTGGCCTATGCGGCGTTCGGAAACTACATATCGAACTACGACTACCCCGGCTATTTCATTTGCGTTGCCTCCACGAAGCCGCAAAGCACTGTGCAGGCGGCCCGGGAGATGATCAAGCAGACTCGCTCCATGTTGACTGACCCGCCGACGAAGACCGAGATGGCTCAGGCAAAAGATGGCTATCTCAACTCGTTTGTCTTCAACTTCGATTCACCACGGGAAGTTATCAACCGCATCATGACATATGATTACTACGGTCTTCCCGAAGACAGGCTACAGCAGGTCAAAGAACGTATTGAGGCCATCACGCCAGAGGATGTGATGGCGGCCGCCCGCAATAACCTTCGTCCTGACGAAATGGTCGTGTTGGTGGTTGGTGACGCCTCCCGTTTCGATGTTCCCCTTGAGGAGCTTGGATTGGGGCCGGTGACGCAGATCGATATCACTATCCCCTCGGGCGCTGAGTCGGAGGATCTGGTTGTCGACGAAGAGACTCGCGCTATGGGACGTGAGGTGCTTGTGAAAGCGGCCCAAGCCCATGGCGGACTGGATGCATTCAAGAAGGTCACGGGTGTCTCGCGCAAGGCCACGCTGACCGTGACCACGCCTCAGGGAGAGATACCGCTGGCGGTTGAGGAACTGGTTGTGTACCCGGACAAGTCCCGGTCGGTGGTTTCCTTTATGGGGCAGCAGATGTACGACATCCGCGACGGTCAGACGGGTTGGAAGCCGTCTCAGATGGGCGGTGTCGAAGCCAAGACCGAAAAGGACATCATGAAGGAAGATCGCGAACGGGGTCGTGACTTCATCTGGGTTTTGCAGCACGCCGATGATCCGAGTTTCGACGCTGTCTTTGTTGGTCCGGCCAAATCCGGCGGTGTCGATGTTCACATGGTGGCGATCCTTGATGACAAGTCCGAGGAGATCGCCCGTTTTGCCTTTGGCGCTGAGAATCATCAGGTGGTCTCGATCAGTTACTGGGGCGAGACGTTCATGGGTGACGGGATGGTTACCGACCATGTGAACTCGATGATTACTGCATCCGGGTTGACCCTGCCGAAAGTCGTGCAGAAGGAGTTGAATGGGCAGAAGTTTGGCAAAGTCGATGTCACTGAACTTACCATCAATCCCGAGGTCCCCGAGAATGCTTTCGCCAAGCCGGAATAGCGACAGTTAACACTACGCTGTTTAGCCAGGTCCTGTGACTGTGAAGCTGATATCGGAGGCCACCTTAGTCTGCTGAGGTGGCCTCCCGATTCCACCCGTACCATAAGCCCGGCAGATCCAAGTGATCGTACTGCCCGCTAACCACGCCGAGGGGCGTGTTGGACAGATGCAATTATCTGTCTTGACTTGACTGTAAAAGATGGTAATTTAGGGAGTCTGTAAGAGAATGCTGGGGTAGTTCAGTTGGTTAGAACGCCTGATTGTGGATCAGGAGGTCGGTGGTTCAAGTCCACCCCTCAGTATTGTTCTTCCGGGGCATAGCATCAGCCACATTGTGAACGCTTGATCCGGCCAAGTCTCAGCGTATCAGGGGGAGATGCACCAAGATGGCGTTGACGACTCCTGCGATGGGTTAACGGCCACTTTCGGCCGCAGTCGCAGGACGCAGGACCCAGCCCTCATAGCTTCTGTTGTGCCTGGGGTTGAGGCGGGCCAGGAGCCAGTCATACGCGGATGGTTCGATGTGCCATGCTGGTGTCGTGGGGCCGAGGACACTTTCGATCGAGTCAACATGTGCCCTGTGTGCTGAGGGTGGAACGGGGTAGACGATGATGTAGTCGTAGTTTTGCCTTCGAACTTCATCCGTATGGAGAGCATCCCAACGGCGAACGACCACAGTCTTGACACCGGCGTCAGCGTATTCGCGCGGTGGCCAGTGGCGCACATTGGGTTGCACAATCAGAACGCGAGGTTCGGGGTCCATTTGCCCCAGCGCAACCAACGGCTCGATCAAACCCTTGTGACCATAGGCAGGTGTCAGGAATATCAGCACGATCAGGTTTACACCAAGCACCCAGACCAATGTCGCACGGGTAAGGGACATGTGTCGAAACAGATACCCGTCGTCACGAACCTTGTGGTAGAGGGCCAGCACCGTCATGAGCAGTACCTGGGGCAGCATCGGAAGCAAAAAGCGCTCCTGCTGATTGTCGTGCAATGCATGAAAGATGAAGAAGGACAGGGAACTGGCGAGCAGCAGCAGATGAGTACTCCGAAACGACCGTCGTGCCCAAAGCCACAGCGCCACAAACGAGACCGGCGGGATCAGCAGCCCCAGTAGAACCACCGTATACATCAAGGGGATGGTCTGGTACATTGAGCCGCCCAGTCCGGTGTTCATCACGATGTTGATGGTTGAACCCGCGAAACGCCCAAGGATGGCCCAGTCTGCGAAAGCCGACGCCAGAATCATGATGCCAACAGCCATTGAGAAGTGGATCGCCGCCCGCGGGTTACCGTCTCTCCACCATAGCACCACAGGCACCGGCAGCACGGCAAGTGCAATCTGGAACCGAATCATCCACGCGAGGCCGGCACATATCCCAGCAAGGTACAGTGACCTTACCTGTCTTTTTTGTTCCCAACGATAGAGGTGGTACAAGGCCAGCATCCAGATACTGCCGCCGACAACTTCAATCAGATTTCGGACACCGAGGAACGGCATGGCGAAGTGCAGGGCCATGATCAACCCGGCGGCCACTGCCCAGCGGTCGGAGCGCGTCACCAGACGTGTGATCGAGAATCCTGCCCACACAGGAATCAGCGATACCGCCGCATGGACAGCCCGGATACCATACATGATGGCGTCAAGGGAAGTTAACCCGAGAATCATAAACGATTTGATTAACGCCCAAAGAGTCAGGACATACAGCGGAAACCGATTTACAGTCAGCGAAGAACTGCTGCCCTTCCAGCGGAGGTATCCGTTCTCGCCTGTCATCCCATTGGCGATCCAGTCCCAGGCCGGGGCGATGGTATCGTAATGATCATCCGAATGGAGAAAACCCCTGGAAAAGAGCACCGCCACCAGACGGATACCGATTGCCACCATCAACACAAAGATTAGCGGGTGAGCTCGTATCGCTTGTCGGATGATGCTGGTGGCACTCGTAGGCATTGTCGCAAAAAACAAGGAGACACAGATTTGTCAACTCTCAATCTCCACCGCGACTGAGCCGGATAGCGTGGGAGACCAGCCGTGCCGAACGGATGCGTTGCTGATAAGTCGCGAGAGCTCCTCATTTCAGTCGGTCACAGCCGGGGACGGTGAGGACGACGTTGACCGGGGCACTCGAAACCGTTCACCGGGGCTGTTGTCGGTGAGGTACAGAGCAGCAGGGCACGCAAAAGCGTACTTGTTAGTAGTGATTAAGCCGTCGAAGTCGCTTATGCTACACAACTTAGGTAGTGTGGGTATTCTGACAATGTGGATAAAATTAGTTGACATAGAAGGCACATCCAGTATATTCCACATGTTGGTCGGTCTGCCAAATACACGCCTATACTCTATAGAGGGAGAATCATTCCATGATGCACAATGCTAAGTCTTATGTCTTGGCAGTGGCGGCAGCGATCGCCCTGCTGGGTGTGACAGCGTTTACCGCCCAGGATTTCGAGATGCGTCCGGATCTTGACCCAGCAGACGCGAATCGTCCGACTGCTCAAGGGTCGGTGGCTGAACGATCCGGCGATTACCAAGGTACGCTGAAGGTGTACGTAGCCGAGTACCAGTCATCAAAGAACTGGTTTGACGCCTGGGGTAGCCCCTACGAGATGCCGTTTCTTGATTTCGCACTTACCGAGGTCCTGAGTCTCTCGCAATTCGACACCGTGACGTACGAAGCCAACTGGAATTCGGCTGTGGCCGGGTTCGGGAATATTCAGCAAACGAACATTGTTGCCGTCGCCGCGGTCTTCAACGCCACCGCGCACACGGGCTACTCCTATCCACCTGCGGGCTATCCGTTCACGGCGTACTGGGTTGACGCCGCCGCCGAAGCCGCTCCGGGGCAGGTGGCGCGCGATACCGCCTTTGGCGGCTGCAATCATGGTGTATTTCTGGAGCAGGCCACAGCTACCTGGTGTGGATATTGTCCCTATGCCGCCGGTCGTCTCCGCTCTATCAAAGGCTCGGGTGACTATCCGATGTATTATGTCGCGCTGGTCGATGACAAGAACCCGCTCGCGGCTGAGCGCGTCGAAGAGTTCAATCTCGCTGGCTTTCCCACAGTGTATTTCGATGGTGGGCATGGTGTTGTCGTCGGGGCCAGTGACTTCAACGAGACAAGTTACCGAAATGCCATCCTTGCCGCCGGTCAGCGCAGCAGCGTGCACGATCTGGACATGACACTTCAAACTGACTGGGTCGGCACTAATGAAATCAAAGTAACCGTTACCATCAGCAACCAGCAGAACTCGCCACCTGAGACTCCTGGTACCCTGAATCTTGACAAGACTACGCTGGCGGCAGGGGAGACGTTGACTTTCCAGACCTACGCCGCCGATCCCGACGGCAACGAAGTTCATTTCATGTTTGATTACGGCAACGGAGAGACAAGCGGCTGGGTTGGCCCATTTGCTTCGAATACCGTGTGCGAGCACACCTATGAGTTCCCAGGTTCGGGCAGTTTCGAGGTTATGGTCAAAGCTCGCGATCAATGGGAGGAAGAGTCCGGCTGGACGGAGACCAAGTCGGTGACCACGTACCTGTGTGGCGATGTCAACGGCCAGAATGACGGGGTCAACGTCTCGGACATGACATTTCTGGTCTCGTATCTCTTCAGTGGCGGTCCGGCGCCTCTGTTCCCCGGTGCTGCCGACGTCAACAATGATACGGTAGTAAATGTTAGTGACATGACGTACTTGATCAGCTTTCTTTTCAGTGGCGGGCCTGCTCCCGTGTGCTTCTGATCTGAGCGGGTCTCTGAATAGATCGCTGAGCTAGCTGAGTACGTGAATCTGGCCCGGTCGCAACGAAGACAGGTTAACGTCCTTGCCCGGGCCTCAGTATCGTGGAGTGGATGATGGCGAGGTATGCAACCGCAATTCTGACTTTCCTGCTGTTTCTGTTCGTGTGTCCAGTCGGCAGTCCGAATGCCGGGTCTGTAGCCGCTCGGTTCGTGGACTTAGACGGCGATGGCATCAACGACAACCTGACCGACAGCAACAACGATGGCATCCCCGATGAGTTCTCCGGCGGCAGGTCCGGTGAGACTCCGTTCCTAGCCGCAGGTGGCACTCAGATCGCCGGTATGTTTGACGCTGTCGAGGTGAAGTCGGCTGATTTGCTGGCTGGACTTTCGCGGCAGGAACGCTTCAAGCTGCGCCAAAGTACGGTGCGCGATCTTGGCACGTTCCGGGGTGGTTTCTACGCCGGGGAGGATTTCGGCCCCGGAAACGGCATAGCTGCGGGCGCCTCCGGCAAGGTTTGTGTCGGTGGCATCTGCTTCTGAGGCCGCCGGATGAGATGTATCGCAATACTTCTCTCGGTAGCCTTGCTGGTCTGCTCCTCGGGCAAAGCAACCGGAGCCGAACTGGAATTCGGTCTCGATCAGGCCCATACCTCCAACCTGCTGAAGAACGCCGGTGAGGCTGCTGCATGGTACACCAACCCGCGCGCGGCGCTCCGGTTGTACCCGGTGCCCACTATGGAGATTTCGCTCACTGGGCAGTATACGTTCTACTACGGTCTCGACAGCGGTCTGACGGAACTTGAGGACTTGTCCAACTTTCGCGGGGGAGTGGCCGTGTCGTTTATTCCACGCCAGTCCGATGACGGAGTATCGGTTGTCATGGAAGGCCGCCTTGATCACCAGGAATATCGGGATGCGTTCGACGAGTACAGCAACAGCGATGGAGCGCTGACCGTTACCGCCGGGACAGCTCCTGCCGACAACCTGCGCCTGAGGGCCGGGGGAAGTGTGCGCCGGACGGCCTATGGGAATTCTGATGATCTTGATCGCAGCGAGTACGATGTGTTCGGGGGGCTGAACTGGACGCTTCCTGGCCGCAATGTCATAGACGGGGAGTTTGGTGTCTCCCTGACGAGGGCAACCTTCATGACGGGGCTGTTTGTCCACCGTATCACCGGTGATACACTGTCAGATCCGAGTGTCGTTCAGGCGAGCTTCCTCACGCCGACCGAAGCCGACGACTCTGAAGCCCTTAGTCTGCTGTACATGTCAAAGCGGTTCTCGCGGCCACTTGGTGACAGAACCGGGATCAGCGCCACGGTTACGTGGCGGAAGCTACCCCAATCCGGCAGCAAGACCGTTCAGGGGATTAACTCGGATGTTGTGTCGCCGTGGTCTTCGGTCTGGGAGGGCTACTCCTTCTCCGTCAACATCAAGACCTTCATGATTCCCCGGATCATCCTGACCTGGGGTGCGGGGTACTGGCACCGGGAGTATTTGCCGGCGTGGGAGATTCGTGCCGAGCAGCGAGGATCGGTTATGGTAGACTTCTGGACGTTCGTTGAACGCGTCGACAACCAGCGCCGCACCTACGTGAGTGTCGAACGTCCCTGTTCAGTGGCAGGCAGCATTCTTCGGCTGAGTGTCAGTGTTGACTACACCAGCAACTCGTCCAACCACATCTTGTATGACTACGAAGATGTCACGGCCGCTGCTGGCGTCTCGCTGACGTTTTGATCCTGGCTGCTCGGGTCGAAGGCAGTTGAGTATCGGAATTACCGCAACCGTTTCCTGACGTCCGACCGAGATTCACACAGATCTACTGCCAGTGACTGTGCGCCGGCCTGACATCGGTTGAGCCGCCGAGTATAGCCCGCCACGACTACGACCGAACATTACACCACATGGCCCTGACCTCAGGGTCATCGAGATTCATCACCTATGGAGGCATAACATGCGAGCGATTCTTCTGGCCCTGGGCGGTGTTGTCCTGCTGGCCCTCAACATCTATGCCGGGGTACCGGCACAGATCTCCTACCAAGGGATGCTGTATGACAGCAGCGGCGATCCGGTCAGCGGCAATCACAACCTGACTTTTTCATTGTATAACGATCCTGTTGGTGGCACGGCCATTTGGCAGGAAACGCAAAGCGGTATGCAGATTGCTGATGGTTTGTTCAGCACCCGTCTGGGAGCACTCACTCCACTGGACGTCGGCCTCTTCGCAGACAGTTTGTGCTGGCTCGGAGTCAGCGTCAACGGTGCGGCAGAACTCTCGCCGCGAGCCCAGCTTGTGACCGTGCCATTTGCGTTCAAGGTGGCCTCGGTGGATGGCGCTCTGGCGGGATCGATCAAGGGCGATCTGGTCATCAGCGATAAGCTGACTGTGGGCAGTTCCAACTACAATCCCGGCAAGTCCGCCTTCTGTGCCGGAGCCGGCAACAGCACTTTGGGTGACAACTCAGCCGTCATCGGCGGATTCGATAACTATGCCTACGGCGACTACTCCGGCGTGCTGGCGGGTACCAACAATGTTGCCGCCGGTGCGTATTCATCGGTCCCGGGAGGCAAGGGATGTCAGGCGGCCGGACTGATGTCGTTAGCGATGGGCAACAACGGCAATGCGGCGCACGATGGCTGCATTGTACTTGCTGCCAATGACTGCGTCACGTGAGGGGATTTCATCGGCACCGGTGGTGCCGAACAGGTGGTCATTCGCGCTGACGGCGGCATCTTCGTTACGAACACGGGTGGGACAGCATCATACGAACCCGACAAACTGATCAACACGATTGTCGGGGCGTACCTGTCCGAAGGTGGTGACTGGACGAACGCCTCTGACAGGAACCTCAAGGAGAATTTCGCCAGGGTGAGCGGTCGGGAGATCTTGCTACAACTGCAGAGTGTGGATATATTGAGATGGAACTACAAGAGCCAGACCCCTGAGATTACGCATATCGGGCCGACGGCACAGGACTTCCGCGCCGCCTTCGGTGTGGGTCAGGACAGCACCGCGATTTCCTCGATTGACCCTGCCGGTGTTGCCCTGGCGGCGATCAAGGAGTTGGACCGGACCCAGCAGGAACTGGCCAGCAAAGTCCGGCAGATGGAGCAGATGAGCCTGAAGTTGGACGAACTGCAGGAGCAGGTGTCGGAGCTTTCTCAGTTGGTCAGGGTGCTTCTGGCAGCAGAAAAGGCCGATAGTAGAATTACGGGTGAGCTAACGTCGAGGTAAGAGGAGCGGGTTGTGACGCATATTCTGAACGCTGGTGCTATCGTTGCATGTCTGCTGATGCTGATCGGCTCTGCGCAGGCGGAGAGCAAGACCGGTGAAACGATCGACTGGTACGTGATCGGAAGCGGTGGGGGCAGTATGTCATCGGCGAGCTATTCGCTTTCAGGAACGGTCGGTCAGGCGGCGGTGGGGACGGTCGGTTCTGCCAGCTACGCACTCAATCAGGGGTTTTGGCAAGTCTTCGCCGCCGGCTCCGGTGGGTGCACTCTCCGTGGTGACATGAACTGCGACGGCCTCATCAATATCACAGATATGACCTACCTGATCGCGTACCTCTTCAGTGGTGGTCTTGCACCGTGTCTTCATGCGCACGGTGATGTCAACTGCGACGGCCTCATCAATATCACAGATATGACCTACCTGATCGCTTTTCTGTTCAGCGGCGGACCGTCGCCGTGCCCATGCTGATCCGGGGCGATTGAAGCACATTGGGTGTTATGCGGCGGCTGATCCGGTCGGGTCAGCCGCTCTTCTGTGCCGACCACGAGTTATGGTTGCGTCGCTGGTGTTTAAACCTTGCGGCCAGTAACCAACGGCCATAGCTTACCGGCAAACCCGGCCGACCGAATCCTGAACCAACCGGCGTTGTCGAGGCCTGTCTATGATGGACAAAAAGCAGCTTACGGAGCGCATCAGGGAGTTGACGGGCTGGGCGATGGTGCCGCCGCCCAACATCATCGAGGACACCACCGATACCATGCGGATCACGCGTGGCGATGTACTCTGTCTCGATGGTCGGCAGTTCCTCATAACCGGCCACAAGTATGAAACACGGTTCGGCATTGGTGACCAGCCGAAGTACTGGGTGCTGGGAGCATATCAGCTTGACAATGGTCAGCAGAAGATCCTCAAGACAGAGTTCCACGAGGACTTCCACGTGCACATCGGTGTATTTCGCGTTCACTGCTACCGCAGTCCCGAGAAGGAAGCGCAGGTGCTTGACCTGGTGCGCGGGGATCATCGCTTCATGCAGGGATACACGACCACCGATGCTGCCGGTAACCACGTTCGTGTGATTGACTTCATCCGGGGGCAGAGCCTGTTCAACATGATTCACAACATCAACAAGACGCACCGTCAGTATTTCTTCCAGGACCTCCCGTGGATTCTTCGCAAGCTGCTGCCGTGTCTGGAGGCCATTGAGTTTCTGCACCAGAACGGGACGTGTCATGGCGATATTCGCAACGATCACATAATCATGGATTCGGATTCCGGTTGCTTCCGGTGGATCGATTTCGACCTGAACCAGAATGTGGCGGACTTCGATGTCTGGAGTATCGGGAATATCTTCAACTATGCGCTCGCCAAGGGGATACTCTCGTTCAAGTCAGTGCTGGACAGCCGGGATATCCCCGAAGAGATCAAGAAGAGTCTGTCGCGCGCCGACGCCGGAGCGTTCTATGAATATCGGATCATGAACTTGCAGAAGATATACCCGTATGTCACCGACCGGCTGGCTCGCATTTTGAAGCATTTCACCATTCAGCCCACCGGATACTATGAGAGCATGGCACAGGTGATTGAAGACTATACCGATATGCTGGATGCCGACTTCCCCTCGTCCTGAGTGGTGAAGGTGTCATACATCCGGCACCAGTCAAGTGAGGACAAGTGGCGATGGAACGCAAGCCGCTGCGAACAGTGATCATTGGGGGCGGACGGGGTTGCCGGGCGATCGTCAGGTTGGCGCTGGGCGGTTTCCTGCGCGAGTTGCCGCTTGACGTGCGATGTGTGCACGATCCCGACAATGATGCCCCCGGTATGCAGTTCGCAAGAGAAAACGCAATCTACACAACCACGGACTTTGCAGAGGCAATGTGGCTGCCGAACGCAGAGCTTTTCATTGAGCTGACCGGACGCGATGAAGTACTGGATGAGCTATATCGGATTATTCCCTCGGGTACCAAGCTGATCGACCACGCCACCGCCCACATCTTCTGGGATCTGCTCAACGCCCAGGAAGAGCAGAAAAGACAGCTTATCGAAAAGACGGAGCTGGAACGAAAGATTGAGTCCGAGCGGCAGTTCCTCCAGCAATTGTTCGACAGCCTGCCTGATCTGGCAGTAGTACTGGGGCGTGACAGGGAGATTCTGCGCATCAACAGGAGCTTCGCTGAATTCGTCGGCCGTGCCGAACGTGATGTTGTCGGGATGACGTGTCAGGAGATTCTCGCCCACACACCTCTGGCCGAGCAGTGTCGACGGTCCGAGCCGGGTTTCGATGATGTGATTCGCGATGCTCGGCCGCAGATGATGGTCTGGTACACCGCCCCCCCCAATGAGGCCTACTGGGAGGTCACGCGCAAGCCCCTGCTCAACAGCGAGGGAGAGGTCGAGACGGTGCTGGCCACCTGGCACCGGATAACCGAACAAGTGAGACTGCAGCGAGAAATCCAAAGCGCCGAGTATCGCTTCCGCAGTTTCATTGACTCGGCTCATGACTGGATCTCCATCAAGGACCTCGAGGGTCGCTACCTGATTGTCAATCCGGTCATCGCCAGGGCGTTTCACCGTGCGCCGGAAGATTTCGTGGGCAAGAGACCCGAGGACATCCTGCCCGAAAGCCTCGCTCGGACAATCAAGCAGCACGATCTGGAGGTGCTCCGGGACAACAGCTACCACACGTATGAGGAGCAGGTGGAGATTGATGGCCGGGCGCATTACTTCCAGACCGTCCGCTTTCCGTTGTTCGACTATGAAGGCACTGTCACCGGTACCTGTACCATCATGCGCGATATCAGCCGCGAGCGGGAGCTTCGCGATCAACTGGTACAGGCAGAGAAACTGGGAGCGTTGGGAAAGCTGGCGGCCGGCGTGGCGCACGAAATCAATAACCCCCTGACCGGTATTCTCGCCTACGCTGAGGATATGCTCGATGACATTCCCGAGGATTCGCCGCACCAGGTCGATCTGAAAGTCATCATCAGAGAGACTCTGCGCTGCCGCGACATCGTCAGGAATCTTCTGGACTTCGCCCGGCAGGATGCACCCAGGCTCAGCCGACTGAAGCCGACAGAGGTGGTCGACCAGGCTCTGTCTCTGGTGGAACGGTTGCCGCAGTTTCACAATATCAGAATCGAGAAGGAGATTGGCGGGAAGATCCCTGATATCATGGGGGACACGCACCAATTGAGCCAGGTACTGCTGAATCTCATGCTCAACGCTTCCGACGCCATGAAGGGCAAGGGAACTATATACATTGGCATCGACTACGACAGGCGAGCCCGACGCTGTGTGATCTCGGTTGAGGACACCGGTCCGGGAATTCCGGAAAACCTGATCGACAAGGTGTTCGAACCATTCTTCTCGACCAAGGGGACCAACGGTTTGGGTCTCGCGGTGAGCTGGGGTATTGTCGAGCGGCATAAGGGTGAGATCGAGATCGATATGGGACGAGCCGGGGGTGCTGTTTTTAGGATTGTTCTGCCAACCGCTACGGCATAGATTGTATATGGAGGTACGGCGATGGCCAGCGACATGACCATACTGGTTGTCGATGACGAGCAAATCGTGCTCGACAGCGTCAGCAAGCATCTCGGCAAAGAAGAGTACCAGATCAGGACGGTGCTGTCGGCTCAGGACGGGCTGGATGTGATTGACCGGGAGAAGATCGATATTGTCCTGACCGACTTGATGATGCCGGAGATCGATGGCCTGGAGTTTATGCGCAAAGTACGCGAGGCCCATCCCTGCATACCGGTCATCATGATTACGGGCTATGCCACAATCAACACCGCCCTGCAGGCGACTCAACTGGGGGCGTTCGACTATATCGCCAAGCCATTTTCCCGAAAGGAACTGCTGGCGGTTGTTGGCCGTGCCGCCGAACTGGTGCGGGGCTCAGATTGTGTCGATGGCAAATCCGATGCGACTGACAGAACCTCCGATGGCCTGACCGGCAGGCTCACCTCGGTTGGCGATCATTGCTGGATGGTGATGCAGACCGACGGTCTGGTACTGCTTGGTGTGGAGCACGCGTTCGTGTCGACCATCGGCAAGGTGCAGAACGTCTATTTGCCAACTGTCGGCGATGAGATCCGTCAGGGCAGCGTGTTTATGCAGATATTCACCTCTGATATGCGCTCGCATCCGGTGCAGTCACCCCTGTCCGGCACGGTTGTCGAAGTCAACGAACGGGTCGTTGACCATCCCGGTGCCGCTCTCCAGGATACCTATGGCGAGGGGTGGTTGATCAAGCTGAAGCCTTCTCGCTTCGAGCACGAACGCGAAGTACTCGGTGTGTGACAGCCGACAACGCGATCCTTCAACAGAACGGACCAATCATGACCAGAAGCAGGCAACCTTCCGCCTTCGAAGTCTACGCTGATGAATACGATCTGATCACCAACGCCGCGGCTCGTGAAACGCACCATGCACGGGAAGTGCAGGCGATGATCGATCGCTTTCACCCAGCTCGTGTGCTCGATGCCGGCTGCGCGAGCGGCCTGACCACCCGGCTGTTTGCCCGGCAGGAAGTGGAGGCCGTGGGGCTTGACTGCCAGACGTCCATGATTCAGGTAGCGAAGGATCACCCCGATGCGGAGGGCTTGCCGGTGACGTGGGTCACCGGACGTTTCGAGTCCTTGCCGCGACACATGACAGAGCAGTTCGATTTGGTCGTGTGCCTTGCCAACGCGATAACCGGTGTTGGGAGTCGGGACGGTGTTCGCAGGGCCTGTCGTAGCTTCCTGCGCGTGCTCCGCCCGGGCGGCTGGCTGGTGCTGCAGGCCCTCAATTACAGCGTGATAGGGGAGGGACAGGTCATGCCCATCAAGGCTACCGAGAACGAAGGCATCGTTTACGAACGATTCAGCGAACGCCGCGGGCGCCGCTTGTCAGTATATGTGACAAGGCTCGATCTGAACCAGAGGCCGCCGGCATTCGAAGTCTTTCGTCATGAGTTCGACAATTTCGACCCGGAGTACCTGATCGCCGCCGCTGAGGGGGCGGGATTCTCGCCGATACAGAAGTTTGGTAATCTGCTCTTCACCCGGCGTTTTGGTCGGAAATCCCGCGATCTGGTCCTTGCTGCTCGTCGGCCGCGATAGTCGAGCCATCACGCAGAATGGCCGATACATCGACAAACCAACTTTCCGGGGAAATTGATATGATCGGACTCATTAGTGCTCTCGAGGAGGAACTTCAGCGGCTGTTGCAGCACGCTGACATTGAGCAGACCGTCGTCCAGTCGGGAATCACCTTCTATCTGGGCACGTTTGAGCAACGCAAAGCCATCCTGCTTCGCACCGGCGTGGAAAAAGTCAACGCCGCGGTTGCCACCCAGATTCTGATTGATCGGTTCGGGGTCAACTCGGTTGTCTTCACCGGACTGGCGGGCGCCCTGGTTCCGAATCTGTGTCAGGGAGATGTGGTTGTTTCCAGCTTCGTCGTGCAGCACGATATCGACCTGACAGCGTTCGGTCGGCGCCCCGGCGAAATCCCGGAGCTTACCCGCATGTTTGAAGCCGATCCCCGACTGGTGAGAACTGTCTGCGAAGCCTGGGAGGGGCTTGAGGAACGGGGAGAGGTGGACTCACAGCTCCTGGTCGGGACCATTGCCACCGGCGATTCATTTATCGCGGATGCGCGGCGAATTCGGTACCTGCAGCGCGAGTTCGGGGCGGTTGCCACGGAGATGGAGGGGGGCGCTGTCGGTCAGGTATGCGTCATGAACCGTGTCCCATTTGTGGTTGTCAGGGTTATCTCTGACTCATCCGAGGGCGGTGCAGCCGGGGAGTTCGTGCTGTTTCTGGAACACGCCTCGGAGTTGACCTGCCGTCTGCTCATCGAAACCGTCCCCCGGCTGACAAAGCCGGAGGTGCTGACACAGTGAGACTGAAGTTGCCCGTGGGCTGCGGGCGCGGCGAGGATCATGCCGGATTGGGCCGGTGATCAGGCAGGCGAATCGGACGAAGCAAACAGGCCCGGAGTCGGCTCCGGGCCTTGATCGATCGATCGCCATCTGAGTTTTGCCTTAGCCGCAACCTTCACAGCCCTTGGCAGAACAGTCGCCATCCTGACCCACACGGATTGAGAAGCCGCGGGCGCCGATGCCGTGATCTTGGTAGTCGACAAAAATATCGCCCATCTGATCAAGCTGCTCTTTTAGTCGTGGGTCAATATAGGCTGTGATGCCGTTGGATTCGAGCGCCTCGAGTTGGTCCTTTGACTCATCCAGAGCCATTCCCAGAACGGGACCACCTCAGCCATAACCCTGGAAGTAGATGACCAATACTTTGTCCCGGGCCATATCCTGCTCCAGGACCTTGGAGAGCTCCTGACTCGCTGAATTCGACACTGCTAACACTTTGTTGTCACCTCACTTGTCTTGTTACTTCATTCTGCCCATTACCATCTTTGATACCCTTTGACGGGCAGATGATTCAAAAATAGTCGTCTTTGTTCTATCTCAAAGCACTTTGTGCCACAAAAGTTTCCGCAAATTCCCGTGTTTGCCGTAGCGCGTGCCCGTGAGATAAATAACTCACTACAGGGCCCGAAAGTACTTGCTCTGTGGTATCAGTTTCCGATAAATTAAGTAGTTTAGGTCTAAGCGCTTATGGTCGATATTGAGAACATGACGAGGGCCACGTAACCCGCCTGGACAGCTATAAGGCTATTCTATGACCCCACAGATCTGTCTGTATGAAGACGAACGTTTTCGCCAGTTCTTTCCTGCGACCTATATGCGCCCGGTGTTCTCGCTCAGGTCAGGGATCGCCCCGATCTACAAGCGGATTGAGCGCCACTGGCCACAGGCCGAGATGGCACT
Organism: uncultured Ignavibacteriales bacterium; assembly: GCA_964627305.1. Classification (GTDB taxonomy): domain Bacteria; phylum Zixibacteria; class MSB-5A5; order GN15; family FEB-12; genus WJKG01. The sequence continues at coordinate 213,047 of CAZVHP010000005.1, read as the reverse complement.
GGTAGTACGCGAACAACTATCGGTCACCTATGCCCATACCCATCCAGACTATCCGGTGAACATAATCAAGAAGGGTAACGGGGGCGTTCTGTTTCTCAACGGGCGAATTCGGGATTTCGGCGACCTGCCGGAGCAGATCAACCAGGCCAGAATCAGCACACGCTTCGTTAATGGAGATCAGTCTGTGGCGTTGTTTCTCGATGCAAAGCACTCGGAATCCTTACCATCGGTGTTCACGCCGGGTGCGTTTGTCAATGCGGTCGAGGAGCACGCCGAGATGATCGTACAGCGCGACACCAGCGCGACTCTTTACGAGCGCCTGTGGGAAGTCGTCGCGGACATTGAGAAAGAGATTGAGCTGGACTTCAAGTTCCTGAATCCGCCGCGAATGGGTCACACCAAGGCTGTCGTTCACGATGGTGCCCACCTGGTCAACGCCAGCTTCATCTCTCTGGGAGATCGCGTGGAGGTGTTGCCGGGAGCGGTTATTGATGCCACCAATGGCCCGGTGTGCATTGGCAAGGGGACCCGCATAGAACCGCATGCTGCAGTCTTCGGGCCGACCTACATCGGCCCGAACTCAGTTGTGCTGGCCGGTAAGATCACGGCCAGCTCGGTTGGGCACACCTGCCGAGTGGGGGGGGAGCTGGAAGAATCGGTGTTTGAGTCATTTGTGAACAAGTACCACGCCGGCTTCATCGGCCACAGCTACGTAGGTTCCTGGGTGAATTTCGGGGCCATGACGACCAATTCGGATTTGAAGAACAACTACTCGAATATCCGCGTCACAGTAGGCGGCGAGTCTGTTGACACCGGCAGCATCAAGGTCGGTTCGTTCATCGGGGATCACACTAAATTCGGAATAGGGACACTGCTGAATACGGGCATTTCGATCGGCGTCTGCTGCAACATATTCGGCGGCATCCTTGTGGCCGATAAAGAGGTCCCTTCTTTCAGCTGGGGAAGCGGGGGGCAGTGGGATCGCTATAACATTGACAAGGCAATCGATACCACCCAGCGGACCTGTGCCCGGCGCAGTGTCAAACTGACCGAACACGATATCGAGCTGCTCCGGCAGCTGTATCAGGGAGAAGTGAGCGACGAGGGGGTAATTGCGCTTTAGCTTCTCTGGCAAGCGCGTCGGCATCCTGCTTGACAAGGCTACCGACGGTGCGTTACATAGCATGAAAGTGGAGTAGCTATGCCCGAACTTCGGAAGGACCCCATCACGGGACGGTGGGTCATTATTTCGACCGAGCGGGGGAGGAGACCATCTTCGTTTCGAAGTGTGTCGAAACGGACGCAAGCCAAGCTGTGTCCGTTCTGTCCGGGGCACGAGGACAGCACTCCGCCGGAGATCCTGTCGTATCGCACGCCCGGAACGGAGCCAAACCGGCCGGGGTGGTCATTGCGCGTCATTTCCAATAAGTACCCGGCGTTGCGCGTCGAGGGTGATCTCAATCGGGTGGGTGATGGGCTGTATGACAAGATGAACGGGATCGGCGCTCACGAGGTCTTCATAGAGACCCCGGAGCACGCGCATGATTTGGTCGATATGTCCGACGAGCAGGTGCGCAACGTGTTCTGGGCATACCGCGAGCGCATCGTTGACCTTGAGCGTGATCGGCGCTTCCAGTACGTGCTCATCTTCAAGAATCATGGAGAAGCCGCGGGCGCATCGCTGGAACATTCACATAGTCAGCTTATTGCCACACCAATAATACCCAAAAAAGTGATCGAGGAAATAGTCGGTGCCCGGCGGTATTTCGAGTACAAAGAGCGGTGCATCTTCTGTGATATTGTCCGGCAGGAGCTCGACGACGAGGAGCGGCTGGTGGCCGACTATGATTCGTTTATCACCATTCAGCCCTTTGCCTCGCGTTTCCCGTTCGAGACCTGGTTGATTCCCAAGACGCATCAGTCGAGTTTTCTTGAGATGAGCGACGCTGACTACGCAGTACTGGCACGAGCCATGAAGGACACGCTTCGTCGCCTGAAGGAGGCCCTGAATGATCCCCCCTTCAATTACGTGCTGCACACTGCCCCTATCACAAAGGAGCATCACGAGTACTACCATTGGCATTTTGAGATTATTCCCAAGCTGACCAAGATGGCGGGGTTTGAGTGGGGGTCAGGATTCTACATTAACCCGACAACTCCGGAGGAGGCCGCCGCGTTTCTGAAGGAGCTTAACGGCACAAGCGCACAATCGAAGTCAACCCCAGCATCAGCAGGAAGCGATGGATAGAATGAGAATACTTGTTGCCGCCTCCGAGGCAACGCCGTTCGCCAAGACCGGTGGGCTCGGGGATGTGGTCGGCGCCCTGCCAAAGGAATTGGCGAGACTGGGCCACGAGGTTGTTGTCTTTCTCCCTCAATACAAGTCTGTTGACTTGCAGGCACACCGCACGCAGAAGCTCGACTGGACCGTTACCATTCCGGTGGCGGGGAAGAACCAAGGCGCACAGCTCGAATCGGTGCGGGATCGAAAGCTGCCTCTGACACACTACTTCGTCCACAACGAGCCGCTTTTTGGCCGTGACGGTATCTATGTAGATCCACGTACTGGTACTGACTATGTCGACAACGACCTGCGTTACAGCTTCTTTGCTCGCGCCGTGATGGAATCGCTCAGGGAGCTCGGCTGGAAACCTGATATCATCCATGTTCACGACTGGCAGGCCGGCATCATTCCGGTTCTGCTGCGCACGGTCTACGCCTCCGATAGCTTCTTCAGGGGCGTGAAGTCAGTACTGACCATTCACAACCTGGCGTATCAGGGTGTCTTCCCGCGGGAACGCTTCACCAACCTGTCGCTTCCTGAGGAGCTTTTCTACGCCACCGGCCCGCTGGAGTTCTACGAGAAGGTGAACTTTCTGAAGGGTGCCATCATGTTCGCTGATCGCATAACGACCGTTTCGCCAAACTACGCCCGCGAGATCCAGTCGGACCCGGAGTTTGGCTGCGGCATGGAGGGAGTACTACGGAACCGGGCCAATGACGTTGTCGGGATCCTCAATGGCGTAGACTATACCGTCTGGTCGCCCTCACGCGATCGAGTAATCCCGTATCGCTATCACCTTCCAAACCTTTCCGGAAAGCGGTCTACGCAGGTTGAGCTTCTCAACCGCGCCGGGCTGCCGGTACGCGAACGCACCCCGGTTATCGGTATGATTTCCCGCCTGGTCGATCAGAAAGGACTCGATCTGATTGACGCCGCGGCCGATCGGTTGTTCGGACGAGATATACAGATGCTTGTTCTGGGCACCGGCGAACAACGCTACCATGATCAGTTGCTGAGACTCCAGAAGCAGTATCCGGACAAACTGAAAGTGTGGCTCACCTTCGATGACGATCTGGCCCACTGGATTGAGGCCGGGTCTGATATCTTCCTGATGCCGTCCAGATTCGAGCCATGCGGCCTGAATCAGATGTACTCGCTGAAGTACGGGACTGTGCCCATCGTGCACCTCGTTGGCGGGCTGGCCGATACGGTGGATGATTACAATCCCGATACAGGGGAAGGAACCGGCTTCGTGTTCACAGACTACACACCGGAAGCCATGCTCGCTGCGGTTGACCGGGCCTCAGAGCTGTTCACACGCAAACGGGCATGGACGCGTCTGATGAAGTCGGGGATGAAGCAGGACTTTTCGTGGGCGTCGTCGGCAGCCAGATATCAGGAGCTCTTCGGCCAGTTGGTGACCCCGACATAGTTGCCCACTCTTACGATGGCTCCCGTGATGTGAGTCTGGGGATCTGACTGATGCTACCGAAACTCGTTGACTGCAGATGATATTGCGTCTCTCACGACAGAGTGCCCCGTATTGGATTGCCGTTCTTCTGGCGTTAGGCGGGTTCGTCTATCTGGCGGTGTCCCTCAATTTCGTTCAGGATGACGCCTACATTTCCTACCGCTATGTTGCCAACTACCTCAATGGCGACGGGCTGGTGTTCAATGTCGGTGAGCGGGTTGAGGGATTCACCAATTTCGGCTGGGTGATCCTGATGGTTTTCATCGGGTCACTGGGCCTGGATTACATTATTGCGTCGCAGCTGCTCGGGTTTGCGATGGGGGCGGGAATAGTGATCCTGTCGCTGATGATGGCTCTGAGGATGCTTCCCGAACGAGAACGGCTCTTCGCGGTTCTGGTGCCGCTGCTGGTGGGATTGAACATGTCGCTCGCCTACTGGTCGCCTGCCGGCCTGGAGACGGCGGCATTTGCGTTTATGACAGTGGCATCGCTGCTGCTGTTCCTGCAGCGTAGTTGGCTTCTCGTGCTGACCCTGACATGGGCGGTCTGGTTACGGCCCGAAGGGGCACTGATCACCGGGCTGCTGATTGTCTGTGAGGCGGTCATCTGTCGCCGTTTCCCGCGTTTTACGGTTACGGCTGCGGCAGTCGCGCTAATCGCCAGCCTACCGATGGTCGGCTTCAAGCTGGCCTACTATGGCTCTATTCTCCCCAATCCGTTCTATGCCAAAACGGGGTTCTCCGCCGGTCAGCTGGAGAGTGGTCTTGAGTACGTGGGTCGCTTCTGTGCTCACTACGGATTCTATGGTGCCGGGCTGGTAGTCCCGCTGTTGTTCTGGCAGCGACTCGGTCAGCCAATGCGAGTCGTCTGGCTGTTCACCTTTCTGTACACGGCCTATATCGTGCTGGTTGGGGGAGATGTACTGCAGGTTCATCGGTTCTTCCTGCCGTTCGTGGCCATGTACGCAGTTCTTCACATGGTATCGTTGCACCTGATCACGACGCATTGGCTGCGTCGGGTACGACTCATAGCGTACACCGTTGTGGGTCTGGTGTTGGTTGTGTTGACTGTCTGGTTGCCCCGCGACTTCGTACTGCAATACAATGAGCTTGAGCGGGGATTCATCCGCAAGATGGAATTCATGGCGACGCAACTGAAGCAGTCAGACTCCAGCGGCTTTTCTGTGGCGATTCCCACGATCGGCATTTTCGGCTACACCTTGGTGGGGCATGACGTGGTCGATCTGGTTGGGCTGACCGACTCCACTATTGCGCGTCATTCCGAACCACCTGTTCCGGGACTGGCCAGCACCTGGAAAGAACGCAGCCACAACACTCGCTATCTGTTGCAAAGGGCGCCGGACTATATCGTGTTCTCGACCGACATCAAACCGTCAGCCCCCGCCGAACAGGCACTGCTTCTGTATCGGCCGTTCCGCGAGGCCTACCGTTCTGTCGGGTGGTACTATCAGCCGGATCCGCAGAGTCGACCCGGCGATGGGAGTCTGATTGTTGCTCACAAGAAAGTCAGGCCCCTCACGGGTCCCCTGGAGCCGGACTATCCGGTCGAGTTCGTGCAGCATTATAAGCGCGGCATAGAGCTCTCCAACGCCGGGTCCGCTGCCGAGGCCCTGCGCGAGTTCGCCTCTGCTCGTCAATACGTCGAGGGCGAGCCTTACGAGCAGCTTCTCTACCAGATGGGGTCGCTGTACATGCGGGCGGGTCAGCACGACCGGGCTATGGAGCTCATGAATCAGGCGGTGGCGCAGGATTCGATGGTCTTCGAGGCACACAAGGACCTGTATCTATACGCGAGGTTCTTCTCGGATACCGTCAAGGCGGCTGTGCATGAAACATGGGTGAAGCAACTGGCGCCGTGGTATTGGCCGCGGCTGGATTCGCTGGTTGAAGCCGAGGTAGCAAAGGCTCGCCAGAGGATGCAGCAGAGTCGCGGCACCAGCGGCCGCTAAGAATTCAGTTGACAGACAAGCCACCAGTAATATATTTCAACCACGCCGTGAGGCACTTATGTAAAAAAGCGGGAATAGCTCAGTTGGTAGAGCACCACCTTGCCAAGGTGGCTGTCGCGAGTTCGAGTCTCGTTTCCCGCTTTTTCTCATGTTATTGGGCGCCATAGCCAAGTGGTAAGGCAGGGGTCTGCAAAACCCTTATTCCCCGGTTCAAATCCGGGTGGCGCCTCCATTTCAACCCAGGTCATAGGTTTCTTCACAAAACGCTTCAACAACCCGACTTCTTCTGCAACCTTCAAAACACGGCCCCCCGAGTCCACAATTGTCTTGACGCTCTGTGGTTGGCGGCATATATTACGTATGCAGGGATACGGACTTTTCATTGTGGACTACTGCTTCCTGCTTGTTGATTGATGCCGGCACAACACTGTACCCGTTGGCTGTTGACCCAGACGGGCGGGCCGGCTCTGGGTTCTCATCTGATTGCGACAAGCCGAGTATCATGAACTACTTCGCAGCCGAAACGCACGGCTGACGAGAGAAAACAAATCTACACAGGAGGAGTGCAATGCGACCAAAAGTCATACTCGTGACTTTGGGGGCCTTGCTGTTGCTGGTAACGTGCCTTGTTCACGCGTCGCAGGACAGCAGAAGTGCTGAGAGTCAGGGACAGGAAGCCACCGACTCGCGTGCCATTTTCGTCGTGACAAACACGGCCGATGCTGGTCCAGGGAGCCTTCGCGACGCCATCAACTCTGCCAACGCCAACCCCGGCAACGACATCATCACGTTCAATATTACGCCGCCGGGTCCACATGTGATCATGCCGCTGGCGCAGCTGCCACCACTGACCGATCCCGCGGGAGTGTTTATCGACGGTCTGTCACAGCCCGGCGGCGCCACCGCTGGCACCAACCCGCCCTCAACTGCCGTGCTCCTGATAGAGATCAACGGCATGGCGGCCGGGCCGGCGCATGGTCTGTGGGTGGTCTCCTCGAACAATCACATTCAGGGGCTGTGTATCAACAACTTCGAGCAGGACGGCATCTGCGTCGAATCCGGATCTTTCGAGCCCTTCATTGCCAATAACATCATCTACTGTTGTTTTGTCGGCACTGATCTATCCGGCACCGCAGATATGGGCAATGGCCGCAACCAAGCCTCGTTGTGGGCTGGCATCTATGTGGGCAACCAGCCGGGAGGAACAACCAGTCAGACGATCATTGATGCCAATCTCATCAGTGGCAACTATGCTGAAGGGGTTCATATCGAGGGGCCAAAGGTTCCTGGCGACGTGTTCGACAACCATGTCTTGGCAAACTACATCGGCACCGACATATCAGGGACGTTGGGGATCGGCAATGATCATGAGGGTGTCTGTCTTTCCGAGGGGACCCACGACAACCACGTACTGGACAATCTCATCTGCGCCAACGGCTACGATGGCATCGGGATCCAGGGTTTCGACAACGAGCCGTACCCGGCACCACCGATATTCACGTATCAGAACATGATCATGGGTAACAGCATCGGACTGGATCTGACCGGTGCACCGCTGCCCAATATGTTCGCAGGTGTGGCTGTCGGTGAGTACGGCCCCTCTCAGTGGGGTTACGCTATTGATAACCGCATTGAGAACAACCGCATAGCGTATAACATCGGGGCCGGTGTTACTGTCTGGGAGCACCCGCTGGACAACATCAACGCTGACCGCAACACCATTACCCAGAATGCCATATTCGACAACGGGGGGCTGGGTATCGATCTGAACAACGACGGTGTCACGCCCAATGATCCGGGGGATCTGGATACCCGGGCCAATGAGGAACTGAATTTCCCCGTCATCTTTGGAGCCGTCATTACTTCCGGTACGACCAACATCGGTGGTACGATTGACATCGACACCCCGCCCAACCAGGCCACGGTCGAGCTTTTCAAGGCAGCACTGGATCCCACTGGCTATGGCGAGGGGGCTGTCTACCTTGGGTTTGCCACGCCGGATGCTATGGGCAATTGGGTTTTCACGACCGCCGCTCTGACGGCGGGAGATTCCGTGACTGCGACAACGACCGATGTGAACGGCAACACCTCTGAGTTCTCGGCCTGTGTGGCAGTGACCACCGGCGAGGAGCCATGGGATTGCTGGGAAAATCCACCGCCGGACAAGGTTGGCGGGGGACAGGAGATGGAACCGAATGACGTCTGCCACCAAGCCAATCCCGCATCCTGCGAGACGGCCTATTGCGGTTGGATATCCCACCCGCTGGATGAGGACTGGTGGGTTGTCACACTTCCTGAGGACACGTGCTATTGTCTGCACGTGCGGTTGTTCGGTGATGCCACTCCCGGGCAGTATGCCTATGGTGGCGGATTGAACACTTATCTGGAGATATGGGATGCCACGTGTCAGACAATGATCTACAGCAACGACGACTACAATGGCGTCTTCCCGGATGCGGTCGGTACGGATTCTCAGTACGACTGTCTCGATCCGACCGTCAACTGCCATCTGCCGGGTACCACTTTGAACATCCGGGTGGCGGGAAGTATGGAAACGGTCGGTCCCTACCTTCTGGTGATCAATTGCTATCCGTGCGAGTGCCCGCAGCCGGATGATACCTGCGAGTACTTCAAGCAGGGTTATCTCGACTACTGCCCGAACGGCATGCCTGATTTCGATCAGAAGCGCGGTACCTGGTGGTCGCCTTTCACGGGCAACTTCAGTTGGTGTGGCCCGGTGTCACTGGCCAACTGCTTCTGGTGGTTTGACTCGAAGTTCGAACCGAACCCGGTTGATCCGCGGCCGTTCTACCCGAGTCCGATAAGCCCGCCGGCCAATGATGGCTACCCGTTGGTCTCATCCTATGACCCCGCCGGCATCTGGGACGACCACGACACGAGCAACGTGGTTCCGTTCATCTCGCAGCTTGCGGCCGCATGCAATACCGACGGTATTGTGCCCGGGACGTCGTTTGCAGACATGGTCATGGGCGCCAACAACTGGCTGACGATGGTGGGTCTTGACCAGGAGTACACCATCACACCGGTCATAGGTCCGGATTACTATTTGCTGCGCGACTCCATCCTTTCCAGCCAGGATGTCATCCTTCTGCTCGGGTTCTATGAACTGCTCGATGAGGAGCCGATGTGCCAGTGGTTAGGAGGGCACTATGTGACCTCAGCCGGCGTGTGTACAACGTCGACCCAGATCTGCATCTCCGATCCGTTCTTTGACAAATCGGAGGGAGACCCGCCCCCGGGTTCAGCACACGGTCCGACAGTGCATGACGATGCTTCGCTTGTCTCCGGTCCGCACGGCACCAACTGGCATGACATTTACACGGCCATTCCGGCCATGTTCCCGTGTCCGACCCCGGCAACCTGGCAGCTTGTTGACTATCCGAACCAGTGGTTCGCAGATGGTATCTTCACTTTTGAAAGCCAGAACCCGCTTGATCCGATATTCATCCCCGTGCAGTATCAGGGAGGGCCGATCATTGTGTTGATCGATGCTGCCCTGATAATCTGTCCGGCTGATACCGGAGGGTGCTGCATTCCTCCGATTCGAGGGAACGTCGACTACGATCCGCTCGACCTGATCAACATCTCAGATATGACCTATCTGGTGGCGTTCCTGTTTAGCGGAGGCGCTGCGCCGCCATGCTTCCCGGAGGCTGATGTCAACGCGGATATGGTGATCAATATCTCGGATATGACGTATCTGGTGGCGTACCTCTTCAGCGGAGGACCGGCGCCACTGCCTTGTCCGTAGACCTGTAGCTTCGAATCAGTGGGTTTTCCCACTTACATTTTGCAACGGCCGTCCGCTCATCGCGGGCGGCCGTTCGCATGAAACACATCGCACAGACACGGCGACCGCGGTGTGGTGGTTCGCGCAGCCTCAGCTCTGCCTGGATGCGATCGCACCTCGATCAGGGGACATCGGTCAGGAGTCACGTTAACTCTGTCTCAACGGTTGCGAAGACAACGCGCATGGCATGGTGTCCCGGATGGGTAACAATGCCCACCTTTACGTAAAGGTAATTTTTTGTAAGACACAGTGCGCCTGTGTGTTACGAATTTGGACTGATAGGTACTTTCTTCAAATATTCCCTTGTGTTCACCCGTTTATCCTATATATTGCGCCCTGAAAAAATCCGCGTGCGGCGACAACCGTTTCGAACTGGAGGATAACACCATGGCGATGAAGATCACCGACGAGTGCACGGCCTGCGGCCTGTGCCTCCCGGAATGTCCGACCGAGTCTATCGAGGAAGGTGATATCTACGTCATCAACCCGGATACGTGCAATGAATGCGAAGACCAGGATGATGGTCCGCACTGCATTGAGGTCTGCCCGGTTGACTGCATAGAGAAGGCTTGATCGATCATTCAGCGTTTACAAACGCTGTATACGCCGCCGGAGCTGTTGTTCCGGCGGCGTTTTGTTTCTACCGTGTGAGTTGGATTGAGCTGCAGCTGTAACCGCAACTGCAACTCAGGACTGTTTCGGCACCACGTTAGTGATCATCTGCAAGCACAATGCGTACTCGTCTATACGTATACTGTGCGGTCTAACCCGGCAAACTGGCATAAAAAAAGAGGGCGCTCCTCTGGTTGGGTAGAGGGGGCTAGGAAACTACCCAGGGACAGCAGAGAGTCACCCTCGTCAGTTTTCAATATTGCTGCACAAACCGGACTTGTCAAGCCGTTTTACAACAAAATATCGTCGTTTTCTCACACTATTCTAATGTGTAGTTGTGTATTGCCATGCCCACAGAGTTCTCCCGGAACTAATTCAGCAGCTAAGTGCACTCGCGGCATTGATTTCCAATGTGATTAGCGCTGAGAGCGCTTAGTATTTGACCGCTTTGACCGGAATCGTCAGACGGACGGGCGTTTCCTTACCCTCACGTACAATGCTGAGAGTGAAGTTCGAAGTGTGCGTGCCGGGTGGCAAGTCCTTGTTCGGTGATACACTAAGCGTCAGCATCTCACCCTTTGCTACACTGGCCTTGACCAGCTCCACGGTGAAAGTGCTGTCGTATTGATCGGCGATTTCCATTGTCGCTCTGGGGAAGTGCCGGTTCCAGATACGGACTTCCTGGGGCTTGGCTCCCGGCAGGAACATCAGACCGAGTGGCAGGGGCTTGAACCCCTGGCTCCACTGACCAACCTCGGCCGGAAACCGATACTCGATTCGCTCGAGAAGGGGGTGATCGGTAACAACAATAACAGATTTGCCTGTCGGGCCATAGAGATTGCTCGTTTTGAGCTTTGTCTTGAGGACGATGGTGTCCCCCGGTGCCGCGACGCTGTCGGAAAGTCGCAGGGTAGTGCAATCGCAGTCAATCTCGGTGTCCAGAATTCTAACGGGCATCCTGCCTTGGTTGATCAGGTGAAAGTCATGATGAACGGAGTAGTCGATACCGATACTCCCGTACTCGAATACCTGTGGCTGAAACACCAGGTCGTCCCGTGAATACTCCTGACCCGCCGCGTGAATGGCACTGGTGAGCAGAAGCATCAGCGCCATAGTGATTGTGAATGTTGTACTCAGGTTCGTTGTCATGATCACTTTTCCAGTTCCAGTGCCGGCAGGTATCCCTGCGCCCGCATCCAGTCATCATTATAGCACTTGCTCAGGTAGCGGATTCCGGCATCGGCGAAAATCCCGATAATGACGGACCGTTCGCTCACGCTGCGGGCGACCTGTTCCATGGCAAACGCCACTGATCCCGATGACCCGCCGCCGAGAAGGCCCTCGTTGCGGGCCACCAGCCGGGCGCGTTCAAAGGAGTCACGGTCCGAGACCGTGATTACTTCATCGACCAGCTCGGGCAACAGGGCGCGCGTGATGACATCGGACCCGATGCCCTCAACCTTGTATGCGTGGCCCTCGACTTCCCGTCGATCCTTGATGTAGTCCGCCAACACTGATCCCTCCGGGTCGACCGCGATGCACCTGATGTGCGGATTCTTCTCTTTCAGGAAACGGGCAGTCCCGGAGAAGGTTCCGCCGGTACCAATGCCGCACACGAAGTGAGTAATGCTGCCGCGAGTATCTTCCCAGATCTCGGGTCCCGTGCTTACGTAGTGGGCCTCGATGTTCTCCGGGCTGTGGTACTGGTTCAGGTCGAAATAGCCGTTCTCTTGGGCCAGTCGACGGGCCACCATGAAGCATCCCTCCGGGTGTTCATGCGGGAGGTCGGAGGGCGTGACGATCACCTCGGCACCGTAGGAGTGAATCAGGTCCGTCTTCTCTTTGCTGGTTTTCTCCGGCGTTGTCAGGATGGCTTTCAGGCCCATCACGGAAGCCATCATGGCGAGGGCTGATCCGGTATTGCCGGAGGTGTTGTCGATGACCGTGTCGCCCGGCTTCAGGTGTCCTTCGGCGAGGGCCTTCCTGAGAATGTGGAACGTCATCCGGTCTTTGATCGAACCGGTTGGGTTGAAGAATTCGAGTTTGACGTATGCCCGTGGTCCCGGGTCTGGTATCCCGGTCTTCAGCCTCAACAGGGGGGTATGGCCGACAAGTTGCAGTATGTCTTCGTAAGCTCGCATGATCGTCTGTCTTCTCAAGGTTTTGGCATAGTATTCATTTGTTATACATGATTCAACAAGAAATCGTGCTAAATTCTCAGTCGGATTTTAGGTTGACAACTCCCCCTGAGGGGTGTTAATATCGTTGTGGTGCAGAATGTTAGAAGGACCTGACACATTTCTGCTGACGAATCGGTGAAGGACAATTAGACAGGGCTGGCGCTGGGGCATCCGGTCGCTGCTCGCTGGAGGAGACATGAGGCTGTTTGCGCTTACGTTGCTTGCTGTTGGCGTCATGATGCTGGGATTGGGATGCTCCAAGGAGAAGAAGGAAGAGGCCGCCAAGCTGGAAATGGAGCTGCTCGAACGAAAGGCCGGCGATACACTGCCTGGAGCAACAACCCCAGCCGACACTGTCACCGTGGCTAAAAGGCAGGCCGACGCCCAGGCCGTCCCCAGAGAACCGCGTCCATCAACACCGATGCCGCAGGCTCCCGCAGACGAGGGTTTCACGGTTCAGGTTGCGGCCACCATCGATATGGATTATGCCAGTGAGTTGATAGAGCTCTACCGGCAGCGCGGATATGATCCGTTTGTGACGACGGCACAGGTAGGCGGCGAGACGTACTACCGTATCCGGATCGGCAGTTTTGCCAGCAGAGCCGACGCCAAGTTGCTGCAGGCAGAGTTGCTGGATCGTTTCTCTGTCAACGCCTGGATTGATGACCTGGCATCCTGACCTGGTGGTGTTCGGGCAGATGGCAGTTACATCCTAATCATTTCCAGTAGTTTCTGACGGGCTCCGCAGCGGCCATGTGCGGTCGTTGTGTTTCTCCTGTGCGGCACAGCAGTTGCCTGGTGCTGGTCACAAGGAAGACAATAAGGGAGACGATTATGAAAAGCCACCGTAAGTATCTGACATTCCATGTGAAGGGACGACGCGGGTTCATCAATATCACACCTCACGTCGAGAAGGTGCTGGCCGAGAGCAAAGTCACCGAGGGACTGGTGCTGGTCAATGCCATGCACATCACCGCCAGCGTCTTTGTCAATGATGACGAGTCCGGGCTGCACCACGATTACGAGGTGTGGCTGGAGAAGTTGGCTCCGCACGAACCGGTGTCGATGTATCGCCACAATGTCGGTGAAGACAACGCCGACGCTCACATGAAGCGGCAGATCATGGGGCGGGAGGTGGTGGTGGCCGTCACCGAGGGAAAGCTCGACTTCGGGCCCTGGGAGCAGATCTTCTACGGGGAGTTCGACGGCAACCGCGATAAGCGGGTTCTGGTGAAGGTGATTGGCGAGTAGCCAGTTGCTTGCGACTGAACTTTGACGTCAACCGGCACAAGTTCGGCCGGTCGGAGAAGGTCTCCGACCGGCCGAACTTGTATCTTAGGTTACCGGGGTGCTATCGGTACTGTACTATACTATCCCTCCGATTTCTCCACGGTTAACTTCTTCAGGTGGCGATCGAAGAATTCGACCTGCTTGCGGTACTCGGCGATTATATTGACACGCTTACTGGTACCGTGACCTTCATCGGGGAAGATCAACGAATCCACAATGCCACCGTTTTCGCTCACGGCGGATATGATCTGACGTGCCTCGCTGACCGGGACGCGGGGATCGTTTTCTCCGTGCACCACCAGCAGCGGCGTTTTGATCAAGTGCGCCTTGTGGATGGGGGATATCTCACGCAGAAAGGCGGTGTCCGAGAGGGGACCGTATTCGGATTCGCGCAGTGCGCGTCGATAGTCGGCTGTATTCTTGAGGAAGGTCTCGAAATTGGCAATTCCGACAACGTTGACCGCTGCAGAGAAGAGGTCTGGATACTCGGTAATCATGCCCAGTACGACGTAGCCGCCATACGATGCGCCCCTGATGCCGATCATTCCCTGCTCGGTGTATCCGTTGTCGATGAGCCAGTCGACAGCGGCCTTGTAGTCGTACAGCGAATGCTTGCGGTTCTTGTAGTTGTCAAGGTTCAGGTAGTCCCGGCCATAACCGCTCGAACCACGTGGGTTGACAGCCAGCAGACCGTAGCCATTGAGTATCAGGTACTGGATATTGCGCTGGAAGTACGGCTGGAACTGACTCTCAGGGCCACCATGGGCATGGACTATGAAGGGTATCGGCTCACCCTCGGTGTACCCAGGGGGGAGGTAGAGCAGGGCGGGGATCTCGAGGTTATCGAAGCTCTCGAACTTCACCAGCGTCGGGTCGGAGAAGATGCTCTGGTCGATACCGGCATAGCTGGAGAACGTAAGCTGCGTAAGCTCTTCGGTGTACGGGTTCCATCGCCACACGTCAGGTGCGCGCGTGGGGCCGTTGAACGAGAGCACGATGTTGCCGGCCCTGTCTGTCAGGCCGCCGCCCATAATGCCGTCCAACGGGGGAGAGGGCAGCTGTTTGCCTGTCTCCACTTCACGAATACGCAGTCGGACATAACCCTCCTCGTTGATGCCGGCAATCATAATCCTGTAGTCGCGGGAGAAGGCGACACCCTCGACTTCCCAGCGGGGATCCAGCCAACCATCATCGACGAACTCGATCTTCGTGCTGCCGACAGTCAGCCTGGCCAGACGGCCCATGCCGTCCTCGTTGTCGTTGCACACCAACCATATCGTGCGGCCATCGGGCATGAGTGTTGGGGACATGTACATGACGTCGCTATCGTCCTCGGTCAGCCGTTGGTATTGACCGCTGGCCACGTCCAGCAAATATAGTTCGTTGTCGACATTGCTGTTGAAGCGGTAGATAATCATCCTGGTATTGTCATGGTTGATATTGGCGATAGCCAGATAGCCGTGCACGCCGCTGGTATCGCCGAAGATCTTCTTGTGTTCGCCAGTAGCAATGTCCATTTCGTAGATATGGAAATCACGACCGTTCTCTTCATTGGATCGAAAGTAGATCTTCGAATCGTCCCGTGACCACACCACTGAGCCGAACTGGATGTCCTCATAGTGGGTCAGCTGCAGAATGCGGCCGGTCTGGGTGTCCATGAGGTACAACTGCGACTGCTCCGATCCGCCAACATCTGCGCCGACGATGGCAAGATGGCCCGCATGGCTAAGTTCGAAGAAACTAATCCCGTCTTCGAACATCGTCAGCTGATAGGGCCAGCCTTCAGGAGTGAGCCGATACACCTGAGTGGCTCCCGAGGCACCTGATGTGATAAAGATCGTTCCGTCATCCCAGCAAACTCCCGCCGGCGAGTTGGCACCGATTTGCAGGAACGTAGCTATGTCGGGAACGTACTTGCCCTTGTGAAGTAGTGAGGTGGCTTCGCCGCTGGTTTGCGCTGCAGCCAAACCTGTCATGAGGATCACAACTGCTGCGATCAGTAACGTATTGGATCTCCGAAACATGGTTCCTCCATCGGTTGTGCCTGGTGTTCTGTGATTTGGTACGAAGGATAGACCGACAGAGTTCCGCGGGCAAGTGAATTGTCGTGGAGGTGGTAATCTGCTGCCGCAGCAGAGGCAACGTCCGTGGTGTGGAAAGAGCGTCAGGTGACGACGCCACATGTGTTCTAACATATGTGTTGTAGCGTCGTCGTCGGAAAGCGTCGTCTGATTTGTGAGAGCGAGACTACTCGCCCAGCCTGGCCATTTCACTGCTGAATCTGGCTATGGCGACATCGGCCTCTTCGAACATGACTCGACGATAGAAGTCACAGGTGTGACAACTCCTGCCGAAGCAGCGCATTTGACGAGCGTGATCGTGGCTCTGGGCCTTGACCAGCCAGCACACGCGTCCAGCCTTCTGGCCGCCGTTCAGTCCGTCAAACTTCATGGCTGTTGCCACCGGGCACACGCCGTCGTGTTCGGCCATCAGTCCGCCGGGCTCGCGACCGCAATTGTTGAATTGCCAGCAGTTGATCTTGTGGTGCATAGTATAACGTACTCCTGGAACTTTATTCCGAATCGACCACCTTCCACACCGAGCTGTACGCATTGTCGGTACGGAAGCGCTTGACGTCCTGATCAGACGCAATCGACATGAACTCCTCGTGCGTTCTGCGAACCCTCTTGTGATCCTCACGGGCAGCATAGCAAAGCATGAGCGCCTGATAGGGCAGCGGATCCTGCGGTGACAGCTTGCGAGCTTTGTCGAAGTACTTGGTGGCCTTCTTGTAGTCAGCGAGTGTGTAGTAGGCTTCCCCGAGGCCATACTGAACCTGTGGGTCATTTTTGTCGATCTTCTCGGCCGTCTCCAGATCATCGATTGCGATTTGCACGGAGTTATTGTCAAGATACACTCCGGCTCGCCCGACATAGGCATCGGTACGGCTGCCATTGAGTTCGATCGCTCGGTTCAGAGCGGTCAGGGCCGCATTACGCTGCTGCCGTAAGCGGAAAATATCGGCTGCCTTCAGATAGTGATCGTAGGCTGCTTCGTGCTCGGCCGCGTAGCGCATTGCCTCTCCGAGTTCGAAATGGGCCTCAGCCAAAGAGGGGTCGAGCTTGATAGCTTTCTTCAACTGCTCTGTGGCCAGCATGTAATCATCCGCTTTGAGCGCTTCCTGGCCTTCAACCAGGAGGTCCATAGCGCGTTCGGCCGGGGGCTTCTCTCTTTCGAGCGGCTGAAGGGTTACCTTGATAGTCTGCTGGTCGCCCGAGGCCAGGGTGAGACTACCGCTGGCTGTCTTGTATCCATCAGCACTGACTTCCCAGCGGCGCTTGCCGGCCTTGATGCCTGTATATGTGAGATTGCCGACGCCAAGGATGTCACCGTCGATGCTCAGCCGCGCATTGTCGACATTGGCCGAGAGGACGAGACTTCCCGGACGGTTGGACGAGCGAGTACCTTGACTGGGCTTCTGTTTCGGGGCGGAAACAAGCGTTGTGCGATCCGCGGCGTGAGACTCCGAATCCATATCGGAGTCAGACAGCTCTTGGTCCCCGCTGTCGTCATTTGCATACTCCGGCCGCAGTGCCACTGTGGTGATCTTGTCGTTGACAACCGTGGCAAAATCAGTCCTTACGATTTGCGCGCCGATGACATACTCAATCTTGTAGGTCCCGGTGTTCAGGCCGTCAAGAGCGAAGAAACCCTGTGCGTCGGAGCGTAGTTCCCGCCCCAGTTCGGGGAAACGTATGATGGCGGATTGGACATACGGCTGATCATAGGCATCCAAAGCGATGCCGAATATCTTGCCCGTGCCGGAGTCGCCGCCTGAGAACACGGCTACTGCGATCAGAATCAGCAGGAGCGCAACAACAGCACTACCCCCACCAATGACCATGGGCATGTTGATCTGCTTCGGCCTCAGAGAGTATATGCGATTGCCTATGGTAATTGTGTCCTCAGACTTCAGCGATTGATTGCTCATGATCTGGATGTAGTTCTTCCAGAAGAAGGCAGTTCCCTGGCCGTGGGTTGCCATTTTAACACCTGACCGGTCTTCGGCTGGTTGGGCTGGGGCGACTGATTCCGTCGTGGACGAGTTCCTGTCGACACTGGATCTATCCGGGGGCGCAGGCGACGAGGCATCGCCCGGCCTGATTGGTTCATTGCCGAAGGGGCGTTCAATACCTTTGAGTTTGGTTACCAGCTCTTGTTTCTGCTGTTCGCTCAGGGCGGCGGCGGACGGATCCGGCACTTGTTCCCTGGCATACATTTGCTGGTTGATCTGCTTGATCTCGTCTTCACTCAGTTTCTTGAGTTGCTGACGAGAAGTTTCGCTCAGCTCCTCAGAGTCAAACGGAGAGTCAGATGACAGCAGCGGTGGTTGCTCCTGTTGGCTGGACCCAGACGGCTCGGACAGAATGGGTGCCAGACCCTCTGCCGGGTTCAGGTCGTTGATAGGCACGTCCCCGGGCCGGCGGTCTTCATGGTACGATTGCGGCTCGGAGATCTCCTCATGGGGCGGAAGAACGCCCAACTCCTCACCGATCGGCTCGGGCACGGTGTCCTGTCCGACCAGATGCCGGTCATCCTCGGCAGCCTCAGTGACCTGGAACTCAAGATCATCATAGTCAGTTGGGGACTCAGAATAGGGCCGGCTGTCTAACTCGTTGCCGCAGTTCGGGCAATATCTGGAATTGGTGAGAGGAATCTCTTGTCCGCAGCGGGAGCAGCTCTTCACTGGATCATACCTTTCATCTGAAGGCTAAACAGAAAGCATGCTTTTCCCAATTATCGACTGCCCTTGCAGTTTTCTTTAGATAAGACGGTCCTCAGGGTCGTCCTGTCACTAAAGGCCGAAACGGCTTACAAAATGGGGTTGACAGTTGCTAAGAAGCGGTGTTATACTTCGCGATTATTGGTTGAATAGTGGTTATCCGACCACCGTCGGTCGGAGGAGGAAAAGGTAGATGCCAAATCGTTTTAAGTGGTTGGTCGGTTGTTTGTTACTACTGTCGCTCGGTCTGATCTGGGGGTGCGATCAGCCTGACGATGTCTTCGTCCCCGCCAGCAGCACCGAACTGAATCTTCAGCCGCAAAGACTGCCCACCCTGCCGGACGGGATGGTCTACGAGTTGTGGGTAGCTGAGAGCTTCAGCAATTGGGCTGTCAGTGCTGTGTCGTTGGGCCGGTTCGGCTATGACTTCGACCGACGGGTGTTCCTCAACGCGGACGGCTCCGATCGCGCCGATGGGGGCAGGTTCCTTCTTGAGGAGGATGTGCTCAACTACGAAGTGATGCTGGTGAGTGTCGAGCAGACGGATGTTCCTTCGATCGGCCCCGGCCCGGTCATGCTATGGGATACCGTTACTACGTTCTATGAAAACCCCATCAAGCTGCGTTTCCCCTTATCTGATTCACTATGGTTCAATACGGCCATGTTCAATCTTGAAACGCCTTCCGATGGCAACCGCGACGAGAACGACGGCTCCGGCCTATGGTTCACGAGCTACCGAGAGAGGCGCGGTGTTGTTCGCGATACGCTGGCCCTGTCCAGCTGGACTCTGGTATTGGATACCTTTGTCGGGGATACGACATTCACCACGTATGTCGAGTCGATTTACAACATCAGAACCGAGATTGTGGATACTGTTTTCGGTTTCTGGGATACCGTACCTCGGACCGTCGTGCGCTATGATGCCGAAGTGAAGGTCGCTACCTCTCCTCCGTTTATCTACAATAGAACCTTCGATCTCGTATACACCGTTGCCAGCGACTCCACCATTACTGTCTATGGTGAGTATCTGCTTTTGGATACGCTCTTCATCGACTACTCTGCCGACTTCGGGTGGCGTTATCGCGGATGGGCCGTGTCGGATGCTATCCCTGAGAACTGCGGTGCTGCTATGAATTTTCCGGGATGGCCGGTGGATGTTGGCCAGAATAGCTGGATCCCCGGTGCCAGTTCGGGGCGACTGATCAGCACCGGATTCTTTGACATAATCGACGGTCCCGATGATGACAACTCCTATTCGATGAGCGACCGTGTTCCGCCGTATCCGGGCATGGATTTCTTCAACACTCCATGCTCTCCTGCCCAGTTGGTCTTGGTGGACGGTGTCTCTCGCGGTTCCGCCATGATTACGCTGGAGCCGATCAATTTCGATTCGGATGCCAACTTCCCCTTGATACTACTGGCCGGTTCGCTGCCGCAGTATCGTTCCCAGCTCCAGTACAAGGAGGGGGGGCTGGTTGTCCAGAATTACTACATGACCAACTGGTCGCGATCGAACGACCCCCTGTACGGCTTCCCATCCATTGTGGTTGAGGTTACTCGCTTGTCCCAATAGGCCTTTACTGCAAATCGTCCGTTTTGTCCATAAGCTGGCCCGGCTCGTGCCGGGCCATTGCTGTAATGGGGCTAAGGTCTATCCAAAAGTCAATTTTGGCTTGCCCTTGTCCTGGGGCTAACCTATATTCCCGTCTTAAATTAAACAGGGTTATACGCTTGCACACTACACGTTCAAACATACCTAATTCAAACGGGAGTTGCTGCTGATGAACTATGGTATTTTAGCTGCAATCATCGGGGTGGCGGGCTTGGTGTTCGCTCTTGGGCTGTTCATGTGGATCCGATCACGGTCCGCGGGCAGTGACCTGATGAAAGAGATCTCGGAACAGATTCACAAGGGCGCCATGGTGTTTCTCAGGCGCGAGTATTCCATCCTGATAGTATTCGTGATCGTCGTCGCGGTACTGCTCTTCTGGAAAATCGGCCAGTATTCGGCGCTGGCTTTTCTGGGCGGTGCTGCCTGCTCGATGCTTGCCGGCTTCATTGGCATGAAGGCTGCTACCAGGGCGAATGTTCGTACCTGCAATGCGGCCAAGGAATCTGGTCAGCCTCAGGCGCTCTCGATCGCCTTTTCGGGTGGCGCTGTGATGGGAATGTCCGTTGCTTCGCTCGGATTGATCGGTGTCGGCGTAGCCTACTACTTCTTTGGAAACCCCGATCAGCAGTGGATCATCAACGGTTTCGCCATGGGAGCTTCGTCAATCGCGCTTTTCGCTCGTGTTGGTGGCGGTATCTATACCAAGGCCGCTGATGTCGGCGCTGATCTGGTAGGTAAGGTAGAGGCCGGTATCCCTGAGGATGATCCGCGCAACCCGGCTGTGATCGCCGACAACGTCGGCGACAACGTGGGTGATACCGCCGGCATGGGGGCCGACCTGTTCGAATCGTATGTCGGTTCGGTTATCGCCACTATGGCTATTGGTGCCACCTCAATGGCGATTCCCAACACCGCCAGAGAGGCCTACATGCAGTTGCCGCTGCTGATCGTCGCGTTTGGCGCGCTGGCCTCGATGCTCGGGGTGCTGTCGGTGCGGTTGTTCTCCACCATGAACCCGGCTGCGACCCTGCGCCTGGTTACCTATGTGGGCGCGGTAGTCATGCTCATTGCGGCATACTTCATTATTGACAAACTCGGTGTAGACAACAAGGTCTTCTATGCCATTCTTGCCGGTAATCTGGCTGGTATTGTACTTGGTCTGCTCACTGAATACTATACGGCAGCCGGCCCGGTGCGAAGAATCGCACGATCCTCGGAAACCGGTGCGGCCACAAACATTATCAGTGGTCTCGCTGTCGGTATGGAGTCGGTGCTTATGCCCGTCATCGTCATCTGCGGTGCCATCTTTGCCGGATACTCGCTGGCCGGTCTGTACGGTATCGGCATCGCCGGTGTTGGCATGTTGGCCACTATCGGTGTTACCATGTCAGTCGACGCCTACGGCCCAATCGCAGACAATGCGGGCGGCATCTCCGAAATGAGTGGGCTCGGCCCGGATGTCCGCAAGATTACCGATGCTCTCGACGCTCTCGGCAACACCACGGCCGCCATCGGCAAGGGTTTCGCCATTGGTTCTGCCGCCTTGACCGCGCTGGCTCTCTTCTCAGCCTATGCCACCAGTGTCGGCCTTGAGAGCATCAATATGCTGAGCGTCAATGTTGTGATTGGCTTCTTCATCGGTGGTGTACTGCCATTCTTCGTAGCGGCTCTGACGATGACCGCTGTCGGCAAGGCGGCGCAGAAGATGGTTGAGGAAGTGCGCCGTCAGTTTAAGGAAATCAAGGGCCTGATGGAAGGCAAAGCCAAGCCGGATACCGAGCGGTGCGTTGATATTGCCACAACCGGCGCTTTGGCCCAGATGGTGGCCCCCGGATTGGTGGCTGTGTTCTCGCCTATCATTGTCGGATCGCTGCTGGGCAAAGAGGCTCTGGGTGGATTTCTCGGTGGTGCCACAATGTCCGGTGTGATGATGGCCCTGATGATGGCCAACGCCGGCGGTGCCTGGGATAACGCCAAGAAGTCGATCGAAGCCGGTCTGCATGGCGGCAAGGGCTCTGACGCCCATAAGGCGGCGGTCGTTGGCGATACCGTTGGTGATCCCTTCAAGGACACTTCCGGCCCCTCGATGAACATTCTCATCAAGCTTATGGCTATCGTATCTCTGGTGATTGGCCCGGCCCTGTTTAACTAAGTCTGCCGATCGCTATACAGGTTATGATCTGTGAATTTAGGGTGTCATCGTCAGTCCGATAGCACCCTGTCTCTTTTGCCAGTTGCTATCCGATATCCAGTTTCTCTATTTTGCAGTGAATATCGGTGACTCAGGCCGAGTAGAACCTGAAACGGGCCGACGGCGAAGTTTCCGGGTGAAACATTTCGCTTCGGTTCACGTTAGTAAGACGCATGAGGGATAACAAGATGGAGCAGGTTATGCCACCTGCGGCCGGGCCGCAGGCTGAAACAGAGACAGTGGGGAGCCTTCGAGGGCTGGTTGACGTATTCTATCGTCCAACCGAGTTGTTTCAAGGTGTCAGGAATCGTCCCAGAGTTCTCATTCCCCTGCTGGCGCTGCTGATTGTGGTCGCCGTCTTCTTCCTGGCACTGGGCGATATGTTGGTACAGATGCAACTGGAGATGCCTCAGGTGCGCAATCAACTGGAGTTGCAGGGGATGTGGCCACCGGGTGAACAGATTCGCACTGTGATGAAGATCCAGACACTCGCAGGGGGCACCCTGGCGATGGTTCTCGGACCATTGCTGACGGCTCTGCTGGCGCTGTTCTTCGGCAATTTCGTCATGGCCGGCAATGCCCGCTTCAAGCAGGTGTGGTCAGTCATGTTGTATGGAGCGTTTCTCTACGCGGTCGGTATGCTGGTCCTCATCCCGCTGGCTTTGGCAAAGGGGAGTGTCATGGTGTCGCTTTCGTTGGCGGCGCTCGTACCAAATCTTGGGCCTCAGCATGTGCTCTATGTGGCTCTGTCGAAAGTCGGGGTTTTCAACATCTGGGAGATAATCGTTGTGGGGATTGGTTTGTCCATAATATATGACATGCCGCGAAACAAAGGTTATCTGCTGTCGGTCCTGTCTGTCGGGTTGCTGTCAATCCTGCACATCGTCGTGACAGCCATCGGGCAGATACTAATGTAGAGGAGTTTGTTTATGAAGCCGTTGATGGCCCTTCTGGTCGCCACCATCCTGCTAACGATCGCATTGACTGCAGTATCGGCCTCATCCGAGCCGCTGACGCTGGATGACTGCATTGAACTTGCCCTGAAAAACAGGGCTTCCATCATAGCTGCCAGAGGTAGTGAGGCTATGGCCTCAGCGGATAAGCGCGCTGCCCTGGGCGCATTCCTGCCGCAGGTAAGCGCCTCCTACTCGTACTCTGACTCCAAATCGCGCGATGTGAAATCCGAGGTCGAGGTGCCGACCGTGGCCGGGTTCTACATGGACACGATCTCGTTCGTTGATCTTCGCAGTGGAGAGGCAGTGAATTATCCGTTGCCGCGTGACTCTATCAGTGGCTATCGAATTGTCGAGCAGGATCTCGGCGATCAGGACAGAACGGGCAAGAGCCTGTCTTTCGACGCCAGCATGTCGCTGTTTCGACTGTCGAACTTCTTCAGCTACGCTTCGGCCCGTGCCCAGCGTGAGCAGGCCAGACTGGATGTGATGGCTTCCGAACAGGATCTGATCTACTCGGTCAAGGCCGTGTACTACGCGTACCTTGCCTCGATGGAAAATCTGGAGGTTCAGCACGATGCCGTCAAGCGAAGCGAAGAGCAGCTGAAACTCATCCAGTCCAAGTTCGACCTTGGTTCAGCCTCGCGGTCCGACCTGCTCAAGCAGAAGGTACAGTACGGGAATGACCAACTCAATCTGCTGACTGCGGAGAACTCTGTCGTGACGTCCCGTGCGCTTCTGGCTTATACCGTTGGCATTGACCCGGCCTCCGATGTTGAGTTCTCAACTGAGTATCTGGAGCGTCGTTATGATACATCACTTGAAGAAGCGATCGCGTTCGGGATGGCGCACCAGCCCGGTTTGCTGGCCGCTGAGAAGTACTTTGACGCTTCCCGGCAATCGGTCCGCGCCCGTCAGTCCGAGTATCTGCCAAGCGTGATCGGGTATGCCAATCTTGGGTATTCCAGCGGCACTCGTGGCGATACGGTCACCTTTGACTTTTCCGAAAGAAGCACCACGGTTGGATTCCGGGTCACCTGGAACATCTTCGACGGCTTTAGTCGGGAACGCAATCTGAGCTATGCCAAAGTGGCACGAAACAATGCCCGGGCGCAGCTCTCGGATATGCGCAATCTGGTCTCGCGTGATATCAAGACGGCATTCCTTGAGATCCGTCAGCTTGAGAAGAAACAGCAGGTGACGTCGGAGAATGTTGAGGCGGCCCAGGAGGACCTTCGTATCACGCAGGAGAGATATACACTCGGCGCTGCGACCATACTGGACCTGCTCGATGCCCAGGTATCTCTGCGTCAGGCCCTGGTGGCCAGCATTCAGGCAGATTTCGATCTGAATTTGGCAGTGGCGAAACTCGAGAACGCAATGGGTAAAATGTGATATAAAGGACGTGAGTTACGCGTGTGAGGTCACATAGCGTTGTCGCGTCTGAGTGTGAAGGGCAGGTTAGTGGTATATGGCGAACAAGTCGGGGAGTAGAAAGAAGCTGCTGTGGATCATACTGGGGGCAATCGTTGTCGTGGCGATCGTGGTGGCGAATTTTGCGATCAGCACGGATTCCTCCGTGGTTGTTCAGGCGGAGGTGGCCAAGACGCGGTCGATTGTGTCAACCGTGTCCGCCTCGGGTCGCATACAGCCTCGAACGGCGGTCGATATCACCAGTGAGATCAATGGTGAGATTATCGGGCTGTTTGTTCGCGAGGGTGACCGGGTCAACGCCGGCGATCTGCTGATCCTTCTGGACACAGTGCAGGCCCAGTCTGATGCGGAGCAGGCGCGATACCGGGTTGATGAGATCATTGCCCGTCGCGACGGTGCCAAAGCTCAGTTGGAGCAGGCCGAAGAGGAGTATGAGCGGCAGAAGCGCCTGTTTGAGCTGGAGGGAGCTTCTGAACAGGCTTTCAAGAACGCTCGGTATGCCTACCTGAACGCCAGGGCCAATTACGAGGCCATGCAAGCGCAGGCCAGCCAGATGCAGGCGATGTACAGCAAGTCGCTGGACAATCTTCGCAAGACCCGTATTCACTCCCCGATGGACGGAGTAGTGACTATGGTAGACTGCGAGGTCGGCGAGATCGCGGCCGCCCAGACAGCCTTTACCCAGGGGCGGACGTTGATGACGGTGTCTAATCTTGATGTTTTTGAGGTCGAGGTCAGAGTCGATGAAACCGAGATAACCAAAGTACGCCCCGGCCAGCAGGCAAAAATTGAGGTCGATGCCTTCCCGGACACCACGTTCCGCGGCGAGGTGGTCGATGTCGGGAATACGGCTATGATTTCCGGTTTCGGCTCTCAGGACCAGAGTACGGATTTCCGCGTCAAAGTGATGTTCCAGGATCGCGATGTTGAGATTCGCACCGGGATGTCGGCTACCGTTGATATAATCGCCAGCGAGAGACCAGATGTTGTCAGTATCCCCTATAGTGCTGTGGTCATGCGGACGATTGATCTGGATTCGCTGGAGCGCGCCAGATCAGGCGCGGGGACCGACCAGTCAACCTCGGGAGTGCACGCCTCTGATGACATAGAGGGAGAACTTGGACCAACCGGCGATGATGATGAAAAGCGCGAGGATGTCCGCGGCGTGTTTGTGATTCGCGACGGCAAAGCAGTCTTCGTGCCGGTTGAGACGGGTATTGCCGACAGCCGGTATATAGAGGTTAGCAGCGGCCTGGTCGATGGCGACTCGGTGATCTCCGGTCCTTACCGGGTGCTGCGAACGATTAATGATGGCGAGGCGGTCAAACCGCAACCTCGACAAAGCAGCAGCGGAGTCTGAGCATGGCACTGATAGAAACTGAGAACTTGTGGAGAACCTATGTTATGGGTTCCGAGGAGGTGCATGCACTGCGCGGGGTCAGTATGCGGATTGAGAAAGGGGAGTACGTGGCAATCATGGGGCCGTCGGGTTCAGGCAAGTCAACCCTCATGAATCTCGTTGGTTGTCTTGACACGCCGACCAGGGGTGAATACAGGCTCAACGGGAAGCCTGTCAGCCACATGAATGACGACGAGTTGGCCAATATCCGCAACCGCGAGATTGGCTTCGTGTTTCAGACGTTCAACCTCCTGCCCCGGGCAACGGCGTTGCACAACGTTGAGCTGCCGTTGATCTACAATGGCACCAGTGCCGTTGAGAGACGGCGGCTGGCTGAGGAGGCTCTGGAGAAGGTGGAACTTGCCGACAGAATGTACCACAAGCCCAGTGAGCTATCTGGCGGGCAACGCCAGCGAGTTGCGGTTGCCAGAGCGCTGGTAAATAACCCGTCGCTGCTGCTGGCCGACGAGCCCACCGGAAATCTTGACAGCAAAACCTCTCAGGAGATGATGAGGCTGTTTAACCTGCTCCACGACAGGGGCAATACCATTATCCTGGTGACGCACGAGCGGGACATTGCCTTGCATGCCCATCGCGTGCTGTCGATCCTCGATGGTGAGCTTGCTTCTGATGAACAAGTCGCTGTGGGGGAGCGAAACGGTACCTCGGGATGATCGTTCTACCACTCATCGGGCTGGCCTGGCACGCACTGTGGGCGAACAAACTCCGCTCAGGGCTGACGCTTCTGGGGGTGGTAGTGGGGTTCACCTCTGTGATGACAATTATCTCAGCCCTGGAGGGGATCATGGGGGCCATAGAAGCCGATTTGGGTCGGTTGGGTCCCACCACATTTATTGTGCAGAAATGGGGCATTGTAACTTCTCACGAGCAGTGGCTGGAGGTGTCCAAGCGCAAGGCCTTCGACCGTGAAACCGGCGATCTGATCAGGGCCGGGTGCGACCTGTGCGAGACAGTTGCGTATTCGGCCAGTACAGCTACCGACAATGTTCGTTATCGCGGACAGAACATTAAGAACATCAATATTCTCGGTACCACCGCCGAGTACATCGATATTGTCGATGTTGAGGTGGCTGAAGGACGTTTCCACTCGTTTGAAGACGATTTCTATCGTCGGCGAGTAGTTTTTATTGGTGACGCCATCAGGGAACGATTGTATGAGGGGTTGGACCCGATCGGCAGAGAGCTTCGTATCGACGGCGTCAAGCACACCATCATTGGTGTCGCAAAGAAGCAGGGCTCGATGATGGGCAATCAGCGTGACAATTTCGTCGTCATTCCCTTTGAGACCTTCACCAAGCACTATGGATTTCAGGGATCGCGGCTGAACTACTTCATTAAAGCGGCCTCCCTGGAAACGATGGATCAGGCTATGGATGAGGTGCGCATGGTGCTGCGGGCCAAGCGGCAGGTGCCGTATGACAAACCGGACGATTTCGCCATTCTGACGGCTGACAATATTCTTGAGTTTCTCAACAACGTGACCCGTATGTTCCGTATGGGACTGGTAGGGATCTCTTCAGTGTCAGTAGTCGTCGGCGGAATCGTCGTCATGAACATCATGATGGTATCGGTGACTGAACGTACACGCGAGATCGGGATACGCAAGTCGGTCGGAGCGAGGCAGAGCCACATTCTCCTGCAGTTTCTGTTCGAGGCGCTGATGACCACGCTCTCGGGAGGGTTGATCGGCATCATTGCCGGCTTCCTTGTTGCGAAATCACTAGTCGGCATGATCGATGTCGACATCTCACCATCAGCGCTCGCAATCACAATGGGGCTGTCGATCTCAATCGGGATTGGTGTGATATTCGGGATTTATCCGGCGATGAAAGCGGCACGGCTTGACCCAATCAAGGCACTTAGCTATGAGTAATCAGGGGACAGTGTTATGATGCTGACCAGTGTCGAAATCAAGGATGCTGTCCTGATGGCCCTGTCGTCGCTGAGGAGCAACAAGCTACGATCTTTTCTGACTATTCTTGGGGTGCTCATTGGCGTCAGTTCGGTCATTGGACTGGCCTCCATCATCAATGGTCTGGACGGTGCCATGGCACAGGAGATCGACAGCATCGGCAGCAACATTATTGATATCGAGCGTTTCGGGCACGATGTGGACTGGAGCAGCCTGACCGAGGCGGAGCGGAATCGTCCCGAAATCACAGTGGGGGAGGCCGTTGCCATCAGAGACAACTGCCCATCGGTAGAAGGGGTGGCGCCGATGAATCATTACTGGGCGCCGGGCGGCAATGTCGCTAAGTACAAGAACAGGAAGGCTACCAATATCGGGTTGATGGGCACCTGGCCGGACTTTCTGAAGGTGAAGGACAAGAACGTCAGTGCGGGGCGTTTCATTACGGACATCGATGAGCAACAGCGGGCGATGGTGGTAGTACTCGGCCACGATGTGGCCAAAACCCTCTTTGAGGACGAAAACCCTATCGACAAGGAAGTACGTGTTAACGGCAACCGGTTCAGCGTGATTGGAGTACTTGAGGAGATCAGTTCCAATTTCGGCAACTCGTACGAGAACAACAAAGTCGCCATACCGCTGTCGACATTCGAGAAGCTTCACCCCTGGGACGAGGCTCTCTCTCTGATGGCCAGAGCGAAGAGCTTTGAACTGATTGATCAGGCAAAGGAAGAGATCATTGGGGCGCTGCGGGTCTACCGTCGGGTGCCGTTCGGAAGCGAGAATAATTTCCACCTGTCCACGCAGGACAGCATCAAGGAACAGGTCTCGAACATCACCAGATACATCTACCTGGCCATGATCATCATCACCTCAGTCGGACTGATGGTCGGTGGCATAGGCGTGATGAACATCATGCTGGTCTCGGTGACAGAACGCACCCGCGAGATAGGAATCCGGAAGGCTATTGGAGCCAAGCGCTCCAATATTATCCTGCAGTTCCTTACCGAGGCCACCACGTTATCGGCCGTTGGTGGCATAGTCGGTGTGATTATCGGTGTTCTGGGGGGAATTGGCCTCAATGCCGCACTCGGTTTTCCATTATCGATATCGCTCTTCTGGATCATCGTTGGATTTGCCGTTTCGGTATCGGTGGGGTTGGTGTCAGGTATCTATCCGGCAGCGAAGGCGGCTTGGCTCGATCCGATCGAAGCGCTGCGCTACGAGTAGCAGTCCGACCACCGTTATTATCTAATATCATCGCAATTCCTGGCCCGATCCACCGCGAGCAGTGTTTGCTATGCATACAATCGGCGCACGTCTCGTCATTAGTTAGAGGTTGCGTGGTCTGCCGCAGTGCCGTTTATTGAAACGGCTTGGCGGCTGAACGCGTTTAACGGATTAGATGTCTATGAAGAATACTCTACTCAGATTGGTGTTGGTGACGTTACTGGTCGTGGGATTGGCGGGAACGTCGGCGCAGGCCGGGCGCATCGTCACGAAGACACCGGACAACAACGCCAAGTTTCTGGTCGACTGGGCGCAGTTCTCCACGCTGGATTCTTCGCTCGTTCGGCTTGAAGTGTATTTCCAGTTCTTCAACAACGCGCTGAAGTTCAAGAAGCAGGACAGGGTAGATCAGGCTCGTTACTACGTCAGGATAGACGTTCAGGGCAGAAGCGGTCAGCCCGGCGATGTATACACCAAGGAGGGAACGGTGCGGGTGGCCGACGCCGGTCGCTCGGCCCTCGACTATCGCACTGACCAGGCAAACTTCCTTCTGCAGCCCGGGAGGTACAAGATCAGGGCAACCCTCCGCAGTCTCGATGGCGGGCCGACTCATACTCACGACTTCGAGGTTGATTTGACACCGCGGTGGGATAAGCCGCCCCGACTTTCAGATATAGAGATGGTCCAGGCCGTTGGTTCCTGGGATTCCACGCAGGCCGAGCACAGCGCATTTCACAAGGGCAATATGGTAGTCGTCCCTTCTTTGAATCATGGCTATGGGGGCGATGGTGACAATCCCCTGTTGTTCTATGTCGAAATCTATCGCGGAAGCTCCGACATCGAAAGTGTCGTTGTCGAGACCCTGATACGCAAGAAGAACCGCTCCATGGTCTACCGAGACTCGCTCCATACCGAATTGACCGAGCCGATTACTCGGCAACTGCGCAACATCACGGTTGATGGCTTCGACCCGGGAGAATACGAACTGGAGGTGTCATTGCTCGGCCGTCGACTCCGAACGCTTGACAGGCAGCGAGCAGAGTTCGCTGTTTACTGGTCCGTCGAAAGCCTCATGGATCAGGACTATGAGACGCTGGTGGAGCAGATCTCATACATTGCCAGTCGCAAGGAAGTAGACGAACTCAAGAAGGCTGAGACTGTCGAAGAACGACGGACCGCGTTCAACGAGTTCTGGAACAAGCTTGACCCGACGCCCGGAAGTACCACCAATGAGATCAAGACCGAGTTCTACCGGCGCGTGCGAGTTGCCAACGAGAGCTTCGGACATATGACCCGCGAGGGATGGAAGACCGACAGGGGACGCATCTACATCAGCCACGGTGAGCCTGATGAGATCGATGACTACCCTTATTCGCTGTCGAGTGTGCCGTATCAGGAGTGGCACTATTACCGCGACGGCATCTATCGCAAATTCACCTTTGTCGATCTCAATCTTGATGGCGACTACCGTCTGCAGTACCCCTATGACGGTCGGGGGCAACGTCCGGATTTTTGATTACTGGAAGGGAACAATGAAGAAGCTGATACTCAATGCGACCTACAAGGCTATCCTTTCAAGACTCAGGCCTTCAGTTCTGCTGTCGATGCTGGTTCTGCTTTGTGCAGCCTCGGCTGTGTCAGCATCGGAGAAAAGCAAGATAGGCGTGTACGCCTCAGCTGTGGTCTATAACAACCCCGTGTATGACAGTGTAGCCGTGGTCGAGTTTCCGTTCGGAATGAATCGGAATCAGTTTGATTTCTTCCGTCCGGATTCAGTCGATTCGTCCTGGTACGGACGAGTGTTTGCCCAGGTCGATCTATACGACGAAGACGGCTGGGTCATCGATTCGGCAAACACGTACTTCTCGCTCAAGGTGAGTGATTCGGCAGAGGCTGCAATCGAAGACCACATGGTCTTTGACAAGCTGGCGCTGACGGTTAAGCCCGGCACGTACGCTGCTCGCGTGACTGTTATCGATGCCGTGTCCAAGCGTGATGGCGAATACTTCCTGTCCGAAATCCTGGTGGAACCGTCTCAGCGCGACCGGCTTGAACTGGCGGGTGTGCAGACAGCCTTCAGAATCAGCTACGCCGGCCCGGGTTACGACGGGCCTAATCAGAGGTTGCTTCGCAATGGTTATCTTGTCATCCCGAATCCCACGGGTACCTACGCCGACAGAGACTCAATTGCTTACATCTTCGGCGAAGTGTACAACCTCGACTATGACGAGGATCGGACGACACGCTGGCGCATTTCCTTTGAGGCCTATGGGGATGATGGCGTGTTTTATCAGAACTTCGGTGGTCGTGTCATGGATGTGCCGGGCCAGAATGCCTCAATCGCCCAGACACTGAATATCAGTTCGTGGCCGTCCGGAGGTTACAGGATTCGCATTGTTGCCAGCGACCTTGAGGGTGGGCAGAGTGACACGGTTATGGTACCGGTGCGAATTGTATCGCAGCAGTTCGTGCAGTTTGCCAGGACCCCCGGAGCTGTGCTGGACCCCTACGACACGCTGAGTGTCGAACAGAAGGTGCAGGTTAGCTACTGGTCCATAGGCGAGGAGCAGCGAGAAATCCTCAAGGGGTTGAATGACGAAGGAAAGCAGAACTTCCTGAGGCAGTTCTGGATTGAAAACGATGAAGATCCGGCAACCTCCGTGATCGAAAACCGCATAGCGGCGATCCAGCTCTGGCGATACGCGAACAGGATGTTCTCTAACAATCCCGGCAGAGACAACGGCTGGTCAACCGACCGTGGACGAGTACTGATGACCTACGGGTTCTACGATGAAATCACGGACAAGCAAGCTCCTCGAGCGGGCAATCCGTATCAGGTGTGGTACTACCACCGCATGCGTGAGGGGAAGTACTTTATTTTCGAAGACTGGTCCGGAAACTTCGACTTCCGTCTGGTACACTCCAACGTCTATGGCGAGATCTACAACCAAGCGTGGGAGAACCTCCTCAGGAGCGGTTTCACCGAGTTCGAGGGCGAGTAAGACACCCCTGCGGAATACTCGGGCACGAAATCACCCGTTGTGATCTCGCCATGGTGTGTTGAGGCATAGGCCTCGGCGCAGATTAGTGCGCAAGACATGGCGCTGGTCGGCGAAGCAAAGAATGGCGCCACTCAACTGCTGAGTCGAGTGGCGCCAAGTTCTGCCAGGTTTTCCGAATTCCTTTGGGTAGGCAGGGACCCTGTCTTTGAGACCCGCGCCTACTTGCCGCCTTTGCCCTTGTCTTTCTGTGTCGATCCGGTGCCGGCTTTTCCCTCAGTACCAGTCGCGCTTGTCGGGTTGGTCGTCGTCGCGGGGGTCACGACTCGGTGCTGACGAGCAGTATGGATTGACCGCTTAACCGGGACTGTGAAGCGGCTCTTGTTCTCATCGTTCACCTGGATGGTAAATGACTTCTCGAAGGATTGCTCCAAACCCTGCCTGGTGAGTTTGAGAACTGCCTTCTTCGTCTTTCCCGGATCAATCGACTTCGGCAACTCGATCTCCCACAGATTATCGCGGGTGGCAATGACTTCGAACTGGACCTTCTGATCGGAGACGTTAGTAATATCGAATGTAACATTCTCGCGTACCTTCTCGCCGAACTGAGTCAGATCAAGCTTGTACGGGTTGAAGGTGATCGGATATGTCGAATCCGGTCGCACCACCGGCGTACAACTAATGGCAACGTGCTTGTCCGGCGGACCGATATTGGTAATGATCTTCGGTCGTTTGGACATCTTCCGGTTGTACTGCCTCGTGTCGAAAATAATCTCAAGCTCTGCGCTGTCACCGACAGCGATAGCGTCCTTCTGCAAGGGCGCTTGCGTGCACCCTCACCCAGGCACCACGCGGACAATCCGCAGCGTGTCATCGCCTGTCGATTTCAGCCAGAAGGAGTGCGTGATCTTGGAATTCTGCGGTACGAAGCCGAAATCGAAAGAGTCTCCTTCGATATCCAGGCGTGGTGCCGCCGTCGCCATCGAAGCGGCGCCCAGTAATGCTACCAGAACACAAACGGCGATTCGGTATCGTGACAGATTCACGGTAGGCTACCTTTCATGGTTCATGTGGGTTGTCATCATTATACAAGTTCCGTGCACATTCGAACCCCGAAAGCGGTCGGCCAAAGGACCTGTCGGGGCTACTGCAGTATTCTTTCAGCCTTGCAAACACAGTCTAATATACCTTACGTCGGACAGGTACTGTAAGCCGTGTCCGGTTCTCGTCAGAGAATTCCAGCGTAAAAGACCGCTCAAATGGTTCATCGGCATGCTCGGGCCGGACAATCACCCTGCCAGTGACACTTGCGCCGGCTTTGAGCGATTTGGGAAGCCTCAGTTCGATCAGTTCCTCGGCGCTGTTCGCCACAACAGTCAGGTCCAGCCGCTCATCCGAGAGGTTTAAGAAAGCTAACTCGATCTCGTCAATGGACTTTGAGGTTGCGGGCAGGCGGACGAAGTCCACGCGGTGCGGTCGCACCGTTACCGGCCGCAGGCTGTCCATGTGCAGCAGACATTGCCCCCGAAGGCCGGCAAACGTGGGCAGCTCCTTGCCGTTGTAGAAAATATAGGGATGACTCAAAACCGAGCCAATCCGTTTTCCGACATCCCAGAACAGGCCAACCCGCATCTTCTCACCGGGCGCAAGGTGTTCCTGCTCTATCGGCATCGTCGCGCAGGCACACCCGGTCTTGATGCTGTCAATGAAAACTGTGTCAGTGCCGGCTGACTCAAACCAGAAATAGTGAGCAACAGTGGCCTCGCGGGGGATCATGCCGAACTGGAACACCTCTGGTTCGATCTTCAGGACCGGTTCGCCCAAGATGCTTCCGGACACCAGAAGCAAGGTCGCTGTGAGCACAATGGGTTTCATATTCATATTATAGTTTTGCACCTGGTGACGGTTCCAGAGTTGCTATTTGAATATATTGTGTTGCAGGTACTTAGTCAATGCGGGGATTTGCTCGCCCGAAAGATATTACCTTGTCACAGGTCGAAAATTTTCCCCGGGTTAAGGATCCCCGCCGGGTCAAACTGATTCTTGATCCGGCGCATCAGTTCTATGGCATGAGGACTGTGTTCGCGGCCAAACAAATTCTTGTGTCCCAGACCGACACCGTGTTCACCGGAGATAGTGCCTTCCAGAGACAGCGCTCTTTCGATTATCTGATCATTCACCGTCATAGCTTGTTGCCACTGGTCTTCATTCTCCCTATTGGCAAGGATCAGCGCATGAAGCAACCCCAGCCCGACATGCCCAAAAGTATGGATAAGCAGGCCATGCTGCTGCCCGAGCTCGTGACAGAAAGCAACCATCTCGGGTAATCTGGAGATGGGGAAGGCGACATCGTTGCGGATGATGGTGAAGCCGGGTTGCCGATGCTTAACCGCGTCAGTTGCCCAATGACGTATCTCCCAGGGATTCTGTCCCTGGGCGAGCGTGAAGGCTATGCCGCCAAGCTCGCCGCAGATCTCAGCAGCCAGATCGGCACTTGATCTCAGCACTTCCTTGGGGCCGTGAAACTCAAGGAACAGGCAGGGGACCTCTGCGAGGCCGTAGTCCTTCAATCTGTTTAGAGCTGCAATGAGCTGGCGATCAAGAAACTCGATAGCGGCGATGTCCAGCCCGTACATCCGCATGTGCGACACAGCCTCCGCTGCTTTCGTTTCATCAGGAAAACGATAGGCTGCCTTCTCCCGCCCTTCAGGCAACCCGGCCAGTTTGAGGGTGACAGCGGTGACGATGGCCAGCGTACCCTCCGAACCGACAACCAATTCCACGA
Organism: uncultured Ignavibacteriales bacterium; assembly: GCA_964627305.1. Lineage (GTDB taxonomy): Bacteria > Zixibacteria > MSB-5A5 > GN15 > FEB-12 > WJKG01. The sequence goes on along the minus strand of CAZVHP010000005.1, from coordinate 178,114 downwards.
GGTTGTAGCCGGACGACCGCTTGATCGCCCGATTGCCGATCGTCAACCGCTCGCCCTCGCCGGTGACAATATCCAGTTGCAGGATATATTCCCTGGTTCCGCCGTACTTCACCGAGTAAATACCACTGGCGTTGGTGGCAACCATACCGCCCACAGTGGCGATGTCACCAGACCCGCCCGGCGAGGGTGGGAAGAATAGGCCGTCGCGTTTCAAGCGTTCGTTCAGATGGTCGTAGACAAGCCCCGGCTGGACACGAACCTGCAGGTCTTCTGGCCAGTACTCAAGGATGCCCGTCATGCGGCTGAGGTCGAGCACAATGCCCCCCTTGCAGGGAATCGTCGAACCCTCAAGAGCGCTGCCTGCGCCTCGCGTAGTGATTGGGACAGCGTGTTCTCGACATAACCTGACAACGGCGATGACATCTTCGGTCGCTTCAGCTAAGACCACTGCTTCCGGCACAACGGCCGGCATGGTTGATTCGTCGCGTGAGGCTACCGCCATCTGATCAGCCTGAGTGGTCACTTTGCGGTCGGTAAGAGACTGGGCAAGCAGTTCGGCGATGTTCATATCTTGCGTCCTTCTCGCAGGTCTGAGATTCGACAGTCAGGAATCGCAGCAAGGCACGTAATCTATGCTATTGTGCTGATAAAGCAAGCCCCGGAATTGCCTGTTGGCCAATCGATGTCGGGATATGTTAGCTGAGAAAAGCCTTTCATTGAAAGCTGTTTTGATTTAACTATGATCCACAAATACAGCCTTTGATTGAATGTCGAGGAGGTCATGGCCAGGAACCGTAGTGACAAGGTCAAACCGCAGTTGGTGAAGGGATTTCGAGATTATCCGCCCGCGGAGCAACTGGCCCGCGAAAAGATGTTGTCACGGCTTCGAGAAGCAGTTGAGCTAATGGGCTTTCTCCCACTGCAGACAGCTTCGCTGGAGCTTGCAGAGTCTCTGCTTGGGCCGCATTACACCGATGATTCGCTGGCCGAGTTGTTCGGCTTTCGCGGTCCCGATGAGGTGGATATGGCCCTTCGCTACGAGTTCACCCTTTCGCTCGCCCGCTATGTTGCCTCGCAGCCGACGCTGCCGCTCCCCTTCCGGCGCTACCAGTACGGCAATGTCTGGCGAGTCGACAAACCCGGCCCCGGGCGTTACCGGGAGTTCATGCAGTTCGATATTGATATCGTAGGAACGCGAAACCTCTTGGCCGATGCCGAGATCATCGCCGCCATGGTGTCCACTTTGCGGCACCTCGGAATCGAGCGGTTTCAGGTCCGCTATTCCAACCGCAGGATTCTCAACGGGCTGATTGAGTTCGCCGGTATTGATGAGACTACAGGACCCGATGTGTTCCGCGTTATCGATAAGCTCGAGAAACAGGGCTACGAGGCGGTCGTCGCGGAGTTGGGACCGGGGCGGGTGGATCAGTCGGGAGACAAGATCCGCGGGCTGCAACTCGAGAGCAGTCAGATCGCCCGGATTGAGCGCTTTCTGGAAGTCGCTGACAATAACAGTCATAAGGGCGATCCGCTGGACCGAGCTTTGGAACTTCTGGCGGACATTGACGAATCGCGACAGGGGATAGACGAACTTCGCGAGATTCAGGGCTACCTTGGTGCCATGAATGTCGACCTTGACAAGACGGTGGTCGATTTGACCATCGTCCGTGGCCTTGGGTATTATACCGGCCCCGTATTCGAGACAACCCTGACCGATTTACCGGCCTTCGGGTCGATCTTCTCCGGCGGCCGTTACGACAATCTGGTCGAGCGGTTCCTGAACCAGCCAGTGCCGGCGGTCGGCTCCTCTATCGGTATCGATCGCCTCCTGGCAGCTCTGATTGAACTCAACGCGCTGGAGCTTCGATCGTGCACGAGCCGGGCGATCGTGACGGTGATGGACAAAGACCGACTGGCCGACTATCTGGCCATTCTGCATGATCTGCGCGCGGCAGGAATCGCTGCGGAGATCTATTCGGGCGGCACGAGGAATCTCAGCAAGCAGATCAAGTATGCCGACAAAGTCGGTATCCCGTTTGCGGTTATCATCGGCTCCGATGAGTTTGATGCCGGCCAGGTGACTGTCAAGAATCTGGCCGCCGGACGAGAGAAGGCACAGCAGGTCGAGGATCGCGAGGAGTGGTTGAAAGCCGAGGAGATTCAGGAAACGATCCCGCGAAGGCAGTTGATCGCGTACCTCAAAGATAGACTTCCATGATCAATGTTAGGCAGCCGTTTGCGCAAAAGAGGCATTGTGGTTTCGTGTTTCGGAGTCGGTGATCTCCAATCTCCTGCTGGGTTCATGTATCATATTGAGTGGTAGTCACTTATGTAATGCGTAACAAAGTGGCGGTTCAGGCATGAACCTTGCTCATCTTCGGGGCGGAATACTATAGCTAACACGGCTGCAGGGTGCTGACACCGTACACCTGACGGCCATAGAACACAGGGAACACGAGATGATGAAAAAACTACTGGTACTGGCGCTGATCATGTTTGTGGTGCCGCTGTCTGCACATGCTTTGGTCTACACGGGCAGCCTGTCAATCAGCGGTGGGGGACTTGTCGGCACGGGGAACTGGGCGAATAATGCCGTGATTTCCTGGACCGTCACGCAAGAGGGTTCCAACTGGCTGTATGTCTACAACCTGTCTCGTGAGGACGGCAGTGCGCTCGAGAGACCTGCGGTCAGCCACTTCACGCTTGAGATTTCTCCCAATGTGGACACTCAGAACGACTTCTGGGATTTCAACAGCAGCTCGGTGGAATTCGGTAGTTTCGAGGGAATTGCCAATGCGATGAAGCTCGACTATGGCGACGATGGCCAGCTGGAATGGTCGTTCCGTTCCAACCGCGTGCCTACCTGGGGCGACTTCTACGCCAAGGGTGGCAGCCCCAATGGACAGGTATCAGGAACGATGTGGAACGCTGGTTTCAACGATCCCGATCCGATGGTTGGCCCCGCCAACGACACTATCGGTAACAAGATTCTTCGCCCCGACACCGAGTATACGGTGGTCCCGGAGCCGTCGACCATGTTGCTGATGGGCCTTGGTCTGGCAGCAGCCGGTGTTGTTCGGCGTCGCCGTCAGAAGTAAGCAGAAACTACTGGTAAGGTTTGGATAATGAAGGCGGTCCCGAAGTCGGGACCGCCTTAGTTGTTGTGAAGTTCACCCGGCGATCTGAGGGAGGTCAGCCACTTCTCAGGTGGCTGGTTGTGGCCTCGCAAACAGTCGGATATCATCGACCCACGCCTGGCCAATGCCATTGATCACCAGATTCAGCTTGATATAGTCCGGCTTCTGGCCCTTCTGCAGATAGAACGGGGTCGACTTGGTCGACCAGTCGGTGGTTCCAGTCAGGGGTGTCTCCAGATCGCGTGAGAAGAACTCACCCTGGCCGCTGAAGCCGCACCACATTTCAAGGTAGACTTCCCCCTGCATGCTATGTGTTCTGACGCGAGCTTGATACATCAGGGTGGCATCATCCACTTCAACATCCCTAAGCTCGTACAGCCGTATGGTTACCGGTTGCTCGGCATCGATACGCAGCGACGCGTTACCGTCGGCGCTAACCTCGCTGTCGATGACAACGCCTGACTGCGCGATCAGGTTACTGAGGTCGTCGAGCGGGAAATGCCTCAGTTCGACTGTCGAAGCCGAATGATCGCTGCACGCTGTGATCAGAAGCATCAAGCCAAACAAGATGGTGGTCATCTTCATCGGTCTCTCCCGATTGCTGGGGTGTTGGGTCCTTTTCTTTGTCGACGCTGGAAAGCACATTGATAAGCTGCCGCTCGCTCATGTCTCATAGGCTTGCCCGGATTGATCGACTTATGAGCAGCATGCCGGGTGATCAAGGTTCATTGTCGATACGGAGGCTGAACGGCACGACAGGAGTGCATCTCTTCTGCTCGCTGAACCTCTGGCGTCGCTTCAGGCTGACCCTTTTAACTTGACCCATCTGTGAGGTGGGGCTATAATTCCGGCTGTTGCATGAGGCGGGCCCACAGAGTCGACGCCCGGAGTATAAACTACAAACCCACAAGGACTTCCAAAACAGGGATATGTCGGACAACCACGTATACGCCGGGATTGACATTGGCGGAACCAGTGTGAAATTCGGACTCACCGACAAGTCGGGGAAGGTGCTCTTCAGAGACCAGCGGCCAACGCAGAGCGAGAAGGGGGCCAAACCCCTGATGCACATGGTGACAAACATTGCCGAACGCTTGCTGCTGTCTGCTGCCGAAGAAGACTACGAGGTGCGGTGGTTAGGGGTCGGGACCCCGGGGGCGGTGGATTTCAGGACCGGCAGAGTGATCGGTCCATCGCCGAATATCCCCGGTTGGCAGGGGATGGAGATAGGGGAGACTCTGCGCGACCGCCTCAACATGCCTGTTTGGGTGGACAACGACGTCCACGCCATGGCTCTGGCAGAAATGCGTTTCGGGGCCGCTCATGGCGCTCGTTCGGTCATTTGTGTTACGGTTGGTACTGGCATAGGCGGGGCAGTGATTATTGATGGCAAGGTCTGGCACGGCGCCACTTGTGCCGCCGGGGAGCTGGGGCACATGGGAATCGATGTTGACGCCGAGGAGATTCACAGCGGCGTTCCCGGTTCTATCGAGACTTATTGCGCGTCACGGGCTATAACGGAGCGTGTCAAGCAGCGCCTGAAAGGAGGTCTGACCCCGGCATTCGAAGAAGTGCTGAACGGAGACCCGGAGAACCTGACGATTCGCAAGTTGTTCGCAGCTCTCAAGAAGGGGGATGAGGTGGCGCGCGAGGTGCTCGACGAAACGGCGCACTACTTAGGCTATGGTTTGGCAGGAGTAGTGAATCTTTTGAATCCTGAGGTCGTAGTTCTGGGTGGGGGGGTGGTCGACGGTGGTGGTGGTTTTTTGGAAGGGGTCGCAGCGGTTATCAGGAAGATCGCGTTTGACTCCGCTGTGGAGCGACTGCGGATTGTGAAGGCGTCGCTGGGCAATGATGCCGGGTTCATCGGAGCCGGGCTATTGGGAGAAGAAGCCTTGTAGCCAGAGGATGATCATGGAAAACACCGAACAAAAGACAGACCACCAACCGATCGAGTTCAGGTTTGCTGCCTGGTGGGGGTTCATCTTCGCCGGGATCTTCATTCTCTATGGCGGGGTGCAGATCATCCTGGGCGTGCTGGACAACCAGTATCACGAACTAGCCCAGTCGATGCTGTTCGCCGCAATCGGCATTGCGCTGATGGTGGTTGTCTATGGTTATCGGGCGTTGAGGACGTGGGGCTGGTACGGGTTGATCGGTGTGAACGCGCTCATCGTGCTTTTTGCTCTGATTGACATCACGCGCTATGAGAGCGTGGTTCTGTTGGTGATTGCGGCGGGTGCGTTGTATGCTCTGTTGTCGCGCAGCACCAGGCAGTATTTGCAGAGCGGGCGTTAAAATAGGGTTGACTTCGACCGAAAACTACATAGATTGCTGCCCTTAACGATCTTAGCGGCGCCCTAGCTCAGTTGGTAGAGCAACGGACTGAAAATCCGTGTGTCCCCAGTTCAATTCTGGGGGGCGCCACTTCTAACGCGACCCATGCGGTCGCATTTTTCGTGACGTTCGGGTTGTCGGGCTGGTGTCTGAAATGGTCTTTGCAGGTCCCGTTACTAACAGGCTGATAAAGAAGCCGGGCTGACCTGATCGCGATCAGCCCGGCGCCATTTCACTTCTGGTCGTCGTCCAGTTCGCGCATGGCGCGAAGAATCCCCAGTGGCGAGGATCCCTGGGCTATCTTGGCGAGCTTCTCCATACGGGCGCTATCGGCCTGAAACTTCTTGTTCAGGCGCGCTTCATAAGCCTGGCGGAGCACTTCGAGCAGTTTGTCCAGCTCGTACGGCTTGGGCAGGTAGGAGAACGCTCCGAGCTTTGTGCACTCCACCGCAGAGTCAACCGACCCGTGACCGGTGAGAATGATGACCTCAAGAAACCTGTGTTCTTTCTTGAGGATCTCCAGGACCTGCTGGCCGTCCATTCCGGGCATCTTCAGATCGAGCAGGGCCAGGTCGAATTTCTCCTCCTTGGCGATCTCGACTGCGTCGGGACCGTTGGTGGCGGTAGTGACGTCGAAGTCGCGCATCTGAAGTCGTTGCGCGATTGACTCCAGAAACTTCACTTCATCATCGACAATAAGCAACTTGATACTATTCGACATGATTGCGATCCCTTATCTCAAAAGCCGATAAACTGCCAATACCCAAGGAACAGCCAGAACCACAGAACGAGGAACGAGAGTACGAGCACCGCCGCTCCATGCTTCATGAAATCACCCAGCGTGACCAGTTGTTCCCCGGTTCGCTGGTCTTTGGCCATTGCGTATGCGATGGCGTTCGACGGAGTCCCGATAATCAGCATGTGGGCGAACGAAGATGCGAACGCGGTGGCAAAACCAACCATCCATGGGTGCGTGCCGGAAATTGTCGCCATTGGTACCGTGATGGGGCCGATGGCAGAAACTGTGGCACCATCGCTCATAAAATTGGTCGCCAGCCCGGTGAACAGGCTCGCGGCCATCGCCAGCCCCGTTCCCTGGCTGAAGAAATCAGGCAGAATTGACAGGAAACTGTCGGCCAGGAAGAGCGCGGCGCCGGTGGAGGCCAGACCCTTTCCCAGCGCCGAGGCACTGGCATACAAAGCCACCACCTCCCAGTGAATTGAGGCGACATCGCGCCACTTCAGAATACGCATTACATTCAGCGTCACAATCCCCAGTATGACCGGTCCACCCATACCGAAAGTGTCGCTGGCGCCAATCCACAGAGCTATCACCCCGGCCAGCACCAGGGCCGTGAGGTATTCGTTGCGGGTCATTGGGCCGATCTTCTCAGAGGCCTGTTTGACAATCGCGGAGACATTGAGGTTCTTCACCTTGATCTTCCGACCAAGGGCAAGATAGAAATACAGTCCGACCACAATGGCCATTACCGGCACGAACGGCATACCGTACATGACCCATTCGCCGAACGAGGGTGCAACATTGTAGTCCTGCAGTATCCCCATCATGATGGCATTCCGCCCACCTGCCGCCGGAGACCCCGGCCCGCCCGAGTTGGCGGTGTAACACAGTATGAGGGCCAGCATCACCGCAAGGGCTTTATCCTGCTTGACCCCGGCGGCCCGGATGGACAGCATATAGACCATCATGAACAGCGGCATAATGAAGGCCACGAGTGCGTGCTCAGAAACTACCGAGCACGCCATCGCCAGCAGGGGAAGGAAGATGAACAACAGCCGCGGCAATGTTTTGGCCGGCCCCAGCAACAGCAATCCGATTCTCCGGTCAAGTCCGGTCTTACTAATTGCCAATGCTATGGCCAGCACCCCGAAAATGAAGATGACTGCGTCCTTGGCATAGGCAGCAGCTATCTCGTCCGGCTTGAGTATCCCGAAAAAGTACATGATGACACCGACGAACAGTGCCGTGATTCCCACCGGCACAGCTCCGGAGGCCCAGAACAAGGCGGCGACGATCAGAAGCCCCAGCATGATTCGTGCCTTGAACGCAACCTGCTCGGGAGTGGCCGGGATAAACACCCTCTTGCCATCATCGCCCGTCACGGTCTCACCGATTCCGTACTTGGTGGCGTAGTAATCGGCTATGTTCTGGCCGTCGGGCATCTTCCGGTAGCTGGCAAAACCCATGTTGGCGTCAGTTATTGCCCCCGTCTTCGGTGCCGACAGCAGAGTCATCAATCGCTGCGGAGTGGGGATGAGCGCCATCGTTAGCAGAATCAACACTCCGAGGAGAATAATCCCCGGACGCGAATTATGTGACCCTTTGAGCCAGGCCCAAAGCGATCCACGCTCCACATGCGGGACCTCGTGACGGGCCATCACATGCACCTTGTCCTCACGTGCCTGGTTGACTACTTCAAGGAGCTTTTCCAGGTCACACGGTTTGGCCAGGTACGAGTAGGCATCCAGTCGGCCGATCTCCATGGCGGAATCCAGTGAACCGTGGCCGGTCAGCATGATCACCTGAAGCTCCGGCCGGAAAGACTTCATCTCCCTGAGTACCTGATCGCCCCGCATACCGGGCATCTTCAAATCCAGCAGAACAATGTCTATCTCAGGGTCCTGCCTGATCGCCTGAATCGCCTCTTCACCGGTACCGACATCCATCACCGGGTAGTCGCGCATCCTGAGGCGGTCCGCAAGATTCCTTCGGAAGGTTTGCTCGTCGTCAACAATCAGAATTTTTGGCATGGTGTCACTCCCGGCGGCCTCAAGACGCCTGCTCCCGAATTTTGTCCACGATAAGCTCAAACAGGTCAGACAGCCTGATGATGCCTACTATCTGCGATTTCTCCGAAACCAGCAACGACAACTGCTGCCATTGAACAAGCCGATGCACGGCGTCGGCAAGTGGCGAGGCTGCGTCGATGGAATGCGCCGTACGCACCATGACATCCTTAGCCCGGATGGCACTGGCGCGGGAGCAGATGTCCGACAGATTGAGTTCCAGGTCCCGTGCGTGTTTCTTGACAGTGGTCAGCAGATCGGGGCTGACGCCGGCCCGAGCCAGACGCTCCTCATCGCCGGCCAGGTCGACCTGTGGCTCAAGAGATTTGAGCAGAGTCAACTGGCCGATCTTGCCTACTATGCGATTGTTCTTGTCGGCGACGAGGACGGCGCGGTGTGGCTGACGATTCGGCCCCAGCGCCTCCAGTGACTCCTCCAGCGCAATGACGGCATCAAGCAGGGTTGCCTCGGTTGATATCACTGGGTATTGCTCAAGGGGAATCATCAGGTCCCGCACGATCATGTTGTCAATATCGTTGCCGGTCTTTCCTTTGGTCATAATGTCCTCATATATGTCTATTTCGCCGGCAGGGATATCGTGAAACTGCTGCCCTCACCGAGAGTGCTCTTCACACTGACATGCCCTCCCAGACTCTCAACGATTCCATAGCTTATCGAAAGCCCAAGGCCGGTTCCCTTGCCGGGTTCCTTGGTCGTGAAGAACGGCAGGAAGATGTTGGCCAGTTGTGGCTGCGACATCCCTTTGCCGGTATCAGATATCGTGATCAGGATGTTGTCGGCTTCCTTCTCGGTGCGAATTGAGATTCGCCCGGCCTTGCCGCCGATGGCATCCATCGCATTCTTGATGATATTCAGGAAGACCTGCTGGAGCTGATTGCCATCGGTCGTGATCTCCGGCAGGCCATGAGCGTAGTCGCGCTCCACCTTGATGCTGGACACAGCGAGCTCGTTGCGGAGCAGGCCGTCGATGACACTGTCGATCAGCTTGTGAATGTCATGGCGGCGCAGGTCGACATCGTGTTTGCGAACGAATCCCAGCAGCTTGTGAGTGATATCGCGGCAGCGATAGACCGACTGCTGGATCGAATCCAGGTGCCCCTGAAGCTCCTCTGTGGTCAGGTCTCTGCCGAAGGCAGGGTTTGATTTGTCCTGAATCAGCCCGGCTTCCTCGCTGATCGAGGCCAGGGGATTGTTGATCTCGTGGGCGATTCCGGCCGCCAACTCGCCCACTGAGGCCAGCTTGGCTGCATGGGTCAACTGGGCGCGGGTGCGGTCTGACTCCATCTGTACTTCGGTTGTGTGCTTGGCGCGGAAGAAGATGATAACGGTGCCAATGATGCTCATAACGATGGTAATCGCCAGCATTATCAGCCGGAACCCCGAAAGCGTCGGCAGACCCCCAGTAGGCGGTTCCTGTACAATGAGTGCCCATTCGACCGTGTTCAGCCAGGCATGGGCGGAGATCGATTTCCGTCCGTTGATCTCGGCGTACTGGACACCGACCGGTGGCTCCAGCGGCGGCACAAACGATGCCGTATCCAGCGGCGAACCGATCGCCGGGGCTGACAACTGGTACAGGCCGTCTTTGTTCACAATCGAAGTATAGACCTCTCGGTCCTCCCGGAGTGAACGGATATAATCGTAGATCTTTTGAGGCTCGAGGGTCGCTCTGAGGACGTAGAACTGGTCCCCGATCACACGGCTGACGGCGATGGTGAAGTGAGGACGCAGCCGAAAGCCCAGATAGATGTCGGTAATAATGAATCGTTGCCCGCCCTCTCGGAGGCGTTCATACCATCGCTCGTGCAGATAACTGCGCTGCTCCAAATCCGGAAACGGACCGGCGTAAGCGATCTGGATACCATTGTTGTCGAAGAAACCGACATCAACAAAGGCGTCGCTGCTGCGCATCAAACGTCGGAGATGGCTGTCTATCTGATCTGATGTCGGGGGAATGGGGTAGGACGGATCGTTCAGCAAGTTCGACAGGTTGACTACTCGTTCCGAAAGAAACAAATCAAGGGTGTTGGCCTGGCTTTCGGCAATGGCCTGCAGGTGCAGGCGCTTGCTCTCGCCCAGTATGGAGTCATACTGAATGAAGAAGAAGACGCTGAGCAGCAGGACAGGCCCAAGGTAGAGAATCAGCAGACGGATGGTGGTCTTCCGACGCAGCTCAACGTAGAGAGAGTGGTCGAACGGAAGGAAGTCGGCAAACGATACGGTACGTTTTGTCACTTCTTAGGTTTCCTGTCGGAGACTCAGGTGTTCATGTTGTAACCGTCAATTCGCCCGGGTCATTCGCGACGAAGATACAACAATCTACGTTCGCATGTCAACCAAACTCCGCGAATTACCCAGCCATTCTCACTGCTTATGCTCCGAAGCCCCCGCGAAGTTTACCATTGTGCATCGTCCCGGGATCGGCTATATATTTCCACCATATGGAGCACACGAAATGCAGGCGCCGGGTTCGGGCCGCAAGCTGATAGTATCATGGCGTCTCTTGAGGTGACAAAGACCAAACTGGACGGTGTCCTGATAGTCAGGCCGAAGCTGGTGCGTGACGATCGGGGGTCGTTTTGTGAGACGTGGTCGGCCCGTCAGTGGCAGGAAGCCGGAATCGACTGCACACCGGTACAGGACAATCATTCGGTCAGCACGAGTGCCGCGACTGTCCGAGGGTTGCACTATCAGCTTGAGCCGATGGCGCAAGCCAAGATAGTTCGCGTGGTTCGGGGTGCGGCGCTGGACGTGGCAGTCGATATCAGACGCGGCAGCCCGACGTTTGGTCAGTGGATCGGTATCGAACTGACCGAGACAGACCAGACGCAGGTGTTCATCGCACGCGGCTTCGCTCATGGATTGTGCACGCTGTCGCCTTGTACCGAGGTGATATACAAGGTAGACCGCTACTACTCTCCGAAGCACGATCGGGCCATCCGCTGGAATGATCCGGATATCCAGATTGCGTGGCCGATCGAAGATGTGGTTCTTTCCGACAAGGATCGCAGCGCTCCGTTTCTGAAGGATGCAGAGATCAACTTCGATTATGGTGTAGTCTGAGGTAGTGGCTATGGATGACTGTTTCTCGCCGATGGTGGGCCGGTGAACGACACCACAGAGCAGACAGTGAGGCGCGGCATTGTTCTGGCCGGCGGGGCGGGTACGCGACTGCACCCGGCCACAATGGTGGTGTGCAAGCAGTTGCTGCCGGTGTATGACAAGCCGATGATCTACTACCCGCTCTCTACCCTCATGCTCATGGGCATCCGCGACATTCTGCTGATTTCGACGCCGGACGATACCCCGCGTTTTCAGCAGCTTCTTGGGGATGGCAGCAAGCTCGGCGTTAGCATATCCTACGCCGTACAACCACATCCGGGCGGGATCGCACAGACATTCATTCTCGGCGCGGACTTTGTTGGCGAGGAGCCGGTGGCGCTCATACTCGGCGACAATATCTTCTATGGCGCCTACGACTTCATCAGACAAGCCCGCCATTTCTCGGACGGGGGACTGGTCTTTGGTTACTGGGTCAACCAGCCGCAACGATACGGCGTGATTGGTTATGACCGCTCAGGGAGTGTGGTTTCAATCGACGAAAAGCCTTCCCGGCCGGCGTCAAACTACGCGGTGACGGGGCTATATCTGTACGACAGTGAGGTCGTGTCGATTGCGCGTAAGCTTAAGCCCTCCGTGCGGGGAGAGCTTGAGATAACCGATGTCAACCGCGAGTACCTTCGGCGTGGCAAGCTGCGGGTCGTGCGACTGGGGCGGGGGATCGCCTGGCTGGACACCGGCACCCATGAAAGCCTGTTGGAAGCAAGCGAGTTCATTGCCACCATTGAGAAGCGCCAGGGGCTGAAGATTGCCTGTCTTGAGGAAGTGGCCTACCGGATGGGGTTTATTGGCCGCGCGCAACTTGATCGCTTGATCGAGCATATGAGCGATAACGATTACCGGCACTACCTCACGCGCCTCACTGATGAGATTGACAGTGGGTTCTGAGATTCTCGTCACCGGTTCCGAAGGGCAGCTTGGCTCTGAGCTTGTTCGGGCGCTTTCGCGGGCTGGGCGGTCAGTGGTTGGGGTTGATCTGCCTGACTTCAATCTAACCATGCCTGATGCCGCCGGCGAGGTGATCGGGCGGGTGCGCCCGTCGCTTGTTCTGCACGCCGCTGCGTACACCAATGTCGACGGGGCGGAATCTGATCCGGACCTGGCCTGGCAGGTCAATGCCGAAGGTACCCGGGCAATTGCCGCTGCCTGTCGCCAGATCGGGGCGCGTCTCGTGTATTACTCCACTGACTATGTCTTCGATGGCACCAAGGGGACTGCTTACACTGAGGATGACCGGCCGTCTCCTCTGGGTGTCTACGGCAAATCCAAACTGTGCGGGGAAGAGGCTGTTGCCCTTGGAGTGGAGAATCATCTGATCATTCGCACGGCATGGCTGTATGGTCCCAAGGGTCGGAACTTTGTTCGTACCATGCTGCGCCTCGCGCAGCAGCAACTCATCGCACAGGCTCAGGGTCAGCTTGTTGAGCCGATCAGGGTAGTCGATGATCAGGTTGGCAATCCTACCTCGACCGCACAGCTTGTGCGCCAGACTCTACGGGTTATGGATGAGCGACTGACGGGCGTGGTTCACGCCACCTGTCACGGAGAGACGACCTGGTACGGTTGGGCCTGTCGCATGTTCGACAGGCAGGGCCTCGCCGTGCTGGTCCGGCCCTGCAGCACCGAACAGCTTGCCCGTCCGGCACCGCGCCCTCAATACTCTTCCCTGGACAACATGCGCCTGAGGCAGGCCGGACTCGATGTTATGGACGAATGGCAGGCCGCATTGGATGACTTCCTCATAGGGCGGGATCGTGCGGATTGAGACAGCCATGTGGCGCACCGGCACCTGCAACGTCACTTTGCGTGGTCTTACACAACTCAGCAAGTTCCTGCTGCTGGTATTCCTGGCGCGCCACTTCGAGGTGGCCGAGGTGGGAATCTGGGGGTTGATCAACATCACCATTGCCATAGGGCTGTATCTGCTCAGTTCCGATTTCCATATCTTCAATTCCCGCGAGATCCTTGCCGCGACTCCCGAACGACGACCGGCGCTGATACGTAATCAGTTGGTGTATCATCTGTGTGCGTACGCTGTCGTTCTCCCAGCCCTGCTTCTCATCTTCGCCGGAGGGGTGATACCGTGGAAGTATGTGGGGTGGTTCTACCTGCTGCTGGTGCTCGAACATGCCTCGCACGAGAGCGTGCAACTGCTGGTGACGCTGTCCAGGTCAACCGCTGCCAATCTCGTCATATTCATACGGAGCGGTATGTGGGCGTGGCTGGTAATTGCGACGGCCTGGGTGTTGCCGGATCTGCGCCACCTGCCCTTTGTCTGGACCTGCTGGGCGGCCGGGGCGGTGGTCGGACTGGCGATAGCTGTCTCGCATCTGCGCACTCTCCCCTGGGACGCCGCCAGGAAGCAACCCGTTGACTTTGCCTGGATTCGCAGGGGAATGAAAACGGCGCTGCCGTTTCTGATGGCCACGCTGTCGTTTCAGTTGCTCAACTATGCCGATCGCTACTTCCTCCAGCACTTCCACGGCGAGGAAGCAGTCGGGGTGTATACCTTTTTTGCAGGAATGGCAAATGTCATACATGTAATCGTCTTTACCGGCGTCTGCCAGGTCCTGTTCCCGAGGCTCATCAGCAGTTATCAGATGCGCGCTGTGGAGGACTATCAGAGAAACCGTCGGTCGCTGGTGCGGGGAGTCGTGGGGTTGTCGGTTGTACTCGCGGCTGCCGCGCTCTTTCTTATTCGGCCGGTACTGAGCCTGCTTGACCGTCCGGAGTACGCCGCCGAGGCGGATGTCTTCAATATCATGGTGGCCTCGGTGGTTGCCTTGTGCCTGTCATATGTGCCGCACTACGCCCTTTTCGTTCGTCGACGCGACGGGGCCATCATTAGTGTCGGAATCGTCGCTATGGTTGTAGCCATCGCAGGCAACGGCCTGCTCGTACCAAGAATGGGCCTTACCGGGGCGGCCTGGGCGACATTGGGGGCTATGAGTCTCCTGTTGGTGTCGAAGTCCGTCGCGGCATGGTATTACCGGGACGTGGAATAGGTCTCGTCCGGTTTCTGAGCCAAGTTTTTCCATTGCTTTTTGATGGCGATTGCATTAACTAGGAGGTCTAAACTGCGGCTGGTTAGCGGCCGATGGTTAGATAAGACATCGGTGGGGTTCCCGAGCGGCCAAAGGGAACAGACTGTAAATCTGTCGGCGAAGCCTTCGGAGGTTCGAATCCTCCCCCCACCACCATTTTCGCGCCCCGATCGGGGCGTTTTCCTTTCCCGCACCATTTCGGCCGCGTGAGACCGCACAGGACGAACTCAGTACTCAGCATTCAGGGGCTTATCGTAACGCCTCCCGGCTGTTGACCATTTTTGCTCTTGGGAAGACATCAGGCGCACTTTATCTTATCGGCTCGGTCACCTTGCATGAGAAATATTGCACCACAGAGAGTCCCGACCGACTACACTCAGGGGTCGGTTGTCAGCGCCATCATCAGGATGGGGCTTCCTTCCATGTTTGGTTTCCTTAGCGAAAACATCTACCGCTTCGTGGACACCTTCTGGGTGTCGCGGCTGGAGAATGGAGAAGCCGGTGTCGCCGCCATTACGTTCTTCGGTACCATGCAGTGGATGGTGTTCTCGTTCAACTCGCTTGTCGGGCCCGGTTCAGTCGCGGTCATTTCCCGACGCTATGGCGAGAAGGAATACGACCGCACCGAGAAGGCGATCAAGGAAACCATCATACTCAAGCTGTTCTTCGGTGCCATATTGGGTGCAGCGGGTTTCCTCTCGATTCGCCACATCCTGACATTGCTCGGTGCGGGGGGAGAGGCCCTGCAGATGGGGGTGACGTATGGCTCCACGATGCTGGTTGGCCTGCCCGTCATGTTCGCCACCTACTCGATTTTCACCGGCATGCGCTCTATAGCCAACCCGCAGATGGCGATGCTACTGATGATCGGGTCCAATCTACTCAATCTGGTGCTGGACCCGCTTTTCATCTTCGGTTACGCCGGACTCCCTGCGATGGGCATTCAGGGTGCCGCAGTCGCCTCGGTGACAAGCTTCGTGATTACGCTCATAGTGGGACTGTATCTCTTCTACGGGCATCGCACTAACGTCCGCCTGCGGCTTGTTGGCAAGATCCCGGTGTCTCTGGGTTCGATGTGGCAGATTGTCCGGATCGGTGTTCCTGCCTGGCTCGGGGAGTTGTCCTTCTCCGGTTCCAGGCTGGTGATCACGCCTCTGATAGCGGCCTTCGGCACACCGGTGGTGGCGGCCTACGGTGTGGGGAACCAGATCACACATTTCGGGATCATGGTACTGGTTGGCATCGGACTGGGGCTGTCGTCGCTCATCGGCCACACGGTCGGCAGCGGCAAAACGCAGCGCGCGCGAACCGTGGGCAATATGGCAGTATGGGTTGGTGTGGGCATCATGACGGTCTTTGGCGTCGCCACCTTCATCTTTGCGCCGCAACTCATGAGGCTATTTTTCCAGGACCCTGAAACTGTCAGCTACGGCGTTCGCATGCTCCGCATACTTGCCATCGGGTTCCCGTTCCTCGGTGCCTTCCTCATGATGGAAGAAATCTATATGGGGGTTGGATTGAACACCCCGACCATGATCATGTCCATCATCCACGGCTGGGGCTTTCAGGTCGTGCCGATCTACATTCTTACGCAGGTGATGGGCTTTGACCAGGATGCTATCTGGTGGGCGATCGCAGGATCACTCGCGCTGGGCTGCACCGTTTTCTACCAGTACTATCGGCGGGGGCGGTGGCTGACACACAAGGTATGAGTTGGCGATGGTGCCGCCACCGGTGCCGTCAACGCTGGACCAATACCGGCTTCTTATACTGACAGCCACAGGTAGCGTTTCAAGTCGACGCGGCCGTCATCGCTGACATCGATCCCTTCGCTGCGAAGTAAGGCCTGCTGCAACTCGAATCCGGCCGTCTTTGCCAGTGAGATGTTCCCCTGTGCATTGATGACCCGATGCCAGGGGAGCTGTCGCTGCTGCGAGCAGCTGTGCAGAAGCCGCGCCACTTGACGCGCTGCCCGAGGGTTGCCAGCCAGTTGTGCTATCTGGCCATACGTGGTGACGCGCCCGTAAGGGACACGCCTGAGCACTGCCACGATTCTCTCGGTCAGCGAATCAGGGTCATTTTGATTGACATTCTGCCGCCTCATTGTACATTACCTTATGGATGTCTGCATCCACCAAAGAAAGGCCCAGAATCAGATCAGGTCCCACCTTGGAACCTGCCACAGTATTTATACCGGCATTATACCGGCGCTGCGTTCTCTGCGGTAGTAGAAGCACGTGCCGGGGCACAGGTTTTTCACCCGTGAGGTATCCACGATGCGTACGTTCCTGCCAGTTGTTCTGACCCTGTCACTCGCTCTTGGCTTTTGTGTAACGGCGGCTGACCTGTACGAAGTGCAGATCAGCAGCGAATCCGAGGCCCGGGTGGCTAATCAACTCCAGATCGATCCCCTGCTGAAAACCGATGGCGGCTATCTGGTAATGATCGAACCCGATGCGGTGGAGGCTCTGAGGACCTCGGGGCTGCAGTCGCAGCTTGTCGCCGAGAATGTCACCCGTCGCACAGTGGCGCTCGACATCGCCCTGGACAGCTCCAATATCGACAGGTATCCGATTATCTTCGAGCAGAACGGCACGCGTCTGATGCGCGTGACGCCTGAGGATGTAGCCGAGGGTGTCAACCGTCTCGCACCGGTTCTGACACACAATCTTGTCATCCGATACAGCCGCCCGCCTGTGCTGGACCTGACACGTGCTCCACTGGCTGCTGATCTGGATTCGCTGGTGAACGAGATCAGTCTTGATTCTCTTCAGGACATTGTACTGACACTGCAGTCGTTCCCTCCACGTGTCACCGGATCAGCCGGGGACGAGATGGGCCGTGACTATGTTATGGGCAAACTCCAGGACTACGGCTATGACTCAGTTGTACTCGACAGCTTCGTCTACGCCGGCACGCCCGTCCAGAACGTTGTAGCGTACAAAATCGGTACCGATTACCCGGGCCATCACATCGTAGTTGGCGGGCACCGCGACGCTGTCAGCGGTTCGCCCGGCGCCGACGATAACGGCTCGGGGACTGCCGGTGTGCTCGAGATCGCCCGTGTGCTCAAGGACATCGATACCAGGATGACCTACGTATTCATCCTGTTCACCGGTGAGGAACAGGGGTTGCATGGCTCCTGGCACTACGCCAACCAGGCCGCAGCCCGCGGCGACAGCATCGTGATGATGCTGAACATGGATATGATCGGCTATGAGGGGAATGTCAATGACGTCAAGGTGTACCATGGTGACGATCTCACCTGGCCCAATCTCTGGGTCAATCTGGCCGATTCTCTGACAGGCGTCGGACTCAACGGCGTCTTGAGCGGGACTATCCCGTACTCAGATCACTATCCATTCCAGCAGAACGGGTACGATGTCGTCTTTCTTATCGAGTACAATTTCTCCTCGGTTTATCACACGTACCGGGATTCTGCTGCCTATATGGACTTCACCTACCATCGGCGCATTGTACAGGCCTCCCTGGCGACAGCGTATCAGGTAAGCGAGATTTATGTCCCCACCCCGGGTCTGTACTTCTCATATCCATCTGGGCAGCCGGACTACTTCCTGCCGGATCAGCCGGGCAGCTTTGACGTCCGGATCGTGCCGGCCACCGGTGGTGCCATAGTTCCGGGCACGGAGACGATTCACTACCGCACAGCGCTGAACTCCACCTGGTCGAACGCCGCACTTCTCAATGCTGGCGGGGGGCAATATGAAGCGGTGCTACCGGCTTTCGGATGTGATCACCTGTGGATCGAGTACTATGTCTCCGCCGATGAGATGTCAGGAGGCACCATGTACGATGGAGGGCCCAGTGCGCCATACCGGTCGCCGATTGCCACGCAACTGGTCACCGTGTTTGAGGACGACTTCGAGACCGATCAGGGCTGGATCTATGAGCCGGACTGGGCGCGGGGGGTCCCGACCGGCGGTGGCGGTGCCTATGGTGGGCCTGACCCGACCAGCGGGATTGTCGGTGAGAATGTCGCCGGCTACAATCTGAACGGAGACTATCCCGGCAACCTGCCGCAGCGTCACCTGTACAGCCCGGTGATTGATTGCAGCGGCTTGAGTGGCGTCACGCTCAAGTTCTGGCGGTGGCTCGGTGTGGAGCAGCCCTCATACGACCACGCCTATATCATGATCAGTAACAACGGTACTAACTGGAGTGTCATCTGGGAGAACACGTCCGAGGTGGCGGACTACCAGTGGGTTGAGCTTGAGTACGACATCTCACAGTGGGCCGACAATCAGGAGACCGTATACCTGCGCTGGACAATGGGGACGACCGATGCCATCTGGAACTACTGCGGCTGGAATATTGATCATGTCCGGGTCTACGCTTACGAATGCGAACAGGGAATCGACAGCGATGGTGACGGTATCGCGGATGCCGAGGACAACTGTCCGCACGTGTACAATCCTGATCAGAGCGACACCAGCGGCGACGGTATCGGTGACGCCTGTTGCTGCATCGGCTATCCGGGCAATGTCGACGGTGACGATGAAGACAAGCTCAACGTGCAGGACCTGACATATCTTGTGGCTTATGCTTTCTCTGATGGTCCCGTCCCACCGTGTCCCAACGAGGCTGATCTCAACGGTGATGGTGCCATCAACATTCAGGACATCACGGAAGTAGTCAATGTGCTGTTCCTCGGAGGAACGATCTCCGTAGAGTGCCCATAGGAAGCACCCACCGACGCCGGGTTCAGAGTCTCACATTGAAGGCAGGCCGCCTCTGACCCACCTTCGATGTCCGGTGGTGCTGTCGAATCGTGTACGCGATTACCTGTCAGGGTCCTCGTCGATATCCACGAGGCGTCCCTTGACCCAGTCTTCGCCGAGAATTGCTGCCCCCTCGGTGTCAGCCTGTACTACGAACTCTTTCGGCACGAGCACCGTATAACCGCCGCCAATCAGGCGGTATGACGATGGTCCCAATTGGCCGGTGACTCCGAAGTGCCCGATCTCTGAGTGGACTACTACGGGAACCATATTGCTGCGCAAAGCATCCTGAATCATTGCTGCGTACTCGTGCGAGGTCAATCGTACCAAGACAACCCAGTCCTCGTATTCTCTGGTCGTCTCGTCAGTTTCCGGAAGGGTCTCGACAAGCTTCTCATTGCAATCGGGACAGACGGCTACATCAGGGTTGTATTCGAAATGACATTTCGGGCAGAACGGCATCAGTTACTCCTTTGTGAAGGAACGCTTCGTTCGGGAATGTGTTTCCCGCCGGGCTTGGTTGCTACATCCTGCCAATAATACGCGTGCGACACAAGGTTTATTCAACAGTCGAGACACAGGGGTACCTAATTGGCGGCAGACAGGCAGCATTGCTCCTGGCAACAATCGATGGGGTCGACAGTGGCAAGCTTTGGCAATCCGCCTTGCCGACCGATCGATCAGCGCTTACCTTGTGGGCAGTTACCTGGCCTCGCTGTTCTTGAGGAACCGGCTTGCTCCTAACACGTTTGAGATAGAAGATGCAGATCACAGCGGCTATTAACAGACTCATCTCCCAATGGTATCGAGCATCTTTGAAGGCTTGCGCTGCCTTGTTGGTGGCCTGTTCTGTCTGGGCGCAGGAGGGATATGTTGTCACTGACGTCAGCTTCAGGGGCAATCAGACGCTTTCCGACGCCCAGATTGTCGAGCAGATAGCGATGCACGGCAGGGCAGGATTCCTTGGGTTGTTCTCCGATCGCGAGGACTTCATCTTCAGCCGCGATGCTCTCGAGGCGGACATTGAGCGTCTTACCCGCTACTATCAACGGCAGGGGTTCCTTCGTGTCAGAGTTGGCCAACCAGAGCTCAATGTGAACCACAGCAAGCAGCACGTTAAGGTCTCGCTCGTCATTGAAGAAGGTCGCCCGGTAGCAGTTGACTCCGTGCTGTTCGATATCATCGGTTCAGCTCAGGCTGCCTCCGACGGCCAGGAAACGGCCGAGGTCGATTCGCTTCTACAGGAGGTGAGTACGAAGCTTATGCTGTCGCCCGGGGTTCGTTTTCGGGACCGGCTGGTCGAGCAGGATCGTCGCACGCTGGCAGACTACCTGTCTGAGCACGGCTATCCACATGCTCGGTCCAACCCGGATCTTCAGGTCGACACTGTCGCGATGGCAGTACGATTGATATGGCGCGTGAACCCCGGCCCCGTGTCCTCGTTCGGCGAAGTTACGGTCACCGGCAACAAGAACGTGCCCACTGCTGTCATCCTGCGCCAGCTTGCCTTCTCGGAAGGTGAACGTTATCGCCACAGTCTTCTCAGTCGGACCCAGGAGTGGATATACGGTTTAGGGGCCTTTCGCGTTGCTACCGTATCAGCCTCACTCGATTCAGCAGCCAATCGTGAAGTGCCGATACGGATTCGGGTGGATGAGGCTCCGCGGTTGACTTCTGAGTTCGGCGTTGGATACGGTCGCGAAGAGGAGTTTCGGGCATACAACCGCTCCCGTTTCATCGGGTTTCTTGGCAAGATGCGGCGGCTGGAGACCATGGTCAGGCATTCGGCCCTGGAGCCGTACCACGTCGCCGTGAGTTGGATACACCCGGCCTTCGTGACCCCGCACACCCGTCTTGCTGTCAGTCCTTTCGCACGTCGGCAGACAGAGCCGGGGTTTACCGTCAATCGCCTCGGTGGAGACATTGAGATCAGGCATCAGTTCAGCAGACACCTTGACGCCTCAGTCAAGTACATCTTCGAGCAGGTCGACCTTGACGAAGGCAGCGTTGCGGCGGACGAACTGCTCTCTGAGGACCTGGAACGCCTGTACAACAAGTCGAGCATTGTTTTCGGCATCGCGCGCCATGATTCCGAGCCATTGTTCTCTCCGAAACGCGGCTCCCGTCTGGCAGCAACCACGAAATTCAGCGGCCTTGACCTGGGGAGTAGTTACCATTTCGCGAGCGTCCTGGTAGAAGGGCGCTACTACCGCAGCGTGGCAGGGATGGTGGTAGCATCGCGCCTGAAGTCTGGGGTGATCGAGTCGTTTGACCCTTCAGGTTTCGTGCCGATAGAGGATCGTTTCTTCTCCGGAGGCAGTCAGTCGGTCCGTGGCTGGGGGCGTTCACGGCTGGGGCCGATCAGCGGTGACAAGCCGGTCGGAGGGCTGGCCCTGCTGGAACTATCGATCGAACTGCGCTACCCGTTGTTGTGGAAGATCAGTGGCGCGGTCTTCATGGATGCAGGCAATGTGTGGCGCGACGTGCAGAATACATCACTGGATGACCTCCGTTACGCAGCCGGCCTGGGATTGCGCTACACGACGCCCATCGGACCGGTACGGCTGGATGCCGCGCGACCAGTCTGGGATGATCAGTCACTCTGGCAGTTCCATCTGAGCGTCGGGGAGGCTTTCTGATGACGGTTCACTCGGCATCAGGCAACAAGCGGTCCCGGCGAGGCAGCCGCTGGTGGCGTGTCGGTGTCTATGTCTTCGCGGGAATCCTCACATTACTGATACTGGTACTCGCGCTGACGCAGACGGACTGGTTCAGGAATGAAATCAGGAAGTATGTTGAATGCGTGGTGAATGATGCGCTGAATGCCGAGGTGTCAATCGGCGGGCTGAACGGTTCACTGCTTTTTTCGGTCAGACTGGAGAACATAGCTGTCACAGCCAACGGTGATTCGATTCTAACCATCAGTTCTGTCAGCGCAGAGTATTCGCCGTGGGCGCTTCTTCGCGGCGTACTCAAGGTGGAGTTATTGGTTGTTGATTCTCCGCGATTGTGGCTGAGGCAGGACGACGAGGGCGCATGGAACATAGCCGCCCTGACTCGGCAGGACTCCTCAGTTGACGCCACTGAGACCTCTTCGGACAGTAGTGATGATGATGGTCTGCCGTTTGACATCGCCATCAGCAGGGCCGAGGTGCGATCCGGCTCGGCGCAGCTTGAAGGTGCCGAACATCCGGTTCCGTCAAGAGTGGCCGACTTGAACCTGAGGGCATCAGCCAGGATAACAGACCGAAGTCAGCAGGTCACGATTGCTGATCTTCGCTTTCATACCGAAAACCCTGATTTCGAACTGAGGCACCTCACCGCCGATATCTCGAGCGACGGCGCCACGATTGTGCTCAGCGATCTTATCATAACAACCGGCAGGAATGACTTCGAGGGATACATCCGGTACGTGCCCGATGACCTGCGCGATTCAGAGGCTGTCATCAGCAGCGATTCGCTTCAACTCGCAGAATTCGGGTTCCTTCTGCCGGAGCAGGGCGCCATTGTTCTTCCGGCGCTCTCTGTTGATTTTGTCCTCCGGGCCGACACGGCGCGGATTAGTGTCTCAGGCCACCAGGAGAGGCACAGTGCGCATCTTGATGGTCGCATGTGGCCGGTTTCAGTGATTGGCACCGATTCAACTGTGTCGGCCGTGTCATACGAAGCGGTTCTCACCACGGATGACGTCAACTGGAACCTGTGGCTGGCGGCATTAACTGTAGATGTCGTCACGCCGGCGACTGTATCTCTCCGCGGTACGGGGTTCGACCCTGATGTCGCTCAGGCACGTCTTGATGCACGTCTTTCCAGAGGTGCCGCCGCCGGTTACGCATGGGACACGGTGACCCTGGCTGTTGAGTACGAGCGCGGGGATGCGCTGGTGACCTCGCAGTTGGCCTCGTCTGCCGGACAGGTTGCTCTCGACGCTGCCTTTACCGGCCTGCTGGCAACACCAGCTTACGATCTGACAACAGAATTGAGCAAGGTCGACTTGTCGGTACTGAGTGGCGACAGTCTGCTGAAGTCCAGCATCTCCGGTTCCATGAGCATCAGGGGCTCGCACTTCGATGCAGACAGCATCAACGGGCGCATGACCCTGAGCCTGACCGCGTCCTCCCTCGGTCCCGACAGCGTGGACACTTTGTTCGCGCAGGTCATTGCCACTCCCGCGCATCTGGAGGCCGATACGTTCTTCGTTCAAACCACAGCGGCCGGGGTGTCCGGCAGAGGCTACTACGACGTCGCCAGTCGCGAGGTCGCCTGCGACGCATCGCTGACACCGTTGGATTTGAGCGCGGTGGCGGAACTCGCTGGGTTTGATAGTTTGTCCGCTGAAGGTGGGGTGTCAATCAGCGTCGCCGGGACACTGGACTCTCTGTGGGCAGATGCAATCTTCAGCCTGGTCGCAGTACAGGCCAATGATCTTTCGGTTGACTCGGTGGGAGGTGTGCTTAAAGCGCAACTGGGGGACCTTGCTCTCGGAGAGCTATTTGTGGATATGGAATGCCGGGGAGTCCGCTACAATGAAGTGCTCGTGGACCGCATCTCGTTGACATCCGCTATGGTAAATGACACCGTCTCGGTGGACCTGGAGGCATCATCCGGAGATTCACTCGCGTTGACGGTGATGGCCGATGTTGTGCCAGGTTCGGCCACAGCCGTGCTGATGCGGGATTTTGGCCTCGATTACTTTCATCAAAGCTGGAGGCTCGATGGACCACCAGTGACCATCGAGATTGACAGCGCCGGTGTGACGGTTGACAGCCTTGTTCTTCGATCACAATCACCGGACAGCCGGGCGACAATCGCCCTCGATGGGCGCTATGCCATTCTGGGAAGTCACGACTTGCGCCTCATGCTCAGTGACCTCGAACTTGGATTATTGTTCGCCCTTGCCGAGGCGGCTCCGGCCATCGATGGGAGACTGTCGGGACGCGTCGATTGGAGCGGGCCGGCCAATGACCCGGACTTCGATCTTGACCTGAGAGTGATTGCTATGACGGCTGCCGAGATAGCAATCGACAGTCTGAGTCTGGATGCGCAACATGTTGCTGACAGTGTCGACTTTGCCGCAAGGGTGTACTTCGCCGAGTTTCCGCCTTTATCCATTGTCGGGTACGTGCCGTTAACGCTGGCGGACGATCGCACCGGCCCGATAGTGGCGACCAATCAGCCACTGAAGGTACGGGCGATTACCGAGCGCCTGCCTCTTCGGATGCTGGCCGCCTCTGTGCCGCGCATGTTTGATGATCTCTCAGGGTTCGCCGTGTGCTCAGTAATCGTCAGTAACACTCTCGATCAGCCGCATCTATCCGGCCGGGCCGGAATATTCGATGCCGCTATGAAGATTGACCGCTACGGCATAAACTATCGCGATATGCAGTTGAGACTCTCCATGGACGGCCAGCAGATCAGTATCGACACACTGTCGGCCCGGCGCGAGACCGGCACGTTGTCAGTCACAGGACGTGTGAGGCTATCAGAACAGTCACCGGAGAGCGGGCTTGAGGCCACGTCATTGTCGATTCGTCTGGCAGCAGACCGGTTCTATGTGTCGAAACACAACCACCATGAGGTGCAGGTATCGGGACAGCTGGACCTCGTTGCCGACGCCGATGAGGCCGAGTACAGCGGAAACCTCACGGTGCATCGTTCGCGATTTTACCTGCCGGCCCTGATGGGTCAGAGTGGGAGGGCTGAGCCATCACCTGACGATCTGCCTCTGTTGGTGCGCGCCACTCGTGATCGTGATACGACAGCGATTGAGGGTGGAGCGATGGCGTCGACCCTCCAGAACGACGAGAAATGGGCGCTTCAGGCAACTCGCCTGTACGGGCGGTTGCGCGGTGAGGCGACTGTCTCGTTGCCTCGTAACACGTGGATACGCAGTCCCGAGATGCGAATCGAGCTGTCGGGGAAGATCGATGTCGTCAAGCAGGGTCCGGAACCGGAGCTGTTCGGGACGATAAACACGGTTCGCGGGCACTACGAGCTTTATGGTCGCCGGTTCATCATCCGCGAGGGAGAGATCGCGTTTCAGGGTGGCTCGGAGTACAATCCGGCACTGTCGATTGTCGCTGAATATGTGTTTCGCAACCCCCAGCGACTCAAGCAAACACTTACACTTTACGTTTCCGGGACCGCAGAACAGCCTGCCTTGAGCTTCGAGCTTGACGGCGCAGAGATTGGTGAGGGGGATGCGCTGGCCTACATTCTGTTCGGGCGCAGTTTCGATCAGCTTACCCGTGGTCAGCAGGGCGCGGTGGGTGATCGTACCAGCGGCCGCGAACTGGCCCAGGGTGTTGCGGCCGGGTTGGTTGCCGACCAGCTGGCCAGGACCATCGGGCGCGAGTTGCGTCTTGATGTGATCGATATCCGCGCCAAAGATGACTGGGCCGGGGCCGCGTTTGAAGTCGGCAAGTACCTGACCAACGATCTTTTTGTCAGTTATCAACGCGGGTTCGGCAGCGCGGAAGACAACGAATTCGCTCCCGAAATCGTGACCCTAGAGTACGAACTTGTCCGGAATATCTTCCTTCGTCTGATCGAGGGCGCCTCCCGCGAGAGCGGATTCGATGTCATCTTCCGCTTGCAGCGATGACCCGCAGTAGCGTCACTTTTGGGCACCATCAGTCACTATCAGGGCGACACGGTCAGTGGAACATCGAAACTTCCGTCACTCACAACGATCGAATCGGCAGGCGGTGCACAGGCGACGAACTCGAAGGTGCCCGTTACCCGCCCACCCGAGTTCGACGTCAGGTGCACGGTACCGTGTGACCCACTCCTGAAGGTCGCGAAATAGCGATTGTCCGTTCGGAACTCCACCGACGCCGTCTTGTCCATGTTGCCCGGCATGAGAGTATAAATGCCGACATCTTTGGTGTCCAGAGAGAGAGACACCAGGCAGGTGTCAGTTCCGGCCGGCCCCAAGCCGTTTATGGTGAGCGTCGGCATTGGGTCGGTGATCCAGACAGCATAGGCGTTCCAGGTCGCCTCATACTCGCTGCCGTCAATATTTGCGCTGAAGTGGCTCAGGGTGTTCTGTGGGCCGGTGACGGTGTCATTATCGGAAGAACAGCCGGGGGCGACCACCAGCAGCATGCCCGCCGCAATTGTCCCAACGATCATAAGAATGGACATGGCCGTATTGACCGATTGCCGAAAACTGCACGAAGCTGAACGTGCACCCATAGTTGGAGCCTCCTTTTGGGGTTACGAGTTGCTGCGCTGTCACTGAAGTATAGTAGTTCGTCAATGCTGCGCAAGAGCAATGTCGCCCTTTATTGTGTTAGGAGAGACAACGATATACTTGCGCTGACTTTGTCAATGTCGTAAATTCAGCACCGTTATCATTGTGGCATCGTGGACCGGTGCATTGCTGCCACCCGGCAGGAGTCGGTCCGGGTGATGTTGTTTGATCTCTGCCGACAGATATGTCGATCGGGCGCGCTCTTGTCGTTGTGGCAGGCTATTATCATTATAGACAGGTGTCATCGAGGCTGATATGGTGCCCAATAACCGCGAAAGAACTGCTGACGCTGATGGATGTGTGATGGCAAAGAAGCACTCGGCAGCCTCGCTGCTCGAACCTGAAGCCCGGGCGTTGATTGACGCCGAGTGTGTCGATGTCGATACCGGAGCAGTGAAGGTAACAGCGTTGCCGGTCGTTTTGCGATCAATCGCACTCGGTTCGTGTGTGGCGGTGGTCATGCACGATCCTGTTGTCCGAGTCTCTGGATTGGCACATGTCATGTTGCCGGGGCGAGCGTTTCGCAACGATGGGTACGACAGCACCCGGTATGCACAGGACGCCATCGAGACTCTGGTCGATGGTGTTGTCAGCCTGGGCGGCTTGCTGTCGCGGCTTGAGGTCTGTCTTGTTGGTGGCGCCAATATACTTGGGGAGGGAGATATTCCGGACCGAGTGGTGGAATCTGTAAGGGAGTGCCTGCTGCAGAGCGGCATATCCGTGAGAGGCTGCCGGGTCGGAGGATGCATGCGAAGGAGCGTTTTCGTCAATAACACCACCGGGACAGTGCTCTATTCGGAAGGCGACTCGCCCGTCCAACTGCTCGACGGCAGCTTTGAACGGGCCATCCAGTGCCCGGCGTCAACCGCTGCGCCAGGGGATACTGTTTCTGATGGAGTTGCGCCTGACGGCGCACGAAGCGAGTGAAATCTGAGGATACAGAAGGGACTGGGAGCGAGTAATGAAGAAGCGTCGCAAAGACACCGATGTTCAATCCGAACAGCAGGGAGTGTCTCACCAAGATGAGGAGAAGGCCGTTAACCAGCAACTGAAGGCGGCCAATCAGCAGCTCCGGGCGAGCGAACAGCAGCTTCAGGCGGCCAACCAGCAGCTCAAGGCGCATGAGCAGCAGCTCAAAGCGGCCAATCAGCAGTTGAAGGCACAACAGCAGCAACTGCGTGCGGCGAATCAACAGTTGCGAGCCAATGAGCAGCAACTCAAAGCAAGCAACAGACAGCTCCTTGAAAGCCGCGAGGAATTGCGCGTTGAACGCGACCGGGCGCGCCAGTATCTCGATGTGGCCGGTGTCATGTTACTGGCTCTCGACCTTGACGGTAAGGTGCAATCGATCAATCCCAGGGGTTGCGAGGTCCTCGGTTTGTCTCGGGATGAGATTGTCGGCAGAGACTGGTTCGGTGACTTCATTCACTCAGATGTTGTCCCCCAACTCAAAGAGGTGTTTGCGAAGGTTGTATCCGGACAGTTAGCCTCTGTCGAGTACTACGAGAACGACGCGGTGAGGTCTGACGGGACCCATCGCACGATAGCCTGGCACAATTCCCTCTTGCATGATGCGGCCGGCGTCATCACCGGCGTGTTCTGCTCAGGTGAGGACATTACCGATCGTCTGAGAATGCAGAAGGCGCTACTGGAGAACGAGCGCATGTTAGAGCAAACCAGCCGCCTGGCGAAGACCGGTGGGTGGGAACACGACCTCGTTACCAATACGGCCACCTGGACCAGGCCCATGTACGAGCTTATGAAGATGGACCCGCAGGTACCGCCCCCTGGACCGGATGACTACTGGAAGAACTATCCGGAGGAGGACCGCCGGCGCGTGCAGGCGGCCTATCGACAGGCCATGGAAACGGGCCTGCCTGCCGAGCTGGAGGTGCGGCGGTACACTGCTGATGGCGAACTTCGCTGGTGGCATGTCTATGGTGAACCTGTCTTCGAAGACGGTAAATGCATCAAGATGCGGGGCATGTTTCAGGATATCACCGAACGTAAACAGACTGAACTCGCGCTGCAGCAAAGTGAGCGCCAGCTCGCCGATGCCCAGCGTCTCGCCAACCTTGGATCCTGGGAACGCGGGATTGATGACGACAAAGTGTACTGCACCGAGCAGATGTTCAGGATTTCCGGCGTTGATTCCGACGCCGGCTACGTGCCTCTTGAATATGCCGAGAGCGTCATTCATCCCGACGACCGCGCGAGCTTCGAGCAGGCACTGCAGCGTGTCTCCCAAAGCGAACAACCGACCAGCCTGGAGTATCGCATTGCGCGACCAAACGGGGAGTTTGTCACTCTGAGTGCCGAGATCGGACTGCTCAGGAATGAGGAGGGCGTCGCCGATCGTTTCATCGGTACCTGTCGAGATATCACGGAGAGCGTGAAAGCGCGTCGCGAGATCGAGACGATCTACGAGATGTCTCTGGACCTGATGTGCATTGCCGATATCAACACCGCCACGTTCCTCAGAGTCAATCCCGCGTTTACTGCCGAGCTGGGGTATAGCGAGGACGAGTTGCTGAATCGCCCCTTCCTCGAGTTCGTTCATCCGGATGATCTTGACCGGACCATTGCAGTTATGGAAGATAAGCTGCAGAAGGGTGAGAAGCTCATCACCTTTGAGAACCGATACATCACCAAATCCGGCAAATGTATCTGGCTGAACTGGACCAGTCATCCAATCCCGGAGGAGGGCATCACATTCGCGATAGCGCATGATGTCACCAGGCGGAAGGAGCGTGAGGAGAGGCTGAAGGCCAGCGAGCGAAGATTCCGTAGCTATGTGGATAGTGCCCCCAACGGCATCTTTGTGACGGACGCAAGTGGCAAGATCGTGGATACCAACCCTGCCATGAGCGGCATCACCGGATACTCCCCCGACAGGCTCCGTGCCATGAGCATCGTTGATCTGATTGCTGTTGGATCTGAACAGGCGGGCCGCGACTACCTCAATCAGTTGTGCGTCGGGGGACAGGCTGATGGTGAGTTGCCGTTGCTCACTGAAGATGGCGAAACCCGGTGGTGCGCCGTGAGCGGAGTGCGCCTCGATGGTGATCGGTGCCTGGGGTTTGTGCATGACATTTCGGAGATGCGCCGCCTCCAGCACCTGGCATCACGTGCCGAGCGGCTCGAGACCGCAGGTACCATTGCCGGGCAGGTCGCACACGACTTCAACAACCTGCTGGGACCGGTTATGGCGTATCCCGACCTGATCCGTGATGAGCTACCGGCCGATCATCCGGCGCGCGACTATCTGGATGATATCGAAAGCGCTGCCCGAAAGATGTCTGAGATCAATCAGGATTTGCTGACGATGGGTCGCCGCGGGCACTTCACGCAGGAAGTGCTCGATCTCAATCAGGTCGTGCGGCATGCATTCAGAGAGATAATCCCCCGGACCGACACTCTCAGATGCCATCTCGATCTTGCCGCCGACCTGCTGAACGTGAAGGGCGGGCGAGCCCAGATCCATCGCATGCTGGCCAACCTGTTGGTCAACGCACGGGACGCCGTGCAGGACATCGGAGAGATAAGTATTCGTACTGAGAACTACTATGCTGACAACACGACGGTGGCCTATGGCCGGGTGCCAAAGGGAGAGTACATAAAGCTGACGATCGCCGACACCGGGTGCGGCATCCCGCAGGACATCATCGAACGCGTATTCGATCCGTTCTTCACTACCAAGAGCGCCGACAAGAAGCGCGGCTCCGGCCTGGGACTGAGCGTGGTTGATGCCGTTGTCAAGGATCACGGCGGATACCTGGACCTGGAGAGCAAGGTAGGTGAGGGTACGTCTTTCTACATCTACTTCCCGGTCACACGCGACACGCCGGGCGAGCCAGAGCCGGCACATTCCCTGACAGGCAGCGAGAAGGTGTTGGTGGTCGATGATGATCCCGTACAGCGCGAGGTCTGTCGCACACTCCTTCAGAAGCTCGGGTACCTGGTGCATGCCGTTGACAGCGGAGAAGCGGCTGTCGAAGCTGTGACTTCGTATGATCCTGATTTGCTCGTGCTGGATATGGTGATGCCCGGGGGGATCGACGGCACGGAAACCTTCCGGCGTGTCCGGGAAATGCGCCCTTCTCAGAGAGCGATCATTCTGTCCGGGTACAGCGAAACCGCCCGCGTTCTTGAAGCGCAGAGGATGGGAGCCGGGGCGTTCGTGCGCAAGCCGCTGACAAAGGCGACTCTGGCAAGTGTGGTGCGGACCGAGCTTGATCGAAAGTAGCATGTGAACAGGCCGGGCTCGGTGCTGCACGCGATCTGAGACTGCGGCAAATGCCGTCGCCTGGCGCTTGTCATCACTCCCGTTTCTTCTTAGAATAGGGAGCAACGCAGTAGCCGAGAATTGTGGTCGCAGCCGTGTTGTCACTGCTGCGATTCCGAGCAGGGGGCTGCAAAGGATGGATGATCATGGATGACAAGCTGATTCTCTGGGCCATCGTTGTCGGATACATGACCTTTGTGTTCGTGAAGGGCGTGATGAAGGTACGCAGGATCGGCAACACCGATGACTACCTCGTCGCCGGACGCAACGTCAACTGGTTCCTGCTATTCTGTACGATGGGGGCAACCGTAATAGGCGGCGGCTATTCGATTGGCGCTATAGGGAAGACGTACGAATGGGGTGTGCTGATGCTGCTGGTGTCCACAGGCGGCTATCTGCACTTCATCTTCTCCGGTCTGGTGGTCGCTCCGCAGTTTCGTCAGGCAAAGCTCTATACTGTAGCAGGGTACTTCGGCCACCGCTTTGGCGAGCAACCGCGATTTCTGGTCCTGATCCTTTCGCTTCTGTTCTCGGTGTTCATTGTTGCTGCTCAGATGGCGGCCTTCGGCACGGTCACAGCGGCTATCTTGCCGGAGTTAGCGGACGCGGCCAGTACCTTGCGCTGGGCCATTCTGCTTGGCGGTATTATGGTTGTCGTCTACAGCACGGCCGGGGGACTGCTGGCCGTCATCCACACCGACCTGTTTCAGTTCATTGTGCTGCTGCTGGGGTTTGTGGTGACGCTGGCGTTCTGTGTCCCGGACATCGCTGATTCGTACAACTCCGATACGGGCAAGTTCGTCCCATCGCGCTTCGGTGCCGTGGACTTCCGGCAGCCTGACCGACTCACCGAAAGGCTGGTCGCGCCAAGGGAGCCGGCAGCCGTGCATGTGGCGTCGCTTTTGGACGATCGACAGCGCGAGCAGATGCGTTCTGGCATGGCCGACAGCGCTGCCGCTCAAAGGCGGGTTCTTGTCAGGGCCTTCAACAGCGTGCTCGACGAGCCTGACTTCTATGATGTTAAGGCCTTTGCCGGTATTGACTTGTCGGATGAAACAAGGACCCGCCTGGACAGGCGTGATGAGCTTCGCGGCCGAGACTTGCGCCGCATGAACCTGCTTCTGCTGCAGGATGCCTTCCCCGAGGAAATCAGTCGCGACCGGGAGATTTCCGCAGATTTCTTCAAAGTCGAAGGTGGCAAGGGCTGGCTCTTTTTGATCACGACCTTTCTGGCGTTCTTATTGGGAGAGACATTCGCCCCCGGATACGCAACACGCTACTGTATCGGCAAGGATGTGCGCCAGACACGGCTGGGGATTGCCGGGGTCGGGTTCTTTCTGGCGGCCACCTTTCCGGTGATGCTGTTTTTTATCGCGCTCTTTGCCAAGATTCAGTTTCCGGATATCGACCCGCAACAAGCGCTGCCGATGGTCGTGGATCAGCTTCACAATCCGGTCATCGGCGGTCTGATTATCGGGGCGTTGCTGATGGCCGTGATGTCGTCGGCGGACTCGGCTCTGAATTCCTCAACCGCCATTTTCGTCAAGGATCTGT
This sequence comes from uncultured Ignavibacteriales bacterium, assembly GCA_964627305.1. Lineage (GTDB taxonomy): Bacteria > Zixibacteria > MSB-5A5 > GN15 > FEB-12 > WJKG01. The sequence continues at coordinate 145,814 of CAZVHP010000005.1, read as the reverse complement.
TCGAACACCAGTTGGGCTGGAAGGACAAGGGTGACGGCCGCATGTTGCGCCTGGCCCGTGTCTGCACGGCCATTCTTGGCATGGCCGCCATTTTGGTGGCGGTACTATGGTCGGACATTATCGGTTTGCTGCTGTTCACCTATCACGTGTGGGCGCCCGCGATTATTCTGCCGGTGGTGGTCGGTTCGCTCTACAAGAAGCGCTCTGCGATCTTGACGCGCAACATCTTCATTACGATGTTATTGGCAACCGTCCTTACCCTGATATACCGAGGAGTAGGGGCGCTGAACACACTTTTTGAGATCAGGATGTTTGACCAGAGCGTGCATGACCTGATGGTCAGTTTCGATCCCGCAATATTCGGCGTCGGAGTCTCCTGCGTGGTGTTTGCGGTACTGTCCTCGTGGTCACGGGGCAGAGAGGCGGTTCAAAACAACAGGTAATGAATAACCCCTGATCCATGAGCACACAATGAAGACCTGCCTCGGCTGTATCCCGTGTTTCTTCAGCCAGGCGCTACGTGCCGGACGCATCGCTACCGATGACGAGCGCATTCTCAAACAGGTACTCGATGAGTTCGGCATCATGCTGGGAGAACTCACCCTCGACAGCACCCCGCCCGAAATCGCTATGCGGTTGTACAGCCGGATCCGTGAGATAACGGGAAATGGCGACCCGTTCCGGCAGATCAAGCGAGATAGCACGTTACGCGCCCTGCGACAACTCGACTCTTTGCGCGACCTCATTGAGAGTGCTGACGACAAACTGCTCACCGCGATCCGAATCGCCATCGCCGGAAACAGCATCGATTTCGGTGTATCCAGCACATTTGATGTTGATGCTACCATCAAGGAAGCGCTGCGAAGGGACTTCGCGATATGTGACTACCGACAGTTTCGTCAGCGCCTGGAAGCCTGCGAACAGATTCTGTACATTGGCGACAATGCCGGTGAGACGGTTTTCGACCGCCTGCTCATCGAGCAGTTGCATAAGCCGACCGTCTTTGCCGTGCGCGGTGAGCCTGTGATCAATGACGCCACATTCGATGACGCGCTTTAGGCGGGGCTGGACCAGGTTGCCACGATTGTCTCGTCCGGAACATCAGCGCCCGGAGCCATTCTCAGTACCTGCAGCCGGGAGTTCGTGCAGATGCTCCAACAGTCGCGCTTCACGATCGCCAAGGGTCAGGGCAACTACGAGGCGCTCTCGGGCGAACCATACGCAATCGTGTTCCTGTTGAAGGCAAAGTGTCCAGTGATTGCGGACGATATCGGTGTTGCCGTCGGTGACCTGGTGTGCCTGGCAACTGAAGGTTAGGCATGCTACTACGAAGGAGGGAGTGACAATGAGCAGGAGCGCGAGCATAACCATTATCTACGACAACACTTCACAGCGCGAGGACCTTGCCGCTGATAGGGGCTTCGCATGCCTCGTGGAAACGGGCGCCAGGCGACTGCTGTTCGACACCGGCGCCAAGGGCGAGCTACTGCTGGCCAATATGGAGGCGCTGAATATCGATCCTGTGAGCATCGGCGAGGTCTTCATCTCGCACGATCATTGGGACCATACCGGAGGCTTGTCGGCCATCCTTGCGGCGAATCCCACCGTTCGTGTGTGGGTGCCGTCAGGTTGCCAGAGTGTCAGGTCGTCCGAGCAGATCATAGTCGTCGACGAGCCGCAGTCACTCAGCGCCGGTCTTCATTCGACAGGACCTCTTGCCGGCATCGAGCAGTCGCTGGTGATATCCACTGAAGCCGGCGCGGTTGTCGTCGTTGGCTGTTCACATCCGGGAGCGGGGCAGATTCTTGACGCTGCCTCCACACACGGCCGGCCGCGTGCGCTGATCGGTGGGTTGCACGGATTCGATGACTACCCGCGGCTGGCAGGGCTTGATTTGATCTGCCCCACTCATTGTACGCAGCACATTGATGAGATCAGGTCTCGCTATCCCGACGAGTTCATCCCCGGCGGCGCCGGAACTGTGATTGAGTTGTAGCTGCCGATCTGGTGAGAAGGTCGGATGGGCGTGTCATCGGGCCAAGTGGCGGGATCGATGATGTGAGCCGCCTCGCCTTTTCTGCTTGCTCGGGAATCACGGCCTGCCTACCTTTTTCCCAAGACCGCCGGAGTGGTGGAATTGGTAGACACCAGGGACTTAAAATCCCTTGGCCCTTTGGGCCGTGCCGGTTCGAGTCCGGCCTCCGGCAAGTGCTCTGGTACTCGCTCTCCCGTTGTCAGATATTCCCAACCTGCGGCCCGCTCGGGCAGGCGAAACTCAATTGACTTCAGGCTGCCTACACGCACGCCGTGACAAGGGCTGCGACTTCTCAAGCTACTTGAAGTACGACTTCACAATCTCACCCAGGGCAAACACCCGTCGCGGATCGCCTGTCTGGCTCATAAACTGGGCAAAACGTGCCTGCAGGTAGGGGCTGCGCTGGATGCGCCTGGAGAGGAAGTCGTTGATCGTCGGCCGTGTCAACCACCGCTGCGCCTTGATGTACCCGCGGTACTGAGGACGAAGTTCGGTCTCGACCAGCGCGGTGTAGTCTTCGAGGAGATGATGGTTGTCGTTGCGTATGGCACGGTTGATTACGCCTGCCGCCAGCCGGCCGGATTCCAGTGCTTTGCCGATTCCCTCGCCGGTAAAAGGGAGAGTGGTGCCCATGATCTCGCCTACGGCCAGAATACGACCATGCGATACCGGGGGCACGCCGACCAGCTGGCAGCGCAGCGCCGCGCCGTGAACGGGGCTGACAGGCTCGCCCTCGGCCATCAGCCTGCGGCCGTGTACAGATTCTCGCGCAATATACTCCTCCGCCCGCCTGAGCAGGCGGGAAGTGTTAATATGCGGCAGGTTGATCACGCCACAGCCAACATTGTACAACTCCGGTCCGACCGGGATAATCCACATGTAACCGGGCGCGATCGACTTGCCGTACATCAGCACCATCCGGTCAAGAGTGTAACTGCTGCTTACGTAGCGACGGCGCGCGATGGCATACGGCGTGGGGTCCGCCAACAGGCCTGCGGCTTTCGCCAGCGAGGCGTGATACCCGGTAGCGACCACCACAATAGACGTATGGATGGTCAGCCCGCTGAAGCGATCGTGGCTCCTGACACTCTGTCCCTCGACAACCGTCAGTTTGTCGATATCGGCTACAGCGAACGTGGCCCCATCGCGCACAGCGCGATCGAGTAGTATCGCATCCAGCGTGGCACGCTGACATGTTACGTATGCTCCGGGAACATCGAACGAGTACCCCGATGGGCTGAAGACGGTGGCGTTGGCAAGCACTCTGCCGGCGTTGCTGACCGATGGCAGCACCCCCAGCTCTTCGAGATACCGCTGGGCATCAGCAAGCAGGCAGTCGCCACATGGTTTGTCCCGGGGAAATGACTTGCGGTCGACCACCAGCACCCGGTGTCCGTGACGGGCGAGGTGCGCGGCTGTGGCACTCCCGGCGGGACCGGCACCGATGACAGCAACGTCGAAGAGCTCTTTGCGAATGTCCGCCAGATTGCGGACCGCGATTGATGGAACTGCGATCTCATTCACGTAAGACTCCCTCAGTCACTCGAAATCAGCACCCTGATGCTGTCGCTGATATTCGCACTGAATGGTAGGCTTCGCAATGGCTCGTGTCACCTAATAAATCTGATGTACAATCGGAGCATGTCGGACAACCAGCGTGCGTAGACACTATTGTCTGCCAGGCAGGAAACGGCCGACAACCGTAAGGTCATCGGCCGTAGACTGGAAAGGAGTCTCGGAAGTTGGGCCTGTGTGGTGCAACTATCGTGGCTGCGGCGGATCTGGCCGATCGGGCAACGATACCGGCTCGTGCTCCAGCTGGTTCTTGAGATACCTGATAGCGGCATCAAGCTGATCATCGTAGTCCCGGGTTCTTCGATCCGGAGTGTTCTGAACCACCGAATCAGGTTCAACACCCACATTCTCGATCACCCATTCGCCCTGAAGGTCGAACATGGCATACTCCGGGGTGTAGACATAGCCACCATCGGAGAGGGGACCGTGCCCGTCGATACCGACCACGCCTCCCCAGCTACGGGTACCGATCAACGGCCCCAGTCCGTACTCGCGGAAGCACCAGGGGAAGATGTCACCGTCGGAGCAGGAGTGTTCATTCAGAAGAGTCACCATGTGACCACGTATTGCGGTGCCGGGTGTTGGACCGACACCGTTTTCGCGATCGGCCCACATGGCCACGGGTCTTTTGAGCAGCCGATCCAGAATCAGTTGCGAGACGAATCCACCACCATTATATCGGACGTCCATAATCAATCCCGGTTTGCGGGCCTGATGGTAGAACATGCGTACGAATCGAAGGAGGCCCCAGCCACCCATGTCGGGGATGTGAAGATATCCGAACTGGCTGTTCGATGCAGAGTCGACGTACTCCCGGCGACTCTCGACCCAATCGAAGTAGCGCAGCGTTCCCTCGCCGGATAGTGGCTCCACCGAAACCGTCCGCGCCCCCTCCATTGCCGGCCTGCTGTTCACCGTGAGCTTCACTGTCTTGCCCACGGTGTTCTGCAGGTGGCGGTATGGGTTGTCCTGGGCCGTTAACTCCCGGCCATTGATTGCCAGCAGGAAGTCGCCCTCGGCAACCTCGGCTCCCGGCGCACGCAGCGGCGAGCGCAGGTTCTCGTCCCAGTGTTCACCGCGCAGGATTCGGTTGATTCTCAGACGGTTGGTCTTCTGATCGGCCACAATGTCAGCACCGAGCAGCCCCACCTGATTGCTGCCGGGTCGCCAGTAGTCGCCGCCTCCTACGTACGTGTGAGAACAGGCCAGTTCGCTGATCATCTCTCCAAGAATGTAAATGAGGTCGAAGCGGTGGGCAGCGTGGGGGAGAAGCACTCGGTACTTCTCTTTATTGGCCTGCCAGTCCAACCCGTGCATGTGAGGGTCATAGAAGAAATCTCGATACTGCCGCCAGACGTCCTCGAATATCTGACGGTATTCCGCGCTGCGATCAAGCAACATGTCCAGCCTGCCAATCGGCACCCGCGTGTCCTCCGTGTCGGCTTTGTTGCCTGCGGTGCTGACAATGTGGAATTGCTTCCTGCCTGTACGAATAAGCATCTTCTCACCGCTGGACGAAACGACATAGTCCCTGATGCTGCTCAAGAAACAATCCCCCTTGCGCTCCGCCAGGTCGTATTTGTGAAGCTCGCGCTGCGAGTCTCCGAGTTGACCCCGCAGACCGCGAAGGGGATTGCTGGTGAAGAAGACAGCACCCTTAATGGCCGTCAAATTGCTGTATTCGCCGGGACCATGATCAAAGGCAACCTGGCGTTGCATAATGCCATCGAAGTCAATCACCACAGCAGGTGGTTTGCGATTCTTCGTTTCGTCTTTGTTGCGGACGCCCTTGCTCTCCGCCTCGGAACCGGAACCGGCATCACCGATTGTGACTTCGTCATGACGCGGGCCGAAGGGATCGGGCGCGTCACGGGTCAGAAGAACAGCATAGAGGTTCGTGATTGAGCGATTGACAAACTGAAACTCGTACTCGCTCGTTAGTGGGTTAAAGTCACGGTCTGACAGGTAATAGAGGTATCTCCCTTCCGGGTCAAAGACAGGATTGTAGTCGGTGGCAATATCCGGCGTAACCGGTCGAACCGTCTTGTCGGCTAAGAAGTACAAGAATACACTCTGTAGTCGATTTTCGTTCGGTTTGGAGTACGCGATCCAGCGGCTGTCCGGTGACCAGGTGTAGTCGTTGATTTCTCCGAGGGCGGAGCTGTCTATCTTCGTCGTAGTCCTGCGTTCCACATCCACCAGCCAGAGGTTGTTGTCTTTATCCGACAACGTCAGGAGTTCGCTGTCGGGAGACCAGACTGGCTGGTAACGTCGGCAGTATCCGTCGTTCGTCAGTTGAATCGTCTGCGTCCCGTCATGCGAGACGAGATAGACCTCGTCTTCTCCAGTGCGATCGGAAATATGGGCGATCCATCGGCCATCAGGTGACCACGCCGGATCCGACTCGACCGATCCCGAGGTATGCCCCGTAAGATTTCGGTCATCACCATATTTCGCCGGCAGTGAATACAGCTCCCCACGGGCGCTGACCACGATGCGCTTTCCGTCGGGCGATATGTCAGCCTCGCGTATCATCTCGCTGACATCGACCGTCTCCTGACGCATAAGAGGTCGGTCGGAGTTGATGTGGATCGTCAGCTTGTGAACTGCCTCCGAGGGCAGGTCCATGACGTGCAACCATCCGGCGTATTCGAAGACGATCGCGTCAGGGCCGAGCGCAGGCCAGCGCACATCGTATTGGTCGTAGTGGGTAACCTGCCGAATCTCGCCGGTCGATACATCATAGCAATGCAGGTTCAAGTGACCGGTGCGATCGGAATTGAAGTAGATGCGGTCCTGGTACCACATAGGTACATTGTCCGTGCCGATCCAGTCTGTGATCTTCTCAGAGGTGGTGTCGGTCATGTCGAAAATCCAGACATCCTGTGCCATGCCGCCCTTATATCGCTTCCATGTGCGGAAGTCCCGATAGACAGGGCAGAAGGCCACCTTGTCTCCCTCGGGGGAAAGGCTGGTGAATCCAGCCGACACCATCGGCAGTGGTGTCGGCAGACCGCCGGACGTATCCACCCAGAACACTCTGCCCTCCCAGGAATCGATCGCGTCGCGACGGCTTCGAAACAGTATCTTCGTACCATCAGGGTGCCAGTCTATAACGACATTGTCCGGTCCCATGCGTTCGCTTCCGATGGGGACTCCGGGGTGATATGTCAGTCGCTTCGGTGTGCCGCCGCTCAGCGGCATCGTGTAAACCGCACATGGCCCATCATACTGGGCCGTAAACGCGATAGTGTTACCGTCCGGTGAGAATCGCGGAAACAGCTCCAGTCCCTCATGACTGGTCAGGCGGATTGCCTGTCCTCCCTCGCGAGGGGCCACGTAGATGTCGCTGGCCCAGACGAAAGCCACATGGTCAGATGAGACATCAGGGAATCGAAGCAGGCGGCCCTCCTCGCCAGCAGCGGACGTAGTCATCAGTTGCAGCCCAAGAACTAACATTGCCATCAACAGGCGCGACATGATACCTCCTATAATAGATAAAGAAGACGACTTTTTGAAACAGGAGATTAGTATAGCGTGGCTGGCATCGTGGCGCAAACGAAGAATTCGGATGAAGGAATCAAGGCCGCTTCAGTTGCGTGGTTCCTGTAGCCGCTACACCACTGAGGAACATCACCGTTGCGCTACGTCGCCAGCACTCCGTTGCGTTGAGCGAACTCGGTTAACGCTGTACCCCAATCGGCATGATCAGCAGTCCGGCCTCACGAACGCCGTCCGCTTCAAGCAAATCGTTGAGGGCAACATCGTTAAACGCCCCCACCGCCACTGTTCCCAGCCCAAGAGCGGTAGCCTGCAGGTAGATGTTCTGGCAGATCGCACCGCATTCGATGTAGGCATAGCGATAGCCCCGGTCGGCATACTTGGTCGTCACGCGGTCGAAGCGAGATGCCAGAATGAGAGTCGCCGGAGCCGGGCCCACCCACGGCTGACTGGGGGCCGCAGCCGACAACGTCGCTGATACGTCTCTCGCTTGAATCTGCAGTAGTGCGGAGTCGGCAACATTGAAGTAGTACAGCCCGGGGGACAGATCGGTTACATCTTTGGCAACCACATAGACATCGATCGGATAGAGTGCCCCGGCCGAGGGCGCTGTTCGGCGTGCACTGCCACCGGCGACCCTGGTAGCGCCATTGGCCGAGAGCAACAGACGGGACAACTGCTCAAAGGAAACAGGCCGGTCGGCGTATGATCGCACTGATTTACGAGCGTTCAGGAGCCCTGCAAGTGTCCCTCCCGGAGTACTCGGGCCATCCTCTTCTTCCAGCTTCAATGATACGCGTCGCGCATCAGGATAGCTCTTGTGTTGTGGTACCTGAGATCCCCAGTGGGGCGTATCGCTCAAATAGCCTGTGTGATCGAAGCTGGTCTCATAGTGAAACCGCTGGCCGATCGGATCAGGGGGAGTATCGCCGTGCAGGACAACGGCAAGGGCTATGAGCAACAGCGTTCCCGCGATGGTAGTCTTGGTAAGTCCGATGCGGAACCAGTTCTTCATGTCCTCTCACTCCTTGAGTTTGTCGCGTAACCTCAGCCCCTTACTGGGCGCATACCGGCGCCGGACCGCCGGAGAACAGATACGCGATCAGATACGTCATGTCCGAAACATTGATGGGCGGGACACCATTTACGTCAGCGGCCCACAAGCTCGGCGGCTCCGGGCCACCGCTGAACAGATAGGATACCAGATAAGTCATATCAGACACATTGGGACCTTCACCGTCGCCGTTGATGTCGCCGCAGGCAATCTCCGAGATGGTCAGCGCACCGGGTACGACCGCGGGTGCGAATGTGGCATAGCCGGCTATGAACTCCAGTGTTCTGCCGGAGAAACTGGTAGTGTCGATTTGCTGGCTGCCAACACCGGAGCTGTGACTGAAGTGGATGTTGAGGATCTTCCCGTAACCTTCCGGCATCCCGTCTCCCGAAGCATTCAGGGTGTGACGCAGCCTGAAGGCGGCGCGTCGGAAGAAGCCATCAAAGTTCACCAATTCGACCTGTTCAAATCCGGCTGTCCGACATCCAACGGTGTCGAAACCAGCATAGTTGAGTTGTATCGGCCCCGCCCAGGTCAGAGGCAAAATCAACTCCTGCAATGGGTGCTGATTGCGCAGGTAGACCTCGATAGTGATTGGATCACCGGGAGAACTGTGCACATCGGCAAAGATCAGGGTATCGGCCAGCGCAACAACCCTTTTGACTGCAGTTCGAGTGTGGGGACCGTCGGGCAGATCGACAGTCAATGTAACATCATAGGCCCCCGGGTCTGTGTACTGATGCAGGGGAGAAGCCTGCTCGGAACTCTGGCTGTCGCCGAATTGCCAATGCCAGCCCGTGGCGCCCACCGAGGAATCCGCAAACTGCACATCAAGCGGCACGAATCCGATAGCCGGCACAGCGCTGAAATTGACCAGCGGCGGCAACTGGTTACCAAAGACCATATTGGCGGTATCCCAGTTGGCCACTGCCAGATCGTTACTGTAGGAGTAGCGGTAGTACACTGCCAGATCGGTTGCGGGTGCATCGGCCAGAGAGACCCAGCCGGAAAACAGATCATAGCAATAGGCAGCATAGCCGAGCGTCGCACCGTCAGAAACGACCGAATCGACAGCATACAGGGGGGATTTGGACAGATAGAAGAGCTTACGAGTGCCATCTCCGACCAGAGTCTCTGAGAGGTTCTCAACCCCCTCGCCATCGACATCCACCCAGGCGAGTTCCTCAACTACGGTTGCTACCCCTGCCTGCCAGACCGGTGTCGACGTGAAAACGCCGCCGATGTTCTCGTATATCCGGGGAGCGTCCCACCACCGTCCAGCGGCCAGATCAAGGTCGCCATCGCGGTCATAGTCATACAGCGCCAGTGCGGCGCCATACCCCTGGCTCGACGATTCCCAGTCGGGAGTTGCCGCGAAGCCACCGGCGCCATCATTGAGGTACATGGCAAAACGGCCGTTGGTCGAAATCTGGTTGTTATGCGCGACAATAATATCCAGCCAGCCATCACCGTTGACATCGCCGGCAATAACAGTGTTGACATGAGCAGGATTGGCCATCTGCCAGCCGGGGGAGGTCGCAAGCCCGGTGCTGGAGTTGTAATAGATGAGCAGGCCTTCCTGATCGGTGGCCACCAGCAGGTCAAGGTAGCCGTTGTTGTCAACATCTGCCCAGAAGACGTCCATCGCTGCGGTGTTGACCGAGGACTGCCATGATGGCGAGGTCTCCAGCGCACCGCCATTATTGTAGTAGACCTTCTCGGGAGTGAACTTGCTTGTATAAGCCTCGCCGGTTGCAACGGCCTGGTCAAGATCACCGTCACCGTCGGCATCCCCAAGCGCACACGAGAAGGACCAGTGCGTATCGCTTGACTCCCAATCCGGAAGGGAGCCGGGTAGACCGTTCAGATTGAAGTAGAGGTTTGTTCGGCTGGGCTGACTGAAACCGCCTGCGCCAAGAAAATTGGCTACGGCAAAATCCGGCAGGCCGTCACCGTTGATGTCTCCGACGGCGCAATGCCCGGAGTACTCGGCATTGCCTGAAGACCAGGTAGCCGTCGCCGGCAGTTGACCGCCTTGAGATAGATAGATCGTGTTCGGCGCGCGGACGATGTCGTTCCCGTTGGAGAAGAACACATCTATGAAGCCATCCTGATTGAAGTCGTGCCACATCATACCGGTGTGATACAGGTCATCCTCGCCGCTGATCCAGAACGGCTGGCTGTCAAGAGGTGGCAAGGCGTATCCGGCCGACACCAGCAGCGCTGTGAACGACAATGTTAGCAAGATCAGCAGGGCTGACTGACAACGTCGTCGCATACTGCATCGCACAAAGCGGTCTTCCATAATCTCTGATCCTTCCTGCAGGCTGAGTAAGTCGGCGGTGCAAGGGCAGCGGGTGCATCCTGAGGCACCTGCTACGGAAATATAAGTACTGATGGCGCCCCATGCAATCCAATTGAGAAGCCACCCGATGATCACTCGCACGAAACAGCCGCCCCCTTGCGGAGGCGGCTGCCTGTGGTTCAATTAGGACTGTCAGCGCAAGCTAACAAGCTAATCGCACGTGAGAGGATCACCATCGTTGAACAGGTAATCGACCAATCTGGTCAGGTCCGATACGTTGAGTCCGGGCATCCCGTCAACATTGGCCGCAGCCGGTTGAGGCGGCGGCGGGCCGTCATTGAACAGGTAATCCACGAAGTACGTCAGGTCCTGCACGTTGGGGCCAACCTGGTTTCCATCGACATCACCGCAGATGTAAGAGGCGATCGTCATGGTAACCGGCACAGAACCAGTAGGATTGAGTGGATCGTTGCTGGTCAGGTCGATCTGTCCTGTGTACACGCCTTCTTCAAGGTCAGTGGTTGTCAGACTTACGATGACAGTGTCGGCTGTGAATGGCTCTATAGCGCCGAACATGGGGCTGACCGACAGCCAGCGCCAGGCACTAATCATGATGGCCAGCGAGTCGCGCATGTACGCCTGGTTGTAGCAGATCTGCAAACCGTCAGTTCCTGTCGGGTCCTCAATACCAACGGTGGCGTTCTCCAGGTTATCCTCGCCCGGGTCCATGACACTGTACTGCAGGAAGATCTTGCCGTCAGGGTACAGAACCGCCTGGAATGTCAGCGAACCGGTGCCAGAAGGATACTGGTAATTGCGAATCTCGCTGAAGGTGACAATGAACCGCTGCTGATCAGCGTCGAAGTAGTACCAGATATTGCCGCCGTGACGAGGATCAAGGTCATCCCACCACATAGCAATCAGGTTGTTGGGTATGGTAGCTGTGGGAATGGGCTGGTTGGCGCGTGAGTTGCTTCCGCTACCAAAGGTCAGGATGCCGTTGGAACCGATGTATATCTCGTCATAGAAGTCCTCGTAGAACGGGAACGAGAAACCGATCGGGAACGGACCGTCGGAGTCATCGTCACCAAGAGCCACCTCGGTGCCGATACCTGAGATATCGATCCAGTTGAAGCCCGGTCCGGCCGGTTCATCGGAGTCAGTCCAGCGATAACCGTACTCATCCGGTCCACCGGCGCCCTTCTCGAGCGGAGCGAAATACGGCTCAGGTTCCGAGCCTTCCTTGTCGTCGGCATCATGATACCCCAGAACAGCGCCCGCTTCGGAGACGACAGCACGGGGGCGGGCGTCCTTACCAGTGAACATGGTGCATGACAGCGACCAGTTCAACCGACCGGGGCCGGCGTTCTCGATAACCATGGGGATATCCACCGTCTCCTCGGGAGACAGCGATGCATTGATGTCCGCAAGTGACATGCTCATGGCGGGCGACGGTATATGCAGACTGACCGGGATGCTGCCCGAAGGATGCGTGCCATCATTGGTCGTATAGGTGATCATTCCGGAATGATCACCGCACGCCATACCAGTGGTGTTCAGGGTGACGACGAACTCGATGCTGTCATAAGGGTTGACCTGGATCATCATATTCGAGTGAACAATCCATGTCTCGTCAGACTCGAAAGCAACCTTGAGCTTGCCATCACCGGTGTTCTTAATCCAGAAGCCGTGGGCAGCCGACTCGTTCTGATGAAGCGTATCGGCGATGTTGCTCACCTGAAGGTCCATGACGGCCGTTCCGGTCGCCTGGTTGTATCCTTTGAGCATGACATCGTCGATATTCCACCCGCAATACTGCATCGAGCCGTCAGTCGGCCCCATCCCGAAACGAATCTGGAAACTGGGATTCTCATCGGCATATGTGGAAACATCGTAGAACTGCTCTGTCCACGCCTGATCATCCATAGTGGCGCCGTTTTCGAACAAGCGGTGCCACGTGGTACCGTCGAACACCTCGAAGTAGGCATGATCATAGCTCGAAGACTCCACCCCGAGCCAGCGCCAGAAGTACAACTCGACTCCGTCGTAATCCGAGCAATCAATCAGCGGTGAATACACCCATTGCGTGCCGCTGATGTTGGCGTTGTAGTCACCACCCGACCCCGGCGTCAAGTCGTTTCCGAGAACCTGGTTGTCACCGGCCTGGGTGTGATCCTGGGACGGGTCGGGGCCGCCGTAGCTGTCGGATCCTGCGCCGCCTGTGCAGGGACCGATGGTCCATTCAGCACTGCCGCCAAGTCCTGTCCAGCCTTGATCGACCGAAAAGTCATCGACCCAGATAGGCTCGCGATCACCGACGATCATCTCGAAGGTGAGCTCAACCTCGTAGCCAAGATCGCAGTTCAGTGTGATCGTTCCAGTCAGCAGATGTCCCATCGGACAAGCCGGGTCCGCCGTGACTGTGAAGACACTGACACTGTTATCAGCGGTGCCACCATTTGCGGGAATATCGCCGAAGTCGCCATAGTCATCATCGACTGTAACGTACATGTCCGACTCCGTCAAAAGCCCGGTGGTCAAACCGGCGATTGCCGAACCGGAGTTGGCAACGGTCACCAGCAGATCAGCCGTCTCACCCGGGTCCAGAATGCCGTTGTTGTTGCCGGAGTAGTCCTGAATGGTAACGGATACCAGATTCAGCACCGGGGCATGCACAGTCACGTTGAAGCTGCCTTCCCAAGTGTCTCGATCGGTGCCCGTAACGCTCAGATCGAATCTGATCTTATGCTGATCGGGAGCCGATGATGCCACTTTGAAGCCATAAGCGTCAGCAACATACGAGGTACCGTCGTTGCCATCGACCGTACCGAAGGCCGCGTAGTCGTCCGTGACCGTCACAAACGTGTCGGTGGTCGACAAGTAACCCTCAACATTGAAGGCGTCATCCGGACCGACATTCTTCACCTGAAGGCCCATCGCGATTGTCTCGCCGGCATCAACACGTCCATCCATGTTGCCGGTGGCATCGTTGTAGTCGCTGGAGTCATAGACAACGTAAGGGCCGTTGGGTGCGATGACCTGAACGTCAACTATATACGGTTGCTTGTTCTGGCCCGTGACGACGAGCTTCGCAGTCCCGGGGACACCAAAGGCGTCAAGCTGGAGAGTCACTGAACCCGACGCATCGATGTAGCCGGCGCCGTGGAGCACGCCGTCCATCGTCAGGCCAACGTAGGAGCCGGGATCGGCCAGCACCTCGAACTCAGTTGCCGTCATCAGGATGGTGGCAGCGTGGGAGACGCTGTTAACGGCCGGAATACCGAGATAGGTCATAACTGACGGGTCACCCATCAGACAGTAGATCTCCCAGTAGTAGGCGATCCGTGAGGAACCGGACTCGGTGACAGCCATGTTGCCTGCGAAGAAGATTGCCGAGTTGGTCACATAGTGCTGGTTAACCGGTTCACCGTGGTCATGGAACAGACCATCGTAGGCGCCCAGGCCGGTCTCCTCGTACGTGGGGCCAGCGCCAACCACCGGACCGTAACCCACGCCCCAGTAGTAGTCTTCATACCAGTAAGTGCTGTTGGTGCCACCAATATAACCGATACCGCCCTTGGCTTCGGCCTGCACAAACGCTTCACCAAAGCACGGCGTGGAGTAGCTGGATCCAAAGGTGTTTGCCAGACAGCAGTTACCTATCCCAAGCAGGTACTTGTGCTCGTTTGTGAGGTTGTTGATGTCGGACACGGTAAATGACGGGTCTCCATGTCCTGTGTGACCGCAGTGAGCCGTGTAGTTCATGAACCCGACGCCGTCGTTGACCGTCTGCCTGATGTCAGCAGCCACACCCGACCCTGCGCTGGCCGGATACAGCCAGACATTCGGATAGATCCCATGAGCGGCGTTGAAATACAGATTCGTACCATAATTAATCTGACCATTACCGTGAGTGATGGCATAGGTGCCGTCAACACCGGATATCAGCGTAACTTCTTCCAGGTAGGTCGGATCGGGCATCGTGTATTGCTCGTACTCAAGAGTCTTGTCGATCTGTGGTTGGAGCTGCGACGTGTTCTGAGCGGAGAAACGCCCTATATACACTTCCGGGAAGTTGTCGCCGGTATACTCGACAAACTTCTTGTCAGTGATGTGCGATCCGGCCGATCCGGAGAACGCCGGTATCTGCTGATCATCACCAACCAGCAGCACAAACGACGGTGCCGGGTCTTCCGGGGTCGCATTCTCATACAGGTCCTGCAAGTAGCTTTTGATGGCGGCACTGGAGGTACCGATGTCGTTCGTGTAGGCCTCGACGACCATGAAACCCTTTTCAGTCTTCCACTGAATGAAAGGCTGTAACTGGGCCTCGAACATCGGGTCAGAAACGATCACATACTTCACCGGATACTGAACCAGATCGTCCTTCTGGCCTGTCATCGGCTCATAGTTGAACAGCTTGTTGTACAACGGCTCAAACAATGGGCAGTAGTATGCCGCATGTTTCTGATCGGTCAGGTACCAGTCGGCACCAATGTACTCGATCTGTACCGTGATGTTTGTGTATACCCGGAGCTTGTTCTCAACCGGATTGTACTGCATCGGGGAAACAGTAACACGGCCGATGTTTAATGAGCGCATCACGCCGAGCACCTCGGCCTGGGCCAGCTCCTGGCTGTAGAATGCTGATTGTGAGTACACTGTCTGATTGAACTCGAAGGGAACAGAGGCAGGATCCTCGGACTTGGAAATCGATGGTTGCGTGGGGAGCAACAGCTTGTCGACACCCAGAGCCGTCAGATCAATCTCCTCGACGTCAAAACCAATTACGCTCACTTTCAGATCGCAGTTGTAGGGAATGGAAAGCAAACGATTTGCAGTCGGCAGATCAGGCTCACCGATGTTGTGTGAGCGGCCGAAGCCCTTCACGACTGGCGTTGCAAAGACGCCTTCCCTGGTGGCAACATCGATGAAGTCGACCTCGCCCACATCAACCTTCAGGGTAATCCCCTGCTGGTCCTGGCTGAGCATCCTGACCCCGGTCGGGCTGTCGGATACCTTCACCGATGTCTGGGCGAGAACGGCCACCGACGATGCAGCAAGCAGCAGTATAGTGCAGCTCAAATACACTACCAACTTCCTCACGTGTACCTCCTAATGCTGAATTGGAAATGAACAACCGTGCGCATGTATCTCATTTGTCGTATTCGTTTGAGCAGAACCTATGGGAATCGAGCGGTAATTCCTAGGACATGTATGTTAGCAAGGACCACCTTACACTAAAGGTAATGTAGCCAAAAAAACCAGAAATAAAAGGGAAAATGTCGATCCTGAGGGCAACAAAGGCTATAGACTCCGGATTCCGGCAGAATCCGGCCCATCCTCTATCCAGTTAATTGGCAGGAGCTTAACAGATGATTGAATACTGCCTTACAGCGCACAGCGTCTCTGAGGAAGATCTTGAGAGCTTCTTTGTTGGCCGGCCGCAACGGCCGGACCTTTCGACGCACCTGAAGCTGCTCCGACACAGCGATTACGTGGTTGTCGCAAAAGACAGCCGCACTGGCCACGTCGTTGGTTTCGTCACAGCCATAAGCGATCCTGTCATGTCAGCGTACTTACCGTTATTGGAGGTCCTTCCCGAATATCGGGGCCAGCGAACTGCCGCCGAGCTGATCCGTCGGATGCTGACCCAGCTTGACGGTCTGTACATGATCGATGCCCTTTGCGATGACGAGCTGGGGCCGTTCTATGAGCGTTTTGGGTTCGTCTGTGTGGCCGGTATGGCGCGCCGTGACTACCGAGCGCAGCGGGGGAGAGGTATGCCGGAGCTAATGCCCCGCCTTGAGAGGAAGTCGGGCGCCCGACCTAAAATCAGGCGCCCGGCACTCAGTTCAGTTTGTCATCCCGGGCCTCGAGCAAGTCGTCACGCGATCAGGGACACGCTGGCGGGGGAGTACCTCCGTCAAACAGGTACTGCACCAGATACGTGACGTCCTGAACATTGATTGTCTCGCCCGGATCGCCGTTGACATTGGCCTCCTCCCAGCACGGCGGGAGCGGCCCGCCACCGAACAGGAACGCCACCAGATAGGTGAGGTCCTGAACGTTGACCGTGCCGTCATAACTGACGTCTCCCCGGTCTCCCAGACAGCAGTTCTCACAGGCGTCGCCGATGCCATTGCCATTGGTGTCTTCCTGACCGGGGTTGTAGATTCCCGGGCAATTGTCGACATCCCCGCAGATACCATCGCCGTCCTGATCGTTGTGTGGATCGTTCGGACAGACATCGCAGACGTCGCCAATACCATCACCGTCGGCGTCGGCCTGATCCGGGTTGTAATCGCCTGGGCAGTTGTCGCAGACATCCCCGAGGCCGTCACCGTCGCTGTCCGCCTGGTCGGGATTGTAATCGTCGGGGCAGTTATCACAGGCGTCACCAATTCCGTCACCATCAGTGTCGGCCTGATCTGCATTGGCAACGCTCGGGCAATTGTCGCAGGCATCGCCAACCCCATCGCCGTCGGCATCAGCCTGGTCGGAGTTGTAGACATCCGGACAATTGTCGATGTGGTCGGGAATGCCGTCGCCATCGCTGTCGCCGAAACAGGGACCGGATTGAGTCTCACCGTTGACCTGAAACACGGGATAGCCTGGTTCCTGCGGCGCCCAGTAGACATACCATTCATACCAGGTCGAGTCCATCAACCAGAAGTTCTCACAGACACTCGGAGTGCTGACCACATCGTAGGCCACGGACGGCAGCTGGCCCGTCGATGGATCGACATAGTCCAGCCCGATGAAGAACGGGCCGTCGACACAGCACGGCGTATCAAACGCCACTGTTCCGAAGTTCGGATACTTGAAAGTTGCCTCGTCGCACACCACTGATACGCGGCACAACTCTGCGCCCGGACCGTCACAGGGATTGGACGTGCCGGCGTATACGACGACATCGATTTCGACCGGCCACGTATAGCCCGCAAAGGCTATCAGGGTGAACGACATGGAGGACACCTCGAACGGATAGGTGGGCGACCCGCATACGGCGGGATCAAAGTAAGTGACCATGCGGTCGCCGGTCTCCACGTCAGAGGAGTAGCCGATGACGGTATCCTGCAGATTGTGTTTGACCAGTTCACACGCGGCTCGTGTGGTCCCTACTTCGGGTAGATTGGCCGTTTGGTCAGGCGTGAATGTCTCAAACGAGGGCTGTCGTGCCCCGACAACAGAACTGAATGCGACAACACAGAAGAGAAACGCAAGCAGTGCGGCGCGGCGGAATTGCAATCGGTTGGCCATAGTGCCTCCTTGGCTGCGGCTGAAAGTTATCATCATGAATCGACGAGGCTTTATCAGAAGTCGGTGCCGCATCGATTCCGGGATTAGGAACCGGGCCGCCATCAGAGCAACCGCGACCCGATTACTCCGGCATTATGTCAAGATTCTTCAGTTGTTTGCGCATGTTCGACGGGTCCAGTTGCAACTCCCGAGCAGCGGCACTCACATTGCCATTGAACCTGTCAAGAGCCCGAATCAACACCAGTCGTTTGTACTCATCCACTATACTGCTGAACCCGTCACCGTTGTTGTGCATCGTCGCCTCACAGCGCAACGTCTTCTCGACGTCCTTACGGGTGATGAAGTACGATGGCGTCAGATCAATGAGCGTATGAACCGTGTCCTGAAGCTGGCGCACGTTACCAGGCCAGTCGTACTCGAGCAGCAAATCGCGGGCCTCCTGGTCGAACACCTTGACGGCGCGATCAGCCCTTGAGCAGTAGCCCTCGATGAAGTAGTCGATCAGCTCGGGTATGTCCTGACGACGTTCACTGAGTTTGGGCAAATGAATAACAACGCCCTTGAGGCGATAGTAAAGATCATCGCGGAACTTTCCCTCGGCTACCAACTGGGCCAGATCGCGGTTAGTAGCACAGATAAGCCGGACATCCACATGCACAATCTCCGGGGAGCCGACTCGCTGCATCTGCCCGACTTCAAGGACGCGTAAAAGCTTGCCCTGGGTGTTGAGGTCCAGATCGCCAATCTCGTCAAGGAATACGGTCCCGTTGTCGGCGTATTCGAAAATGCCCGGACGGTCGGCGATAGCGCCGGTAAAAGCACCTTTCAGATGACCGAACAGCTCCGACTCGACCAACTCCTGCGACTTATGCGTGCAGCTGAAGGGGACCATCTCCCGATCTTTGCGCGTTGACCTAAGATGGATGGCTCTTGCAACCAGCTCTTTGCCGGTCCCTGTTGCACCGAGGATCATCACCTTGTTCGGCGTCGGCGCGATCTGCTCGATTGTGCGATATACCTCCAGCATCAGGGGCGAATGACCAACCAGGCCATACTGCTCCCGGGCGTGGCGGGCCAGGTCCGTCGGACTGGACTTGAGTTTGTGAAGGATGACAGCGTTCTCGACCGCTCGGGTCAGACGGATGGGTCTCTCGTTCTTGCCGACGTAATCGAACGGCTTGTACTCCTTCTGAATGGTCGACTCAGAATACTGCCCCGGGTAGCCAGTGTGGAAGATGACTGGCATATCGGGAAACCTCTCTCCGATACGACGCGCCGTTTCCAGACCATCCATGCGGGCCATGCGGATATCGAGAACGATGGCGTTAATATCGGGGTGTTCATCCAGCACTTCCAGACCTCGCAGACCTGAGTCAGCCAGCAATACTTCGTAGTCGTCGATGAACATCTGGTGCAACGCTTCCAGGTTCAACGGATCGTCGTCAACTATCAGGATCTTGCCGTTCTTGTTCTTCATACGCGCTTACCGCTTCTGCAGCCACTCAAGCCTCGTGCTTTGGACAAAATATAACGAATTCCGTCCCGGTGTCCAGTTCTGATCGAACCTCAATTCCCCCCCCATACAGATCAAGTATTCGTCTGACCACCGCCAGTCCCAGCCCCGATCCTGTGCCCGGCTTCGTGCTGAAGAAGGCGTCGAAAATGCGCGGCCGGATTTCATCAGGTATTCCAGGGCCGTTGTCTCTTATCGACATTTGCACCTTCTCCGAGTCCTCCGAAGCCGTGATGGCCAACTCGCGCGGTCGTTCAACATCGGCAAGGGCGTCGATAGCATTTCGCACAAGATTGTTGCACACGCTGAAAGCGTGGTCCGAGGAACAGCTCCACGCCAGCTCTGGTGGTACTTCTACGGTCAGGTCAATTCCAAGCTCGTTCACCGCGCTCTGGTTTGCCTGAATCACTGATCCGATCAATGGCCGCAGCGACACACGCTCAAGCCGCTTCTCTCCATCGAGACGTGAAAGCGTTGTCACCAGACGGGTCATGCTCATGGCACGGGATACAGACTGATCTATCAGATTGATCAGTGCCCGGTTTCGCTTAGCCTGCTCGTCCTCAGACTCAGGCAACCGCTGGCGCAGTTTCTCAACTCCGCTGAGGGCGGGGAAGAGGGCGTTGTGGATCTCATGCGAGACGCCACCCGCGATCTCCCGCACCTGATCATACTTCGCTTGTGTGGCCTTCACCAACTTATGTTCGAATCGTCGGTGCTCGAACACATTGGCGAGGATTTCGGCAACAATCTTGATCAACGTGAATTCGTCATCGGTCCACGCCCGGCTTGTATCCATCTGCGCCAGTCCAAGTGATCCGATCAGGCGACCACGGTACATGATCGGTGCCACCAGGGCCGCCTCGACCTCAAGATGCTCCAGAGCGCGAACCGCGGCTGGTTCGATCTGGCGGGCGTGTTCCCTGGAATCGAACCGCAGGCTTCCCTGTTCAAGGAACATTCGTCGCAGCCACTCATGCTCGGAAAGGGTAATCGGTGCCCGTTTCCCCGCCGCGCGATTCCGGAATGTCTCATCAACAGAAATCGCGAACCGCTGTCCGGCCTGATTTGCATCGAACAATCGGACAACAACGAGATCTGATTCGGTGAACGTGCGTATCTCGTCCAGCGCCCGGTCAATCTCCGGCTCAAGCCTCTCAGGAGGAATATTGATGAACCGGGTAGAAATGCTCGTGACGAGCTGCTCAAAAGCGACACGATATCGGAGTGCTGCCTCGCTGTGCTTTCGTTCAGTAATGTCGTAGTATCCTGTAACCAGCACGTCGCGACCCTCGTAGACCGTCCGATGCGAGGATATAGTTACCCAGAATCCCTGACCGTTGTAGTTGTGTCCTCTGATTTCGTAGTTGCGAACGCCTCCGTCACGCGATACCGTCTCGTGCAGTTTTCGACGGTCGGCCAGATCGTCGTAGAAATAGGCAACAGTGACATCACTGGTCTGTTCTGCGCTGATACCGAACAGATCAAGGAAAGGCTGGTTGTAGTACAGAATGTCGCCTTCCGGGAAACCGGTAATACTCATGGGCACCGGAGTTGCCTCCGCCAGATGACGCAGTCGCTCCTCGCTATCGCTTACGGCCTGCTCCGCACGCTTGCGCTCCGTGATGTCCTGCCCGACCGCCAGAGCCGTGACGGTCTTCCCATCCTCCGAAATCAATGCCGAGTTGGACCAGAGAATGGTACGCACTTCGCCGCTTCGCACCCGCAGCGGGCCTTCGTAGCTGTCACGGGGATGGGCTTTCACCCACGCAACGAAGTCCTCTAAACCGTTGTGAACAGCATCGTCAGGCAGGAACACCTCCGGCCAGCGCCTGCCGATCACTTCATCCCGTCGGTAGCCTGTAACGCGCTCACACTCATCGTTGAAGACCGTAATCCGCGCCTCAGAATCAAGGCAGACGATAAGGCTGTTGGCCGTATCGAGCAGCGACCGAACGAAATCCCGCTCCTCCTTGAGGGCAGTCTGCGCCTTCATGGTGTCCGTGATGTCGTGCGCAATCACCATGGCAGCCGTGATAACCCCTTCACCGTTGCGGAACGGCTGGACGTTGGTGAAGTACCAGCGCCATTGATCTCCGACTTTTGTCGGTGCCTCCTCCTTGAACTCACGACCCGTGTCGATAACGGTGCGGACATTCTGCATCTGGTAGTTCGCCAATTCGTGCGGGAACAACTCGTGCATGGTCTTACCCACAAGCTGCTCCGCCGGCTTCCCATGTGCTTTGGCGCCGACCTCATTGATGAACAGGAACTGCCCTTCGCGATCAACCAGCGCAATACCTGCCCGGACATTATGGACCAGGAGACGGTAACGCTCCTCGCTTTCGCGCAAGGCCTGCTCAGCGGCCTTGCGGTCGGTGATGTCCTGGCCTACCGCAAGGGCGACAAGGTGATCAGAGTCGTCGGGGATAATGGCAGAAATGGACCACAGCATAGTACGCTCATTGCCGTAACGAGTGACAATACGGCCTTCGTAAATCCCGCGCGGGTTATCTCGAACCCACTGCACGAAATCCTCCGGAGCCTCTCGACGCATATCCTCGGGAAGGAACAGCGACGGCCAGTGCTGACCGAGAACCTCCTCGCGCTTGTAGCCGGTGACACGTTCACACTCAGGGTTGAATTCAGTAATACACGCGTCCTTGTCGAGTGTGACAATGAGGCTTGTCGCTGTGTCAAGCAGAGACCGAACGAAATCCCGCTCCTCTTTGAGAGCCAGTTCGGTCTGGTACATGTCAGACACATCGGTGCCAATAACAAGGATAGCGCGCGGTCGCCCGGCTGCATCGGTGACTGGCCTGATGACAGAAAGATATCGCCGCAGCTCACCTTGCAGAATCAGGGTTTCGTGGATCAACTCCTCCTTGCCGGTGGTCATGATTCGCTTCAGATTCTCCATCTGATTCTCAGCTGACTCCGGGGGAAACAACTCACGGATGTTTCTGCCAATGATCTGGTCGGCCGGAAGTCCTATCGTCGCTGCCCCCGGCTCGTTGACGAATTCCACCGTGCCGTCCCGGGCAACCTGTCCTATCAGCGCGCGCACGCCGTTGACCAGCAGACGGTAATGCTGTTCACGATCACGAAGGGCCATCTCGGCCAACTTGCGTTCTGTGATGTCGGCGAGGGCAATGTGCACTGCCGGGTTTCCATGGAACATGACTCGTGCAGCATAGACTTCCACCCAGCGCGACTCCCCCGCGGCCGTAATGACTCTTGATTCATAGTGGGCCGGCTCGCTGTCACCGGCCATCCGCGCCCTGAAACGTTCCATGAGCATATCGCGGTACTCCGGAGCCACGACCTTCTGAAAGAACTCGCGAATCGTCATGCTCGTCATGGTCTGCTCAGAGCGCCCCAACAAACTGCAGGCGGCTCGGTTGACAAAAACGATGCGCTCATCCTGATACACCAGAATACCCTGGAGCGCATGCTCTGCCAGATTACGGAAGTTCTCCTCGCTTACCTCGAGCGCCCTCAGAGCGTCGGTAAGCTTCTCCGCTTCAACCAATCGGGCCTGGGTGCGTGTCAAGCGATCAATGGTGTCATTGAGTGCATCCCGCTGATTACTGATGACACGGTTCTGCCGACGGGTTCGTCGCCACGATAGAAGCAGCAGAATGACCGACAAAGTCAGAGGAATCGTGATAGCGAAGAACGTCAGCCAGGGATGCCTCAGAACAAAATTCACCGGCCCGGACGGTCGCAGTTCGTACAGGAACAGCTCTGTGCGATCCCGGTTAGCCAGAATCAGCGAGAAGCCGGGCTTGTCATCGGTCGGTGTCGCCCAGCCGACCACAGCCCCCGGGGCGTTCTCGAGATACGCTACCACGCTGAGTCGGTCGTCAAACAGCCAGAGGCCGCGGTCGGCCGTGGATACCAGCAAGTGGCGTGTACCCGTGCCGGTGACGTCATGGATCGGCATGGGACTGCTTATGCGGGTCGGCAGTCTTACCGAGCGCACCCGTTCCAGCCGCTCATTGAAAACCTGGAGCCGGTCGTCGCTGAGGCGGTGGACGAACTCCGGTCGCCCGTCATTATTGAGGTCGCCCGACGCTGTCCAGACAGCCAGCTCGACTGTGTCGATTACTACCGAATCGAGCACGTCTCCGGCAGCGTTCAATATCAGGACATCAGAGCCGCATGCTTTGTCCGAATGGCTCGGATCGAGGCGGAGGTGTCTGGGAATGTAGACATCTTCGAGGCCGTCGCCATCCCAGTCTGCATACATGGTCGTGGCCGGTTCGAACACGGCGCCGACCTGACGATACCACAGCAACTCACCGTCAGCGTCAAGCGCCGCCACGTACGAGGCTGTGTCGGCCATGATTGCGGTGACAGCGGCGTTGCCTTTTGACTGCAATGGCACGATGAGTACCGGTTCCCCGGTTCGGGGATGAGTCAGTACCCGCAACTGCTGACCAACAATGTTGGCAATGTCGAAGCGCCAGCGAATGGACTGCTCGGTCAGATCAACACAGACCAACTGACGCGGATACAGATCATAGCTGACATCGCAGCCAATCAACAATTCGGATGAGCCGTCCCCGTCAACATCGATCAGGTCGATCAGATCACTGCCACCATCCCATGTACCGTCGCCGTCAAGGTCCACACCGGTTGTCAGCAACAGCCGAAACAGGGTGGAATGTACGGGCGAGACGACGTGCAGCCACAGGCTGTCCCGGGTGACGTAGGTGAGAGCAAGGTCACACACGCCATCACCATCGAAATCGTGCACCAAATGATCCTGGATTCTCAGGGTCGGTATGTGCAGGTGTGCCTGGGCCGTCTGCATCTGACGGTCGTGGTGGAAGATCGCCGAGGAGAGCCCCGAACCCGGACGCCAGTTGTCGATAAGGTATATTGCGCCGCCGCTGCACATGCGATCCGGGTCAACGGCGATGATTTGACCACGAGTCGCCCGGCCATCCTGGTCGCCAACAACGTCCTGCCTGACCAGCGAGAAACGGTATGGAAGAATCGAAGGCTCCTCCGGAGTCACAACAGCGACAATCGCCGGCTCCACACCCTCGTCAGCAGCGCAACCGACCAAGACACCGACCAATAGCGAAAGAAGAAGTGCACAGCGTGCGTACGTCACGGTAAGTCCCCATAAAATCTTGACTTAAAGAAAATATATCAGAAAACTGCCAAAAGTCAATTTCTGCCGCGTGGAACAGGTAGGCGCCCGGCAGGGTTATCATTGTTTTCGAGGCGTCGATATTATATGGAGTGCCTCCGGCGATGGCCGGATGCTGCACTCATGCGGACCAAAAGGAGTAGCAATGCCCCTGAACCAGGAAATGCAGTCCGGCGATAAAGCCCCCGAGGCCGGCCCGCCACCGGCCGACTCACTCGGGCCAAAGATACGCGTGCGCGGTCTGGCCCATGACCGCGACGGTCTCTTTCGCGTGACGCTGGCCAATCAGCGGACCTTTCTGGCCTACTTGCGTACTGCCCTGACCATGTTTGTCGCCGGCGTGACCTTCATTAAGTTCTTCGATTCACTGTTGCTGGAAATCATTGGCTGGGCTTTCGTACCACTGGCCATTGCGACGCAGGCCATTGGCATCTATCGATATAACTCCCTGCGAGTTAGGATGAAGAAAACCCGGCGCACTCTCTATGACAGGCACTCCCGCACCGACACCTGAGCACAACGTCAGAGCGTACCAGGTGGGGCTGGGCCGTCCGGCTATGCAAAAAGCCGGGCTTGCATGCAAGCTCGGCTTGTAATAGACTTGGCTCTTTCCCGATGAACCGAGCGATAGCCCTACAGCACGTCCCGCAGGGTTAATCCATTCTTCTTCAGGTATCGCATGAATCCGGTCTTGTGAATACTCCGCAGGGCAGTGGTCGACAGGCGGAGACGGACCGATCGGCCCAACTCAGGAACATACACGCGTTTGGTCTGCAGGTTGACGAACTGACGACGCTTCGTGATATTGTGAGCGTGTGATATATTATGAGCGCGATTGGGGCTCTTTCCGGTTATCTGGCAACGGCGTGACATATTCTCTTGCTCCTGCTATCCTGCTACCGGGTTTCCTTGAACGGGACATGCTTCTTAAGGATCGGGTCGTACTTCTTTATCTCCATCCGATCCGGGTTGTTGCGCTTGTTCTTGGTTGTAATGTATGTGTACGGGCTCTCCGTACTGCGCAACTTGATCTTTACCCGAACATCACCTTTCTTGGCCACGATGCATCTCCTGTCAAAATCCTGTCAATCACACAACTGCCCCCGAACTACCGGGGTAGAGCCTTAAACTATACACGATTATTGTCGGAAAGACAACAGTTTTGTTGCACAAAATGCTGCCCAAGCTGGGGAAATCGTCCTCCGCTGCCAAGGCAAGCCCTGTGCGAGTCTCCTGAGGCCTCCGGGGCCTCGTTGCGAACCCGGCTGAGGACCCGATGATAGAAAATCTCGTGAAAAAATTCGCAAACAAGTTGTGTTTTACGTACTGACTATGTATATAAACTGGAACGTTCGACCTCGGTCATGTGATGATTTTCACAAGAAGAACCCGTTTGTGGCCTATGTTCTTCTTTCCCGGGACGATCGTTATGCGCTCAAGAGAGTGATGACAACAGAATAGAAACCAATGGCTCAAGGGGAACCAATGGCACGCGAGATTTCACTGAAGACCATCGATGATCGGTTCCGCCGGAAGATCGGAGAGATCAGTGGCCAAAACTTCCAGCAGTGTTTCCAGTGCGGCACATGTTCCGGTTCGTGTCCCATGACTGAGCATCTGGACCTGATGCCGCGCCAGGTGATGGCCCTGATTCAATTCGGGCAAGCCGATGCTCTCGATGCGGCCAAAACACCTTTTGTGTGCGCGTCCTGTCATACGTGTATGGTTCGTTGTCCGCGAGGGCTGGATATCGCCAAAATCATGGAATCCGTGCGGCTGGTCAAACTGCGCCGCAACGTCAACGAAATCGAACCATCGAACCTGCAGCCGGAAGACATTACCGAGATGCCACAGTTGGCTATGGTTTCCGGTTTTCGGAAGCTGACATCGTGAGGTTGCTATGAAGATTGCTTACTATCCCGGATGCACACTGAAAACCAAGGGCAAGAGCCTGGAAACCTCGGCACTGGCCTGTATGACTGCGCTCGGAATCGAGTTCGAGGAGCTTGTGCGCTGGAATTGCTGCGGCGCTGTGTATTCGCTGGCCGATGACGATTTGATCCATGTTGTGGCCCCGGTCAGGGACCTGGTCCGAGTTCAACAGGCAGGCCATGACAAAGTGATCACGTTGTGTTCCATGTGCTACAACACGCTGGCCCGAGCCAATGAACTGATGCGCACGGATGAAGAAAAGCGAAAGACTATCAACGACTTCATGGATGAAGAACCGGACTACACCGGTGGTGTTGAGGTCCTGCACTTCCTGGATTTCCTGCGCGATGAGGTCGGTTGGGACAGGGTTAAAGAGAAGGTAACCCGGCCACTCGCGGGTTTGAAGGTGGCACCATACTACGGCTGCACCCTTCTGCGTCCGAAGGAAATCGCCATCGATCGGGTCGACAAGCCGGAAGTGATGCATGACTTTCTGCAGGCACTTGGGGCCGAGGCAGTCGATTTCCCCGGTGCCATCCAGTGCTGCGGCGCGTATCAGGTGCTCGGCAATCCCGAGGCAGCCTTGAAAGTGTCACACGATATCCTCTCGGATGCTACCGCTCACGGTGCCGAGGCGCTGGCCCTGACATGTCCGCTGTGTGACTACAACATGAGTAAACGTCAGGACAAGATGTTGCAGCAATACGAGGGCGCGAAAGAAGTCCCCATATACTATTTCACGCAACTGATGGCAATCGCTATGGGCATCCCGATCGAGGAGTGCCATTTCGAATTGAACCGAGAAAGCTCAGTGCAGTTGCTCAAAGCGAAGAATCTGGTTGCCGGCTGAGCGGCACCGTCGAGTAGTGTGAAAGTGCTAACGAGTCATTTTTCTATAGCTTGGTGAGGTCAAGATGAGCGTTGTACCACAAGAAGAATCAACAGCAACCGTCGAGACGAAGATGGTCCCCATATACGTCATGGGGAAGCGTTATGAAGTCCCGGCCACGCTGACCATCATGAAAGCGATCGAATACGCCGGGTACAAGTATATTCGCGGCTGCGGCTGCCGTGGCGGTGTCTGTGGCGCCTGCAGCACCGTGTACCGCAAGCCCGGTGACTACAAGATCTACACCGGACTGGCCTGCCAGACGGTCGTCGAGCCGGAGATGTACCTGACCCAGATCCCGTTCTATCCTGCCAACCGGGCCACCTATGATTTCGCCGAACTGACGGGCACGCCCGATGAGATCAACCGGCTGTACCCCGAGCTGTTCCGCTGTGTCGCCTGCAATGCCTGTACCAAGGTGTGTCCAATGGACGTTCAGGTAATGGATTACATTGCGGCGCTCAAGCGCGGCGACATCAAGGCAGCGGCAGAGATATCTTTTGACTGCATCCAGTGCGGCCTGTGCGCCAGTCGCTGTATGGGAGAACTGCCGCAGTATCATATTGCGCAATTGGCGCGCCGGCTCAACGGTGCTTACCTGACGCCGAAGGCGGAGCATCTGAAGACTATGTGCGCCAATATCGAGGCCGGGCGCTACGATAAGGGGCTGGCAGAGCTGAAGGGAATGGACCTTCAGGCTCTTCGGAAGACCTATCAGGAGCGTGAGATGGAGCCGGCCACAGCCGGTGAGGATTGGACCCCGCAGGACAGAAGTTACCTGTAAGCCGTTCAGCGATTCGAAAACGAGGTTAGACTATGCCATATCCCGAGGAACTCAAGCAGCTCATCAAGAAAGTCGAGGCGACCCGCGCGGTACGTGTTGAGCGCAAGAAGAAGAACGAGGAAGTGCCGTTTCTGTCGCTGGATGAGCGCGAGGAAATGCTCAAATACCATCCCGATGTCAAAGAAGAAGGACGTCGCGAACTCAAGGTCGGTCCCAGCAAGGGTTACGCTGTCGCCCACGAAATGGCTGACCTGCTGGAGGCCCGCAGCCGGGTAGAGCCGGAGAAGATCGACCTGTCCCGGGTTGAATACGAAACCGACGTGCTTGTGATCGGTGGTGGGGGAGCGGGCACAGCCGCCGCGCTTCTGGCCCAGGAGCAGGGGCAGAAAGTGATCATAGCGACCAAGCTGCGTCATGGCGATGCGAACACAATGATGGCCGAGGGCGGTATTCAGGCTGCTGACAAAGGGCACAAGGATTCGCCCTATTTTCACTATCTGGACATCATGGGGGGCGGTCACTTCAAGAATGTACCGGAACTTGTGGAGACCCTGGCGCTTAAGGCCCCTGATGCCATACGTTGGCTGGAGAGTCTTGGCTGCAACTTCAGCAAGTGGCCCGATGGCACCATGAAGACCATCCATGGCGGCGGAACCTCGCGCAAGCGCATGCATTTTGCTGCCGATATCACCGGCGCCGAGATGATGCGCACGGTTCGCGATGAGGCCCGCAATCGAATTGCAGATATTCAGGTGGTCGAGTTTTCCCCAGCGGTCGAGCTTGTCCTTAACGAGCACGGTCACTGTGCTGGTGCGGTCCTTTACAACATGGAGACCGAGGAGTACACGGTCGTCAAGGCCAAGAGCGTCGTGGTGGCCACCGGCGGCTGCGGCCGCCTGCATATTCAGGGCTTCATGACAACCAATCACTACGGCGCCACAGCCGATGGTATCGTCATGGGGTATCGCGCCGGGCTGGGAATCTGCTTCCTGCATACCGTGCAGTACCACCCGACCGGAATTGTCTTCCCGGAGCAGGCCGAAGGAATCCTGATCACCGAGAAGTTCCGCGGTTCCGGCGCCAATCTGGTCAATATCGATGGTGAGCAGTTCGTCAACGAGCGCGAGCCGCGCGACATCGAGGCCGCCGCCATCATTAAGGAATGCGTAGTCAACGGCAAGGGTGTCCCGACACCTACCGGGAAACTGGGTATCTGGCTGGATTCACCGATGATCGACATGCTCCAGGGAGAGGGCACGGTTGAGAAGGAGTTCCCGGGCAAACACATCCTGTATGAGCGGTTCGGGATCGATATCGCGAAAGAGCCAATGCTCATCTATCCGACCCTTCATTACCAGAATGGCGGGCTTGATTTTCGAAGCACTGGCGAAACCACCATCCCCGGCCTGTTCGTGGCTGGTGAGGTTGGCGGAGGTATACACGGCGAGAACCGCCTGATGGGCAATTCGCTGCTGGATATCATGGTCTACGGCCGGATTGCCGGTAAAGCAGCGGGCGAGTACGCCCGGGACAACGCGCGCGATGGGAAGCTTACGCTTGACCATGTTGTCAAATACAACAAGGAGGTCCAGGACGCGGGAGTCGACGGCGACCGCATATCGCCAATGATTTTGCCGGATTACACTGATCCGCGCACGCGTGAGAAGCAGCTTACGTCCCATTACGTGGGTACACTACGATAGCCTTGAGATAACCTGCATCGCGGAAGCACCATTGACCCGACATCAGTGGCGGGGCTGACCGAAAGGTCGGTCCCGCTTTGCCATGCTCAGGGGTGAAGCGATTCAAGAAAAGACTTGTCACTTTGCAGAGAATCCCGTATCTACGAGACGAACTATGGAGCTTTGAAGTCCTTGTTGATTCTTGATCCCGGAACTAACAAACATCCTGATCATACAAGAAACAACGCAGAAACCTGACTGCACACATAACCTGAAGGAGCAGTGTCTATGAATTTCCTGTCACGTACCGCATTAGTGGTCATATGTCTGTTGATCGTCTTCCCGCTGGCTGTTCAGGCGGGCAGCGTTATGAAGGTGAAGTCTGTTACCGAAGCCCACAAGATGATGGGACGTGAAGCGCCACGGTCCGAGACTGTGAATGTTTACTACTTCGACGGTGGTAACATGCGGGGCGATTTGGGTGACACGCTGAGCGTTCTCTTCTCCTCCGGCGATGAAGCCGTCAAGATGGTCCGTCACAATCCGAAAGTCTGGATGGCCATGCCGCTGAAGGGAGCTGTCGATTCTCTGGTTAAGGAGATAGAACAGAAGAGCGGGAAGGAAGCCGCCGAGCAGACCAGGCAGATGATGGAAACCGGTATGCGTCTGTCCGCCGAGGTTACCCCAACCGACGAAACCAGGGAAATCAACGGTTTCAAGTGTAAGAAGTACAACGTCTTGATGAGTATGGGAATGGTCAGAAACGAGATGGAGTGGTGGGTCACCGATGAGATAGACATCAACTACGAGCTGCTTCCGTATGCCAGCTGGTCCCAGTTGGCCTCGTTTCCGGGATTTGATGAGGCCGCCATCGAGATGGGGAAGATAAAGGGAGTGACCGTAAAGGGTGTCAACAAGACGCTTGTCATGCAGGATACGATTGTTTCCACAACCGAACTGCTCAGTGTCGAAAAGATGGATGTCCCCGCAGACAAATTCAAGATACCAGCGGACTACACCGAAGAGAAACTCCAGATGGGCGGTGCCTACTAAGATCTGTTAGTATGTGTCCATCCCCCGCCACGCTGGACCGTTGGAAAACGGTCAGATGGACCAACTAGTAAGCGACCAGTGACGGAGCGAAGGCGATTCCTTCGCTCCGCTCTTATTTGCGTCGCTTCAGAATCTGTACATCTCTGAAAGCCATCAGGGGGATTAGGACATCCGCCTATACTCACCGGAATCACCGAATGATCATAAAGGTCCCGATCTGTGTTCCGTAGTCCGACTCGACTGTGAAGTAGTACAGGCCGCTGGTAACGGTCTCGTTGTTCTTGTTGATCATGTCCCAGTGGGCTATGCTGGCAGTACCACTGCCCTCCGGTTCGTCATGACGAATCTCTCGTATCAGATCGCCATCGAGTGACCAAATCGTGACCGTGCATCGCCTCGGGATATTGGCGAAGTAGATTGAGCGGGTGCGCTCTGCCCACGCATCTGTCCCGACTCCCTCATAGCCCATTGAGCGGTAATTCGCATCCATACGGTACGGATTAGGATAGACGTAGGCATTGAGCGTGCCGTTTGTGACCGCTATGTCGTCCCCCTGCGCCTGTGCAAAGACACGTTGAGCGTTTACTCGGGGGTCGGACTCGGTGGAACCAAGGTTACGTGCCGGATACCCGTGATCGAATGCTGTCACGGATACGAAGTACGGAGTGGTCGCCATGACATCCTCAATCACGTACTCGTATTCGTAAAACCGCATACGCCCCTCGTCATCAACATCGAGCGTGTCCAGTTGTGCGTCAGGGTACACCTTGCGAATGCCCCCCGCGTCGGTCAGATCAGACTGATTGTAGTCGACCCGTTCGAAGTAATAGAAGTCACCCTTGTGACGCAGCGGATCGACCGGTCCTGTCTGCGAGGGTTCGAAGTCCGCACCATACATCGCCCTCAGCGTTTGCACATCCAGCGGTGGCTCGTTGACCTGAACATAGTACTCGCTATCCCAGTTGTATTTCCAGCGTTGATAGTTCTCCCTGTCCCACGAACGCAACATTGCGTAGCCCTCCAGATCATCGGGATAACGGGCAATATAAACGCGGTACCCTTCGAAGTCACGGGTCGCAGTAAACGGGTCATAAGCAGTCTCAGACTGTTGTCCATTCCATCTGACAACAATGCGATTTCTTTCGGTCATGAGTCGAACGGTGGGTGCGGGAGGCGGTTTAGGCTGTCCCCAGTCAGGGACGCCATCCCCCAGATAGAAGGCCTGAATAGAGTCGCCGGTCAAGGTATCCTGTATGAAGACATAGCGCCCGGAATCTCCGTCGAAATTGGAATCGACTCCCGGATTGTCAAAGATGGTCCGCGCCCAGCGAAAGGTCTGCACAACATTATCGAAGTTGAGCTGGTTGACGAAATTCCATGGGGAGTAGGTCCGAAAGGTCCGCTGATAGGCCGTCTTGTTGTGGTGAACACGTTCACCTATGAACGACACCAGCCAGAAAGTTCGCCTCTCCGTGGGATACATGGTAGTGGGCCCCATTGAGTAGACGAAACTCGGATAGTGCCCTCGGGCGATACTGCCCGATTGCGTCTCGTGAGGGGGGAGGAACCCCGGGTTCTGCACATCGGCCAGATAACCGCTGTAATCAACCTCAGGGTTGGCCATGAGGTAGTACTTGTTGTTATCGCCGTAGGGGTAGCCGAGGTGTCCGTGAAAGTAGCGGACTCCCGACGGGTCAAAAGTCATCTTTCTCGGCCCCCAACTCTGACGATAGTTCGTCCAGACAAACCAGTTGAAATGACGACGATCGGCCCCCGGTGGTGTTTTCAACGGTGCGATGGCGTAGGCGTTATCAGTTCTAATGAGGTCCCAGAGGATGATGCCCGCCTTGCCGTCATTATCGACAACCCAGGCGATGTTCACCGTGTCCTTGCCCGGAGCCCCCTCGAACAAGTGGTCGTAGGTTTGGAGAAACCCCGGAATGTCATCCTGAGGTGCTCCGCCGGAAGGCTGCTCTCCCGAGGAATAGATCATGCCGGTGTGATATATGCCGAGGTACAGGTCACGAATCGTGTTATTGCCGACATTCTCAATCTCATACTCGATAATGACGAAATCCTGAGCATGCTTCGCCTTCCATGAACGACTCGTCTGAGTTACCTTGATGCCCAGTGGCCTGTGATACCGGCGGTCGTAGCTGTTATAGGACCGGCTGTCCATGTATACGAACGTATCAGCATAGACACATACGAACTCCTGGTCGGCCACTGCTCTGGGGTGATAGTACGGCGACGCCGGATCATTGGAGCGGATTTCATATTCCGGCAGACTGCCATAGTCCGGGTAGAACTCGCTGCGGTAGCCGTAGTAGCTGTACTGATCCTGACAAGGGGCCGTAGAAACCAGTGTGTCTTGGCCAACAATGCCGCCGATCCAGATACCGGCCCAGTTGCCGTAGTACCGCCTCTGGCGTTCCGGGTACTGGAAATTCGGTGCCGGCCGGCCGTAGTATGAGGTATCATCGAAGTTGAAGTAGTTACCCATGATACCGTTGTTGTTGAACGTATTCCAGAACAAACCGGCATTATGAATCTGGTAACGCACCTCCGGCCTCTCATAGCTCGCCAGATCGGGAGGGCGATCAAAGCGGATGGTGTCAATGGAAAACGGGGGATAGACCGGGTCGATGAAATCCTGTGCCGTTGCATAGCTGATCGCTGTCAGGAGGACACAGGCCCATACTCCTGACAGCACCGATACCCGCCCTGCGCGGCCGAAACTAAAGCTGCTGCTCATGTACGTAACTCTCTCTTCTCAGCCGGCCGCGTGCAATCAGTCGAGAACTACCTCGCCCGAATTAGGGGGACCACAGGCGCCAGACACAATAGCTAATATACAAACGATGAAAGAGAACGTTAGTTTAATCTTACTTTCAGAATTGTTTTCGGGGCGCTCAAGATGTTGCGGCGCCTGTCACCGGTCCGATAGCCCTGGTGCCAGAGTCAACTTACCGCCGATGTCTCATCGGACGTCGGTCAGCTGGCAGCAGGGGGTGACAAGGCAATGTCGCTACACGACTTCAGGGTCCAGCAGTCCAGTCGACTCAGGTACCTGATTCAACTTGCAACGATTGTGGGAGATCTGCGTTGTCATCGACCGTTCGCCGGACGGGGGATTGATCAGAACAGCACGGTTGCGCGCAATTGATATCCAGTCCTCGGCCGCAAGATCAGCAGTGACCATGACCGTAGAGCAGTAGAGAGAGGTTCCCAACTCTCTGAATTGTGCCACGTGATTCTTCAGCCGATGCATCAAGGAAAGGCCGCCGGCTTCTCCCGCAGACGTCAGGACAGCAACAACGTTTTCGGGGACGATAGTTATCAGATTGTCGGGCTTCAGGGTGAACTGCGCAATGAGCAGATCCGCGATTCGATGCAGTAGTAGATTCCGGACTTCTACAGCCTCTGTATCGCCCATATCGGGGGCATCTGCCGGAGCTATCAAGGAGAACGCGAGACGATCACTACCGGAGACGTCGGCCTGCATCCGATCCTGCAGGAAGGCAGACAACTGTCGGTGGCCGTTCCAGAGGGGCACGGTGGCATAGAAAGAATTGCCTCGTCGCGGCTTGCTGCGCAGACTAAGCTGCCCGTCGTGGCGTTCCACAATGCTTCGAGCTATCGCCAGCTCGAGACCTGTCCGAGGCCGGGTCTGGCTTTGTCGGGTGGCCACAGACCCGAATCGGTCAAATACCTTGCGACGTTCGGCCTGCGTCATCGCCGGCCCGTCAGACGTGATCTCCAGCGTCAGAGTGTGCTCAGACACGCCGGCTGCGACAGTGATCTGCCCACCCCGCGGCGTGAAGGCGAGCGCCGCCTCCAGGAGGTTCTGTATGCCCTGCGCGAGCAACTCAGAGTCGCAAAGGACGAATACGTCGTCCTCGATCTGCCTGACTGTAACCTTGCGTCCTTCGAGCGGATTGTACTCGATAATCCGCTTGACCGTAGTATCAATCAGTGTCCTGGCGCGAACCCGGTAGCGTCGAACCGGGTGATTCCCTGTTTCCAGTCCCTGCAACTGGAAAACATCTCCGATCAGTAACTCCAGTAAATCGCAGTTCTTCAGGACGCTCTTAAGATAACCTTGCTGGACCGACGTGACACCTCCGGCTACGCCATCACTCATGAGCGACATGACTTGCCGGATGATGTTCAGGGGCTGCTGAATTTCGTCCGACGTCTGATTGAGTACCTCCGACCGGAGCGAATCCAGGGACCGTAACTGGTCGTTGGCCTTGCTTAGTCTTCTGCTGTGAGTCTGTATGTCGGCGCGCAGCTTCTCAATCTCACGGCGGTCGCCGTGTCGCTGTAAAGCACGCTGCAGAACATGAGGAAGCAGTTCCTGGAACAGCGCATCCCTGGCAATCCAGTCGTAAGCGCCCCGGTGCAGGGCTTCGTGGCCTGCGGGGTCCTCATGGCTGCCGGTCATGATGACGATCGGGCATCGATCTTTCGCCCAGTCAACCAATGGATAGGTGTTTCCGTCCGGAAGGCGAGCGTCGGTTAGAACCGCGCAGTACTTACGAGTCGCCATCAGGCTGAGGGCCGCCTCCACGGTTTCAGCAACATCGAGGAGCCAGTGGCCGGTGTTCTCGAGGATTCTTTGCGCCGACACAGTTTGGTCCGTCACCCTCTCCACAATGAGGACAGTGTCCTTAGGAGCCGCCGCATGATGCTCACGGTGACGGGGCATCGAGTCAGTGAGTGACGCCATAGTCCGCCTCTCCTGTGATGACCTTCTCGATAATCGCTTCTGCCGAACCAATGGCCGGGGGGACCTCGACAGTCTGTGACCAGTACAGGTTGAGTTCGGTAAGCTTGATGATGAAATCGCGGATGTCTCTTGGCTTGGTGAAGAAGCTGCTGGCGCCCAGCTCATATGCCCGGGCAACTGCTGCGGACTGGCCTTCATCGGCCAGGACTATGACCGGCAGGGCGCGCGAATTCGGATGACTGCGAATTCGGGCAAGGCACTCCAGTCCTGCCATCCGTGGAAGGGAGATATCGAGATACACCATATCGGGGTGCCAACATCCAGAACAGACCCCCGGCGGAAGACCGTGGGCAATGTATTCAAGCCCGGCCTCGCCGGAACTGGCCCGGACTATCAGATGATCTCGAAACACCTCGCAGAATGATTCGGTAATCAAGGCCGCCGCTTGGTCGTCATTCTCTATCAGAAGCATTGTTCTCATGGTGTCCTTCTCACGCTCCTTTCTTGCAGTCTCCAGAAACGCTCACTGTCGAGGTATCGGCGCCCATCAGTCGGGATTCATGATGGGACGCTGTCCACACCTTCGGCGCAGCACCGTAAGTAGCGGCCCAACAGAAGGTTACGGGCCAGACGGAGGCATGCTCAATTACCGATCAAAATGCAGTCTGTGTCATTCCTACACAAGGCGTCAACAGCGCCCATTCCGGCTGGCCCGGCTTTCGGTCCCGACCATCTCCAGGCCAGTGCCTGCTGTAAGGTGCTGGCAAGCCCAATTAGGTGTTCAGCAACTGCACAGTGCGGCCGAAGTAGATAACTGGCACATGAAAAAGTACTCATATCACTGGTCACAAAGTGCAGGGCGCGGATGAAGATGCGACTGACATGAGGTGAATCTTCAGACTCGGAGTGGACAACACGCCCAAATACCAGACGTCGATTGCCGTTCGTCTGGCAGCACCTCGCCATTGATTCAGACATGGAGTGAAGAAGGGAAAGGTGCATGACGGTGATGGCCATGCACCCGTCCGCAATCAGGCAATTCTCGACGAGAACGCGACCAGCCTACGGGCATGGGGGAGGGGGCGGACCGGATCCAAACAAGAATGAGGCCAAATACGTAACATCAAGAATATCGATTGTACCATCGGCATTGATATCTGCCTCTTCCAGGCACGGCGGCGCCTCGCAGTCTCCCCATAGCCAGCACACGAATCGAGTCAGGTCGCTTATGTTCACCACGTCGTCCGGGTCCCCATCGACATTACCGGTATGGCCAACACAGCAACCCATGCATGGATTGTTGTCATGGGGGCAGTTGGTGCCATCACCCAGATACTCACCGCCCAGCGAATCGCAATAAATCGGCGCCCGAACCGAACACGAATCCTCGATACAGCAGGCGCCGACAACCGTATCCGGGTAACAACAGGTCGGTACCGGAAAGACAGGGAACACACTCATCCCAAGCTCGAAAAAGAGATTGAGAATCTCAGCGTCGCCGGCATCGATGATACAGTCACGGTTCAGATCGGCCTGATATAGACTTGGTGTCCAGTAGAACTCACCTGAATAATCGATTGAGATAGACCAGGTCCGCAACTGTCAATTCGATTCCGTCGTTGTTGATGTCCCCCGAAGCCCAGCACGTGTTGGCTGTGATGATCTCGCCATACATCGTGCCGTCGTTCGGCTCCGCCGTGAACGGGAACGGGCCCGGCCCGTCGTAATGAGTGAAACCTACGTCGAACGTCGAACCCGGCGGTTCAAGGACCGGCGATATCCACTGCTTCGGTGACTCCGGCAGTGAGTACACCTGGAAAGCCCCGGACAACAATACCCATCTCACAGTATCGCCCGGACTAATCGTGACGTTGGGCAGGTCGAACGTCCACTCCATGACCTCGATGGTGTGAACGGCACCCCGTGCGCTGCCGGCAGCGAGAACCACCAAGACACACGCCAACAGGAAGATCAATCCTCCCATGAGAATTACTCCTTGAAGAGGTGGTTTGTGCCGCGACGTGTAACAAGCAGGATGACTGCCACCGATGTTCGTGGGCTACTGCAATATAGGCTGACGGACTTCCGGCGTCAATCCAAATTCGCACCGGGCAGAATAGACAGTCCACTCCACTTGACAGCGTCTCATCGGCTGTGTAGTCTTGCTGAGCACCACAAAATGGAGACTACTATGGAATTCAACGGCAAGACATACAGACCCTTCGAAGGGGCCTTCAGCGAACGACAATTCGCCGGCCGCCTGGTCGGGCGAACGATTGCCCGCCGCTTCCCTCGACGCGAGGGTAAGGTCGTGACCCTGGATGCAGTCATGGACATCATTAAAGATGGCGACGTCATCTCCTACCCGCACTACTACCGAACCGGCGACAAGGGACTCAAGCTGATTATCGATAAGCTGCGCGAGACAGGAAAGAGGGATATCATCATCTACGGCAACGCCTTTTTTGACCATGTTGATCCGTGGCTGACGGAGGCGTTGAGCGATGGCGTCATCAGGGGTACCTATGGGAACGTGTACCGTAAGTTCGGTTCCCTCGTTCTGGCGGGGGAGATGTTACCCTGGATTTCGGTGGGCTTCTCGCACGGCAATCGTGTGCGCAAGATGCAAACCGGCGAGGTGAACATCAAGGTGGCCTTCGGTCCGGTGCCCATCGCTGACAAATGGGGCAATGCTAACGGCCTGATGGGCAAGCCCGAGCACCTCTGTGGTCCGATCGGCCTGTTCTCCGCTGATGCTGAGTATGCCGAATACGTGTGCCTACTGGCCGGGACAGTCAGCGAGCACCTTGTTATGCCGACACCCGTATCCATGGAGCAGGTCGACTTCGTTGTCAAGGTAGATGACCCCGGTCTCAATTCCGGCATCGGCTCAGGCACCCTGGACATGGCCAAAGCGAAAGCGAACCCTTTCAACGCTCAGGTTGCCGAAAACGTCACGCGTGTAATCAAGGCCGCCGGAGTGGTACAAGACAACTTCGCCTTTCAGGTTGGTTCCGGTGCCGGCCTGATTGTGCTTGAGAACATCCGCGAGATGCTCAAGCAGATGAAGACCCGGGCCAGTTTCTCCATCGGCGGGGTAACCTCCCTGCATGTCGACATGCTGGAGGAGGGGACGGTGCACCAGTTAATGCATGGCCAGTTGTTCGAGCCAAGCCCGCGCATATTCGAGTCCATGCTCAGTCACCCAAGACACTTTGAGATTACAACCTCGTACTATGCCTCCGTTGCCAACAAGGAGTCCGCCGTCAACATGCTCGATCTGGCCGTGCTCTCGGCGCTGGAGGTTGACCTTGGGTTCAATCTCAACACGGTGTGTGCGGGTGGGCGGATTATCGGAGGCATCGGCGGTGGTCAGGACGTCGCTGCCGGGGCGGATCTGACCATTATCTTTCTTCCGCTGGCGACCGGCAAGGACGGCAAGGGCTTCCCGAAAGTCGTGAACAAGGTGTATACGCGCACCACGCCCGGCGAAGTGATTGATGTTGTAGTGACAGAGGAGTACGCAGCCATCAATCCCGCCTCGAAGTCCTCATATGCAAGCGCCATATTGGAGCGAGCCGCCGAATTCGGGGTGAAGCTGCTGTCAATTGAGGAACTGCATCATAAGTCTCTCAGCAAGGCTGAGCAGTTCGGTGTCATCCCGCCAGGGTTGGAAACAACCGATGAGGTTGTGCACATCATCGAATGGCGCGATGGTACACTGCTGGATACAATCAGGAAGCCGGTTTCGCGGTAGCCCACAACGTGCGCAGCGAGCTGTGTTTGCAGCGCCTGCCGCGACAACAATATGAACGGCCTCCCGCACTGAGTGCGAGAGGCCGTCTTGTATGAACTCAGCTCCGAAGTATCTACCGCCTTACGGACAAGGGGCAGGTGCCGGACCGGAGCTGAACAAATAATCCACCAGATAAGTCATGTCAGAGATGTTGATGGCACCAGCCGGATCGCCATCGATATTGGCTTCATCTTCGCACTCGGGGGCAGCGCCATCGCTGAACAGGAAGGCCACCAGTGCCGTCATATCGCTGACGTTGATCAGATCGTTCTCATCGCCGTCGACATTGCCACGGATACCGATACAACAACCGTCGCAGACGTCACCGATACCATCACCGTCAATATCCGACTGATCGGGATTGAAGTCCTCGGGACAATTGTCACAGCCATCCGGCACACCGTCACCATCAGTATCGATAGCGTCGTCGTGTCCTTCGCAGATGTCGCAACCGTCGGGTACCCCATCACCGTCGCTGTCGACGTTGTCATCGTGGCCGGGGCAGATATCGCAGCCATCCGGCACGCCGTCGGCATCGGCATCGAGGCTGTCGTCATGTCCCTCACAGACATCACAACCGTCGGGCACGCCGTCACCATCACTGTCTACATTGTCATCGTGACCCGGACAGATATCGCAACCATCCGGCACGCCGTCACCATCACTGTCTACATTGTCATCGTGACCCGGACAGATATCGCAACCATCCGGCACGCCGTCACCATCAGTGTCGGAGTTATCATTATAACCCGGGCAAATGTCGCAGCCATCGGGCACGCCGTCACCATCGGAATCGATAGCATCGTCGTGACCTTCGCAGACATCGCACGCATCGCCAAACCCGTCGCCGTCAGAGTCGATCTGGTCCGGGTTGGCCACTGACGGGCAGTTGTCACAGCCGTCCGGGATACCATCGCCGTCAGTGTCGATGTTGTCATCGTGGCCTTCGCAAATGTCGCAGCCATCGGGCACGCCGTCACCATCGGAATCGATAGCATCGTCGTGACCTTCGCAGACATCGCACGCATCGCCAAACCCGTCGCCGTCAGAGTCGATCTGGTCCGGGTTGGCCACTGACGGGCAGTTGTCACAGCCGTCCGGGATACCATCGCCGTCAGTGTCGATGTTGTCATCGTGGCCTTCGCAAATGTCGCAGCCATCGGGCACGCCGTCACCATCGGAATCGATAGCATCGTCGTGACCTTCGCACAGATCGCATTCATCGCCGAAGCCGTCGCCGTCAGAGTCGATCTGATCAGGGTTGGCTACTGACGGGCAGTTGTCGCAGGCATCGCCAATGCCGTCCCCGTCGCTGTCGACTTGATCCGGATTGTGAACACCCGGGCAGTTGTCACACACGTCACCGATACCGTCGCCATCGCTATCAGCTTGGTCAGGATTGTATACAAGGGGGCAGTTGTCAATCGCATCAATGATACCGTCGCCGTCAGTATCAGTCTGATCGTCGCACTCATATCGCACGACCTTGAAGGCATCCACCGCGGCTTCGACCACAGATCCGGATCCCAGGTCGGAGGCCTCGAATCGTATCTTCATCTGTCCGGTAGGGATGGTGACATCCTGGACGCTGAAGCTGTGGGTGAACCAGCCACCGTTGGCCTGCTCCGAGGGTCCAACAACCTCCACCGTGTCCCAGGTGGCGCCATTGTCGTTAGACAGAAGGATGACGAAGATGTCATTATTGGGATCAGCGCCGTAGCTGTTGTGATACCAACGGGCATAGCTTATCTGGGCATTGCCCCCGGAAAGATCGAATGTTGGCGATGTCAGGATGGTATAGCCACCATCGATGTCAGAATCACCCGCAAAGTTCCCGGTGAGGTAACACTGTCCTGAGCCGTCATAGTCGGTCGGTGGATCACCTCGGTTACCATTGGCCGGGATTCCGCGCTCCCAGTGACCGGCGGTGGCATTGCCGGTGACGACCCAGCCCATATCGGTCTCGAAATTATCGTCCATGACCGTAACAATGCTCGTGGCCACCACCGCCGAATGTGGATCGGATGGCGCCGGGTCGTAGTATGTGCCATAGGTTGTCTCGTCGGCACTGACATAGAACTCGAACACGTCATCGCAGGCACCGCTCGGCAGCGTGGCTTCATACTCGTCAGTCTGAACCTCATTCATCGGCACTTCCACGTAAGACCCGCC
Source organism: uncultured Ignavibacteriales bacterium (assembly GCA_964627305.1). Taxonomy (GTDB): domain Bacteria; phylum Zixibacteria; class MSB-5A5; order GN15; family FEB-12; genus WJKG01. The sequence goes on along the minus strand of CAZVHP010000005.1, from coordinate 104,364 downwards.
GTCAACCCGGTAATACAGCTTACCGCTGCCCGCAACCGGTGTGCCTCCCAGTGTGCCAAAGACATGGACGTCGAAGGTGGTGGGCTGTCCGGGATAGAGAATCTCCGGGATCCCGTTGGGGTAGCTGAAGGCGACCCCGGCCAGCGGAGTAGATACATTGACGGCATTCCATGCCTTGGACACCTGCACCGCCCATGCTCCCGACGGGTCAAGATCATCGGCGGCGCTAATGGTCCCGAGCGCGCCATTGTGATAGTCTGTGCTGGACGTCCAGTAGTAGGCATTCGCGCGATAGGCGATGGCCATGGCGTTCTGGACGCCGATCCCTGTGACCGTAATGCCGTTGTGAGTGTCACCGTCGGAAAGCAGGTAGAACCACTTGTTGCCGACGCCGCTGTTCGTGTGCACACCGCAATAATCATTCCAGGAGCTCGGCGTGCAGTTGACTACATCGATCCAGTACGGGTCACTGGTACCATAGGTGTCCGGGTCACCGAACAGATGCGGGTCCGACATCGAACGGAAACCCACTCCTGTTGTCCTGCCGTTTTCTCCCATATCCCAATCAGGGTCATCGAGCGTGTCATGGGCAAACTCGAAGGCCGCGCCGATCATGTCCGAGAAAGATTCGTTTAGGGCTCCCGGTTCCTTCTGATACACAAGGTTCGACGTATACTCCGTCACCGCATGACCCCACTCATGGGCCACGACGTCCGGACACGAGGCCAGCGAACGCCACCCCGAGCTCCAGCTCCAGATGACTATTCGGGAGCCATCCCAGTAGGCATTGTTGTCGCCGCTGCCGGAGTAATTGACGATAGTGAGCATCGATGCCCCGGCGCCATCGTAACCGTTCCTGCCGAACTGATGCAGCAGGTAGTCATAGACGAGCCCGGTGTACATGTGACCGTCGACAGCCGGCCTTTGGGTTGATGTTTCCCAGAAATTGTCGCTGTCGGTTGCCACCGAGCCGGGCAGGCTTGAGCCGGCTATGTTGGTCTGAATCTGATTGCCTGCGGGCATTTGCCCATCATGGCCATGCACGTTGTTGTTGGCCCGGCGCGTGTAGTCGATCAGGTAGTATGTCGAACCGCTCTGAGACACATCCAGCCATTGGGTGGTGTCTCCAAGAACCCGAACGCCCGTCCCCCAGACATCCAGTTCCTGAATACGGTTGGCCAGATAGACGACCTCACCGCTGCGGGCATCAATGAAGCATTCCCACCGTCCCGGCGGGCTGTCGGAGCGCATGAAGAACCGCCAGGCAAGGTAGTTGGTGCCCTCCCAGGGGAAAACCACCAGCTCCGGCAAGTCGGCCGGCTCTGTCTTGCCAAAGAAGTCCTGAAGCTCCCGGTCAGCGATCTCAATTGCCTGGTCACTCGGCAGAGCGGGAGTGACGTCCAGATCGATGTACGGCTCGAAGGTGCCATTGACCACCGACAGCCGACCGTCCGCTGCGAAATGCGCAATGAGGTCACTACCGACCACGCGAAGACCTTTGTACACCTGGTCAAATCGCAGATGGCGCATTCCGAGTTCGTCAGTGTCCATACGGTTGACCCGCAACTCTTCGTCCGGGTTCACCATCCGATAGGCACCCTTATGGGTGTGAAAGAACTGAAGGGCCGTTGCGACTTCCTCGCCGCTCTTGGCCACTTCCTCAAAGAGATTGCCCTTAACGAAAGTTGGGACACCGTGCGCTCCCTCGCGATACACAGAAACATCCGAATTCCCGCGCAGCTTATTGGGGCCGATGAACCCATCATCGTCGGGAGCCGCGAAAAGAGTACAGGGAAACGCGGCCAAAAGCAACAATAACGCCAGCTTCCTCATGAGTCCTCCCAGTGTGGGTATGATAGTACTGTTGGGCAGACGATCGGCGGAATGGGTGGGGTCCTCTAATCGTCCTGTCATGGATTACCGTTAACAGTATATAAAATAAGGGATTATCTCGTTCTGTCAACTGTAATGACAGGATTATTGGTTGACCACCGCTCGCTCTGTCGATTAATTCCAACCCAAAAGCCCCGATGACAGTCGGGCCCATAGCGTGCCCGGGAAAGAGACCTCATATGAGTACCCGTTACATCAGATTCCTTCACCCCTCTCGCAAGACCGCTTTCTATGGTTCGCTCGCCGATGATGACACCCTTACGGTTCTTACCGGTCCTCCCTGGTTGGGAGGCGAGGTTACGGCCGAATCGCTGTCGCTTGACCAGGTGTCACTTCTGGCGCCGGTTGAGCCGAGCAAGATCATCTGTATCGGGCTGAATTACCAGGAGCATGTCAGGCACTCTCAGTCGGCGGACAAGGCGCCGGACTATCCGATGACCTTCATGAAACCTCCGACCTCTGTCATTGGTCCCGAGGACAGGATTGTTCATCCCCGGCAATCAGAGCGCGTCGATTACGAGGCTGAACTTGGAGTGGTCATCAGCTCTCGCTGCCGCAACGTCCCCGTGAGCGAGGCCGATCGCTATGTGTTTGGCCTGACCTGCGTCAACGATGTTACCGCCCGGGATTTGCAGAAGAAGGACGGGCAGTGGACCCGGGCCAAGGGCTTCGATTCTTTCTGTCCCGTCGGCCCCTGGATCGTGTCCGGCGTCGACTACTCTGATCTGAAGGTCGAGGGGATTCTCAACGGTAAGGTGATGCAGTCGGGTCGTACCTCGCAAATGATCTTCCCGATTCCGCAGTTGATCGAGTATGTCACGTCCTTCACGACACTGCTGCCCGGAGACATCATCTCGACCGGGACACCGTCGGGAATTTCGCCAATGGTGCCGGGAGACAGAATCGAGGTCAGGATAGAGAATGTCGGGAGCCTGATCAACACTGTCACTGCCCCGTGACCGGATGGACCCGAACACCTGTGTGTATAAGGAGCAGCGACCACCCTTCGGCCCATTGAAGAATGACTGAACGCCTGTATTATCACGACCCGACCGCTCTGGAGTTCGAGGGCAGGATCACCGCCACCGGTCAGCAGGACAAGGTGTGGTACACTATCCTTGATCGGTCCGCATTCTACCCAACGTCGGGAGGGCAGTTGCATGATGTCGGCCTCCTCAACGGCCACCGGGTCATTGATGTCACTGAAGAACCGGACGAGAAGACACCTGCTGTGAAGCATATCACGGCAGACAGGGTGGGCAATGTTGGACAGACCGTGACAGGCGTAGTCGATGCTGATCGACGACAGGACAACCGTCAGAAGCACACTGCGCAGCACATTGTCAGCCATGTGTTCTCCAGCCTGGCCCGGCTGGCAACCGTATCGGTCCACTTGGGAATCGACTACGGTGCCGTGGAGCTGGAGACGGGCCGGGTGGAGGAGCCTTCGCTTGAACGGGCAGAACGCCGCGCCAATGAGATCATTACCGAATGCCATCTGGTTGACATCCTGTTCGCCACTCGTGATGAAGTGGCGAGGATGCCTCTTCGCAGGCGACCACCCGATCGTGAGAAGCTTCGGATTGTTCGCATCGGCAGTCTGGACTGGTCAGCGTGCGGAGGGACGCACTGCTCCAACACCGGCGAGGTGGGCGTGATAAAGCTGATCGGCGTCGATACCATGCGCGGCCATGCTCTGATCAAGTTTCTCGCGGGGCGGCAGGCTCTGGAGGACTACGGCCGGCGCTGGCGCATATCGACCGATTTAGCCACGAGTCTGACGTGCAGTGTCGATGATTTGCCCGACCGTATCGCCGGCCTTGCACGAGAGACCGAAGAATATCGGCACCAACTCCGGCAGGCCGAAAAGGAGTTGCTGACTACCAGGGCGGAGCGGTCGGCTGCTGCTTCCCGCGACATCGCCGGTGTCCCCGCGGCCGTTGTCGTCGACCGCCACCTGGACCCAAAGAAGGCGACCCAGTTGGCCCGCTATATTGCCGACCGCAACCGAGGTGTTGCTGTTGTTCTGGTCGGTGACAGAATCTCCGTTGCAGCAAGTGAAGGCGGCCGGGCAAGCGCCGGTCGGCTGGTGCGTCGCCTGTGCGAGCTGGCGGGAGGTCGGGGCGGCGGCAACGATGTGCAGGCACAAGCCGGAAACGTCGCCATCGAAAGCGAGGAAAGCCTGCAGAGACTGCTGATGAAGGTTCTCAATGAAGCGTAGCAGGGCCATCACACTTCTTTGCAGCGCTCTTGCGACCGTGTTTCTGTCCATGGTGGCTCTGGCACAGCAGCAGAACCGCATCAATCTGGAGCACTCCGACCAGATGGAGATCCTGCAGGAAGACGGCAAGCTGGTTACCTACGTCGTCGGCAATGTTGTCTTCCAAACAGAAAGCGGTACTATCACCTGCGATACCGCCATCTGGCGCCGGGCTGAGAATGTCCACCTGAAAGGGCGCGTCCGGATCTATGACCGCGACTTCCGCTTGCTGGCAGACTCGGTCCTGTATGATATCAATACGAAGGTCGCCATCTCGCGAGGCGACACGGTCGAGGTATGGTCATATACGGACTCAATGTACGCTGTTGGTCCGTATGTCTACTTCGATCGCGACCGTCAATATACGTTTATGGACGAGCGACCGCTTGTGATCCTGAACTACGAGGATACGCTTAACGAGGTCCGTATTCGTGGTGACACCGTGGAACATGATGGGGAGGCTGAATTCGCGCTGGCCCTCGGACAAGCCGAGATCAGCTCGCAGGACATGACCTCCATGGCTGATACGGCCGAAGCCAACATGGCTGACGGGGTGATTACTTTGCGCGGCAGTCCTGTGGTGAAGCGCGGACGGTCCACCATCTCGGGCGGCTTGATCCACATCTACTACTCGGGTCAGGCGCTTGATTCGATCGACGTCATCGATTCGGCAAATGGCGAGTTTGTCGAAGCCGTCGATACGGTCGAGACCTGGTTCGACCGCTCCATTCTCCGGGGGCGGAACCTCAAGCTGTACTTCATCGACGGTGAACTAAGTGAGGTGCTCTGCTGGTCGCAGGCCTATTCCTGGTACTACCCCACCACGCGCGGCTCGCGTGAGTTTCACGAGAACGCCGTCTCCGGTGACACCATCCGCTTCATGATTCAGGATAATCAACTCCAGACCGTAACGGTGATCGGCGGCGCCGTCGGTACATACACATCTGGGGAGTTGGTTGCGGCACCTCTGCCGGGGGACACAACCGGCGCGGAAATGCGTCTCCCGCCGATCATGGTAGATACGATCGACTATCAGTCACACCGTATTGACTACCGCCTGGCCGATTCCACGATCGTCCTGGAAGCGACCGCCGCGGTGCAGTCTGGGACGGTATCTTTGAAAGCACACGATGTCCAACTGGACACTCGGCAACGGATTGTAGAGGCCTTTTCTGCCAAGGTAACCACCGGCAGTGACAGCCTTGTCGAGGACCCATACGAACTGAAGCTTCGCTTGCAGCCGAATAGTATTCCGGTTCAACTACAGGACGGCAATGAACTGCTGCTCGGCGATTATCTTGAGTACTCGATCGACACGAAGAAGGGCCGGATTATTCAGTCGAAGTCAGACTATGATAAGGGATTCTACTACGGTGAGCGATTCTACAAGGAGCAAGAGCGTATCTTCTATGGTTGCCAGGGTCGCTTCACGACCTGCGACAGCGCCAATCCGCACTGGCACTTTCATTCGAGTAACCTGAAGCTCATTGAGGGGGAAAAGCTCATTGCCAAGCCTGTGGTGTTCTATCTTGGACGGTTGCCTCTGCTGGCTCTGCCATACTATGTGTTTCCACTGCAAACAGGGAGAAGGTCCGGGTTTTTGACCTTCTCATTCGGTAACTTCGAACGCGGCGAGCGGTTTGTGCGCGATGTGGGCTACTACTGGGCACCTTCGGACTACTGGGACTGGCTCGGCTCATTCGACTATTTCGAGAACGATCAGCGCCTGCTGTTCAGAAGTGCCGTAAATTTCCACAAGCTCTACGTCATCAAGGGGTCGGTTCAGGGCAGCTATACCCGCGACACCGATTACCTGCGGAGTTCGGCCCAGGAGATCAAGAAGAGCCGCTGGACGTTCAACGCCACCTACGACCATCAAGTCACGCCGACACTCAAGCTCGGCGGCTATGGTAGTTTCGTTTCCGACGCCACCTACTACGATGACTTCTCGAACAATCTCAACGACCGGCTCAACGGCAGAAACCTGACCTCGCGATTGAACTTCACCAAACGCTACGGGAGCAATACGTCCCTGAGTGGCGAGTTCTATCACTACGTTGATCTTGTCCGCGAATCGCGCCGAGACAAGCTGCCGGAGGTGAGTCTTTCTCTGCCCGTCATCAAGCCGTTCGGCGAGGGATACAAAGACGAGAACGGCAATCTCGTCCAGAGCTGGTACCATGGCTTGAGCCTCACGTACCGACCGAGTCTTCTGAACTACTCCGATCGCAACACGGCCAAGGAGGCCTTTGTCGCGCGTGTCGATTCTATACCGGTAGTCGATCCGGGTTCCGGCGACACCACTTCATGGAATGTGACACAGGTGTACGACACTCTGAAGACCCGCCAGTACAAGCGCTATAGCAAGGTCTCTCACAACCCCGGCATAAATCTGCCAAAGATTGACCTGTTCAAACACATCAATGTTCGCCCGAGCTTTCGTTACTCCGAAACGTGGATCAAGATATGGGACACCGATCAATCACGCGCTGCGGGTATCCATACCGATCGTTTGTATCGGACCTATTCTTACAGCGCCAGTGTGGGCGTGAATACTGCTCTATATGGTACTGTGTATCCGAATGTGTTCGGCTGGACAGGCTTTCGACACACGATGACGCCCTCGTTCACCTATAGCTGGTCGCCGGAGATAGATATGTTTCCTAAGGAACGAAGCTTCGCCGGTGGGGGGGCCAGCAGCCGGAAAAGCTCGCGAGTAACGGTCGGTCTCGACCACCTGTTCAGCGCCAAATTTCGGGCCAGAGAGATGGAACGAACTCTGGACCTGCTGTCGGTCCGATCCTCATTCTCTTATGATTTCGAAGAAGATGAGACACCTCTGTCCCCGCTGACGACTACCATCACGTCTTCAGCACTGCCGCGCCTTAATCTGACGGTGGGCCTTACGCAGCCATTCTATGCACCGAACTCCAGCGACCCGCTCTTCTATGTCTCGCGCTTCAGCTTTGATACCAGGTTCACCGGCCTTTCGGGGAAGACGTTCTTTTTCGATGACCCAATACACGGGAGCGCCTCCGGGGACGGACCTCGGCCGGCGTCCGGCGGACGAGGCTGGTCACTATCGGCCCACTACAATTATTCCCAGAGCGGCAAAGGAGCCACGTTCCGCAAGACCAGCCACTATATCGAGTTCAACACGAAGTTCTACCTGACCCCCCTGACCGATGTCACGTGGAGCCAGCGCTACGATCTGCTGACCCATCGTACCTTAAACATCAGCATCAACATTTCTCGGCAACTCCATTGCTGGACAGGGAGTTTGTATTTCGTGCCAACTGGCACTAATCGCGGTTTTGGCTTCAAGCTGTTTGTGACCGCCTTGCCTGAGATCAAGATAGACAACTCGCACGACAGCTATGTCCAGCGTCTGCAGGGAGGCATGTTCTAAAGGCGGTCACCCGTTGTCGCCCCAAAAGCCTGTATTTACGCGTGTTTATAGCCGTTCTTTTTGTTGACACTATCCGGCGTCTGGGATTATCTCGCGAACATATAATGCGAGAAGTGAACCTGAAAAGAACCATAAACTACCATTTGGAAGGGGATGTCCCATGACCAAGGATGAGATGATTGATCTGATGGCTAACGAGTCCGGCATATCGAAAAAGCAGGCCGCGGAAGCCCTGGGCGCTTTCATGGAGGGCGTGACCAGACAGCTCAAAGACGGCAACAAAGTCAGCTTTGCCGGATTCGGCACGTTCTCAATCTCACAGCGCAAGGCCCGCACCGGCCGGAATCCTCAGACCGGTGACGCTATTCAGATCCCGGCGACGAAGGTTCCTGTCTTCAAGGCTGGCAAAAATCTCAAAGATGCCGTCCGCAAGTAGCCTTGGCAGATTGACAAGTAGTGAGGCAGGGGTTGCTGTCCCCTGCCTCTTTGCTTTTCGTTTCAGGGCTTGTTGAATGCAGTGGCCAAGTTGTTGTTGAGATTTGAGGGGGAACAGAGCAGATTCCGACATTATGGCAAGACGGAAAGGTAAAGCAGCGACTCGCTCAAGGCGGCGCCAGCAGGCAATGGGGGTGCTGTTTCTTCTGATGGCGGCGATTCTGGTGGTCTCCCTGGCCACTCATTCGTACCACGATGATGCCCGCATCACCGGGCAGGTTGATCCTCACCTCAGCCCGTTCGAGATCAACTACCACAATCAGGCGGCTATGGTTGGGGCCTATGTGTCCTATTTCCTGCTGACGTTGGTTGGCTGGCTGGCGTACTTCTTCGCCGCGGGACTGATCGTGGCCAGCTTGAGGATGTTCTCCTCGGAGTTTGTGCGCACTGTCCGGGTCAATACAATGGTGGCCGCTGCGGCTGGTTTGCTGACGACGATGCTGTACAATGTCCACGTCGTGAGCGCGCCGACTATCGGCCGGGCTACCAGTATTGGTGGGTATGTCGGCCGTGAGTTGACCGTGCTGACCACGAAGATCATCGGCGCTGCCGGCTCATACATCTTCCTCGGAGGATTGCTCCTGGTCGTTCTCGTACTGTACACGCCGGTGTCCGGTTTGTTGAAACTGCGCCTGCCGCGACCAAAGGGTTTCCGCATTCCCCGGCCGTCACTTATCAGTTTGAGCGGGTGGTGGTTGAGGCTGAAATCGGCCGTGAACATCTCGCGTCTGCGTAGTTGGATCAGGAGTCTGGGGCCTGACAGGCAGGATGAAACGGAGCCGGACACCCGGTCAGACGAGGCGGCAGAGGCTCCTGTGGAAGCCCATTCGGCGGATGCCGACGACATCGGGAATGATCCGGAAGACGTCGACTCTCAGGGCTCCGGGCGCAGGAAGGCCGTACTGGTCAAACCGGCTCGGCAACTTCATGTCAAGTCGGTGGAATACCAATACCCCAGCCTGGACTTGCTCAAGCAGAATCCGGAAGTCGGATCATCGGTGGGCAAGGACGAGATGGAGTTCACAGCGCGGATGCTCCGCGAGACGCTGGAGACGTTCGGTGTCCGTATTGAGGGGGCAATCGAGACTCTGCCGGGGCCTGTGATCACGCGTTACGAATTCAAGCCTGCCGCAGGTGTCAAGGTCAATCAGATCATCCACTTGTCAGACGATCTGGCACTGGCCCTCAAGGCTAAACGCATTCGCATTGTTGCCCCCATTCCCGGCAAAGCCGCAGTGGGAATAGAGATCCCCAATCGCAAGGCCCAGACCGTGTTGCTGCGCGATGTGCTCGATACCCCGGTCTTCCGCGATGCCGGCGTGCGACTACCCCTGGCGCTCGGTAAAACCATATCGGGACGACCATACATTGCCGACCTGACACGCATGCCACACCTGCTCATCGCCGGGGCCACCGGGTCAGGTAAGTCCGTCTGTATGAACGTGTTGATAACATCGCTGCTGTACCGTCTGCACCCGATGCAGGTGCGGTTTATCTTCATTGATCCCAAAATGCTGGAGTTGTCGGTCTACAAGGGCATACCGCATCTTGGCCGGCCCGTTGTAACCAAACCCCGCCGGGCAGAGAAGGTGCTGGCCGATGCAGTCAACGAGATGGAGAACCGCTATCGCCGCCTGGCCGATGCCTCAGTACGCAGCATCCAGGACTACAATCGCAAGCAACAGGACCCGGAAAAGCAACTGCCATACATCATCATCTTTGTCGACGAGCTTGCCGATCTGATGATGTCCTCGACCTCCACTCGCACCGAGAACCTGATTACGCGTCTGGCTCAGATGTCTCGCGCAGTGGGGATTCACCTGATTCTGGCCACTCAACGGCCATCTGTTGATGTGATTACCGGCTTGATCAAGGCCAACTTCCCGGCCCGACTGGCCTTCCAGGTATCGTCGAAGGTCGACTCCCGAACCATATTGGATTGCAATGGTGCTGAGAAGCTTCTCGGCGCGGGGGACATGCTGTTTTTAAACTCAGGCCAGCCCGAGCCGGTCAGGCTGCACGGTGCCTGGGTCTCCGGAGAAGAAACCGAGGCTCTGGTCGACTTCATCAGGGATCAGGGCTTGGAGATGATGAAACTGGAGACAATCAGCCAGGGAACGGGTGATCCTTCCGATGTCGAGGTCGACACGGGCGATCCCCTGTTCCGGGAGGCTTGTGAGGCTGTCGTGCGTCACAAACAGGGCTCGGTATCTCTGCTGCAGAGGCGCCTTGGCATAGGGTACCAGCGGGCCGCCCGGCTGATTGATCGGCTGGAGCAGGCAGGGATTATTTCCACCTTCGACGGTTCCAAAGCACGCGATGTCCTTGTCGATCAAGCGTATATCGACGCCATGTTTGCCGCCCAGGGAGCCGGCGCAGGGACCGAGGACCAGAACTAAGTCCGCTCCCTGCGAGTATAAGCAGCGCATGAACAGAGTATCAGCACCCTCAGCAATCGTCCTACTGGTCGCAGTAATGATGTGGCCGGGCAATGTCGCCTCCGAACGGGACCCATTCGATGAACTGGCAACCGAGCTCTCTCGGGCGGCATGCATTCACATCCGGTTTCTGCATATTGTGGAATCGCAAGTCTTCAACGACATTGATTCACTGCCCGGCTCTGCAGTCATCGACCAGAACGGACGTTACCGTATCGAGCTGCCGAACGATGAGTTTGTGTGCGATGGCACGTTCATTCACTCGTACAGCCGCCCGAACAATCAGGTCGTGATTGAAAAGGCCGGCCCGGCCGGATCCTCGGCGCGCCACGACCTGCTGTTTCTGGCGCACTTGAAGGATTACTACGATATCACACCAATTGATGTCGGTTCGACTTACCGCCTGACGATGACTGAGTCGCGGCAAACCACCCTGCCCGACAGCATGGTAGCTTCTGTCACCGGGACGCCTGCCCGGTTGGACTACTTTGACTACTACGATATCAATGAAGACCATAATCGCCTCATTATCGAATCCCTCAGCACCGAACGACCCTGCCATGACTCGCTGTTTGTCCCCACATGGCCGGACTCCGTTGACCGCGTTAAACTCTGAGTGATACAGGACCCTGGGTATGCGAATCTATCTGCATCGGCTCGGGTGCCCCAAGAACGACGTTGACGCCGATTACATCGCGGCTCGACTAATTCACGATGGCCACACGATAACCCCTGAAGTCACCGAAGCTGATGTAATCATCGTTAATACGTGCGGGTTTATCCGAGAGGCCAAGGAAGAGTCGATAGAGGCCATTCTCAAACTGGCCCGGTGCAAGAAGACCGGGTCGGCTCGTCTGCTGCTTGTTGCCGGGTGTCTCTCTCAGCGTTACCCGGACGATCTCCTGCGGGAGCTTCCGGAGATCGACGGTGTCTTTGGATTGGGCGCACTCGATGAACTCGCGGCGGCTGTCAGTGGCAATGGTCAAAGGGGCGCGTTTCTCACGGATGCCCGCAACCTCACGTATCTGAGTCATGCCACTCGGCAGATTACTGACAACCTTCCCTATGCCTACGTTAAGATCTCTGATGGCTGCAATCGACGCTGCAGTTACTGCGCCATTCCGGCCGTTCGCGGCAGATATCGCAGCCGGCCGATCGACTCCATCGTTACCGAGGCGAAGTTTCTGTCACAGAACGGCAAGCGGGAACTGATCCTCGTCTCGCAGGAGGCCACGCTATACGGCTATGACCTTGGACAGCCCAGTGGGCTGATCGACTTGCTTCAGGCGCTCGATGGGATCGACGGGGTGGAGTGGATTCGCCTGATGTACCTGCATCCTGCCCAGTTGTCCGATGAACTGGTGCGCCACATCGCAGACCCGAGCAACAAGACTGTGCCCTATTTCGACCTGCCGCTACAGCACATCAACGATCGCATTCTTCGTGCCATGCAGCGCCATGGTACCCGGACGGACATCGAACGACTGATTGACCGTATTCGGTCGCACAGCCCCGAAAGCACGCTGAGAACGACCGTCATCGTCGGCTTCCCGGGTGAAACTCAGGCTGAGTTTGAGGAGTTGCTGCGTTTCGTGGAGGATGTTGGTTTTGACCGCCTTGGTGCGTTCGCCTTCTGCCCGGAAGACGGCACGCTCGCGGCTGAGTTGCCCGGCCGGCTGCCGGAAGCAACAGTGCACGATCGGCTGGATCAACTGATGATGCTGCAACAGGATATAGCAATGACCGCAAATAAGGACTTGATAGGCGACACCGTGCAGGTTATCATTGACCGTTTGAACGCGTCGGGCCAGGCAGTGGGCCGTACGCAGGGTGACTGCCCGGAGATAGACCAGGAGGTCTATGTTGATCCGGCTGGCCTTCACACCGGCCAGATTCTCCGGGTGCGGATAACCGATGCTCAAGGATATGACTTATATGGAAAGAAGGTCGAGGAGTAAGCGATGATCCAGTTTGAGAAGCTCGGAATCTTCTTGTCAAAGCCGATCGCGTTTCTCCTGGTGCTTATATATCTGATACAGTCAGGGTTGTTGGTATATCTTATTCAGGAGAATTTTGACCTGGAACGGCAGATCAACTTCCAGCAGAAGCGAATCGGTGAGCTGGAGCAGAGGCTGCAGATATTCAAGGCCATCGACGACTTCCAGATCGGCTTCAGCAAGGAAGAGGTCTATGAGCTTGCTAATGTGATTCACGAGGAGAGCGTCCGCTATGACTATGACCCGATGTTCATACTGGCGGTGATTCTGACGGAATCATCCTTCAAGAAAGGCCAGAAGTCCTCGGTGGGCGCGCGTGGCCTGATGCAGGTGGTGCCCTTCGTCGGAAAGGACCTGGCCAAGCGATCCGGCGAGAATTGGGAAGGAGCTCATTCACTCTACGATCCCACGCTCAACATTAGACTGGGGACGCTGCATCTGTTCGAACAGATTCTTAAGTTTGGCGACGTCAAGAAGGCCCTGATTGCATATAACATGGGGGAGACGAGAGTGCGGGCGATGGTCAGGGAAAACCGCCCGTTGCCCGTTCGCTATTTGAACAAGGTCATGCGGAACTACTCAATGCTCAAGGAGATGTACCCGGTTTGATAAAGAAACATCGCAACCCGGCACTTGCACTGATCCCTGGACTGCTCATACTGGCTATTGTTGCCGGGTGTGGCGGTAAGTTGTCATTGAGTAATCTCGGGCCGACCGAGCTGTTCGAGCGCGGGCTTGAGAAGTACAACGACAACGAATTCCTCGACGCCATTCAGTACTTCCAGACCATTGTGTACAATCACCCCGGTGAGGCCATCGTGGACAAAGCACAGTACTACATGGGCCTGGCATACTTCGGCAACAAGGATTATATCGTGGCCCAGGCTGAGTTCAACCGGCTGGTCATGAACTACCCGTCATCGCCTTACTTCGTCAACGCCCTGTTCATGCGGGCAGTTAGTTTCTACGAGTCCACGCCGCGGCACTATGGCCTGGACCAGTCCGACTTGGAAGTTGCCATCCGACAACTGGAAGACTTCATCATCGACTACCCCGAGTCGGAGTTGATCGATCAGGCCAGGGAGATATTGGCCGAAGCGCGCGCGCGCATGGCGCGGAAGTACTATGAGGCGGCGAAGGTGTACAATCACATTCGCGCCTACGGTGCCGCGAAAGTATACCTGCAAAAGGTAATCGACGACTACACCGAATCGAGATGGGCCGTGCGGGCAGCATACGAGCTGGGTGAAATGGAGTTCAAGCAGGGTAATTTCGATGAGGCCGCGCGTCGCTTCGAAGGATTCGCTGCCGCGTTCCCGCAGCATCAGTGGGCCGACAAGGCACGCGACCGAGCGGGGGAAGCTTCTTTTGCCTGGGCCAAACAGGCGTATGACAACGAGGAGTACTCTGTCGCGAAGGAACGATTCGAAGCGTTTCTTGAGTCGTTCGCCCGAAGTAAGCGCGCCAGTGATGCCAGAGACTACCTAAGAGAGCTAACCGAAAATGCCGGCGAGCACCCAGTAGCCCATGACTCCTCCGGCACCTGACCAGGGGGGCGCATGGGGAGTGCTCGGTGGTACATTTGATCCCGTGCACGAGGGGCACCTGGCGTTGGCCGATCAGGTTCGGCTAAGACTGCCGTTGATTCGTGTGTTGATGGTGCCCTCGTGGAACCACCCCTTCAAGGAAGACACGTGCGAGGCTGACTATCGACATCGTGCCGCAATGCTCAAATTGGCGGTCGAGCGATATGAGGGCATGGAAGTCTGCGAAATAGAGGCTGAGGAGAACCTGTCGGGATACACCGTTGATACGGTAAAGGCGCTCAAGCGGCGATGGCCCAAAGTGGACTGGCACTTCATTATCGGTTCAGACAATCTGCAGGAACTGCCCAACTGGCATCAGACTGAGATGATCCTCCGTGAAGTCAAGCTTGCCGTCGGTACCCGCTACGGTCACGATCTGAGTATCCCCGCCGGCTATCCCGAGGACAGATTTCGGATGGTGGCCACACAGATCGTTGATGTGTCTTCATCCAGCCTGCGCGCACGTCTGCGCTATGGGACCGACGACCCGCTCGTACAGGCCGTCATTCCGCAGCGTGTACTCGAGTACATCAGGGAACACAAGTTGTATCAGTGAACTATGGTTATGAGCGACAGTGAACTCAAGGGGCGTACACTCTATCTTATCGACGGTTCCGCGCTGGTGTATCGCGCCTATTTCGCGTTTATCCGCAACCCGCTTATCAACTCCAAAGGCGAGAACACCTCCGCCGCGTTCGGCTTTGCGAACTCGCTGCTAAAGCTGCTCAGGGAGGAGAACCCTGACTACGTGGCAATCATTTTCGATACTCCACACCCGACCTTTCGCCACGAGCGATATGCGGAATACAAGTCTACGCGCGCCAAGATGCCGGAGGACCTCGTTGAGCAATTGCCGCGTATCTCGCAAGTGGTCGACGCCCTCAACATACCGCGACTGGAACTTCCGGGCTACGAGGCCGACGATGTCATCGGGACATTGGCCCGTCAGGGAGAGAAGGTCGGAATGAACGTGTGGTGTGTAACCGGTGACAAGGACTTCTTCCAGCTTGTTTCCGACCATGTGAAGATATACTACCCTCGTTCCGGCCCGCAGCCGGGTGCCGAACTCCTTGGCCGAGAGCAAGTCAAAGCGAAATTCGGCGTTCACCCCGAACAGGTCATTGACAAGCTGGCTCTGATGGGCGACTCCTCGGACAACATCCCCGGTATACCGGGAATCGGTCCCAGGACTGCCGACAAGCTGCTCGAGCAGTTTGGATCGCTGGAGGCAGTGCTGGATGGTGTAGAGCAGATCAAAGCCAGGGGGATTCAATCCAAAGTCGCCGACAACATGGCATCTGCCCGGCTGTCGAAGGAGCTGGTCACGATCGCTACCGACGTACCTGTCGAATGCGAACTGGAGAACCTCAAGCGGGCTCCGATCAACTACGATGCCGTCAAGGACCTGTTTCTCAAGCTTGAATTCAATCGGCTGCTCAGAGAGCTGATGCCTGCTGAAGCGGGGGAGAGCGTTCCCGAAGCGCCAGGCAGACAGGATACACACGATTATCGGAGAGTCAAATCGCTTGAGGAGTTGACCGACCTGATGAAGCAACTCTCCCACAGTCGGGAAGTCGCCATTGACACCGAAACCACGGGCCTCGATGCTCACACTGCCGAGCTGGTCGGTGTGTCGCTGTCGGACAAAGCCGGCACGGGCTGGTATGTGCCTTTGGCACACACCTCCGATGACGACGCCAATCTGCCCTTCGATGAAGCGGTTGCTGTGCTCAGGTCACTATTGGAGAATCCGGATGTACAGAAGATCGGCCAGAATATCAAGTATGATCTTCTGGTACTCAGGCGGGCGGGCATCGAGGTGAATCCGATCAGTTTCGATACCATGTTGGCCGCCTACGTCATCAACCCGTCCGATCGCCAGTTCTCGCTCGACTTTCTTGCCCTGAAGCACTTCGACCACAAAATGATCCCGATCACGGACCTGATCGGCAAGGGGAAGAGTCAACTTTCATTCGCCACAGTGCCCGTCGACAAGGCGGCAAAGTACGCTGCCGAAGATGCGGACTTCACCTATCGGCTGCGGGGTGTGCTCGCGCCTCGAATCGATCAGTTGGACATGAATAACCTGTATTACAACGTAGAGCTTCCCTTGGTCCGGGTACTGGCAGATATGGAGCAGGAAGGAATTCGCGTGGATACCGACCTGCTGGCGCAGATGTCGAAGGACATGGACAAGAAACTGATCAAGGTCCGAAAGCAGATATACGGCATCGCCGGTGGCGAATTCAACATCAACTCTACGCAGCAACTGAGTCATATCCTGTTCGAGAAGCTCCGATTGCCGACTATGGGCCGCACCGCCAAGAAGACCGGCTACGCTACCGATGTGCGTGTGCTGGAGGAACTGGCGCGGATTCATGAACTGCCCCGGATGATTCTCGACTACCGCCAACTGACCAAGCTCAAAAACACTTACATTGACGCTCTTCCGAAACTCATCAATCCGGCCACGGGTCGAGTGCATACATCCTTCAACCAGACCATCGCGGCAACCGGTCGGCTGTCTTCCACGGATCCGAATCTGCAGAACATCCCGGTCCGCACTGAGGAGGGGCGGGAGATTCGCCGGGCGTTTGTTCCCCGCGATGAAGCCTATTCGCTGCTGGTGGCCGACTACTCGCAGATTGAATTGCGAATTCTGACCCACATTTCAGAAGACGACGGACTGATCCGGGCCTTCAAGAACAGGGAGGATATTCACTCACGGACCGCCGCCGAGGTGTACGGTGTCAACATTGACGAAGTTGACTCCGCCATGCGCCGCGCGGCCAAGACGGCCAACTTTGCCATTATCTATGGAGTATCCGCCTATGGTCTGTCGCAGCAGACAGATCTTGATGTCCAACAGGCGAAGCAGTTTATCGACACGTATTTCGCAAGATACCCCGGTATCAAACGGTATATCGACAACACCATAGAGTTTGCGCATTCGAAGGGCTATGTGACAACTTTGCTGAATCGGCGAAGAAACCTGCCTGAGATCAATGACAAGAATCGCAATGTACGCCAGTTCGCCGAACGAGTGGCGATCAACACGCCGATCCAGGGGACGGCAGCGGACATGATCAAGAAGGCCATGATCAGGATTCACCAGCAGATGAGGGGCATGAAATCGAGAATGCTCCTCCAGGTCCACGACGAGCTGGTATTCGACGCGCATCGCGATGAGACAGACCGACTGCGAGAACTGGTGCGAAGCGGTATGGAGAAGGCGCTTGTGCTGCGGGTTCCCGTGGTCGTGGATATGGGTATCGGCGCTAACTGGCTGGAGGCGAAGTAGCGGCCATGTATCTGGGCGTCACCGGCCAAATCGGTTCCGGCAAATCGACGGCGGCATCAATCCTCGCCGAGCTGGGGGGGGTGGTCGTCAGTGCCGATGAAGTCGGGCGAGATGTGGTCGAGACCAACAAGACCCTGCTGACCCGGCTCGCACGATCATTTGGGACCGACATCCTGCAGCCAGGTGGGAGCCTCAACCGTCTGAAACTGGCCGAGCGCGCTTTTGCCGATGATGTCTCGTGTGACACCCTTAACCGGCTTGT
This sequence comes from uncultured Ignavibacteriales bacterium, assembly GCA_964627305.1. GTDB lineage: Bacteria > Zixibacteria > MSB-5A5 > GN15 > FEB-12 > WJKG01. The sequence continues at coordinate 86,723 of CAZVHP010000005.1, read as the reverse complement.
CCACCCGCATCTCCTGCGCGAGCTGCATCGTCGAATGAAACGGCTTGCTGCCCGCCATCGTGTGGTAGTGGTAGACGCTGCCCTTCTCCCGAACTGGGGCCTGTGCGACACCATGGACTACGTGCTGGTCGTGCACGCATCGGCCGAGATGCGTTTTAAGCGCCTGGTTGAGCGCGGTATCGATCCCGATGACGCTCGCGCCCGCCAGCAGGCCCAGTTGAAGTTTGCGGCCTATCGCGAATGTGCCGATCGGATAATCCTCAACAACTCGACGGTGCAGCGCTTGCGGCACAAGCTGCAACGACTGTGGCGCGTCGAAATCCTCAAAAGGATTGACACTTAGGCCCTTCTTCTGCTTATTTACAGGCTGAACGCCGCCTTGGCGGGAGCCTGAAAGCAGAGTAGAGGTCATGCCGTTAGTTGATACAGCCACCCAACAGCCCATCCGTGAATACTCCACCCGGGAGTTGATCGAGAGGGCCCGCTACATGCGCGGTCTGAATGAGATAGCGCTCTGCTCCGCAGGATCGGGCCACTCCGGCGGCACGCTGAGTGTCATGGATATCTGCGCGGCGCTGTATCTGAAGGTGGCACGCCACAGCCCGGCACGACCGGACTGGCCTGAACGGGATCGCATCGTCTGGTCCGCCGGACACAAGGCACCGGCGCTGTATACTTCGCTTGCTGTCAGCGGCTACTTTCCCGAGCGCGAATTGATGAAACTGCGCATGCTCGAGTCTGGCTTCCAGGGTCACCCGCATCATCTGGACCTGCCGGGCGTCGAGATCTCATCCGGCTCACTGGGGCAGGGCCTGTCGGTAGCTGTGGGAGTGGCGCTGGCTGCGAAACTGGACAGCCATGACTACCGTGTCTTTGCCATTACTTCCGATGGAGAGCAACAGGAAGGCTCGACATGGGAGGCCGCCATGTGCGCCAATCACTATCATCTGGACAACCTCATTCAGATATATGACAAGAATCGTCTTCAAATCGATGGTGAGGTTGAGCAGGTGATGAGTATCGAGTCGATTGCATGGAAATACCAGGCGTTTGGCTGGCACGTGATCGAGATCGATGGACACAACATGGAGATGCTGGTCGAGAAGCTCGATTGGGCACGCAACCATAACACAACCGGTAAGCCGGTCATTGTGATCTGCCACACCAACAAGGGACGGGGTGTATCCTTCATGCAGGATATCGTCGCGTGGCACGGCAAGGCGCCGAACCGACAGGAACTGGATGACCTGCTCGGCGAGTTACAGCTACGCGATGCGTTCGATGTCGACGATCTGCTGGCGTACGGCCAATCGTATCTGATGAAGGTCGATACGCGGCTTGATTCCGAACTGCCGCAGTTCTCCCGCGATTACTGGTGGAATCACGGAGACGAGATGAGAGTCGAGATGGACGCGACCCGCAAAGCTCTCGGCCGGGCACTGGACAAATACGGTGACGATGAACGGATCGTGTGTATCGGCGCTGACATTTCCGAATCCATTACCATCGCCGACTTCTACAGGAATCATCCTGAGAGACGGCGGCGATTTCTGTCGGTCGGTGTCGCCGAGCAGAACGCCACAACGATCGCAGCGGGGCTGGCAAAGGAAGGCAAGATTCCCGTATTCGGTACCTACGGTGTCTTCTCCTGTGCCCGGAATCTTGATCAGCTCCGGGTTTCAGTGTGCTACGGCAACTACAACGTTCTGATCATCGGTGCTCACGGAGGCATATCGGTCGGACCGGATGGTGCCACGCACCAGGAACTGGAGTCGATGTTTCAGATCACCGGCCTGCCCAATATGAAAATGGTGGTGCCCTGCGATGCTATCGAAACCGAGAAAGCAATGCGGGCCCTGCTGTTCGACGTAAAAGGTCCCAAGTACCTGCGCTTCGCCAGAGAGGCCACCCCCATCATTACTAAGGATGATACGCCCTTTGAGTTCGGCAAAGCCACTGTCTTCCGGTTCCGCAGGCCGAAGGCGAATTTCGTGGACGCTTTCGAAATCTACTATGCAGCCGAGTATCTCTCGGAAAACGAAGACCTGACCATTGTCAGTTGCGGCCCCGAAACCGCCGAGGCCCTGCGGGCGGCGTGGATTCTCAAGCAGGAGTCAGGCTTGGAAACCCGAGTCGTGAATATGCACACCGTCAAACCACTTGATCGCGAGGCTATCCTGAGGGCTGCGCGAGAAACAGGTGCGATGATCACGGCTGAGGAGCACCAGGTTGGCGGACTCGGCAACCGCGTCACTGCGATCATTTGCAGCGCAAGAGAGCTTGACGGCAGGCGGCTGCCTTTCTCCATGATAGGGATACCGGATCGGTTCGGTGAATCCGGGCAGCCGTGGCAATTGATGAAGAAATTCGGTGTCACCGCTGAGCATATCGCCCAACGTGCACGTGAGATACTGGCCCAATAGAGTAAGGAGCATTGGCCCATGCAATACAGTGACAGAATCAGCCGCCTGAAGGCGGAAGGTGCCTTTGCCGTCCTGGCTGAATGCCGGCGAATGGAAGCAGAGGGCAAGTCAATTATACACCTGCAGATCGGCGAACCCGATTTCGATACGCCCCGAAATATCTCTGCCGCCGCCGTCAAAGCTATTCAGGACGGTCACACGCATTACAGCCCGTCAGCAGGGACCATGGAGGCTCGGGCCGCTGTCGCCGACCACCTCCACCGGACACGCGGGGTTAGGGTGGATCCGGAGGATGTGGTTGTCATGCCCGGCGTCAAACCGGTGATCTTCAGCGCCATCATGGGTTGTATCAACTCCCAGGATGAGGTCATTTGTCCGAACCCCGGTTATCCGACATATGAGTCGGTCGTTAACTTCGTCGGCGCCAACCCAGTCCCGGTGCCGCTGAGAGAAGAGAACGATTTTCGGTTTGATGTCGATGAGTTGCGCTCGCTGGTGACGCCGAAGACGAAGATGATCATCTTGAACTCGCCGGAGAACCCGACCGGTGGAGTGCTCACCAGATCTGATATGGAAGCCATCTTCGAGGTCGCCGAGGAGCACGACCTGTGGATACTCACTGACGAAATCTACTCCGGGCTCGTCTACGACGGTGAGTTCGTGTCTATCAGCTCGGTGCCGGGGGCCATGAAACGCACGATCCTTATGGACGGCATGTCCAAAACCTACGCCATGACCGGCTGGCGGATGGGCTATGGCGTCATGCCGCGCAAGCTGGCCGACTATCTGGCCACCTTCGCAGTGAATAACTTCTCCTGTCCGGCCAGTATGGTCCAGGTGGCGATGATGGAGGCCTTCACCGGCCCTATGGATGAGGTCAACATCATGGTGGAGGAGTTCCGCAAGCGCCGCGATGTCATCGTCGATGGCCTGAACCGGATCGAGGGTATCACCTGCCTCAAACCCCAGGGCGCCTTCTATGTCTTTCCGAATATCACGCAGCTTGGCATGACCTCGAAAGAGGTGTTCGACCTGCTCTTGTATCAGGCCGGTGTGGCTGGTCTGCCGGGTACCGCTTTCGGTGAGCATGGCGAAGGGTACATACGTTTTTCCTACGCCAACTCCATCGACAATATCAAGGAGGCCCTGCGCCGGATCGAGAAGGTGCTTGTCGATACGCGTGCCAAGGCCTGATCACCTTTTGCGAACATTCGTCGCTGCAAACTAACGGGGCACTTCGGGGCCCCTTTTTTGTTGCTCAGAGAGCCCGGCACAAATAGACTGCGGCGTATGGAAGGTGCCATCGTCATCACCAACGTGCTCGACATGCACGCCGAGGCTGATCGCTCCAGCGAGCGCGTCAATCAGTGTCTGTTTGGTGATGCTCTCCATGCCGGAAAGCGTCGCGCCGGGTTCGTTCGGGTAACGAAGTGTGTCGATGGCTACTCTGGCTGGGTCGATGAGCGATTGGTGACTCGCGTGTCCTCCTCTGACCTCTCGAGCTATTGTGCCGGCCAGCGCTGGGTTGTCAAAAGCATGCAGGCGCTGCTCCTGTCTGCGATCGGCGGCAAACTCACGCAACCACCCCACTTCGTGTACTATGGAACGCGCCTGAATCTTCGGGCCGCCGGAAAGGACTACTACCGCATTGTCGTGCCCGATTTGCCGCGGTTGTTCATCAAGAAGCGACATCTGGCACCGATCAATAGTAGTAAGCCCCTTACGGGGAACCAACTGGTCCGCGAGGCCCGACGGTTCCTGGGAGTTCCGTACCTGTGGGGTGGGTTAAGCCCGGCCGGGTTTGACTGCTCGGGACTGGTCCAGGCTGTTATGAGCCGTTTCGGCAGACGGGTGCCGCGTGACACGCGTGACCAAATTAGTCTCGGACAAAACGTTGCCCGTGAACGTACAAGAACTGGAGACCTGGTGTTCTTTGAACGACATGTAGGAATCGCGATTGGTACAACTGCCCTGATACATGCCTCAGTTGGCGGGGGTGGGGTGAGGATCAACTCGCTGGTGGCCGGTCAACCGGATTACCGCGAGGATCTGAACCGGTCGTACCGTATGACCAGGAGGGTACTGTGAATCAATTCGACGCCTTCAAGGTGACACTGCCCCTCAAAAAGACATTCGCTGTCAGCAAGGGAAGCGCTACCAGTAAGACCAACCTTCTCACGGTAATGAACAACCGGTATATCGGAGAGGCCTCGAGCTCGGTGCACTATGGTCCGACCGTTGATCAGGTCCAGCAGGACATCACGACTGGCCTGAAGCTACTCAGCGAGATCGAGTCTGTCTCTATCGATACGCTCGAAGAGATTCGACGCTTCAACATTGACCCCATCGCCAAATCGGCCCTCATGGGCATGGTGCTCAACTACCTGTCAGGCGAGAGCGGACGCTATCCCTGGGAAATCCTGTCACTGGGTACGCCGGTGGGTATCAAAAGCTCCTTCACCATCAGTATCGAGAAGCCTGATCAAATGATTCAGTCGATAGCCGAAGCCGACTTCCCGATCCTGAAGATCAAGATGGGCAATGAGGAGGACCTGATGCTTCTTGACGCTCTTGACAGCATTCAGGGGAAGGATGTTCGGATCGATGCCAACGGTGGCTGGTCATGCGCCAAGGCCGAGGAGATGATCTTCCACTTGTACAAGAAAGGTATTCGGGTCATCGAGCAGCCGACCGAGGCCGAGTTCGTCAAGGAATGGCCTCACATGAAGCCCAAGTCAATCAAGGACCTGACCCTTGTGATGGATGAGGGGCTGGATACAGCGGACGACTTCGACCGGTACAAGGAGTTTATCGACGGCGTCAATATCAAGATGGAGAAATGCGGCGGGATTCTTGAAGGAGTCGAAATCGCACAGCGCGCTCAAAGGGCGGGTAAGAAAGTCATGCTTGGCTGTATGGTCGAATCCTCGGTGGGTATTGCGCAGTCGGTGTACATGTCTTCGCGCGCGGATTTCTTTGATCTTGATGGCCCCCTGCTGCTTGAGTCGGACATCGCCCGCGGCATCAACTACGAACGCGAGCAAATTGAGGTCGATCGGGAGATTATCGGCGGACCGAAACTCAATCGTGAAATCCTGGAAAAGTACATTCAAGAGTAGCCTGTTGGTCACTCGCCGGGCATCGCTGATCGCAATCGGCCTGGCTCTGGCAGTGTTGTTGTCGGTCGCTGCAGAGGCGAGTCAGATGCCCTCAGACCTGCCGCAACTGAAGATTGTCTACCCCAAGCCCGGACAGCGGATAGCAGCCGTTGATTCCACGTTTGTCTTCGGTCATGTGCGCGGAATGGACCGGTCATGGGAACTCGGCGTTCTGGTTAACGGCCGTCCGGCGATAACACACCACGATGGTGGCTTTCTCGCCTACATCGCCCTCAGGCCCGGAGCTTCCGCTATCAAGGTAGAGGCTGTGTGCCGTCACCCGAAGCTCCAGAAGTGGCTCGACCAACGGCAACAGGCACCACAGTCCCTCGAATTCGGGTTCCTGAATCTGGCGGACTCAGTGATGATCGATGTTTCCGCCCGCCCTCAAACTGCCCGGGCAGACAGCCTCTATATCGTCGCAGAACACGCCTCGCCAGCGGGCGATCTCGTGCTTGCCGATGGTGATGTGCTCCGGCTAGCCATTCGCGCCACGCCCGGTTGTCGGGCCTGGGCCTGCATCGCCGGCGCAATCGACTCGCTGCCGATGATCGAGGAAGCCCCCCGACCACAAACCTACTGGGGTGAGGACGTCTTCGGCTCGCAGCCGACTTCAGACAGCCTGCGGCTCAAGGGCCTGTATGTGGCCGCTCTGAAGATAACGCCCCAGATGCGGACCGACTCGGTACGCGTCGATTACTGGCTTGCAGCTCCGGACCCTCTCGGTATGCTCGATGACCTGTTCTCCGCTCCGATAACGACCGAGAAGATCGCCCGCTTCTGGCTCGCCACCACATGGGATGGTGAGCCGGCGGTCATGCAGAGCAACTGGGGGCTTTCGGTTAACCCTGCCGATTATCCGTTTGCGGTCCGTTTCACGGATTCAGTGCAGATCGTTCGTCATGGTCCCCGCAAGGGGTATCTGACCCTCTTTCAACCCGAGGGCGTTGAGGCGCTGGTGACAGGGGCGGTTGGCGACTGGTACCGTCTGCAGTTGTCAGAGCATCAACTCGGCTGGGCGCACAAAAAGTCCGTTACGCCTCTGGAGCAGGGCAAGTGGCCGCCGGTGTCATTCGTCCGATCTGTCAGGGCCGAGGTCGATTCGCGACACGTTGTCGTTCAGTTTCCTCTGGCCGGCAAACATGTCTTCCGCGTACACGAGGAGGCTCGCGATCAGATTTCTGTCAGGCTCTATGGCGTCTATGCCGACACCGACTGGATCCGCTACAATGACGCCGATGGGCTGATCGACCGGGCCACGTGGTCGCAGCCGGAAACAGGAGTCTACGAGTTCAGCATCAGGCTGTCGGAACCGATCTGGGGCTACGATGCCTACTATCGTGGCAACACGCTGTATCTGCAGATCAACCGGCCGCCGGAGAACGTCGGCAGTCTGAAAGGCAAGAGAATCGTAGTCGATCCCGGTCACTACTCCGACCCCGGCGCCATTGGCCCGACCGGTCTGACCGAGGCCGAGGCGAATCTCGGCATCGCGCTACAACTTACGCGCGAACTGGCTGAAGCTGGTGCTCTGGTTACACTGACCCGAAGCGACAACCACACCCATGTCGACCTGTACAGACGGCCCGAGATTGCCCGGCTCGCCAGGGCAGACATGTTCATCTCCGTCCACAACAACGCCCTGCCCGATGGAGTCAATCCCTTCGTGAACAATGGCTCGTCCAGCTACTACTACCATCTCCATTCTCTTGACCTTGCCCGGCACGTGCAGTATCGTCTCGCAGCTGCCAGCGGGCTGGCGGATCACGGGCTGTACCATGGCAATTTCGCCGTGATTCGGCCGACGCAGTATCCGGCCATACTCGTTGAGTGCGCCTTTATGATGATCCCCGAGCAGGAGGCCGCCCTGCGGACAGAACGCTACCAGAAGCAACTGGCCCGCGGCATACGGCAGGGCATAGAGGATTTCCTCAGGGAGTTCAAGCGTGAGCACCGATAGCGCCGGGCAAACAGTCAAGGCTGATCCGAAGAAGAAGACGAAGAATCAGGACTGGCTGATGTATATGTCGCTTCTCGTAGGGGGTCTTATGCTCGTGGCTGATGCCTACACGTGGCCACATCTTGAGAAGTGGACCGCCCGGCTCGGTATCGCCATGATCTATTCGGCAGCTGCCCTGTGGATCGGCAAGGGGAACTCATCCTCGCTCATTGGCTGCGCCATCCTGTGGGGGGTCGTGTTGGTGACCATATTTGCTTAATGGACAAGCGGTGCGTCGCGATTTGATGGTTTCGGCCATGACTCCAGTTTGACAAATCGGGGCTGTTGTACGTTCTTATGACAGAGCAACGCAGCATGGCGGGCATCCCCTTCAATTGCACCCGCCCGGGGTAGTTAACGGAGACAGCACCTGCGGCGCAACGCAGGATGGGTAAGTGGGCTACAGGCAAAGGAGCGGCAAGTGACTAAGGCAATCTGCACGGTGTTGCTACTACTGGTTGTGGCAAGTTCTTCGGCATCGGTGCCGACAATCAGTCAAGCGGTCAATTTGGCACGCCAGTATTGGGGCGCAACAGAAGAGACCGAGGTCGAGTGGCGGTGCAGGATCGGCCCTCTGGTCGATTCCACGACGCCCTTCATCGATCGCTTCACTGATCGCAAACGGGTATGGCACGTAATGTTCTATGATTTGCCGCTGACGCCGAAACGCGTCTCTGGAACTCACCAACCAGCATTGCGCGATGCTTCGGTGTTCATCGATTCTGCTACCGGAAACTTGGTTAAGATCGAATTCACCCACGGCCCGATCGATCGCGATTCGCTGCCACACATCTCAGCAGCTGAGGCGGAGCGGCAACTTCTCGAGAGCTCCCAGCAGAGCGTTGGCAATGTACTGCGAGGAGTGCCGGACACCTTGCCGGAGCATTCATTCGTACAAGCACTATTTGCAGGGACGGTTGATCCACGCGAAATCAAACACGTGACAGGGCAGTACTTCGTGTATATTGAGAAATACAAGAAGGACGAGGAGTGGTTTGATACCGCCCCGCGTCGTGTTTGGGTTCTGCATTGTGAGGGCATTCCACCCCTGAAACCCATTGGTCCAAGGGTTCCTCCCGCACCCGAGGGTGCTAGTGTTCAGATCCCATCTGATTTCGGGATTCCAGTGTATCAGCGCAACAGGTTATTACAGATTGTGAATGCAGCTACTGGCCTGTTGAGGATGACGACGAACCGACCGCAGCCAATAGTGACGCAAGATGATCGAGGTTGGCCAACAATTGAGGCGGATTCATCAGAAGCCGAAATCGAGTAGATCCGATACAGCTTATCCGGCGGTCCGCTTTGCGCGGGCTGCCGCATGGTATCGAACAGAAGGGGTGAATGAGAGCAGTGTTGGACGCAGTTGTAGCCGTAGTTGCTTTGGTGGCACTGGCGATCGCGGTGCTTTCAGGCAGTCCCATCGGTGCTGAGCCGGTGGGTTCGGTCGATCGGGCCGTGCAGTTGGCTCATCAGTTCTGCGGAGTGAAGGCCGGTTCCGAGATCCGCTGGCGGTGCAAGATCGGCCCTCTGGTCGATTCCACGACCCCGTTTCTTGACCGGATTACTGATCGCCACAGAGTGTGGCAGGTGACCTTTCGCGACGCGGCGCTGATCCGACCAGAGCATGTGCGGGACACGATAACGGCTCTTCGAGATATCGACGTGTTCCTGGACTCCACCTCGGGTCATTTGGTAAAGATTGAGTTCGCGCATGGCGCGATAGACCGCGAGGAGCTGCCAGACATCTCAGCGGCTGAGGCGGAGCGGCAGTTGACCACTCACACGATACCGAGCTTCGGCGAGCAGCTTCAGGGGCCGCCGGAAACTATGCCGGTGCACTCGTTTCTGGAGGCGCTGAGCGCCGGGCGAGTGGATCCGGTCCGGATCAAGCGAGTGGTAGGTCAGTACTTTGTGTTTGTTCAGATGGCCGGGACGCCCGGGAAGCCCGGTGAGTACAGGTACGCGACACCGCGTCATGTGTGGGTGCTTTATTGCGAGGGGATACCGCCCGTTGAACCGATAGGTCCGCCGCCTCCACCCGGGGGCTGGGGGGATGGTGACGGTCCGCCATACTTCGGGATACCCATTCATCAACTCAACCGGATGTCGCAGATCGTGAATGCGACCACCGGGCGGCTGCTGGAAACAATGATGACTCCGAGCGCACCACTGAGGCCGGAAGATCGCTCGTGGCCCTCCACCGGGGAACAGAAGTTCGAGGGGGTGGGCAGGCACGATACAGGCAGAGAGAAGTAGTGGTGTCACGGCTCGCGGCGGTCCGCTTTGCGCGGGCTGCCGCATGGTATCGAACAGGAGAGGTGAATGAGCAGGATTGAACACATAGTGGTCGCCGTTCTGGCTCTCAGCGCGATCAGCCTTGTAGCGTCAGCAGAAAATTCCGGCCTGACGCGCGAGGAGGCGTTCGAGAAGGCGGTGTGCTTCTCAGGGTTTGGGGCTGAACCCGAGGCAGCGGATTCGATCCGTGATGCCGGCGTGCTCACCAGGCTCGGTCCGGCAGGGGTGCCTTTTCTGAAGCCATCGCACAGTGAATCATCGTTCTGGCTGTTCGATTTCGGGGTGCGCCCCTTCGGTCAGCAGAACCGGCGGGACACGACCGTGGTGGACCGGCCGGTGATCGTCTATGTGGAATCGGTTCGTGACTCAGGTTTGGTCTGGATACGTTCGACCAAGCCGGGTTACAATCCTGTCACCTACACCTGGGACACGGCGAGCGTGCCGGATAGTCTGTATCCGCCGCGTTGGGGTTACGATGGGATTCCGGGGTCTTGTCCGCCATACAGCCTGGCGAGATTGCTGGCCAGCCAGCCGGTCAATGCTGGTGAGCCGGCGCTGATTGACGCTGTGTGTCTGATCAGTCAACGAGGCAGGTATGGAACCGGTCGGGTGTGGGTCCTGGTCATGCATGACTACACAACGAGCGCGCAGTTGCGCTCACGTGAGGGCGAGTTTCCTGATCGCTGGCAGCGCCACGGCTACTCAACCTTGAGCGCTGAGACTGGCAAGTGGATGCGTTCTGGTAATATGCGTATGTACAATGAGGAGTGGCCCCCCGGCAAGGCTGCCGTGCCACTCGGCAACTGGTAGTGGTGACATGGTCGACAACGCGGCGGTCCGCTTCGCGCGGGCTGCCGCACGACGTATCTCAGACAGAGTTCCCTTCCCCCAAAGAACAATACCCCCGTCAGGAATCGAACCTGAATTTCCGGCTCCGGAGGCCGACGCGTTATCCGTTACACCACGGGGGCAAAAAGAACGACCCGCAAGGGGCCTTCAGACGGCCGGTGTTTGCGCCGTCCCTGCTTCTATCTACTCACGCCCGTATATACGGTTTCAAGCTAACTAAAATCAAGCAAAAACCCGGGTGCTGTCTCCATGATGTCCGGAAACCCGCAATCCGACGTTGCCCGGATTATTGTTGCGCCATACCGGAGAATACCTATTTTGCCCTGTCATAGAGAATGCCGGTCGCAGGCCACCCCGTTTGACTGCTAACCTGTTGTCATAAAGGAACATTATTCATGCGCTGGACGCAGACCTATATTCCGACCCTGCGCGAGTCACAATCAGAGGCGGAGTTGATCTCCCACCAGCTTCTGCTGCGCGGCGGGTTTATTCGCAAACTGGCATCCGGTATCTACTTGTACCTGCCACTCATGCAGCGAGTCATCGCCAAGTTCGCCAACATTGTGCGTGAGGAAATGAACAGGGCGGGCGCGCTTGAGATCACTATGTCGGTGTTGTGTCCCGCCGAGGTATGGCAAAGATCAGGTCGCTACGATACCGTCGGCAAAGAGCAGATGCGCATGAAGGACCGCCATCAGCACGAGATGATACTCTGCGGCACACACGAGGAAACCGTCACCAATCTTGTCGCCGGCGAACTGAAGAGCTACAAGCAGTTGCCGCTCAATCTCTACCAGATTCAGGTGAAGTTTCGCGATGAAATCCGCCCGCGATTTGGCCTGATGCGGGGTCGCGAGTTCATCATGAAGGACGCCTACAGCTTCGATGCCACCGAGGAGTCGTTTGCGATTTCGTACCAGAAGATGGTCGATGCCTATTTCGCCATCTTTCGTCGGGCCGGAATCGAGGCCGTCAAGGTGGAATCCGATACCGGCGCTATGGGCGGCAAGGCGGCTCACGAGTTCATGCTCCTGGTCGATACCGATGCCGGCGAGGAGACGATCATGTTCTGCGACACCTGCGACTACGCCGCCAATGTTGAGAAGGCCGAGTTCCGCGTTCAGAACGCGTCCGACATTGAGGTACCCAAACCGATGGAGCCGGTCGATACACCGGGAGCCTCCACGATAGAGCAGGTCACCGCCTTTCTGAAGGTGCCACCGTCGAAGCTGGTCAAGACCCTCATTTACATGGCCGACGACAAGCTGGTCGCAGCCCTCATCCGGGGCGACAGGGAGCTGAATCTGATCAAGCTCAAGAACGCCGCCGGAGCGGTTGAACTGGAAATGGCCAATGAGGAACAGGTGCGCGCCTGTACCGGGGCGCCGGTCGGCTTCGCCGGACCGGTGGGCCTCAAAGACATGCCCATCTACGTCGATCCAATGGTGGCCGCCATGAGCAACTTCATCATCGGGGCGAACGAGAACGAGAAGCACATCCTCAATGTGAACTTCGATCGCGATTTTACGGCTACAGCAGTAGTCGATCTGTGCGAGGCCGCCGCCGGCGACCGCTGCCCGCGCTGCGAGGGCACGCTGGAGGCCAAGAGCGGCATTGAGGTGGGCAACACGTTTATGCTCGGAACGAAATACTCGGAGACCCTCGGGGCGAGGTTCCTCGATGCCGAGGGGAAGGAGCACCCCATCATCATGGGTTCCTACGGCATCGGTATTACCCGCACCCCTCAGGCCGTTCTGGAGAGATATCATGACGCCAACGGTATTGTGTGGCCGAAGAATATCGCACCATATCTTGTTGAAATTGTGCCTGTTAGCATGGAGAATGAAAGTCACACCCGAACTGCTGAAAGGCTTTACCAGGAGCTTGAGGCCGAGGGGTTTGACGTCCTCATGGATGACCGCCTGGAACGACCCGGCGTGAAGTTCAAGGACGCCGACCTGATCGGCATTCCGGTCAGAATCACGATTGGTGACAAGGCACTCAATCAGGGGGCCGTCGAGCTCAAGGCCCGCTGTGAAGACACTGCCGAGCTGGTGCCTGTTGACGAGGTTGTCAAGGCGGTGCGGCAGATTCTGGGTCGCCTGCCCTGATCATTATTTGTTTGCTATACAGGCAGTTGAGTTGTATAATAGTCGGTTACAGCGGGCACTGCCTGCTGTAACTGTTTTGCTTGGGTGGATCGGCCGGGTTTGGTCGCTATGCCCGACAGCCGGTGACAAGATGATGAATGAGAAGATCAAGCAGCAGGTCATCGAGTTGGTCCGAGAGCCGCTCCGACAGCTTGAGTGTGAGTTGGCAGATCTGACGTTGAGCCACTACAAAAGCAACTGGGTACTCCGGTTGTTCGTGTATGCAAATGGCGGTGTTACGATTGACCTGTGTGCACAGGCTTCACGAGTCGTCGGCGAGGTAATCGACGGAACGGACTTGTTCGCCGATGGTTATACGCTGGAGGTGTCCTCGCCAGGTCTGGACCGGCCATTGGCAACGGAGCTTGACTTCCGGTACCGGGTGGGAGAAGAGGTCAGGGTCGTCTTTTCGGACCGTGACCGTGCGAAGATACAGGCAAGAATTGTTGGTTTCGCCGATGGTCTGGTGGAGTTCGACAGCGAGGGAGACATGATCAGAATCCCGCTGACCGAGATTGAGAAGGCGGAGATTATAATTTGAGACGAGGCTTTAGATGGCATTCGACATGATCGAGGCAATGACCCTCATTGCCCGGGAAAAGAACATCGAATTTGACGCGGTCCTGGAAACCCTTCAAGCCAGCCTCCTGGCTGCCGCCAAGAAGAAGTACCCCTATACGGACAACATCTCGTTCAGGTTCGATCGCAAGAATTCGGATCTATTGATGATCATCACCAAACGCGTGGTGGAGGCAGTCGAGGACCCTCAAACTGAGATCACGCTCACAGCCGCTCGGGAAATTGACCCCGAGGCGGAGCTGGGTGATGAACTCGATGAGTATCTGGACTACGAGACGGTCTTTGGGCGCAATGCCATTGCGGCCGCTAAGCAGATCCTCATACAGAAGGTACGCGAGGCGGAGCGCGAACGCATCTATAACGAGTTCATCGACAAGGTCGGCACGCTGATATCCGGTGTGGTACAGCAGGTCGACAAAGGCAATGTGATTGTAAACCTGGGTCGCGGTGAAGGTGTTTTGCCCATAAAGGAGCAGATTCCTCGCGAGAAGTTTCGCCAGGGAGACCGGGTGAGGGCACTGATAATTGACGTTCAGAAGAACCTGCGTGGTCCACAGATCGTGTTGTCTCGGGTGAGCAACGAGTTCGTCAAGGCGCTTTTTGCCCTCGAGGTCCCCGAAATCTACGAACGAGTCATCGAGATAAGGGCCATTGCCCGCGAGGCAGGAGAACGCTCCAAGGTTGCCGTCTACTCGTCCGATGACCGCATCGACCCGGTTGGGGCGTGCGTCGGCATCAAGGGTGTCCGTGTTCAGGCAATAGTGCGCGAGTTGAACAACGAGCGAATCGATATCGTGCCGTTCAGTTCCAATCCGGAGATCTTCGTTACGCGCGCGCTGGCGCCGGCAAAGGTCATGTACATGGATGTATTTGAACTGGAAAACAAGATGACCGTGGCCGTTGAAGACGAGAAACTCTCCCTGGCTATTGGTCGCAACGGTCAGAATGCACGCCTTGCCTCCAAGTTGACCGGCTGGAAAGTCAACATTATGTCGGAAACCGAGTACAATGAGGCTAAGCGGCGTGAGGCCGAGTTGCTGGTTCCGGTGTCGCAACTTGAAGGCGTGGGGGAGAAGCTTGCTGAGCGTCTGGCCGATGCCGACATCGGCTCTGTTCAAAGACTGGCGGGAACAGATCCGGAGCTGCTGCAGCGTATTGATGGTGTTGGTCCCAAGACCGCAGAAACACTCGTCGAAAGAGCAAAGGCCTTTGTCGAACAGCTCGAGGCCGAGTATGAACAGAGGCGAAAAGCAGAGTTGGCTATCGAGAAGACACAGGATGCAGCTCGCAGAGATGATGAGAAGCTGTCTGTCACTGATGTGTTCGAGGATGACGAGGAATACGTCACGGAGGCAGATGATCAGCAGGAAGCACGGGCGCCCGAGATCGATGACGAAGATGTCGAAGATGAGGACCTCGAATACGTAGTACCCGTCTCCGAAGACGAGGCTGATGAAGACGAGCCGGTGAATCAGAACGAAAAAGGCGAACACCGTGAACGCAAAGAGGACTGATTCGACGCTCACATTAGGTCCTACCGACCATGGAGGTTCTGACTGAATGATACAGAAGAAGCGCATATACGAACTGGCGAAGGAATACAAGGTCTCGTCGAATGCGATGCTGAAGATTCTGAACGAGCTGCACTTTGATCCCAAGTCACATATGTCGGTGGCGACGGAGGTCATGCAGGAAGCCGTGCGCAAGAAGTTCGCGCAGGAGAAAAGCGTCGCCAAAAAGGAAATGCAGCAGCGGACTGAGCAACAGAAGAAGACACAGCCTCAGCCCGGGAGGGAGACAGCCCCAAAGCCCAGTTCATCTACACGCATCGGCGGTATTAAGGTGGACAATGGTATGTCGCCGGTCGCGGGGGTGATGCGCCGAATCGAGAAGAAACAGAAGAAGAAAGAACGACGCCGCAAACGTGATCGTCGCAAAGTGGACAGTGGTGAGGTGGCCAAAAGCTTCAAGGCCACGATGGCCAATCTATCCGGGGGGAAGACCCGCAAACGGCACCGTCGGGACGTGGCTGGTCGTGATGCCGAGATTGCCACCGACGAGAAGACCATCAACGTCAATGAATTCATGACCGTGGCCGAATTGGCGCAGCGCATGGACCTCAGCCCCGCAGAAGTCATTTCCAAGCTCTTCGAACTGGGGATGATGGCCACGATCAATCAGCGCCTCGATATGGATACTATTGAGACGGTCGCCGCCGAATTCGGCTTTGAGGTTCAGCAGATCGCCGAGGTCGGTGAGTATGCTCGTGAAATCGAAGCTGAAGAGAATCTGAAGCAGCGGGCGCCGGTCGTGACCGTCATGGGACATGTCGATCATGGCAAGACCTCACTGCTGGACTATATTCGCAAATCGAACGTGGTTGCTGGCGAGGCAGGCGCTATCACCCAGCATATCGGTGCTTATGAAGTGAGAACTGACAGCGGGCGCATAGCATTTCTCGACACGCCCGGTCATGAAGCGTTTACGGCCATGCGCGCCCGTGGCGCCCAAATAACCGATATCGTGGTGCTGATTGTAGCCGCTGATGACGGTGTGCAGCCACAGACGATTGAGGCCATTGACCATGCCAAGGCGGCTGGAGTACCGATTATTGTCGCCATCAACAAGATAGACAAACCGAACGCCAATATCGACAATGTCAAAACGCAGTTGGCCAATCACAACCTGATGGGTGAGGACTGGGGTGGCAAGACCATCATGGTCGAAATCTCAGCCAAGCAGGGTACCAACGTCGACAAGTTGCTTGAGATGATCCTGCTGCAGGCCGAGATGATGGATCTTCAGGCCGACCCGTCAATCCGTGCACAGGGAGTTGTAGTTGAGGCCCGGCTGGAGAAGGGAAGAGGTCCGGTCTCCACTGTTCTCATTCAGCGTGGTACCGCCCGTGTGGGCGACTCCGTGGTCGCCGGAATCTACTGCGGTCACATACGTACAATCATTGATGATCAGGACCGCGAGCGGGAGAAGATCGGACCGTCCACGCCGGCTCAGATCACTGGACTCAATGGTGTACCACAGGCAGGCGACAGTTTCCTTGCTGTCGAAAGCGATCAGGAGGCCAAGGAGATCGCGGCCAAGCGCTCGCAGATCAAACGAGAGCAGGATGCCAGAAGGACGTTGGGCCGCGTGTCCCTTGACAAGGTCTTTGACCGCATCAAGGAAGGTCAGATGAAGGAGCTCAGACTCATCATCAAAGGAGATGTTGATGGCTCCGTCGAAGTGCTCGCGGACACGCTTGGCAAGATTGCGTCAGAGGAAGTCAAGGCCAACATCATCCACCATAACGTCGGGACCATCACCGAGTCCGATGTACTGTTGGCGGCGGCATCCGATGCCATTATCATCGGGTTCCACGTTCGTCCCGACGCCAGAGCACGCGAGGTGGCCAAACAGGAGAAGGTTGACATCCGCCTCTACGATATTATCTACGAGGCCGAGGACGATGTCAGAAAGGCGCTGGAAGGTCTGCTTGATCCCTCTGTGTCGGAGCAGTTTGTCGGTCTTGCCGAGATACGCAGTGTCTTCAGGGTACCAAAGGTAGGAAATATCGCCGGTTGCTATGTCAGGGAAGGACGTATCAATCGCGGCGACACTTTGCATCTGGTTCGCGACGGACGCGTCCTGTACAAGGGGACAGTCGGCTCGCTAAAACGTTTCAAGGAAGATGCTCGCGAGGTCAAGGAAGGCTACGAGTGCGGCATTGGCATTGAGGGCTATAACGACATTAAGGAAGGCGACCTCATCGAGGCCTACCAGCTCGTCGAGGAGGCCCGCCATCTGAGTTAGCGTGTTTCGCCTTGGTTACAGTTGTTGTCAGATGCAGTTTGTTGCTGCCGCAGGTGTCCTCTCTCAAAGAGAAGCGGCGGATTATCAAGTCCCTTCTGGAGAGAATACGAAACGACTTCAATGTCTCCATTGCGGAGGTGGGGGAGAACGATATTCACCGACGGGCGATCATTGGAGCCGCGACCGTCTCCAACAGCACCGGCTTCTCTGACAAGGTCATTGCCGGCGTCATAAGGCGAATTGAAGCACATCCGGGAGTGGTCCTGGGTGATGTCGAAACGGTAGCCTACTAGAAGATGAAGCAATACGACAGATCGACACGGCTCGGCGAACAGATCCTTCGCGATATCTCCGAGCTGATGGACGTTGAACTGAAAGAACAACTTCCCGGATTGGTGACATTCACCTTCGTCAAACTGACGCGTGACTTGCGGTATGCGACGGTGTACTACTCCTTTCTGGGGAGCAAGAAAGACCGGACGCGGATCGACGAGTACTTCCAGCGCGAACGGCGCCGTATACGTGCTCTGGTAGGTCGCGGCCTGAGGTTGCGACACATTCCCGAGTTTAGTTTCAAGTTTGATCCGTCGATTGAAGAAGGAATGCGGATCGAGCAGTTGCTCAATGAAATCAAATACGACGACAACCAAGACGAGTGATCCTGGCAGCCGACAGGCAATCCCGGTCGAGGCCATACGAGACGTTGTCGAGCGCAGCCGAAGAGTAATGGTGGCCTCGCACGTTGACCCTGATGGCGATGCTTTGGGAACGATGCTCGCCTGCACCGCCTATTTGCGCTCTCTGGGAAAAGAGGTTCTGGCTGTTCGTGACAGTGACATACCAGCCAAGTACCGCTTCCTCCCCGGTGCCGAGTCAGTCTGTCGCTACGAGGACTTGCCCGATGACACCGAGGTCGACTTGGCCATTATCCTCGAATGCCCGCACCTGGACCGCGTGGGACGACCTCAGTCTCTGCTGACTGACTCGGTCACAACCGTCAATGTTGATCATCATCGCGACAACGCTCACTTCGGACAGATCAATTGGATTGACACCGGCGCCTCCTCGGTTGGCGAAATGCTGTATGAGTACCTCGTGCGCGTTGACTACGATATCACGTCCGAGGACGCAACCTGTCTGTACACCGCTATCCTCACTGATACCGGGCGATTCCGCTTTTCCTCAACCACTCCACGCACCATGCAGGTGGCCGGAGAGCTGATCGAGCGCGGCGCGGACCCGCAACTGATCTGTGACAAGGTGTATTACAGTCTGACCAAGCCATCGTTGATACTGATGGGGAAGGTTCTCGAGAGTATCGAATTCCACTGCGATGGCCGCATCTGTCTGTTAAGTATGACGCAATCAATGCTTTCAGCATCCGGTGCCGCCATGGCCGATTCGGAAGGACTCGTGGATTTCACCCTCTACGGAGAGAATGTTATTGCCGGAGCCTTCTTCAAGGAGGTCGGACCGGCCGAGACCCGGATATCGTTGCGCTCCCGTGACAGGATCAACGTCTCGCGAATTGCCGGCTCCTTCGGTGGCGGCGGACACTACAACGCTGCCGGCTGCTCCATTGAGAAACCGCTTGACCAGACCCGACAACTGATTGCTCAACTGCTTTGCAAGGCTATCGATGGTTAACAGAAACAAGTACTACAACGGGGTTCTGCTGCTCAATAAACGACCCGGCATCACCAGTCACGACGCCGTTCAGGAGGTGCGACACACCGTTCGACAGCGCCGAGTCGGCCACACCGGCACGCTCGACCCCCGCGCCGAAGGGCTGTTGCTGGTTTGCCTTGGCCGAGCAACCAAACTCGTCCCGTTCCTGACGGATCAGCAGAAGACCTACGAGGCCGAGATCTGCCTTGGACAACGATCAAGCACATATGATCAGGAAGGGGTCTACCGCGACCAGCCAATACTCCAGCCACCTGATATGGAGCTTCATGAATTCCAGAAACTCCTTGAGACATACCGTGGCCGGCAGAAGCAGACTGTTCCGGCATACTCTGCTGTGCACGTCAATGGTCGGAGGCTGTATGACATCGCCCGCAGCGGCGAGCGGGTCGACCTGCCGCAACGCGAAATCGAGATTTCGGAGATTCGGGCGACCAGCTACCACAAGCCCTATCTTGGCCTGACCTTGTCCTGTTCCAAGGGCACCTATGTCCGATCCCTGGCCCACGATATAGGGGAGAGGCTGCAGTGCGGGGCATATCTTTCCGCCTTAAAACGTGTCCGGGTAGGACGTTTTCGACTTGAAGATGCGCTCGAAATTGACGATATTGATCGATTGCATCAGGCAGGTCGTCTCGGGCCACACCTGTTGCGGCACGACCAGGTGTTGGAATACAGCGCCTTGGTGGTCAGTGATGACTTTCGACGCCAGGTGATTAACGGTCGCGACCTCTCGCCCGGTGACGTCGTCGATGTCCACGGCAGCTTTGGCGTCGGCGAGAAGATTGTGCTCAAGGATCGTCGGGGCCGAGTCCTTGCCATAGGTGAAAGCGAGATTGCTTCGAAAGCCATCGAGCCACAAAGAGATGACAGCAACGGCGGAAACAGGCTGTTTAAGTACATTCGAGTTTTGAATTGAGCCTACGCGTGATACAAGGATTCGAGAATTTCAAACCTCTGTCCACGGCCGGCGCGGTCGCGACAGTGGGGACATTTGATGGTATCCATCGCGGCCACCAGGAGATTTTCCGTCGCGTAGCCTCAGAAAGCTCCCGCCTGGGAATGGAGCCGGTCCTGATTACGTTCCACCCACACCCGCGGGTAGTGGTTTCGCCGGATAACATCCCGTTGCTGCTGACTACTATTGAGGAAAAGCAGATCTTCCTGAAGGACTTCTATGCTGGCCAGGTCCTCCTGTTGGAGTTCAACAAGCAGCTCCAGCAGTGGACTGCCGAGGAATTCGTGAAGAAGATTCTGGTTGAAACGGTTCGTGCCCGCAAGATGATTATCGGCTATGATCACGCCCTTGGCAAGAACCGCGGCGGCGGTGTCGTTGAGTTAACCAAGCTCGGTCGCGACTACGGCTTCGAAGTCGAGGTGGTCGGCCCGATAATGGACGATGGTCAACCCATATCATCATCGCGCGTGCGCAGGGCGTTGCAGGCAAATCGCCTGCCGGAAGCCATCCGGCTGCTTGGCCACGGCTACGCTATCGCGGGGAAGGTGGAACAGGGGATCGGATTGGGGCACAAGATAGGATTTCCGACGGCCAATGTGAGTTACAACCCCCGCAAACTGCTGCCGACCGAAGGCGTCTATTCCTGCTGGGCACGTATCGGCGACACTCGTCGTGACGGCATGATGTTCATCGGTCGAAACCACTTCAATCCGCAGGAGCGTATTTCCGTCGAAGCCAACCTGTTTGATTTCGATGAAAGCCTGTACGGTCGCGAAATGATTGTGTACCCGACGCATTATATCCGGGAGAACCGTCGGTTTGAGAATGTCGATGACCTCAAACGCCAGATAGAACTTGATAAGCAAGAGATTCTGCAGATAATTGAAAAGGAGAGAAGGAATGCCAGTTGACAGAGAACAAAAGGCGGAGATCATTTCCGAAACCCGCCTGCATGAGCGCGACACGGGATCGCCCGAAGTCCAGGTCGCGCTGCTCACCGCTCGGATCAGTCACCTGACCGAGCACATGAAACAGCACAAGAAGGATTTTCACACACGTCTGGGTCTCATGAAGCTGGTCGGTCAGCGTCGTCGTCTGCTTGACTACCTCAAGGATCGAGATATCGAAAGTTACCGAAATGTCGTGGTCCGACACGGCTTGCGCCGTTAACGACGCCCAAATGATTGAGACAGGAACATATGCCACATAGTGTACAATTAGAATTGGGTGGACGCACCCTGATCATTGAGAGCGGCCATCTGGCCAATCAGGCCAACGGCGCCGTCACTGTCCGCTACGGTGATTCGATGGTTCTCTCCACCGTATGCGCCAATCCCGAGCCTAAAGAGGGCTTCGACTTCTTTCCGCTGACCGTTGAATACCGCGAGCGCACCTACGCCGCGGGAAAGATCCCCGGCGGCTTCTTCAAGCGTGAAGGGCGACCTTCTGAGAAGGAAATCCTCTCGGCACGCATCATTGACCGTCCGATTCGACCCCTGTTTCCCAAGGATTTCAAAGGGGAAACACAGGTCATCAACTTCATCATCTCCCACGACCAGAAGAATGACACTGACATACTGGCCCTGATCGGGACCGGAGCGGCGCTCGCCATCTCCGACATCCCGACCTCCAGGACGATCGCCGGTGTCCGGGTCGGACGTATCGATGGCCAGTTCGTCGTCAATCCGACCATCGAACAGGTCGAGGAATCCGATCTGTCCATTGTTCTCGCCGGCAGTGCTGACGCTATTACGATGGTCGAGGGTGGGTCGCGCGAGGTCTCCGAGTCGGATATCGCCGACGCTCTCTTTTTCGGGTTTGATTACATCAAACAGATCCTGGCCAAGGTCGACGAGTTGAAGCAGATGTGCGGCAAAGCGACCTTCGAGTACACGCCGGTCCAGGTCAACGAATCGCTGACCTCCCGGGTGACGGAATTAGTTGGAGGTCGGCTCGATGAGTACAACCGGATCGCTGACAAGGATGAGCGTCGCAGTGCCAAAAAGAAACTGACCGGGGAGATCGAGGAGGCACTCGCAGAGGAATTCGAGGATTCAGCCAGTGCCATTCACAACATCATCCATGACCTCGACTCCGAAGCCATGCGCAACATGATCCTGGGCGAAGGACGGCGAATTGATGGTCGACCGGTTGATGAGGTGCGTCAGATTACCTGCGAGGTGGGCTTCGTGCCGCGAGCGCATGGGTCAGCCATCTTCACCCGTGGGCAGACGCAGTCCCTGGTAGCCGTTACCCTCGGGACGAAGGTCGACGAGCAACGACTCGATGAACTGGAAGGTGAGTCCACCAAAAGCTTCATGTTGCACTATAACTTCCCACCATTCTCAACAGGCGAAACCAAGCCCATTCGAGGCACCAACCGCCGTGAGATTGGTCATGGCAATCTGGCCGAACGCGCCCTGTTGCCCGTCATTCCCAGCGAAGAGGGGTTCCCCTATACCATCCGAATCGTGTCGGATATCATGGAGTCCAACGGGTCATCCTCAATGGCATCTGTCTGTGGCGGCTCGCTGGCCCTCATGGATGCCGGCGTTCCCATCAAGGCGCCGGTCGCCGGCATTGCGATGGGGTTGATCAAGGCCGAGAACACGGTCGTTATCCTGACCGACATTCTCGGTGATGAGGACCATTTCGGCGACATGGACTTCAAGGTCGCCGGTACGGCTGAGGGCATCACTGCCATTCAGATGGACATCAAAGTTGACGGTCTCGACATAGACACCATGCGCCAGGCTCTCGACCGCGCCCGCACGGCGCGGCTGCACATTCTTGACCGAATGAATGCCACCATTTCCAAACATCGTGACCAGCTCTCTGAATATGCTCCGCGCATTCTCACCATCAAGATCAGCCCGTCCAAGATTGGTGATGTGATTGGCCCCGGCGGAAAAGTCATCCGTGCCATTGTTGAGGAAACCGGCGCTAAGGTGGATATCAACGATGATGGCACGGTGCTCATTGCATCGGTCGATGCAGCCGCCGGACGTGCGGCAGCCGAGCGCGTACTGGCCATTGCCGAGGAAGCCGAGTTATACAAGATCTACAACGGGATCGTCCGTCGCACGACCACCTTCGGGGCTTTCGTTGAGATACTCCCCGGCACCGATGGTCTGCTGCACATTTCGGAAATCGATACCCGGCGTATCGAGAAGGTGGAAGATGTGCTCAATGTCGGCGATCGTCTCGATGTCAAGGTGATCAGCATTGACCCCGATGGCAAGATTCGGTTGTCTCGCAAGGCCCTTATGGGAGGCGGCGACGACAGTGACGACGACAGTGGTCCGGGCGGTGGCGACCGGGGCGGACGCGGGCGCCACGATCGAAGGGCACGCTCCGGGAATCGCCGTTAGCCGTTATGGCCACATCGAGAAGGGCTCGCGATACTTCCTTGTTTCGGAAGACCGTGCTTCGCAGCGGACTGAGGGTGGTAACAGAATACCTGCCCTCAGTCCGTTCCATTTCACTGGGCGTGTGGATCAATGTGGGATCCCGCTATGAGAGTGACCATGAACGCGGAGTATCGCACTTCATCGAGCACATGTTCTTCAAGGGGACCAAGAGGCGCAAGGCCGCTCAGATTGCTTCACAACTGGAGTCGGCAGGAGGAACGATCAACGCCTTCACGTCGCGTGAGAATACCTGTTTCACCTGCAGGATTCTTGACGAGTATCTGGATTTAGCTCTTGATGTCCTCTCCGATATCATTATGAACTCGCAGTTGACCAGGGTCAACCTCGACCGCGAGCGGCAAGTCATATGTGAAGAGATCAAGGAGTCGATCGATACACCTTCCGATCACATCCACGACTTGTTCTCAGAAGCATATTGGCAGGGGCACCCTATTGGTCGTCCCATTCTCGGGACAATTCAAACAGTCAGTACTATGCCACGCTCAAGACTGACCGGCTTCATCAATCGAAACTATCGTTCCGGCTCGATCGTTATTGCGGCCACCGGGGCAATCTCGCATGATGGATTTGTCCGCAAGGTACGCAAGATGTTTGCCTTTCCTCAGGGCGAGGCTCATGCCCCACTGCCGGCGGCTCGCAAAGAGCGACGGACGGTTGTCACGCGACCGGATGACAACGCTCAGACACACGTCAGTATCGGCTTTCCGGGGATACCGTATGGTCACCCTTTGCGAGTACCTGTGCTGATCCTGAATTCCTACCTTGGCGGAGGGATGTCTTCGGTGCTCTTTCAGAAGATTCGCGAGCGCCACGGGCTGGCCTACACTGTGTTCAGTTTCCACGATTTCTACAGCGATGCCGGTGTTTTCGGAACATACCTGGCCACCGACAAAACTCACGTCAGGCAGGCCATTGAGGTTCTCCTCGCCGAGAAACGCAGGCTCAAAAGGCGATCTATTTCGTCGGCAAGCCTTGATTCGGTCAAAAGTCAACTCAAAGGGCACCTAATCCTCGGGATGGAGTCAACCGGTAATCGCATGAACCGCATTGCGCGTCAAGAGCTTATGTTGGGTGAGTATCAGAGTCTTGCACAGACGCTCGATCAAATCGACAGGGTCACGCCGGCCGCCCTCCGTGAGGCCGCCGTGCACTGCCTCGATGAGAACCAACTGGCCCTGGTCGCTCTGGGCCCGGTCGATCGGAACGAGGTGGAGGCTGCGTTATAGCGGCTGAAACTCGTAGGCCAATACCGAACGCCCAATGGGAACCTGCCTGTGAGCATCGGCGGGATTCGTCCGCGCTAACCGATAAAATGTTGGACTTCCGGACCGATTGTGATAATATGGGCAATCAACGATGGCTCGATTGAGGATCATGACATCCATGCAAAGTCAAAGTCAGACACAAAGAAAGTACGAATTCAAGACGATAGAGTCCAAGTGGCAGCACCTGTGGGATCAGCGACAGCAGTTCGTCTCTTCGGACATGCCGGATAAGAGCAAGAAGTTCTACATGCTCGTCATGTTCGCTTATCCGTCGGGCGATATCCACATGGGACACTTCCGCAACTACATCATTGGTGACGCGGTGGCCCGCCAGCAAATGATGAAGGGACGCGATGTCCTTCACCCGTTCGGCTGGGACGCGTTCGGGCTGCCCGCCGAGAATGCTGCCATCAAGCGCAATATCCATCCGGAGCAATGGACGCTCAGCAATATCGAGGTCTCCCGTTCAACCCTGAAGAGTGTGGGTGTCTCCTACGACTGGACTCGAGAGATTGCAACCTGCCTCCCCGACTACTACCGGTGGACGCAGTGGATGTTTCTCCAGATGTTCAAGCGGGGACTGGCGTTCCAGAAGAAGGGCTGGATCAACTGGGACCCGGTTGACAAGACTGTGCTGGCCAATGAGCAGGTCATCAACGGCATTGCCGAACGCTCTGGCGCCAAGGTCGAAAAAAAGGAGCTGATGGGCTGGTATTTCCGGATCACCGACTATGCCGACCGATTAATCGATGATCTGGATACGCTCGATCAGTGGCCTGACAATGTCAAGAAGATGCAAAAGGAGTGGATCGGGCGATCCTACGGCGCCGAGATTGACTTCACAATCGAGCAGACAGGCGAGAAACTGCCTGTTTTCACTACGAGGCCGGACACCATATACGGCGTGACCTTTATGGCCATCTCTCCCGAGTCCGAACTTATAGGCCGACTCAACCTTGAGGGAGAGTACGCGGCACGGGTCAGAAAGTACCAGCAGAAGGCACTAATGAGGTCGGATGTCGAGCGGTCCGCCGCCAACGAGGAGAAGGATGGTGTGTTCACCGGGAAATACGCCATCAACCCGTTCAACGGTCAGAAGGTGCAGCTCTGGGTTGCCGACTATGTCCTTGCCGGCTATGGTACCGGCGCCGTTATGGCTGTCCCCGCCCACGACACCAGGGACTTTGCCTTTGCCCGAAAGTATGGAATCCCCATCAAAATCGTCATCCATCCGGATGAGCACACTTCGCTTGATCCGGCGCGGATGGAGGACGCCTTCACCGACTATGGACCAATGGTGAACTCTGACGGCTTTGATGGCCTGGCAGGCAGGGAAGCTATTGGGAAGGTAACAGAGTACGCTGAAAGTCAGGGGTTTGGCCGGGGCAAAGTGAACTACAAGTTGAAGGACTGGTCGATCTCTCGTCAGCGATACTGGGGCTGTCCCATTCCCATTATCCACTGCCCGAAGTGTGGTCCGGTGGCCGTCCCCGAGAACGATCTGCCGGTCAGGCTTCCCAACGTCGCGAAGTATCTTCCCGAGGGAAGATCACCGTTGGCCGACATTCCCGAATTCATGAACGTAACCTGCCCGGAATGCGGGGGAGAGGCGCAGCGTGATCCGGACACTATGGACACCTTCGTCTGCTCATCATGGTATTACATGCGTTACGCAGATCCACACAACCCCCGACAGCCCTTCGACAGCAGAAAGGCCAATGCCTGGCTGCCGGTGGATCTGTATGTCGGAGGCGTTACCCACGCCACGGGACACCTGATCTACTTCCGCTTTTTCCATAAGGTGATGCACGATCTTGGGCTGTTGGACTCTATCGAGCCCGCCACACGTCTGTTCAACCATGGCATGGTGATGGATGCCAGCGGCGAGGTGATGTCCAAGTCCAAAGGCAATGTCGTCTCGCCGCTGGAGCTGATGGACCAGCGAGGAGTTGATGTCAGTCGGCTGGCCATGTTCTTCACGGCTCCATCGGAGAAGGAAGTTCTCTGGAGTGCTGATACGGTGACCGGGGTCGAGAAGTTCGTCGTCAACAAGCTGTTCCCCCTGCACCAAAGGTATCGCGGCAGCCAGCCGGACTTAAAGCAGCACTTTAGCCAGAATGATCTCACCGCATCCGAACGTTCCATATACGTCAAGCTCAATCAGACGGTCAAGAAGGTGTCCGAAAGCTTCGATCGGCTTCAGTTCAACACAGCCATCGCCGCTCTTATGGAGCTGATCCGCGATTTCGAACGGGCCGAAATCAGCAATGACGAGCTGAATGATCAGATTGTTCTGAAGACTATTCAAATGGTGGCGCCACTTGCACCGCATCTGGCTGAAGAGCTATGGGAGATCGCGGGCACCACACGATCCGTGTTTGCATCAGAATGGCCGGAGTTCGACAAGGACGCGGTGATCGGCGATCTCATCGAAATCGCCATTCAGGTCAACGGGAAGCTTCGGGACACGGTCAAGGTAGCGCCGGATGCCGCCCAGGAGGCTATTGAACAGGAAGCGCTGCAAAGCGACAAGGTTCGAGCGTTCACGGAAGGCCGGGCAGTTATAAAGAAGATCTATGTGCCGGGGAGAATCCTCAACATTGTAGTGAGATAGGCCAGCTCCGTATGGATGGCGTCATAGTGCCACACGAATTGTGGTTCGAACACGTGCAAGTTAACATAATACATCTTATGGGACAGTAGGGCCGGAATTCATGAAACTCTCTGTTGTCATACCCGTCTACAATGAGCTCTCCACTATTGAGACCATTCTCTCTCGCGTACGTGCTGCCCCGGTGGATGACATTGAGATTGTTGTGGTTGATGATTGTTCCACTGACGGCACCCGGGATCTGCTTCAGGGACCACTTAGGGATCAGATTGACCAGCTCATTCTCCAGCCGAGGAACCACGGCAAAGGGTTCGCCCTCAAAACCGGCTTTTCTCACGCCACCGGCGATATCGTTTTGGTCCAGGACGCCGACCTTGAGTACGACCCGCGCCAGTATCCGCAGCTGATCAGCCCCATCGAGAACGATCTGGCCGATGTCGTCTATGGTTCGCGCTTTCAAGGCGGCGGCCCGCACCGGGTTGTGTACTTTTGGCACTACCTCGGCAACCGGTTCCTGACGTTGCTGTCCAACATGTTCACCAACATCAATCTGACCGACATGGAGACCTGCTACAAGGTTTTCCGTCGGGAGATCATTCAGTCGATCGACATCCAGGAGCCTCGATTCGGGGTCGAGCCTGAGATAACAGCCAAAATCGCGCGCAAAAAGGTGCGAATATACGAGGTCGGTATCTCGTACTACGGCCGCACCTATGATGAGGGTAAGAAGATTGGCTGGAAAGACGGCCTGAGCGCCATCCGCTGTATCATTAAGTACAATCTTCTCTCGAAGTAGTGGGCGTCAAGAACGAAGAGTGATGGTCACTGGCACGTTCAGCGCTTGATCGCCACACTTAAAGTGTCACTTCAACCGCCTCCGCACTTCTGACCGCGACTTGGGCGCTTACTGCCAGTTCCATCGCGCCAGAGTGCGGCGATGCAGATCGTAGATTCGCCGGTCTTTCACCGCCTCCCGGTACCAGCGAACCGCGCGACCAACCCCATCTTTGAGCGTAGTCGCGGGCTTGTAGCCCAAAAGCTTCCGGGCCTGAGAAATGTCAGCCGTGAAGCATGAAATTTCGCCCGTGCGTTTGCTGTCGAACTGAATTGAGGATGCCGAACCAATCTCATCGATAATCCATCGGGCGAGATTCACCAGCGTCTCCCCCTTGCCGCTGGCAATATTGAAGGTCTTGCCCTGCACCTTGTCGAACTGATCAACGATACGGGTCAGCCCGTCGATACAGTCATCAATGTAAGTGAAATCCAGCCGCTTGTCCTTGCCGAATACGGTCAAGGGGCGGTTGCGGAGTGCATAGTAGATGAAAAGCGGGATAACTCGCTCGGAGACATCGTATTTGCCGTACACGTTCGACAGTCGTACGATCGTCGCCCGGATATCGTAACAAGCCTGATACGCGTGAAGTAAAGCCTCGGCCGAGAATTTGCTGGCCGTGTACGGTGACTTGATGCGGGTCACATCGGTCTCGGACTCCCGTCGACGTTTCCTTGATTGCGACTCCCCATAAATCTCTCGTGACGACGAGAACAGGATTCTTGAGATACCATGCTGGCGGGCGTATTCAAGCACGTTGTGGGTCATCACATAGTTAGCCAAGGCCCTCCCCGGCTCCACGACCAGTTCATGCACGCGGGCATTGGCAGCCAGATGAACTATCAAATCCGGCTTGCTCCGAGTGCTCAGGTCCCTGATCGGCTTGCGCAAATCGCGACGCACCGTTCGACGGTCTATCTCGCTGTCCCATACACATGGTCGGATGTCCACAGGCACGACCCGATGTCCCTCGTCGATGAGGCGCCGCGCCAATGCCGTGCCCACCGTGCCCGATGAACCAGTCAGGAGGATAGTCTGAGCCACAACTCGGCCTTTCTTCCGGCAGTGTTCCTACAGGAACCGAAAGCCCGCTCTCTTCCAGCGAGCGTGGTTAAGAATCCGAAAGTAATCCACTACAAGCTTGTTTCGGACCAATGAAGCCACAGTGTTAGCACTGAGTCGCCGGAATCTTGAGTGTGCCGTCCCTATGATGACTGCCTCGGCGTTCCGACACGCCTCGTCAAGACTCAAGGCTAATCTGATGTCCTCTTGCCCGGGGACTGCAGCAGAGTCGACATATGGATCGTGCACCAGGACTCTGGCACCCCGGCGGCGAAGCTGCCGGGCCAATGTTACCGCCTGCGATCCACGGGTATCATCGAGGTCAGACTTGAAGGCGACGCCAAGAAGAGCGATCCTTCGATCCTTCAGCCCCTGGAGCGCTGAGTCCAACCGCGCTACGAGATCGTCCAGAAGACGCTGGTTGATCGTCAAGGCCGTTCGGGCTGTCAGGAAGTCGAAAGTGGTACCCAGCTCACGGGAATTAATCAGGTGGCAATCCTTCGGGAGGCAGGACCCGCCGAAGCCCAGCCCGGGATCGAAGTACGTCAGCCCGATACGGCCGTCAAGACCTATCCCCTGCCGGACGCGATCAATGTCAAGTCCGGCCTCACGGGCGTAATCGGCCAGTTCGTGGATGAACGCAAGGCGGTGAGATAAGTAGACATTGGCGCCCAGCTTTATTAGCTCGGCCTCGCGGCAGGTGGTCCGAAGAATGGGCACGCTCGCAGGATGCACACTTCTATACAGATCGATCAAAGGTCGCGCGTCGCGAGGGCTGTCAGCACCGACAACTACTCGCCACGGTGCGGCGGTATCCTCGTACGCAAACCCCTCTCGCAAGAACTCCGGGTTCACAGTCAGAGCCAGAGTGTCACCAAATGGCTGTTGGTGGAGCAATTCCCGGAAAGCATCAGCAAAACCGAGAATATTGGTCGATTTGAGGACCACCGTCCGCTTGTGCCGGGTCTTGCGCTCGCCCAGCCAGTGGGCCATTTGCTCGAAACTTGCCAGTCGCATCTGCCAGGCGCCCTGAACAACTGAATCAATGGCGATATATATCAGACTGCAGGATTGGAATGGTTTCGGTTGCGGCAGACCGATCCTCAGCCGTCCCGATTTAACGACTCTGGCAAGCTGTATCTTGAGAGTCGGCTCATGGAAATGCAGTCGCCCCTTTGGCAGGTTCTCCACAATGTCCGGGTTCTTCTCAACGACGTCGACTGTGTACCCCTTCCTGGCAAGAAAGACAGCCGTTGCCAGCCCCACAAAACCCGCTCCGACTACTGCAATGTGCTTTGCTGCTGACATATTGCCAGTCAGTATAATGGCAACAGCCCGATCCACCAAATGATAAATGGGTTAACACCGAGGCAGTGTGGATCGTATTGCCTGAACGTCACCCAGACGCTTGCGCCATGACCGGCTCCTGTTGGAGCTCTCTGACACCCCAGTCCAGAAGTTTCCTTGCCTCACGAAAACGGATGCGATCAAAGGGCGCTCCCAGCACCACCAAGGTCAGGCGCTGACCGTCATCGGCTTGAACGAGCGTTGCCAGGCAGTAATCGGCGGCGCGGATGTAGCCCGTCTTGCCGGCCAGGACATCGTACCGCGAGTGAATCAACAGATTAGTGTTGGCCATAGGAACAATCTGATTCCTGCTATTGAGCACCCGACAGTCATAGTGCTTCAGGGACGTTATGTGAGCAATTAGCTCGTAATCGAAGGCATAGTGGAGTATCTTGGCTATCTCATGGGCAGTCGAGACATTTCGGGCGTCAAGACCGCTCGGTTCATAGAAGACCGTGTTCTCCAGTCCGAGCTTCTTGACCTTTCGGTTCATCTGCACGGCGAACTCCTCGATCGACCCACTTACTGCCCGGGCCAGTGCCCGCGCGGCACGATTGTCAGAATTCATAAGACATGCATGCAGCAGATCGCGCAGGGTCATTTCGTAGCCGACCATGAGGCGCGAACGGGACGACCGTCGGGCATCAGTCCGAGTGATAGTTTCGGTCACGCTGTCCAGGTCGATTCCGGAGTCGAGCACTACCATGGCTGTTACGAGCTTGGATATCGAGGCCACCGACCGCTTCATGTCGGGGTTCTTCGCGTAGACCACTTCCCCGTTCTCATAGTTCACGAGGAGTGCCGACTTGACATTGAGATAGGGGCCCTTGCGGACATGATCAAAATCGAACTGGTAGTTCTTGCCTATCGAAGCATGGAGAGCCCCGTCAGTGGCTGGTTCACCAAGGAAATGCACGGTATTGGCGGAGAAGAAAACGAATCCGGCCAGCAGAAGTAGTACCTTTGGTAGTGTTGATCGTTGTATCATAATCCGTTATGCATTCAGCGGTCTCTATTCCATTAGTTCAGCATCACCTTCAATGCACCGATCCTGCATCACTTATGCCGTATCCATCTCATGATTTCGGGCAGGGTCGCCCGTTTGCCATACATGAGAATACCGACCCGGAACACTCGTGAAGCAATCCAGACAAACATGATCGAGGTCAGGATGACCAGGACCAGGCCCAGAGTGGCCTGGCCGATCATGCCCGAAAAGATTGAGTAATCCGTCAGGCTCGGCGCCACGAAGGCGACTCGCATCTGCATGAGAGTCGGCGTGAGCAAGGGTATCATTGACAGCACTATTGACAAGGTCGAATTCGGTTCCTGGATGACATGGATACCAAGAATAAATGGCAACATGAGTATCAGCGAAATTGGAGCCACCACACTTGCCGCCTCTTTTTCACTGGTAACGATCGAGCCCAACAGAGCAAAGATGGTGGAGTACAAAACGTATCCGCTGGTCAGGAAGAGCACGAAAAAGATGACGATCGCCGGGTTGAAGATAATGCGACCGATCGACTCATCCATAGCGACCGAGCCTCTCAAAGCGTACAGCCCGAGGCCGAGCACGACCCAGATCGCTACCTGTGTCATAGTTGCCGCTCCCAGCCCCAGCACTTTCCCCAGCATTAACTGGAACGGTGAGACCGATGAGACGAGCACCTCCATGATGCGCGAGTTCTTTTCGTCGATCACCGACCGCATCACCTGCTGACCGTAGCCAAGGATCATCCCCATGATAATCCCGACGAACACAAACGCGCTGAGATACTTGACCATGAAGGGAATCGAGGCCCCCTTGGCATCGCGCACTGTCAGCTCGATCTGGCGGGTCAGCGCGAGCACCGAATCCACCGGCAGGTTTACCTCGGATTCGCCCAGACGCAGGGTCGAAAGCAGATAGCTGATCTTGTTCTCGAATCGCTTCTGGGTGCGCAAGTTGTCCGTATTGGAGACCATGAAGACACTGTCCGACGGATGGTGCTGGGCCAGCGGTTTGAAGACAACGTAGTACTTGATCTGTTTGTCGTTTATGGCCGCATTGAGGGAATCCTGAAGGTCGCGCATCCGCTCGTCATCCCCCGGCTCGACGACAAGCGTGTTCTGTATGTCATAGTACGATCGCCCGTCATCCAGCGTATATTCGGCCAGTGATTCAGCGAAGCGCTGACCGAGCTCCTGCTGCGACTGATCCACAATGACCAGGGTTTCCGGATCAGTAGCGGCGCGGGTGGCGAGAAATGCAGGGACAATCATGAGGCCGATCATGGAAAGCGGTGTCAGGATGATACCGACAACAAAGGACTTCTTCTTGACGACCTGCGCATACTCGCGCCTGAATATGACCCAGAACTTAGACATGGCTGCCTCCCTCCGGATCTGCCACAAGCTGGGAAGGATCGATCCTGGCCATGTCGATGAAGATATCGTAGAGAGAGGGTTCGATCACGTCGAACCTGAGCACCTTCACACGGCCAACCAGTTCCCTGAGGATAGCCTGTGAGTCGGCCCCGTCCTCAAGAGCCAACTCCTGGTAGTTGTTGAACTCAAGAACGTCCTTTACACCCGGCAACGCCCTGATGAAGCCGCCATCGCCCTCGATTTCAAGGTGGATGCAGTTGCGTCCGAACTGCGCCTTGACATCACCCAGACGGCCATCGATAACCTTGTTGCCGCTGGCGATCATGCATACGTGATCGCAGAGCTTCTCGGCCTGCTCCATGACATGAGTGGAGAACAATATCGTTCTGCCGGCGCGCTTCTGTTCCATCATGATGTCCTTGAGCAATTCCATGTTGAGCGGATCCAGGCCGGAGAAGATCTCATCGAGAATCAGCAGGTCAGGCTGGTGCAGGATGGTGCTGACAAATTGAAGCTTCTGCGCCATCCCTTTGGACAGCTCCTCTACCTTGCTGTTCTGATACTCGGCCAAATTGACGCGTTCCAGCCATGGCACCATGTCGGCGCGCGCCTTCGAAGCCGGATATCCCTTCAGCTCAGCCAGATACGTAAGCACTTCGGAGACTGTCATCTTCTTGTACAGCCCCCTTTCTTCGGGCAGGTAGCCCACACGATTGAGAAAGCTGCCATCGGGCGGCCTGCCATCAATAAGCACGCGGCCGGAGTCCGGCGCGGTTATGTTCATTATCATGCGGATGGTCGTTGTCTTCCCGGCCCCATTGGGCCCGATAACGCCATAAATAACGCCCTCGGGGACCTCAAGTGACAGGTCGTTGACAGCGACCTTGTCTCCGTACTCTTTGCGTATTCGGTCCAATCGTAGTTGCATTTAGTCCCTTTCAGAATCGGCCTATATCTATGCCATCTGCTGTTCACGGTCAAATAAAAACGCCCCGGATCGGGTCTCTTACACTTTACGAAGCAATTCTACAAACTCGCGGGCGTTACCGACCGCCTGTCCCTCGTGGCAGTTGTTGAAGAAGACGTAAACCCGTTTCACCTTGTTCTGGAGCTTGCGAACTTTCTGTTTCCACTCATTCAGTTCCTGCTGCGAGTAGCTGTAGTCGTACCTGAGTGGCCCCCCGTCCCACCACCGGGCTGCATTGCGGCCGTGAAGGCGAATATAGGCCGTGTCAGTTGTTGCGAAAGCATCGGGCGCAAGAAGGTTCGGCAATTGCGGTTCATCCACACAGACATATCCGATCTTCTCTGATCTCAATCGATCATACATCTGTCGATTCACCCAGCTTTGATGTCGAAACTCGACAAACAGCGGATTCGGCGCCAGTGCCCGGGCGACCTGCGATACATAGTCAAGCGCGTTGTCGCTGAACTTGAATGACCAGGGAAACTGAGCCAGCAATCCCGATAGCCGGCCGGTGTCCTGAAGGGGCTTCAGGCACTCAGAGTAGTCGCCAAGATCCCCGTCGAGGTCGGTCCGACGGTGCGTAAACGACTGTGGCACCTTGACCATGAAATCGAATCCCTCAGGAGCCTTCCGGGCGATATTGCTCATTACTGCCGAGTGGGGGATGCGGTAGTACGTGGAATTGATCTCGACCGTCGGGAAGTGCAGCACATAGTAGTCGAGCATCTTGCCCTTGTCGATCTTCTGGGGGTAGAACGTGCCGCGCCAGTCCTCGAAACTATACCCCGAGGTCCCGACGCGCACCTCGGCCGGTCCGTATGCCGGCGTTGTTTCGTGTGGTCGTGTGCCATCTGTCATAACGTGTTCACTTATGTTCGGATGCGCGCTGGTTGCATATTGATCAGTCACGTAGCGGTCTTCTCCCCTGGCGTTGTCGACCGGGCAGGCGCTGGAATCGAACCTGTCGGCAGCCGGGGCACACCCACTTGCGCTGCTTATGAAAGGAACGCCTCAGCTCGCGCATCTTGATTCGGCACTTAGGGCAGAACATAGCACCACAGCTCCTCCTGCAGCTCCTCCTGCGCCGGGGAGGCAATCACTTCGTTATCCGCAGGAAGTCGGTCAACAGGAACTCCATGCGACCAATGAAGGTGGACATTCGCGACATAACCGTGTAGCCAAAGGTAGTGCCGAAAAAGACCATCAGGAAGTAGGTCCCGATCTTCGATACCCGGCCAAACAACCCTTCGTGTTCGCGGCTGAAGTAGAAATACGACAGGGTGCTCAGAACACCGACGAGCACTACCAGAACGGAGAAATCGAAACCACCGTCGGATATCAACGGTCCGACTGTGGCCGTCATCTGTCTGAGGGTGCGCGCCTCAAGCATGACTGGAATAGCGACCCCTGCGCCGGAACCAATCATCACTGCAATGGGAATACGGGAAAGCGGGGCCGTTCGTGGATGGAAGCGGCTGAACATGAGCAGGCCGAGCACCAGGGGTACGATCAGCACAAGCTGGCCCGAATCGAATAGCGGGCGGAACAGGATGTCCATTAGGGTAGTTGACCAGACAATCACCAGGGTATACCCGATCGATACCCCGATCAGCAGTGACTCCGCGAACTTGTAGATCGGATTATCGCGATACAGGAAGGTCAGGATGGCCAATGTCAGCAAACCGGCAATGATGGTGCCAATATCCATTGCTACCTCTTCCCTGCCTTCCTCTGCTCGCGCCAGTAGATGATGTTGCCCAGCAACACGAGGAGCAGGATGTAGATGTGCGATGCCGACTGGGCCAGCATACCGCGAAGCCCTCCCCCGCTGACTCTGATCAGTTGCTCATACTCCGCGGCCCCCCGCAACCCGCCAATCATGGCGTGCATCTGCCCTGATGATACGTATGGATCATACGTCGTGACCATCGCCGCGGTTACCCCGCCAAGTACCCGCAGGTTGTAGCGCGCTCCGGCGTACTCGATCCAGTGCGTGGTCAGGGAACCGTCGGTGATCGAAATCACACCGGCGACATCGGCATAACTGCCTATGTCGACAGAGAGCGGCAGAGATGTGTAGGGCGAGCCAAGGTAATCCACCGGAAACGTGACCGGAATCGACTCTCCCATAGACAGAATAGCCGCAATGAACTGGGGCTTGAAGCCGAGGTACACGTAATCCTCGCCGTAGGTGCGGCCGTACTCCGCGGCGACCTGCTCCATGAGGCGGTACCCGATCACCGTCCCCTCGGCCAGCAGGGCCAGTCCAATGAGCTTGTGGTCGCGCTCAAAGGCGTGACGAAGGATTGCCTCGGCGATGGGGCGGATTTCCGGCAGCGAGGAGGCCTCGTGATCAAATGAGATCAGCAAGACTGACCCCTCCGGCAATTCATTCAGGTAATCGTACAGCCGTTGTGTCTCCGGGGAGGTGCGTAGTGCCAGGGGAACGCGAAGCAGCATGGCTACGGTAATGACAACCAACAGGCCCAGAAAGACCCAGTGGCGGGGCTGAAGTCGTCTCATTGGCGCCCCCCCAGCCAGGTTCGTTCGATACCGAGAATCACTCGCAGCGAGGTGGTGATCGACCCCAGGCCAATGCCGATCAGGATCGCCCGACGTGCCGACATAGAGGGATAGTTGCGCATCCATTCGGCAAACTGCGGGATCTCATCGGCAAGAATCCCGCCCAGAGCACTGCGTGAGAGCAGGATGATGGAGGCCGACACCAGCAGAACTGTCGCCTGAGCCGATCGCGCCCGAAAACCGCGAAAGGAGGCCGAGGCAACAAAAAACGCCAGCAGCGAGAACACTGTGGCCTGCATGGGAGCCTGCACATTCTCAAACATCCACATGAACGGCGTATCCGCCCTGATCCCCCAGACCAGCGCCAGGAGGGGCATTATCAGGATGCCGGCCAGCGTCACCACTCTGAAGAAGACGTCGTCACCCCTGCCGATCTTCTCTATGTTTGTTCGCATCACCCCGACAATCCCGACTACGAGGGTGAAGGCGAATATGATCTGCCAGTACTCCAGAATCGCCTGATTGATCCGCCGCGAGACAGGATGACCGGAGAAGTACTGCAGAAACATCACGACGCCGAATATGAAGCAGATGATCAGCGCGATCTTGCGATTCATCAGAACCTCCACCAAGCGCCGGGATCAAGAATACCAGCAGCCGACAGAGTTGCTGCAATGGTAGCCACGACAAGGAAACCGGCGATGAGGACCTTCATCATGTCCTGTGCCTGCACTGACGCAAGGATAGACTGATCCCCGGACAGATAACCGGAGGCGGCAAACAGCTCCTCGCCGATCAAGGTGTAATCGCAGGCAACAATAAAGAATGCCAACTGGATCGTGGAGTCGGTACCGGCGATTTGAATTGCGCCGATCGAGTTGCCGGTTTCGGCCAGAATCAGCGATTCCGCCTCGAATGTCCCGAGCAGAAAGATGGAGGCCGGTTGAACACGCGCGATCATGCCATCGACGGCGGCGGCATATCCGAACTGCGAGGACGTTACATAGGTGATGTTGTCCGCCTTGAAGCGGTCCGGAAAGCCGGCATCGGCGTACGCCTCTCGCACGACCTCCTGCGCCACAGCCATGATCACCGGATCGTGGGTCGGATAGACAAGCTCGCAGTTGTAGCGAGCCGTCCGGGCGGCGACATGGCTGAGAACGTTCATCGAAGCAATGGTCGTGGGTCGCTGGATGTCTCCCCCCCAGCCCGGGGTGTACAAGACCGGGCGGGCCATTTCGGTAGCACGACCAACGGCGTTGTCCAGCGCACTCAGTCCGGCTATTTCACGCATTTTGAATTTGCGTCCCCCTCGGTTTCGAATGATAGCATAGGCCACGATGATGATCGCCACGACTGAAGCGATCAGCGTAGGTAAACGATCCATATCGAGCAGGGTGGCGCCACTGGCAATGATCAGCGCTGAGTGTATCAACATGCGGGCAACATCGACCGCAGATGACCCGATTATCAACTAAAAGTTGTTTTGCTTGACCTGCGGGGATGGTGGCGTTTTGTTATCGGACAGGAAACACGAAACACTAACTATGAATTTCGCTGAGAAAGTACGCCGAGAAATGAAAAGAATCGTTGTACTCACACTCTTCTGTCTGCTCGTGGGTTCCAGTGCCATGAGCACGACCATTGAATGGTGGCAGTTCTGGACCGACTCCGACATTAAGCCGGTCATAGAGTCCATTGTAGCGGACTTTGAGCGGGCCAATCCCGGCATTCAAGTCAAACTGCATGACCTGACCTGGTCTAACGGCCATGAGAAGATAGTTATTGCCCTTGCGTCAGGGCGGGGTCCGGATGTACTGGAGCTTGGCTCGGACTGGATTGCCCAGTTCGCTGACAAAGGGCACCTTGCTGATATCAGCAAGTTCATCACCGACGACAGCGCCGCCTTCCAGGGCTGGAGCATGGCAACCTATGACGGCCGCGTGTATGCCAAGCCCTGGGTTCTCGGCACCAGGGTTCTGTTTGCCAATCGCGGCCTGCTCCGTCAGGCCGGCTTTGATGACGATTTCGTTCCCATCCAGTATGTCGACTTACTCCGGTCGGCTCAGGCGATTCACCGGCTCGGCGATGACATCTATGGCTGGGGATCCAATGCTCCTGAGAAGCACCGCCTCTACAAGAAATTCCTGCCGTTCTTTTGGTCATCCGGAGGTCGGGTATTCAGTGACGATGGCAAGTACGTGCTGTTGGCCGCAATGCCCGCAATTGACGGCCTGCGCAAGTATAAGCAGCTTCACGATGAGGTCGGCTATGTCGCCAGTCAGCGCGGTATCGAGGATGCGTTTCTTGACGGTAAGGTCGGCTATGTGCTCTCAGGCGACTGGTTGCTAAAGCGGATACAAAAGGAGAACCGCGACATCGAGCTTGCGTCCTTCTTGATCCCCGGACCGAAATTCCCGGGCCTGTCGTTCATGGGCGGAGAGTTCCTTGCTGTCAACAACGCCTCAGAGAACAAGGATGCAGCGATGAAGCTTATTGACTTCATCACTTCGCCGGAGAATCAGATACGATTCTGCCGGGCTGCTCAGGCCGCTAATCCTTCCAGCCTTGCGGCTCAGCAGGATGACTACTTCACCTCCGATATGCACCTTCAAACGTTCATCAAGCAGATGAATCTGTCCCGGCACCCACCGGTTGATCCTGACTGGGTGAGAATCGAGGCCGCTATCGAAGAAGCGGTCGAGGATGCCTTGTTCGGTTCGGGGTATCCGGCCGAGGCTCTTCGCAAGGCCTCGCTGAAGGTGCGGCAGTTGAAGGCCAGATGAGGCTCTCCCGATCGACGGCTTGGTTGCTGGCCTTGCCATGGGTCGTAACCTTCGGGGCCTTCTGGCTGTTTCCCGTCGTTTACTCGCTGATTGTCGGGTTCACGGACTATCAGCTTCTGGACCCACAGTGGCGCTGGATCGGGTGGGACAACTACCGGCATTTGCTGACCGACCCCGATTTTCGAAATGCGCTGGAAAACACCTTCATATTCGTGATCGGCACTATCCCCTTCACGACTGTGATTTCGCTGGGCATGGCATTGCTGCTGAACCGCAAATTCCCCGGCAGGGGCTTCTTCCGGTCCGGCTTCTTTGTACCATCGATTACGTCGCTGGTGGTCATTGCGCTGATATTCACCAGCCTGTACCAGCGGGGCGGTTATGTCGCCATGCTGGCCGAAATGGTGGGCCTGACAGTACCAGAGTACGGGTTTCTTCAGGATCGGGGAACGGCATTGTATGCCATTATGGCCATGGATGTCTGGATGTCCGTCGGCTACTACATGCTCGTCTTCCTGTCCGGGTTAAAGGCGATTCCTGACGAACTTTACGAAGCAGCAGAAATCAGCGGAGCCGGTCGAGTCCGGCAATTCTTCAGCATCACCCTGCCGCTGCTCAAACCGACTATGCTGTTTGTGCTGGTGATCAACTCCATCAAGTCGTTTCAGGTCTTCATCGAGATATTCGTCATGACCAAGGGCAAGTTCGACACCATGACTGCGGTCTACTTCGTCTATGACCGTGGCCTGACGACAGGGTTCGCGTTCGGCTATGCCTCAGCGGCGGCCTACATCCTGCTGGTGATCATCGCCGTCTTCTCTGTCGCGCAGTTCCTTATGCTGCGAAGGAGGACTCCCCTGTGGTGAGGCAAATCCGTCCACTGGCGACGCTGTGTCGGTACGCCGTGTTGATCGTCATCCTGACGATCATGATCTTCCCTTTGTTGTGGATGTTCCGCGTATCGCTGCTTGGTCCGGGCGGAGTCGGGTTCGAGCGACTGATTTCGGGAGCTTTTACCCTGGCAAACTACCTGAGTCTTTTTCGGTCCTCCGGAATGGGCCGTTACCTGTTCAATTCGTCTCTGGTCGCGGTGGTCGTCGTGGCGGGCAACATCCTGTTTTGCTTCATGGTGGCCTATGCGCTGGCCCGCTACCGTAGCCTGAGCAACAGACTGCTGTTCATCTCGGTGATACTCGTACTGATGATTCCGGTGCACATTGTCATTATTCCCATGTACGTCCTCATGGTCCGCGCCGGGCTGTACGACACCTATTTCGCACTCATTCTCCCCTGGTTGGTCAACCCGATAGGGATATTCCTTGTGAAGCAATACATTGAGTCGATCCCTCCCTCCATGGAAGAGGCGGCGCGGATCGATGGCGCCGGGGAATTCCGTATACTGTTTCAGATCGTGATGCCGCTGTGCAAGCCGGCGCTGGCCGTACTGGCTATTCAGGTGTTTTTCACCAATTGGAACTCCTTTTTATTTCCGTTTATTCTGACATCAAGCGATGAACTTCGAACACTGCCGGTCGGGCTGGCTCTACTTCAGGGACACCAGGCAATTGACTGGCAGCACCTGATGGCCGGCTCATCGATCGCGGTGCTGCCGGTTCTGGCTCTGTTCGCGATCCTACAGCGGCAGGTGGTCTCGGGGATCACTGCTGGCGCTGTTAAGCAATGATGGGACAATATGATAACTCCGAATGCCGGGAATTTATTGCTTGCATCGACTCATTCCTGAGGCTAACTTGAGCAGTGATGACATGGACGTTCTTACTGTAAGTGCTGATAAATCTAAGGAAAGGGTGTCTGGTATGAAGGGAACGCAACTCATTCTGATTTTGGTGTTGGCGGTGGCCATGGTCGGCTGCGGAGTCAAACAGAGCTATGTCGACCAGCAGATTCAGCAGTCTGAATCGCGGATGAACGCGAAGATCAACACCGCCAAGGCCGACACGGATCAGGAGATCGCCAAGCTGCGGGAGCTGGCCGACAAGCTGTCCAGCCGCGTCGATATGGCGGTGAACGAGGCCAAAGGGTTCGAAAATTATCAGGTTATCTGGTCCGGTGAAATCAATTTCGAGTTCGATTCGTGGGACGTCACCGACGCCGCCGCGATGGTGCTCAACGAAGCCGGCGAAGTGATGGAGCAGAACCCCAGCTCACTGATCGAAATCGCAGGGCACACCGACCGCACCGGCAATGCCAAGTACAATCTCATGTTGGGAGAGAAGCGCGCCGAGGCCGCCAAGCGGTATCTCGCAGACCGCTTCGGTACGTCACTTTACCGTATGTTCGTCATATCCTATGGCAAGGAGCGCCCGGTCGCCATGCCGGATGAACGTGGGTCAGCCTCCAAGAACCGTCGCGTGACCCTCAAGATCTGGGGTAACATGAGAGGCTAAGCAGTTCATCGCAAGCAGGTTTCAGTGCAGAATATGGCGGTCGAAACGATAATTTCGGCCGCTTTCGTTTGGCATCCCAATATCGCGAACTGCAGTCGTAGTTCCAACAACACCGACACCTGAGTAGGCTCTTCACCTTATGATGAATTCTACTCCCGCGGTCTCGAACCGTGCCCGAACGGCGATAGTGTCAGGATACCAGTCTATCGGTTCAGCGTATCTTTCTGGCTGTATGTTGCCGAGACTGCGCTCACCGCTGTCATCGGAGTCAGCGAAGCCGTGCAGCAGGTACTTTCCGGCTGGGACAGACAAAGAGAAGACTCTTTCTGTCACCGTGAGGTCGAAGGCTGCCTTATCGCCTACCCGCGTAAAGGTGAGCAGTACCGGATCCAGTTCGTGTCCGGGACGTTCGACTGTCACGGAACCGGAAATCATGCCCAGTTGATCGGGATCGTAGGTGGAGAAACGATACTCCCGGAGCGAGTCACCGAGAAGGTTGCCGGCCAGATCCCCAATCTCGAATTCAACCATTGTCAGCGTATAACCCTCCGCCTCGACCAGCGTCTGAGGGATCAGGTCAATACTGAATGGATTCGATATTCGCCACTCGACAGGTACAGTACTGTCAGACCTGTTCACCAGCGTGAACGTCTCGGTCGTCAACAGGCTGCTGTCCAGAGGTTCGGTGAAATCCAGATACAGCTCAACATCGCGGAGAAAAAGCTCCTTCGTATGAAATGGAACGGCGGCTACCGCGGGCGGGGTCTCGTCTCTGGGGAAGCGGAGCCGGACCGAGTCCTTCACCATCGGTGGCACAGCGGCGTCGTGGGTCACTTCAAGCCGAAAGAGGCTGTCCGCTAACGCCCCGAAGTAGGCGCTGATCGTGGAGGTCTTCTCCATTCGGAATTCGAGGAATCCAAGAGCCGGGTGGTGACGACCGGGGTTCTCAACCGATGACAGGAGGATGTCGCTCGGTCGCGCGCTCAACTGGTTGAGCGGTATCTCCGAACTCAACCTTATCTTCACCATGCTGCCGGTAACTCCGGTAGCCGCAATGACCTTGGGTGTTGTGGTGTCTGGCGGTGGCGCCAGTACCAGATAGAGACTGTCCATCGGCGGCTGCGCCTGAACGTCAATTGGCCTCGTGGGCACAGCCCACTGCTCACGCATCGGGTTGAAGCGCTCGTCCCGGTTGGCGTCCTTGAAGGCTATGAGTCGGTAGTCTTTCGGGGGCAGATAGTGCAGCTCGAATCTGCCTGAGGCATTCGTCTGAGAGAGATAATCAGGGTATATGGCGTCAAACGCGGTTGTGCTGTCGAGCCTGCTTCGGTCATACAAACCAACGAGAATCCCTGCCTGTGGCTTGTCCCTGTCCAGCACAATTCCGCCGATGCGGCCGGAGTCGATGGTGGGACCGGTAGAGAAAGCCATCGACAATGAGCTGTCAAGCCGGTTGCCCCGCAGGTCAGCGACATCGGAGCTCACCGAGAGGATGTAAGTCGTGTTATCACGGAACGGCTCGGCCAGTTGGATTTCCAGCCGGTCTCCACGCCAGCGCAATTTCGGAGGCTCGCTCTGGCGAGGCGTAATGAAGACGACATCCTTTGTCCTCGGTTCAACAACGTGTTCAGAGAAGTGAAGAGTGATCCGATCCGACGGTGGTACCGAAACCTCTCCGCTGGCGGGCTCTGATCGCAGCAGACGCGGTCCGGTTCGGTCCGGTTCCCCTCCGGGCGGTGGTGCCGTTTCGGCGCATTGTAGATTCAGCAGGGCGAGTGCCGCGAGAGCGGCAAACAGAAGCACCGTGCGGGCGGTTAGTTTCAAGGACGAATCTTCTCCCTGACGTTTTCGTTATCCGGGTCCAGCTCAAGGGCACGTTCCCAGGCCTGGCGAGCTTCGGGGAGCTTGTCCAGTGCCCGGTAGATGTCGCCAAGATGATCGAACATGATCGGGTCGGTGTCAAGCGCTACCGCACGCTCAAGATAGACCAGCGCGTCCTGGTAACGTCCCATCCTGTAAAGCACCCATCCATAGCTGTCCAGATAAGCCGGATTGTCCGGAGATATCTCGATCGCCCGTGTCAGCAACTCGTACGCATACTCCAGCCGTTCGTTTCGATCGGCCAGCATGTACCCCAGGTAGTTCAGCGACGGGGCATGATTGGGGGCATTCTTCAGCAGCTTCTCGAATGTCTCAATCGCCTCTTCATACTTGCCGAGTTGCTCATAGGCGGCCCCGAGTCCGAACATCAGACGAATCGCGTTCTCCTCCGTCGATACTT
Source organism: uncultured Ignavibacteriales bacterium (assembly GCA_964627305.1). GTDB lineage: Bacteria > Zixibacteria > MSB-5A5 > GN15 > FEB-12 > WJKG01. Next base: position 42,930 of record CAZVHP010000005.1, on the reverse strand, counting down.
TCTCCAGACCGGTCAGGTAAGCACTGATTTCCTCATCGGGCTGGTTGAGTGTCCGGTACGCGTACGCCAGATCAATCCAGGCCTGGGCAGACGTGTCGGCCATCTGAGCAACCCGCTTGAATTCGTCGCGCGCCCGCTCGAAGTCCTCCCTGAGTAGCGCAATACGACCGAGATAGTAGTGATTGAGCCGGTTGTACTCGCCACTTTCGACCAATTGAGAGAAGAGCGAATCGGCCTGCCGGAGTGAGTCGACGCCATAGTACAAAATTGCCAGCCGTCTCACATCACCTCGGCTGAGCGGATTGATGTCGGCGACGCGCGCGGCATAGACAATGGCCGAATCGAACGATTCCGCTTGCACATGGATATTCACCAGCTCGCGCAAAATGTGCATGTTGTCAGGATCGACCATAAGCCCCTGCCCGAAGTAGACGAGAGCGGAGTCAATATTGCCTTCGATCTGATGCAGCTCGGCCATGGCCGAATAGGAGTCGACGTTCTCATAGCCGGGATTGACCTGAATCGACTTACCGAACGCCTCGAACGCGGCTCCTCGGTTGCCCCGGCTGTACTCCATACGCCCCAGATCAGTCCACAGTCGATACGAGTCGGGACGATTGCGCAGGATATTGCGGTAGGCCCAGATGGTCGAATCGGTCGATCCGAGCTTGCGATAGTACGCAGCCAGATAGGAGTACGACTGCGTGTCGGTACTGTCGAGTCTGACTGCTGCCAGATAGGCTTCCCGGGCTGAGCCTTCCTGCCCCACGGCGCGATAACAGTGCCCGACAAGCTGGGCCGCCTCGGGCTCATCGTAGCCAATCGGCCGGAGCGTCTTGAGGGCATCGTTGAAACGCTGCATCTGGTACTGGGTACGCGCCAGGCTGACCCTGATTTCGCGCGACTCCTGGAAGTACCTCAGTGCCCGGTCATAGTATTGCGACGCCAGTTGCACATCGCCCGTCATCTCCGCAAGCGTGGCGTTGATATAGTACTGGAACGCCCGCCGGTCGAGTTTGCTTTCAGGCTCCTGTGCGACCGTCGACACCAGGACCGGGTCGGACGATGAGGAGACGTTGGTACCCGGGCGACCGGTTGTCTGGGCCATGATGCCGGGACCGACCATTACGAGTGCGATCAGAACCCATGTGATAGAACGTCTAAGTGGCACGAGTCGTGGTTCCTTGTTTCTAAACTGCCTGCTTGCGCGCCAGCTTGTCTGGCGACTGCTGCGGCCACCGCAATCCTGCCTTGTTAACACCTCATCGGCTGCAAAGTTGCGTTCACGCCGGTGTCAATTTCAGGAAACGCCGTTTGCCGACTTTCAGCACGACATCCGTCTCAAGGGCGAATTCGAAGCTGCTGTCAGTGATCTTCTCACCGTTGAGGCTCACGGCCCCCGATTCGATCAGTTTCCGTGCCTCGCCATTGGACTTGGCGAGACCCGCGCCGGCGATGAGACGGACCAGGTAGATTGCTTTCGGGTCAAGCTCCAGTTGGCGCAGTTCATTCGGGCCAAGAGCCGGCATCTCGTCCGGCAGTTCTCGCCTGGAGAAAACCCGCTCAAACTCCTCTCGCGCCGCCTTACCTTCGCCGGGACTGTGATACATGTCAACCAAGAGCTCACCCAGCCTCTTTTTGATCTCCATCGGATTGACCTTGCTCGACTCGAGTTGCTGCCTGATGTCGGCAAGTTCGCTCTCAGGGACCTCTGTTGCCAGCTCATAATAGGAGTAGATGAGTTTGTCAGGTATGGACATAACCCGGCCGAAAATCTCGCGCGGCGGATCATCGATGGCGACGTAGTTGCCCAGAGACTTGGACATCTTCTTCTCCCCGTCCAGCCCCACCAGTATCGGCATGGTCAGAATGACCTGGGGCGGCTGACCGTACGCTTCCTGAATCGTCCGCCCGGCCAGCAGGTTGAAGGTCTGCTCGGTAGCGCCGATTTCCACATCCGCCCTGATGGCTACCGAATCATAGCCCTGCATGAGCGGATAGAACAGCTCGTGCATGGAGATCGGTGTGTTGTTGCGCATGCGTTTGGCGAAATCATCACGTTCGAGGAGACGAGCGATAGTGAAGTGCGAGGCCAGCTCAATGGTCTGCCTGAACTCCATTTTCTTGAACCAGTCGCCATTGAAACAGACCTCGGTGCTTTCCCTGTCGAGTATCTTGAAAAACTGCTCCTGATACGTCTCGGCGTTTTGCATGATGTCATCATAGCTCAGTGTCGGGCGAGTCGCTGAGCGACCGGAAGGGTCACCAACCAGGGCGGTGTAGTCGCCGACGATCAGGACAATGGTATGCCCGAGGTCCTGAAACTGCTTCAGCTTGCGGATACCAACCGTGTGCCCCAGATGAATGTCCGGCGATGTGGGATCGAATCCCTGCTTGACGCGAAGTGGGCGATGGTGCTCCACCGAATCGTGAAGTTTCCAGAGGAACTCATCCTCCGGCAGCATGTCCACCGTGCCACGCTTGAGCACTTCCCATTGTCGCCGGGCTTCGCGCTGAGTCGCGCCGCTGAACTCCTCGAGTTGTTTCGTTTCCAAGCTGTTGTCTCCCAATCCAGAACCTATCCACGCTATCGGCATATAAAGCTGTGTAATTGACACTGTGCACCAAGCTTATGGACTGAATGCCCCTTGAGCAAGCACTTAATGTTACCGATACGTTCGGTGAGGGTTCTCCATGACCGGTTTTAATGTTGACGGCCCGAAGCCCGGGAAGGCTTATTGTCTGCTATGAACTCACGTAGTTTCTCGCCGAAAAGAGGTTCGCGAAGGCTGCGCAACTCGTTGCTGATCCTGTTCGCGCTGGTAGCGGTGTTTCTGGTCATTGTTGGTTATCGAACGTATCACGTTTATCAGGATGAACTGCCCTCGTTCGAACAACTGCACAATATTGAGCCGTCGCTCAAGACGAAAATATACGATCGCAATGGCATTCTGCTCAAGGAGTTCTACTCCGAGAACCGCGTCCTGACACCGTATCGTGATCTGCCGGACCATCTGGTTGAGATGTTGATCGCGACCGAGGACCGGGAGTTCTTCAACCACTGGGGCATTAACCTCCAGCGCGTTGCAATTGTCGCTGCCACGAACATGTTACGATGGCGAATTGAGGCGGGCGCCTCCACAATCACACAGCAGCTCTCTCGAATGCTCTTCCTAAACCGCAGGCAGACACTCGAACGCAAAGTGAAGGAAGCACTGACGGCTATCAAACTCGAGAGAACCTACTCCAAGCAAGAAATCCTCGAGATGTATCTCAATCAGTATTACTTCAGCCGCGGGGCTTATGGGATCGCTGCCGCCTCGAACATCTTCTTTTCGAAAAGACCTTCGGAGTTGGACATAAACGAAAGCGCCATCATAATCGGTTTGCTCAAGGGACCGAACATCAATTCGCCTTTGAACAATCCGGACAAGTCCCTGCAGGCTCGCAACCGGGTCCTCTATTCGTTCATGCAGTACGGCGCCATTTCGCGCCAGGAATATGATTCGCTGAAGAACCTGACACTGGCGCTGAACCCTCCGGAGGAGAAGGTTGGTCATGCACCGTACTTCACGGAGACCGTTCGCCAGTACATACAGGAGAAGTATGGCGACGATGTGCTCTACAGCGGCGGACTGACCGTACATACCTCGCTCGATCTGGGTCTGCAGCAGGCGGCCGAGATGGCGGTGGCTCGCAAGGTCGACTCGCTCCGGGCACGTATCGAACGGGTGTATCCGCTGGACAACAAGTACTATACTGAATTCCTTCCCGATACGGTCGATGCCAACGGAGACTCCATTCGAGTTCACAAGAAGGTGCAGGGGGCGTTACTGGCAATCGACAATGATAACGGCGATATTATTGCTATGGTGGGGGGCCGTTCGTTCGAGGAATCGAAGTTTAATCGTGCTGTGCAGTCCCTCCTGCAACCGGGGTCAGCGTTCAAACCGTTTGTGTACACGGCCTGTGTCGACAACGGCTTTCGAACGACAGAAATCATCGATGACAATCCGATCGTACTGGACATACCGGGTGCCAAGCAATGGCGACCGCACAATTTCGATGACAAGTTCATGGGGCCGATCACGCTCAGAGATGCCCTGAGGCTGTCTCGAAACCTTGTTGCCATTCGTCTGCTGTTGAAGATTCAGCCGGAACAGGCGATATTTTATGCCCAACGCATGGGAATCACGACACCGCTCGAACCGGTGCCGTCGCTGGCGATCGGGGTCGGAGCTGTCCGCCTGGTCGACATCGTATCGGCCTTCAGCACTTTCGCGAATCAGGGGATCCACATACCCTATCGCATGGTGCATCGTATCACCGACCGCTATGGCAAGGTGCTGGAGAACAACAATGCTGTCCAGAAGGAAGAGGTCCTCTCGGCACAGACAGCCTACATCATGGTGGACATGATGAAATCGGTGGTCGATGCCGGCACCGGTCGCAGAGCGCGATGGATGGGCTTTACTCGTCCCGCCGGGGGAAAGACCGGAACCACCGACAACTTCTGTGACAATTGGTTTGTCGGCTACACGCCCCAAATCACGGCAGGCTGCTGGATCGGCTTTGACCATAAGTTATCGCTCGGGCGCAACCAGGACGGGGCCAAAAACGGCGTGCCGGTCTGGACAGAGTTCATGATTGCCGCCCATGACTCCCTGCCGATTGAGGATTTCCCTGAACCTGATGGTATCGTTCGCCTTGACGTCTGCCTCGAATCGGGGGATCTGGCCACCGACCGCTGTGTAAACGTTCGCGAGGAAGTGTTCACCGTTGACAATCAACCAACCCAGAAGTGCCGTATCCACCCATCTACGGGACTCTATATATCGAATTCCGACTCACGTCGGCCCAACTATCAACACGAGGACACAACAGAGGAACGAACCCGGTTCTAAGCTCCCTAAGGGAATAACGTCCCCCGATCCTCTGACCTCGTAATCTTATTGGCTTGACAAGGTTGCCACCTGCACCGTAAAATGCGGCTGCAAAACTGTCCGCTAATGCCGGAGTGGTGAAACTGGTAGACGCAGGGGACTCAAAATCCCCCGAGGGCAACCTTGTGTCGGTTCGAGTCCGACCTCCGGCATTGTTCTTGACCTCCCGGCCGCGCTGTTCCCCGACCATCCTGAAGGCAAAGAACTACCTCGTTCTTCAAGAATCTCGCACAGCCGGGGAACCAGGCACCCAAAGCATCTGTTCGTGGACAGAGAAGATGAACCATGTCGTTGTTTAGATTATGACCGACAGAGACCGAAGACATCAATCAGCTGGTATCATCGCCGTGCTGGTCATCGCTCTGAGCCTGACTGGGGCAGCGGTGGCCGCCAGTTACAAAGAAGCCGACATGAGCAAAGCAATGACCAGGAAACCGGCCGGGACAGTATCATCCGAGAGCAAACCGACGGACCCCACGCCTGACTACCTGCAATACCCATTGGAGACCATTACCGGTGATACTGTCACTCTGGCCGACTTCTCGGGCAATGTTGTCCTGCTGGTCAATACGGCCAGCGAGTGCGGATACACCCCGCAATACAAAGGACTTCAAGACCTGTACCGGCGATATCGCGACTCAGGACTTGTCGTGATTGGGTTTCCAGCCAACAACTTCGGGGCTCAGGAGCCGGGCAGTAACCAGCAAATTGCGCAGTTCTGCCAGAAGAGCTTCGGGGTGACGTTCCCACTAATGTCCAAGATCAGCGTTCGGGGCAACGACAAACACCCTTTGTTCACGTACCTGACTGAAGCATCACCTTCCCCGGGCGAAATCAAGTGGAACTTCGAGAAGTTCCTCCTTGACCGTAAAGGCGAGGTGGTAGCCAGGTATCCCTCCTCGGTGACTCCCGACAGCGATCAACTGGTCGACATGATTCAGACTCTGCTGGGCTCCGACGCAGGTTGATTTGTCAGAACATTCCGCGACCGCATATACACTCCTCGCGAAGGCTGTGGCTTCTTATAGCCGCAGCCTTTGCACTTTGCTCTCGTGCCTTGGCCTTCCCCTGCAGCGCTGAGCTGCCAGAGGCATAATGGTAGTCGCCGGGATCGATCGAGTCCGGAAGAACCGCAGAACTCCATGGGGTTTTCTGCGACCGGGCGGGCTCCCTCACACCTGCTTGAGTTTCCACCGGCCGCGACTGAACCAGATTGCAAGGATGATGGCCTTAATGGTAGTCGTGATCGTCAGCGTCCACCAGACGCCATTGATGCCCCAATCAAGAGTGAAGGCCAGGTAATACGCAAGAGGAATGCGGGCAATGGCACCGGGAATCAGTACAACCATAGGTGGTATTGTGTCTCCGGCTCCGCCAAAGGCGCCCTCGAGCACAATCTCGATTGCCATCGTGATCTGTGACAGACCCAGGATGATCAGATAATCCGATGCAATGCGAAGCACCTGCGGGTCATCGGTGAAAACGCCGGCGATGTGCTCGGGCAACAGAATGAAGATAGCTGACATGACAAACGTCACTGCCACGCCGATGCCGGTCGCGGTCCAGGCCCCGCGAGCTGCACGATCAGGCTTACCGGCACCCAGATTCTGGCCCACGACGGTCGCGGCAGCCATGGCGAAACCGTAGCACGTCAAAAACGAGAACGACTCCATTCTGTTGCCAATCCCCATAGCCGCGCCGGCGCTGGGTCCATATACATGGACGATCTTGATCAGGAACCAGTAGACGATCACAAACACCAGTTGCTGACTCGCAATAGGCAGACCGATTCGGGCAATACGTAGCCAGGAGTTCCAGACTGGTCGCAAACGGGGCAACAACGTCACTTTGAACCCCAGCTTCCCTTTCCACACCAGCAAGAGGGCCACACTCATACCGCAGAAGACCGATATTGCGGTAGCCAGACTCGCCCCCACCAGCCCGAGAGCCGGGATGGGGCCCCAGCCAAAGATGAGCAGTGGATCCAGGGCCATATTCAGCAGCACGAAACCGGCCCCGATGAAAGTGGGAGTCCGGGTGTCACCGGTAGCACGGAAGGCCGCGAAGATCGTTTCCATAATGAAGTAGAAGCATGCCGATACGAAGAACACTCTCAGATAGGCGGTGCCCGCCTGCAGGGTGGCCGGTGAGGAGTCCATGAAGGCGAGCAGGCGGGGAGCGGCGATATACCCCACCACACTGAACAGCAGGCCGACACTGACCGCAAGCTCCAATCCCTGCCGCGTGAAGTGTGCGGCCTGCCGGTAGTCGTGCCTGCCCATATTCCGCGAAACCGTGGCGGTCACACCGACCGTTATCAGCGATATGGCTGAGAAGATCGTCCAGATAACCACCATCGAGGTCGTCAGCGCGTCCTGAGCAATTGCGCCGAGATGGCCAACCCAGAAGTAGTCCGTGACCGTCAGGGCGAACTCCATGAACATCCCCAGTACGGCAGGGAGCGCCAGCGAAAACACCGACCGAAAGATTGATCCGTCGGTGACATTCTGCACCTTTTTGCTGACTAAGTCCATACGGGTCTGCGACGGATCGTCACAAGGAGCGGCCTTCCATCAGGCAAGCTGTATTCTGACCTGAACCGGATGCAGTGGGTGAGGAGTATCACGTTCAGCACAGAACCTACGGCAGTGCGAGGTCTCGGAACAGATGGTCTGGGTTGAGTGCTTGATCTGTCCCACGTTTCAGCAATTCCTGCCATTGGTATCTGCTGCCGAATCTCAGGTAGTTCTGAGTGACAAAAGCAGCTATGGTAGGGTTACCGACTACCTCGCCATAGCTCCGTTCCACGAAAGCGATAGTCTGGGCGGCAATGAGTTGCCCGACAAGGTCGTTCTGAACAGAAACCGGCGCTGAAACAAACGATGGCTCATTGGCCCACGGCTTCAGATCATCATGACGTGGCAGGCGCATGATATGCTCGAACAAGTCCCAATAGAGCTTGTTCAGGTCCCGATTTGGATCGCGATAGGCCTCCATTTCGAACCGGGCCAGCAGCAGCAATTGCCTGAGCCCGATCACACGATGTCGAATGTGCGCCTGCCGATACTCGTCCGCTACACCGGCCGGAACTGCAGCGTATCTGGTCAGCCACTCCTTGCGCGCAGTCAGTTCACGGAAGAGGTGGCTGACACCATCGATCCAACAGGAAGGAACCATACGGCTGAACAAAGCAGCGTCCTGAGTAACATGCGCACCGAAGACAGCACCACCCAGCCCGGCCAGATAGGTCCCTGTCGGTTCGATACCATCTTCGAGCTTGAACACGGCTCGGATGTCATAACCCGGTTCGAAGACAGCGATCACATAGGCAGCCCCCACATTCTCAGCTGGCGCATACTCGACGTAGACGGGCATGGCATCAAGGAGGAACCCCATGTCAAGCAGAGAGGCGCTAACGACATTGAGCTGCGAATCCACGGGCAAGTATCGGTCCACCCGGGACTGTGACAATCGGCGTGCATACTCCAGGTCCCAGACCCTGATGACATCCTGGCCGAGCTGACGATGCAGTTCAAATGTGGCCGAGTCATACACCAGCGACGTTGCCGAGTCAACTCGGTCAAGCAAGTCAACGTACTGCTTGCGATCGATACCCTGCTGCTCAAGCGCGAGATTGAAATAGCCGCCAAAGCCGGTTCGACGAGCGACCTGATTGCGCATGCGGAACAAGCGCGCCACCTCCTCGGCCGTTTCGGCGCCCATCGCTGCCCAGCTTCTGAAAGCCATTTCTCGTTCCACGGGATCCGCTACCAGCGTCGCGCGCCTCCGTAACACCTCACCTGTGACAATTCCTTCAGTTCCGGCTGTCCGAAAGCGGTTGTAGTAATCGCGAAGCCTTCGTTCGAGTTCAAGAATCTCCAAATTGCCGTCGACCTGTCCCCGCTTGACGGCGCGAAAGGCAAGCTCCCATCGGCGATGCTGGATATCGTCATCAACGAGGCTGCGCCCCTCATCAAGTATCTTCAGCGCCTGCGGATCCGACAGAACATAGTTCCAGAGACCGCGATAGTACTCCAGCGAATCCGTGGTCCCGTCAATCACCTGTAGCCAGTGGTGGTGGGCCAGCTGACGAGCAGTCCAGTCCAGCTTGAACTCAAGCGAGTCAAGCATAGCTTCGACCTCTCCTTCAGTGACCCGAATCTCTTCACAGCCGGGGACACTGAGCAGGACAACCATCACCAGCAACAATGATCCTAAGAATACCGTTCGCCTCATACCAAGTCTATCCTTTCGACATGTCCGCAAAATATGACAGCGCCATGGCGTAGCCATAGAATCCAAAACCGGCCACAGCTCCCCGACAGACGGGGGCTATCACCGAGGTGCGGCGAAACTCCTCGCGCGCATGGATGTTGGACATGTGTACCTCAATGGCCTCTGTCTGAACGGCCGCTATGGCATCCCGCAGCGCATAGCTGTAGTGGGTCAGTGCCCCGGGGTTGATCACGATCCCGGCAGCTTCGGCGGCCTCACGATGAATGAAATCGATCAGCTCACCCTCGTGGTTAGACTGAAAGAACACCAGGTCCATCTTGAGTTCCTGCGCCATCTGATCCAAACGCTTATTGAGTTCATCGAGAGTCGAGGTACCGTACACCTGCGGCTCACGCCGTCCCAGCAGGTTCAGGTTTGGCCCGTTGACTATGAGAATCCTGCTCACCCTATGCTCCAAGCGCCTGATAAGTTGCTATCATTCTTTCACATGCCTCGATGATCACCTCATCCGGGGGGCTGTCCACTATTATCGGTTCTCCGAGTGCCCGGATCAAGACAAATCTGCCGACCCGAAGGTCTCGTTTCTTGTCCAGAGCCATAGCATCCACCAATTGGCGCGAATCAAGCCGGGTTTTGGGCACCATTGGCAAAATCTGCCGTATCAGAGCGCTGTGCGGCTCCAGGCCCGCTCGCCATGCTGGCATCAGCAGACAACCCATCTCGTTAGCCGCCAGCATTCCCAGCATCACGGCCTCGCCGTGCCTCAACCGGCGGTAGCCGGTCACGGCCTCGATCGCATGTCCGAATGTGTGTCCGTAGTTCAGGATCATGCGAAGCCCTCCCTCGCGCTCATCGCTGGCAACGATGTCCGCCTTGAACTGCACCGCCTCAGCTACCAGCCTGGTCAGGCGGCACCCAGAAAGAAGATCTCCCATATCAAGCAGACGGGCAAGCGTTGCGAAGGTCTCCCCGCCCATCAGACCGGCATACTTGATTATCTCCCCCAATCCCGCCACCAACTCGCGTTCAGAAAGGGTTGACAGGAAATCCAGATCACACAGGACCGCCCGCGGCTGCCAGAACGCCCCGATGAGGTTCTTGCCCCTCAAGTGGTTGACACCGGTCTTGCCGCCAATGGCAGCATCGACCATGCCCAGCAGAGTTGTGCTGACAATTCCCCACCGCACGCCACGCAATACTGACGCTGCCGCGAACCCAACCATATCCGACAGAACGCCACCACCAACTGCAAGGACGGCATCCTTTCGGTTCACTTCATGCTCAAGCAGAAAACCAATAATGGCTTCCACTTCCCTGAGCGTCTTGCGCTTCTCCGACACCGGAATCGTCAGTTCCACCGGGTGGAACGAACCCCAATGGTCCATGAGTCGGCGTCCATGCAGCGCATACACCCGGGCATCGAACACGACAAACAGCCTGCCCTGATCGGCCAATCTGTGCAGATACCTGTCAAAACGTTGAAGTGAGCCGGTACCCACCACGACATCATAGCCCCGTTCCGGTAAATCGACTCTAATGGTCGGCATCTTTCCTCCTGAGTTTGACTATGATCTCGTCGACAGTCTCCCGGGGAGAGCGGTTGGTTGTCGCGACCGTGAAATCTGACGCACGGTAGAGGTGGCGACGTTTCGATAACAGGTACGCTATTCTCTCCTGTCGGATCCTCCGCAACGAACTGCAAGCCTGCCTGTTGCTGATCGCCAGAAGTGGCCGATCAGTGGTCCCCCGCAGCCGCCGTTCAAGCTCGCGCACACTGCAGCTCAGGTAGATGCTGACTCCGCTTCTGTTGATCATTCGACGATTACAGGGCACTGTGACAGCCCCGCCGCCCAATGCTACCACCATGTCACACGATTCGGCTGTCAGCTCCCGGAGAACCTCCGTTTCCAGCTTCCGAAAGGCCGCCTCTCCCCTATCCTCGAATATAGCGCCGACAGGGCGTCCTGCTCGACGCTCTATCTCGGCATCCGAGTCGACAAACCGACGTTGGAGCCTCTCAGCCAGAAGCGGTCCGATCGTCGACTTGCCGCACCCCGAAAAGCCCAGCAGGAAGATGTTGCCCGGGTGTCCTTTTCGAGCTTCATCAGTTCTCATGGCTGCTCACTGTCGAATACATCCCGCATGATCTCCTGGGCATCAGCCTCCAATCCAGTCCAGAGTCTGAACGAGGCAACCGCCTGCGTCACCAGCATAAGCGCCCCGTCAAAGGCGACAAGACCCGCCTCACGGGCTACGGCAACCGCCTGATTGTGACGATTGTAGTTCAGGTCAAAATAGACTGCTGTGCGGCAGTCCTCGAACGCAACCGGCGGAAGCTCGTGAGGATGATTATGCCCCGACAGTGGCGTGCAATTCACTATCAGTCCGATATCACTCACGCTCCAATGCGGTTCATCAATGGTCCCGATTTCGATCTCGACACCGCCCAGCTTGCGCTCATGCTCTGTTCGAAACATCTCAGCAGTCTGCACGGTTCGAGCCGCAACGACAAACCGCGGGAGGGCGAACTCGCGCACCAGACTGTGCAACACTGCTCGTGCTGCGCCACCGGCGCCCAGGATGAGAGCTCCCTTTCCGGCGATCTGCTCCTCGTACGGACGCAGGGAGCTAACCACACCGTCGTAGTCGGTGTTGTACCCGCACAGTCGGGTTGCCTCGACCGCCACCGAGTTCACGGCACCAATGCTGCGGGCCCGGAAATCGATGTCATCAAGGTGCCGCATCAGCCGCTGTTTGTGCGGGATCGTGGCGGCGAATCCTCTGAGTTGCGGTGCCACCGTCTTGAGCCACTCGGCAAGCTGAGACGGCGGGAAGTCGAACAGCTCAAATGACCCATCTACGCTCGCCCGGCGAAACATGGCTTCGAAGATGTCAGTTGATTTGGACCAGGAAATGTTGTGGCCGATCAGGCCCAGCCGGATGCTGCTCATTCTCCGTGTATCCTGTCGAGCAACTCAAAGAACCCCGGGCACGAGATGTCGACAATCCGGTCATCGTCGATGGTCGAAGGGCCAACGGCACCCAGAGCAGCGACCGCAAACGCCATGGCAATCCGGTGATCGCCGAATGAACGAACATCCGCACCGGACACCTCGCTCTTTCCTTCAATAGCCAGGCCATCATCCAGAACTCCGCACTTAATGCCCATACGGTCCAGATTCTGAGCGATCGCAGTCAGCCGATCGGACTCCTTGACCTTAAGCTCGGCGGCATCCCGAATGATGGTCGTACCCGGTGTGTATGCTGCAACGACGCTGACAATCGGAATCTCGTCGATCAGCCCAACGGTCGTTTCGCCGTGTATCTTGCGGGGCTTGAGTTGTCCGCCGGTAACTGTGACCGTCCCCCGAACCTCGCCGGAGACAGTTTTCCTTTCTTCCACAGTGACCCGGCAGCCGCAGGCCTTGAGATGCTCGACGAAGCCGGTCCGGGTCGGGTTCAGCCCGCAACGCTCCACAGTGACCGTTCCACCCGATATAGCCGCAGCCGCAAAGAAAAACGCTGCGGATGACACATCGCCGGGAATGTCAACCAGACCGCCATGTAGCCGGGCCTGCCCCGATAACGTAATTTCCTTTTTGAACGGCTCCGGCATCTCCGTGCGCCGCTTGCGAGGATCAATCGGGTCTTCAACAAGGACAGGCTTGACATACCTTACCTCGATGCCCTCACCCAGTTCCTGGAGCATCAACTCAGTATGATCGCGAGTGAGCTGGTCCTCGCGAATGACAGTGGTGCAGCCCGACGCCAGCCCGGCAAGCAGCAGGCAGGACTTCACCTGCGCTGAGGCTACCGGAAGCCTGTACTCAAACGGCAGCAGTCTTGCCCCGCGAATACGCATCGGCAGGCGGTAGTTCTCCGAGAACACCTCCGCCCCCATCTGTGACAGGGGATCGATTATGCGCTTCATGGGGCGACGTTGCAACGACTCATCCCCCGAAAGCGTCACCTCGGCCTCAGAACCGGCAATGATACCGGCCAGCAGCCGTGCGGTCGTTCCGGAGTTGCCGCAGTCAAGCACTACATCCGATCCGGTAGTCAGCTCTTCAGGTGGACGAAGAACCATTCGGTCACCGATTGTCTCAACCTCGACACCAAGCTGCCTGACGATGTTCAGAGATGTCTGGCAGTCAGCGCTTTCAGGGAAGTTGACGACAGAAATCGGACCCTCCGACAGCAGGGACAACAGAACCGCGCGATGAGCAATCGACTTGTCGCCGGGCACAGATATGGTACCATCAATCTTTCGTGCCGGAGAGATCGTACGCATTAGGGACATACCCTGTCTACTGCGGGGGCAATCTTGCGGATCTGCTCCATGAGCTGGCGGAACATGTCGGGAGTCAAGGCCTGCGGACCATCCGAAAGAGCATTGCCGGGGTCATGGTGGACCTCAACGATAATGCCATCGGCCCCCACCGCAACCGATGCGCGCGACAGGGGCATCACCTTGTGACGCTTCCCCGTACCGTGGCTGGGATCGGCAATGATCGGCAGATGGCTCGTGCGCTTCACGAATGGTACCGCTGACAGGTCCAGTGTGTTCCGCGTGTGATCGGCAAAAGTGCGCACTCCCCGTTCGCACAGAATGACATTGCGGTTTCCTTCGGACATCACGTATTCGGCGGCCATTAGAAACTCGTCCAGTGTCGCCGACAATCCCCGCTTGAGCAGCACCGGCTTCAGTGTGCGACCCGCCTTTTTCAGCAGAGAGAAGTTCTGCATGTTGCGGGCACCTATCTGGATGATGTCCGCATACTCGGCGACTGTGTCCAGAGTCTCGGTATCAATAGCCTCGGTGACGATCTTCAGACCAAACTTCTCGCGCACCTCGGCAAGAATCTTCAGTCCGTCCTCGCGAAGCCCCTGGAAGCTGTACGGCGATGTGCGTGGTTTGAAGGCCCCGCCGCGGAAGATGCGGGCGCCGGCGCGAGAAACTACGTCAGCGACTGTGAAGCACTGCTCGCGGCTTTCCACCGAACACGGTCCCGCCATGATCACCAGCTCATCGCCGCCAATCCTGACTCCACCAACATCCACAATTGTATCGTCAGGATAGAACTCGCGGCTGACCAGCTTATAGGGAGCCGTAACATGAATGATCTCCCTGACCCCGACCTGAGCATATATCTTGTCGGCATCCACCTGCGACTTGTTGCCGGTGACGCCGATCGCCGTACGCTGTGCGCCGGGAATCGGGTGCGCCGTCAACCCCATTGATTCAATCTCACGACATACCCGTTGCACCTGTTCGGGGGTGGCCGTGGACTCCATCACAATCAGCATACTTCGCTCTTCCTGTCTGCGTCCGCATGGTGACTGCACCCGTGCGGCGGCTGTGTGTACTATATCTGTTCCGGCGCCGGAATCCCCAGAAGGCGCAAACCCTCTCCGATTACCGTCCGGACCGCGTCAACCAATACTATACGCGCGCACGTGCGTTCTGCATGGTCCTCTGCTATGATCCTGTCCGTTCGACCCTGTGCATCCTTGCGCTGGTACACCCGGTTGAATGCTGCCGCCAGTTTCAGCAAACAGGTGCCGATGTAATACGGATCGTAGTTGCCGGCGGCGTCATGAATCGCTCGCGGGAAATCATACAGCGCTTCGACCACCCGCTGTTCCTCTTCGGCAGCAAGCAGCTCCGGATCAAATGCTTCCGGCACCGGACCGCCGTAGTGCCTGAGCAGCGAACACAGACGGGCATGTGTGTATTGCAGGTACGGTCCTGTCTCGCCCTCGAAACTCAGCACCTGGTCCCAGTCGAAACTGATATCCTTCTGGCGTTTCGCCATGAACTGGGAGAAGACAATCGCTCCGACCCCGATCATATGCGCCACGCGATCAAGGGCCTCTGTCTCAGGATTGCGCTGCACGATCCTCTCGTGGGCCAGTTCCCGGGCCTTGACAATCACGTCCTCGAGAAAGACGATATTCCCCTTGCGGGTGGACATCATCGTAGCCGCACCGGATTCAGCATCCATAAACTTCACCCAGCCGAAATCCACATGAACGACCCGAGCGGCGGCGCGATCGTGCTCCGGCACACCTTCGGCCTTCTCCAGCAACTCGATAGCCTTGAAGACCTGCCGGAAGTGATCCGACTGCGCCGTTGCCACCACATACAGCATCAGCGTGAAGCGCCACTTCTCCCAGCGATACAACAATCCGGCCAAATCACGGGTAGCATACAGGGTGGCCCCGTCTGCTTTGCGAAGCAGCAATGGGGGGAGCTGGTCATCGTGAAGATCCACCACCTCGGCTCCCTGCGAAACAGAGGTCAATCCGGCTCGACGGAAACGCTCGATTACCGATGCCATCTTGTCATTGAGAAATGCCTCTCCGGTAATCCAGTCGAACTCGACTCCAAGCAGAGCATAGATGCGCTCAAACTCCTTAAGCGACAGCGTTCTGAACCGCCCCCACAATTCTTGCTCCTCCGGGGCACCGTCCTCAAGCCGTTTGAAAGCCTCACGAGCCTGCTCATCCAGTCTCGGATCATCTTCGGCCTCTTTGTGGAAACGAACATACAGCCCGTAGAGCTTCTCCACCGCCCCTTCAGACAGGTCCAGCCCCTCACCCCAAAGGCGATATGCCACAATCAACTTGCCAAACTGAGTACCCCAGTCGCCAAGGTAGTTGATACCAACCACCGTATGACCCAGCTTCTGGAAGATCAGCCGCAGGGAGTTGCCGATAATCGTCGTGCGCAGGTGTCCAATCCCGAACGGCTTGGCAATGTTGCAGGAGCTGTACTCCACCAGCGTCGTTTCCTCACGCCCCTGATCGCTCTGACCGAAGCGTCTCCCGAGTTTCCGTATCTGGAGAAGAGTACTGCGTGTCATACTCACCGGGTTGATTCGGGCATTGACAAACCCGCCCACCGCCTCGCAGCGAATGTCCGACTCCCGAGAACCAAGGATGGCGTTCATGGCAGTGCAGAGCCTCTCGGCAATTGCCGGCGGGGCAGTCTTGAACGCCTTGGCAAACCTGAACACGGGAAGGCAAAAGCGCCCCAGTTTCGGATCCTTGGGCAGACCGAGCTGGTCGTAGATTTCGCCGGCCTCGGGGGCTTTCTCTGCGGCCGGGAATGCTTCGCGAATCGCTTCCTGTGCTGCCTGGGCGAACTGCTCCTGATATGTATCCCTGTATCTCATCGGCAAAGCAATCTGCACCTCTCGAGTCCTGACTATAGCGTGCGTCGCAGGCTCCGCAGAAAAGCATCGACAGCCTTCTCGGACGCTCTCACGGTGCGTGCATCCCGGATGGTGTGTACCAGCGCCGAACCTACCACCACACCGTTGGCATAGCGGACCAGTCGGCGGGCCGATTCCGGCGATGACACACCAAAGCCCGCCACAAAGGGTTTGCGCAATTGCACCTTGAGGCGGGACAGATAGTCAAAGGTATCCGTACCGAAGCCACGACGCGCTCCCGTGACCCCGGCCACAGTTACGGCATATACGAAATGGCTGGAGCTGTTGTCAATTAGTTTAATCCGCTCGTCGGACGTGGTCGGAGCCACCAGAAAGACGGCCGACAGGCCCTCTGCCTCCGCATGCATCCTGAACCGTCGTGCCTCGTCAACCGGGATATCAGGCACTATCAACCCATCGACCCCGGCACCAGATGCCTTCCGCATGAAGCGCTCCTCACCAAAGGCCAGGACCGGGTTATAGTACCCCATCAACAGCAGCGGTGTGTCCAGACGTTTGCGGAGTGAGGCTACGGCACCCAGGATGTGCGCCAGCGCAGTCCCCGTCTCAAGTGCAACCTTCGAGGAATACTGAATCTGCGGACCATCGGCCATCGGATCCGAAAATGGGATCCCGATTTCGATCATATCGGCCCCGGCCGAGGCGGCTATCTCGACATAGCGCATAGACTGCCGCAGGGTCGGGAAGCCGCCCGTGAAGAACGGCACCAGCAGTTTGCGATCGTTCAGACCGGTTAGCGCGCGTGCGATCCGATTCATGACCGCTCCTGGTGCCAGCGATCATAAATCGGCATGTCCTTGTCTCCCCGTCCGGAGAAACACACGACCACATTGTCGGACCTTCTGAAGCGGCTGCCGTTCCGCATCAGCCACGCCAGGGCATGAGCTGTCTCCATTGCCGGAATAATGCCCTCCAGGCGTGTTACGAGCTCGAAAGCACTGACGGCCTGCTTGTCGGTGGCAGCGAAATACCGCACCCGGCCGCTGTCCTTCAGGAAGGAATGCTCCGGACCAACCCCGGGGTAATCCAGTCCGGCCGACACGGAATGAGGAAGTATGATCTGGCCATCGCGGTCATATATGAGATAGCTGTAGGAACCATGCAGCACCCCGGGTTTCCCCCTCGAGAGCGTGGCTGCATGAAGGCCGCTTGTGACGCCCTTGCCACCGGCCTCGATTCCATACATCGCCACTTCAGTGTCATCGACAAACGGGTGAAACAACCCAAGAGCGTTGGAACCACCACCGATACACGCCACCAGCGCTCTCGGCAGCCCGCCGAACGCCCGTCTCGCCTGGCGACGTGTCTCGCGGCCGATGACGGTCTGGAAGTCGCGTACAATCATAGGGTACGGATGTGGCCCCACCACTGACCCGATAATGTAGAATGTGTCGCGCACATTCGTAACCCAGTCGCGCAAGGCCTCGCTGGTGGCATCCTTGAGCGTGGCCGAGCCGCTGGTCACTTCACGCACCTCGGCGCCCAGCAGCTTCATCTTCTGCACGTTCGGGGACTGCCGCTGTACATCCTCGGCCCCCATATAGATGATGCACGGCAGGCCGAATCGGGCACACACGGTGGCGGTCGCCAGACCGTGCTGACCCGCGCCCGTCTCCGCGATAATCCGCGGCTTTCCCATATGCCACGCCAACAGAATCTGCCCCACTGTATTGTTGATTTTGTGCGCACCGGTGTGGGTCAGGTCCTCGCGCTTGAACCAGACATTCGGACCCTTTACGAATCGGCTGAAGCGCTCAGCGAAATACAGCGGCGTTGGGCGACCAACAAAGTCTTTCAAGGTCCTGTCGACTTCCGTTCGGAAGGATCGGTCGCGTCGCAACCGGCGATAGCCCTGCTCCAGCTCCTGAAGCGCTGCCATGACGGTTTCCGGTACATAGCGACCTCCGTAGTCACCGAACCGCCCCCGACGGTCCGGCCCCGGGCGATGTTTACTGACTCTTCGTTTCACACCATATCCTTCTGCAGACCTCAAAAAGGCGCTCCATCTTCTGCTCAGATTTCACCCCGGGCGATGTTTCCACCCCGGAGTTGACGTCAACGATCAATGGCTGAAACACGCGAACGCCCTTTAGGATATTCGACTCGTTGATACCACCGGCCAGCACCAGGTTCGGAATCAGTCGTGGTGGTTTCAGTGACCAATCGAAGGAAGTGCCGGTGCCTCCCGGCAGTTCACGCGTGGCGTTGTCCAGCATGACGTAATCGGCCTTCGAGTCGAGCACACGCTTATAATCGGCAGTATCCTTCACATGGAAGGGTTGAATGACTCGCAATCCGGCTCGATGGATCGTTGTGATATCTTCCTCAGCAAGCTCACCATGGACCTGCAGCACATGAAGGCCGACCTGACGGGCAACCTTGATCATGCGATCTGGCTTCTCATTGACAAACACGCCGACTCGATTAGTTTCTCGACCCAGTGCCTCACTGATCCGTTGTGCCTGCTCAGGGCTTACATACCTCGGCGACGGCCGATAAAATATCAAGCCAATCAGGTTTGCACCCAGCTCGACCGCTTTTAAGGCGTCCTCTGTTCGCGTAATGCCACAGACTTTCACTTTGAAGCTCGGCATCACACCCCCCGTAAGCTCCGCAGCAGAGCTACCGGATCGTCGCTGGTTACGAGTGATTCACCAATGAGGAAGCAGTTGTACCCGTGTCTCTGAAGGCGGAAGATGTCATCATGCGAGAAGATACCAGACTCGGCTACCTTGATGCAACCACCGGGGATCAGTCCGGCCAACCGCTCGCTGGTGGTCAGCGAAACCTCGAACGTCTTGAGGTTGCGGTTGTTGACGCCGATCATCCGGGCACCGGCATCAATAGCAGCGATAACCTCATTCTCGGAGTGGACCTCAACCAGACAGTCCAGCCCGATCGACTCGGCTTCTGCAATGAAGTCAGCCAAAACCGGCTGCGACAACAACGCAGCTATCAGAAGGACCGCATCAGCTTGCATAGTACGGGCGAAGTGCAGTTGCCAGCGATCAATAATGAACTCCTTGCACAGCACCGGCAGACGAGCGGCCCGGCCTGCTTCGGCCAGATACTCCGGTCGGCCGAAGAAGTACCGGCGGTCGGTCAGCACCGACAACGCCGCCGCTCCGCCTTCGCGATACTGACGGGCCAGCAACGGAACATCGAAATCCTCCCTGAGAACGCCGCGCGAGGGTGACCCCTTTTTCAACTCTGCGATAATGTTGATCCCCGGCTTCGACAGAGCGCGACGGAACGCAAACTCCGCCTCCGGTTGCGGTTCGACACGAATCCGATCGAGCGGCCGCTCGATCTTCAGGTTCTCGACCTCAATCCGCTTATTCAACGCTATCTTCGTCAGGATATCGTTCATACTGCGTTTTCCCGTACAATGACCCAGCCATGCTCTTTCTCAGAGCGAACCTCGGCATTCCTGAAGAAGCTATAGAAGACAATCGAGGAAATCACGTATAATGTGACCGTGATGTTCATGGCCACCGTGTAGCCATAAGCCTCAATCAGATGGCCGCCGATTACCGCCGAGAACATCCAGGACCCTGTCCAGGCAATCATGAGTAAGGCGTTGGTCAATCCCTGCTCGTTCGGCTCGGACAGTTCCATGCCAAGGTTATTGGTAATCGGGACACCGAGATTCATCAGACCGCCACGAATCACGAATGCCGCTATCGCCAGAGGAAGGATGTAGCTGTATGAAAGTATCAGCATGAATGGAATGGAAGCCAACTGCGTTATGACGACCGTTCGCACCAACCCAAATCATCTCGCGAGTACGGGACCGGCGAGAGTCCCGGCCAGCATGGCGAAGTGCACAAGGGCGTAGTACATGCCGATTGTGTCCGGTGGCAGGCCAAACCGGTCGCGGAAGTACAGCGTGAGAAAGGGAATGATCAGGCCGGCACCGGAACCGATTATCAGGTTGGCCAGCATGATCTTGAAGTAGAACTTTCCTCGGCGTCGCAGTTGCGACCGGCTCAGTCGAATGCGATTCTCGTCCCGCGCGGGGTCAGCGGCGGAGATCATGGCGAACGGCGCCAGCGCCAGCAGGGCGATCACGATACCAATGTACAGGGCATAGCGATAGCCAATAATGATATCGTCATAGTGTGCGCCGATGGCAGCGGCCAGCTCCCCGGAAGCCACAGAACCGATCATCCCGGCCAGCAGCATGGTACCAAAGGAGAAAGAGAACACGTGCGTCCTCTCGACCCTCGTGGAATTGCGCATAAAGAACGGCCCGCTGGCTACCCGGAAAATGGCAAACGACATGCCTGACAGGATGGCGAACAGAGCCATTAGCTGAAATACCGGATAGGTTACCATGACGTAGCTGAAGATAGCCAGCGATATGCAACTAACCATCAGGAATGGTTTCAGGCGAAGGCGCCCAAGGAGTATCGCCGCCGGTATGGCAATGAGTGTCATGCCGACTGCCCGGGCCGAGATAATGTGCCCGATGTCTCCCTCGGGGTAGCCCAGCTCGCGAAGGTACAGATTGAAGAGAACCAGAAAGACCTGAAAATTCAGACCCATGAGCGCGGAGCCGATCAGATACAATCGAACATTTCGCGAGAAGCGGCGAATATCACTGATGTAATGCCTGATACCACCAATCAGGCGCTCCGGTATTGTCTGTTGACAGCTTTCCGTTTCGTTCTCCCAAACCCGGATGTCCATTAACTATGTGAACGCGCAATCCACTGACTCAGTTTCGCGGCTGCACCACCGTTGGTCATGACCTCCAGCGCCTGCTTCACCCCCTCAGCAAGACTCGGGGCAACTCCGGCAACATACAGCACGGCCCCGGCGTTGAAGGCCACAGCGTCGCGGTACGCGCCCCGACCGCCATCGAGAATGCTGTATAGAATCCTGACGTTTGTATCGGAGTCGCCGCCAATCAGAGACTCCGCCGGGTGTTGTGTGAGACCAGCATCAGCGGGCGACACCGCTGCCGCGACAATCCGCCCATCGCGCACCTCAATATAGTCACTGGGCGCACACACAGAGAACTCGTCGAGGCCATCATGAGAATGCACGACCAACACATGCTCGGACCCCGTCAGTACCAGCACCTCAGCCATCAGCCGCATGACCGTCTTGTCATACACCCCCACCACCTGTCGCCGGACGCCGGCCGGATTCGTCATGGGACCCAGCAGATTGAATACCGTCCTGACCCCCAGTTCGCGGCGCGGCCCGGCGGCGTGCTTCATGGCCGGATGAAACCGCGGTGCAAACATGAAACCGAAGCCTGTCTCGGCAATGTGTCGCTCAACGTGGTCCGGCTCAGCATCGATCTTGCCCCCCAGTGCCTCAAGCAGGTCGGCTGATCCGCACTGAGAACTGACCGACCGATTGCCGTGCTTGGCCACCGTAGCCCCGGCGGCAGCGGCAACAAAACCGGCTGCAGTCGATATATTGAAGCTGTGAGATCCGTCGCCGCCGGTACCGCAGCAATCGACGGCCGCGGCCTCGGTCAGGTTGATACGCACCGAGTGCCGGCGCATCGACTGCACAAATCCCGCCACCTCATCCGGCGTTTCCCCCTTCTGCTTCAGCGCGATTATCAACCCCGCTATCTGCGCCGGGGTCCATCGCCCCTCCATGATCTCATCCATCGCTGCCGCGGCCTGCTCCATAGTCAGATGTCCGCGAGCAAACACCTTGTTCAACAGATCACTGATCATCGGCACATCTCCAGAAAGTTCCCAAGCATGGTCTTGCCATCGATGGTCAGAATAGATTCCGGGTGAAACTGCACTCCCCATAATCGATTCGGAGCATCTTCGATTCCCATAAGAACTTCATCGGATGTCCACGCGATCCGTTTGAACCGGATCGGAAGCGTTTCCGGCTCAACCACCAGCGAATGGTATCGAGTGGCTGTAAACGGCGAGGGAACCCCGGCAAAGAGCGGTGATCCCGAATGGTAGATTTCTGACGTCTTCCCGTGCATCAGCGTCGGCGCGTAACCGATTACGCCGCCATACACTTGTGCCATTGCCTGATGACCGAGGCACACTCCCAGCATGGGGATTTTGCCGGCCATGGCGCAGATCAGGTCATTCATGATGCCTGCGTTTTCCGGCCGGCCGGGACCGGGCGAGAGCACAATCCCTTCAGGCTCAAGGCGACGCACCGCCTCGATAGTGATCTCATCGTTACGAAACACTTTCACCTGCGCCCCCAGCTCCGAGAGATACTGAAACAGGTTGAACGTGAAGGAATCGTAATTGTCCAGCAGCAACAACACCGGCGTTCCCCATTCAGTCTTCGTGTGTAACGGCCTCGATCAGCGCTGACGCTTTGGCACGAGTCTCCAGGAACTCGGATCGAGGTCTGGAATCAGCCACAATCCCCGCTCCGGCCTGCACATGATAGGTTGTACCGCGCTTGACGATCGTCCGAATCGAGATGCAGGAATCGAGATTGCCCCAGAAATCCAAATAGGCTACGGCCCCGGCATACGGCCCTCGGCGGTGGCCTTCCAGCTCGTCAATTATCTCCATGGCCCGAATCTTCGGCGCCCCCGAAACCGTCCCGGCCGGGAAACAGGCCAGCAGCCCCTCCATAGGCGAGATACCACGCTGGAGTCTGCCGGCCACCGAGCTAACTATATGGAGCACGTGTGAGTACTTCTCGATAGTCATCCTGTCCCTGACATGAACGCTGCCCGGCCGACTCACCCGCCCGAGATCATTACGTCCCAGATCAAGCAGCATCGTATGCTCGGCAAGCTCCTTTGGATCGGCCAACAGCTCCATGGCGAGTTTCTGGTCCTCGGCCTCGTTCTTGCCACGCGGACGAGTGCCGGCAATCGGACGCGTTTCTATCTCGCCCTGCTCAATACGTACCAGCATTTCCGGCGAGGCGCCAATCAGGGCATCGCTGCCCGACCTGAGCAGGAACATGTAGGGTGACGGATTAATGCGGCGCAGACGGCGATACACCTGCAGATCCGAAATCGATGACTCAACCGACCACCGCTGCGAAAGCACTACCTGAAAAATGTCACCTTCCTTGATATACCGCTTTGCCTTGCGCACCATCTGTTCAAACTGCTTCTGCTGATACCGTGATCGGATGGTTCCTGCGCGTGTTGATGTTCTTTGTGTGGGGCGCAGCCCGCGTTCAAGCCGACTGGCAAGCTGCTCTGCAGTGGTTCGTGCTTCAGCATACTTCGCGCGCAACCCCGAGGTGCCCGGCTCGTGCATTATGTTACTAATGACAACGATCTCCTGCCGCAGGTGATCAAAAGCGACAACGGACTTGTACAGACCGAACTGCATCAGCGGAAGACCGACTTCTTCCGGGTTGGTATCCGGAATGTCTTCCAACCATCGAATGGCGTCGTACGCCAGATAGCCTACCGCACCACCCGTGAATCGAGGCAACCCGGCTACGTGCACCGGCCGGTACTGACGGAACAGCTCGGCCATGAACAGCAAAGGGTCGGCATCAAGCCTCCGTTGTGTCCGGCCGTGTTGCAGCATGACTCCGTCGCCAGTGCTCCTAACCAGAAGAAACGGGTCAAAGCCGACAAACGAGTAGCGTGCCAGCTTCTCCCCTCCCTCAATCGACTCCAGCAGGAACGAGTGTGGCCGCCGATGTGCCAGCTTCAGATAAGCCGAGACGGGGGTGTCAAGATCGGCTGCCACGCGCACATGAAGCGGAATCACGTTCCCCTTGTGCGCAAGGGCTTTGACTTCGTTGAAACTCAGCATGGTATGAACGCCTGACCCGTGGCCACCGCTACCACGGGACCGGACAGCAGGATTTCATTGGTTGTCTCTGACCAATCGATGTGCATTACGCCGACCTCAAACTGAACATCACAACTGCGGTCGACAAAACCGTTCATCACGGAGGCACACACGGCCGCCGCGGCTCCGGTACCGGACGACGTCGTCACGCCTACTCCCCGCTCCCAGTCGGCGACCTCGATCAAATTGCGTTCGACAACCCGTACGAATTCGACATTTGTCCCGTTTGGGAATGCCTCGTGGCTCTCAATATCCGCCCCGATCTGCGGCCAGTCGAGATCGAAGCTGTCGACAAAGAGCACAACATGCGGATTACCCACCGCAAGGCACGTGATCGGCAGCTCCACGCCGCCGATCGCCAGTGGCTCATTGATCCAGTAGAACAAATCCGTTGTGACTGGCACGTCCGCGGCCACAAAAGTCGGCTGGCCCAGCGATGCCCGTACATCAAACTCGTGCTCCTTGCCGGAAAGAATCTCGACCACGCTGGCGACCTTGTTCATATGTACGGAAAACCGCCGTACGCTTCTGTCCTTCAAGTGCCAGTGTACGCCAATAATCCGCAGACCGTTGCCGGATTTTTCTGCCCAGGAGCCATCGGCGTTGTAAAGCTCCACATCAAGGCTATCGCTTTGTTCGGTAACGAACAGGATGCCGTCGGCACCCACCCCGGTGCTTCTCTCACACAGGTGCAGGGCAACCGCCGACAACTCCGGCAGCGACTCCACGGCGTTCATCTCGACAACAAGGAAATCGTTCCCGAGAGCGTGATACTTGGCAAACGGAATGAGCATGCCGACAAGTATGGTCTGCACAACAAGCCTGGGCAACAAAAAAGGCCCGCCAACCGGCACAATCAGACGCGGGTTGGCGGGCAATATTCACGCAGTAAAACAATCGACTATACGCTCTCTTTGAGGAGCTTGCCCAGTCGCTCGATCCCCTGCTCAATGCCTTCGTGAGTGGCGTTCGAGAAGTTCAGGCGCATCGTGTTTTCTCCGCCACCATTGGGAAAGAATGGCGAACCGTACACATAGGCAACCTTCTTTTCCACGGCCTTCGGCAACAGCTCTTTGGCCGAAACGCTCATGGGCAACTCAACCCACAGGAACAAACCACCCTCGGGTTCTGTCCAGGTAACGCCGTCCGGGAAGTGCTCCCGCATAGCCTTGATCATGGTAT
The DNA here is from genome assembly GCA_964627305.1 of uncultured Ignavibacteriales bacterium. Classification (GTDB taxonomy): domain Bacteria; phylum Zixibacteria; class MSB-5A5; order GN15; family FEB-12; genus WJKG01. Next base: position 17,553 of record CAZVHP010000005.1, on the reverse strand, counting down.
CACGCTTGGCACCATAGTCCGCACACAGCTTCCTTACATGCGGCTCGAGCTTGCCGGAGTTGACATACTCGTGGATAACGTACTGACACAGGGTGTTGGTGTGAAGGTCGGTGCACTGCTTGACCTTCTCGAAATGAACCATAATGTCTTTCGGACCATTCATCCAACCGGTACGAAGCCCCGGGGTCAGCACTTTGGAGAAAGTCCGTATCGCAATCACCTCATCCCCACCGTACGACTTGAGCGTCGGAACCCGCTCGCCGGAGAAACGGATGTCGCTGTATGGGTTATCATCAATGATCGGAATGTTGTACTTGATTGCCATATCAACCAGGGCATGACGCCGCTTCAATGACATGGTAATGCCCGTCGGGTTCTGGAAATTGGAGACGGTGTAGATAAGTTTCGGCTTATGGGTCTTGATCTTCTCCTCGACCTGATCGATGATCATACCCTCATCGTCCATGTCAACAGCGGCATACTTCGCGCGGTAATAGTTGAACGCCTGAATGGCGCCCACATAGGTCGGGTTCTCACAGATGATGTAGTCTCCCGGCTCAATGAAGGCCCGCGCCACCAGTTCCAGACCCTGCTGACCACCGGAGACAACGAGTATGTTGTCTACTTCCGTCCTGGTGCCGCGTTCGGTAGCCCTCTGGGCGATCAACTCCCGCAGTTCCGGCACCCCCCGCGAGAGCGAGTATTGCACTGCCTTGGCGCCGTGTTTGTCCAGAACCGTTGTCGTGGCATTCTTGAGGTCCTCCAGCGGAAACAACTCCGGCGCAGGCAGGCCGCCAGCAAAAGAAATGACTCCCGGCTGAGAGGATATCTTGAGAATCTCACGGATGATTGAGGTCTCCAGGGACACGACATGCTTTGCGATCTTCCACAGATCGGTGTGAACTTCGAGCTTCTGGTCGACAAGCATCGGACAGTCCTTTCTTGCGTTTCCTGCACCCGCTGTGTCCGGCGACCCGGTCGCCAAAGCCAGCGGGCGAGATGCACTTTCACTCACACTGCCTGTAGTATAGTGGATTCCCGGCTCGATTTCAACCCAAATCGGGTGTGGGATAAGCAGTTTGCGACCGATCCTGACCTCATAACACGAGCCTCACAAGGCCTCACAAGGCGCTTGACAGCCCGACTGCCCAAGTGTACTTTTGGGGCCACGTGTCGCTACTGATCAAGCCACCGTAGCTCAGCTGGTAGAGCAACTGATTCGTAATCAGTAGGTCTGCGGTTCGATTCCGCACGGTGGCTTTATTCTTTTGCCACGCCAGCTTCAAGGGCGACACTATCTACCAAGGCGGGTGCAGGATTTCTGCAACCTTCGGCGCGGTGGCGTGTTAACATCAGAAGACAGACTCAGCGGCATCCCACACAAGGACGCACAACCTTGGGTAACCTAAAGGAATTACAGGATTTACCGAAATGAACACTATGCCGTTCAAAGTTCGAGACTGCACACTGATTATGCGCATGGGGGGAGTCGAACCGGCTGCCAACATGAGGGAACTGCGGGAGCGTATCGCCATCTGCCCGACCGAAACCCTGTTCCATCACTTCTGTGAGACGGTTATCCGTCCCACTTTCGACGACCCGGAATTCCGCAACGATTTCGCGGTGTGGTCCGCCCATTCTCTGAACGACCGCGTCTTGGCCGAGCGGCTGGGCATAATCAACCCGTACAGCCTGTCGAATTTCGATGAACTCAGAGCGCTTGTCATTGACATTCTCGATGAACGCCTCAGCGAGGTCCCCTTTGTCCAGTGGGCGCTCGGCGGCGACTTTCGCTTCATGCAGGCAGCAACGGTCGTCTTTGATACCGACATCGACTTAGTTACCCCCTCTGACCTGCCGGCGCAGTTACCCAATATGAGTTACAGCTCTATCTACTACCACTTTGTCGAAGCGCGCCGCCGCACGCCCGATGGCAGCGATGATTTCACGGTCTGGCTGCATGACTTTGGTGAAGATACCGCCTCAATGCGTGCTGCCCTGGCCGGCATCGATTTTTACCACCTGACCCTCTCGCAACTGAAGGATCAGGCGACAAGCGCCCTCGAGCATGCAGACATCCCCGAGGTGGCCCATGACAGCTAAGTCGCTCGCAGCGTATGAACCGGTTGTCGGCAGTGTAGTGATATCGCAGCTCAAGCAACTCGCGGCCGGGCTGTCCGGCGCTCGCGTCGTGCACGTCAACTCCACCAGACTCGGCGGCGGCGTGGCTGAGATTCTCCACTGGATGATTCCCTTGATGAACGATCTCGGTCTTAATGCCTCCTGGGAAGTGATCGAGGGCCACGGTGACTACTTCCATGTCACGAAAACATTCCACAACGGCCTTCAGGGCAACCCCGTCTTCCTCACTCAGCACATGATCGACACCTATGAGCAGACCGTTGCCGAGAACGCCAAACGCCTGAGACCGGTCCTCGAAGAGGCTGACTTCGTCGTCATTCACGATCCCCAGCCGGCCGGGTTGCTGGAATTGTGCCCGCATCGACAGGGCAAGTGGATTTGGCGCTGCCATATCGATGCCAGCCACCCCAACCGTCGCGTCTGGCAGTACCTACGGTCCAAGGTGCAGCACTACGACGCTTCCATCTTCTCCATGCCGACTTTCTCCCAGCGGCTCGATCATCCCCAGTTCATTCTCGCTCCCAGTATCGACCCGCTGTCGGACAAAAACATCGAATTGCCGCAGTCCGAAATCGACGAAACGCTAACCCGGTTCAACCTCTCGCCGGACTTGCCAATCCTGACCCAGATTTCGCGCTTCGACCGCTTCAAGGACCCACTCGGCGTGATTGAGGCCTTCAACATGATCAACTCATCTATCGATGCCCAGTTGGTTCTTGCCGGCGGCGGGGCGACCGATGATCCCGAGGGCGCTGCTGTCTTCGAGGAGGTCAAGGAGGCCGCCCGAAAGAACCCCCGCATTTCAGTTCTTTTGCTGCCACCCGATGCGCATCGGATTATCAACGCTCTGCAACGCGCCTCAGCTATCGTTATTCAGAAGTCGCTTCAGGAAGGATTCGGCCTGACGGTCACCGAGGCCATGTGGAAAAGCAAACCAGTAATCGGCGGCAACACCGGCGGTATCCGCCTCCAGGTCTATAACGGCTACACCGGCTATCTTGTCGATACCCCCGAGGGAGCCGCCCTGCGGATCAGGGACCTGCTCCGGCATCCCGCACAGATGCGCCGCATGGGCCAAACGGCCCGGGAGTTCGTCACCCAGAATTTCCTCCTGACGAGACACCTTCGAGAGTACCTGACTCTCATGTTTGGACTCCGACAGGGACTTGCCAACCATCTCATGGCTGGTTAGATTGCCTCTGATGGAGGTCTTAGACGAGAATCTGAATATCGACGCCTACTTCGATCTTCTGAAAGCGACCGATCATCGCCTTCTGATGCTCGACTACGACGGTACCCTGGCGCCCTTCGTAACTGATCGCGACCAGGCCGTCCCCTATCCGGGAGTACGCCGCCTGCTGGACGAGATTGTGAACCAATCGCCAACTCGGGTTGTCATCATCAGTGGGCGCAGCGTCAGTGTCCTCATGCGATTGTTGGCAACGGAGAACCCACCCGAGTTGTGGGGTTCGCACGGTTTCGAGCGGCGGCTGCCGAATGGTCAGGTAGTAACGTCCGAACTTTCCGATCGGAGCAGGGCCGTGCTGGATGATGTGGCAACATGGGCAGAGGATAACGTCCCGGCATCAGGACGCGAGCCGAAGCCGGCAGGGTATGCCTTTCACTGGCGCGGACTCGACAACGAGGCCGCCTCAGATCTCCGCCGGAAGGTTGAAGACCGATGGCGGGAGACTCTCTCGAATCACGGCCTGGAACTGCACGAGTTTGACGGCGGACTGGAAGTACGCGTCGCGGACATCAACAAGGGCAAGGCCGTCCGCGCCCTGATGGCAGAATGCCCTTCAGGCTGCGTGATGGCCTATCTTGGGGATGACCAGACCGACGAGGACGCCTTCGCCGCCCTGCAAGATGCTGACCAGCACACTCTTAGCGTGCTGGTGAGAGCCGAACTGCGTCCCACTCTCGCCGACCTCTGGCTCAGACCGCCGCAGGAACTGCTCAGCTTCGTCGCACGATGGCTCTGAGGAATTACAGGCAAGACGCGGCTGCGCAGATCGCCGGGCTATGACGGAACTGCGCGGCACATTCAGTGGGGCCAACAACATGGAGGTAGAATTGGACCGAGACACAGGACACATACTGGTTGTATCGAATCGACTGCCGGCAGCTGTCGACAAAGATGAAAACGGTCAATGGAAGGTCTTCCCTTCCTCCGGGGGTCTCGTGACGGCCATGGCACCCGTCATGCGCCGCAATGGCGGAACCTGGATCGGCTGGCCCGGCTGTCCGAAAGAGGCCCCTGCCGAGGATCTGCTCCGCGAGCACTCACGGGATGAACGCTTTGAACTGCGACCGGTTGCAGTCACCGAGGATGAGGTCGCCCGCTACTATCGAGGCTTCTCCAACCAAACTATCTGGCCCTTGTTTCACGACCAGTTGGGATATTGCGAGTTCGATGCCGATCAGTGGGAAACCTACTGCGCGGTGAATCGAAGATTCGCTGAGATGACCGTTGAGTCAATCAGAGACAATAGCCATGTCTGGGTTCATGACTACCAACTGCTGCTGGCAGGTCGCTACCTTCGGGAACTGGGCGTGAAGAAGAGTATCGATTTCTTCCTGCATATCCCCTTCCCCAGCAGCGACCTCATCCGCCGTCTCCCGTGGCGAGATGAAATCATGTACGCCCTGCTGGACTATGACCACATCGGGTTTCAGACCCGCCATGACTATCGCAATTTCATCCAGAGTGTCAGGATATTCATTGAGGGGGCACGGGTTCACGCTAAACGCAACCACTCGTTTGTCATGCACAACGATCGCACCATTGAGCTCGGGATCTATCCCATCAGCATCGACTTCAGTGAGTTCGATCAGGGTGCTCGTTCGCACGAGGTTGCTGAATCGGCCTGGTATTTCCGCGAGAACCTGCGATCCGAGAAACTCGTCCTGGGCCTCGACCGACTCGACTACACCAAGGGTATCCCCGAACGGTTTCTGGCCTTCGAGAGAGCCATGGAGAAGTACCCCGAACTGCGTGGCCGCCTGGCCCTGGTGCAGATCGTGGTGCCGAGCCGCGTCACAGTGCCACAGTACCAGGGGTTGAAAGAACGCCTCGATCAACTGGCCGGACGAATCAACGGCCGCTTTTCGACCGATCGCTGGATTCCCATTCACTACATGTTTCGCCACCTCAACCGCTACCAACTGCTTGGCTACTACAAGGCTTCCGACATCGCCCTGATCACTCCCCTTCGCGACGGCATGAATCTTGTCGCCAAGGAGTACTGCGCGGCGTCCATCGACAATAACGGTGTTCTCATCCTCTCGGAATTTGCCGGTGCCGCCGATCAATTAGCTCAGGGGGCGCTGATGGTGAATCCCTACGACGTCGAGCGGACCGCCGATGCCATCTTCGCCGCATTCATCATGGATACGGATGAAAAAAACCGGCGCATGAAGGTTCTCCGCTCAGAGGTCAGGCGTAACGATGTCCACAAGTGGCTGCGTCAGTTTCTGGAACGAGAAACAGGCGGCCCGAGGCGATGACACTGACCGACATGCCACAGGCTATTGGCGCGGAACCAGCACGAAGTCAATGCCGCCGATCTGGCTCGAGCCGTCCTGCGGCAGCACCTCCAGCCGGCGTACCTCCGGTACGGCGCTGTAGCCAAGCTGACTAAGCTGGTGAGGGTCAACCTCAATCGTATACTCTCCTGGAATCAGCCCCAGATAGTAGAAATCCCCTGACCGGAAAGTCGTGATCTCTGCCGATCTCCGGTCGCGCGTTACATCGCGGACGATCAGCGTCACACCGCCGGTGCCCGTGCGGGTGCCGTCAACCTCCCGTTGGACCCTGCCAGTCACTTCCGCGGCGTACACTAATGGAATATCAATCGCCGTCACCATGTTGGGATTGAAAGTAACTGCGTAATTGTCATATACGGGCCGCAGGTATGGGTCATCGATGCTGTACTGGTCAATCCGCAGCAGATAGTCATCATACGGCCGCAAACGGTCATAGAAGAACTGACGCTCCCGGCCGGTCGGTCGCCCCCCGACGCCCTTGATGCGGGCACGAACATTGGGCACGAAACGCTCCGAGGGATCCCGTCGATTATTGGCATTGGCGTCAACGTACGGACGCAACAGAGCCGAACCGTACCCGACCCCGTTGCGGCGATCGAGCCGCAAACGTCTGGCTGCCTGGTCCCATCGAACCGAGCCGCGCTGCACCTGGTTCACAGCGAGTTCACGATGAGCGTCGATGTAGGTCGCCCGTGAGCTGAAACTGGCGAACGGCGCATACATGTTGAAACTGACCTGCACCGTGTTGGAACCGGTCCGACGATTGTGCTCGACCCCCAGACTCAATTGCCCCGTGCGAAAGATACGCCTGGCAAAGGTGACACCAAGCACCGAGAAGTCATTGACTTCATGGTCATACGTCGCTCGAAACTGCGGGCTGAACCACGGCAGCAAACGCGTCAACAGGTACATCTGGCTGGTCAGACTCGTACTCGACCTGTCCGGGTACTCCTGAACCCGCAAACGGCCAAGGTAATTGATGTACAGCCTCGGAAGACCAACGTTGAAGCCGTAGTTCACCTGCAGCATCTGCAAATCCGGAAAACGATCAAAGGTGGCGTTACCGCGCAGACCCCACTGGCGGCCCAACAGTCGGAAAGGAAAGGTCGTCGAGGCCCGAATCTGATACTCCCGTCGACTCTGATTCCGGTGCGGATTCTCGAAATAGCGACTATACCCAGCCGAGAAACTGAAACTGCTCACTTGCGTGTAGGCAGCATCGGCCTGCATGACAACGTCGGGCGAGTACGATGAAAACACTGTTAGATTCGGCAGCGGTTGAGCCGTCGCCTCCAGGGCATACGCTGCTCCGATGGCGCTGTCGGTGGCCAACGGCACATCTGTCGAAAGGCCCACCGTGACACGGGAGTGTAAGCCGTAGTAGGCGGCAGCATTGGCATAACTGTCATAGGATCCGGGCACACTGCTCTGACCGCCCGCGACAGTATACTCTATCTGCCCCGACGGGATGAGATTGTACGGGATGCGTACATACTGCTCCTCCGTCCGGTACTCACCATTGGGACCATACATCTTCAGCGTGATCATCGATGCGCCATAGACCAAATCTACATCAAAACGGTATCGGCCACTCCCGTCGGTAAATGTGTAATCGGTCAGGTTACCGTCAATGAACAGCTCGACCTCCCACCCTTCACCAAGGTGCCCCTCCAGCGTGATCGTCTGGAAGAACTCACGCTGCGTCTGAGGACGATTGGTGATCATCCCTCCGATCAGGCCGCGTCCCAACTGCCCCTGTCCATAGATGTGTCCCAATTCTGCCTGAGTGATGTATGGCGAGCGATCGGTGTAGTAGTGCCACAGGTATGTCAACTGGTCCTCTTCGATACCTGATGCGGTGCTGCCATTAGCCCCTATACTCAGGTCTCCCCCGGCCACCAAACCTCCCAGGTTCAGTCCGTAGAAGTGGTCCTGCTTTCCGACCGGATTGGCCGAGACCATCCAGTCAACGGCTCCGAACTGCAGGAATTCCCTGCTGTGGGCCAGATGCCGGACATTGCGCGCTGCCACCTCCTCGTCACGCAGTCCTCGTCGGGCCAGGGCGCGCTGCATGCGCTGATAGGCGGGCAACTCGGTGTTCAGCGGCAGATTGATCATCAGGGCGCTGAAGATGAACTCCATGGGCAGGTCAAACAGCCGTTCGTACAGATCAATGCGCAGGAAGAGATCGGACCCGCTCAGGTAGTAACCCTGCGATGTAAGCGGCACGCTTCTCAGCCAGGTCCGCGCCTCTTGCTGCCGGAGATCAATGCGATATGAGTTATCCCTGCTGATGACAAACCCCCGGAACGAGCTGTCGGCAAAGTTTGCCTCCACTTTCAGATCAAGCAGGCTGAAGACCCTCAGCAGGGGGACATAGACCGTGTCCCCGTCCCACTGCACGAAGATATCCTCTTTGAGCAGACGTCGTACCTCAAATGATACCGGGATTTCCTCCCACCGGTCCTGAATACCCCTACCAGACTGCGCCCGGCTCTCTCTGGTCAGACCCAGGCAGATCACTGCCCCGACCAGCAAGAAGAGTGCACCTTTTATATACCCGGATGCAAACATGCTATCCCCGTCGACAATCGCTCGTCATACTATGCTCAGTTCAACGCCGCCGGTCCTCAGGTATGATGGTGGTCAGCGATATCTCGTTACCCGCGATGACATCCTCAGGAGGGATATCGGTCCGCCCGCGCGTTGTGATCCGAATGTCGGCCCGATACGGACCCTCGAACCCCTCAAGGGAAACCGGGAAGTCGAGTCGCCGCTTCAATTGGCGATAGACCGCAATGTCCAGCTTCTGCGTCATAATCTCCCGATTGCGCGCATCCAGCAGCCGCCCGTTGATAACCCCAACATACGACACGTTCCCCTGGCTTTCCATATCCAGCAATACACTGACGCGACCCGCAATCGTATCTATCCACGCCGTTGTATCCAGCAGCGCCAGTCGAGCCACAGATTCGCCTTTGCGGTATTTGGCCACGATGGCCGTCTCCATGATCATATTCAATCGTGTCGTTATGGCGTCGGCAGCAGCAACCGGCGGCGGGCTCATACTCCCCTCGGACGACCGGACAATCAATCGACACCAGTACTCACCCTCCGGAAGATCCTCCGGCGGATTGGCCACCAGCCGAATCACCTGCGAGCCGTTCGGAGGCACAATGATCTTGCGCGGGAAGGCCTTCAGCCAATCCATGCAGGAACGCGGGTCAGTCACGGCCGAATCTATCAGTTTGATATCGACATTTCCCAGGCTGTCGGATTCGGGCAGACCGTAGGCAAACCGGACCTCCACTTCCTTCGGATCCGTTGACGGGTTCTTGATTGTCAGCCGAGTTGTGCGTTTGCCCTCGGTCATGATGGCCGAGGTGGGCGCCACCAGAACTCCTGCCATTGACTCCAGCGAAAAGGCCAGAACCACAAGCATGCTCAACACGCCCACAGCTATGAAACGCCTCGCGCGCTCAGAATCTGTCTTGATGATCATCCCTGATACATCCTCCATTATTTGCTCAGCGGGCCGCTCGCTGTGGTACTCAAGTACCCAGGTACGCCACGCTGAGTATGATATTCGCCTCGTAGGTACCCGGAATCTGGTTCGGGGATGGAATCACCTTGCCGCCCAGATACACATTCGTCTGACCACCGGCGCCGACAACGGCGTTTGAGGGAAGCGAATACGGGTTCTGCCCCAGCCAGCCATCTCCGGCCGTCACGGTAGATGGCGAGGTCGCGTTTGTATCTACAACTACCTGATCGCTTTCGAAAACCAACATCATCTGTTCCCCTCCGGCGGTCCGGCTCAGATACGTCGGCAGGGTCAGCACCATTGATATCGTCGCACTCGCCTGACCGGTGATCGAGAACTGCGCCGTCGAATCGTCGACGTTCGTCCCGATCCTCTTGGGAACCCCCTGAAGCACGTTGCCAAAAACCAGATCATTGCTCGCTGTCACCGATAACGCTGTCAGCACTCGTGCCGTCGCCTGAGCATTGGTTGTTCCCTGAGCACGCACAGAGACCGTCGCTGTCATCACGACAGCCACAACCACCATCACAGTGAGAACAGATGCAGTGCCAGGCCGCGTCGGCATCGTCACGGACTCCTTCCGTGTAAGTGACATCAATGTCCACCGTCAGCTTAGAATGCCGCTAAGCTCATGGGAAGTTTTAATCAACTCCCGTTGTACGCCACCGTCAGGACTACGTCGCCCTCGTACGTCCCCGCCGGCTGATTTGCCGAGGGGCGCACGGTACCGCCCAGATAGATGCTCGTCCCGGAACTGCCGATAATTGCTCCCGCAGGCAGACTGAAGGGGTTCGTGTTCTGCCATCCCTTGGAGCCGGCCATGGTTGTTGGCGAGCTGGCCCCGGTGGTGTCAACCGAGGCATCCGTAGCCCGAAAGATGATATCCATCCGCGAGGACCCGTCTGTCTTGGTCAAATACTCGGGGAGTATCAGCACCAGGTTCATACCCTTGTCGGCCTCGCCGGAGATGTCGAAAATGGCGGCATCGGCGCTGTTGTTCGCAGTCGATGTCTCCACGCCCTGCAACACCTGGCCAAAGTCGAGATTAGCCGTCGCGCTGACCGAGATCGTACCGAGCACAGTTGCCGTCGCCGTAGCAACGGCCACATCCTGAGCGGCGGCCGATCCAAACAACAGGCATACCATCAGGACGGCCATCAGAAGACGTGTGGTCCCCGAAAAAGCGACAGCGGACAAATGTTTGGTCGCGTAACTGTTCATGGTCTGCACAGCCTTTAAGCCGTTTCAGTACAGTCATCGACCAAACTGCTCAAATTCTTAACAATCTATGGGGACATTCCTACAGCTTTCGAGTCGATTTTTCCCATAGGAACGGCTTTCCTGCCGACGCCGTCCGTTGATGGGCAGACCTGTTCGGGCGTGGGTGAGAACAACAAAAGAAAAGAGAGCCTGAACTCAGGCTCTCTTCACTGATTCTCAGGATGAGAAACGGAGGCTACTGGGCCGCGTAGGCGACAACCAGCACGATATCTGCCGTGTAGGCACCTGCTGCCTGCACGATCGAAGGATAGATGTTGCCACCTATGTAGATGCGCGTTTCCTCTGTAGGGGCTTCACTGCCGATGACCGGATCTGCGCCCAGAGTCGCCGCTGTCAGGTCTTGAGGGTTCTGGGTGTTCCAGCCACCACCGAAGGCTGAGGGTGTTCCGGCGGCGCTGGTATCAATCGCGCAGTCACCGGGACCGAACGTGATAGTCATACGGTCACCACCCGGTCCGGTCATATACTCAGGCAAATAGAAAGTCGTAATGATCTTGGCGCCTGCTTCACCCGTGATAGTGAAGATACCCGTCGAGTCATCGTGGGTAATGCCCTGGGTCGAGGGCTGTCCCGGGAAGGTTAGAGGAAATGCCAGGTCCTGCGTGGCAGTCACCGTCAGGGCCGTCGCCACTGTCGCCGTTGCCTGACCAGTAACAATGTAGTTCGCCGCCAGCACGCACGAGGCGGTTCCCAGCAGCAGCACCGTCAAGACGAGCGCGGCCTTCTTCATGGCTGACTGACGGTTCGTGGAGCTAATCATCTTGGGCCTCCGTGAAGTTGTGTATTGTGTCATCTGCATATTTTTCAACCAGCGATTCAGTCGTTGAACAGCGTGCCCATACGCGCTGTTTATCCATTAAATCGCCAGATTGCGACCAGCCGATAAGCGCTTCTGGCCAAATACAGGACATCTGAACACAATCTGTTTAGAGCTTGAACACAGGCGGGATAAGGGGGCTAACGGCCCCAGATGGAGGGATTATTGCTAATTCCCGGTATAGGTAATAGTGATAGTGATGTCGGCGCTGTAGTCGCCCGGTTGCTGTACCTGCCCGGGAACCACCTTGCCCCCCAGCCAGATCGCCAGACCATTGGTCCCGATCCCGTAGGTCTGCACAATGTAGGGGTTAAGATCATCCAGCAGGGGCGCGTCCTGGCGCGGTGAGGCGCTCGAATCCATGGAAAGATCGTTCGAAGAAAAGACCAGCCGCATACTGTGACCGGTGGATGTGCTCATGTAGCTGGGAAGCAGCAATTCCACGGTTATCTCGTCACCGCCGTTGCCCTCAACCCTGAACTCCGCTGCACCAGGATCAGCTTTGGTGACGGTCTTGGGCACGCCGGGGAAGACATCGCCGAACTCAAGGTTGTTCACCACCGAAACGGTCTGAGCCGAGACCGTTGCCCAGCACAACAACAACCCGATGACGCCAGCAATCAACCCTGTACGCTGTGGATCCATCTCGCTCCCTGAATGGCACACTATCTGCCAGTGAGCCTAATCAGACAAAAGTCGACAGGCAACAAAAAAGGCGCTCTGCCGCGCCCCCTACAAGGCAGGATCAACCAGCCTGACGACATGGACAGCATCCGGTTTCAACCCCTGATACAGATGTGGACACCGAGGATAGGACACGGGCTGGCAACGATCAACTCGGGTATCGTCCGGAAGCGTACCGACGTAGTCACGCCAGACTTCGCTGTCGCGCTCATCGTGGACAGTCATCACGACCTGCCCGAACGAACTTGAGAAGACCAACCAGCTCCCGTCCGACTGCTCGTGAAGACCACTGGCCGGCTCGACAGTGGCTGTTGCCTGAATCGTCGCCCGTTGTCCAACCGGAGGAATAGCGTAGGACGTAACAGCAGCGCACACGGTCGACAGCAGGCAGGCGACTCCACACAGAACAATGTGGCGGGCAGTTCTTTGGTGCATCAGCTACAGCAGTCAATGGGTGTATACTGCTGTAACCTAATGAATCATCCTGATATGTCAAAGGATAAGCTGATTACCAGAGGCGCAACTCGCCAGGGCATGGAACCCGGAGGCACCACCGACTGACCGGACAAGCAGAGGCACTCTGTAGGACGAACTCGGGCAGAAACACAAAAACGGGCACACCCCTTCTGAGATTCCCGTCTGAGATAACAGACGGCACAACGGTAGCCCCCGGTCGAAGCAAGATACCCAGCCCGATCTAACCGCCCGTGTATGTCACCGTCAAAATTACGTCTGCGCTATAGTTTCCGCCTGTCTGGGCAATCCCGGGATTGACCGTCCCGCCGATCCAGACGGTCATCTCCCCCGCGCCGCTGAGGTCAACGGTACTGATAACCGCCGGGTTGATAACCCCTGCCGGCGCCGCCTGTCCACCGCCGCTGCCATCTTCATATGAGGCGTCCGTCGCGGAGAACGTTATCGGCATGGTCGCCGCGGCCCCGTCGCTCAGTTCAGTGGGCAGCGTGAAATCAAGCGTTACCTCGGCCGAGGCCGTCCCGGTTATCGTCCATTCACCGGCGGATCCGATAGTCGTCTTGTCAACCGCCTTGGGTGTTCCCGGTGTCACTGACCCGAACTGCAGATTATTGGATCCGGTCACTGTCAGCGAGGAAACCACTGTGGCGGTCGCCTGAATCGTCCCGCTCTCCTGGGCCTGAGCTGCCGGGGTCAGCAACAACAGCACCAGGAAAGAGCCAAGAATCAAAAGCAGTCTCACTTCTTCCTCCTTTGCAGGGCTCATGGAGCCGCCTTTCCACAGAACGAAAAAGCAAGGCTGATGCCGCGACTGCTGGCGCTCCCGTATGTGCTTCTATGGGTGCTGTTTATGGATACGATCTAATGTACTTCTTGATATATAGTGCCTGCTGCAGTATTGGCGAGTCCCTACAGATGGTGGGGACTGACGGTCGAAAGATGGACAGTATCGAAAACCTATTCGGTAGTCCGCGCTCCCCTGCCTTGACGTGATAGCGACTGCTGCCGGCAAGCTGTAGAAACCAACTTAGTATTGTCTACATTTGCAAAGGTAGCCTTCTGGGGCACCCCTGCTCCGAGGAATCACCTGAAACTCGCGACAACTCAGCACTACCGTAACATTCACCCCTTAATCGGCTGTGGAAAACACTGCGAAGTGTCGACTAATAATCAAGATAGCTCCGTGCGGAGTAGTCCGTCCAGGGGCTTAACCGCGTGTATTGCTTGACAGACTGTCCACGACCGGGTATCTTAGGATTGTCTTCATTGCTCTACACAGTAAACACGTCAGCACCTGGAGAACGTCTGTGAGCACCTCATCATTGCGGCGCACGTCTGGCATCTGTGCGCTGATGGCTCTATTGGTCGCAACCCTCACTCTCCTTGTCAGTCCCGAAGTCCGGACAGAACTACACCCGCACGCTGAATCCCTGAGGAAGGCCCCCCTCACCTTTGAGGAGAACCTGGGCCAGTTCGATTCGAGAGTCCTGTTCGGCGCCAGTACCAACGGTGCCAGGGTGTGGTTCACCGAGGACGCCATATATTATCAGTTCATCCGGCTCACTGATGAGGCCGGCAACTCGCCTCAGCCACAAGCCGATCCAATCGTTCAGCCCCTCCCCTCGCATCTCAGGTGGGCGGCAGTTCGGGTAACGTTCGTCGGAGCCACCGGGCTTGAGCAGTTGTCCGGTCGGACTTCGGCGCCGTTTGAAACACACTATCTAACGGGTGCCGGGCCAGCAAGCTGGGTTCAGTCCGTACCATCATACCACGAGTTGCTGATTACTGATATCTATGAAAGCGTTGATCTGCGGTTCCGGGGAAGTGGTCGACAGCTCGAGTACGACTTCATCGTTCACCCGGGGGCTGACCCCACCGGTATACTCGTACGGTACGACGGCGCCGACAGCCTCTGGATCACACCTGGCGGTGAACTAAAGATCGCTACTGAACTGGGCGTCATAACTGAAAGAAAGCCGATTGTCTTTCAAGTCATAGCCGGTGAGGTTGTTCCCGTCAGCGCTGATTATGAGATTGTTGATGAATTCACGTTCGGCTTCGCCCTCGGTGAATACAATCCCACTCACAGGCTGATCGTCGATCCGATGCTTCAATTCAGCACCTTCCTCGGAGGCAGCAGCAATGACTACGGCCGCGCCATTGATATCGATACCGGTGGAAACGTCTATATTACCGGCTACACCGTCTCAGCCGATTTCCCCATGGCCAGCCCGTTTGACTCTGTTTATGCCGGAGGTGGGTCGGCGGGATATGATGCGTTTGTCACCAAGCTCTCCGCGAGCGGGGACTCGATCTTGTACAGCACATATCTTGGTGGTGCCACTGGCGATGATCAGGGTACGGCTATCGCAGTCGCCGCTGACGGCAGTGTTGTAGTTGTCGGCAACACGAACGCCGACGACTTTCCCATGAGCTCACCTTACCAGAGTTCACTAAGCGGCGACAAAAACATGTTCATCGCCAGGCTCGATCCATCGGGCAGTGCACTGACCTACAGCACCTATCTCGGAGGTACCGGCTCGGACTATGCCACCGGTGTCCAGGTGGACGGATCCGGAAGGGCTGTTGTAGCCGGCTACACCTCATCAGCCGATTTCCCGGTTGTCAACGCCTTCGATACCGACCTTGGCGGCAGCCAGGATGCCACTGTTCTCCGCCTTTCCGCCGATGGCCAGACTGTGGATTACGCAACCTATTATGGCGGTTCCGGAACTGATGCCGCTCTCGGCCTGGCTCTTGCCGCGGACGGTTCCCCCGTCCTCTGCGGGTACTCCTCGTCGTCGGACTTGCCGCTTGAATCGCCCTACGACGACTCTTTCAATGGAGGCTCCCTCGGCGATGCCTTTATCGCGCACTTCAACACCGATGCCTCAGCTCTGAGCTTCGCAACCTACCTCGGCGGCGGCGCCAACGATATCTGTATAGCAATCGACATCAGTTCAACAGGATCATACTGGCTCCACGGATACACAGCCTCATCAGGCTTCCCCTTGGTGAACGCCTTCGACAACACTTTCAGCGGCGCGAACGAGACATTCCTGTGCCAACTCGATCCCGGTGGCCCCACCTTGGTATTCAGCACCTTCCTTGGAGGTTCCGGCACGGAGTATGCCGGTGGCGTCAAGCTCAACGGGTTCGATCATGTCTTCTTCACCGGACACACGAACTCCTCCAACTTCCCGCTGGTCAACCCCTTCCAGGGCACGAAAAAGGCCTTCTACGATGTCTACGCCGGCTTCTATGAACCCGACGGCGATACTATGGCCTTCATTACATTCCTGGGCGGTTCGGACTATGACTTCAGCTACGGTATTGCCGCTGATGACGACACCGCCGCCTACATCGTTGGCTACACCGGGTCGCTCAATTTCCCCGTCCAGGACCCGGTTCAGGAGACACTCCAGGGAGGCTACGATCTGTTCGTCACCAAAGTGCTGGCACGAGACTATATTTGCATTGACTCTGATGGCGACGGTTTTGGTGATCCCGGCCATCCAGAAAACGTCTGCCCTGACGACAACTGCCCCTATGTCTTCAATCCCCATCAGGAAGACTTCGACTTCGATGGTGTCGGTGATTCCTGCGACAATTGCCTGCTGACTCCGAATCCCGATCAGGCTGATTTCGACGGCGACGGTATTGGCGATGCCTGTGACGACTGCACGGACACAGATGGTGATGGCTACGGCAACCCCGGGTTCCCAAATAATACCTGCCCGGAGGACAATTGCCCTGATGTCTATAATCCTGACCAGATTGACTCCGACGGCGACGGCATTGGCGATGCCTGCGACGAATGTACTGATCTGGACGGTGATGGCTATGGCGACCCGGGCTTTCCCAACAATACCTGCCCGGAGGACAACTGCCCCGATGTTTACAACCCTGACCAGCTCGATTCCGACGGCGACGGTCTCGGCAACGCCTGCGATAACTGCCCGTTCGTATTCAATCCTGATCAGTCCGACTTCGACGGCGACGGGATCGGCGACAGTTGTGACACCTGTACCGATTGGGACGGCGACGGCTACGGCAACCCCGGCTTCCCAGCCAATACCTGCCCGGATGATAACTGCCCATTCACCTACAATCCGGACCAAACGGACAGCAACGGAAACGGGATCGGCGACGCCTGTGATGAAGGCTGCTGCATTCCACCTATCAGAGGCAACGTCAATGGTGACGCCCAGGAACTCGTCAACGTCTCCGACCTGACATACCTCGTCTCGTTCCTGTTCAGTAACGGCCCCCCTCCACCCTGTTTCGAGGAGGGCAACGTCAATGGTGACGCTCAGGAGTCCGTCAATGTGTCCGACCTGACATACCTTGTATCATACCTGTTCAGCGACGGACCGGAGCCTGCTGACTGCCCCTGAGCCATCTTCAGATTCGACAGAGATTCCGACCCAGAAGACACTTCGGCCCCGATCACTTCCGGGGCCGTCTTCGTTTCTGCCTACCATGCCATGAAAACCCGGAATTGACCTCCCGTGCTCATCACAACGTCGATCATCGTAGTCCATGTACAGGCCGGCCCGAATCAAGATGCCAGGATTGATATTGTGATCCCATTCACAAGCGGGCGCTCATATAATCCCATAATGAGTCCATATTCACACTCCCGACAACCACCGATTCCCTTCCTCTCACCCAGGTAGCAGCACTAAGCCGCATGTGAATCATGTCACAATCTGCCTGTGTCGGTGCCCCTTTCCCAAGACCGTTCATTCGCACAATTCTCGCCCTGGCTGCATCCTGCGAGTCGCTGAGCCACCCCTGAGAATGCCTTGCTCAGACCCCATTCATCAAGACGCTCCACTGGAGTCTGAGGCGCTATCGAATCGACCTCAGATTCCGCGAAGGGCGACAGGATGACCCTCCACACCGCGCCCGCTTCTTCGGGTGCTCGATTGAGTGGGCGTGTTAGACAAGCTGACAATATCTTATTGCTACCCACTATCGTATTCCAGGTATCTTGAGAAACTCCTTGACAATATTCGCCAGATTGTTATTTTGTTGGTGTCCAGGGAAAGTAGTTGTG
>CAZVHP010000004.1:203519-306976 GCA_964627305.1 uncultured Ignavibacteriales bacterium | reverse complement strand
ACTGGAGCAATCACCGTGTCTTAACTGAGTGTCCACAAAACGGGGGGAAGGTCAGTAATCGCTGCCGCTTGGTTTGGTTTCAATTCTAAACGACCTTCGCGGCAAGAACTCATAGGCCCTCCCTTGATGGACTCGAAGGGAACGATACTTATAGAACTCTCTTAGGTTCGCATAGTAGTCTCTCCTGTTCGAAGCGTCATCGCTCAATAGACAGGAACCAAACAATGCGAAGCGCTCTGCGAGGCTGTCGGATTTGCCACAGATTGACAGCAGCGCTTCGGTTGCGATGATGCAATGAAGCGTCAGATCAACGAACTCCCCAAAGCGGCATGCACTAACGAGTCGTATAACTGAAGATAGTCGCTCCTTAGTTTCGTCAGGCAGGGAGCTTCTCTGGAGCAATAAGAAGTTCTTACCATATCTCTCCCACGTATCAAAGAATGCCAGTGGATTGAGTACTGTCGACTTACTGCGTTCAATGAAGTGGCTCGGGCCATCGCACTCGGCCAGCGATGGTATGAGCTTTTGAGAGTCGCAATCTGTTACATTGAGAATGGTAGCCGTCGGAAGCTTCCTATAGAGGCAATGGTCTTTGCTTTGCTTTCGGCGGCTCGTAGACGAAACTGCGTCCTTTCACTATCTTCTTCGCGTGAAATGAAGTGCAAGAATCTTAACAACGCGCTCACCTCGTCTAAGCGACTCTGAGCCAGATTCCGAATGCCGTAGTGGCTTGCCTTGCCACAGTGTATCACAACAACAGGCCTCAAGTCCGCTCCGTATGTCCATCCAGCGAAGTGGCCCACGAGACGAGCGCATTCAACAGCGTCGAAGTCCTGGGTGGCGTGCCTAAGAGAGCTGTGTTCTCTGATGGCGTTGGCGATGTAATTGGACCAGTCCTCTCTCGGACATCCGTCGCGGTATGGGTTGACTATCAGGGAATCCTCGAAGTCACTAACGCCGGGGAAGGACTTGAAGCAGCACTCAAGCGGCGCAACAACAATCCAGTAGCTTCTGTCAACCGCAGTGACAACGCAGGCGATGAGGCCTGCAATACTCTCTGCAAGTGCTTCCTTGTCGAGAAAGTCGCTGACCAGAGCATCTTCAATCAGATCGTATAGCTCGCTACCAATCTCCATCGACACGCCATAGTAGTCTGCAGGACAGTGGGGTTTCACTACTGACTTGAAGACATCGTTCCAAGCCCTATCAATGCCAGTTGCATTCTGATCTTCCTGCGGAGTACTGGCCTCTGCTCGCGCAGCATCAACTGCGGACACGAGTTCCTTGATCGTGCTAATCTGCTTCTCATTGAGCTTCATAGCCCCATCCCCTGATGTTGCAGTTTGGTCAATGATCGGTGTTTCGGCCAATCTAAGCGGCGCCGCGAGCGGGCGCAAGTGTAGTAACGCGGCCCAAAAGTGAGTCGGGCCACCCCATTCTTTGTGTCTGAGTTGAGCGTGGTTTTGATATGGCGTGTGTTGAGATGGCTTCGTCCCTGCGTGGCGGTTCTCGGAATGACTCGAGGCGGGGGGCGGGTGTTCTTGACATACGCTCGCGGCTCCGGTACCTTTGTGGTATGCGGACCAAAGCCCAAATCGCACGGCTGGTGATCACGGGAGCGCCCGGGTCGGCCAAAACCGAGTTTTTCGAACGCCTTAAACATGAGTCGGAATTCGCCGAATTCCACTTTTTTGATGAGCTCGCGCGACAACTGCTCGAAGAGGACCCATCGTATCGCAACCGCTGGGGCGAGTTTCACCGCGAAATCTACCGACGTCAGGTGTCCCGCGAGGATGCAGTCAGGGGGGAGTCGTTCGTCTCCGATCGCGGGACGGTCGATGCGTTCGCATTCCATCCGGAGACGGCCGAGGATTTGGATACAACAATCGACGATGAGTATCGTCGTTATACCGGTGTGGTGCAACTGCAGACCTCGGCCGCGCTCGGCCCCGATGCCTACCAGAACGACACGATCAGGCAGGAGAGCGCCGATACGGCCATGGAGATCGAGCGGTATTTAACGAAGGCGTGGCAGGATCATCCCGGGTATGTTTTCATCGCCGCCAGCCACGAACTGGAGAAGAAGTACGAGGAGTTTCTTGCCGCCATGAAGAGGGTGGCGGGATTCTGATCGTTCGTACGCACTGCCGGGACGTATCAAGTGTGATCACATTAAAGGGACATAACCGGAAAGGACAGTCGATGGCCAGATGGTTAACGTTGCTCGTGGTACTCGGCGCGCTGTTGTCACCAGCGGTGTTCGCCGAATCGGAGCAGATGAAGCAGTTCAAGGACGATTACAAGACACTGTCGGAAGACCTGCTGAACAACCCGGGGGAACTGGGGCAGATAGAGAATTTCGTCTACCAGAAGGATGTCGCCACGTTCACGTTTACAGAGGGACGTGTGCATCTTGGTCGATTTGTCGATGGGCGAGCCACGACGGCTATCTTCATCGGCAAGGGGAATTGCAAGATAGAGATCCCCGTTCCCAGCGAGCGTAACTGCATGCACGCCGTGAGCGGCAAGGAGGCCGTGGACGAGGACTTCGAGGTCTGCTTCATTCAGTTTTCGGACAACCTCGATCTTAAGCTGAAGGAGCGGTTCGAGTTCACGCCGCAGAACCTTTCCTGGAGGAACTTCGCCACCGCCAAGCAGGCACAGGGGGAGGTGTTCTTCAAGCCCAGCATCTATCATGTCTATGACAACTTCTTCCAGTTGCTTCGCTCGCATTACGAGCGCGCCGATGACGGCTATTTCTTCATTGATTTCAACCGGTATACGTTCACATTCGACCCCAATCGGCCGGAGGAGGTTCTTGTGGGCTACGAGTTCGAGGGGGGAGATGTGTTGATTACCGAGGCGGCGGTGTTTCAGCGGCAGGAGCGCGGACGTTACGAAGATTCGGTCCTTTCCGACATCCAGTATCCGACGCGAGCTGTCAGGAAGCATGGGGATATTGTCCTTGGGGGGCTGGACGGCAAACGGATTCAGAAGGGCACGCGAGGTGATGTCTCGCTGGTTATCGAGAAAGACAGCCTGAAGTACCTTTCGCTGTGGCTGAACTACAATCTGAAAGAGGATTCGGTTTACGTGAACGGTGAGCGGGCCGATTATCATCGGCGCAGAGATTTCGGGCATATTGGGGTGATGCTCCCGGGGTATGCCCACCGGGGAGACACGGTGGAGATTTCCCTGTGGTACAACGGCTCCAACTACGATCATGTCCTTCCGTACGTACAGAACCCGGCACCCTGTGCGTTCAGTTTCAGTTTCGCGGTGCCGCGCGGGGCGAATTACTACATGCCGGGGATGGGGCCCTATTCTGATGGGCAGCGGGGACAGAGCGTGTTCGAGGTGCAGCCGCAGAATTTATACAGCCGTTTCTACTTCACGGGATTTGTCTCCGGTATTGACACAGTCGGCGCTACCACCGATGCCGGGTTGATGATGAACTTCATCAAGCTGAAATCGGTGAATAAGCACGCCATGGAGTGTTTCATTCCGGATGCAATGTACGAGGCTACTGCATTGGAGGCGACGAACTTCTTTTTGAGTCTGCTGGGTGGGAATCCGCCGGGTGTGTTCGGGCTGTACGTGGTGCCGGAGCAGAGTTTCGTATCGATGCCGGGGACTATGACCATTCCGCAAAACGCCTGTGTGACGTCGGGGACGATGGCTGCATTGGGAGGATTTCATACGTATGCCGGCTATGCCGCGGCCCGCCAGTGGTTTGGCAATTTGATGCAGCCGGCCACTCACCGCGAGCAGTGGATCGAGCCGGCGCTGGCGAGCTACCTGCCGGGATTGCTTATCGAGCGTCAGGTAGGTGCTGGTGCGTTTTATTCGAACATGCTCAACCGTCGTGATACGCTGCTGAATCTGGAGCAGGTGAGTCGGCTTCGACCGATCTCGGTCGGCGGTCGAACGGTTGACATGCTCATTGCCAATAAGGGTGCGTGGATGATGCACATGCTGCGGCTGCTGATGCTTGATCTCGAGAGCATGTCGGATCGCGCGTTCACGCGTTTTCTGTTCGAGGCCAGTTTCACGTTCAACAACCGCCTGTACACCACCGGCGATTTCATCGCACTGGCCGAGAAACACTACGGTCAGCCGCTTGACTGGTTTTTCGACTACTGGCTCTATGACTACCGTATGCCGCAGTTTGATATTACGTGGAGTGTCACCGAGGACGGGGGGGAGTATATCATCGATGCTAATGCAACGACGAGCAAGGTGGGTGCGGGCTTCAGGATGCCTGTCATCATGCGTGTCGAGACGGCCGATGGTGAATCAGTTTTTGTGCGTGAGACAATAACCGGCACCGAGTGCCATTTCAGCCTGGGACCGTTTGCGTCGGAGCCAAAGCAGTTGCACTTCAATGAATTTCTCAGTGTGCTGTGCCGATCGAAGGTGTCAAAGAAGTAGCCGGCTGATTACAGCACGCATCAATTGTTTCCGTCGAGAAGGTAAACGGCCGGAGCCTCCGCGAGGGGGACTCCGGCCTGAGTCTTTGGTGCTGTGTTGTCCGTTCAGAGGAGCGAGTTAAGCAGCTTCTCGATGTCCGACATCATGAACGGTTTTGCCAGGAAGCCATCGGGTTTGAGGCCGCTGGGATCATCCTGAATCTCGCCCATAGAGTATCCGGAGATCAACACGACCGGCATTTTCGGGAAGCGTTGCTTGACCTGCTGCAGCAGCTCCAGCCCTGTCATGTTTGGCATACGCATGTCGGTTATCACCATAGCGAACTTGCCGTCGGTCAATTTGGTGAGTGCTTCGTCGCCATCGCCGGCGCGTTCCGATGTGTAGTCGAACACCTCGAGCATTTCCGACAGGAGCGAGGACATATTGGGATTGTCATCGACAATGAGAATTGAATGTGCCATGTAAAAACCTGTCCTGTTTTTGCCGTTAGTATATCTATCGGCACAATCTGCCGGGACTTTGCCCCGGTAAGTCGGAATCAGAGGGCGGCTTTCTGGCGTATGAACTGATTGGAAGCGAGGATGATTTCGGCCTGCAGCGCGGCCAGCCCCAGCCCATCGCGGGCTGAAATGGCGTAGGCTCGGCTGCCGTTGAGTGCCCCCGGGCGATATTCGGCGCACCGGTCTATCTTGTTGTATACCAGTATCTCCGGTACATGATCGGCTCCGATCTCGGTCAGGACCTGACGGGTTTGCTCAATATGCTCATCGGCCCTGGGGTCCGAGCAGTCGACGACGTGCACCAGCATATCGGCGAGGACGACCTCTTCCAGAGTCGATTTGAAGGATTCTACCAGCTGATGCGGCAGCTTGCGAATGAAGCCCACAGTGTCGGAGAAGACGACGCGGCAGGGGTAGCCGGAGGACATCACGCGGGTGGTCGAGTCGAGGGTTGTGAACAGCATGTTGGCAGTGCGCACGCTGCCCTTTGTTAACTTGTTGAACAGGGTGGACTTGCCGGCGTTGGTGTAGCCCACCAGGGATACCTTGAAGAGCTCCAGACGGCTTTTGCGCTGAGTTGCCCGCTGGCGATCGAGCCGTGAGAGGCGCTCTTTCAGATGAGCAATTTTGGTGCGCACCTGACGACGGTCGATTTCAAGCTGTGTTTCGCCGGGACCTTTGGAGCCGATCCCACCGTATTGCCGTGAGAAGTGCACCCAGGCACCGGTCAATCGGGGCAGGGTGTACTCGAGCTGGGCCAGTTCGACTTGCAGGCGAGCGGCTGACGTTCTGGCTCGGGAGGCGAAGATGTCCAGGATAAGTACTGGCCGATCAATGACTTTTGTTTGGAGGGCCTTCTCCAGATTGCGTTGCTGGGCGGGTGACAGGGAATCGTCGAATATGATGCAATTGGCCTTGGTTTCGGCAATCAACTCGGCTAATTCATCGACAACGCCGCGCCCTATGAAGTACGCCGGGTCGGGCTTGCCGCGCGTCTGGATCCGTTGCCCAACCACGAGAGCATCGGCCGAGCGGGCCAATTCGCCGAGCTCTGTGAGCGACTCGGTCACCTGTTGGCGGTCGCGTGATGAGCGCGCCAAACCGACCAGAATCACTCGCTCCTGTTCTTTCTTGCCGGACTCTGTTAGCACTGTTACCTGATTATACGTGCTATCGGAGAATTTGCCATGTTGATTTTGCGGAAATCATCACAAACCCTATCGGGTTTGGCACCTTTGGGCGGCTTTCCACACAAGATGTCCACACCTGTGCAATTGGGGGAGTTGAGCATAAACAGCGGCTTTTGGGCCATTCTGAGGTACCTTCTGCCACTTATCGACCGACTGTGAATAAAGTGTGGAAAAGGCCTGATCTGAGGCGCAGAACCTGTTGCCAGATGTTGGTTCGCGTAGTATCTTCTCCGCCTATGTATAACTCAACGGTGATGGACCATTTCGAGAATCCGCGCAATACGGGGGATATTGATCAGCCTGACGGTGTTGGTTCGGTGGGGAACCCGGAGTGTGGGGATGTCACGAAGATCATGATCCGGGTTGATGATGGCCGTATTGCCGATGTCAGGTTCAAGACCTTCGGTTGTGCTGCGGCAATTGCTTCGAGTTCGATGGCCACGGAGATGATTAAGGGGCTGACGCTTGATGAAGCGTATGCGCTCACTCGCGACCGGGTAGCTGAATCTCTGGGCGGTTTGCCCGAGAGAAAGCTGCACTGCTCGAATATCGCTTCGGATGCCATCAGGGCGGCAATCGAAGACTACCGGCGGAAATCCCGGGAGTAAGACAACGCGGCTGTATTGGTTGTTGGTATCGGGTGACGGCGCGACAAAGGTCAGGTGTTGCCGTCAGGAGCGGGAGATGATGGTCCGGCGCTATCTTTTGTAGCCGATCTTGCGCAGAAACTCCACCCGCTCTTTGGCGTCTTCGTCCTGTTCGACACCGGCCGGTGTCAGGCCATCGACTACGCCCAGCACGCCGCGTCCCTGATTGGTTTCAGCGACAATAACCTGCAGCGGATTTGCGGTCGCGCAGAATATCCGGCAGACCTCGGGGACCATCTTCACCTGGTTGAGGACATTGATGGGGAAGCCTCCGCGAAGGTAGATGAAGAACGAGTGGCCGCAGCCGACGTCGCGGGCTGCTTTGGTGGCCATGCCAATCAGTTCGGAGTCGTTGCCGTCGGTGCGCACCAATCGCTTCTGCGAGGCCTCGCAGAACGCGATTCCGAACTTGAGCGACAGCCCCGATGTCATTAGGGCCTCGTACAGATCCTCGACCGTCTTGATGAAGTGTGACATCCCGAAAATGACATTCATGCCTTCGGGGATATCGACCGTCACGATTTTGGACCTAATTTCCGGGCTGGTATCAGTCATAGTTCACCTCGAATAGTGTATCGGCAATGCCGGTGTTGACCCGCGGATTGCGATAGTACTCTGTTCCCGAGAAGTGGACGCCGAAGAACACGGCGGCCTTGCCCTCTCCCTCCATCTCGAAGCGCGTCGGCAGCCACCAGGTGCTGTCGGATGTGAAGGCGTAATCGATCGTCATATCCAGCCGATTCAGCCGGAAGAAGGTCTTCTTGACCAGTTTGGCCGGCGAGAAGTTGCACCTTACCAGCTGGAAGGTGTCGGCATCGAAGTAATACACGCCGTTGATGTGATCAGCATCGTCAACAGTGGATCGCACCACGAACTCATGGCAGATATGTCCCTCGACATCGTCGTAATTGACGCCCTCGTACCTGATCCGGTAGTTGTTGCTGTTGTCCGGATAGAATGGCTCCAGCATGGGATGCGCGATGGTGCGACGGTTCTGCTCGATGCGGTTTTTTGTTCGCTCCCGGGCCTCGTCTTTGAGTTCTTTGTCGGGCTGGAGCTTTCCGTCCTTGTAGTACTCGTGGAATTGCTCGCTGTAGAGCACTGAGTCGCCAACATACTTGATATGGATGGTCTTGATCAGGCGTACCTTCTCGACGAATCCCCGGTCGGTTTCTTCCCCCTCGACATACTCGGCGTCGTAGCTGATGTCCTCGATCTGCGACTGCTGCCGTTGGTGTACGGTCAGGATTTGTTCTATCAGCGCCTGCGGATCGATGCGGTCCTCCTGCGCTGACACGACACCGCCGGTCAGCAGTATACCGACAGTGAGGACCATGGCGATGACTCTGATGACTATAGAGTGGGAGCGTCTCACAGGGCTCCCTCGACTATTGTCACTGATTCTATCATATCTCCCTCCACTAACTGCTCGACAACGTCCATCCCGTGGACGACGCGGGCAAACAGCGTGTAATTCCCGTCAAGGTGCGGTTGCCGCGCCAAGGACAGGAAGAATTGTGAGCCACCGGTGTCCTTACCGGAGGTGGCCATGGCGACACTGCCGCGCTCAAAGGGCAGCGCGTTGTACTCACTGCGGATGAAGTAGCCGGGGCCACCCCAGCCATCGCCGCGGGGGCAGCCCCCCTGAGTTAGGAAGCCGGGGATGACACGGTGAAACATCAGGCCGTGATAGAAGCCATCGCGGGCCAGCTCTATGAAATTCATCACGGTCAGCGGCGCCGCCTCGAAGAGCAGCTCCATTTTGATGACTCCTTTTGAGGTGGCGATCTGAGCAAACGGGTTGCGACGGTACTTGTTATAGGCATCTTCAATCTTGCCGGCAGTGTAGCGTGAGGGGGCCGGCGGCACCATCTTGTATCGGTCTTCGCCCAGTACGGTTTTGTAGAACTCGGCGGCATCGCGCCTGACGACATACTCGGGGTCCATTATGCCGTCGATCAGAATTCGAAGCGCTGTTGTGTCCTGGGTATTCTCTTCAAGGAAGGAAGCAGCTGTTTCCAGTATGGCGCGGCGAACATCGACATCGGTTTCGTTGGGCATGGACATCATGGTCTGCAGCACAGGCAGATAGATTTTGAAGGCGAAGGTTCTGATCTGTTCCACGGCCTGCACTACGACGACGAAGTCGCGGTCGTTCAGGGCGCGGTCGATGTGGTACTTTCGATTCTGGGCATCCACCGTTGTCAGGTTTTCGAAGGCGGCTTTGCGCACCAGCGGGTCCTCATCGTTGAACAGCACCCCCATTCTGGTCAGTACATTCGCTCGGGTCATCTGGCCATAGGCGTCGGCGCAGACGGCTCGCAGGTAGGCGTCCCCTTCGTGGGCGACGGAGTCGATCATCGGGATAGCCCGTTCCTGCTCGAAGGTGGCCAGATACCGCAGGGCCATGCCGACGAGGGGATGCGTGTGCTGACCGGACAGGATTCGCCGAGCGGCGTCGAGGCCTCCGGGGTTTCTCTGTTTGAGCATTGATTGCAGCAACAGCCGCATCAGCCGGGGGTCTTTTTCCTGTTGGAGTTTGCGGGTCAGTTGCTCATGAGTTTTGCGGCTGGTGCGATCCCCCAACTCCTGAATTGCCTGAGCCACCACCGAGGGATCCCGGTCGTTCAGTGCAATGGCCAGATAGTGTTCGGCCTGTTCTGTTTGGATATGTCCCAGCCCGCGCACTGCAGTTCTGCGTGGGAACGGATCATTGTCGGCCAGGTAGTGGACGAACAGCTGCTCGGCCGCCGGTTCTCCGAACTGAGCGAGAAGATAGAGTGCTTCCAGACGAACCTCGCGGTCGGTTTCGGCGATGGCCATAGCGGCAACAGTGGGGGTGACCGAGAGGTCGGCGGCACGATAGAGCGCGCGACAGGCCGCGGCCCGGACCTGGGGGGCCGGGTGGGCGAGATAGGTCACCAGTTGTAAGGTCAGGTGTGGATGGCTGGTATCGGCCAGTCGTCCGGCTGCCTCGAGCAGGGAGGGCAGCAGTGTTGACGGCAGGTCGACTGCTATGTCCATCAGATCATCGGCGTGGCGGTTTTGTCCGGTCAGGCCGAGTGCAAATGCCGCCGTTGCGGCGACCGACTGCACGGAATCGCCGAGCATCGCGGCCAGCGATTGCCCGGCCTCGGGGGCGCCGATCCGACCCAGCGCGAGAGCCGCGTGCTTGCGGATTTCCGGTTCCGGATGTTCCAGATAGTCCAGAAGCAGGGGGGTCACGCGCCGAGAGTCCTCGGCATGGACTATGTCTGCCAGCATCTCAGCCCGACCGGGCTCGCGGGTCAGGTCGTAGATGTAGTAGCCGATCACGGCGAACACGGCGATGACAACGACAGTGAGAATCGACCAGAGAATGCGTTTCATGGTGTTGGCAATAACAGTCACCGCCGGGAGAACGTCAACTTGATTATTCGGTGCGATTCGGGGGACGGGGCAGGACTTGCATCGGGAGTGGAAAAAAAGAACCCCCGGTGGTCAGTCGGGGGTCTGGTCTAACAAACTATCTGAGAATCTCTTCTCAGACTGAATCACCTATCAGCAAACGGTATGCCCCGGCTCTTCGATGGTGGCCACAGAAGGGGCGTATGTTGCGGCACAATCAGTTACGACGAACAGGTGGTGGTGGTCCGGCGGGTACTGCAAGCCTGTTCATGTTTTGCACACTGCTTCGTCACCCCGTTGTGATCCTGTTTGCAGCTTATGTGAATAACAAAGTCCCAACAAAGGTTGCCGCTTGCACTCTGGTTAATCGGGGAAGGTACACGGGCCGAGTCCTTAAGGACTCGGCCCGTGAAAACCAGCCGGCAGGAGATCCGTTCTGCCGGACAAGTGCTACAGGGTGGAGCTGACCGAGACGATGAGGTTTCGGCCGGGCTCCGCAATGGGGTTATCCGGATTACGGGCGTTGAAAGGCTCCGAGTAGACTTCGTCAAACAGGTTATTGACGGTCAGGGCAAGGCGGACGTGCTGATACAGGCGGATGCCGGCGCTGAGATTCAGTATGGTATACCCCTCGGTGGGGACATCGTCGAGAGTCGAGACCTCGGCCACCCGATTCTGGTCACCTGTCTGGCGGATAGTAAGCTCGCCGAAAGCATCGCGCTTGTTGAGGCGATATCCCATAGTAAGGGTCGTTTTGATCGGTGAGACGAAGAGCGGTTTATCGTTGGTGCGATCCTGGCCGTACTGGTAGGAGAGGCTGAGGGTTCCGTAGAGACCGTTATCGAATGTCGCTTCGATCATTGTCTCCAGACCGCTGATGGAGACATCCTCGACATTCTCGTAGCGCCACAGGCTGGTGAAGGATCCGCCGTGTCCGGCGGTGGAATCGAACCGCTGCAACTGGGTCAGGTTGGAGTAGGTGGAGTGGAATCCGATCAGTGAGTAATTGATGTATCCATGGACAGCCTTGACGCCGAAGTCCACTGTGACTGAGCGTTCGGGCTTGATGTCGATATTGGGCCGTGTCTGGCGTCCTGAGGCGCTGCCGAAGTAGAAGCGCTCGACGACATTGGGCACGCGGTAGGCCGTTCCGATATTGGTCACGAGGTTGACTCCGCGGCCGACGGGATAGATCAGGCCCAGCGAGCCGTTCATGGCGGCATAGTGGTCATCGGCGGTCGGCAGTCTTTCTCCCTGGTCGTCGACATACCCGTCGGTCTGCTCGGTTTTGACCCAGAAGTTGTCGAAGCGCGCCCCGGCGATGACGGTGGCGGTGCGGAACTGATGGTCACCGGACAGATACAACCCAAGGGAGTGCCACGTATTCTCGGGGACGGGTGAGCCGGTATCGACCTGTATGGTGGTGTCGGTGAACCCGACTCCCGGATTGAACCCACTCAGGCGGGTGCGGCTGGTGGAGAAGCCGTCGATCTCTTCGCGCATGAGATCGAGACCGAAGGTCAGGTGGGTGGTGCGGTTCAGTGTATACAGTTCCTGGAAGTTCCAGCCGAACTTGGTCACCTCGGTGCGGTTCAGTGAGCTGAGCAGGGCCACCCGTGAAGCGGGGAAGGGTTGGCCGGCCGAGACCACTTCGCCGAAGAAGTCCGTGAGGAAGTCCTTGGATATTTTCTGATAGTAGATTCGTGACTCCAGGCGTGTCATTCTGTTGGTGAGGCCGTCGCCGGTGTATTTCAGCGAGACGTTGTCGCGATTGTGCTCGGGGTAGAAGAACCAGTAGGGGGTGGAGTCATTGGGGACTCCGGGATAACCGATATCGCTGCCGCGGAAGACGCCGATATCCAGATCAAGGCGGTGGCGGTCACCGGGCTTGAAGGCCAGCCGGGTGTCGAAGTTGCTGGCGCTGGCTTTTGAGTTCACCATGCGGTCGCGGTCGAAAGCGGTCCCGTTGGCGGCGTTCAGGCTGTCATAGAACTCTGGGCGGAAGACGCTGTAGATGCCAGCCGTGCGGTTCCAGTCGTCCGGTGGGGCGAAGTTCTTCTCCGCCTGCCGATGGCTGAAACCTACGGTTGCGGTGATCTGCGGCGCGCTGAAGCCAAGGTCGAACCGGTTGGAGTGCTGCTGGTCGGCTGTGCTGTAGCGACCGGAGTAGCGACCGATTGGCTGCAATTGCGGGCTGAACTGGCGCTCGCGGGTGATGACGTTGACCACGCCCGCCATAGCGTCGGAGCCGTACAGCACCGAGGAGGGGCCGTTGACGACCTCGACTCGCTCGATCTCGTTGACGTCAATCAGCGACATCGACACGCCGGCAAACGAGGTCACGTCGCGCTGGTCGTTCAGCCGCTCGCCATCGACGAGCACCAGCACGCGGGTGCCATACAATCCGCGAATGATTGGACGGGCGCGGAACGGTCCGGCGTCGTTCATATCGGTACCGGGGAAGGTGCGCATGATGTCGGAGACGATCGTATGCCCCTTGGTTTCGATCTCGGCGCGCGAGGCGGCTGTCACCGGTTGTGGGACCTCGTAAGCGAGCTTCTCGTAGCGAGAGGCGGTCACGACCACATTATCGAGCATGGATACCGATGGGGTCAGGCGCAGGGTGGCATTCTCACCGGCGATCAGCAGCACGGATTGCAGCGGTGCAAATCCGACATGGGTGACGCTCACCAGGGCGGTGTCGGTGTCGGGCATGGTCAGGCGGAAGGTGCCGTCGCTGCCGGTCATGGCCGTGCGGGTGCTACCCTCGGCGCGGATGGTTGCCCGCTCAAGGGGTTGGCCGGTGGCGGCATCGAGTACCGTGCCGGTGAAAGTTGCCGCCGAAAGAGCGCCGGCTATCAGCAGGCCGGCTATTGCTGCGATAATGAGCGTGCGGATCATCTATTGTCTCCTTGTTGTAGTCATCATCAATGAGTTCCACTTGGGGATCGGGACTATTAAGAAGTACAATTGGCGTAATTTGGCGGGTTGATTGTCACGGAATCGTCACAAGCGTCAGTGAAAACGCCGGTGAAGAGAAAGGTGGTGTGCTGCAGGCTACTCGCGAAACTTGCGGGCGGCACGTTCCAGTTGCGGGTTCGAGAGCCGGGAGAGGGTCTTGTTGAGCCTGTTGAGTGCTGTTTGGTCCAGCTTCTCCAGCTCTCGTGCAAACTGGCCGCGTTCTATGCGGTTGAGCAGTTTCTCCATTTTGGCGCGCACCCGGTGATCGATCAGTTCCGGGCCGGTCTGGAGCGCGCCGAGTCGGGCGGCCACTGAGATTCGGCGGAGCATGCCCTCAATGCCATGTTGTTTTATCAGTGCGATAATCAGGTCGAGCTGCCAGGCGACTTCCAGATAGGCATTCTCGGGCGGCACGCCGCGCGCGACGAGGGTCTCGAATCCGGCCACAATCAGGGCCGACATGCCGCCGCACAGGACAGCCTGTTCGCCGAAGAGGTCGCCGATGGCCTCGTGCTCGAAGGTTGTGGGCACGAGACGTGAGGGGGCGATCCCGATAGCGTGGCCGAGGCGGCGGGCGAGTTTCATCGCTGTTCCCGAAGCATCCTGATGCACCGCCACGAAGGCCGACAACGACCGCCTGCCGAGGTACTGCTCGCGGACGGCCACTCCGGGTGCATGTGGTGCAATCATCAGGACATCGACCGTTCCCGGGACTGTCACCTGCCGGAAGTGGATGCTCAGGCCGTGCAGGAACCAGAGCGCGGCGCCGTCTTGTACCGCTGCGCTGACCTCGTCGCGCCAGATGGCGCCATGCCTGTGGTCGGGGACGGCGAAGCATATCACTTGTGCCTGCGCGCAGG
This sequence comes from uncultured Ignavibacteriales bacterium, assembly GCA_964627305.1. GTDB lineage: Bacteria > Zixibacteria > MSB-5A5 > GN15 > FEB-12 > WJKG01. The sequence goes on along the minus strand of CAZVHP010000004.1, from coordinate 293,000 downwards.
CGCGTGCGGTTGTTGTCACCGTGTGGATACTGTCCTTTTTGGCGCGACGTCGTGAGGATGACGCTGAGGGCAGCCCGACGACGACTTCGTAACCGGAATCTTTCAGGTTGAGCGCCAATGCCCGTCCCTGGGAGCCATAGCCGAGCATGGCGATGACCGGTCGTTTGTGGCGTTGGGATGACATGAGGGCAATATAAATTGCTGTTTGACATTTTCCAAGGCGCCCTTTCATTAGGCCTATGACTGGCAGACTGCCTGAAAAGCGGAGCCACTCGCTGATTGATCTGGTGCGGCGTGCTCTGGAAGAGGACATCGGCCCCGGCGATGTTACGTCTTTGGCCTGTCTTGAGCCCGACCCGGTCGAGGCGGTCATCGTTGCCAAAGCCCCCGGTGTGCTTTCGGGTTTGAAGCCGGCACTGCTGGCCTTCGCGCTGGTGGATTCGGCCAACAGCGTGTCGCCGCAAAAGAGGGATGGTGAGAGCTTCGTTGCGGGCGACACGATAGTGACTATCAAGGGATTCAATCAGACGGTGCTGGTTTCCGAGCGGGTGGCGCTCAACTTCCTGGCGCACCTGTCGGGTGTCGCCACGTTGACCCGGGAGTTTGTCCGTCTCGTGGAGGGGACGGGATGCCGCGTACTGGACACGCGCAAGACAACCCCGGGACTGCGGCTGCTGGAGAAGGAAGCTGTCGTGCACGGCGGGGGAGCTAATCACCGCATGGGTTTGTACGACATGGTGCTGATCAAGGACAACCACATTGCCGCCGCGGGTTCGGTGAGGGGGGCCATCGAGCGGACGTGCGAGTATCTTGGCAGTGTCGACTTCCGGTTGCAGTTTGAGGCAGACCAGAGCAGCATACTCGTTGAGGTCGAGGTGACCTCGCTCGAGCAGTTGCGGGAGGCCATCGACAGTGGGGTGGACCGCCTCCTGCTTGACAACCAGACGCCGGAGAGCCTGACTGAGATGGTCAGGGTGGCGCGTTCACTCAATCCGGAGATTGAGCTGGAGGCGTCCGGTAATGTCTCGCTGGCCACTGTTGGGGAGATCGCCGCTACTGGCGTTGATTATGTTTCGATTGGGGCTCTCACCCATTCCGCCGCTGCCTGCGATTTCAGCCTGCGCGTGATCGGCTGAGCCATGACCGTTCCTGTGGAACCGGTGTGCTTCTGACGGGGTTACTCGTGCTTACAGGTAGCAGAACTCGGAGTCACTCAGGAAAGGAGGAAGGTCATGGCCGATAATCCGCTACGGATAGAACTCATCCCCAATGGCCCGGCGATGGTGCACAGTGACAGCGCGGAGATCAAGCTTGCTGACGGCACGATCGTTATGAAAGACAAGCCGTTCTCATTGTGCAGATGTGGACACAGTGTATCCAAGCCGTTCTGCGACGGTGCTCACAGGAGCAGCGGATTCAAGGGATAGCTGTTGTGGCGGTGCAGGGCAGTTGTGTCAACGGTAGGGGGCGAACCGCGGTCCCTGGCTGCGTCGCTCGAGAGCCTTGACCACGAGGGGGACGAGGATCAACTGGATGACGACTCCGGGCCAGCCGGTGATCATGGCGCCGCCGATGGAGAAGAAGGCGGCTGCCGAGTATGGCACATCGACAAACAGCGCCAGCAGAAACAGGCCCAGGCCGAACATCAGCCGTCCCATGATCATGGCCAGGATCAGGGAAACCAGGAGGTTCAACTGGAAGACCCGGTACGCCAGTCCGCCGACCAGTCCGTACATGGCCAGTTCCATAGACATGAACAGCACGCGGTCGACGGGCGGCAACCCGGTCAGAATGGTCGACAGCCCCGGGGCCAGTAGTCCGACGATTATCCCGCAGAGGGGTCCTACGACCAGTCCGGCCAGCAGCACGGGGATGTGCATGGGCAGGAAGATTCTTCCGCCCATGCCTACAGCGTGAAACCCGATTGGCAGAATGATGGCAATGGCCAGATACAAGGCTGTGTGGGTGATGAATCCGGCGCGGGTGGTGATGACAGGAGGCACTATCAGGCCCTTGTATCCCGGCTACTCGTTATTGACTGCCGACAGCAGGAACAGCCCGGGTTGATCCTCGATCCTGACATCGGAGAATTTCTGCAGATCGAACATTGCTCGCAGATCATCGTGGGAGGGAATCACATCGTGCGCCACAACGCCGCCGAGGCGGTGATGGATTTCGGAGACCTCCTTCGAGGACTGCAGATGGAGGATATAGAAGCGGGCGCCCGGCCGCAGTACCCGATGGGTCTCACTGACCGCCCGCTGCTGATCCGAGAAATGGGGAAAGGCCGCGAAGGCAAAGGCCATGTCAAAGGTATCATCGGCAAACGGCAGCATGATGGCATCGGCATCGACAACATTGACGTTGGGGAAGGGGAAATTGCGATGTGCCTTCAACGCCATTTCGATCGAGAAGTCGACCCCGGTCACGGAGCCGTCCGGTCCTACCCGGCGACGGAGCATGTCGAAGAGGATGCCGGTCCCGCAGCCCAGATCAAGGATATCAATGCTGGCAGCGATCTCGATGCGATCAACGACGCGCTGCAGGCGTTCCAGGTCCTCGGCCGTGAAGCGGAGGTCCCACTCGGCTGCCAGTTCATCGAAAAACTGCTGATGCTTGTCGTGCATAGTGTGGTAAATGTAGCTCCAAATTCCCCAAAGTCAAGGCCTTTCACTGGCCGCAGCGCAGTGGCAATACGGGCTGAATTGGCCCATGTTCATGAAGGCTCCCTGTGGACAAAAAGTGACACTGACCGCATGAATCCGCTTCAATATTGGCTCTGAAGGAGCTATATTGCGGATTACCTCGGAAGGGAAACAATGGCCACGAACAACGACAGAAACCATATCAACCAGCACTTTCTGCATGTCAAGGGTGCCCGCGAGCACAATTTGAAGAACATTGATGTTCGCATTCCGCGCAACACCCTGACAGTCATCACGGGGCTGTCCGGTTCCGGCAAGAGTTCGCTCGCTTTCGACACCATTTACGCCGAGGGGCAGCGTCGGTATGTGGAGTCGCTGTCGGCATACGCTCGCCAGTTTCTGGGGTTGATGGAGAAGCCGGATATCGATTTTATCGAGGGTCTCTCGCCGGCTATTTCGATCGAGCAGCGCAGCACTGCCAAGAACCCGCGCTCGACAGTGGGGACTGTCACCGAGATATACGACTACCTGCGGTTGCTGTTTGCGCGGACAGGGGTACCTCATTGCGTGCAGTGCCGCAAGCCGATAACGCAGCAGACCGCGGAGCAGATAGTGGACTCGGTCCTTGGGTTTGAGGAGGGGACCCGCATGATGATCCTTGCGCCGTTGGTCAAGGGGAAGAAGGGTGCTCACAGGGACATTATTGATGAGGCCCGGGGGCAGGGCTTTGTGCGGCTACGGATCGACGGGGAGGTAGTGCAGGCGGATGAGGATATCAAACTCGACAAGCGCCGTAAGCACGATATCGATGCGGTTATTGATCGTCTGGTCGTAAAGAGCAAGTCGCGCCGACGCCTGGCTGATTCGGTGGAGACGGCCCTTGCGGCGGGGCAGGGGAGCGTGATTGTGAATGTGAAGGGGGAGGATCTGTTGTTTTCTGAGCAGTTCGCGTGTCTGGAGTGCAACATCAGCTATGAGGCGCCGACGCCGCAGTTGTTCTCGTTCAATTCGCCACGGGGGGCCTGCCCGGTGTGCGATGGTCTTGGCTACAAGATGGAGATCGACCCGGATCTGGTCATTCCGGACTGGTCGTTGTCGATCAGCGATGGGGCTATCAAGCCCTGGGGAGGGGCCGAGATGTCCAACTGGTACCGTTACATGCTCCGGGGGGTGGCGAATCATTATGGGTTCAAGTTCGGCACGCCGCTGAACAAGATGCCCCAGAAGATCCGCGAGGTTCTGCTGTACGGTTCGGGCGGCGAAGAGATCACGTTCGAGTACGAGCACTTGTCGGGGAAGGGACATGGCTCCGGTGTCTATCGGCAGCCGTTCGAGGGGGTTATCCCGCATTTGGAGCGGCGCTACAAGCAGACCGAATCGAGCGGGATCCGCCAGTGGATCGAGGGCTACATGTCGATCACGAAGTGCCCGGCCTGTCAGGGGGCGCGGTTGCGACCGGAGGCGCTCTCGGTCATACTTGACCGTGAGACTATTGACAGCGTGGTGGATATGTCGGTCAAACAGGCGCGATCATTCTTTGACAGCATCGCGCTTACCGAGCGGCAGGAGGCGATTGCCCGGCAGATTCTCAAGGAGGTCCGCGAGCGGCTCGTTTTTTTGTGCGATGTGGGGCTGGACTACCTGACGCTCTCGCGTGCCGCGTCGACGCTGTCGGGGGGCGAGGCTCAACGCATTCGCCTGGCCACCCAGATAGGGTCACGACTGGTGGGTGTGCTGTACATTCTCGATGAGCCGTCGATCGGACTTCACCAGCGCGACAACCGGCGCCTTTTGAATACGCTCAAGGAGTTGCGCGATATCGGGAATACGGTTCTGGTGGTTGAGCATGATCGGGAGACGATCGAGGAGGCGGATTACGTGATTGACCTTGGCCCGGGCGCCGGTATACACGGGGGTGAAATCGTTGCTGAGGGGACGCCCGATGCTGTCCGAGACACGCCGGCCTCGCTGACGGGTCAGTATCTGTCCGGGAAACGCACGATTGAGGTTCCGGAGCGTCGGCGTCCGCAGTCGGGTGATATTGTCAAGCTTGTCGGCGCCACGGGCAACAATTTGCGCAACGTGACAGTGGAAATCCCGCTGGGCAATCTGGTCGTGGTGACGGGGGTATCCGGTTCCGGGAAGTCCACCCTGATCAATGAGACACTGTACCGCGCCATGGCCCGACATTTTTATTCCAGCCGCAAGGCACCGCTGCCGTACGAACGAATTCGCGGGCTGGATTTGATCGACAAGGTTATCGATATCGATCAGTCACCAATCGGCCGCACGCCGCGTTCCAATCCGGCTACCTATAGTGGTGTCTTCACCCATATCCGTGACCTGTTTGCGGGCCTGCCGGAGGCCAGGGCGCGGGGCTACCTTCCGGGGCGCTTTTCGTTCAACGTCAAGGGTGGCCGTTGCGAGACCTGCCAGGGGGATGGTATCATCAAGATCGAGATGCATTTTCTGCCCGACGTGTATGTCACCTGCGAGGCCTGCAAAGGGAAGCGCTACAACCGCGAGACTCTGGACGTCACGTTCAAGGGGAAGTCGATTGCCGATGTGCTTGATATGACGGTGGATGAGGCGTTGCAGTTCTTTGTGAACATCCCCCGGATCAAGAACAAGCTGCTCACACTCAAGAATGTTGGTCTGGGTTACATTCATCTGGGTCAGCAGGCCACTACCCTGTCCGGCGGCGAAGCCCAGCGGGTGAAACTGGCCACAGAGCTTTCGAAGACGGCGACGGGGCGGACATTCTACATTCTCGATGAGCCAACGACGGGGCTGCATTTCGAGGATATCCGCATGCTGCTGAAGGTGCTCAATGAGCTGGTCGACCGGGGCAACACGGTTGTGGTTATCGAGCACAACCTCGATGTCATCAAGACTGCCGACTGGATTATTGACCTCGGCCCGGAGGGGGGCGATGCGGGAGGGGAGATCATCGCCTTTGGCACGCCGGAGCAGGTAGCCGATATTCGCTCGAGCTACACTGGCCAGTACCTCAGAGACGTTCTCACTGCCGAAGCGGTGGCGGCGAGATGACAGAGTCTCGTAAGATATGGCACACTGCCTGATAGTATGTCACTATGCCGGAACTTCCCGAAGTTGAGACGGTTGCTCGGGGTCTGACAGACACCATTCTGGGTCAGACTATTGCAGAAGTGAGCAATCGTGCTCCGAGCGCAACGGTGTTCATCAGTCCGGCGCTGAAGGCGGGCAGCCTGCACGAGGTACTGAGGGGGCGGGATGTCAGATCGATCCGGCGTCGTGGCAAGAACATACTTATTAATATGTCAGGCGGGGTAACGCTCTGGGTTCATTTGAAGATGACCGGGCACATGTTCTGGCTGCCCCGGACCTCGCCGATTGGTAAGCATGACCTTGTCGTGTTTGACTTCGTGAGTTCGCGGAGTGCGCCGGATGGCTGGCATCTTCGCTTCAACGACTACCGGCGGTTCGGTCGCCTTCGTGTCTATCGGACGGCTGAGCTGGCCGAGCACCCGACGTTGTCGCGGCTGGGTCCGGAGCCGCTGGAGGTCACGCGTGAGGAGTTCGTGAGGCTTTGCCGGTCGTGTCGGCGCATGATTAAGCCGGCCCTGCTGGATCAGACTTTCATTGCCGGGCTGGGGAACATCTATGCCGACGAGGCTCTGTATTACTCCCGGCTGCATCCGCGGCGGTTGACGGACGGCATCTCGGCGCGCAAGCTTGGCGAGCTTCACGGTCATATTCAGCATATCCTCAGGCGGGCAATCGACCTGATGGGGACCTCGGTGGACTCGTACTCGGGGGTGGATGGTCAGACGGGTCGCTTTCAGGCATATCTGAAGGCGTACAGTTGCGAGGGGGAGCCGTGTCAGCGCTGCTCGCGGCTGATAGTGCGCGAGAAAATCGGCAGTCGCTCGGCCCATTACTGCCCATGCTGCCAGAGGAAGCCGATGTAACCGGCTGCGTTTGCGGGTGATCCTTGTCAGGGGGTTGATTCTGCTGATGCCATTGATTCAGGCTGCTTTGAGTGATAAGGACAAAGAAAGCCCGCCGAGAAATCGGCGGGCTTTATCTTCATCCGGTCCGAAGACCGGAGTGTCTTACGACATTTCGGACGTCGGAACGTCCGGGCGAGGTCTGTTAGCGACGCGGCGCATCGCCACCACTGAACAGGTAGGCGGCAAAGTAGGTCACGTCGGCAACGTTCACATTGCCACTGGCGTTCACGTCAGCAGTCGCGACCACACGCGGGGCGGCGCCACCGTTGAACAGATAGCCAATCATGAAGGTCAGGTCGGTGACGTTGATCTGACCGTCAACGTTCAGATCGCCAACGGAGTGACCGTAGTAGAGCACGTCGCCGTCCTCTGAGAACGGAGTCGTGTCAAAGTACTGGCCGCTCACGGTGTAGGTCATCACGTGCTGATCCCACAGCAGGCCGTAGCCGAGGACGAAGTCATCCATCGGGAATCCGAGCTTGATGACCTGACCCTGGAAGTCGGGCCACTCGGGGAGGATCGCGCTGGTGTTGGCAGCCAGACCATTCAGCGTCACGGTAGCCGGGTCGACCTGAGTCGGGTCGATGGTGCCACCGAGTATGACGTGAATGTCCATAGGCGTAACCAAGTAGGCCATAGCGACATGGACATACTCCTGATCGAGCGCCATGGTGTTGGAAGCAACGACGACCTCGATACCATAGTCCTCAACCTCACCGTAGCTGGTATTGCCGCACGGCACCGGTGTGACGCTGTAGGTCAGGCGGACGCGCATCTTGGTGGTGCCGACAACGGCATCGGTCGGAACGGTAACCATCGCATTGTAGGGACCAAAGCCGGAGCCGAGGAAGACCTCTTCGGTCAGCGGATCGAAGACATAATCCTGGTTCCAGTCAATCCACAGCGCGCCCTGATCGGCCGACCAGGCATCGCCGATAACCAGCGTGACGGGATAGGTCTCGCCCGGCTGCACAACGGCAACATGGGTGTCGCTGTAGTCGGTGTAGTAGTCACAGCCGGTGATGTTGTCGATCTGGGTACCGAAGGTGAACTGCTGGATGTACTCGTCACAGTAGGTGACGCCGGCATCGCAGTAGCTCGGGCCGGACGGCACGCCCTCGAGCTTCATCCAATAGGTCGGGTTGTCGGCGCAGTTCAGAAGGTCGGTGAACTGAGGAGCCATGAAGACCATCCAGTCACCCGGAGGCAGGAGGGCGGTGATGCTCGGGATCGGATCCTGACACGGCTCGGTGAGCAGGTACGGCTCAAGATAGCCGCTCAGGTCGGCGCAGTCGCCGGAACCCGGATTCGTGGCATACTCCAGGAATCCCCAGAGAGCGTCGAATTCGGCCTCAGCGGTGATCGTCACCTCATACCAGTCATCCAGTGTGAACAGGAACCAGTCGGTGTCGCGGGTGGAACCATCGTACCACACCGTACCACAGACGGTTTCGCCGAGAGCGATGCTCTCGAAGGCCGGAGTAGCCATGTTGCAGCCGCCGTTGAGGTCGGAGCCGCACGGCTCATCCTCGGTGGTGGAACCGGACGGGCACTCAACCACGCACGGCACGCCTTCGGAGATGCTCAGGTCGAAGGCCGGGATACACGCCGGTGACGGCCAGGTATCGACGATCATGTAGTAGGTACCCGGAGCCAGATTGATGGGGTCCGAGGTATAGGCGGTACCACCGGTATTGCGCATATAGTATACGCAGGAACCCGCCGGCGGGACACACTCAGTGCGGATCTCGATGTAGGTCCAGGTGGTCCCCTTCGGATCCAAGGTCATCTCGATGGTGACCGGGGCGGTCACGGTGACTTCGTAGACGACATCCTCACCACCGCCGTAGCCGTAGGTGTAGCACATGTCGGCCGCGGCGTAGTTGTTGACACGGCCGCAGGTGTACTGATCAGCATCGAGGTACGGCAGTTCAGCCGGGAGCTCGACCTTGATCGGGTCGGTGCAGTTGTCACCCGGCTCGGCCGACGGGGCCAGCTCGAAGGTCAGGTCGAAGTCGGGAATGCAGTCCGGGGCCGGCCAGGTATCTACCATAACGTAGTAGGTGCCCGCCGGGAGGTCGGTCTGGAGGAAGTACGGAGCACTGCCGCTCTGCGTGGCATAAGCGATGCAGGTGGCACCGGCGCAAACATCATTGATCGAGAAACCGGTATAGGTGGTTCCCTTGGGATCCATGGTGATGCGCACGTTCATGGCCTCGCTGAGGGTGACTTCGTAGAAGATATCCTCGCCACCATCGTACAGACCCAGACAGGTTTCGCTCTCAATGTTGCCGTAACCGCAAGTGGTCTGGTTGGCGATAGTATAGGGCAGGTCGCCGAGACCGATAGTCATCGGGATCGGGTCGCTGCAGGTCGCACCCTGCGGCAGCGGGGCGGACTCGGTCACATCCAGGGTCATAACGAACGGCTGGGTGCCCTTGTCCTGCGACACGTAGACAGGGAAGTAGTAGGTACCGGCGGGCATACGATCCCAGTTCATGACCGGGTTCTGGTCGCCACCGGTACAGGTGATGAAGGCGTAGTCGTCGGCGATAATATAGTTGGCGCAGACAACCGGGTCTTCATACAGAACGATACCAACGCTGTAGATTTCAGGGGAGGTACCGCAGTAGCTGACGGAAATGTCATTCTCGCCATAGGGAGCTTCAAAGACGTACCAAATGGCTTCCCAGTCCAGGACGCCGGGGCAGTCGATGGTCGCACCTTCGGTGGTGCCGGTGATGGTGGTCGGGAAGGTGGTGATTTCCTCGGCGTTCGTCCACTCATCGTTGTCCGGAGCGGTCGGGCACGGGTTATCGACACAGTTCAGACCCTCAAACCAGCTGTAACCACCAAGGTCGTAGCAGTCAGCTTCGGAAATATCGTCGATGCAGTCCGGGGCGGTCGGGTCGCCATAGCAGCAACGGCCTACCGGCGGGGCGGCATCGTTGACGGCGAAGGCGTCAACGCCAAACTCGGCACCATCGTAACCGTAGTACTGGATACCGAACTTGACATCGCTCTCGCCAAGGTACGCGGTAAGATCAATGGTGACCTCGTACCATGTCCAGTTGGTGAACACACCGGCATCGTGTTCATTCCACAGCTCGGTCCAGGTGGCACCATCGTCTGTGGTAATATAGATCGTCAGATCGCAGTTGTCATAGGGATCCACCGACCAGTAATAGGAGCCCAGCCACCAGAAATTGAGGAACCAGTTGGTACCACCGGTGGTCAGGTCAATGCTGGGGGAGATCATCCACTCATCCTGGGTGCCGGAGTAGGTGTCATCGTATACACAATGAGCGTTGGCGGCGCCCTCAAGCGGGTTGTAGGTCGACGTTTCCCAGGTGTAAGTGTTGTTCACTATCGACGTCCAGCCTGCCGGCGGCACGCCAGCGTTGAACCCCTCGAAGAACAGGTCGACGCGGTCGCCCTTGTCAAACTGGGGAGTTCCCTGAACGGGATTCGTTTTGATGTCGACCGGGAAAAGGTCAGCAACCGGATTCTGGACATTCGCAGTGGCTTTCTGCTCGATCAATTCCTGCAGAGCCGCCTGCTCAGCAGCCAGTCGATCATTTTCCACAGCTTCCATGTCCATGCTGGGGGTTGACCCCTGGACGGTCACCGAAGGCTTCGGCGGCTCGATTTTCTGAGAGCCGTCACCGAAGGCGACGTAGCAGAAGCTCATGACCAGGACCAGTGCTAACAAGACACTAATTGTCTTTTTGGAACTTAGCATTTACATACCTCTCTAAGGTTGAATAGGTTACTCTCTCGTGTCCGAGAAACACGTCCATTAACAAATTCTTCACAACCGGTTTCCATGGATTACCTTGTAATACCACCTCCTCAATAGAAATTGAACGGTTAACGATTCTCCTTAATTTCTTCGCTTGAATGAACTATTGCAGTAAACTCGAGACATTAGCCTTGCTCGCTGACGTTCGTGCAATACGTCTCTTTCCGGGGAAACCCCTGCCGGTTTCCGCACTGGTTTCGGATAAGTACAAGATGTCAGGTATAATGTAGTCCCAACACTAATATATGTCAAGCCTTTTTCGTTATCCACATTCGGGTCTAACTGCCAAAAAAGCAACACTTTAGGGGGCTGGTACCGCCTTTCTTTTGCCGCCGGCCCTGATGCTGCACATTAGTACCCTAACTCACTGTAAATCGTGCGTCCACAGCAGAAAGATGCCCGTCTGTTGTTTTCGACAACCAAGCCGCTCTAATCCGTTTTCGGGCAACAGGGTTCAGGTTTCGTAAGTAGTAAGACAGAGGGAAGCGGGGGGTCTGCAGGCTCACGGGCGGAATCTGGAAATAGTGAGAATTGTCTTGACGGAAAATGGTCGTTCGACTATTGGGGCTCCAGATTCTGCCCACCCGACGGATCAAAGAAGTGCAGATCGGAGGCATCGACGTGAAAGCGCACGCGCTGACCGAGTTCGAGTGTTCGGCGAAGGTGCGAGCAGATGAGGCGGCTGTCCTGGAAATCGAGGGCGGCGACATAGTGATCCCCGAGGTACTCGCAACTGGCCGCAGTGGCCTCGTATTCTCCGTCGGGACGCAATTGCACGGCCTCGGGCCGAATGCCGATCAGGACCTCGGCGCCGGGGGCTTTGACCATGCGATTGAGCAGGCTCAATCCGAAGGGGTAGAGAAGCTGTCGTTCGATGCGGCCTTTCAGGATGTTCATGCGTGGCTGGCCGATGAACTCGGCTACGAACAGGTTCGCCGGGTGATTGTATAGCTGATCGGGTGTTCCCACCTGCTGCAGTCGGCCCTCATTGAGCACGGCTATGCGATCGGCCATAGTGAGTGCTTCCGCCTGATCATGGGTGACATGGATGGTGGCGACCTGCAGCTTTTTTTGCAGGCGGACTATTTCACGACGCATCCTCACGCGCAGGTCAGCATCGAGGTTGGACAGCGGTTCATCCAGCAGGAATAACTCCGGTTGCCGGATGATGGCCCGTCCGAGCGCGACTCGCTGGCGCTGTCCTCCGGAGAGCTGGCCCGGTTTCTTTGTGAGCATGGTCTCCATGCCGACCAGTTGCGCCACGTGTTGAACGCGTTCGCGGATGGTGCGGCGGTCGACTCGAGCCACTTTCAGGGGGAAGGCGAGGTTCTTCTCGACGCTCATATGGGGGTAGAGGGAGTAGTTCTGAAACACCAGCGCCACATTGCGTTCGCGCGGGGAGAGATGGTCGATGCGGCGTCCTGCGAGATATATTTCGCCGTTGTCAGGCTCCTCCAGTCCGGCCACCAGTCGCAGCAGAGTAGACTTGCCGCAACCCGAGGGCCCCAGCAGCACCAGCAGCTCCCCCTGGGCGCAGTGCAGCGAGACGTTGTCCAGCACCGGGACGTTATCGAACGACTTGCTCAGCTTCTCGACAGTTAACTCACCCATCAATCAACTCATCCATAGCGTACCGACTTCCTATGTGGCGTCACTTACGGTACCGTCCGTGATCTGGAATGACCGGGCGCTTTGCGCCAGTCGCTTTGGTGGTCGTCCGGCGGTGGTCAGAAACACCTGTCCGAGGCTGCCGAAAGCATCGATCAGTCCGTCGGTGCGTGCGTCGTCAAGTTCGGCGAAGACCTCATCGAGGAGCAATACGGGCTTAACGCGCCGGCGCTGCTTCATCATTTCGTAGACCGCCAGTTTCAGTGCCAGCACGGCCGACCGACGCTCGCCTTGTGAGCCGCAGGTGCGTGCCGGCAGGCCGTCGATTTCCAGTACCAGTTCATCCCGATGCGGACCGACCTGACTGCTCTGCAGCACTTCCTCGCGGTGTGCTACGGCCTGAATTCGGCGGCGAAAGGCGGTGGCGATCTCTTCCGGGCCACTGACCCCTTCGGGCAGAGTCACCGAGGGAGCGTAGCTGACCGAGAATGTGCGCCCGACGGCTACAGTCGCATAGTAGTTTGCCGCCAGTATGGCAATTTGCTTCACGAATTCTGTCCGCTCAACCATAATCTTTGTGCCGACACCGATCAGTAGCTCATTGAATGGTTCCGGGTCGAGGGCATCGCGGAGGGCGGCGTTCTTCTGGGCGAGGATCTGCTGATACTTTGTCAGGCGGCTCAGGTGGCGGGCGGAGAGTTGTGACAGATAGATATCCAGAAAGCCGCGGCGCTCTGATGGTGATCCGGAGACGATAGCGCTGTCTTCCGGTCCTGCCGACACCAGGCAGAAGTTGGCGAACAACTCCGAGGCCCGGGCCGTGACGCCATCGATAGTGATCTTCTTGCGTCCCCCCTGCTGATAGGCGACGGTCATCTCTCGCAGTTGCCCGTCGACTGTCGCTGTCCCTGCCACCCTGTAGGTATCACCGGCCACGTGAACCATATCCCGATCCTTAGCCCCTCGCTGAGACCTGGCCAGACACAGTACGAAGATGCTTTCGAGGAGGTTGGTTTTGCCTGATCCGTTGGCACCATAGAAGATATTAGTGGAGGTGTCAGCTTTGAGAGTGAGTTTGTGGAGGTTTCGAAACCCACTGACGGTGATCTCGTGTATGATCATAGCTTAAAAAAAAGTGGCAGACATTGTTGCCTGCCACAGAAAAGCGGTATCGTTCCGGCTTACTCGGCCAGCCGTAAGGGCATTACCAGACAGAGGTAGTCTTCCTTTGGCATCTGCGGACCGTAGATCACCCCGGCAGCAATGGGAGTTGACAACTCGAAGATGGCCTCATCGTCGTCGATCTTCTGGAGGATGTCAATCAGGTAGTTGGCATTGTAGCCGATCTCAATATCCTCTCCCTGGAAGTCGCATGACAGGGTTTCTTTGCCTTCACCGCCAACATCTGCGTTTGCGGTGGACAGTTCCAGTTTGCTGTCTTTGACGGAGAACTTCACCTGGTGTGTTAGTTGATTAGACAGAATGGATACACGCCTGACGGCGCTGGCCAATTCTTCCTTATGGATTGTCAGCTTCTTATCATTCGTGGCCGGAATTACCTGTTCGAAGTTTGGATACGGTCCCTCAATGAGACGCGAGGTGAGAACGATGTCCCCGATATTGAAGATGATGTTGTTCTCTCCAAAGATGATGCCCACTTCCTGCTCGCTGTCGGTGACGAACTTGGGGATGAGGTTGAGCACCTTTGGGGGGATGATGACATCATCATACATCCCTTTGAGCTTGGTATTCGCGACGGCCATCTTTGCGAGACGGTGGCCATCGGTGGCGACCATCTGCATGCGATCGCCCTTTGTCTGCCAGAGCACACCATTGAGGGCGGGGCGGGTGTCATCATCGGAGCAGGCGAATGTCGTCTTACGGATCATTTTGACTAAGTCCTGCCCAGGAATCTTGATCTCTTTCCTGGTATTGACCGCCGGTAGTTTTGGGAAATCTTCGGCTGATACAGAGGATATGCGGTACGAGCCGTTTGGTATTTTCATCTCGACGCGGGTGCCGCTTGTTTCGAACGATACCTCGGACTCCGGCAGCTCTTTGACAATGTCAAAGAGGATTTTTGCCGGCAGGGCGGCAGAACCTTTCTTGACCACTTTGCTGTCGACTGAAATTGTCATGGAGATATCCAGATCGGTCGCGGAGATCTTCAGCTTTCCTTCCAGCGCCTCGATAAGGATGTTGGTCAGAATCGGCAGGGTCGATTTCGACGGTACCACCTGAAGAACATGTTGCAGATAACCGGCCAGCTTTGATTTGGACAGTGCGAATTTCATCTACTGCTCTCTCCCGCGTCCTGATGTTTTCACAAGCTTTCCTATTAATCTCTTCCTTTGATTAGAAGGAGCAATAATAATAAGTGCTGTTGAAATGTGCACAACAGCCTAATGGCTTGTGTTCAACCCTGTATTGCTGTTTACTGACAGTAACTTGCCGCATGATGCAAGCAACGTAGTTTTCCCCAGATTTGTCAAGTATCACGTGTATAGTCGGAGTCATAATCCACATTTTCAGAGTGTGTTCAGGTTGTCCTGAGGGTATACCTTCGTTGTACACATACTCGTCCACAGCTATTCTAATAGAGAATACTTGCTGAGATCTTGTCGACACGTTCGCGAAACGACGGGTTACCGGACATCCTGGCTGCCACAGTGTCGCAGGCGTGAATGACAGTCGAGTGATCGCGGCCGCCGAAGGCAGTACCGATTGCCTTTAGTGAGCTGTCTGTTAGCTGGCGTGACAGATACATGGCAACCTGACGAGCGATGACGACCTCGGCAGTTTTCTTCTTGGCCTGCATCATGGTGGGTTCCACCTGGAAATGCTCGGCGGATTTCTGTTGAATCAGGTCGATTGTTACCTGTCGCTTCTCGACCGAGAAGGCATCGGCGAGCACTTTGCTGGTAATCTCCACTGATGGTTCCACCTGCTTAAGTGAACAGAAGGCGAGCAGGCGGGTTAGAGCTCCCTCGAGGTCGCGTACGTTTGTTGTCACGCGGTCAGCGATATAGGTTATCACGTTATCCGGCAGGCTTACTCCCTCGGATTCGAGTTTCTTGATAATGATCGCGGCCCGACCCTCCATGTCAGGCGCCTGCAGGTCGGTCACCAGCCCCCAGGAAAAGCGGGAGAGCAACCGTTCCTCCAGCCCCCTGATTTCTCGCGGGGGACGATCGGACGACAAGATAATTTGCTTTCCGGCGTGGTAGAGGGAGTTGAACGTATGAAAGAACTGCTCCTGAGTCGATTCTTTGCCGGTGAAGAACTGGATGTCATCAATCACCAGCACATCGACATCGCGGTACATGCGCGTGAAATCCGAGATGGCGCGGTCTGATATGGAGGCGATGAAATCAGATGTGAACTTCTCGCTGGTCGCGTACATAACACGCTTGCCCGGAAAGGTGTTGAGAATCTGGTTGCCGATCGCCTGAATGATATGCGTCTTCCCCAGTCCCGTGCCGCCATAGATAAACAGCGGGTTGTACTTGGTCATTCCGGGGGCTTCGGCGACGGCCATGCTGGCGGCGCAGGCAAAGGAGTTGAAGTCGCCCACGACCAGGGAATCGAAGCTGTAGCGCTCGTTCAGGTTGTGATCGTTCGCAGGTCGGGCCGCTGGTGCCGGACCATCACCGCGAAGATGGTGTGCGGAGAAGAGCTCCAAGGCTGTTTGCTCCTGTGTCTCATGGGGTCCGGTGATGACGAAGACAACTTCGTACTTGTTGCCCAGCACCTCTACGAAGGCCTCATCTATCAGTTCACGGAAGTGTCCGTTGATCCAGTCGGCCACGAACTGATTGGGAACGGTTATCTTAAAAGACCCGTTACCGTCTGGCTCCCCCTTGGTTGGTTTCAGCCAGGTATTGAAGGATTGCTCCTTCATGCGGCGCGAGATGTACTCGAGGCAGTCGCGCCATTGGTTTGAATTAGCAAACCGCTCGTGTGAAATCACGATCCCTCCTCTGATGATATCCACATCCTGTGAGAAAAACTAACCCAAGCAACCTGGAGCGCTTAACGGTGATTTCGCACAATGCAGCAGAGACTTTTCCACCCACTTATCCACAATCCCGGATTAGATGCCTTGGGTTAAAGCGTTGGGTGGGCAAGCGGTTCCACACTGGGGTGTGTACGTCGCCCACAACTTGTCAACAATCCCATTCTTCAGCGCTTTCACGCGTCTTGATACCCATTCCGAGGGTGATGGTCAACAATCCCTCTTCACAAAAATCCAACAATGGCTGAACTGCTTATCCGGTAGGCCATTACATGGATGCGCCGGTGATGCCCTCTGTGGATGGAGGGGTGCGTCGGGCGTGGCATCATATTCTCGAAGTCTGAAACGGCAAAGCTCACAGTCAGTTATCGCCCACCCAGCTTCTCCACATCGGTTGCAAGGGTATCGAAGAGCCGGCTTAAAGAAGCATCGTCGCTCAATGCTGCCGGCTGTCCGGTGTCGCTTCCTTCGCGGATGAGGGTAGCCAGGGGGATTTGTCCGAGCAGCGGAACCTGAAGTCGTTCTGCCAGATGCTTACCGCCTTCCTTCCCGAAGATGTAATCTCGCTTTCCATCCACCTCGTAGTAGGCCATGTTTTCGATGACGCCGATGACGGTCAGGTCGGTGCGTTCGCTCATGCGGGCGACGCGGCCAGCCACGCTGGTGGCCGTCACCTGTGGGGTGGTGACCACGATCAGTTCGGCGGAGGGGACGGCCTGGGCGATGGTGATGGTCACGTCGCCGGTTCCCGGTGGCAGGTCGATCAGCAGGAAGTCGAGGTTCTCCCACTTGACGTCGGTGAGAAACTGGTTGATGGCTTTGTGCAGCAGAGGTCCGCGCCATATGACAGGTTCGTTTTCATCGACGAAGAAGCCCATTGACATCACCTGCATATTTTCGCCGCGGGGCAAAGGAAGCAGTTGATCTCCCTGGGCCATAGGTCGGCCCGACACACCGACCATGTGCGGAATGGAGAATCCGTATACGTCGGCATCGAGCAGGCCGACACGGTTCCCCCGGCGGGCCAGAGCGCAGCCCAAGTTGGCTGTCACGGTGGACTTGCCGACCCCACCCTTGCCGCTGGCGATACAGACCACTCGTCGAGCGTAGTCACGCGGGCTGCGTCCCGGTTCGGGCAGTTGCGCGGTATGCCCCAGCTTTGCTTTGAGTCGTTCACGCTGCTCGGCGCTCATCACGGAGAACTGTACATCGACGGTCTTTACACCCGCGACCGTCTGGGCTGCTTTGGTCAGATCGTCGGTGATTCTCTCTTTGAGGGGACATCCGGGGACGGTCAGCATTAGCGTGACGCGGACGTGGCCGCCGTCGACTGTCACTTCGCCGATCATATCCAGCTCTGCGAATGTACGCTTCAGCTCCGGGTCCTCAACTTTCGCCAAAGCCGTGAGCACTGCCTCTCTGGAAACCATAGCCTGCCTCGTTATCGATGGCCCGCGCGGAGCCGGTTGACCATGTGTTTTTTCTTCGCCCTTTCTTCCTGGCGCCTGACCGGCTGATTTTTCAGCCTGAGCACGCTCAGAGTCGGGGGATTTGGAATATACAACATTTCTGTGCTCAATAAAGGGAAAGCGTGGAAATGTCCTCAGAGTCGGGTGCGATTTTGACAGCCGCGTGATGCGGCCGGGGCGAGGTCAGATCGGAGGTAACTGGTTTGCAGGAAGGATGGTGGCGGTGTGTAAAACGTTCAGTCGGTGCGATGATTGTCGGGGTGCTCGGACGGGTCCTCGGGTGTGTGGTTGTCGTGGTTGTCGTGTTCGTGGTGTTCGTGGTGGCCGATGTGTCCGAACAGGCCGATGAACACGAGGTAGACGATCGAGACGCTGATGGCCATATCGGCGATATTGAAGGCCCACCAGCGCTCAAGGTGGAAGCTTCCGATGGTGATGTCGAAGAAGTCCATGTCGATGAAGTCGATCACCTCGCCATAGCGAATGCGGTCGATGATATTGCCTGCCGCCCCGCCGGCGATCAGGGACAGAGGTATAGCCACCGCCAGGTTGTTCCGATGTGACCAGAGATACCAGAGCAGGAAGACCAGGACGATGGAGGAGGCGACGAGGTAGTAGACCGGTGATCCGAAATTGGTCCCCATGGCGCCGCCCTCGTTGAAGATGAGGGTGAACTGCAGGAAGTCGCCCAGCACCGGCTGTGACTGTCCTCGCTGCAAGTTGTTGACAGCCCATAGTTTCGTTGCCTGGTCGGCCAGCAGGGTCGCCAGGATGACGATAGAACACCACAGGAGGTTGTGACGATCAGCGTTTGCCAGTTTTGCGTTCCTCTTCGGCAGATTTGCATTCGATGCAGAACCGGGCATGGGGGACGGCCGTCAGGCGAGCGGCGCTGATCGGTTTGCCGCAGGTATGGCACTTGCCGTAGGTGCCATTTTCGATGCGACGCAAGGCTTCATCGATGTGATAGACGAGTCGCCCGGACTTGGAGGCGTACATGAAGGCGAGTTCCCGTTCCATGTTGTCGGTGCCCTGGTCGGCCATGTGGTAGGAGTACGACGACAGATCTCCGGAGGTATCCTTGTTGTCGCCTTTCGAATGCGCCTCTTTGATCAGCCCCATCTGTTTGAGCATTTCGTACCGCTTCTCCATCAGGAGCTTCTTGTACTTTTCGAGATCGGCTTTGCGCATGACGATCTCCTTCGTTATCGGGAGCAGTCCTCAGAGCCGCTCCCGGCTACAGTTTCGTCCCCGGATCAGGCGGTGATCCCGGACACGGGCGGTTCACTCGGATCATTTCGAGGTGCAATCGGTCATCGTCACTTTGCGGCGTCATACACTATGCGGTCAATCGCAGCAGATCCCGATGATCATTTGCCGACACGCTCGACCAGAAGCGTCGCCGGGATACCGTTCAGGCTCCACTGCTTGCTGCCTTCTTTGCTATCAACGTCCTGGGCCTCAACGAGTTCATCGGCCAGTGTCTCGGCGCAGATGTGCTCGCGGAAGGCCTGGGCGGCCTGGCGTGCTGTAGGGTCCGGCGTCTGGTAGTACACCTGAATCCTGTCGGTCACTTCGTAGCCGTTGCCCTTGCGCATGTTCTGAATCTTGTTGATCAGCTCGCGGGCGATACCCTCGCGCACCAGTTCCTCGGTTAGTTCCGTCACGAGGGCCACTGTCAGGTTGCCCTCGGTTTCGACCGCAAAACCCTCGCGGTCGTCGCGAATCACCTCGACATCCTCGCGCGCGAGGGTCACGCTGGTGCCATCGGCCTGCACTGCCATTTCGCCGTTGCGGACGAACTCGGCCACCCGCTCCGATGACATAGCCTGCAACTCGGCGGCAACCTGTTTGACCAGCGCGCCTAGTTTGCGGCCGGCCACCTGGAAGTTGAGTTTTGCCGAGTAGCTGATGTAGGTGTCAAGATTGTCGGCGGCCTCGATCTGCTTGACATTAAGCTCAGCCTTGATGATCGGCAGGTATGGTTCGATGCGGTCCATGAAGCTATTTTGTGGCACGCTGATCATCAGTTTTGACAGCGGCTGGCGCACTTTCAGATTCTTCCGGGAGCGCGCCGCCCGTCCCAGCGAGACGGCCTTTTCGACCAGTCCCATTGTCTGTTCGAGGTCCGAATCGATCAGGTTCTGGTCGGCGGTCGGGAAGTCGCTCAGGTGGACAGACAGAGGCAGGTTGCGACTTGTCCGGCGCTCACCGGTCAGTTGCTGCCAGAGCAGTTCCGAGGTGAAGGGTGCGACCGGCGCCATCATCCGGGATATCCCGAGGAGTACTTCGTAGAGGGTTGCGTAGGCGCGCATCTTGTCCGGATGGTCGCCGTCGGCCCAGAACCGCCGGCGATTATTGCGTACGTACCAGTTGGAGAGTTCCTCAATCACGAAATCCTGCATAAGGCGCACGGCGCGAGTGATGTCATAGCCGTCGAAGGCAGCGGTGACCCTCTCTGTCAGGCTGTGGTACCGGGAGATGATCCAGCGATCGAAGGTTGTCGGCTCCCCGGCACGGTCGGCCAGCCATGCGCTCACGGTCTGGTTGTCGGCATCGGCACGGGCGAGTACGTCGTCGATGTTGGCGTACAGGGCGAAGAATGAGTACGTATTGCGCAGGGTGTCGAAATACTTGCGGACGACCTCTTCCAGGCCCTTGAGATCAAACCGGGTGGGGAGCCAGGGGTTCGAGGTGGAGACAAGATACCAGCGGGTGGGGTCGGCGCCGTAGGTGTCCACCGTCGTGAACGGATCAACGACGTTCCCTTTGCTTTTGGACATTTTCTTGCCCTTGTCGTCCTGGATCATCTCCAGCACGATCACATTCTTAAACGGTGGCTTGTCGAACAGGAGGGTGCTGATGGCCAGCAGGCTGTAGAACCAGCCGCGGGTCTGGTCGACGGCCTCGCTGATAAAATCGGCCGGGTACTGCTGCTCGAACTCCTTCGTGTTTTCGAAGGGGTAGTGCCACTGGGCGTAGGGCATGGCGCCGGAGTCGAACCAGACATCGAGCACCTCGGGGACTCTTTTCATGGTGCCGCCGCACTCACAACGGAGCTGCAGTTCGTCCATCATCGGTTTGTGCAGGTCGATGTCGTTGGGGACGTCGATGCCGTCGGCCTGGAGCTGTTCGATCGACCCGACCGCCCGCACGGCGTCGCACTTCTCGCACACCCAGAACGGCAGGGGGGTTCCCCAGAAGCGTTCACGCGAGAGGGACCAGTCGACATTGTTTTCCAGCCAGTTGGCCATGCGGCCGGTGCGGATGTCATCGGGGTGCCAGTTGATGGCATCGTTGTTCCTGAGCAACTGCTCTTTGAACTGCGTGGTCTTGAGGTACCATGACTGTCGCGTGATGTAGATCAACGGAGAGGAGCATCGCCAGCAGAAGGGGTAGTTGTGTTCATACCGGGCCTTTTTGAGCAGTTTGCCGGCGGCCTTGAGGTCCTCGATGATGATCGGATCGGCGTCCTTAATCCATTTGCCGGCGTATTTGCCGGCTACCTCGGTGAAGATGCCATTGGGCTCGATGGCCTGAAGGACGGGCAGGCCGTATTGCTGGCCGACCTCGTAGTCATCGGCTCCGAATCCGGGGGCGATATGTACGATGCCGGTGCCGTCGTCCATTGTCACGAAGTCGGCATTGATGACGAAGAAGGCACCCTGATCATGATCGCGGGCATAGAAGTCGAACAGGGGTATGTACTTGCGTTTGAGGAAGTCCTTACCTTTGAAGGTTTGGACTACCTTTGGGGTCTCGTCGAATACCTGCCCCAACAGGGCTTCGGCCAGCACGAGCTTTTCGCCTTCGTGCTCGACCATGACATAGACCGCATCCGGTTTCATGCACAGCGCGGCGTTGGACGGAAGAGTCCAGGGGGTGGTCGTCCAAACGAGGTAGGAGAAATCGCCATCGGCCGCCCTGACCTTTACGTAGATCGAGGGGTCTTTAACGAGCGCGTACCCCTGGGCGACCTCGTGCGAGGACAGTCCTGTCTCGCATCGTGGGCAGAAGGGTACGGTCTTGTAGCCGCGGTAGATCAGCCCGCGGTCGAAGAAGTTCTTGAGGATCCACCAGACGGTTTCGATGTACTCGTTGGTGAGCGTGATGTAGGCGTTGTCCAGATCGAGCCAGTAGCCGATCCGGTCGGTGATCCTGTTCCAGTCGCCGAGGTATTTGAAGACCGACTCGCGGCATTGCTCGTTGAATCGGGCCACACCATACTTGAGAATGTCGGGTTTGCTTTCGAGGCCGAGTTGTTTTTCGGCTTCGATTTCCACGGGGAGACCGTGGGTGTCCCAACCTGCTTTGCGGTCGACCCGGTACCCCTTCATGGTCTTGTAACGGCAGATCAAATCCTTGATAGTACGCGAGATAACATGGTGAATGCCGGGACGACCGTTGGCGGTGGGGGGGCCTTCGTAGAAGACGAAGAACGGTCGCCGGGCAGCCATCTGACGAGCTTTGGCGAATACCTTTTCATCCTGCCAGAACTTGAGGATTTGTTCTTCAGCTTTGGGCAGGGCAAAGTTGTCTTTGAGCGTGTCAAACTTCATAAGTAAGCTCCTCACATAGCCTTTCAATGTAGGCGGAACACCCGGCTATTGCAAGATAAAACGGGGTTAGCCGGCAGAGCGGTTGTGAGGCGCGTGTGATCAGTCCTTTTGACCAACCCCCTTGACCATTGGTGATCTGAGGCCGTGAGGGCTTCCGGCGGTGTCGACGCCTTGTTTGCGTGGGCGGGGGACATTCTACTCGCAGGCACGCGGCAAATCCCTGCCATCTCGGGACAACATTCCGCTTGATAAATACTGTAAAATGTTTCATCTTGCTCACAAAGCACGTACGCAGGGTACGTAAGGCAACCAGCACTCTCCGACCGCATTGCAGAAGGTGTATACTTGCCATGATGTCATCCATTCAATTTGCCAGAAGATGCCCTCGGTACTGCACCGTCGTTCTAACGATGGTGTTTTTGGCTATGGGGGTATGTGTTCACGCCGGTCCTATCGACGAACAGAAGGCGTCGGATCGACTTGAGCAAATCGACCAGTCGATGGAGCGTTTGCGAAGTCTGACTCTTTCATTGCTGCGCCAGATCAAGGGCCTTGAGAACCAGTACGGAGGGGCACCACCGCCCGCCTCTTCGTTGCCGGTTTCGGTGTATGATCAGCTTGGGGCGATCGAGCTGCTTCGGGAGTCATTTGACCGCCACCACCTGCAACTTAGCCGTTCGGCAGCCGAGCTGAAACGCGACCTGGAGCAATCCGAAGGCGAGTGGATCGACCCGGCCAGAAGGCGGGCGTCTCGAATCCTTGAAGATCTCGACAAGTACCGGCGGGTCGTGGAGAAGGGGCACAGCGAGGCTGTTGCCCGCTACGGCCGTCCGGTGGCCACAGCGCCTGGCACTGAGCAGAAGCCACTGAATGCACTTCAGTTGCGAGGTGAATTGACCGGCACGCTCGGACAAGCCAAGCACAAGCGGCCCAATGCCAATCCCGTGATTGATGCCTCGCAGACGGAGTTTGGGTTTGATGTCACCGCGCGCGCCAACCCCAGTCCCAAGGTGGGTATCACGGCGAATCTGAACCGGCAGTCCACCGTCGAGCGCCGTGAAATCACACTGACCGGTTTTGGGTCCTCGGTCGATTTCAAGCCGAACACCGCCTTTACGGGCACTTTCGGGTTCAGACGCAGCGGTTACAGCGAGAGCGATGCCGATACGCTGGATTTTGCTGACTTCCAGCTCTTTGCCAACGCCCGCTACCAAACCGATATTTGGCGTCTTAACGGGCGAATTCACAGGACTTCGCGAAGCTACGATGAGTTCGATATCGCCGATTTCAAGACGACAGGGATGACGGTCGACGGTACCATGTTGCGCGGCCTTGGCAATCTGAAATTCCGACTGAACTACCAGAAGAAGGACTATGACAAGATCGATGCGCTCGATGTTACCGATTTCCATCCCCAGTTCACCTGGGAGACATCGCCGAACGGCATCGAGCTTGGTGGCAGCTATCAATCTCTCTCTTATCCGGAGGTGGAGAAGTCGCCGCAGGAGACCAGGCGCATGAAGGCGCATCTGTATCGTCAGAACCGTGGCGCCGGGGTGAGGACGTACTGGGGACCGGAGATTGCCCGCTACTCCTACCCGAACATGGACAACAGCGATTTCTATGACCTGAAGTTCGTCAGTCATTCGCAGTCGGCGCTCCGGGGGTATCGTATGAAGACTTTCAGTATTGTCTACCGGCTGTACCCCGACAGCGGCAATTACGATTTCGTGCAACTTCGCTGGCAGCGTCACACCCGTCCTAACGGCAGCGGTCGCTACAGCCAGTTCACGATTGCGGGACGTTACTACACAGAGGCTTCAGACAAGGATGATCCCCTGCGGTTCGCCAACGTGCATCCCCCGCACACCGTTGATTTCTACTGGAGCTTCGGATGGAGCAGGGCCGGCAGCGGGACATTGCGGGAGTTTTCGCTCGGACCGATTCTTGCGGCTCGCATGTTTATTGACCCCGAGCGTGATGATGCCTTTGGCGAGATCAACGATATTGACTATGTCCTGCGGAATCCGCAGAACACGTTGCGATTTGGCGGCAAGCTTGCGCTCGCCGGGGCAAGCCCGGCCGGTATGCGGCTGCGGGGGGAGATCAGTTACGTCCACACAGTGTTGTATAACGCCGACCCGGGACGATCAACCGGCGTGTTGAACTTCTTCCTTCAGGCTACCTACCCGGTGAGCAACCGCGTTATGACGGACTTCGTCGCCGATTACCATCGGACCAGAGCCGATATCGACTCCTTCTCCGACCTGGACAAGACGGGGGTGAGGCTTCAGGTTCGGTACCTGTTCAATGTTCAACAGTAGCAACCAACTCAGCGGAGATAAACCGATGTCAGATACCAAGCGATGGTCACAGTTGCTGCTTGTGGTCAGCATGCTGACCCTGGCCTCACTACTGATCATGTCCGCCTCATCACGGGCCGATTGTTTCGAGGACAAGGAGTATCAGGAGGCGCTCAAGCAGACCGAGGAGCAGTGGGAGGCTTTCCGCAAGACCATGCAGGAAGGCGCTTCGGAATTCGAAGGTTTTGTCAAGAAGTATCAGGAGTACGAGGATATCGTCTTCAGTCAGGACATGGAGAAGTCGATTCGCCTGGTCAAACGAGTCTTCGATCTTGAGGACGCTACCGAGCAGCAGGCCAAAGACATGCTGCGGAAGGTCCGTGATCAGTTCAACCAACTCGATGCTGGCGGGATCAAGACCAAACTCACCGGGGTGACAGAGAAACTCAAGGCTGCTGATAAGATCGCCGGGGAAATGGAGAACGCCTACCAGTTTGCCAAGAAGTTCGACCCGGCGCATGCCAAGGACAATCCCACCTACGGTCTGAAGCTCATTGGGAATATCCTTACTGACGGCGCCAAGAAGATGGAGACGGTGCCCCTGGTCGGGCAGATTCTGGGCCCGTGGTTGAACGCCTACGCTCAGGCAACGGAGGCTTTTGTCGGAGCATTGGATCGTCTCACCAAGAAGATGCAGGAGTTCCGCCAGGGGTCGCTGTGCACCCATTTCGGCACGAATACGGATGCGATGGGGGCTTTCGAACAGGCGGCCTCCAGCAGCGGTTACAGCGGCGAGGACTGTTTGACTTACTTCCCGACGGCGAAGTTCCCGCGCCTGCGAGGGTTGGCCTATGAGGGACAGGAGAATTACTTTCTGTTTTCGGCTGTCGGATGCCGGGGTTATTTCGCTCCGATCGGCAATACCGACAAGGTCTACCTGTGGCACAGCCTGTTGCTGCAACCCCGAGCGCTGGATCCGGACTGGCTGGCCAACCGCGCTCGCTCGCTCAGTGCCGAAGTGGAGCAGCGGGCACGACGTTACTACTCGTTGATCAACGGCTTGCATACACGATCTGACAACGGGTGGTTGATTGTCGAGGCGCTGGCGCTGGAGGGTGAGGTCGCCTTCTATGGCAAGCTCGATGAGGAGACATTCGTCGCCAACTATATCATCGACGAGAGCCACCATACGACCATTGAGGGGATCATCGAGCAGTACGAGAGATACGTCTATGCCGAGGGTACTGTTTACGGCGACAAGGATGGTCAACGGCAGGCAGTACAGGGGGCGCAGGTTTCGATTACGCTTGCTGGTCGCCCGTTCAGCACCACTACCAACAGCAGCGGGCAGTACCAGTTGCTCATGGAGGGACAGCCGGGTGCGCGTGTGCTCATCGAGGTCTCGGCCGATGACTATCAGACCTATCGCACCGACGGCGCAATGCCCACCAAGGTGGTGCTGGGCATGAACTTCACGCTCAGCTCGACGAGCGGGCTGTTTACCATTTCGGGGGCTGTCTACAACAAGAGCAAGACACCGGTGGAACCGGTGGCGGGAGCAGCGGTGATCGCCGAAACCACCGAAGGCGCTCAGGGGGCGTCGGGTGTGTCCGGCGCCGATGGCGGCTATACGCTGTCTGTTCAGGCCAAGGAGAATACCACAGTAACCGTGACGGCATCGGTTGATCAGACAAGTGGCAGCGCTACGGCTGTGGTCATCGGATCGGCGAAGTCGGGGGTTGATATCCTGCTTGATCTTGCCGAGGAGACGGAGACGCACGAACTGACTATCGCCGCCACGGTGGTTGATGCCCATCAGGGGAACCTTCAGGGTGCTGTGGTCACCGATGGCACCAATTCGGTTACTACCGGTGCCAACGGTATCGCCTCGCTGGGTCCGCTGTCGGTGAAAGACCATTCCGAGGAGTCACCCTTCACCGTAACCGTAAGCGCGACGCTGACGCTGCCCGATGGGAACGTCGTCGCCTCCGATCCGGTGACCGTTACCTATGCCGGCCAGCCGACGGCGGCTGTAGTTCTGGTCATTCCGGTCGAAGAGGGCAAAGAGGTGACCATCAGCGGTCATGTTTATGACGCCAACGGCATCGGTGTCGAAGGAGCACAGGTCACAACCGACCAGGGTGTGTCCACGACCACCGCCGGCGGGGGCACCTTCGCCCTGCCGCCGGTTGCTCTTGCATCCGGGCAGACAGTCAATGTCAGTGCATCTTCCACCGACGGCACCAACAGTTTCTCCGGCGGTCCGGTGCCGGTGTTGTTTGATGGTACGCAGACCTCGATTGGTGGTGTGATCATCACGCTGCCGCTGGCCCAGTTGTCACAGGTCACGATTTCCGGGCGCGTCATCGGTGCCGATGGTAAGCCGATCGGCGGGGCCGCTGTGGCTGCTGATGGCGCCAGTACGGTGACCGATGCGTCCGGCGGTTTTACTTTGCCGCCGGTTGAGGTTGAGTTGGGGCAGGCGGTCACTGTCACGGCATCGGTGACCGTCTATGATGGCTCCAGCCGGTCCGGTACGGCGAGTGTAACAGCCGGTTCGCATCAGGTGGGTGGGGTGACGATCCAGGTGGCTGTCGAGACTGTCCCTGAGGACGAGATTGATGATTTGATCAGCGAGCTTGAAGACGATCTGGCCGACAGCGACGCCGACCTTGCCGGCGTTATGGCTGAGTTCAACATGGCCGTTGCCAATCTTGATGGCATCGCGCGTGAGTTTGCCACATACGCGGACTACTTCAACCAGCGTCTGCGCGAGTTGAGGGAGCTGTCATGCAACCAGCCTGATGTGGCCTATGCCCTGAGCGCCGCCTCGACACAGCTTGACATGTACGAGATTGGTTTGTGGGCGCTGCCTGATCTGTACGCTCAGGTCGTGGCGGCCCAGGGTTCTGATCCGACCGCCCGGCAGTTCATGAGTGTTGAGGGAGAATTCGCACGTGTTGTGCAGCAGGAAGGCATGCTGCAGGGGCGTTATGCCGAGATGCAGGCCGATTACGGCTCGTGGCACTGCGATGAAGATGAGTCGCAGGTTGAAAGCGGTGTCATTGCCCAGGGTGATGCCGACCCCGATGATGTGGAAGTCGGCGCCGAGGGTGGCGGCGGAGTGGAGATATGCGGCGATGGTATCGACAACGATGGTGATGGGGAAATCGATGAGTGTGATGCCGGCTGCTGCGACAAGAACGTCCAGATTACGGTCGTCGATTGCGGGGCGGCCGCTGATGATATCTTCCTTGTTGCTTTGAACGGCGCCGATATTGGTGTTACCCCAAAGGGTGCGGCGAATACCTTTAATGTCGAGTTGTCGCCGGGGGGACACAGCGTGACGATTACGTGTCTTGACGACGGATCCGTGCCTCCGGGCAACGACATTGGGACGGTCTGTGTGTATATCACCGTGTATGGTGAGTCGGTGAACCTGATCGGCGGTGGCGAGGCCGGTATCCGTTTTGGAGGCAGCTATACGTTCGGGTTCACTGTCCCGGAGGGACCGGTTATGAGCGGCATCCCGAACACGTTTGACGGGAGCAGTTTGCAGCATCTGGAGAAGTAGCACGCCCGCCACAGCGTATTGAAGCTGACAGCCCCGATCAGGTAACTCTGCCCGGGGCTGTTCTTTGCGACATGCGGGCTGTGTGTCTGCTGTTATCCGTCGACTCGCCCAGTGAGAGCCGGTTTCGCCGGTTTGACCAGGATTAGCTCATAGCGGAAGGGATCGAAGGTGAAGGCGAAGTGGCGCAGGAAGTCCGGGCCGATATCCCCTGCCGAGGCTCCTCCGTAGCTGTTGTTCCCGACCACCCAGTCGGTGACGAGACCGCCGTTGATTTCGTACTCGAACGGTCCCACTGTCATCACGGCATCGAACATCTTCGTCGGGTATCGTTCACCCCGCCAGATGAGGGCACTATCGTAGGCCTTGACTCCCAGATGCTCGGCCGCCAGTTCGTTCAGGTTCACGTCGCGTGAGCCGCTTTCGATCATCATGAGTACCTCGCGGCCGTTGATGAGTGTCGGCATGAACGGCCAGCCGTTGCGGACGACCAGCGGGAGAATGGCGCTGCGTTCCCTTGGCAGGGTGTCGCGGTAGGCCGCCAGGCCATCGGCATCATGCAGGAAGACGCGCTCGTTGACCGGGTCGATGGTGATCGCCACGCCCGGCAGGGCAAAGGGCGATATGCAGCCATCGGCCAGACTGAATCCCCCCTGAAAGTACTGCACCGGAAAGGCCGTGATGGCTGGTTCCATGAAATCAACGGCCTTGATGACCACATCGGCCGGCTTGTCCATGTAGTTGTACTGGATGCCACCCTTGAGCCACATGACGGTATCCCCCGGGAGCATGTTCCCAACCGAATCATGGTGTACGGTGCATCCCTTGCCGGCTGTACCAGAATCCAGCGACAGCTTGAGTTTGCGACCGTTGGCGTCGACCAGGTAGAGGCCCATCTGTGAGCCGCAGTCGGCATACTCCACCTCGATCGTTCCGCTCACGTGTACGTTGGTGGCCAGGCGGCTCTTGGCTGTGAACACGCTGTCATAGGAACCCCAGCGGTAGTCAACATGATCGTGAAGCAGCTGGAGGTATTGCAGCCCTTCCGAGAAGGAGCGGTTCGCGGCCTGGCAGAAGGCGGCGGTATAGGGTGCGAAGCCGAGAGTAATCGACTCTGACCACGCCGCCAGCTCATCGGCCTTGGGAGGCCCGGACAGGCGGTGCTCCAGCTCATACAGCCATCGTGTATAGCGAACCTCAGGGGACTCGGGGTAGAGGGCCTCGCAGCGTTCAAGCTCGGAAGCAAACGCGCCATCGCCGAGAAAGTGCAGCAGTTTCAGACAGAGGATGTCGGCTGACTGGTTCTCCCCAAGGCTGCGCAGGGTATCAATAGTACCGATCAGGGAACGACTCCCATACACCAGCGATGCCTCTCCCTTCAGATAGAGCGCCTCGGGGTGGAGCGGGTTGTTCTGCAGCACAGTGTCAATGTGGCGCCAGGCCGTGCGCGTATTACCCTTGTGCAACTGCTGCTGTGCCTGCTGCAGTCGCTCGGTGTCGCTGGTGGTTGTGGTGGTATCGGGGGGCGTTTCGCAAGCCAGTTCGGTCGGCATCATGGCCGCTATGCCCACCACAACAATCAGCATCAATGCAGTTACTCTCATACTACCTCCGGCAGTTCGGCCCCGTGTTATCATGGTCTGTTGTATCCATCTACGGCAGATGATAGAGACAGGTTGCATCGCACAGAATCGTTGTGGGTGCAGAAGCGCGACAGCCCTCCGGGAGCTGCTCCGGGGGGCTGTCGGAATCATTGTCTATGGGAGATGTTTCGCTGGAGCTATTGTCAGGTGATCGGGACAGTCTCGTTGGCGAAGTACTTCCGTCGCAGCCACAGGGAGACGTTCACCAGCCCGATCAGCACCGGCACCTCGACCAATGGTCCGATGACCGCAGCAAAGGCGACACCGCTGTTAATGCCGAACACGCCTACAGCAACGGCAATGGCCAGCTCGAAGTTGTTGGAGGCGGCCGTGAAGCTCAGGGTTGCCGAGCGGGAGTAGTCTGCGCCGGCCTTGCGGCTGAGAAAGAAGCTCACCAGGAACATGACCACGAAGTAGATCAGCAACGGTATTGCGATCCTGACGACATCCAGAGGGATTTTCACGATCAGTTCCCCCTTGAGTGAGAACATCACCAGGATCGTGAACAGCAGTGCGATCAGGGTAATAGGACTGATGCGCGGTATGAATTCCCGGTGATACCACTGCTTGCCCTTTGCCCGGATCAGCACGAGCCGCGTGAGGATGCCTGCTATGAAGGGTATACCAAGGTATATGAAGACGCTCTCGGCAATTTCTTTAATCGTGATGTTCACCACCGTACCTTCAAGCCCGAACAGCGGCGGTAGTTTGGTCACGAATATCCAGGCGAAGACAGAGTAGAAGACTACCTGAAACACGGAGTTGAAAGCTACCAATCCTGCCGCGTACTCGGGGTCGCCATCGGCCAGGTCGTTCCAGACGATCACCATGGCGATACATCGGGCCAGGCCGATCATGATCAGTCCCACCATGTATTCGGGGTAGTCGTGCAGAAAGGCAATCGCCAGCACGAACATCAGCACCGGGCCAATGGTCCAGTTCTGTATCAGGCTCAGGCCCAGTATTTTGAAGTCTCGAAAGACCCTCCCCATTTCCTCATAGCGCACCTTGGCCAGAGGTGGGTACATCATTAGAATAAGACCGATCGCAATGGCCATATTGGTGGTGCCAACCGAGAACGTATCCCAGAATCCGGCAATCCCCGGGTAGAAGTGCCCGATACCCACGCCGATCGCCATAGCCGTGAATATCCAGATGGTCAGATAGCGATCCAGAAAACTCAGCCGCTTTGAGGTTGCCTCTTGCGGAATGACGGCAATATTCTGTCGCATTGCTAATTCACGTCATCCAGTTGCGTGTGGCACAGCTGTTCCGGGTCGATTCGTCGGATTCGCTTCAGTCGGCGTTCATCCTCGGCGACCCGGGCGCTTGCCTCGGCCAGGCTGAGCATGGGCAACAACGCCCGCACCAGCATCCGGCCCTCAGGATCGCTCGCGATCCGGTAATACACCCACCGTCCCTGCTTGTATGATTCGATCACGCCCGTTTCGCGCAGAATCTGCAGGTGACGCGAGACGGTCGAATTGGCCAGTTCGAGCAATGATACGATCTGGCAGACGCACAAGTCACCCTGGCGCAGCGCCAATACGATCCGCAGGCGGTTGCTGTCGCCAAGGGCGCTGAAGACGCGCACGCTGTCGTCAAACCGGGGGCGGCCGCGTCCAAGCTCATTGCGTATTCTCGTTTCTGAGGCCATGTTCTACTCACTTGCTTTCGGCTGTGCCAGAAGCGAGAACGCGTAGAGCATCTCGCTGCTGATCTGTCGACATCGTTCGGCGTATGCCTCGGTTTCCCTCTCGGTGCCGTCGTACTCTTTCGGGTCCTTGTAGGGGATCGAAACCCGTTTGGCCGCCCCGAACACCACCGGACAGGCCTCGTCGGCCTCGGAGCAGGTCATCACGGCGCAGTAGCCCTCGGTCGGGTTGGGCGACTGGTTGTATACTTTGGAGAAGGCCTCCAGCGGGGGTATCTCGTCGGCGATTATGATGCGGTAGACAGGGTTGTCTGACTCCGTAATCTGTTCGATTTCGAAGCCGGCCTGCGCCAGCGTCTTGACCGCTTGCGGATTGAATGCTGTTGCTTCGGTTCCGCCTGAATACGTCCGGACCTGTGGTACGCCATACCACAGCGCGGCCGTCTGTGCCCAGATCTGCGACATGTGACTGCGGCGCGAATTGTGGGTACATATGAAAGTCAGTTTGGCGGGCTGTCCCTGCCGGTGGCACTGCGCCACATACTGAGCGATCTGTGTCAGGCGTTCTTTGCGAGCGGCAGGGATGGTGTCGAAGATGCCGATGCTTTCGGTAACATAGGACGCGAGCTGCGCATTTGCCATAGGTCTCATTCCTCCTCCTGTGCCGGGCGGTTTCGGCAGACATGTTCTTTGATTTCGATATTTCGTAGAATGACGAAATAACGGATATGGTTCCGCTTAGTCAATGGAAAATGTCGTGCTAACAGAATTCTGACAAAGGGGGGCGATTGTGGCCGGCGTGGCTTGCGGTGGGGTAAGCGCTCAGATGCGGAACAGGTACTGGAATTTGGCGAAATAGTGTTGCGACTGGCGGGTGGTGGGGATCTGGTCGTCTGTCCAGTCGGCATGATAGTTCTGGGTTGACCCGACATAGAAGTGGGAGAAGGGGTTGATGCGATAGGTCAGCAGCGGTTCCACCGAGAAGTTCTTGCCGAAATCGTCGTACTGGATGATCAGTCGCACGAAGAGGTTGCGGGTGAACTGGTAGTTGAGGCGCGTGCGAAGGATGAAGGCGTTGTAGATCTCTTCCCCGGAGTCGCGTTCGTCCATTCTGGCCAGTCGGAAATTGGGTTGAATCAGCAGGCGTTTCCACGGTTTGACGGTCAGCCAGCATCCGAAGTCGTGAGTGTAGCCGAGTCTGGGGTTGTTGAAATCGCGGTAGAGGGTTCTGCCTTCGCCGTAGAAAAAGCCGCCTCTAATTGTCTCGGAGAAGGCGGTGTTGGTTTCGAAGTGGAAGCGGCTGATGCCCTTGATGAGTCGTCCGCTGAAGTTTTCCTCGCTGGTAAGATAGTTGGCGAAGATGCTTGTCTGCCGTGCGAGTTCCAGCCAGATGGCCGGCACGAGCCATTCATCGCGAAACCGGCCGTCGTGTTCCCAGATTCTGCCGATCCGTACCGAGGGTTCCCAGGTGAGCAGAGCCTTCTGGTTGGGGCGGAATGTTAGTCCTGTCGAGGCTTCGGCAACACGCTGATCGTTGCGCATGATGAACCCGTTGTCGGCGCGGAAGGTGGCGGACAGTTCGGTATAGTCGATATCGAAGTTCCAGTAGCGTCCACCGCGCCCGAGGGACACATAGGTGGCGTGGCCCCAGTAGCTCTCGCCATCGAAGGCGGCTGTGCGGCGGCCGCGATCGAAGCGCAGGTCGTTGGCGCCGGAGGAGATGCTGGTATCGTTGAGTTCCCGGGTGTGGCTGACGACGGTCTGCATCATCAGATGGTAGTTCTGGTTCAGGCGAATGAGGGCATCGGCGCTGACGACACTCCCGCCGGCGTCCCCGGACTCGAAGCGTCGATCGGTCAGCAGCAGCCCGATGTGCGAGGACTCGCCCATAGTCTGTTTGATGCGGCCGATATTGACGAGGCTCTTGCCTCCGGCAAAGACGCGGCTGCGCTCAGGCAGTGGCACGAGCACCGGCGATTGCTCGTCCCAGGCGGTCAGGTAGGCCATACTGGTGCGGCCCATGCGGCCGCTGAACTTGGCGGCGATGGCGGGAGCGTTGACAGAGCGCGTATAGACGACATTGATCCGGGTGTTATACAGCTCGCTGCCTTCCTGGAAGAAGGGGCGACGTTCGTTGAACCAGAGGGCAAAGGTGGTGTTGGCGGTGATCTGCCCGGCGTCTGATTCCACCTGACTGAAATCGGGATTGAAGGTCATCTCGACGGTGGCGTTCGAGGAGAGCCCGTACTTCAGGTTCAGCGACAGCTCGGCCTCGGGGTCGGCGAATTCGAAGCGGCTGTCGGGGTTGCTCATATCGGAGCGCTGGCCGAAGTGAGAGGTAATGAGGTTGGGCAGTATCTCCAGGTTACTGGAGGGTGAGATGCCCGTGATGCCATCGATAGTACCCCATTGGCACTCGAAGCAGGGGTTGTCGCGATCCTGAGCCGCCCAGCTATACTTGTAGCGTGCATCTCGCCGTGCATCGCGCCAGAAGTTCACGCGCCAGGTTTGCTTCTGCGTGTCCGGGAAGCGAAGGCTGGCGAAGGGGATCGCGATCTCGACCTGGTAGCCGGAATCGGTGACCTGCCCCATGGATTTCCAGACAATATCGAAACTCATGTCCTCGTTGCCGCGGGTCATTCGGAAGTCGCCCTGTATGCCGAGCGGGTTGACGAAGAGTTCATATCCCCAGGCCAGGTCGCCATAGGTATCGAACATGATGCCGAAGTAGTCATCGTCGAAGATCTGGTCGCGGTCGGTGAGGCTGACACGGATTCTGGACGGGTCGTCCCAGGCGATGAGGGCGACGTACAGGTGGTGGTCGTCATATGTGATCCAGGCCTCTGATCGGTTTGCCGGCGGGGTATTGTCGCCGGGTCTGACCTCGACGAAACCGGTTGCCCGGGCGGCGGAGCTCCAGCCGGGATCGGCCAGATCGCCATCGATGAGGATGGCATGGTCGGTTCGCTGCACTGTCAGGTGTGGCTTGAACACGGGCCGGAACTCACCGGGCTGGGCCTCGGCGTGAACGGGCTGTTCAGCTATGGCCGTCGTGAGCAGCAGCAGGCAGGCGGTTATGGTCAGGAATATGGCTCGCATGGTCAACTCTTACGAGCAACCGGGATATTGGTTTCATCCGGGGCACGGGCAGCCGGGTGCCATCTGCGAGAGCGGGCGGTTCTGGTCGGAGGGGGAAAGGAAACCCCGCGCTGTTGGTGGCGCGGGGTTACAACTGCGGCGATGAAATAGGCTTGTTTACTGGAACGACTTGAGGGCTTCTTCGCGGTTGTCGTAGTGCTCAAAGACCGTGATCAGCCGGGTGATGGTCAGGATGGACTCGATCTTGTCGATATTGGCCAGCACCAGCCGCCCGCCGGCGTTCTTGACAGTCGTCAGGGCAGAGATCAGCATGCCGAGGCCGACGGAGTTCATCCAGTCAACCTTGCTCAGGTCGATTATGAAGTTCTTCTTGTTCTTGTCGAGGTATTCGTGAATCGTGCCGTGGAACAGCGCCGTCTCGTCGCCGCCCATAATCTTCCCGGACACCTCGAAGGTGACTATATTGCCCTGCAGTTCATCATTAAACTTCATCGGAACATCCTCTTGTTATCTGCTGACAGTCATGATGTCTTCATGCCACCTGTCACCAGCATTGATCACGCGCAAACCCGCCGCAGCCTTGCGTCTTGTTTTTGTCAAGGTCGGCTGTGCTCTGAAGAAATAACGAGACAGCCGGGCAAAAAGCAAGGGGATAATGAGACCGGGTGTATCCGCGTATTCCCCTGCAATCTGCTATTTGCGCTGCAATTCTCTGCCGCAGCAACTGATGGTGCAGGCATGCGGCTGGGATTCATCGTGGCAGACGCAGTCTTCGGACTCATTGGTGGCGTTTTTGCACTCTGTGATTATCTGCAGCTCGAGGCCGCAATCGGGACATACGAAAACGTCGCCTTTTTTGTAGTCGTGGCAGTCCATGTGATTCTCCTCTCGGTTTTCTTGAGGCAAGCTGTTGTTTGTGCAAGGTATGCGGTTGCGACTGGCAACGCAACGGAATAGCTTGTGTCGGCTGCTGCTGTCGCTTTCGGTGACGGCAGGGCCGGAGCCTTCGCCTAATCCTTTCTGTTTGCGATTACCATGATTTCGTATTCGTTCAGGTCGGGTGGCTGTTGTCGCCAGTTGCCGGCGGTGCCGCCCCAGACATGGCGGATATCGAATCCGGCATGGCGGAGCATGCGGACGAACTCCGGCGGTGTGTACCATCGTTCGAGGCCGCCGGTCAGCGTGGCACCGTTGGGCGTATCGGTGACGGCGTCGCCGCGCTCGATCATGGTGACGGGGTCGAACTTGCCTGAGGCAATGTCCTCTGGAGTCGATTCGCGTATGATCTTGTACCCGTTGAGGGCATTGATGATCAACGTCCCGCCCGGTTTGAGCGAGGCGTAGATGTTCGCGAGCAGTCGTTCGTCGCGCTCCCACGGGTCATCGTGCTCGGTCATCAGGCACAGGGCGCCCTCGCACAGGCAGATGGCGGCATCGAAGGGGGTCCTGGCGCGCCATCGGGAGGCATCGGCCTTGATGAATTCGACGGCCACGCCTGCTGTTTGGGCGCGTTGATGTGCCTGGGCGAGCATGCCGGCGGACAGGTCAACCCCGGTCATGCGGTAGCCGGCCTTTGCCAGTCCGACTGTGTGGCGTCCGGTGCCGCAGCCGATATCAAGGATCGATGCGCCGGCCGGCAGAGCGAGCACGTCGATCAGGTACGTGATTTCGTCCTCCGTGTTCTGGGCGAACACCTCCCGGTCGTACTTCGTGGCATGGGCGTCGAAGAATTTCTCCCACTGGCTCTTGTCTGTCATTGGGGCTCCTTGTCAGCAGCAGTAGATGCGTACTGACTCTTGTTCGTTGTCGATGTCGATGCCGGTTTCCTGCAGGACCCGCACCAGCTCGTCGATATCCATCTTTTTGAGGTCAAGGCCGTGGTCGGAGAGGTGGCCCTCGATCCGATCTTTGGCGCCGCCCGGGAGCACGGAGCCGAGCTTGATTCCGGCTTTCATCAGGGCCAGCGGGATTTTGATATTGATCTGGCCCTTGTGGCGGCCGTGGCTGTGGCCGTCCTTGGGATCGACTTTCACGCAGAAGAAGCGGCACTTGCCGTTGGCCCGGCCGGGTTGTTCGGGCTGGTCCGGGGTTGCTGGCTCGCTGACCGCATCAAGGAGGCGCTCGGCCTCATCGGCGGAAATCTTGCCCTGGGCGAGCAGATTCAGGATTCTTCGCTTTTCGGAAGACATGGCTATTCTCCTTTATTGGTTTTGAGTAGTTCAATGGCCTGATCGGGGGTGATCTCTCCCTTTTCGAGTTGGTCCAGAATGTCCGCGCGCTTTGGCCGAGGCGGTTCCGGCTCGGAGGTGTCGGTCGAGATGTCGACCGAGACATCGACAAAGTCGAGTTGTTCGCCGATTTTGTTGAGGCGGTTCTTGACGGTCGGGTAGGAGATCCCGAAGTATTTCTCCATCTGTTTGATGGAGCCGTGGCATTTGACAAAGGCGGCCACGAAGACCTGGTCCTCGTAGGTCAGTTCGGCCAGCGGCGGGAGGCGGAAGGCGCCATTGATGGTGAGGCCTGAGGCCTGAAGGCGGATACGTTCGATGAGAATGGATTCGCCGCCGGTGATTTGGGTGAGTTTGTTCCAGTCGTGTATGGTTGTGGTCATGGTCGCAGAGCCTTTCGTTTGGCCAATTGTACGCAGTAATATTAAGAAAGTTTAGATAAATATCAAGAAACTTAAGCAATGTGTGTGAATATTATTGATTTGTGGGTTGTGAATTCGGTCGGTATTGTGTTATGTCGTTATCGGGCAGGCGGGACGCCTGCCGCGCACGGTAGTTCTATGTTGTTTGCGTGCAATGAGATATGCCGCTGGTTGGGTTTACCCCGGTGTCTGCTGGTTCAGGGCGGCCCAGAGGTACCAACTGCCGACGGTTCGGTAGGGGCGCCATTTTTCGGCGATGGCGGGGGCCTGAGCGGCCATGTCGGCGGGGGCCACATTATAGAAGCGGCTGAGGGCCTGGCGGATGCCGTTGTCGTCGATGGGGAAGACATCGGGTCGGGCGAGCACGAACATGAGGTACATCTGGGCTGACCAGATTCCGATCCCTTTGACGGTGATCAGGTGAGTGATGATTTCATCGTCGCTCTTTCGGACGAGTGAGGGGAAATGCAGGGTGCGGTCGGCTGTTTTGGCGGCGAGGTCTTTGACAAAGCCGACCTTGGAGGTCGACAGCCCGGCGGCGCGCAGTTCGGCCGGAGGCAGCTCGAGGATGCGCGCGGGAGTGAGGATCTTCTGGCCGGCGAGAGCGGCGACACGGTTAAAGATGGTGCTGGCGGCTTTGCCGGAGAGTTGCTGGAAGCAGATAGCGCGGCAGAGGGCGTGGAAGCTGGTGGTTTTGGAGGGGGCGAGGGTGCACGGGCCGACACTGGCGATGAGGCGTTTCATGACGGGGTCGGTCTTGCGCAGGTGGCGGGTGGCCTGGGTGGTGTCGACGGGGGTGGGCATGGGGTTAAGGTACAGCCCGCCCGGGGTGTTGGGCAATCACTTTTGGGGGGGGTGTTGGGGGGGTCTGGCGCCCCCCCAATATCATGGAAGCAGGTCAGTAGCTGCCGGTCGGCAACGCCTCATCGTTGAACAGGTGTCCAACGAGCAGGGTCAGGTCGCTCACGTTGGTGCGGTTATCGCCATTGACGTCGGGCCACAGGCCATCATCGACCGGATGGTTGTCAAAGAGAATCGCTGTCAGCAGGGTCACGTCGGCGACATTTACGGCACCGTCGAGATTAAGGTCACCGGCACGGTGCCCGCGGAAGATGAAACTGCCGATGAGGCTGAACGGCTGGTTGTCGGTGAACTGGCCGGACACCTCGAAGGTTTTCATTGATGTTCCCCATTGGACGCCGTAGCCGGACACGAAGGTGGGCAGGCGGATGCTGAAGGTCAGGCTGTGGTGTTCCGGGTCGAGAGAGTGTGCCAGGGGGCTGAGCGAGCTGTTGACGAGCAGTGAGGGGATGTCGATATCAGCCACTGCGTATCCGTCGACCGGTCCAGCGATGGTGACGTCGATGGTGGTCAGTTCGATAGCCCATGCCATGAGGGCGTAGACGGTGTCGAGTGAGAGGGCGGCGGTGGGGGCATAGCAGCCGACGCCGAGGGCGCCGATGATGGCTTCACAGAGGTTGTTATCAGGGGCGCAGGGGGAGGTGTTGTGTATGTGGAGATCGCCGTTTTCGGGATCACAGAACAGCGGATCGGCGGAGAAATTGCCGTCGACGCCGGTCAGGTCGCCGAGGGAGGGATCCCAGTTGCCGAGGGCGTTGTCGAACGAGTTGTTGCATTGCGCTGTGACGGTACCGGTGAATTCGACAAGGTGTATTCCCGCTCCGGAGTTGGCGGCAACGATGCTGTGCGACAAGTTGAGATTGGTGGCGCCATCGGCAAGGAGGATGCCGTCGCTGTGGTTGTGGGCGATCGTGGAATTGCTGATCGCCAGTTCGTACAAGCCGCTGCAATCAATCGCCTGAACGTTGTTAGTGATCACGGTATTTGAGATACTCAGTTTCTGTGCTTCTTGTCCGCGCACCGCGGCTGTGTTGTCGACAAAGGTGCATTCTACTACACGCAGATCACCGTATGTGGACTGGATAGCCGGCCCACTGTTGTGGCGAAAGTTGCTTCGGAAAACAGACGGAGTCCAGGGGTCAAAGTTGATGTTGTAGCCATCGACAACTATCACACTATCGAGATTGAACTCAAGTGTGCAGTTCTTAACGGACAGACTCGAGCATCCACCGATGCGAATACCTTTTGTGTTGTGTGCTAACAGGCACCCATTGAAGTTCAGGAAGATGACGTAGTCCTCTGGGCAGATGGTTCCTTGCCCAGGGTCGACATTAGCCACCCGTGCATTGGCAACAATCTCACAGGTAGTGAATCCGAGCCCTATGTAGTCCCGGATCGGGTGCTCATGATCGACTGTGACGCGTCTATCGTCTATCATCCCATGCGTTGCCACGAGATCATTGCCCGTCACAAGAGAGCTTGCCAGATGAACTCCAAATGGCCACTTGGTCATGCAGACGATGCCGTTTCCCTCGAAGGAGCAGTTCGTTGCTCCCGCGTTCCCTGAGAACACAACACCGTTATCTGTGAAATCAGATCCTGTGCAAATGACATTGGCACATTGAACATCGGTTACAACGCAACTGACGGCTGCTCCGTTGTTGGAGAAGTCGCAACGAGTAATATGGCAGGTTATGCTGCCCCAGGGCTTCAGGGCAGTGCCGTTACCCTCAAAAGTACACCAATCGAGCTCCAAAAGGCCGGCATCCAATGCCTCAGCGCCAACCCCATTGTT
Source organism: uncultured Ignavibacteriales bacterium (assembly GCA_964627305.1). Lineage (GTDB taxonomy): Bacteria > Zixibacteria > MSB-5A5 > GN15 > FEB-12 > WJKG01. Next base: position 253,331 of record CAZVHP010000004.1, on the reverse strand, counting down.
GCTGATCAGACAACTGTCTGCCGAGAGCCAAACGTCATTGCAAAAGAGCCCCGTGCTGGCACCCACTATCGCAACAGTGTGCAGCGAGAGGACATTTCCCTCGACCAGTATGCCTATCTCACCGCCACTGATCTGCAATTCTCGAAGAGACAGCTGGGACTCAAAGACAGCCATGTTACCGCCGATGACTGTCCCGGGTTCGCCGTGTACGGCAAGCTGCCTGTTGATGATCGTGACACCTTCGTTGCCTTCGCCGCTGTACACTCCCGATGCAATCAGCACGGTGTCGCCGTCCGCTGCAGCGTCAATACCTGTCTGAATGGTCGGCTGATCTGCCGGAACGTGAATAATTCCGGCCTGGACGGAAGCCGACGCTATCAACAGAGCGATCGCAAGTAGAGTTCTTGTCATAGGATACCCCCTACGTTTGTGTGTGTTACCCTGCTTCGGATGCACTATAACAAGTAATGGGCATCCTTGTCAAGCCTGTCCCGCCCCGTGTTGAACGTGCAAGGCGGGCGAGTCATTCTGTGTCTTCTGTGTCCTCCTTACACCTCCGCTTCCGCTTCTGTGGTGGTCTCTGTCACGGGCTCCTTCGTCATTCCCAGGACGACGCGGACCTTGCCGTAGATATCCTCGTAGAGGTCGGGGTTTTCCTCGATGAAGGTCTTGGCGTTTTCGCGTCCCTGGCCCAGGCGGTCGGAGCCGTAGCTGAACCAGGCGCCGGACTTGTCGATGATGCCGTTGTTGACCGCGATATCGAGAAGCTCGCCGGAGCGGGAGATGCCCTTGCCGTAGATGATATCGAATTCGGTCTCTCTGAAGGGTGGGGCGACCTTGTTTTTGACGACGCGGACACGGGTGCGCGAGCCGATGACTTCCTGGCCGTCCTTGATGGCGGCAATGCGGCGGATGTCCAGTCGGCAGGAGCAGTAGAACTTGAGGGCGTTGCCGCCGGTGGTGGTTTCGGGGTTGCCGAACATGACGCCGATTTTCATGCGGATCTGGTTGATGAACAGCAGGGCGGTTTTGGACTTGGAGATAATGGCGGTGAGTTTGCGCAGGGCCTGACTCATGAGGCGGGCCTGCAGGCCCATGTGGGCATCGCCCATCTCGCCCTCGATCTCCGAGCGGGGGGTGAGGGCGGCGACGGAGTCGACGACGATGATATCGACGGCGCTGGAGCGCACGAGGGTTTCGGTGATGTCCAGGGCCTGTTCGCCGGTGTCGGGCTGGCTGACCAGCAGGTTGTCGACATCGACTCCGAGGGCGCGGGCATAGGTGGCGTCGAGGGCGTGCTCGGCATCGATGAAGGCGGCCACGCCGCCGGCTTTCTGGGCCTCGGCGATAGCGTGCAGGGCCATCGTGGTTTTGCCGGAGGATTCCGGGCCGTAGATTTCGGTGACCCGTCCGCGGGGGATACCGCCGACGCCGAGGGCGTGATCCAGCCCGATGGAGCCGGTGGAGATGGTGTCGACCTGCAGGACGGTACCGTTGCCCAGCCGCATGATGGAGCCTTTGCCGAAGGAGCGCTCGATCTGGGTCAGGGCGGCCTCAAGGGCTTTTTTTCGGTCTGCTCCGGTTCCGGTTGCCATGTTCTCTGAACCTTTCTTTATCGCAGTTTTCTTGTTTGCCATAGTCACTTAACGAGTTTGGAGTGAACGCTTGTCCGTCGCCTGTATTGGGCGCTTGTTTTCGGCACGGGTATCGGCTCGTATGATAGTCACAAGTTTGCGTTCAATATATCACATTTGACTTGTAAGCAAAATAGTCAACAGCCCTGACAGGCGCTGTCAGTCGAAATTCGTTTGCGTTGGGGAAATAGTGAGACTGGCAGGATTGCGGGCTATGCTGCACGTTTGGTGGGGGCGGCCCGTCAGACTGGCAGAGAAGTCTGCGGTCAGGGTTCTCCCGGCTGCGCCGCGTTCTCGTGCCGCCATATTATGATGGGCGGGTGATCTGAGTGATGACAGGTTGCCCGCCCGGTTTTTTGTGGCGGTCGGCCATTGTGCCGGGAAAGGGATTGACGATTCCCATAGTGGTGTCGTACAATGGGTGGGGACGGCTGATGTCGGAGATCACCTTTGTCCGCATGATGACGAAGTAAACCGGAAAGAGTAGTTCACAGACGATGAAGCGCGAGAATTTCGTACATCTGCATACGCACAGCCAGTATTCGTTGCTCGATGGCGCTTGTCATCTGGATGCGCTGGTGGCGCTGGCGCAGGAGATGAAGATGCCGGCGCTGGCGGTGACCGATCATGGCAACATGTTCGGCGCGGTGGAGTTTTACCAGAAGGCGACCAAGGTCGGGTTGAAGCCGATAATCGGGTGTGAGATCTATGTCGCCGGGGGGAGTCGTTTCGACAAGAAGCCCTCGAATGCGTATCCCGACGGCGGGTTTCACCTGGTGCTGCTGGTCAAGGATGAGGCGGGGTACCAGAACCTGATGAAGCTGACTTCCAGAGGGTTTCTGGAGGGGTTTTATCATCGCCCGCGGGTGGACAAGGAGTTGTTGCGGGAGCATTCGTCGGGATTGATAGCCACCAGCGCTTGTTTGAAGGGGGAGGTGAACTGGCACTTGCTGCGGGGGCATACCGATGAGGCGGTGGCGACAGCGCGCGAGTATCTGGAGATATTCGGTGAGGGGAATTTCTTTATCGAGATTCAGAATCACGGGTTGGAACAGGAGCAGGTGCTTCTTCCGAAGCTGGTTTCGGTGAGCAAGGAGACGGGGATACCGCTGGTGGCGACCAATGACTGCCACTATTTGCGGCGGGAGGATTATGAGGCGCACGATGCTCTCTTGTGCATCCAGACGGGCAAGATGATCACGGACACGGACCGGATGCGTTACAATACGGACCAGATCTATTTCAAGTCGGCCGAGGAGATGAAGGGGGTGCTGGGGGATTATCCGCAGGCGCTGGAAAATACGATGGAGATTGCCGAGCGGTGTAATCTGAAGTTGTCGATGGGGGAGCTGAAGCTTCCGGTTTTCCCGATCCCGCGGCCGCATGCCGGGCCGGAGGAGTATCTGGAGCATTTGTGCCGGGAGGGGATCGAGCAGTTGTATGAGGAGGTGACCGAGGAGATCGAGCAGCGCCTGGCCTATGAGCTGGGGGTGATACGGCAGATGGGGTACGCCGGGTATTTTCTGATCGTGAAGGATTTCTGCGATCACGCACGCAGCATGAATGTTCGGGTGGGGCCTGGTCGCGGGTCGGCGGCGGGGTCGTTGGTATCGTACGCGCTGGGAATAACGAGTATTGATCCCATTCGGTTCGGGCTGCTGTTTGAGCGGTTTTTGAATCCGGAGCGAATCTCAATGCCGGATATCGATATTGATTTTGCTGATCGGGGGCGTGAGAAGATCATCCAGTACGTGATTGAGAAATACGGTAAGGACAACGTGTGCCAGATCATCACGTTCGGGACGATGGCGGCACGGGCGGTGGTTCGCGATGTCGGCCGGGTGATGAATATCCCCTATGGCGAGGTGGACCGGATCGCCAAGATGATTCCGTTGGCGGTGGATATGACGCTGGAGCGGGCGCTGAAGGAATCGCCGGATCTGAAGCAACTGGTCGAGACGGACCAGCGCGTGGCCAGGCTGATTGCGTTGTCACGCACGCTGGAGGGGCTGGCGCGGCATTGTTCGACTCATGCGGCGGGGGTGGTGATCGCGCCCTCGGCGCTGACCAACTACGTGCCGTTGTTCAAGGGGTCTCGCGATGAGGTCACGACGCAGTATGATATGAAGCGGGTGGAGGATATCGGCCTGCTGAAGATGGACTTTCTGGGACTGAAGACGCTGACGGTCATAGATGACGCGCTTCGCATGATCCGGGAGAATCATCCTGAGGCGAGTTTCGATATCGAGAAGCCGCCGCTGGATGATCCGGAGGTGTATCGGTTGTTTGCGCGGGGCGAGACGATCGGCCTGTTCCAGTTTGAGTCGCCCGGAATGCGCGAGTACCTGCGCAAGCTGAAGCCTTCGACGTTCACCGATATCACGGCTATGAATGCGCTGTATCGGCCGGGTCCGCTGGATTCGGGGATGATCGACAGTTACATCAATCGCAAGAAGGGGATTGAGGAGGTTACCTTTTTGCACCCGATCCTCCGGGAGATTCTTGAGGATACCTACGGTGTGATTGTTTTCCAGGAGCAGGTGCTCAAGATTGCCAACAAGATGGCCGGGTATTCAATGGGCAAGGCGGATCTGCTGCGCAAGGCGATGGGGAAGAAAGTCAAGGCGCTGATGGATGCCCAGAAGAAGGAGTTCCTGGCCGGAGCTGATCGCATGGGGATCGAGCGGAGTATTTCCGAGGAGGTATTCCATCAGATTGAGACGTTTGCGCGCTACGGGTTCAACAAGGCGCATTCCACGTGTTATGCGTTTGTGGCATATCAGACGGCCTGGCTGAAGCGTTACTATCCGGCGGAGTTCATGGCGGCCCTGATGACCTCGGAAATCAGTGATTCCGACCGGGTCAATATGCTGCTGGAGGAGTGTCGTCGGATGGGGATTGCGGTGATGCCGCCGGATGTGAACGAGTCGCAGGTGGACTTCTCGGTCTGTGAGGGGACGATCCGTTTCGGTTTGCAGGCGATCAAGAATGTCGGGGCGGGTCCGGCGCGTGCGATCGTGGAGGAGCGGCAAAGCGGCGGCCGTTATGACACGCTGTGTGACCTGACCAGCCGGGTGGCGGCGCGGTCGTTGAACCGCCGCACGCTGGAGTCTGTCATTGCTGCCGGAGCCTGTGATTCGCTTCAGGGTACGCGTGCCCAGAAGTTCGAGGGGCTGGAGCTGGCCATGGAGTACGGGCACAAAGTGTCGGCTGCCACTGCCAGTCATGATCTGTTCGCTGACACGGCCGGGGCGGTGGCGCGGGTGGCGCCGGCTCTGCCCGATGTCCCGGACTGGACCAGTTCGGAGAAGCTCACGCGCGAGAAGCAGATGCTGGGTTTTTATGTATCCGGGCATCCACTGGATAAGTATCGTCGCGAAATGGAGGCCTTCACGAGCCACGCGGTGGCGGCGCTCAAAGCAGCGGCGGATGGGCAGACGGTGGCGGTTGGGGGGATTGTCGCGGGGCTGAAGACGATGCTGGACAAGCGTGGTAACACGATGGCGTTTGTGACGGTAGAGGATTTCACCGGGTCGCTGGAGGTGATCGTGTTCTCCTCGGTATACGAGAAGTGCCGGGAGTGCATGCAGGCCGATGCCCTGATCTGGCTGGAAGGGCGGCTGACGACCCGGGAGGGGGAGGCGCCGAAGGTGATCGCCAGCGAGGTGGTGCCGATGTCGGCCCTGACGGAACGATTTAATTGCCAGTTGGTTATAAAAGTCGATGTTGACTGTACCGATCAGATTATTGATCAGGTGCTGTCCTCGCTGACCGAGTACGAGGGAGTGGCGCCGGTACTTCTGGCGGCCCGCGACAACGGCGGTGAGTATTACATTCGCTCACGAAAATACAAGGTGAGGCTCGATTTCGAGCTGCTCGACACGTTAAAGGATCTGCTCGGAGAGTCCCGGGCCTACTTGCGACCAATTGAGCAGATGCCGAGCAGCCCGCCCGTTTCGCAATAAGACTGATTTGACACGATACCCGATGCCGAAAGACGCGACGACTATGCAACGAATGACCCTTTTCGCCTTGATTATGCTTCTGGCCGCGGCGTTTTCGCTGACCGCTGCCGACAGCGACAGCACCTCCGGCAAGAAGACGGAGAAGGTATACGAGATTACCTGGATGCGTTACGACGAGGGGCTGGCCAAAGCCGCCAAAGAGGACAAGCACGTGTTTATTGATTTTACCACCAGTTGGTGTGGGTGGTGCAAGAAGATGGATGCCGAGACGTTCAGTGATCCGTATGTGATTCAGCTTGTCAATGACCACTTCGTACCGATTCAGGTCGATGGCGACTCGAAGCGGGAGCTGGATATCGATGGTTACAAGATCAGTGAGAAGAATCTTACGGCGCGTGAGTATGGGGTGAACGGTTATCCGTCGTTCTGGTTTCTCAAGCCCGATGGCACGAAGATCGGGATGATTCGTGGTTACCGTCCGAAGCCTGACATAGTGGAAGTGCTGGAGTTCGTGAAGAACCGGGGGTATGACACGATCAGTGCCAATGAGCCGCAGTCCAAGGACGAGGGCAGGCAGAAGAAGTAGATTGCCTGCGGTGATCAGGGTGACGTTAGCGAGACCGGCCGGATCTGGCCGGTCTTTTTGTTTTGGGGAGAATCACGGCGGGTTTGGTTGCCAGCAGGGGAACTTTTGCTTATTTTTGCCGTCTGTTGCAGTAATGTGAGGAACACGCTTTGATCAATACGCAATAAGGAGCACTTATGTCGGCAAGGGAACACTACGAGGAGTTGACGAGGCGCACCCGTGAGGTCGCTGTCCTGAGTTCGACTGCATCGGTCCTGCATTGGGACCAGGAGACATATATGCCGCCGGAGGGCACAGCACTGCGTTCGGAGCAGCTGGGTCTGTTGGCGGGCATGGCGCACGAGAAGTTCACCGACAAGCGGGTCGGAGAGTTGATTGCCGAGTTGGAGGGATCGGACTTGGTGAAGGACGAGACCTCGCCGGAGGCAGTTAATATCCGCGAACTGCGGCACCAGTACGACAAGGAGACCAAGCTTCCCAAGGAGCTGGTGGAGGAGATAACGCGGACGACCTCCATGGCGCAGAAGGAGTGGGTTCAGGCTCGCAAGACCTCCGATTTCAAGCATTTCCAGCCGTGGCTGGAGAAAGTTCTCAAGCTCAAGCGGCAGCAGGCGGAGGCGTATGGTTACAAGGGGGAGCCGTACAACGCCCTGCTGGACGACTACGAGCCGGGAGCCACGGTGGACGATGTGGAGAAGGTTTTCGCGAATCTTCGTAATGAACTGGTTGATCTTCTGGACAAGATCAAGGGAGCGCCGCAAAAGCCGGATGTCTCCATTGTCGAGCGTGAGTACGACGTAGACAAGCAGAGGATATTCGGTGAGATGGTGGCCTCGGCGATGGGATTCGATTTCAGGGCCGGGCGTCTGGATGTCACCACGCATCCGTTCTGTACCGGTATCGGGTATGGTGATACCCGTATTCTTACCCGGTACAATCCAAGGCGGTTGAATGACGCGCTGTTTGGGACAATGCACGAGGCTGGTCACGGGTTGTACGAGTCGGGTCTTCCCAAGACCGAGTATTTCGGGACGCCGATGGGCGAGTCTGTGTCGCTGGGTATTCATGAGTCGCAATCGCGCATGTGGGAGAACCAGGTGGGGCGGTCCCGGCCGTTCTGGCGGCACTTCTTCCCGATTCTGCAGCACTTGTTCAGGGACTCGCTGGCGGGTGTGAAGCTTGATGATTTCTATGCCGCGATCAACAATGTGACGCCATCGTACATCAGGGTCGAGGCCGACGAGTGCACGTATAACCTGCATATCCTGCTTCGTTTCGAGCTGGAGCGGGCCATGCTGACTGGTGATCTGAAGCCGGCTGACATTCCGGGGGAATGGAACAGCCGCTTCGAGAAGTACTTCGGCATCAAGGTGGACAAGGATGCCAACGGGTGCCTTCAGGATGTCCACTGGAGTGCCGGTTTGATCGGCTATTTCCCGACCTACACGCTGGGGAATCTGTATTCGGCGCAGTTTTTCAATCAGGCGAAAAAGGAGATACCTGATCTGGAGCAGCAGTTTGAACGGGGTGAGTTGGTCAATCTGCGCAACTGGCTGCGCGAGAAGATCCACCTTCAGGGACAGCGCTATCGGGCGACCAGGCTGGTGGAAGTGGTCACCGGCAGCCCGCTGGATCATCGCCCGACAATGGACTATATGAAGGCCAAGTACGGCGAGATTTACGGGTTCTGAGTCAGGTTGACTGTCGACGGCTATATGGCGGCCGGTATCTTGTATGGATGCCGGCTGTCGTGCTTTCGGCGGGTGACCTTCGGCTGACATCGGGTGAGGGTTCGATTATTTATTTGCGCTGTGAGGGATCAGCCTCAACATTGGGTAGTGAATCAGCCTGGTGAGCGGGAGCGACGGGTGTTGTCAGGAGAAGTATGCGAATTGTGATTATTGGCGGGGGTGTGGTCGGTTACAGTCTGGCCGAACACCTGCTCAAGGAGAAGCACGAGTTATCGCTGGTGGAGATTGACCGCAGCCTGTGCGACAGTCTCTCGCAGAAGCTTGATTTGCAGATCGTCTGTGGCTCTGGTTCCTCGCCGGCGATGCTTCGTGAGGCAGGCATTCGGAGTGCCGACCTGTTACTGGCGGTGACTCCTAATGATGAGGTGAACATCGTGGCCTGTGCGCTGGCCGCTCAGCACGATGTGGCCGGCCGGATAGCGCGGCTGCGCAGCGCGGATTACGAAGAGGGTGGCGAGGGGCTGGTTGATTTGAAGCGTATGGGGATTACGGCTGTCATTCATCCCGAGAAGGCGCTGGTCGACCACATTCTGCAGTTTGTCGCCACACCCCATGCAGTGGAATCGGCCAATTTCGAGCACGGCAGGATTCTGCTTCGCGGCTATGTCGTGACTGATACCATGCCTCTTGCCAACAAGTGTCCCCGCGAGATTCGCGAAGAGATTGCGCCGGAGAAGGTGCTCTTTCCGGCAATCGTGCGCAATCACGAGGGGATGATACCCGACGGCGAGACGATGATCAGGCCGGGAGACACTGTGTATGCGTTGATGGCTGAGGAGTCGCTTGAGGTCTTTTTGAAGCTGGTCGGAGTTGAGAGGCAGAAGGCACGCAAGATCATAGTGACCGGAAACAGCTACACCACGCTCGAACTGACTGCGGCGCTGGAGCAGACTGACAACAAGGTGGTGCTGGTTGATCCGGACCTGGAACATGCCAACCGGGCCGCCGAGCGATTTGGCAGGGTGGAGGTGATCCACGGTGACTGCACGCAACCGGATCTGCTGCAGGAGCTGCATACCGATCACGCGTCGTTTTTTATCGCGGTGTCCGACGAGCCGGACTACAACATGCTCTCGGTCCTTCTGGCTCGGGCGGCCGGGGCGCACGAGACGATTGCCACCACGGTAGAGAATCTGCAGGAGAAGGTGTTCCGATCGATCGGCATCGATCATGTCATTAATCCCCGGCTGACGACCGCCCGTGAGATTCTGGAGTTGATATCGCGCGGGCAGATCGGAGCCGTGGTGCGGCTCTCCGATGTCGACATTGAGGCTATCCGGTTCGATGTTGACCCACAAAGCGCTGTTGCCAACAAGAAGCTTCGTGAGCTGGCGCCGAGATTCAAGAAGGGGACGATTATTGGTGCGATTGTGCGTGAGGATCGCATGATTCTGCCCGATGGCGAGACGATTATTCATGGCAACGACCATTTGATTGTGGTGACCCGTCACGCGAACCTGGCTGCACTGGAGAAGCTGTTTCGGCCACGCCGGTTGTTAGGGTAGGGTTCTGGCTATGCGCAAGCGAGCTGTCGGATACGCGATAGGCAAACTGCTGCAGGTGATGACCGGGTTGCTGCTTGTTCCTCTGTCAATAGGGTTGTGGGATTACCTGCAGCAGGGGCTGCCGTTCGCCGAGGCGTTGCTCAAGCGGGAGATGGCGGGGCTTCTGGCTGCGATGGCGCTTTCGTTGTTTGCGGGCAGTGTTTTGGTGATGATCTGTCGCACTGCACGGCATCTTCAGGGAGTGCGCGAGGGGTATGCAATCGTCACGCTGGGCTGGCTGATCCTGACGTTCGTGAACAGCCTGCCGTTGCTGGTGTGGTTTGAAGCGACCACAGACAACTCTGTCCTGCTCTCGTTCACCGACGCTTTCTTTGAGATCATGTCCGGTTTTACGACCACCGGGGCAACGATCCTGTCGGATATCGAGGGATTACCGCGGTCGCTGCAGTTTCTGCGTTGTCTGACGCACTGGCTGGGCGGGATGGGTATAATCACGCTGGCGATTGCCATTTTTCCTGCCATGGGGGTGAGCGGGTATCAGATGTTTCGGGGTGAGGTTCCGGGGCCGACCAAGGACCGATTGCAGCCGCGTCTGGCTCAGACGGCCTCCATTCTCTGGGGGGTGTACCTGTTGCTGAGCCTGGCCGAGACGATTCTGCTGATGGTCGCGGGGATGAACCTCTTCGACGCCGTGTGTCACACCTTTGCCACGATGGCTACGGGCGGTTTTTCCAACAACAGTGCGTCGATCGGCGGGTACAACTCGGACCTTATCGAGTGGGTGATCATACTTTTCATGTATTTTGCCGGGATCAATTTTCTGCTGCACTTCAAGGCTCTGCGGGGTGATGTGGGCAGCATGTTTCGTAATCGCGAGTTCGTCTTCTACAATGGTGTGATACTGGTGGCGATAGTGCTGATAACTGGTGTTTTGCTCATCCAGGGGCTGGCGCCGATGGAGCAGGCGCTGGATTCATACCGCCACGAGCCAATCGGTCCGGATCAGATGGCGCAGCACTACGTGCAGGAAGCTCAGAAGATCGACGGATTGTACAACACCGTGCGCACGGCGACCTTTCAGGCAGTGGCGATCATCACGACGACCGGGTTTGCCACGGCCGACTTTGACATCTGGCCGGATTTCCTCCGGGTGTTACTCATTCTGCTGATGTTCTTCGGGGGGTGCGCGGGGTCCACCGGTGGCGGGATGAAGATGATCCGGGTCATGATCGTCTTCAAAGTGGCCTACACTCATCTTCGACGGCTCTCGCAGCCCCGTCTGATTGCGCCCGTGAAGATCGGCGGGCAGGCGGTTGATGAGGGCCAGATTGTCAACATTGTCTCCTTTTTCATCCTGTTCGTGGGGCTGTTCGTTCTGGTGGCGCTGGCCATGACGTTGTTCGTTCCTGATGTGACGACGGCGGTGGCCTGTTCGATAGCGACGATCGGGAATATCGGCCCGGGGCTGGCCGGAATCGGGGCTATAGAGAATTACGGCTGGATACCCATCCCCGGCAAGTGGCTGCTGGTCTTTTCGATGTTGCTGGGTCGACTGGAGATCTTTACGGTGCTGATAGTCTTGCGCCCCTCAGTGTGGAAGAGCTGAGAGGTCGGCGGGGTATCGCTTATCGGGGAACTGCCGGGCGAGCCAGAGGTTTAAGGTCAAACGCGGCACCGGGTCGCGATGAACTCGTAACACAGGCAGTTGACAGCTTCGATGCGAAATCTCTTTCCAATTGTCTTCGGGACAATCGTCATTCTTCTTTTCGGGGCTGTGTATGTCGTCTTGTTGCGTCTGCTCAACTACGAGTGGTGGCAGAGGCGATGGATCCGTTGGACGGCCCTGTTGCTGCCGGTGTTCGGAGTGATCATGCTGGGGCTGTGGGCGCTGGGGGAATACCGAGCCATAGACTGGCTGGTCTATCCCGGGGCGGTGCTGGCCTCGGCAACCTTCGTGATGGAGGTATGCCTGATGCTGTCGTTGCCGGTCTCGGGTGGGCTGCACCTGCTGCGGCGGCTGCTGGACCGGTTCTTCAGTCGGAAGAGACCGGAACCGGCGTTGCAGCGCGAGAAGAGGCGGGTGTTTCTGAAGGCGGCGGCGGCGGCTCTGCCGGCTGCGACGGTCGGTTTGGGAGTGACGGGGATCACGGGGGCATTTCACGATATTCGGGTGTACCGGCGGCCGATCGCGGTGGAGGGACTTCACCCCGATCTCGAGCGTCTTCGCCTCCTGCACTTGAGTGACATTCACTTGGGGCGATACATCGATCTGGATCATGTGCGACAGACGGTGGATGATGCTGCCAGGTATCGGCCGGACATGGTGCTGGTGACCGGTGATGTGGCTGATGATCTGGAGCATCTGGAGCCGGCGCTGCTGATGATAGACGAACTGGCGCCACGTCTGGGGACCTTTGTTTCGGTAGGTAACCACGAGTATTTCCGCGGAGTGCGCCGATTTGTGGACATCTGTCGGCAGTCTCCGGCGACGCTGTTGATTGACAGCGCGCGTCTGCTTGAGGCCGGGTCGGCGCGGGTGTGTGTGGCCGGTATTGACGATCCGGTACGGTTGAGCGGGGCGGGTCCGCAGTTTTTCAAGGAGCGTATCGATATTATTCTTCCTTCTCACCGGGCGGCCGACTTCACCGTGCTGATGAGTCATCGCCCCAATGCCTTCGTCTATGCTGCCGAGCAGGGGATTGGGTTGACGCTGGCGGGGCACACGCACGGCGGTCAACTGGGATTCGGGGGGCGCTCGCTGGTGGAGACGTTGGCGGGCGTGCCGTATTACTGGGGGCACTATACCCAGGGGAAGTCACATCTGTATACGACGGCAGGAGTGGGGCACTGGTTTCCGTTCCGACTGGGGTGTCCGGCAGAAGCACCGGTGATAGAACTGCGGCGGGGGTGACGGTCCTCATGAAGTGTTCGGCGGTGATTAGCTCTGACAGAAACGGCCGTTTTCCCTATGGAAAAGGGGGTGTTTTTTTCGCTAACACGAAGAAAATATCTTGCTCTGAATCGTAAACAAAATGTACTTTGCAGCAGAGATGCCGGGGAATCATGATTACAGCCAGGGTTGAGGAACCGGTCAGGAAGCGTAGACCAACAGAAAAAGCAGACATACAAAAGCAGCAATCGTTCTGAAGCTAAAGGAGCAATGTCATGGCAGTAGCCAAGAAGAAGACGACGAAGAAGCCTGCCACGAAGAAGGCAGCGAAGAAGCCTGCGGCCAAGAAGCCTGCCGCAAAGAAGACGACCGCGAAGAAGACGACGACCACGCGCAAGAAAGCTGCACCCAAGAAGTCCACGACCACGCGTAAGAAAGCTGCCCCGAAGAAGCCGGCAGCGAAGAAGACGACCGCCAAGAAGGCTGCGGGAAAGACGACTGCCAAGAAGACCACAGCCCGTAAGACGACGGCCCGCAAGACGACAACTCGCAAGGCTGCGGGAACCCGTTCGACGGCCAAGCGGACGACAACCCGCAAGAAGACGACCACCAAGCGTAAACCGAACGCTGCCTTTATGCGTCCCATGGAGCTCTCTGACGCGTTGCAGGCGGTGGTAGGGAAGACTGCTATGCCGCGCACCCAGGTCACCAAGAAGCTCTGGGACTACATCAAGAAGAACGATCTTCAGGACAATGTGAATCGTCGCATGATCAATGCCGACGACAAGCTGGTGAAGATTTTCGGCGGCAAGAAGAAGGTCTCCATGTTTGAGATGACCAAGCTGGTCAGCAAGCATATGAGTTAGCGCCATCTTCGTCTGCGAATCTGGTTTCTTCCCAAGACCGGCTGCCCAGCGGCCGGTCTGTTTTTTGGGCTGTTGTTTTCGGGGCCGGGCTTGAATCGGGACTTGGGTTCGAGTATCATACATCGCATGAGGTCCGGCTCGCGTAGTCGGTTGTTGTATGGAGCAGTATCGGTAGTGGTGGCAGGGCCGCGCGATTGCAGAAAGGTCGGATTATGAAGGTAGCTGTGGTCGGGTGTTTGATGGTGCTGACGGTGACAGCGCTCGTGCTGATGGTGACCGGGGGATGCGAGACCACGTCGGAGGTGCCGGCGCGGACGGCAGCGCCGCCGCCTGAGACTATGCGCGAGCCGGTGGTCGACACGCTGCACGGGGAGATCATAGTCGATCCGTATCGCTGGCTGGAGGATCAATGGTCGCCGCGCACACGGAGCTGGATTGAGGCACAGAACAGGTATACGTCGCGATTGCTCGCGCAGTTGCCGGGTCGGGAGGAACTTCATTCCCGTTTTGAGGAACTGATGCGCCGCACGGCAGTGAGCAGGCCGGTCACCCGGCGCAACCGGTTGTTCTACTCGCAGCGGCTGCCTGATCAGGAGCTGTCGGCCTTGTACATGCGGGAGGGGGCCTGGGGCGAGGAGAAGCTGCTGGTTGACCCGGCCGGGCTGAGCGAGGACGGCACAGTGAGCGTGTCGCTGGTTGATATCAGTATTGACGGCGGTGTTGTCGCCTATGGTATCCGACAGGGGGGTGCTGATGAGATGGAAGTACACTTTCTGCATGTCGATTCGATGCTGGCTCGTGCTACGGTTCTGCCGGATGCCGTCTATTTTGGTGTCGCGATGACACCCGACGGCAGGGGTGTGTACTACAGCCGTCGAGGGCAGGACGGTTCGTCGCGGGTGTATTATCATCGGTTCGGCAGTACCGTTGACAATGATCGGCTGGTATTCGGGGATGGTTTTGGTCCGGATAAGGGTATCAGTATTGGTCGATCTGACGACAACCGCCTGCTGATCGTGACGGTGTGGTTTGGTTCCGTGCAGCAGACCGAGGTCTATTACAAGGATATGGCCCTCTCCGCACCGATCCAGCCGCTTGTCACCGGTATTGAGGCGAGGTTCAGGGTGTCGATTGCGGAGGGGCAGGTATTTGCAAGCACCGACTGGAAGGCCCCGAACCGTCGGCTGCTGCGGGGCGATCTGGACGAGTCCGATCCTGAACGCTGGCGGGATCTCATTCCTGAGGACGAGGCGGTGTTGTCGTCTTTTGACCTGGTGGGTGGCATGCTGTCGGTCCGGTATGAGAAGGACATGGTCAGCTATGCTGCCGTGTATGACCTCGATGGTAACCTGGTGCGTGAGATTGAGACGCCGACCCTTGGCAATGTAGGCTTGCCGAGCGGGCTATGGGACAATCCCTATGTCTATTACACCTTTGAGTCGTACACGGTGCCGCCGATGGTATTCCGGAGTCATATCGAAACGGGCGAGACTGAGGTCTGGCATCAGGCCGAGCTGCCGATCGATCCCGACAGCTTGCAGGTCAGGCAGGTCTGGTATGAATCTGCTGACGGCACGCGCGTTCCCATGTTCGTGGTGCACCGTCGCGATCTGACACTCGATGGTGACCGGCCGACAATCATCTATGGCTATGGCGGCTTCAGTGTGTCTACCCGGCCGTGGTTTTCCAGTTCGGTGGTATTGTGGACCGAGCTTGGGGGTGTCTTTGCCTACCCGGCGCTGCGCGGCGGCGGGGAATATGGGGAGACCTGGCACCGGGCGGGTATGCGTGAGAACAAGCAGAATACATTCGATGATCTGTACGCGGCGGCTGAGTGGCTGATCGCGAATGACTATACAAATCCTGAGCGGCTTGCCTGCTCGGGCGGTTCGAATGGCGGCCTTTTGGTAGGGGTGGCGCTTACTCAGCGCCCGGATTTGTTCGGGGCGGTGGTGTGTACTTATCCTCTGCTGGACATGATTCGTTACCACAAACTGCTGATGGGGCCTTACTGGATTCAGGAGTATGGGTCGGCGGACGATGCGGAGGAGTTCGAGGTGTTGCTGAGTTACTCGCCGTACCACAACGTGCAGGAAGGTGTGAAGTATCCGGCGGTGATGTTTGTGACCGGTGATCACGACACCCGAGTCGACCCCATGCATGCTCGCAAGATGACGGCAATGGTGCAGCAGGCGACGACCTCGCAGCGGCCGGTGTTGCTGCGGTATGAGGAAAGGGCCGGGCATTCGGGTGGGAAGCCGGTCAGCGCCACGATACAAGAGCAGGTTGATATCTATTCTTTCCTGCTGTGGCAACTGGAGTCTCTGCCGTAATCTGCAGACGGGGTCGGGGCGTTCCGGGGGTACCGCCGGTGGCGGTAGTCGGGTAAGAATGCCCGATTTGTCCGCATTTCCGGCGCAGGGGAGCATTCGGAAACAGTTGCGCTAAAAGGCTAATGTGTTATATTCGCCAAGCTGAAAACCGTGTTTTTGAACGAAAGAAAGTAGTCCGTCATGTCTGTGATTCGCCCGTTTGCCGGATTGCGGCCCACCCCTGAGATGGCAGCGAAGGTCGCCGCTCCCCCGTATGATGCGCTCTCCAGCGATGAAGCCCGTGAGCTGGTGAAGCAGAACCCCAACTCCTTTTTGAGAGTGAACAAATCGGAGGTTGATTTTCCGCCGGACGCTGATGTCTATGGTCAGGAGATCTATGAGCGCGGGAAACAGAACCTTCAGCGGCTGATCGATGAGAGGATCATGGTCCGTGACAGCAAGCCGTGCTACTACCTGTACCGTCTGACAATGGACAATCGCAGTCAGACGGGCCTGGTGGCGTTGACGTCGGTTGTGGAGTACGAAAAGAACCTGATCAAAAAGCATGAGCACACGCGGCCGAAGAAAGTTTCGGATCGCGCCAATCATATACAGGTTCTGGGGGCGCAGGTTGGTCCGGTGTTTTCGATCTTCCGACACTCGGCGACGCTCTCGGCGCTGTTTGGAGAGCTGACGAAGAAGGCGCCGGAGTATGACTTTGTGAGTGACCACGATGTTCGTCACCAGTTGTGGGTTGTGGCCGATTCGCAGCAGGTGGAGGCGCTGACACGAGCGTTTGCCGATCTGCCCGCGCTGTATATTGCCGACGGGCATCATCGTTCGGCAGCCGCCAGCGAAGTGTGCCGTCGACTGGCCGAGCAAAACCCCAATCACACCGGCGAGGAGCACTACAACTACTTTCTGAATGTCATTTTCCCTGACAACGAGTTGCATATAATGTCTTACAATCGGGTAGTGGCAGACACGGCCGGATTGTCTGAGACAGAGTTGCTGGAGAAGATTATTGAGAGGTTTTCGGTCGCCACAGCTGACGAACCGGTGACACCGCAGAGGGACAAGCAGATCGGCATGTACCTCGGTGGGAAGTGGTACGTGTTGTCTATCAAGCCGGGTACGTACAATGCTGACGATCCCGCGGCGTCTATCGACTCGGCTATCCTGACCGCTAATCTTCTGGATCCTGTTCTGGGGATTCGGGATATCCGCACCGATGAGCGGATCGATTTTGTTGGTGGCATTCGCGGTACGCAGGAGTTGGTCCGCCTGGTTGATTCCGGCCGATTCGCGATTGCCTTTTCGCTGTATCCTGTTTCGGTCGAGCAGCTTCTGGCGGTGGCCGAGGCCGAGCAGGTGATGCCCCCGAAATCGACGTGGTTTGAGCCAAAACTTCGCAGTGGTCTGGTGGTCAATCTGTTGAGTGAATAAACAAGGAGAGGCTGTGATGCTGATTCTCATTTCCGATGCTTTTGACGAGTCCCTGCCGGGTGTTCTTTCCAAATACGGTGAGGTGACCGATGACAAGAACCGCCTGAATGAGGCAGAGATTGTCCTGGTTCGTTCGAAGACCAAGTGCACGAAGGAGTATATCGACTCCGCTCCAAGATTGAAGATGATCATTCGCGGCGGTGTGGGTCTGGACAATGTCGATCAGGAGCATGCGGGCAGGAAGGGGATCATTGTCCGTAATACGGCGGATGCTTCCACGACGGCGGTTGCGGAGCACGCTTTCGCGCTGATGATTGCCCTGCCGAACCACATCACGCGCGCCGATCAAAGCATGCGTCAGGGGCAGTGGCTGAAAAAGGAGCTGAAGCGCACTGAGCTTAACGGCAAGACGCTGGGTATCCTGGGACTGGGGCGTATCGGGCTGGCTTTGGCGGTACGTGCCCGGGGGTTCCAGATGCGCGTACTGGGCTGGCATCCCGATGTCAACTTCACCGATTTCGCGGAGATTCGCACGAGTATGGACGAGGTACTGGCCGAATCGGATTTCATTTCTATGCACATGCCGCTTCTGGATTCCACGAAGGGAGTTATCAACAAGCAAACCCTGGCCAAGTTCAAGGACGGCGCCTATCTGATCAACACCGCCCGCGGCAAGCTGGTGGTTGAGGAGGATATTGTCGAGGCGCTGCGTTCAGGGAAGCTGGGCGGGTATGCAACCGATGTTTTCTATTCCGACCCGCCGGGGCAGTCGCCGTTGTTCAATGCTCCGAATACCATTTTCACGCCGCATATCGGCGCCTCTACCAAGGAGAATATGCTTCGGATCGGCGTTGTGATCGACCGTCTGATCGGCGCCTATGTCGAGCGGAACCAGTAGGCTCAACCGGTAAGAGTGAAAGGAAGAATGCTATGGCTCGCGTGTTCAATTTCAATCCGGGACCGTCGACTCTCCCGCTGGATGTACTGAAGATAGTGCAGGAGGAGTTGCTGGATTACCGGGGGACGGGCATGTCGATTATCGAAAGCTCGCACCGGGCGCCGGAATATGACGAAATCAATGAATCTGCGATCAGTCTGGCTCGTGAGATTTTCGGGCTGAGCGACGATTACCATGTGCTGTTCATGACCGGCGGCGCCTCCACGCAGTTCGCGCTGATCCCGCTGAATTTCCTGAGCGAGGGGCAGGCGGGTGCGTATGTCGACACCGGCTCCTGGTCGGGCAAGGCCATCAAGGAGGCGGAGATTATCGGCAAGGCGTACGTGGCCGGTTCCAGCAAGGATGGCAGCTACACGTTCATCCCCAAGCAGGAGCAGTTGCAGATCCCGTCGGATGCCGCCTATCTGCATATCACAACCAATAACACGATCAAGGGAACGCAGTGGCATTACATTCCCGCTGCGAAGGGGTTGCCGCTGATTGCGGACATGTCATCGGACATCGCCTCGCGGCAGCTTGACTACAGCAAGTTCGATCTGATCTACGCCGGCGCGCAGAAGAACCTCGGTCCTTCCGGGGTGACACTGGTGCTGATCAGGGACAGTCTGCTGAAGAAAGCCAAGAGCGGACTGCCGACCATGTTCATGTACAAGACGTATGCGGACAAGAAGTCATTGTACAACACGCCGCCATCATTCAGTGTGTATGTGCTCAAGCTGGTGCTGGAGTGGATCAAGGGCCAGGGTGGCCTGGCGGGGGTGGAGAAAGTCAACCGCGCCAAACAGGAGCGCATCTATCAGATGATGGATCTGCATCCTGACTACTACAAGGGGACGGTGCAGAAGGACAGCCGTTCGTGGATGAATATCACGCTTCGTCTGCCGACTGAAGACCTCGAGAAGCAGTTCATCGCCGAGGCAAAGGCGGCCGGGTTTGTGGGGTTGAAGGGTCACCGCTCGGTTGGCGGTGTGCGGGTGTCGTTGTACAACGCCCTGCCGCTGGAGGGGGCACAGAAGCTGGCGGAGTTCATGGACGCGTTTCGAAAGAAGAATCCGGCGTAATCTGTCGGAATGTAATCATATCGCACCTGGGCGGGGTCGGCGTATGCCGGCCCCTGTCTTTTTCTGGGTTGGGGGATTGCGGCCATGCCCTGGGGCCCGCCATGGGTGGGGGTACGGTATGTGCGGAGTCTGGCAGTGGTGCCGTGCACAGCATTGCGTTGGCGATGGGGAAACGTCTGTGACATCAGTCAGGATTTGTGAGGGGTTCAGGAATAATGGGTTGAAATTTGGACCGGGGCGAGTTAGCATTGGGTAGTAATGCAATTCGTGTCGCTGCCTGTTCGCGGTAGTGTGGTACGAAAGTGAAGACGCAAAGGAGGAAACCCGACGGGATAGACATGAGTGAAGCTCCTTTGCTGTCCGGATGGGGACGGATCTTCGGGGTGGGTCGCAGTGTGTCTGCGCCCGACCTGGAGAAGGCGTCTGGAGAGGCCGTTCTCTTTCGCGGCCTGGGTCGGAGTTATGGTGATTCGGCTTTGCCGCCACCCTCTGAGCCTGTTGTTGTCTCAACGGTTTTGGCCGACCGGATCCGCTTTTTTGACCGTGTGACGGGCTTATTTCGGGCCGAGGCCGGACTCGCGCTTTGTGAGATCAACCGGCTGTTTCTTCGCGAGGGATGGTTCGTGCCGGTTACACCGGGCACGCAGTTTGTGACGCTGGGGGGTATGGTCGCCGCCGATGTTCACGGGAAGAATCATCATGTCGATGGGTGTTTTGGCGATCATGTCGAGTCGCTGAAGCTGTGTGTCGCCGACGGTCGGATCGTGGAATGCTCGATGGAGAACGAGCCTGAGCTGTTTTGCGCCACGATCGGCGGGATGGGCCTGACAGGGCATATTCTGGAGGTCACATTCCGGCTGGGCAGGATTCCCACACCCTGGATATGGCAAGAAACACGGCGAATCGACGGGATCGAGGACTTTGTTGGTGCGCTTACCTCGGCCGCCTCTGAGTGGCCGTTTACGGTGGGCTGGATTGATTGCCTGGCGCGTGGACGCGCTTTGGGGCGGGGCATCCTGACGTGCGGTCGCTGGGCCAGTGCAAACGAAGCTCCGTCGCATCCTCCGCCTTTGCTTCGGTCTGTTGGCGTGCCTTTCGTTTTTCCGCACGGGGTGTTGAACCGCTGGGTGGTTCGGGGCTTCAACGCGGCCTATTACCGGTTTCAGGGATCACGGCCCCGGCGCGGTATTGTGCATCCGGAGAAGTTCTTTTATCCGCTGGATTCGGTCCGCGAATGGAATCGCATTTACGGTCCGCGAGGGTTCACTCAGTACCAGTGTGTTTTGCCGAAGCCCGGCGACTTAGCGCACA
Source organism: uncultured Ignavibacteriales bacterium (assembly GCA_964627305.1). Lineage (GTDB taxonomy): Bacteria > Zixibacteria > MSB-5A5 > GN15 > FEB-12 > WJKG01. The sequence goes on along the minus strand of CAZVHP010000004.1, from coordinate 233,046 downwards.
CGCGGGAGTTCTTTGGTCTGCTGACTCGCTTTCGTGCTGCGCCATTTCTTTGTGTATTAAAGGACTGTGGACCGGAAGGACGGGGAATGATATCGTTTCCGATGCCGGGCATCTCGATTGCTCTGGATATTCCGGTGCGACCAGAAACCCGGGCGCTGGTCGATACGCTCAACGAGTTCGTGATTGCTGCGGGCGGTCGCATCTATCTTTGCAAGGACTCCTTCACGAGGCCTGAGCATTTTCGCGCCATGGAACCGCGTCTGGAGTCCTGGCTGGCGGTGCGTCGCAAGTGGAACCCTGAGGGAAGAATTCGAAGTGCGCAGTCGGTGCGCCTGTTTGGAGATAAGCCATGAGTTATGTAGTGTTGGGAGCGACACAGGGGATAGGTCAGGCCCTGGCCCGTCTTGTATCATCACGCGGGGACGCGCTGTTTCTGCTTGGGCGCAACCTGGAGTCGCTGGCGCTGTGCGCGCAGGATCTCGAGGCGCGTTCCGGTCATCCCGTGGCGGGCACGGCGCTGTGCGATCTGCGCGACCCGGATGGGTTCTCGTCGGCACTGGACCAGGCCCAGGCCGCTTTGGGCGGCTTAGAGGCGGTGATTGTGACCGCCGGGGTCTTTCATGTGCAGGATGTTCTGGAGGACGATCCGGCCCTGGTGCAGGATCTGCTGACAATCGACTTCACCAACACCGTGCTTTTCTGTGAGGAGGTCCGTCGCCGGCTGCTTGCGGCCGGAGGCGGGACACTTTGCGTGTTCAGTTCGGTGGCCGGTGATCGGGGGCGCAAACCGGTTATTCTCTATGGTGCCGCCAAGGCCGGGCTGGCGCATTATCTGGAGGGGCTCGATCACAAGTTTCGATCGCACGGTTTGGTGACGGTTTGTGTCAAGCCGGGTTTCGTCAAGACCGGTATGACCGCCGCGCTCAAGCCGCCTCCGTTTGCCGGAGAGCCCGAGGTGGTGGCCCGGGGCGTACTGCGCGCGATCGATGCCGGCAAGCCTTTGGTGTACGTGCCCGGTATCTGGCGCCAGGTGATGTGGGTCATCCGGCGGCTTCCCCGATTTGTTATGCGGCGCATCGGCTTTTAGGGATGGGGGAATCATCGGGGTAGGGGGGCGTGCTGCCGGCGTAGTTGGGCCGGGGCATACGCAGTGGTGGGGGCCTCCGGCCTCTGGCCTTCTCCTGCTTTGCGCTTCTGGCGGGCAATCGACCTTTGGCGCCCCGTCTGGCCCGACCATATCCGGCAACCGAGGGGCACATCCTGTGCGACCCGATGAGCAGCCGAAGAGTCAGGTCCGCCTTGAGGGCGGGCCGCCGGGGAAGGAGTGAAGCATGGCAGAGTGGCGAAGGCGCTCTGCCTTAGCTCTGGCCGCTGGGCCAGAGGGGCTGGCGCGCTCAGGCTGTGAGGCCCGCGGCCTGCTGTCAAGAATATCACCCACGACGCCTCGGGGCGCCCCGACCGAAACCGTTACCGGTTCGGCGGCACTGCCGTCACATGGTGGACAAGCGTATCCCCGAGATACCAGCCGTCAGGTTTCAGCTCAAATATCCTGTCGCCGATCCGGGCGCGAGTGCCGGGGAATATCGCGGTGGTCTCGATCAGAATTCCCTCAGCGCTGATGCCGCGATATGCCATACAAAGACGGTGTCCCTCGTCCCTGTTGAGAGCAACCAACGTGTAGTCGCGGCCATAGTCCTTGACCACGAAGAGGTTGTTAATTCTGACATCAGGCATCTGGTCGATCGTGAATATGTTGACCGGGAGAAGGGCCTCGCCATCGACGATGTCAGGTCCCCAGCCGATGGCCTCACCCTCGGCACTTTTGACATGCTGCCACCCGTCAATGTGCGGCTCAAAGACAGGTGTCGATACCCCCTTGAGGGAGCGCCCGGTCCACCCGTCGCCGGTGTCACCTTCCAGGGGCGGCGGCCACGCCGCATCCTGTGAGCATCCAAACAGAAGTACGATCACGGCAGCTCCAAGAGCAACTGCGAATGGCCCCGCAATTGCCCATCGCTTCATAAGCAGGTCTTGCCTGGCTGGCCCTGAGACTCCTTTGTTCATCGCACTATCCTCCATTTCTGACAGGTATCGCTTCGCATACCGTGAAGCGTCGCTGTGTTGTCACAGCTAACCACAGCCTTTCCTGAGAGGTACCGGCTCCGTCGCCGCCTCGCTCGCTCAAGCCGTGAGGCCTGTGGCGCACCATTCGACAAGATGCGAAACCCTGTAAGATTGGCGGCGGACATTCGGTTCTATTTATGATGGCCTCGGTTCAGCTGCCGGCGTCGGGGGCGCCGCGGTAGTGAAACCAGTTTGCGGTCGACAGCGTGTCGGCGGTTTCCGGGACCCATCGCACCGGCCGCTCGAACTGAAGCATGAACCTGAAGCCACCGGACGGCAGGAGTTTCTCGCTGATCTGGAATTCGAACGCCTCGGGCATGATGTACACCCGTTGACCGCTTCTGACCACTGATTCGATCAGGTTCGAGGTCCAGCGGCCGCTCGGTCCCCATTTCATCTCCTGCCAGTTGGAGCCGGAAAGGAAACGATTCCCGTGGGCGTAGGAGGCGTGGAGCATGAAGGTCTGGTCCTGGCTGTTTTCAATGTACAGATTGAGCCCCGTGTGACCGGTGTCGGTGGTCGCGATACAGATGTAGGTATACGATGAGTAGGGGCGGATCCATATGCGGCCATCATCCCACCCGGCCGCGAACCGGTGTTCGTCCGACCATTCGTTATCACCGACAAGTCCATCGAGCATGGGCGGCGGGGCCGCGGGAGGGGGGACAATGGGGGCCGGTTCGGCGATAGTGGGCGCTGCGGTGGTTGAATCCGGCGGTGGTGCGGTTGCCTCGGGCACGGGTGCCGGGGGAGGTTCCTGTGGGGGCTGTTTGATGCCGCTGCCGCAGGAGACACAGGCCAGTGATATGATGCCCGTGGCCAGGAGAGTCACGGCGATTGTGGCACGTGTACGCATTGAGAGGAAAATCTGAAGCGATCAATCCCAATGCAACAACAATCAGGTACGCTGGTGCTCAGAGCGCGCGCGATTGGGTATTGCTGGGTGGCAGTGTACACGGTCGTTTTTCGAAGGATCGCGAGGAGGGGATTTGCGGCTCACCTCCGAGTGCACCGGGGCCGCCTGATGGGGGAAACAGGACAACGGTCGCCCCTGTTAAAGGCGGCCGTTGACGATATCATTAACGTTGCGGGTTGTCTGACTGTGGCGATCAGCCTTCGCCGCGCATCCGTGCCACCCGACCCTCGAGCATCAGCAGTTGCCCCTCGGTCTTGGCCTTGCTGACCATGTCGAGCATTTCGTTGGCCGAGGCGACCTCTTCAACCTGCTCGCTTACGAACCAGTTGAGCATGACCTCGGCAGCGATGTCGTTCTCGGATCGGGCCAGTTCAACCAGTTTGTTGATGGCTTTGGTGACCTGAACCTCGTGGTCGACGAAATCCCCACAGATCTCCTCGACGGTCTTGTAGGCGGCCTTCGGGGCCTTGAGCGGCTGCAGCGTCACCTTGCCGCCCTGATCAAGGATGTAGTTGGCGAACTTATTGGCATGTCCCTGCTCCTCGGCCGCCTGATCGGCGAAGAAGCCGCCGAAGACCGGCAGTCCCATCTCCTGGAGTACATAAGACATCTGCTTGTAGATGTAGAATGCCTCGAGCTCCATATTGATCTGGGCGTTGAGGGCCTTTTCCATTTTCTTTGAGATCATCATGGTCGTTTCTCCTTTGTATGTTGTCGTATAGTGTGTTCGATTATCCAGAATAACCGCGATCTGTGTATTCGGTTCCCTGAGACGTTTGTGGAAACGACCAAATCAAGCTCTTGTGCAGCAATTTCTTAAGCAAATGAAAGTGGCTTTCAGTTGCCTTGCGGCGGCGGGCCGGAAACTGGCTGGAGGTGACAAAGGAAGGCAGCCGTCGGAGTGTGACGGCTGCCTTTCGAATCAGCTATGACACAGTTGCTTAGCCTTCCAGCAGGAGGCGCCCCATTTCATCAACGAGTTCTGCGAACAGGGTAATGGTCTGCTGGACGGCATCCGGCTCAGTCAGATCGACACCGGCCGCCTTGAGCATATCCACCGGGTAGGCTGAGGTGCCCACCTTGAGGAATTCCAGATAACGGTCCAGCGCCTGTTGGTCACCCTCCAGAATTTTCTGTGAGAGTGCCTGGGCGGCCGCGTAGCTGGTTGCGTATTTGTATACATAGAATTGACGGTAGAAGTGGCCGATTTTCATTCCGCCCATATCATTCATCGGACCAATGACCACGTCCGGTCCCATATATTTCTGGAATGTCTCGCGGTAGGTCTGACGCAGGTAATCGGCGCTGATGGCGCCGCCCTGCTCGATGTGCTGATGGATGGTCAGTTCAAATTCGCTGAACATGACCTGAGTGAAGAAGGTCCCGTCGATCTGCCTGATATAATGATACAGCAGGGCCATCTTCTCGTTCTTGTCGGTGATACGGTCCAGCAGGTATTTCATCATGAGGGCTTCGTTGCAGGTTGAGGCAACCTCAGCGGTGAACAGGGAATGCCCGGAGTATACGTATGGTTCGTTCCGGTTGGTGTAGTAGCTGTTGAGCGCGTGGCCCATTTCGTGGGCGAGCGTGAAGACATCCTCGAGCTTGTCGTTGAAGTTGAGCAGGACATACGGATGCGAGGTGTAGGTGCCCCAGGAGTAGGCGCCTGAACCCTTGCCCTCGGTCTCGTAGACATCGATCCAGCCCGAGGTCAGCCCGCGGCGGTAGTCCTCGACATACTTCTCCCCCATCGGCTCGAGAGCATGCACACACAGCTCTTTGGCTTCTTCCCAGGTGTACTGTCGGTTCGATTCCTCGACCAGGGGTACGCTGAGGTCATAGGTCTGGAGTGTATCCACGCCGAGCACCTGTTTGCGGATGGCGTACCATTTGTGCAGGGGGGCCAGGTTGGCGTTGACGGCCTCGATGAGGCTGGTGAACACCTCACGCGAGACATTATCAGATTCCAGCGCCATTTCGAGACAGTCCTCGTAACCGCGCGCCTGAGCCAGGAACCAGTCCTTCTGCACCGAGGCTCCCAGAGTGGAGGCGAGGGTATTGACGTAGCGGTACCAGGAGTTCTGCACGGTGTCATTGGCCATAGCGCGAATGTCTCGCGGGGCCTCGCGCATGATATTGCTGTAGCGGCCGATAGTCAGTTCGACGGTATCGCCGTTCTGATCGATAATCGTTCCCATTTTGAAATCGGCGTTTTCCAGCATGTTGAAGATTCTGCGCGGAGCACCTGCAACCGGTGCCGCCAATGCAAGAATGCGTTCTTCTTTCTCGGAGAGGACGTGTTTCTGCTGGCGCAACAGGTTTCTGAAGTAGTGGTCATAGATGTTCAGATCGGCGTGGTTGGCGACCCAGCTGAGCAGGGTGTCGGCATCGATGGCCAGCACTTCCGGACTGATGAAAGACTGTGCTTCAGCTGAGCGCGAGTAGAGGTTTGAGATGCGCCCGCCCAGTTCCTGGTACATGCTGACGCGATTGTCCTCATCGAGCTTCAGATACGCGTACACGTACAAGTTGCCGGTGATGATGTTGAGGCTGTCTGTCAGGCGCAGGCACTCAGCCAGCACCTGTGGAGATTCGGCCAGTCGCCCCCGGTATTGCGCGAACAAGCCGATGCCGTCCTGAAGCCGGGCGAAATCAGCCTCCCAGGCTTCGAGGTCGGGGTAGATGTTTTCGACGTTCCACTTGTACTGGTCATCGATGTCATCGCGCTGCGGAATGGCGCCGGTGCCCGAGGTCTGCGCCATCAGCATTCCCGTCGCGAAGGCGGCCAGGACCAGCGCTGCCAGCACAATTCTTACGATTTGATACTTCATTGTCATCACTCTCCCGAAGATTGCGGTATGTTTAGTCTGTACTTTCCTGTTCAAAGCGTCTATAGTTCCGGCAGGCAATATAATGGAAAGAGACGCCGCTGTCTGTGAAAAGTTAGTCGCTCTGTTAGTCTATGTTCACTTATCGCACTACCGTCCGTCTGCCGCAAACCGATGCTGCCGGGGTGATGTTCTTTGGCGAGTACTTCACGGTGGCGCACGATGCCTATCAGGGCTTTATGCGCCATATCGGCCTGCCGCTGGTCAGTTTTCTCAATGAACACGATTTTCTGCCGTTGATTGTGCATGCGGAATGCGATTACAAGCAGGCTGTATTCACCGATGATGAACTGGTGGTGGCTGTTTCGGTCACCCGCCTGGGTGGGGGTTCGTTCGAACTGAGCTATGTTATCGGTCGAGAAGACCAGCAGCCGGTGGCGATGGTCAGGACCGTGCATGCGACGGTCGACAAGTCGACGCACCAACCGATCTCGCTGCCGGAGATGCTCAGACGCGGACTGCGCGAACACCAGGAGGATTAGGCCTCTCGTTTGAGGAGCCTGGCGGCCAGACGCTCAAGGGCCGGCCGGTCGGGCTTCATGGTGTCTGTTCCCTGATCAGGAAGCTCCCAGACGGCGATGGGCAGTTTGAACCTTTCCAACCGGCCACCACGCGTGAGTGCTTCGTTAACTGTGCCAAGGTCGATGATGTCGGCAGAGGTGGCTTTCAGAAAAGCCACCGGCCGTGCTCCGAACTCATGATCGGCGATTGGTACCACTATCGCCTCAAGGACGCCGTTGATTTCCAGCAGAGCGCCCTCAATCTGTTCGGGATGAATGTTCTCGCCCCCTGAGATGAACATGTTGTCCCGTCGTCCCACCACAATCAGATCGCCGGTGTTATCCAGTGTGCCGATATCAGCCGTGTGATACCATCCCTGGGGATCGGTCACAGTGACCGGGCTGCCATCCTCGGCCAGGAGGCACCGGCAGAGGGTCTGGCCCCGCACCAGAATCTCGCTGTCGCCGGCCAGCAACATTTCGCGATACGGCAGTACCTTGCCGGCGGTGTGCCAACGGTCGGTGGCGCCTGCCGGTGTTGCGCACACCTGCGAGGCCATTTCGGTCGAGCCGTAACTGGTGGCAAGCGGCAGATCATGCGCGTCAGCCTGACTGGCCAGCTTGTGACCGAGCGGACCGCCGCCGATGAGTATCGCGCGGGTCTTCTGAAGCTGTGACAGCGCCGATCTGTCAGCTATGAGCCGGTGCAACTGGGTGGGCACCAGCGAGAGGTGAGTGGGGTGCATCCGCTCAAGTGTCTCACTGATCGATTGCTCTTTTGGAGCCACTGCGATCGTCGCACCCGCCAGCAGGCATCGCACCACGATCGCCAAGCCGCCGACATGATACAACGGCAGCGCCAGCAGCCAGCGGTCATCTCGTGTGAGGGGAAGGTTTCGCGCTGACCCCAGCGCCGAGTAGTAGTGCGCACCGAGAGTGTGTACCACCGCCTTGGGGGCGCCGCATGATCCCGATGTCAGCAAGATGGTAGCATCGCGGTCGAGGCGCCACGTGGGGGGTGTTGCGGGAGTACCGCGGTCTGTCGGCTCAGGCAAAGTTTCGAATACAGACCTTACGGAGCACATGCTCAGGTAGTGCTGTGTTTGCGAGGTCGTCAGGCGATCGGACAGCGGGCAGGCCGCGGCGTCGATTCGCCAGAGGGCGAGCAGGGCGGCGATCGTGTCAGGTGCGGGCAGACCGCGAAGGGCCACCCGGTCGCCGCTCCGGATGCCGTCAGAACGCATGGTGGCCGTCAGGCGGTCGACCAAGAGATCGAGCGCGGTGTACGAGACGGCACCATGGTGCAAAAGCAGGGCCGGGTGGTCCGGCTGTGACTGGGCGTGTAATCGCAATGGATCGTGGATCTCAGTCACAAGGTATCTCCTGCAGGCGGTCGTGTACCAGCCGGGAGGGGAGGGCGTCGATCCGGTTGAGCCTGATGACGCCCGGAGCGGCATAGAGTTCGCCGGCGATGATGTCCTCGGCCAGCCACCGGCGAGTATCCAGGCCGACTGCAACACCAGCGGCTGTGATCGAGGCCGCGAACTGCGCCAGAAGTGCCAGGGCCAGACCGGATTCGAACATGGCGGTCACCACCGGTGTCGCTCCGAGCGCGGTCGCCGCGCGGGCGAAGGCCATGGAGCGTTCCAGACCGTGCAGAGCAGGTTTGATGATGACAGCCTTCAGGCCGGATAGCTCGCGCAGTTGGGTCGGTTCCATGTCCGCGAGGGATTCATCGATGGCTACCGGGATTGCCGGGGATTTATCGAGCAGGTTGCGAAGATCGTCGGCACCGCGCACCGGCTCCTCGATATATGCTACGCGGGTCTGGTGCACCTGTTGCATGAATTTGTTTGCTGAGTCAATGTCGAAGGCGCCGTTGGCGTCGAGCCGCAGTTGGATATCCGGGCCGATCGCATCCCGGATGTCGTGCACGAGCCGGATATTGGTGGACATGTCGGAGTGGCCCACTTTCAGCTTCACGGCGCGGAATCCCTGCGAGGCAGCCAGCGCGGCCTGTGTGCGGATGTCATTGCCGGTACCGTTAAGCAGGGCGTTGAGCCGGAGTTCCGAGGCCGGATTCTCGGCGAGCAACTGCCGCAGGGGGACCCGGTTGGCGGCGGCCACCAGCGAGAGGACGGCTGTTTCGATGGCGCAGCGGACCGAAGCGGCAAGGCGGTGTTGTCCCAGCCATTGCTCGAACCCACCCGACAACTCCTCGAGGTACTCGGGGATCTGCCGGCCGAGTGTCGACCATCGCCACCTGATGAGCTGCTCCTGACAGTCGTGTACAGTCTCCGCGCTGAATCCCGGCAGGGGGGCAGCCTCACCGAGACCGCAATTGCCGGTATTATCGGTCAGCCGGATGATCAATCCCTCGCGATGCGACAGGGCAGTGTCGGAGGTGACCGGTCGGGCGAGTCTGAGCCGGTATCGGAAGATCTGTATGTGTGCCAGTTTCACAGCAGCCACCCCACCGATAACAGGATCGAGAACAGCAGGAGCAGCTTTCCGGTGGTGGCCAGGACGTCATTGAGCCGAGGGCCTTCGGTGCCGGACATAACGGCGCGGAAAGCGGGCAGAGCTGCCGGCAGAGTGGCCAGAGTCAGCAGTGCCCCTGTGGGTGCATGGTTTGTTATCCACAGCAGGGACGGTATCAGGCTGCCCAGGAGGATGGCCAGCAGGTACTCGAGCCGGGCGAAGGTGCGCCCGAAGCGTGCCGCGAGGGTACCTTTGGAGGCGCGGCGGTCATTGTCGATATCGCGGAGGTTGTTGATGGCCAGAATGGCGATCGAAAACAGACCGGGTGACAGACCGAGGACGAGCACCTCCCAGCCGATCTGCAGTGTCTGTACGTAGTAGGTTCCGCCGACAGCGACAGGGCCGAAGAAGATCAGCACAAACACCTCGCCAAGGCCGTTGTAGCCGAGCGGAAAGGGTCCGGCAGTGTAGATAATGCCGAAGAGGATAGACAGCAGTCCGATGATCACAATCGGCCAGCCGCCGCGCATGACGAGATATATCCCGATGACGAGCGCCGCGCTGAACACGAGCAGGGTAGCGGACCGCATTGCTGAGGGCGTCACCAAACCCGCCTGGGTGACGCGCAGGGGTCCGAGACGTTCGCCCTCGTCGGCTCCCTTGATGAAGTCGTAGTAGTCGTTGGCGTAGTTGGTGCCGATTTGAATGAGCACGGCGCCGGTGAGCGCGGCCAGCGCCGACCAGAGATGGAAACCACCGGCTTCGCAGGCCAGGGCGGAACCAATGACCACCGGCGCCATCGCAGCCCAGAGCGTTTTGGGTCGGGCCGCCAGATACCACACCGCGAGTTTGCCCGGCTGTGTGTGCGCCATGTATGGTCCTTATGGTTGCCGTGGGAACCTGGAGAAGTCCGGCTTGCGCTTCTCGACGAAAGCATTGCGACCCTCCTGTCCCTCGGGCGTCATGTAGAACAACATGGTGGCATTTCCGGCCAGTTCCTGCAGTCCCGCCTGACCATCGCAGTCGGCATTGAGGGCCGCCTTCAGGCACCGGATGGCGATCGGCGAATTGGCCAGAATCTCGCGGCACCATTGCAAGGTTTCGTTTTCGAGGCGCTCATACGGCACCACCGTGTTGACCAGTCCCATGTCGAGCGCCTGCTGCGCGTTGTACTGCCGGCACAGGAACCAGATCTCACGGGCTTTCTTCTGGCCGACAATGCGCGCCATGTAGCTCGCGCCGTAGCCGCCGTCGAACGATCCCACCCGCGGGCCGGTTTGCCCGAAGATGGCGTTGTCGGCGGCAATGGTCAGGTCACACATCAAATGCAGCACGTGACCGCCGCCGATAGCGTACCCGGCCACCATGGCGATAATCGGTTTGGGGCAGGTGCGCATCTGGCGCTGAAAATCCAGCACATTGAGCCGGTTGACGCCGGTATCGTCCTTGTAGCCGGCCTCGCCGCGGATTTTCTGGTCGCCACCGGAACAGAATGCTTTTTCGCCCTGACCGGTGAGAATCACGACCCCGATGCTGGGATCCTCACGAGCATCCGCCAACGCCCTGCTCATTTCGAACACTGTCTGGGGTCGAAAGGCGTTGCGCACCTCGGGGCGGTTGATAGTGATTCTGGCGATGCCCTCAGCCTTGTGATAGAGAATATCAGTGTACTCTCCGGCAGGTTTCCAGTCGATAGGCATGATCTTACGACTCCTTTTGCAACAGTCGCTTCAGCGCTGCAGTGAACAACTCAGGACATTCCTCGTGTGTGTTGTGCCCGGCACGTTCGATGACAGTGGTCGTGAACTGGCTGTTACGCTCGGTCATGCGACGGGCGATCTGGCGGAATTTACGATCATTCTCGCCCACGATCAAGTGGGTCGGGCAGGCGATGCCGGTCAGATCGTCCCACAGCGGCGGCTGGATGCCGGTGCCCATCATCCGCAGCGACCGTGCCAGTTGCCGCGGTTCCTGACGGCGACGGCGCTCCATAAGCTTCTGCAGTCGGAGCGGGTCGGCACTCAGGGCGGCAAACAACGGCTGCCGGTACCACCAGTGCAGGAAGTCTTCGAGGGGTTCGCGTTGCAGGCGGTCCGCGAGGGCATGGTCGTGTTCCTGGCGCCGGCGCCGGTCGGTCTCATCCTCCAGCCCCGGCGAGCCGGATTCGATAACGACGCTGCGCAGCAGTTTCGGGTAATGGACCGCCATGTACAGCGCCAGCCGTCCACCCATAGAGTAACCAACCAGCGTCGCAGGCGCGCCGGTCCCCTCAATCACCTCGGCCAGCGCCCCGGCGACAGTGGTCATGGTGAAGAAGCGATCGGCATTGACCGTGCGGGTCAGCCCGTGGCCCGGCAGGTCGACAGCGCGACAGGCGTATTCGTTGCCGAGGCGGGTAACAACAGGCGTCCAGTCCGATGCCGCTCCGAGGAAGCCATGGAGAAACCACACCAAAGGTCGGTCGGAGTCGCCACTGCGAATGATATGCCATTGATAAGGGGCCATTACCCGGTCTGCAACCGCTGTTGCACTGCCGCGATCAGCGCCAGATGGTGAGCGTGGTTCTCGCGACGGTCGGTTGGTACCTCGATTATCCCCGATGCTTTCTCTGAGTACAGGCGCGTGAGGTTTGTTGTGAACTGTTCGGGAGTGGTCGGCGCCTGATATGAAAGTCCGAACTGCCGGGCGGCGTCGGCGAACGTGAAACCATGACCGGCAGCGAAGCACCGCTCGAAGACATCGTCGCACGCGGCAACCGGCAGGAAGTGGAAGATGCCGCCGCCGTTGTTGTTGAGGATGACAATCACCACTGGCTGACTCGACTGGGCAACCATAGTCAGGGAGTTCAAATCGTGCAGTGCGGCCAGGTCGCCGATGAGTGCCGTGACCGGCGCTTTCAGACCGGCGGCGAACCCGCAGGCACTGGCGATAGCGCCATCGATCCCGCTTGCCCCGCGATTGGCGCCGACAGAAAGTGGTGCGTTGTCCGGGGCCGCGAAGCTGTCCAGATCGCGGATCGGCATACTGCTTGCGACCCACAGTCCCGTGTTCTCCGGGGCGTGACGGGCCACTAGCCGAGCCGCGAGGGGCTCTGTAAGGGTCGGCGACGTATCCAGCTCGCTTTCGAGGCTTTCTGCCACCAGAGCCGACTGGGAGCGCCAGCCATCGAGCCATTGCGTGTCCTTCGGCCCTGAGACAAGCGGCAGCATCAGATCGCAGAAGGTGCCAGTGTCGATGACGATCCGATCCGTCACAATGCTGTTGGGATCGCTGCCCCGGTCGTGCGAGACCACATGTACATAGCGTTCCAGCGGGATGCGGCTAAGGTATCGGTGGAGTCGTTTGCTGGTGGGCTGGTCGCCAATATGCAGCACAGTCACCGGTTCCGGTTCACCCGAGCGAAAAGAGAGAATCAGGTCTGCGTAGGCGATCAATTGCGGCAAGGCGTGGCTGGTGCGAAGGCCCGACTGGATGTCGGCGATTACGGGCCAGTTCAGCCGCCCGGCCAGTTGTACCAGCGAGCTGACCTGACGCGCGCGGTCGAGTCGGCCGACAACGAGAAGCCCCCTGGTGGACTGATTGAGTGCGAAGGCAATGCTCTTGAGGGCGATGCTCTCGAGGGTAGTGTGCTGGGCCGGCATGGTGCTGTCGGCGAAGCTGGTCGATGGCGCCGAACCAGTGAGCCAGGCGCCAATGGGGAGCAGGTAGTCGGTGAAGTCGACCGGATCATTGATTGGCGCGAGCGGTTCTCGGAAGGGGCAATCGATATGGACCGGCCCGGCTGGTGTACTCAGGGTAAGCCTCAACGCCTGATCCACTGTCGACAGCACGTAGGCGGGATCGATCTCGACAGTCGGGCAGCTTAGTCGCTGGAACCACCGCGTGAAGCGGCCAAACAGGTGCGTTTGGTCGATGGTCTGGTTGGCCCCGCAATCCCATAGTTCCGGCGGGCGGTTGGCGGTCAGTATCAGCATGGGAGCGCGTGAGTGCCAGGCCTCGATTACGGCCGGGTAGTAGTTGGCTCCGGCGGTTCCGGAGGTACAGATCAGGACCGCCGGCTTACCGGTCGCTTTGGCGTAGCCGAGGGCGCGGAAGGCGGCGCCGCGCTCATCGAAATGCACATGGCAGTCAGTTTGGTCGTGCCGTGCGGCGGCGACCGCCAGCGGGGTATTGCGCGACCCCGGCGACAGGCAGAACTCGGTGATTCCTTGCCGGGTTAGTTCCTCGATGATGAGGTTGGCCCACAGTTGGTTGATGTTGGCTGCTGTTGTTTCCATTGTGCACTATGCGAGGAAGGCCTCCAGGAGGCTTTCAAGCTTGCTGTCCAGTTCGTGCCATTCGGGCTGGGCCGTGCTCCCGCTGACAATACCGGCACCCGCGTAGAACTTCGCCTGCTGCGGCGTGAGCAGGGCTGAGCGGATTGCGACCGCGAATTCGGCCGCGTTGGTGCTTGTCCATCCCACCGGCCCGGCGTACCATCCCCGGTTCACCGGTGAGACGATGCGAAGCTGTTTGATGGCCTCGGCGACCGGGTACCCGGCCACAGCCGGAGTGGGGTGCAGCGAGGCGAGGATGTCAGCATCCGCAACTTTCTCTTTCAGGCGGGAGTCAAACGGCGTGACACGATGCATGACATGTCGCAGTCTGAGGACGCGCGGTGTGGGGTCACAGGTGACCTGCTCACACAGCCTGCTCAGGACCTCGCCGATGTGTCTGGTGACCAGTTCGTGTTCGAGCTGCTCCTTTTCCGATTGCAGCAGTTCCTTCTCACGGGCAGCATCCTCAGCCGGGCTGTCACCGCGCGGGCGCGTGCCGGCGACCGCCTCGGTGGCAAGGTGCCTTGTCCGTCGCTTGTACAGGCGTTCGGGGGAGGCGCCCAGGAAACAGTAACCGGGAACAGGGCTGATGCCGAACAGGTAGCTGTTGCCGGCAGTTTCGCGAAGGCGCGCGAGAACACTCCACGGGTTGATGCGCTCAGTGATGCCAAGTCGGCTTTGTCGGTCCAGCACCAGCTTGCTCAGCGGCTGGGAGTGGAGTATCGCGAGCACCTTGTCGAGCAGGAGGTCCCATTGTTCGCGATCGGGCGAGTGCTCCAGAGAGACCTGAAGCGCGGGCGCCGGTGAGTGGTCGAGGGCGCGGAGTTCGGCCAGGCGGGCGCTCCGGTTGTGGGCATGCCTCCAGTACTCCGCGTCATTGGGTCCCACGTGACAGGCCAGCACCGATTCACCGCCGTGGCGCGAAAGCTCCCAGCGCGGGAGGATCAGCCGCAGCTTGCCGAACGGTTGCCAGTCGCGGCTTAGGGGACGGGCCGGGTCGAAGCAGAAGCCGCCGAAATACCGCAGTTCGGGTCTGGCCCGGGCGATGTGGTCGTTCAGGAGGGTGCCAAAGCCAGCGCCGGTTGTCTCGGGGCCAACGGTGATGAGATCCGCATGGCCACAGACAGCGTACTCGGCCTGCCCGTCACGGTCGCGCCAGTACATGAGGTCCTCGCCCTCCTGTGCCGCCAGCCAGGCGAGCGGATCTATGGCCGGCAGACGCGTCTCGAGGCGCAGGAACGATTGAGCCTGATCAGCCTGTTGGGCGTGACGCCTCGCGAGGTCTGCCACGTATCCGATAGCGCGCCCAAGCGGTTCACTGATCATGGTACCGACAGCCGTTTTCACTGCTTTTCTCCGATGTAGATCGTGGCGATGCCGAATGTGAGAACATCGCTGCGAACGTTTGCGAAGCCGGCCTCATGCATCAATCTGCAGAACTGGTCGCCGTAGGGGAACGTTTCCACGGTCTTGTTCAGATACGAGTAGGCGAAGTTGTCGCCGGAGACCATGGCCCCCAGTCGCGGCAGGACATACCGAAAATACAGCAGGTACAGGCGCCGCACAAGGCGGTTGGCGGGCAGGGAAAACTCCAGAATCAGGGCTCTGCCGCCGGGTTTGAGGACGCGGAACATCTCCGCCAGGCCGCGGGGGACATCGGGGACATTGCGTATGCCGAAAGCGATGGTTGTTATCTCAAAGCGTTCATCCTCAAACGGCAGATCCTGGGCATCGCCGTGCTGCAGTGTGAGGCGGTGGCCGAGTCCACGCTCAGCGATTTTGCGGCGGCCGATCTGAAGCATCCGGTCGGCCAGATCGACACCGGCGCCGCTGTGGACCCGGGGGCTTCCGTTTATCAGAGTGAGCAGAACATCCGCCGTCCCGGTGGCGACATCGAGCACCTGCAGGTCCCGGCCGGGGGGGAGATGCCGGAGAAGTCGATGGCGCCAGATGACATCGCGGCCACCACTGAGTACGCGGTTGAGCAGGTCGTAGCGATGAGCGATTCGGTCGAACATGGCCGGGGCTTCATCGCGCGAGGGGATATCGCGGCCGAGGTTGGTCGACCGGTTATGTGAGTTCTCTCGGGTATTCATAGGTCAGCACTTTCACGCAGCCGTCACAATATACCGTATTGCGTCTTAAGCACAAGGGCCACATCACATTTGCATCAGCCCGGCAAACTGGCTGTTGCCCCGGCCGAGGACATTGCGTAGTTTGTACACACATGGCCGGCAACGCGAAAGGAGTGTCAATGCAATATCGCAGACTTGGACGGCACGGACTCAAGGTCTCCGAAATCGCCATCGGCGCCTGGCTCACGTATGGGGCCTCGGTCGGTGAGCAGAAGGCCGCCCCGATCATCCGCGCCGCAATCGACAGCGGGATCAATTTCATTGATATTGCCGACATCTATTCACGCGGGGAGGCCGAGACAGTGGTCGGCGAAGCAATCAAGGGCATCCCGCGCTCGGATTTGGTGATTTCTTCCAAGCTGTTCTGGCCCATGACGGATAATGTCAACGACCGCGGGCTGTCCCGGAAGCACATCATGGAGTCGGTCCACAAGTCGCTGAAGCGAATCGGCACGGACTACCTCGACATGTATTTCTGTCACCGCTTCGATCCCGAGACGCCGGTCGATGAGACGGTGCGGGCCATGGACGATCTGGTGCATCAGGGCAAAGTGCTCTACTGGGGGACCTCGGTCTGGAGTGCCCAGCAAATTGAGTGGGCACATCACGAGGCCGCCCGTTATGGCTGTTATGGACCTTCGATGGAACAACCGCGCTACAACATGATCGATCGCCATATCGAAGCGGAGATTCTGCCGACGTGTGCGCGGCTGGGTATGGGGTTGACGGTCTGGTCGCCGCTGGGGCAGGGGCTGCTGACCGGCAAGTACAACAAGGGGCTGCCACCGGGCAGCCGCGGTGCTGAGACCGAGTGGCTCAGGGGTGACCTGACCGAGCAGAATCTTCAGGTTGTCCGCCAGCTCGGCGCCGTAGCCGATGATCTTGGCGTGCCATTGTCCAATCTTGCCCTGGCCTGGATTCTCAGGCGGCCTGAGATCAGTTGTGCCATTATCGGTGCTACCAGTGCGGAGCATGTCCGCGAGAACGTGACAGCATCGGAGCTGACACTCGATGGCAGCACGCAGGAGCGGATTGAGGAGATACTGGCCGGCACCAACAGCGAGGCATAGGCATTCAATTTAGGATTTGTATCGAAACCGAGGGAAACACGAGAGAACATGTATCACACCATCAAGGAATTTGAGGATGACTGGACGCGGGAGATCGAGCGCATGCTGACCATGCTCGACAACATCCCTGACAGCGCTCTGTCGCAGGCGGTCGCTGACGGTCACCGGACGCTGGGACGAATTGCCTGGCACATTACCACCACCATTCCGGAGATGATGGCCCATACCGGGATCGCCATCGACGTGCTCAGTGAGAATTCGCCGATGTCGGAAACATCGAAGGACATTCGTCACGCTTACGAGGTTGTCGCCCGCATGCTGCTGGAGAGGATCAAACAGAGCTGGACAGATGAGACGCTTGACAAGGAGGACGATCTGTACGGTGAGAAGTGGCCGCGCAAGGTCACGCTGAAGGTGCTGGTCCACCACCAGATTCACCATCGGGGGCAGATGACGGTGCTGATGCGGCAGGCGGGGTTGAAGGTCCCCGGCCTGTTCGGTCCGGCCAAGGAAGATTGGACCGAGTATGGAATGCAGCCGCCTGAGGTTTAGTCTTGTGGTGACATTCGTTTGACTGTGAAGGCAACGGCGGCGGCCGGGTGAGACCTGACCGCCGCTTCACTGTCTTGTATCAGGTGATGGAGTCGTCACTATGGTGAGGTCCGGATGACGCCGAACTCACCCACGGAGACGAACCGCTCGCCGTTCCAGAGCACATCGTACATGTTGATCGCGCCGGCTGAAGTACGGGCCGCCCACTGGATGGCATCGTCGGAGACAACGACATTGTAGCCGAAGCTGGTTTCGCCGATCATATCGCCGACAGCGACGAACCGTTCGCCGGACCAGGCAACGGCCCGAAGTGCGTAGTCAGTTGCGGTTTCCTCGACCGGGGTCCACTCGTGTCCACTCAACGGGCGCGTGATAATCACTCCCGAATCACCGACCGCGACCAGCAGGGTGTCATTGGCTCCCAGTCCATACAGGGTCACCTCGGTTCCGGTGTTTTCGAAATTCCAGGTGCTACCATCGGTGCTGTAGACTGCCTCCCCGAACTCACCGACAGCAACGAACATGTTGTTCACGTACGTGACCGCTCGCCAGT
Organism: uncultured Ignavibacteriales bacterium; assembly: GCA_964627305.1. GTDB lineage: Bacteria > Zixibacteria > MSB-5A5 > GN15 > FEB-12 > WJKG01. The sequence goes on along the minus strand of CAZVHP010000004.1, from coordinate 215,511 downwards.
CACCCGGCAATGCCGATATAGCCAGGTTGAAGTTGGTTCCGTCGTCGGAGTAATGTATCCTCCCCAGGCGTCCTACAGTGACCAGTCTTGAGGAGCTGGCGGCGATGCCGTAGATCGGAGTGGTGACGAAGCTGGCGATGGTGTCCCAGGTAACGGGATCGGACGAACGCACCACCGTACCGTTGCGGCCGACAGCATAGATTTGGTCGTCGAACACGGTCGCGGCGAGAAGGTCGGCCTCGACCCCTGTGATCTGAGTGGACCACAGCTCGGCGTTTGAGGATGTGACCACTGCCCCGGTATCACCCACAGCCACCAGCAAGGTATCGAACAGAAGGACGGCTCGCAGCGTCCGGGAGCTGCCCGTGAAGGTTGAGGTCCACGAGAGGCCGTCGATGGAGGTCGTGATGTTGTCGTTGTTGCCGACAGCGACGACCCGCGGTTCGTTGGGGTCCCAGGTCAGGCCGCGCAGGTGAGCGGAAACTCCGGAAGGGCGCAGCGTCCAGATAATGCCATCGGGTGAGGTAATGATCTGTCCGTTCTCGCCAACGGCTATGAACTGTGCGTCTGCGTACACAACCTGGTAGAAGTAGATGCCGAGTCCGGATAGCTGCCGGACCCAGAAGTTGCCGTCATCACTGGTGAGAATGGCTCCTGACTGTCCGACTGCAACAAAGCGCTCGGGAGAGGCCGCCACCCCGTGCAGGACAAACCCTGTGGTGCCGAGGGTGTCGACCCAGGCGGTGCCATCGTCGGAAAGCAGGACCTTGTTAGTGCCGACGGCCACGTATTGGCCGCCGCGGACGGTTATGTCGTACATGTTCGCAAATGAGGAGTTTGTCGCTATCTGCCAGGTGGAATCGGTGGAATAGACGATGGCGCCGGCGGCCCCCACCGCGATGAATTTGGTGCCGTCATGGACGACGCCGTGCAGCCAGTTTTCGGTGGGGCTTTCTGATTCAGTCCAGGTCAGGCCATCTGAGGACTCGAGAATCAGCCCATTATTTCCGACTGCCACGACGGCGCCGTCGGGAGCAGACGCCACGCCCAGCAGATCGGTCGTGACGGCTGACGGCTGTCGCGACCAGACCTCGCCGTTCTCACTGGTGACGATAGTCCCGGACAGTCCGACGGCGACATAGCGAGTACCGTTGTGAGTAACAGAGGTCAGGTAGCTCCCGCTTCGAGAGGATTGCAGGGTCCAGGAATCACCCGGCAGGACTGGTCCTGATGAGGTGGATTTCTTGTCGCTGCCGCAACCGATCAAGGCTGCGAAGATCACTGGCAGCAGTACCGAAAGAGACAGCACCGCCCGTCTTCGAGATGGCATGCACAAACTCCCATTAGGATGGCGTTGTTCACGTGGACCCGGTCGGGATCACGCATCGTCTTGTTATACACCGAGATTGGAATATAGGTCGCCGGTAACTGCCGGGCAACCCCGAATTGGTTCCCGGCGCCGGGACGGCGGGATGACTTGGAGCAGACAGGAAATGTTTACAGTTGCCCCGGCCGGGGCTACGAAATACATTGTTGGATATGGAAAGTAACCTGATGCATATGATGGTTGACCGGGTATGAAGCGCGAACATCTGCTTGTCGCCCTGTTTACGGTTATCGCTGCGGTGTTTGTCTATCTTTTCTACCAGATAATGGTACCGTTCTTCGTGCCTATCATCTGGGCGGCGGTGCTGGTCATTCTGTTCTACCCGCCGTACACATGGGTGCTGGGGAAGGTCAGACGCAAGGGTATTGCTGCGACCATCATGTGCATTCTGATAGTCATTCTGATAATCGGTCCGGCAACATATCTATTTGTGGCCCTGGTCAACGAGGCGGGTGATGCGGTCCGTGAGGTGAATACCATGTACCGAAGCGGAGAGCTGGATGAGATTCTCTCGTTCCAGATCCCGGGTCTGGAGTCGATCCGCAACAAGCTGTCTCAATACTACGATCTGTCCAATTTCAAGCTCGAGGATCTGATCAGGGACGCGATAGACAAGGTTAGTTCGGTTATTCTCAACCAGACCAGTTGGCTCATTGCCAACGCCACCAAAGCGGTCTTTTACTTCATTCTGATGATCTTCACCATGTACTTCTTCTTCAAGGACGGCGAGGTGGTCATCCGACGGATCAAACGTCTGATGCCGCTGACGGTCAATCAGACCAACGTGACCTTCGGGCAGCTTCGCGACGTCATTCAGGCCACCATGTATGGAGCCATTGTTGTGGCCCTGGTCCAGGGAACACTGGGCGGGATACTGTTTGCCGCCGTGGGGATTCCTTCGCCCGTCTTCTGGGGGGCAATAATGGCTTTCATGTCGGTGCTGCCGGTGGTGGGCCCCTTTCTCATCTATATCCCGGCAGGGATAATCCTGATTCTCGGTGGATCCTGGGCTAAGGGTATTGTCATCCTGGTTCTGGGGACTGGTGTTATCAGCCAGATCGATCATGTCCTGCGCCCGATGCTGATCTCGGGCCGGACCTCCATGCACCCCATGCTGTTGTTTTTTGCCATCATGGGTGGAATAGCGGTTTTCGGCCTGCTGGGGGTAGTGCTGGGACCGCTGGTAGCCGCGGCTTTCATCACGTTGCTGAAGATTCTTGAGTTCCGCCTGCATCCCGACGCCAGCGCAGATCTGAAGGTCGCCGAGGAATCCTGAGCCGAGAGTCCGGCCCTCTGCTCCGGCCGTGGTGGTCAGGCCATACCATCGATTTCATCAAATAGGCAAGTTAGTGCCTGCCTTGCGAACCACTTGGACTTGACCTAACCAATTGTGCTATAATATCATAGCTCTTCGGAGAGGGGGGCGACAAATTTGGCCCGTCGTTTGCAGCCCTGTCAGCAGTGATATGATGTTGACCCTGCCATCGAAGGGAGACCAAAGTGAAACGGCTCATTATTTCGGCCCTTATGGCGCTTGTGCTGACCGCTGGACTGGGCCTTACTGGCTGCGACAAGGAACGCATCGTCAACTCGTCTGAGCGGGTTCAGGAGATTGTCAAGGTTACTGACACGGTTTTTGTTCGGGACACCGTCTACCGGATCGACTCGGTGAACACTGTCGACACGGTAACCCAGTATGTCGGTCAAAGCGATACTGTCATCTACTACGACACGACCTGGCGATTCGATACCACCTGGCGATACGACACGACTTACGTTACCAGAACTGATACTCTGATTGTCGTCGATACAGTCGTTCTTGTGGGCGGCGGGGGCGACACGGTGTTTGTGGATACTTCGGTGGTGGAGCATGATACGGTGCTCATTCATGACACGATTGTTGTCACGGACAGCATTGCTGTTTTTGACACGATTGTTCAGGTTGATACGATTGTGCAGACGATGACGGACACGGTATACCAGACGCAGTATGTTCATGATACGGTTACGATTGCGGGCTGCCAGCCGCTGGTACATTTCGCCTATGCGGCTATGCACGGCTGGGGGGATATTGAGGTGATCGCGGCGGTCAACGCTCAATACGGTTACAACGACGGTTGGGTGTTTTGGTTGTCGATTTACATGACGGCCATCGATAATCCATCTCAGGGTGTCTATGACTTCTGGGGCTACATTGATTACTGGTCACCCGATTGGAACGAGTTCGTGCCCTTCGAGTATGGCTGGCGGATGACTCATCTGGGCGGTGATGCCTCTGACCCCAACAACTGGCAGCTCTCCGATGCCCCCGGGACGGGGTACTACGCTCCTCCGGGAGCTGTGATGCAGCGTCCGAGCGGTGCCCCCGAGGCGGGAGCCACCAGCGGCTTGAGGCGGGTTGAGGACAACCGCCGCAGATTGCTACGCTGACGATTCTGATTTCCGGATACGTGTGGCAGATGTAACCTCTGGTGCGGGAACTTCGCCTTACTTGATGTCAGCAGGAGAACAGCGACAACAGTACCGGTTTTTGAAACTTGACTATCTCAACCCATGTTATAATAATGCCAGACAAAATTCGCAAGCAGGCGGCTTGACTGACATCTCAGGATCGACAGCATGGCCGCCTCACGGCCGTCCCGCGTCGTTCTCCCTCCCCCGGCGCGGGACGCTTGTTTTCCCGCATAGTCACGTGTAAGGACGCCGCCGTCCTGCCGGAAAGAGTGCTCCGGAGCTGTTTTTTGTTGTGGACCTGATTCAGAATTTGGCCCATCGCGGCACCCGCGGGAACAGCAGCACATCGCGGATATTCTGCATGCCGGTGATGTACATGACGGCCCGCTCAAAGCCCAGACCGAACCCGGAGTGCGGCATCGATCCCCAGCGACGGATATCCTGGTACCAGAAATACACCTCGGGATTGGCTATCCCCTTGCGTTTCATCCGTTCCTGAAGCACGTCAAGCCGCTCCTCACGCTGCGATCCGCCGATTATCTCGCCCACCCGTGGCACCAGGACATCCATGGCGGCTACGGTCTTGCCGTCATCGTTCTGACGCATGTAGAACGCCTTGATTTCGTCCGGGTAGTTGTAAACGATGACCGGCTTGTTGAAGATCTTCTCGGTCAGGAACCGCTCATGTTCGGTCTGCAGGTCCAGTCCCCACTTGACCGGGAACTCGAATCTCGTTTTCGATTCCTTTTTTTGCAGCAGATCGATCGCCTCGGTGTAGGTGACCCGCTCGAAAGTCGACCCAACCACACCCTCAAGTGTCTCGCGGACGGTCTTGTCAACCCACTGGCCGAAGAAATTCATTTCATCGGCACACTCATTCAAGGCGTAGGCAAACAGATATTTCAGGAAGTCCTCGGCCAGGTCCATGTCGTCATCAAGATCGGCCCAGGCCATCTCCGGCTCGATCATCCAGAACTCCGAGGCATGCCGCGCGGTGTTGGAGTTTTCGGCCCGGAAGGTCGGGCCAAACGTGTACACATCCCCCAGGGCAGTGGCCATCAGCTCCGCCTCGAGCTGCCCGGATACGGTGAGGAACGCCTCGGACGCGAAGAAGTCCTTGTCCCAGTCGATGGCGCCGTCGTGCCGACGCGGGATATTGTTCAGATCAAGGGTGGTCACACGGAACAGATCGCCGGCTCCCTCGCAGTCGGAGGTGGTGACGATCGGTGTATGGACATACAGGAACCCGCGCTCCTGGTAATACCGGTGTATGGCATACGACAGCCTGGAACGCATCCGCGCTACCGCTCCGAAAGTGTTGGTTCGCGGGCGAAGGTGTGCTATCTCGCGCAGGAACTCAAAGCCATGTCGCTTCTTCTGCAGGGGATACTCCTGATCCGCAGGCCCGACCAGATCGACCTCGGACAGTTGCAGCTCGTGGGTCTGTCCTTTGCCTTCGGAGGGAACCAGCTTGCCCTTGAGGCGAACCGCCGCCCCGGTATGGATATCCTCCAGCACCGGGAAGCTCTCCGGATTGAGAACCACCCCCTGAAGATTGCCCATGCACGAGCCGTCGTTGACATCGATGAAAGCGACATTCTTGCTAACACGGACTGTGCGAACCAGCCCCTGCACGACAATCTCAGAGCCGGGCTCAATAGCATCATCGAGCAGAATGCGGGCAATCCTGGTGCGGGTCCTGTAATCCATCAGAATCTCCTGTTTAGCTCTTGCCGGTGATCAGCCTTGATGCTTCAACGCAGCAATTTACATCGGGGTTGCTGAATCGGCAAGCGGACGCTTGGGACACATAGTGTCAATTTTCGGTTAACCCAGAAACCAACATGATCGTCCGAGGGTATAACCTGCAAGAAGCTTGGTCACGGCTTCTTATGTGAATTCTATTCCTACCACCAATTGTCTGCACGTTCCCGGCTTTTCGGTCGGGAACTTCTTTTTGGGGACCGCTGTCATGTTTTCTGAGAACAGAAAACCCGGCATCCACGCACGGTGAGCGCCGGGTTCGGTTTAGCTGTTGGGATTTACTTAGCGACAATCCCAAACGAGAAATCGGTCTGGGTGCCGACTAAATATCAGCCACCTCACTGTAGTCTATCATATATCTGACCACCTCCTTTCCCAGTGTCTACTTCCATTAACGTATTAATCGGCAAATTGAGCAAGATAAAAACCCCTCGTGACGGGATTCTGATGTTGTTTCGAGACTCGAACCACAGCCATGTGCAGGCTGTTGCAGCTACATAATGGTTACCCGATGTGTCTGTTACCACAAGACGTTTCGCGAGCTGAAGAAGATCGCCCGGAAGACGGGCGCACGCTCGGTTGAGGAGCTGCAGCAGCATGTGACGTTCGGCAGGAACTGCCGGCGGTGTCATCCGTATGTGCGCCTGATGCTCAGGACGGGCCGGACGGCCTTTGAGGTGATCTCTGAGAATACGGACGGGTAGCTGAAAAAAAGTGAGGGTGGAAGGGATCGAACCTTCGACACCCTGCTTAAAAGGCAGGTGCTCTACCACTGAGCTACACCCCCGATATATGACATATCGCCCCGGGCAGGACGAACCCGACCGGGTGAGTATAATTGTCCAAAACGCCGGTTTTGTCAACCTGTTTCCGGGGTTCGGTCGCAACTGCGTGCGTCTGCGAACAATCAAGTCAAGCTATAGCCCCGCAACTCCGGGCGTCTATTGCCTCATCTCAAACCTCATCCTCGCTGCCCCCGGACAACCCCTCAGTCTCCCGTTGCCAGGCGGGCCACGTCGATCACCTTATCGTCCTTACCGAGGTTGATCAGCCGCACACCCTGTGTGTTCCGGCCGATCACCTTGATTTGCTTCACCGGCTGACGGTTGGCGATGCCCTTGCGTGTGATCAGGATCAGCTCATCATCGTCGATCACTTCCTTGATCGAGACCACCTTGCCGTTGCGGTCCGAGGTCTTGACATTGATAATTCCCTTGCCGCCGCGGTTGGTCACGCGGTAGTCACTGATGGCCGAGCGCTTACCGTAGCCGTTCTCGGTGACAACGAGGATCGAGGAATCCCGGCGGATGACCACCATGCCCATGCACTCATCCCCCTTGCCGAGGTTAATCCCCTTGACGCCGTAGGCGCTGCGCCCCATGGCGCGCACCTTGTCTTCGTGGAAGCGGATCGCCATGCCGTTGCGGGTAGCCAGGACGATATCGTTGGTGCCATCGGTCAGCGAGGCCTCGATCAGCTCATCGCCTTTGGGCAGGTTGATGGCGTTGACGCCGGTGACTCGCGGGTTGCTGAAGGAGTCCAGCGACACCTTTTTCACCACGCCGTTGCGGGTGGTCATCATCACGAACGTGTCCGGAGTGAAGTCACGCACCTTGCAGAAGGCGGTGATCGCCTCGCCCTTTTCAATGCGGCACAGGTTGACGATGGGTTTGCCCTTGGCCAGGCGTCCGCCGGTGGGGATGCTGTGCACCTTCACCCAGTAGCAGCGCCCGGCGGTTGTGAAGAAGAGAATGTAGTCATGGGTGGAGGCGACAAACAGGTGTTCGGCAAAGTCGTCCTCTTTGGTCTCAATACCAATGATCCCTTTGCCGCCACGCTGCTGCCTGCGGTACGCTGAGATCGACAGCCGCTTGATATACCCCTGGTGGCTGATCGTGATGGCCATTTCCTCTTCAGCGATCAGGTCTTCGACAGTCAGCTCCTCGGCGGCATCCTGAATCTCCGTGCGACGTTCGTCTCCGTACTTGTCGGCAATGTACTCCGTCTCTTCCCTGATGATCTGCATACGCAGGGCTTTGGAGTCGAGAATCGCCTTCAGGCGGGAGATAGTCTTGATCAGTTCGCGATATTCGTCTTCGATCTTTTTTCGCTCCAAACCGGTCAGTCGCTGCAGGCGCATCTCCAGGATGGCAGTCGCCTGCTTGTCGGACAGCTTGAACTTCTTCATCAACCCGGCGTGGGCCGTAGGCGTATCCTTGGACTTCTTGATCAGTTCTATGACGGCATCGATATTGTCCAGCGCAATCCGGTACCCCTCGAGGATGTGAGCGCGCTCCTCGGCGCGGGCCAGGTCAAACTTCGTCCTGCGCGTCACCACCTCGTGACGGTGGTTCACGAAGGCATCAATCAGTTGCTTCAGTGTCAGCTGCTGCGGAATGCCGTGATCCAGCCCGAGCAGCGTCACGGGGAATGTGTTCTGCAGGGTCGTGTGTTTGTAGAGCTGATTGAGCACGACCTCCATCTGGGTGTCGCGCTTAAGCTCAATGACAATCCGCATCCCGTCGCGATCGGATTCATCGCGAAGATCCGAAATGCCCTCGATCTTGTGGGTGTGGACCAGGTCGGCGATCTTCTCCAGCAGGTTGGACTTGTTCACCTGGAAGGGAATCTCGGTGACGACAATCGCCTCCTTGCCGCTTTTCATTGTCTCCTGAACGACTTTTGCGCGTACGAGGATATGCCCGCGGCCGGTTGTGTAGGCGCTGCGGATACCCTCACGCCCGTTGATAATGCCGCCGGTCGGGAAATCCGGCCCGGGTACCAGTTCGATGAGGTCTTCGTTGTCGCATTCGGGGTCGTCAATCACCCGAAGGATGGCCTGACAGATCTCCCTGAGATTGTGCGGGGGGATATTCGTCGCCATCCCGACGGCGATACCGCTGGTACCGTTACAGAGAAGATTCGGGAACTTGGCCGGGAGAACAGTCGGTTCTTTTCGGGTACTATCGTAGTTCTCCATGAAATCGACTGTTTCCTTCTTGAGATCCTCAAGCATCTCCATGGCGAGTGGTGTCAGGCGCGCTTCCGTGTAACGCATTGCCGCGGCCCCGTCACCGTCGATTGAGCCGAAGTTTCCCTGACCATCCACCAGCGGGTAGCGCATATTGAACGGCTGCGCCATTCGCACCAGAGTCGGGTAGACGACCTGCTCACCGTGGGGGTGGTAGTTGCCGGAGGTATCGCCGCAAATCTTGGCGCACTTGCGTGGGGGGCGACCGGGGGCAAGATTCAGATCATTCATCGCCACCAGGACGCGACGGTTGGACGGCTTGAGGCCGTCGCGGATATCCGGCAGCGCGCGGTTGGTGATGACCGACATGGAGTAGTCGAGGTAGGAGCTTCTCATCTCCTCCTCAAGGTAGATTTCCTCTATCTTCTCACGCTCTAAAGCCATGGAATTCAGTCCTTTACACGGTTACAGGAGACACTTCACTATCTGACAGTGTACGCAAATCCTACCGTCAAAGCAACAAAAAACCACCGCCGAGTGGTCATCTAATGCTCTGCGGGATAACGAGTTACGTTGATGGACGAGCGAGAGTTGCTACTCGCCGACATAGTACCAGTGCCAGCTCTCCCAGGGGAACGGGGTGCTTGTATCGTTCGGGTAGCTCTCGGTGAACCCGAAACGGGCGGCGTTGCTTTTGAGCCAGCGGTAGGTGTCGGTGTGGGCGAACCGGGCTTCGGAGGGCACGAGATCGAGTGCCCTGCCGGTATGGTGCTGGCTGTAACCGGGCGGGGCCACTTCGCGAAGTACTCTCGCAGGATCCTGCCCATCGGCCAGCCGGCGTTTGATTATCTTCTTCTGAAATGCCGGTGAGCGAAAGCCGGAATCGGCGATAAGCCTGATCCCATCGTTGGTGGCGGCAGCAGCCATGCGGACAAACGCCTCGCGGGTTGACCTTGTGACATAGATACGGTAATCCTCGAATGTCAGGCTGTCCGGAAGCCGCACCAACTGCGCCGGGTCCGCGATATCGGTCGAGTCCAGCTTCCACCCGCACCATTGCGGCGGCACCATGTGCCAGGTGCTGTCGACCATCAGAGAATCACAGGGGGGCTTTGGCGACACGGTGTTCTCAGAGTCGGTAGCAACGGCAGTCACCGTCAGGGTCCCAAGGGCACAGAGAAGGGCAGCCTGCCTGATCAGGGTCATCCGAAATAGCGCAGGTCGGTGTTGCTGCTGGTCATGATGTCAGCATCTTTGATCAATTCGGCGTCTTTCACTTCTCCGATGAACACGGTGTGGTTGCCGGTGGTCAGGGTGTCGACGATTTTGCAGTCCAGCCAGCCCATTGCTCCGGGGATCAGCGGGGAGCCGGTGCGGGGCGAATCCTTGACAGAGGAGCCTTCCAGCTTGCGGTAGCCGCTCTCGGCCGGACCATAGTAGGTCTTGGCGACTCCTTCGTTACCTTTCTCGATTAAATGAATGACGAAGGCCCCATGCTTTTTGAGCATCGGTGCCGACTGATGGGAGTTCTTGATGACGATCGCCATCATATAGGGATCAGAACTGACCGGCGTCACCCAACTGGCGGTCAGGGCGTTGCCCTCGGTGCCCTTGCCCATAGTGACGATGTAGACGCCATGCTCGAGTTTGCGCCAAACCTTGTGGATCTTCTCGCTCATGTATTCCTCCTGACAATGCTGTGCGTGGCCAACGGACTGACTGCATAACACGTGACACGGCCCAAAGGTTTGCAAATATGGGCGGCCAGTCAACCTTGAACAGCCGGTCTGATTGTTCAGAAGACCAACAAATGTGATGTGAAACATTGCCACAACGAGATATGTATACTAATATGCCGATAAGGTTTGTGGCGACTGCCGTCACAGGCCGGCGCGCAGCCAAGTCCTTTGAAAGGGGATGCCGAGATGCCAGCCAGAATCGCTTCCGCAGTGAATGTGGCTGATTATCTCTTGTGGCGAGCAAGAGAGGTCGGAGATCTAATCACGAATCTTAAGATACAGAAGCTTCTGTATTACGCCCAGGCGTGGTATCTCGTGAATACCGGCGAGCGCCTCTTTCGCGATGATATAGAGGCTTGGGAGTTTGGTCCGGTGGTGAAGAGCGCGTACAGGCGCTACAAGAGATTCGAGGGAAATCCAATAGACTCATCGCGTAAGAAGCCCGCAGGTCTGAGCGCGAGGCAGGAAGGCTTTCTTGACGACTTCTTTCGCATCTTCGGATCACTTTCTGCAGCTGAGTTGGTCAATATGACGCATAACGAGCGTCCCTGGCAACGAGCTTACGAGAATGAGACCAGCAAGGCTATCCCTCCTCAGGAACTCAGGGAGTACTACGCCGAGCAGTATCGGAAGAAATATGGCAAGAAAGAAAAAGGCGGGTAAGGGCAGAAGAGCCTCAACCGGGAGGGTACAGGGCAGTGCAACAATCAAGATAGATGCGGATCACAAGCCTTCACTGTATCGACTACCCCAGATCAGCTGAAGGACGAAGTCCCCTACCGTAATACTGAGCCGCGCTTCTCGTTCAAGTGCTATGATCACAAGCACCCTCGCTATTCAGCAAAGAAGGGCAATAGAGAAAGGCGCTTTTGGGCGGAGCTCTTGAAACGGCTCCAGTTTCTAAGCAACATGACTTGGGGGCAGATGATGGATGCTTCGAATTATCACGCTCACCCGATTGAGAATTGGTCGGTCACGAGCGAACCAAAGGGTTTTCAGTCTCATGGGCCAACGGAAGCAGGGTTCCAGTTCGCTCCTTGCAACAAGGACGGATTGCGCATTATCGGATTCTTCGACAAAGACAATGTGTTCAATCTCGTCTGGTTTGATTGGAAGCACGAGATCATCCCGACGAGAAGACCGTGATGAGAATGCCCGCAAGTGGCTTTGCTAAACACGAAGAACCGGCCCGAGGGCCGGTTCTCTGTAGTCTCAGTGGTCATAGTCTCAGTTGTCAGCTAACTGTCAACACTCGGGCGACGGGCCGCCGGCGAACAAGTAGGCTGTCAGATACGTGACGTCTGACACATTCGGGCTGCCGCCGGAGCCATCGACATCGGCCGCGTCCATCACCGGGGGTTCCGGCCCTTCGCTGAACAGATAGGCTACCAGATAGGTCATGTCGACGACATTCGGACCGACTCCATCACCATTGATATCGCCACAGATGTAGTCACAGGCATCGCCAACTCCGTTACCGTTGCTGTCGGCCTGGTCGGGATTGTGCACCTCGGGGCAATTGTCGCAGACATCGCCGATGCCGTCACCGTCAGCGTCGGCCTGATCGGGATTGTACACCTCGGGGCAATTGTCGCAGACATCGCCGATACCGTCACCGTCAGCATCGGCCTGATCGGGATTGTGCACGTCGGGGCAGTTGTCGCAGACATCGCCGAT
>CAZVHP010000004.1:0-203419 GCA_964627305.1 uncultured Ignavibacteriales bacterium | reverse complement strand
CATCGGCCTGATCGGGATTGTGCACGTCGGGGCAGTTGTCGCAGACATCGCCGATGCCGTCACCGTCAGCATCGGCCTGATCGGGATTGTGCACCGTCGGGCAGTTGTCGCAGACATCGCCGATACCGTCACCGTCAGCGTCGGCCTGGTCGGGATTGTACACCGTCGGGCAGTTGTCGATGGCATCAGGAATCCCGTCGTCGTCGACATCGTTGTTGACCGTATGCGGCGGTAGTTGGATCAGATCCACCCAGGCGCAGTCGCTTCCGGAAGACTGGCTTCCGTCCTTGGTGTAGCGCCACTCGAAGGTATGCGTCCCGGCGGTAACATTGAACGTCGCCAGTGTCCATGCAACAGACCCGGACCATTTGCCTTTTTCAACTCCATCGACGAAGAAGCGGAGGAAATCCCAGTTGTTTTCTGAGGATACACGGTAGTAGAACGCGATCTGTCCGCTCTGGCAATCCGGAAGGGTCAGCGCCATTCCGGACGTCTGGTTATGTGTGATCGTTCCGGACTTGGCGGCGTAGGTGCCCTCATAGACGGAGTTGGTTACGATAACCCAGGCCTGGTTGCCGCTGAAGCTCCAGTCATTGGCCGAGAAGTCTCCGGTTTCGAAATCTTCGATCTGGCGGCCTATGGTTACGCTGAATGTCACTGTATCCAGGTAGCCGGGGCTGGCCGTAATCTCCAGGTCGAACCACGCCTGGTGGTACACCGGGCAGAACGGGTCAACAGTAATTGTGAAGGGGGTGGAGGACGTTTCGGTGCCGCCGGACCCGGCAATATCGGGGAAGAAGGCAGTTGCGGTCTGAACGGTTACATAGCTGTCCGAAGTGCTCAGGATACCGGCGACACCGGTGGCGCTTCCCAGCCCGAGGTTGGTCAGGGTGACATTGATGTCGGCGGTGTCACCTGCGTCCACGTCGTAGGCGTCGTGATCGACAAACTGGATCAGGGGTTCCAGCGGCACCTCGGCCAGCGCCACGTCAAGTGTCACCACGCTCTGGAGGTCGGCCACCTGCACGCCGGACACTGTTTTGGGGACATAGCCGTCGGCGGTGAACAGTAGGTCGTACGTGCCGGGATAGATCATGCGGTAGTAATCGCCGACATCGGGATCAGTGAAGACGCGCGAGGAGTCCACATCGTGGTTCAGGACCGTGACAGTAGCGAAAAGCGGCAGACCGGTGGCTGAATCGGTTACGATCCCCCTGATACCATACATGGCGTGCTCCAGCCAGGTGAGCAGCGAGCGTTTGTTCCACTCCCAGAAGGAGGGGAGCTGGCTGGCTGAGGGGAGTTTCGTGTTAGAAAGCTCGAGCGTTGCCTCCCGACAGCCGTGCCAGTAGTTCATATAATCCTGGCGACAGCCCGGTGCCACGTACCAGTCATAGCCGTTGGTGATACCGTCATTGAATCCGCTCATATAGCCCGACGGCGAATATGTCTGTGCTGTGTCGGCATACAAATGGCTTATGTACTGCCACCAGTTGTCATCGGCATGGCGTGTGATCGTGTTGTCCCAGGGGTAGTTGACCACCTCGGCGCCGCCGTGGTGGTTGGCGGAAATCACCCAGCTTTGTTGCTGGGCGATATCCATCATAGCCACTGTCTCTGGTTGCCAGGCGTTGCCGTCGGGGTGTTGGCCGTTCCAGGGATCCGGGAAATTCCGGTTGAGATCGACTGAGTTGGCGTTGCGACGAGTCGCGCCGCTGACAGTATGGTTGCCGCTGGCGTAGGTGCCATCGGGGTTGGCCAGCGGATTGATCCATATCTCCATATTGTCGACCATGTTCGTAATGCGCGGATCAGTACCGTAGGCGCTCAGCAGGGAGTCGATCAGACGAAGCATCAGGACGTAGCCAACTGTCTCGTCGCCATGCATCGTCGCGGAGTACATCACCTCCGGTTCATTCTCCTCAATGGTCACGTTGTCGCTGATCCTGGCGAACAACAGCGCGCGCCCGTTGACCGAGTAGCCGATATTGACAATCTCGCACAGGTCGGGATAGTCAGTGGCGAACTGGTACATCATGTCCACGTAGGCATCATAAGTGGGATAGACATCCCAGGCCTTGACGCCCTTGACGAAATCGCTCATGACCGGTTCGATCAGCGACGATGGGTGCGGCAGCAACTCGTAGACGTATCCCAGTCGCTCGAGTTCTGCCAACTCGTCTTCGGTGGCGTACGCCCAGACAGTGCCGTCCTGAACGTTGTCGATTGACACGACACGGGTTATGGATTCCAGCTCTTTGGGTTCAGAGATCTTGAAGGTGAAGTAGTATTCTTCGGCTGAGGCCTGTGTGGCCGCTATGGTCACAAAAGCGATCAGCAACAGGGTAGAAAGAAGTTCTCTCATAGCGCAATGCCTTAGCCAGGAATGTGGGGTGTGTACTATTCGTTATCGACTGAAATATAAGCGATCGGAGCCTTAATCCAAGGCAAAACAAGACCCGGCCGCTGTGGCCGGGTCCTGTGCTTCTTGCAGTATTGTATTATCCGCGTTTCTCTAACAATCCGGGGATGGGCCACTGCTGAACAGGTAGTCGATCAGATAGGTCAGATCAGAAACGTTCGGGCCGACTCCGTCACCGTTGACATCGGCCGCCTGCATCACCGGCGGCGCGGGACCGTCGTTGAACAAGTAGCTCACCAGATAGGTCACGTCCGATACATTCGGGCCGACTCCGTCACCGTCGATATCTCCACAGATGTACTGCGGCATATCGGTGACTGTCAGCTCCACCGGCACGGTCCACGGGTTGTCAGAGGCATCGGGATCGTTGCTCGTGACCAGCAGTTCGGCATAGTACATGCCGGTATCCAGGTCCGTGGCATTGAAGTAACACCGGATGGTGTCCGCCTCACCCGGGGCCAGCAGCCCGGAGGTGCTTTCAAGTGCCAGCCAGCGGCCCGGCGGGACAAACTCGATGGCCAGGCTGTCCTTCAGGTAGGTACTCAGATAGACGACCTCAAGACCATCCGTGCCACTGTGGTTCTCAATGCCGACAGCACAGTTCTCGGTATCGAAACCGGGGGCGATATACAGGTATTGATACACAATGGTCCCGTTGGGTTTGAGAATTACCTGCGCCGTGATGACATCACCCGCACTGGCGCCGTACTCCGGATAACTCTGGAACTGAATGACACACTGACCGCCGCTGGTGTCGAAGAAGACGCCGGCGCCGGGGTTGTCACCGTCCAGAGGATTCAGGTCGTCCCACAGCCAGGCCAGGATGTTGTTGGGGACGCTGGTGGTCGGGATGGAGGTTTTGAAGCGTGAGGCCATGCCCGCGGAGCCGAATCCGATGATACCGTTCGAACCTATGTAGATTTGTGAGTAGACCGAATCGTAGAACGGGAAGTAGAAGCCGATCTCAAACGGTCCGGCGTAGTTATCATCGCCGAGCTGCCCGATAAGATTACTGCCTGTACCAGAAACATCCTGCCAGTCGAAGGTGGGCCCACCGCTTTCATCGGAGTCGATCCAGAAGTAGCCGAAAGCGTCAGGACCGCCGGCGTTTTTCTCCACCGGATGACCCTGGCGGGTGTCTTCGATACCTTTGAAGTCCTGGAAGTCCTCATCGAATCCTTCCGGGTAATAGCGCCAGGCAGGTTCGACCTGCCCAGCCTCAGCAAGTGCCTTGAACGCGGCGTTTTTGATGACCGGCAGATAGCTCAGGCTGTAGCTGACACTACCCAACCCCTGGCTCTCGATGATCAGTTCCTGCACCCCGGAGTCGCCCACCATCAGGGTCTGGTACAGCGAGCCTGGGGATACGTGGATGGCCGGCGTGTAGTCGACGCTGATATCGTCGAGATACCAGACATCGCAGCCCTCACAGGAACCGACCGTGTGGAAGCGGAGCTGGAAGTTGCGATGCAGGGCATCCGATGGCAGACGCATGGTGACATTCCTGAAGGACATCATTGGCACTCCGGTCCCCGGATGGAGATTCGCAACCACCCAGTTGCCGAGATTGTCCTTGTATTCGACTGTGAGATCGTCGCCCACTTCAGGTACGTCGGCGGAACCACCCTCCTGATAGTAATAGGACAGGACCGCCTCTGTGGCGCCTTCAAGATCGATCAACTGCGATATGAGCGTATCAATGCCCCCGTCAAGGGCGATTGAATACGGCTCAGACGGCGGCAATACACCGTCGGTAGTCACCACTGCCGAGTTATTGTACAGCCAGCGGGTGGTATACAGGGTGTCGTCCGGGAAGCTCTCGAACCAGGGGAAGAGGCCGGGAGCGCCGACAGACGTGGTGACCAGCATGCTTTCGTCGAAGACACCCGCGTCGGCGACACTCGTCACGGTGACAATTGATGTATCCGCCTCATTGGTGTAGCTATCCGAGGGCACCGCCACCTTGACAAGAATGTCGATTGAGTCGTTTGCGGCGATGGTGCCAGTATTGGCGGTCACTGTGGTTCCGGCAATGTCAAAGAAGACGACATCCCAATTGCCGGCAGCACTCAAATCATAGCTGTCACTCAGGAAACCGCGATTGACGACTGTCAGGGCGTAGACTGCCGAATCGCCGGCGGCGCCCATCTGCTGGGCTGCTGAAGGAGCCAGACGGACCTGATAGTCCGGCGGGTGCCCGAGGTAGATGTCGTCCACAAACCAGTCGTCATGACTCCCGACAGTAGCCTTGCAGCGAATCCGCAGACGGAACTCCTTGTGACAGGCCGCCAGTGGAAGCGTGTGCTCAACCTCGGCGAAAGTCGTCATGTCGGGACCGTCACCCAAATGCTGGCTCAGCACTATCCATGTACCGGCTGTGTCCTGATACTCCACCCACAGGTCATCACCGGCTTCAGGCGAGTCACCCCCGCCGGTGCGCTGGTAGAAGTAGCGCAGTACGACATTCGACTGACCCGAAAGATCGATCAATTGCGTCATGACCGTGTCGCCGCCGTTCGGGTTGCCGTTGAGATTCAGGCTGTATGGCGCCGATGGCTCATCGATCCCGAGATCGTTGACGGTCGCGCCGGTGTTGATAATCCACAACCCCTGATTCAGGGTGGTGCTGGGGAACTGATCAGAGATGGGGATGTATAGCGCCTGGCCCTCGGACATCGTCTCCATCGTGGCCTGCTGCGTGAACATCGGGTTATCGGTACTGGTCACGGTGATGACGGCCGTGTCGCGGTCGCCATAGACGGTTACGGGAACAATCACGCGCACCATGAAGGCAAATTGATCATCCGGCGCCATAGGTCCGGTGGCGCTGATCTGATTCGAACCCGACTCATCCCAGATAGTAGTCGGCCAGGCATTGCCCGTAGTACTCAGCGCGTAGTCATCGGCAATTGAGCCCTGATTGGTAACCTGCAGGGTGTACCAGACCGTATCGGCGACAGCCGCCGAGTCGGAAGCATAGGTCGGGGCTACTGCGAACGCCCAGGCGAGGACCTTGAACGAGAAGGTATCTGTGGTGTCGGTTTCACCATCGAGATTGAAGGCGGTCATGTAGTAGTTGACCATCGTGCCGGGGGACTGCGCCGGAATGTAGCCCTCGAACTCGTCGACGCCGCCTGTCGCGGTCATGGTGTCGATATACCAGTTGCCGCCCACTCCGTAGTGGAGCAGGAGCGAGTCAGGTTCCAGCGCCGAGGAGGAAGTGATTTCCGCCGTCACCTGATAGGCGTTTACCGTATCCTGGGTGTCCTCAAGTGGTGTATGGGTAATGCTGATCCCGGTCTGCTCGCGACCGTCCAGCACCATTGTGCCTGTGTTGTCAGGATCGAGCCAGTCGCGAAGCCGGCTGGTGGCCGAACTGCCGTAGTTCCACGAGGCAGAGAACTTGCCGTACCAGTCGGGAGTGATCGAGGTACAGGAGGCATAGCCGCCGTGAAGCTGCCCGACCACATGATGGTTCTCGTTATACAGCGGCGAGCCGGACGAGCCACCCTCGGTGGTCCCGTCTTCCCAGTTGCCAACTCTCCAGTGAGAGTCGCCTGATCCCGGATTACCCAGATAATTGGCGCTCGTCAAAGAGTCATAGTCAAATGAAATCTTCTTGATGTCACCGGAGGGATGATGAATGGCGGTTGACTGCTGCGCGGCAACATTCAGAGCCGACCAGCCGCCGTAGAAGACGTTGTAGCTGTCCGGCGGCTGCGCACTCAACTCCAGCAGGGCGAAATCGGAATAGCTGTTCTTAGCCCGCAGGGTCGAGCCTGAAACCGACATCCACAACGGACCATCGATGTTGCTGCAGGTGGGGCTCTCATAGTTGAATATGAACACCCAGGTTGCCTCGCCGCCGAGGCAGTGGTTGGCAGTCAGGAAATAGGGAGTGAGGTCCTGACGGACATTATTGACCATGGAACCGGAACACAGGCGGAATCCGCCCGATGTGGTGATCATGGCTACTGAGCGTTTCTCAGCCTCCCACGGCGCGCCTTCGGGGCAGTTGACATTGTTGTTGCACGAACCGGAGCCGCCAAAACCAAGCGCATCCTTGGCATTGTCATAATTGAAGAACACGTCCTTGTATCCATGGACAATGCGCGACACCTGCAATTGCCCCTGACCACTGATTTCGGCCGGTTCGACATACTCCAGCACTACCTTCTCCCCCTTGACCGGGGCCGTGGAGAACATGCCGTGATCTTTGATATTTCGCGAGGTGAATGCCCCCAACACCATGTTCTGATCGTCGCTGTAGACGAAGAAGCGGGCACCATCGGGTACCCAGTATTGATCATAGATCAGGTTGATGGAGTACGCGCCCGGACACTCGATCGCGAGCCGCCAGACGCGATCACCATTGGAGAGCGTATCCCATGTCCCGGAGTTGTTCAGGTTGTAGTCAACATCGAAGGGGTATCCGAAGCGAAAGGGGACTCCCTTGGACTCTTCCATAGCATCCTGTGCCAACAGGGTCGGCACATCGAGCTTGCCCGTGCGGACAGTGGGGATTTCGCTTTTGAGACTGCGTTCGAAGCTTGGCGGGGTGCCGCCGGCGCTGATCTGGGCCTGCGCCGAGGGCATCATAAGTGCCAACAGACACAGGCTTGCCAACAGTCGCCACAGTGGGGTTTTCATGTAGACCTCTCGTCAATAAGGCTGTATTGTCGCAATATTTCTATTTCCTGACCGAACCGACACCACTAACTGTCACATCCTGAGACTCCTGCAAGCTACAGACTATACGGTGACAATGGCGACATTGTAGTCACCAGTCACAGCGCCGATCCGCCGAGAATACGGCGGTCATCTTCGTCCGCGGCAAGTATCTCGCAGTCTTCGCAACTGCGGTCTGGTCAGGCGGTTAGTAGTCCTGTCGGCCAATCAGCGGGGGGCCTGAACAGGCCCGGGCTTTTCGGCAGGCTGGGTTGTGTCGCTATCGGTTATGTATCGATCAGGCCAGTTGGTCCTCAGAGCGCGGCCGTATCGTGTTCGAAGTAGCTGATAGGTAACTGTCACCGCCTGACGCAGTTACTGCGGTACCTTACTATAATAGTCAAATGGTGGACACGGTCAAGCCATTTTTCCGCAACCTCAGGACCGGGAGGTGTCGGGTGGATGGCGCAAAGCGGTCGTGACGGCTACCCCCACGGTCACTTGTTAAGAGCGATCATGCGGTAGATGTTGTGAATGGTACGGGACCCGGCGATGTTGTCGCCGTCGGCTGCCCCATCAAACGGTTGAGTCGACATGAACAAAGGGGCTGGCGCGGCACGGGTCAAAATGCCACACCAGCCCACGCACGAAGCACACGACAGGGGTGGCCAAACCCCCGGAGTGAACCGCTGATTCACCAAGCCCACCGGCTGACGCGCCGAAGGTGTATCTTCATCGATTGACATCTGCCAACCCCGCTGAATCGATCCGCTTTTTTCGACCGGGCCCGGGCATCGCTGCCCCTGAGTTCCGAATCCACAAAAACAGCGCCAGCCTTTCGCCCGAGCCCGGTCTTTTCGCGGTTGCACCATTTCCGTTAAGAGGAGCTGCGATTTCCTCTCAAGGTACGCCAAACCTGTAATGCAACTACTGTGCCAAAAATGAACAGGGGCTCCCTTGTGATCCTGTAACCATCTCAGCGACAATAGCTTACGGAGACAAAAACGCCCTTCCGGCGGGGTACGCAGGAGCGTGAAAAACACTCGGGAAGTACGCAGCTGATCGCGGCAAAATCTCGGTATCCGATTGCCTGATATTAGCTTACGCCGGAAACGCGCCGGTTCGCACCCGGGTACGCAGGGGCGGTTGCGGCGCTTGTAGCTCATTGAGGCATAACATCTTAACAGAAGACCCCAAAGTACGCAGCCCGGTACGCAGGGGTGGTTGTGGATGCTGTATTGTATTGTCGGAGAGTATGTTACGATGGTGCGCAGCGGTACGCACCCTTGCTCAGGAGGCCTGCCGCGCACAGGTTGGAGCGGTGTCGAAACCTCGCTTCGCGACCCCTTCGGGGCAGGGGTTTCGACCTACCTCTACTGAAGCATGGCGAGCGGCGGTCCTCGCAAGGGTGGGGTATTGAGATACAGGGATGGGCGGCTGGGGGAGGCGGGACGCCTGCCGCCCACGAGCATGACGGAACGTGCAGGGTGGGAGCGCACAGGTTGGAGCGGTGTCGAAACCGCAGGGGTTTCGACCTACCTCAGAGGTGACAGGGTGGATTACGGTTGGGGCAGGAAGAAACTACCGGATGTGGGGCCACCTATCGGGCAGGCCGGGAGGCCTGCCGCGCACGACGATGGCAGGACCCCGAAGACGGGATCCTTCCCTACCGCTGATTCGCGCACAGAAGCCGACGTGGGTTCAACCTTCGGGCAGGGCTGGGGGCGGTCTGCGGCGCACGAGAATGACACGCACGGGTGCAAAGCTGGGGATGGATGCCGAAGGCGTCCTGCCAGCGAAGCGCACCGGGGCACGAGAACGACAGGCAGGACCCCGGAGACGGGATCGGTTCCTGCCGTTGCGACTACGGCTCATTGATGGCGGGGTCTTCCGCCAGAATCTCGTCATAGAACGCCTGAGTCTGCCTTACCATAGCCTCAACGGAGAATCGATCGCGCGCCATAGCGAGCGCGTTGTCGCCCAGTCGGCGCCTCAGCACGTGATTGTCCAGCAGCTTGTCCAGGTAGGCGGCCATCTGCTGGATATCGCCGTCGCGAACGAGATATCCGGTCAGCCCGTGAACGACTATCTCGTTGTTGCCGCCGACATCGAAGGCTACCGCTGGTCTTGCGGCGAGGGCGTACTCGATCAGGGCATTGGACAGCCCCTCGGATTCGGAGGTGAAAAGGCCGACTGACATCATTTCGAGCACATCGCGGATTCCGCCGATGGTGTGGAAGAAGCGGACACGCTCGGCAATCCCAAGTTCCTGCGCTTGTTGTCGGAGTTCTTCTTCTCGTTGTCCGCGCCCGACTACCAGGCAATGCATAGTCTTATGCCGGCTTGTTGCCACCACCTGCAGGAGGCGGTCGATTCGCTTGATGCGGCGGTAATTCGCGACCATTCCCACCACCGGAGCGTCTGGTGGAATGCTCAGGGATTCGCTGGTTAGCTGTCCTGAGTTGTCCTTCGGGAGACTGACTCCGTTGTATATCACGTGGATTCTCGCCGAATCGAAACGCTCGCACTCCGACACAATCCGGCAGGCGCAGCGAGTGTTGCTCAGGCAGTAGTGAGAGCGTGCTGCCAGCAATCGGCATATCCATTGGTGTTCGCGTCGGGCATTGCGCTTGCAGAACACCAGCCGACCCCGACGAACCAGCATTGCCGCCAGGGTTGCCACCAGCCGGCTCTCATAGAAGAAAGACTGGACGATGTCGACTCTGTGCTCCCTGATGAACCTGGCCAGGCGGACCACGGCCCTGATGCCTGCGGGCGACCAGACACGGCTGTCGAGTCCAAGAAACATCACCTCGCAATTGTCCGCGTAGATGACACCGTCCTCGCGCGATCGCAGGTTCACGACATATGGTTGGTAGCGCCGCCGATCCAGCCCGTCGATCAGGGTGATGAGCTGGTTCTCAGTTCCGGCACCCGGCGTGTAGTTGTCGATGACATAAGCGATATTGATCCTGCGTGATACGTGTTGCATAAGCCCCCGCTGACATGGTACGGGGCATGCGCATCCTGTGGCCACAGGTGGTATCACTCGCGCTGCGGACGGGCATACCGATCGGGTTGCGGCCTGCGGCGTACAACCGTCACCGCCAGTCTCTTCGAGAGTGATCAACCCGGAGGTGTCGTTGTTATGTCGCCAGAGGAAACACTTATAGCCCCTTGGTGGTAATGTGAAGCGTTGTTATCAGCCCTTTGTTCGTTCACATGAAGTATAAGTGCCTCGGCCTCTTCTGTCAAGAGCATCAGTCAGGCGCCCTGTGCCCGGGCCATTGCTTCGGTGCGGGGTGATATTGATTGACTTTTTTTGAATCATTTGCTCTCTTGGCTTGATCACATGAGCGAAAAGGAATTAGTCAGACAGGCCCAGGCGGGCGATTTTGCGGCCTTCAGCCAACTTGTAGATACCTACAAGTCACGTGTTTACGGGTTGGCGTTGAGGATGACCGGCAACGAGCAGGACGCTCAGGACATTGTTCAGGAGACGTTGATCAAGGCTATCGACAATATCGAGTCGTTCCGCGGCGAGTCCTTGTTCGGCACGTGGCTGTATGCGATTGCGCTTAATCAATCGCGGGCTTTTGTGAGCAAGCAGAAGCAGGCCAGTCTCAAGTCGATTGAGGAGTATCTGCCGGCGAAGAGCGCCGAGCACATGCACGATGCCGAGGCGCCGGTGACGTTGTTCGACTGGAAGGACCCGCATCAGTTGCTCGAGCAGCGGGAGCTTCGACAGATTATCGATGAAGCAATCGCCAGCCTGCCTGAGAAGTATCGAGTAGCCTTTTTGCTGAGGTATCATGAGGAGCTGTCGATCAAAGAGGTCGCTAAGGTTATTGGCGAGACCGTGGCGTCGGCCAAATCGCGCGTTCTCCGTGCCCGACTGGCTCTTCGGGACAGACTCTCCCGAATCTTCGAGGATCGCTATGGGAAAGAGCTGCAAGGATTACGTTAGTGAGCTGAACGATTTCATCGATGGCGAGCTTGACCCTGAGCTTTGTCGGGAAATCGAGAAGCATATCGGCAAGTGTGAGAACTGCCGGATCATGGTGGATACCATGCGCCAGACGGTTGAGTTGTGCCGCGAGGGGGCTCGCGAGTCGCTTCCGCCGGCGCTGGAAGCCAGGCTGTCGGGTCTTCTGAAGGCCCACTGGGACCGGAAATTCGGCTCGAAAAAAGACTGAGCAGGTCCACGTCGAACGGGCCTCAGAGCTCTTCTGTCGCCTTCCCCGCGGCCCGACCCCGCACATAACACGCTATTGTCCACCCACTTGCAAAAAAGTGAATCATTTCCGGTCTGATCCTATCTAAGCTTGAAAGTGTGACCAGAAGAGGATAAGGACGGACCGATGAAGAAAACCATTGTCAATTTCTCAATCAATCATCCCTGGATTGTCATTGGCCTGGCGGTAGTGATCACAGCCTTCTTTGCTGCCCAGTTTCCCAGGATGACGATCGACACTGACCCGCAGAATATGCTGCCGACTGATGAGCCTGTACGCGTTTTTGATCAACAGATGAAAGAGGAGTTCGATCTCTCTGACTTCATCGCGGTCGGAGTAGTGGTCGAGGACGGGGCATTCACGCCGGCTGTGCTCAATCGGGTATACGCCATTACTGAAGAGATTCTCGATATTGAGGGGGTTATAGCCGATGACGTCATGGCGCCTTCGACAGTCGATGACATCAAACAAGGCCCCGGAGGGCTGATCGTCATCAGTACGCTGATGGACGAGCCGGTCGAGAATTCTGAGACGGCCCTGGCCATGCATCGCCGAATAGTCGATAACCCCATTCTTCGGGGCAAGCTGGCCAGTGATGACGGCAGTGCCCTGGCGATATTCATCCCCATTGAGTCGAAGAAGATGTCGCATCGGATAGCCGGGGAGATCAAGGATATCACCGCTCGGCTGGGTGGCAACGAGCAGTACTACATTGCCGGGCTGCCCATGGCGGAGGATTCGTTCGGGGCTGAAATGTTTGGTCAGATGGCCTACTCGGCGCCCGCGGCCGGTGTTATCATTATGTTGCTGCTTCTGGTGTTCTTCCGCCAGTTGCGGATAGTCATGGCGCCGATGATCGTGGCGATAATGGCTGTCATCTGGTCAATGGGGCTGCTGATTCTTACCGGGCACACCGTACATATCATGTCCTC
The DNA here is from genome assembly GCA_964627305.1 of uncultured Ignavibacteriales bacterium. Taxonomy (GTDB): domain Bacteria; phylum Zixibacteria; class MSB-5A5; order GN15; family FEB-12; genus WJKG01. The sequence goes on along the minus strand of CAZVHP010000004.1, from coordinate 191,162 downwards.
GATGATTCCGATTTTCCTGATTCCCATATCAGTGCTCAACTCGATTCACATTATCAGCGAGTTTCACGACCATTTCAAGAAGTACAAGCACCGGGATGCGACGATAAGACACTCGATCAACACGCTGTTTCTGCCGATGCTGTTCACCTCGCTGACGACGGTGGCCGGGTTCATCTCTTTGGCCCTGACGCCGATTCCGCCGGTGCAGGTGTTCGGCATGTTCGTGGCGTTTGGTATCGCGGTGGCGTGGTTCCTTTCGCTGACGCTCAACCCGGCGATTGGTATGCTGATATCCGACAAGGCGCTGCGCAATTTCGGCGCCAGCGACAATGAGCTGGGTATCCTGGCCCGGGTGATGCGCACGTTTCGAGATTTCGCCTGGAAGCACAACAAGGGGATAATCGGTACGGCAGCGGCGGTGGTAGTGATTGCGGCCGTCGGCCTGAGTCTGATTGTGGTAAATGATAACCCGGTGAAGTGGTTCAAGCAGTCACACCCGATTCGCATCGCGGACGAGGTCATGAACCGGCATCTGGCCGGGACCTACATGAACTATCTCGTCTTTGAGGGTCGCGGCGAGGACGCCATGAAGGATCCGCAGGTGCTCAAGTACATGGAGCGTTTGCAACGTGATCTGGAGCGCAGCGAGATTGTCGGCGCGACTACCGGCGTGACAGACATTGTCAAGAAGGTGCGCTATGAGCTTTTCGCCGCCGACAGCGCCGAAATGATCATCCCGGACAATTTCGATGAAGTCGGGCAGATGTTGTTCATGTTCGAGATGGCCGGTGGTGATCCTGACGATTTGTTCAAGTTCGTCACGACCGACTATCGCAAGGCGAATCTCTGGGTCCAGATGAATAACGGTGACAACCAGAAAGTGCAGTCGGTCATTGACCGCGCCGAGGCCTTCATGGCAGACAATCCGTTGCCGGCCGGCGTGACGACCAAGTGGGCCGGATTGCCTTATATCAATATCGTATGGCAGCAGAAGATGGTGAACGGCATGCGCAAATCGCTGATGGGATCATTCATTGTGGTGTTCATCATGATGGTCATACTGTTCCGTTCGATTCGGTGGGGATTGATCAGTATGCTGCCGCTGACGATCACGATCATGGCCATCTACGCCAGTATTGGGTATATCGGCAAGCCCTACGACATGCCGATCGCGGTCTTGTCGTCGCTGACCCTGGGTTTGTCGATAGACTTCGCCATCCACTTCATACAGCGCCTGCGAACATTGCACCGTCAGTTCGGCAATTTCAAGGACGCCTACTATGGCATCTTTGAAGGCGCCTGCCGGGCGATCAGTCGCAATGTGCTGGTGATTGCGATCGGCTTCGTTCCCATGCTCTTCTCGACGCTGGTGCCCTATATCACGGTGGGGTCGTTCTTCTTAGCGATCATGATCGTTTCCGGACTGGTGACTATGCTGTTGCTGCCGGCGATTGCCAAGACCTTCAATAAGGCGCTGTTCGGCAAGGCCAGGACTGACCAGTCGCGCGGGGCCGACAAGGCGCAGCTGTCGGTGGAGGCGGCGCAATGAGGCACCTGCAGCGCCGGATGAGTTTGCCGGCGAGTACACGTGATGAATGTGAGAGTGCAAGAAATGAAGATAAGGAGAAAACAATGAACAGGATGATGAAACTGACGACCGCGCTGGTGATCGCCTTTATGGCCGTGATCGCCGCCTCTGTCTCCGCCCAGGAGGATGCCGAGCAGATAATGAAGAAGTCACACCTGGCGTATTATTATGCCGGTGATGACGGGGTAGCCGAGGTGGATATGCGCATTGTTGACAAGAAGGGCAAGGAGCGCATCCGCAGTTTCGCGATGCTGCGTCTTGACCTCGAGGAGGGCGGTAACCAGAAATACTACACCTATTTCAAGAAGCCCTCCGATGTCGCCCGGATGACGTTCATGGTGCACAAGAACTCCGGCGGCAACGATCTGCGCTGGATCTATGTGCCGGCGGTGGATCTGGTCAAGCCGATTTCGGCTGATGACAAGAACTCCAGTTTTGTCGGCTCGGATTTCAGCTATGAGGATGTATCGGGCCGTCACTGGTCAGAGGACACCCACGCTGTCGTCGCTGACTCCACCTGGGACGGTGCCGCGGTTTACGTGATCGAGTCACGGCCCAAAGCACCCTATGGTGGTTTCGCGCTGAAACGATCTTATGTCAATAAGCAGACGCTCCTGCCGCACAGGGAGTTGTATTTCAATGACAAGGGCGACTTGATCAAGGTGATGACAGCCGAAGAGATCAAGGATGTTGACGGGATCATGACGATCGTTCATCGGACGATGGAAGATGTGAAGAAGGAGCGGGTGACACACGTGATATTCAGCAACATCCGTTACAATGTAGGTATCGAAGATAACCTCTTCACGGAGCGTTTCCTTAAGAACCCGCCGATGCAGTACGTTCGCTAACCGGGAAGAGGGAAGGTGTTACCATGAAGACATCAAACGTTTACATAGCATTCCTTGCAGTGGTTCTGCTGTTTACTTCATCGGTCCGGGGGGAGGTCGTCATTGACGGCTTCCTCCAGGGCCTGTATGGTGGTCGGGTTGACAAGGCCAACCCGACCATCGGTGAACAGACGGCCAGCGAGAGCCGGCTTCAGATGCGTTTCCAGCACTGGGGAGACAACGGCAATTTCTTCGGGCGACTGGACTTCGTGTATGACGGCGTGACTGACACATATGACTGGGAAGTGCGTGAGGCCTTCTTCCGCTTCGGTATCGGCAGCAGCCTGGATTTCAAGGTGGGCAGGCAGATACTCACCTGGGGCACCGGCGACCTGGTTTTCATCAATGACGTCTTTGCCAAGGCTTACCAGTCGTTCTTCATTGGCCGCGATGACCAGTACCTTAAGGCCCCGCAGAATGCACTTCGTGGGGCGTGGTACAACCCCCTTGGTGAGCTGTCAGTGGTCTGGTCGCCGCGGTTCGAGGGCAACCGGCTTCCCGAAGGCACCCGGCTGAGCTACTACAATCCGCTTCAGGATGCGATTGTCGGCGACAAGAACTCAGAATACATGGCGCCGGTCAAGCCTGAAGCACACTTCAAAAACAGCGAGCTGGCCGCACGCTGGCAGCATCGGGTGAGCAGCTTCGCCACCGCCGTCTATTTCTATCGCGGATTCTACAAGAACCCCAACGGATTCGATATGGAACTTGGCGCCCCCATCTATCCCCGTCTGCACATCTACGGTGCCTCGACTCGAGGGCCGATCGGTGGTGGCATCCTGTGGATCGAGGGGGGGTATTATGACTCGCGGGATGATCAAGATGGCGACCTGCCGATGATCCCGAATTCGTCCCTCAGCACTCTGATTGGGTTTGAGCGCCAGATCGTGCAGAACCTGACGTTCAACCTGCAATGGCAGGCTGATGTCATGATGGATTATGACATCTATCAGCAGCAGGTCAGTGAACAGGGTGGGTATGTGCGGGACGAGGTACGCCACCTGTTGACCACGCGCTGGACGAAACTGCTCAACTCGGAACTGGTTACCCTGTCGGCGTTTGTGTTCTATTCGCCGACGGATGAGGATGTCTATGCCAAGCTGTCCGCCGAGTACAAGTATACGGACCAGATCACGCTGGCGGCCGGCGCGAACCTGTTTGAGGGGAACCACATTCAGACCGACTTCGGTCAATTTCAGCGCAATGACAATGTCTGGGCCAAGATGACCTATGGCTTCTTTTAGACGGGTGTTAACCTGATGGAAAGGAATGTACAATAATGACTCTGGAGAACTCCATACGACTGCTGGCCGGCTGCATGGTGCTGCTGTCGCTGGCCCTGTACTATTTCGTGTCTCCCTGGTGGCTTCTGCTGACGGCCTTTGTCGGGCTGAACCTGGCGCAGTCGTCGTTTACCGGTCTGTGCCCGGCGGAGGCCATTTTCAAGCGGCTGTTCTACAAGAACAGGCATAACCAGACAGCCCCCGCCTCAAACTGATGACGGCTGACGGCTGGGATTGGGCGCAGACGGGGGCGAAGCTCCTTACACCGGTGGCAGCAGGAGAATTAGGTAAATCGGTCAGGGTCCTTTGACGATATAAGAAGTAATGAAACACGTCAAAGGACCCATGTCATTCATAGTTGTTTTGCTTTCACTGTGGTTGCTGGTTACGCTCAATTTTGGGTGTAACAGCTCCGGGACGGTCGATCCGGCTGATCTGAGGCCGTTTCACCGGATCAGCGGGGCGGCGGTGACTGTCTGTGACCCGGTGCGGGACACGTTGAACGACGAGCCAGTCGGGACGGCCGCGATTGTGCGCCTGACGCGTAATGAGCAGCCTCTTGACGGGGCCTCGGTGCGTCTTGGTGCTATGGTGCTTGAGGAGGCAGACAGCACCTATCGGTTTGTCGACTCCAGTTGCACTGTCTTTTCGGCGGCACAGTACTATCTGATTCTTGAGGAAGGAATCAGGCTCGATGCTCAGGTGCCGATTCAGTTCGCAGATACCTTCCGGGTCGAGATTACGCAGCCGGCCAACCGGATATCGAACGGTAATCAGACAGTCAGCCTGACATGGACCGGATCGGCACGGTCTGAGGGGTATGTCATGGCGGCCGTGCTGAAAGACTCGGTGCGAACCGGTTTCGGGTACTCAAGCTATGTTACATCACAGACAACGTTTGCCAGCTTCCCGACCGAGGCCTTCTACCAGTCTGGTCGGCAGCAACCGGATACCGGCTGGTATTACCTGTACGTGTACAGCTTCGCTGGCATTCCCGACTCCGCTCTGGCCGAACCGTATCTGCCGATGAGCCTGCCGAGCCAGTTGCCGGGACTGTCGTATCAGGTCCGTGATCTTGAGGCGAGGTTTGGCACGGTCCGGGTTGCGCGGCATGACAGCGTGCAGGTGGTGCTGCTCAGCCAGTAGCATTGGTGGCATATCAGCAAGGCTGAATTGTGGCGGCGCCTGTGAAGCAGTGTCGCCGTTTTTGTTGTTTCCCCGAGTGAGTGCCGAGGGTACTTTGACTGCATGGCCGATTACCGGGAACTCATGGACATACTGGCGCGACTGGGTACCGAGCAGGTCAACCCCGATACGGTTGACATTGATCGGATGAGCGCCGAGCAGATCGTGCAGGCCATCAACCGCGAAGACCGCAAGGTGGCCGATGTCGTGGCCCAGGCACTTCCTGTCATTGCCCGCACCGCGCAGATGTTTGCCGCTACGCTGAAGGCGGGGGCACGGGTTTTCTATATTGGCGCCGGGACCTCCGGGCGGTTGGGTGTGCTCGATGCTGCCGAGTGCCCGCCGACATTCGGCACCGATCCGGCCCGGATAGTCGGGGTGATTTCGGGCGGCTACGACACGCTGGTGCTGTCGCGTGAGGGGGTCGAAGATCAGGCGGCACAGGCGGTTGAGGATCTTCGCCGGCACCGGCTGACAGGTGATGATATGGTAATCGGCATCGCCGCCAGTGTCCGGACACCGTACACCCGCGAGGGCCTGACCTATGCCGGCAGTCTGGGGTGCCGGACAGCCTTCATCATCTGTAACGAGGCGACAGATCTCGCGCCGGTTGTCGACGAGTTGATTGTTCTGCCGGTCGGACCGGAAGTGATCACCGGCTCGACCCGGATGAAGGCGGGAACAGCGTGCAAGATGGCCCTGAACATGATATCTACCGCGGGAATGGTCCTTCTTGGCAAGACGCTCGGGAATCTGATGGTTGATTTGAGAGTCACTTCAGACAAGCTCGCGGCTCGAAGCCGCCGGATGCTGATGGAGGTGCTCGGTGTTACTCAGGAGCAGGCCGAGGCGCTGCTTAAGGAGGCTGAGGGTTCGGTCAAAACAGCCATTGTTATGCACCGCCTTGGGTGTGACCTGCAGACAGCGCGACGGAGATTGACAGAAGCTGACGGGTTCGTCCGCCGGGCGCTCTTTGGGGGCGATTAGCGAACAGGGTGCGATGTTCTGTGATGGGGTTTTCATTAGATTCTGCCTTATCCGTGGTGTACCGTCTGTACCATTTGACCTGCTAATGAACGATTGGTGTACCAACTGGTACGCCCAAGCCGGGGCATGACGGCTTTTTCGCATTGTTAAGTATTGGCCAGTGTGTTGCTTATGGGGGGCGCGGCCTGTTTGGCACGGCTGTTGTTAGTACTGAGGGCAGCTAATTGGAACTTAGCAGTAACGTTTGGAACACAGAGACACGGCAACCGGCGAAAACCTCGAAGGAGAATCATTATCTATGGTACGCACTCTGGCTCTCATTCTCACATGCGCGGCATTTCTGATGCTGGCTGTCGGCTGTTCTGATAATGGCTCGCAGTCACTCACTTCTGATGGCAACTTGAATCTTGAAGATGCATTTGGCGGATACACGTCCTCGTCTGAGGTTCCGGCCTTTGGCGATGATGAGTTGGTTGCGGCCGCCTATGGTGAAGAAGAGGTAGAGGATGATCTGATCAGCAGGTCTCAGCAGGAGGCACTGGCGAACTCTCATCTGTGTGGTTTCTATCATTTCCGGGCGGTGTGGGGGAGTATCCCTTACAACAGCACGGTTACCGAGGTCACAGACTGGAGCGGTTCGCTGACGATATCCCGCGGCACTGTTGTTGTCCGTCATATTGTCAGATTTGAGCCTGGGCAGGACTATTTGCTGCCTCGGGAGAATCGGCAGACAATCGAATGGGTGTCGTCGACAACGGTTCACAATGACGGTATCGGAGTCGACATCTACATTCCCCGGGAGTATCGGATAGACACGACGTTTGTCGATGACGAGGAGGTTATCGATACGGTTGTGCTGGACTGCGACGATGCGACGTTGACCTTTGAGACCGGTCCTTACAGTCGCACGTTTTCGGTCAGGGAGCTGATCGGCCTGGATACGGTGATTTACCTTGAGGATTCTGTCAATGCGGTGGCTCTGCACGGTTTCCGCCTTGATTACCGTCCCTGCCCTCGCGGCTTCATGTCAGGTACCTGGGGATACGATCCTGATGGCCAGGGTGTATTCAGTGGTCTCTGGCTGGGCCGCCAGGGCGCGGTGATCGGGCACTACCAGGGGCATTTCGGGATCGCCGACGACGGCACCCGGGTATTCTTCGGCAAAGTGATCAGCCGTAACGGCAATTTCGAGTATTTCCTGCGTGGCATCTGGGGACCGCGTCCCAACTACCATGCTAACCCGAACGCCCTTAACCGGGCGCCGGGCAAGTATGTGGGCGGTATCTTCACGGCCGATGGTGCCCGTGTTGGAGCGATACAGGGTCAGTACCGGACACATCCGGCACACAAGAGCGGGTTCATGCAGGGACGCTGGAAAGTGCTCTGCAACTATGACAGCGAAGGTATCGATGACGATGATTCCGGTGGCGGTCGCTGGAATGACGACTATTTCGACGAAGGATTTGATGATAGCGGCAATTTCTGATAGATTTACACCTGCGCATGTGGGCAGTCGGTTCCAGCCGCGACCCGAACCGACTACTCAGGTGGCGCCGGCCGTCGGAGACGACGGTCGGTGCCCGCAATGGTGCGGGGAGATGTCGGCTAAGGCCTTGACTTATAAGGCAGAACAGCGATATTCTTTTTTTCGATTTTTTTGAACAATTATGACAGGTGAACTGTTATAATAGGCAGACGGAGAAAGACAGCAAACGCTGACAATAGATTTCTTAAAGACCCCCCTCTGTCTCACTTAGAGACAACCCTGCGTTGGGGCAGGATTTAACCACAATCCTGCCCTAATTTTTTTAGCCACTCACAGATACATGTTACGAGAAGGCCTATTGACGCTCCAGTTGCGTCCGGACGGCATCGATCAGCGAGTCAATGGGGATACCGGCCGGAACCTGTGCTCGGATGCGCTCGTAGATCTGCAGTCCTTCCCGCTTCTTGTCGCGGCTGTCCTGGGTGGTGAGCACATTGGCCAGATTCAGCAGATGGATAGGGTTATCCGGATACTGCTCGACCAGTGAGCGGAACAACTGCTCGGCCTTGCGGTCGTTGTTGGCGTAGCTGTAGTACAATGCGAGGTTTGCGGTCAGTTCCGGAACGTCCTCGAATCTGCTTGAGGCATCTTCAAGAATCTCTATGGCCCGCACAAGAGAGTCCAGCCTGAGCTGGACATTGGCCAGCTCAAGATATCGCAGCGGGTTGTTCGGGTCAGCCTTGAGCAGTTCATTGCGGTAAAACCACAGCTGGGGAATGTTGCCGATCTCGCCATAGTACATGTTGAACCGCTCGAGGTAGTCGTTCGGGGCTTTGCCCAGTCTGACCAGTTTCATCAGAGCATCCTTGGCCTCAACCCAGGCCCGCGAGGTCTGGGCGGCATGGAGGATGGCCTGGTTGATCTCGACATCATCGGGATGCAGATAGTCGGCCTGTTTGAGCACAAGAATGGCAGAGTCATAGATGTAGTCTTTGGAGTAGGCACGTCCGAGGTAGTACAGCACATCGCGGTCGGTGCCCTTTTGGCGCTGCGCCTCTTTCAGGATCTCGCGCGCTTTGCGATAGTCTCCGGCGACATAAGCAGACATGCCTTCCTGCTTGCGTTGTTCGAAGGATTTGCTGCCTTTGTCGCAGCCGGCGAGGGCAATAAGCAGCAGAAGAAGGGCAATACGGCACATGGTCATCAGCGATTCCTCGTGTCGAGCGGTTAAGGGGCAACACCCCAAAATACACAGGCGCTGCTTGGAATTCAAGCGCTCAGCGTATAGTATACAGCGATGAAGGGAGCGGTTCACATATTGGCACTGCTCGTAGCCTGGTCGGTCAGCGGGTACGCTGCGAAGGTGCCTGCGAGCAAACAGCCGGCCGCGGCCGCGGTGATTGTCGAGGTTGACGAGACTATTCCCGGGGTGGCGGCGCCAGTGCTCGCACGGGCGGTCGAGCGGTTCTTGTCATTCCGTTTGGAGCAACAGGGGTATACGCTCGAGACAGCGGATTCGCATCCTGAATTCGTGATATCGATTGCTGTCTCAGGCCCGGATCGTACCGATCAGACGAGCAGGTCGACCAGTGCTGTATCCACGGCCCGCTGGGCAGTCGATCCGCCGCTTGGGGACCTTCGCTGGAAGGTGGAGATTGTCGGCGGAGAGCAAGCAGACAGTTTCACGGTGAGGTTTCCTGGGTCGGCCGGCTGCCCGTTGTTGCCGCGTGGCACGATTGTGCTCATGCGATTGGCGGATTCGGTCGCGGTGCATGTGCCGGTCCGGTTGCGGCGATTGCCTGCCATGTCCGGAGCGGCGCTGCCGGTGCACGTGTATGTGGACAGCACTTTCATCAGGCGGCATGAGGACGGTTGGGACCGCAAGGTGCATGAGCTGGTGGGGGTGACATCGCGATCGCTCGAAACCCAGCTCGGGGTGGGGCTGATTGTGGAGCAGTTAATGCCGATCGATGTCGGCCGAGACGCGCAGGCTGGCCTGGTGCAGCTGCACCTTGCGATGCACGCACAAAGACCATCGACGAAAAGCGGGCTGGTACTTGGGCTGTACGGCGACCGGGCCGGTTCGGAGCAGAGTGGTTACGGTGAGGTCGGGGTTGATCATATTGGCTACGCGTCGCTGGAGAAACGCCGGGTGACCATAACCGATGTCAGCCTTCCCGGGGGTCTGGAGCACTGGTGGGCGCTGGTGATGTCGCGGGTCCTGTTTCATGAGGTGTGTCATGCCCTCGGCGGTGCGGTCCATGTCTGGGCGAGTGAGGCGATCATGAATCCGCTGTTCGTGTGGCCGTTGAGTGATTCCCTCGACCCGATGAACCATCGGCTGATGTCCTCGATACTGGCGCACAGGCAAAAGGCAGGCAGCAAGGCGCAGCATGTTCAGCGGGTGTTCGATGCGATCGGGGGCGCCGGAGGCGACTCGCTGGTCGACTGGCCGCAGTTTGCCTATGATTTCACCGACGTGTTGGCGAGCACAATGCGGGGTGTTGAGATCAACGATGAGCTACGATCGGACCTGCTGGCGTCAGCGACGGGGGTTGAGTTGCTGAAATCGGCCGATTCGGCGCGTGCCGCCGGGGTCTTTGAGCGTCTGGCGCACAGGTACCCGAGACAGGGTTCGTTCTGGTACTGGTGGTGGCGGTTGCAGCCGACCGGTGCTGTGGCTGATACCGCTCTTGCCAAGGCTGCCGGTTTGGGTTACTATCCGGCACAGATGGAGTTAGTTAAGGGAATGTGACGATGAGGCGACCGCTGAAATTGAATCGGAGTACGGAGGACGCCCGCCGCTCAACGGCTGAGCAGTTGCTGGCGTTGTGCCGGTTCGCCGAGATAGGCCCTCGGGTGCTTGATTTGCTGACCCAGAGATTCGGGGAACCGGAAGAGATTCTGCGGGTCAGCCCGGAGGCACTGCGGTCTATTGAAGGCATGACCGAAGAGCAGGTTGCCCAGATCAGTCAGGCAGCCAACCGGCTTCCTGAAGCCCGGGCATACTACCGGGAGTTGCTTACCCGCGATATTGATGTCATCACCCGCTTTGATCCGGCGTTCCCTCACAAACTGATGGATTTGAACGATCCGCCGCCGCTGCTGTATGTTCGTGGCCGGCTGCCTCAGAACGACCGCAAGACCGTGACGGTCACGGGCTCGGGTAACCCGACCGCGGAGGGGATCGAGTTGACGGTGGAACTGGCCAGGCGGTTCGCCGAGGCGGGGGTACAGGTGATTGCCTCTATTCGCTCCGGTATCGACTCCTCGGCGCACCTCGGTTCACGGGCTGCTGAGCCGGGGGATGCTACGGCGGCCTCCTTTGCTATTCTCGATAGCGGCATCCACGAGATTCTGCCGACTGAGAACGTTCCGCTGGCGATTGATATCGCACAGGAGGGCGGAGTCATAAGCGAATACCCGCCGGAATCGGAGTTTCAGGCATGGCACTTCCAGCAGACCAACCGCCTTCTGGTCGGCATTTCGCAGGCAGTTGTGGTGACCGAGGTTTATCCGGGGGACGAGTTGGCGCTGGATTTGCTGGAGTTCTCCAGTCAGATCGGGCAGCTTGTGTTTCTAATGATCGATCCGCGCTATGGCGCTCTCGTCGATGAAGAGGCGATGCGGCAGGCGGTCACCTATGGTGCCATCCCGCTGGTGGGCCTGGAGCGGATACCGGACATTGTCGACTCCCTGGTGTGAGCCGAGCGGTATGGATGACTTTTTCCTGACGATCGAACGACCTGCACGGCACGAAATCAAGGTCAAGGGATCACGGTTTATCGGGGAGAGCTTTCCGGCAGAGACAGCCGAGGCGGCCGCAGGACTGCTGGAAACGGTGCGCAGGCGAGAGCATGCCGCGACCCATCATTGTTTTGCCTGGCAGGCCGGGCTGTTTGGGCTGCGGCAGTTCAAGTATTCGGATGATGGCGAACCGGCTGGAACGGCCGGCAAACCTATCTATGATGTGATCAGCGGCCGGGGGCTGGATAACACACTGGTGGTCGTCACGCGATATTTCGGAGGCACGAAACTTGGCACCGGGGGGCTGGTGCGGGCGTATTCGCAGGCGGCGCAGGCCGTGCTCGATGATTCCGGAGCACGGCGGCACTATGTGCTGTCGCGGTTGGCAGTGACGATTGATTTCTCGCTGTATGATCCATTGATGAAGCTGATGCATCAGCTCGGCGCGGTGCAGGACGATGCGGTCTTCACGGATCAGGTGCGACTGGTGATCGCTGTCCGCAGCAGCAGGCAAGAGGAACTTGTGCAGACGATTGTGGAACTGAGCAAAGGGCAGGCACAGATTGAGCAGATCGGCACCGTATACCGTTGATGTTCTCGGACTGGGAATTACGCCGCTGGATGTGGCGTTCGGAATTGACCGGTTCCCCAGGCCGGACGGGAAACTCAACGCCTCCTGGTTTCATATGCAGGGAGGCGGACCGGTGCCAAACTGCCTGGTTGGTTTGTCCCGTCTGGGGTGTCGGACGGCGCTGATTGCGCCGGTGGGCCGTGATGTTTTCGGGGATCGGGTTATCAAGGAGCTTGTCAGCGAGAAGGTGGATACCCGTTTTATGATCCGCAAGCGCGGGCAGAGTCATCTGGCAGCGGGGCTTATTGAACAGCACACGGGCCGCAGAACGTTCGTGCTGTACCGCGAGTTGTTTGTGCGCCCGTCTGATCTGCGCACGAGCCGATATCCCCGTCCCGCGATTGTCCATATCGACGGGCGTGATGTGCCGGCCAGTATTCGCCTGGCCAGATGGGCGCGCCGCGTGGGCGCCGTAGTCTCGCTGGATATTGGCTCGGTGCGCAACGATGTATCATCGCTCTATCCGCTGGTCGATCACATGGTGGTGGCCGATGCCTACGCCTGTGGTGTCACCGGCACCCGTTCGGTACGCAGGGCTGTGGAACGTCTGAGTCGCAAGTGTGCCGGCACGGTGGTAGTGACGGCGGGCACCGAGGGTTCGATCGGGCTGGAGGATGGCCGGTGGGTGCATCAGCGCGCCTTCCGTGTTCCGGTTGTGGACACGACGGGCGCGGGGGATCTGTATCACACCGGCTATTTGTATGGCCTGTTGCAGGGCTGGTCGCTGGCAAAGCGGCTCCGTTTCGGTGCGGCCGTGGCGGCGCTGAAGTGCACCCGACCGGGTTGCCGCGCGGGAGCACCTACGATGGCCGCGGTGCAACGTTTTCTCAAGGGGAGTCCCGACTGCCATGCTTGAGTGGTTGACCGAGATAGACAAGGCGTTGTTCTTGTTCATGAATATGGCCCTGGCCAACCCGGTGTTCGACTTTGTCATGCCGCTGCTGACCAGCGATACCAATCTGCGGGTGCTCTACGGCCTGGCGATGGTGGTGTTGCTTATCAAGGGCGACGCCCGGGTACGCTGGCTGGTGCTGGTATCGGCACTGGTGCTGACGGCCACCGACCAGATTTCCAGCTCGGTGTTGAAACCATGGATAGCGCGGCCGCGGCCGTGTCATGTGATGGAACAGATCCACTTGCTGGTGGGCTGTGGCGGGGGCAGGTCTATGCCGTCCTCGCACGCGGCCAATGCGCTGGGGCAGGCGGCGCTGTTCTCGCTGGCGACGCCGCAGGTGCGCTGGTACCTGTGGGCGTTCGCCGGGGGTGTTGCTTTCAGTCGCGTGTTTGTCGGGGTGCATTATCCCGGCGATGTGCTGGCGGGGACAGCGCTCGGCATCGCTGTCGGGGGGCTGGCAGCGTGGGGATTCGCACAGGCGTGGCGGCGGTGGGAGCAGCGGCGAAAGCATGTGGCAGCGGACTCGAAACGATTACGGGAGGGCCCGGATGGTCAGGATCGCTATTGAGGTCATGCGGGGAGACATCACGACTGCCGATACCGAGGCAATCGTTAATGCCGCCAACAACGAATTCTGGATGGGGGCCGGGGTGGCCGGTGCGATCAAGCAGGCCGGTGGGCAGGTGATAGAAGAAGAAGCGATGGCCAAGGGTCCGGTGATGCCCGGTGACGCGGTATGGACGGGAGCGGGCAGGCTGCGATTCAAGTGTGTGATTCACGGCGCGGTGATGGGTCAGGACCTGCGGACGACCGACAAGCTCATTCGGCAGACGACCTTCGCCTGTCTGAACATCTGCGAGAAGCTGAAGCTGACATCTGTGGCTTTTCCGGCGTTCGGGACCGGAGTTGGCGGCTTTCCGCTCAAGGCGTGTGCGAATATTATGGTCAATGCTGTCCGGCACTACGAATCGGCAGCGAAATCGATCAGTCGGGTGCAGTTCGTGCTGTTCGACGAGGCGGCGTATGCAGTCTTCTCGCAGGTGGCGGCATCTGTCAGCAAGTAGGGTCAGACAAACGAACGGGGATCAGTTGCTTTCGGGAGGTTGGAGACCGGCCTTGAACTGCCCGTTGAACTGGAGGCGATCTCCCATGTGATTGCTGAAGTCGGCCTTGATGGTGGCGAACAGCCACTTTGAGGTCACGGAATCGATGACGAGATGACCGTCGTCAGGGGCATACAGCTTGTCGCGTTCGGGCATGTCGTACAGCCCCAGAATCTGCACCAGTGAGTGGCCGACCGCCGGGAGCCTGCCGGGGGTGAGCAAAGTGGGCAGTTCATAGTACAGCCGGGTTCGGACATACCGATCGAACGCAAACACGATCGTGACTTCCTCGCGCGTCTCTATTCTTTCGCCTCGCCACGCGGCTTCGAGAATCAGGACGTGGCTGTTGGGTGAGTCGGTGAGTTTCCAGGTGGCTTGAGTGTCTCCCAGGGCCTGATTCCTGTGGATGGCGGTGTATTCGACATTGACCTTCTCTATCTGAGAGTCATGCTGCATAAACAGGTCGAGCGCATAGCGGCTGGCGCAGCCGGTCAGTCCCGCAATCAGAAGCAGGGCGCACAGGATATGGTGGTTGACTCTGGTGGGCATTGGTTTCACTGCTTATCAGACGCTTAGTCGGGGGCGACCGTGTAAAGAGGTGTCTCCATAATTCGGTACCGTTTATACACATGAGCTCCCATCTGTTCGGCGGCGCTGCGCATAAGCTCGTTGGTTTCCAGAATCCACGAGAGTTCAGCCCACTGGTAGCCCTTCTCCACGCCGCGATTGAAGATATGTGTATAGAGCATGGAGTCAATGCCCCGGCGCTGGAACTCGGGAATCACTCCGAGAGTAATGACGCGGATGCCATCGATCTTGTTGCGAATCTTCGTATGCCACAGCAGCTTGATCAATCCGGTCGGAAAGAGGCGGCCGTTGAGGTGGATGAGCGCCTGGTTGATGTCGGGCAGGCTCAGCAGAAAGCCAACAGCGTTGCCGTCGTGTTCAGCGATCAGGGCCAGGTCGGGATCCAGCACCTGCCTGAGGTTTCTGGCGGTGTAGCGGAATTCGTCTTCGTACAGTGGCACAAAGCCCCAGTTCTGTTCCCAGGCGCTGTTGTATATCTTGTTGACGCGTTCGAGCTCGTTATCGAAGTCCTTCATGTTGATTGGCCGGATGTGGATGCTGCTGCGCTTCTGGAGGCGTTCGACCACACTGCTGATGCGTTGCGAGATGCCGGTGCCCTTGGTCAGCTTGTAGGCCACCAGGTCAACGGCCTTCTTCAGGCCGAATTGCTCAGCCAGTTTGGGAAGATACGGCGGGTTATGGGGCATCATTACTACCGGGGGCGAATCGAAGCCTTCCACCAGAAAAGCGCACTCATGATTGGTGGAGAAGTTCATCGGACCGCGCATGATCTCCATGCCCTCTTTCTTGAGGTTGATCATGGCCACCTTAAGCAGTGTGGTGGCGACCTGCAGATCGTCTATGCAGTCGAAGAAACCGAAGAAGCCGGCCTTCTCGGCGTGGACCTGGTTGTGGGTGAAGTTGATGCAGGTGGCAATGCGGCCGACGAGCTGACCGTCTCGGCGCGCCATGATCAGTTTGGTGCGGGCGTAGCGGTAGAAGGGGTTCTTCTTCTTGTCGAAGAACTCCAGCCGTTCGGACAGCAGGGGGGCGACGTAGTTGGGATCATGGCCGTACAGCCTGTTCGGCAGCGTAATGAACTGTTTCAGTTGGGAGGTTGATTCGACCTCGACGATCTCAATGGCGCCCATACGTTCCTGTGATTTATGGAATCAGGCCGCGCTTACGGCCAACTCTGGCCATGACTTCCACGACGCGGTCGAGTTGCTCGTCGGTATGTGTAGCGGTGTAGGAGGTCCGGATCAGCGCCTGGCCGGGGGGTACCGCCGGTGAAATGACGGGATTGGTGAAAACACCCTCCTCGTACAGCTCTTTCCAGAACCTGAATGCGTCGAGGTCTTCGCCGACCACAATCGGTATGATAGGCGTCTGGGTGTTCAGGATGTTGAAACCGAGTTGTCGGAACTCGTTTTGTATTCTCAGGGCATTCTTCCACAGGTGCTCGCGTCGCTCCGGCTCTTTCTCGATGATGTCCAGGCAGGCCAGCACCGCGGCGGCGTTGGCCGGTGGAATAGAGGCGGAGAAGATGAGGGCCCGGGCCCGGTGCTGAATGTACTTGAGGACGTCAGCGTCACCGACGACGAATCCGCCCAGTGATGCAAATGACTTGGAAAAGGTGCCGGTGGTCAGGCCGACGCGATCGATCAGGTCGAAATGCTCGGCGGTACCGGCGCCGGTTTTGCCGAGAACGCCAATCGCGTGGGCATCATCAACCATCACCTGGGCGCCATACTGCTCGGCCAGTTCAACGAGGGCGGGCAGCTTGATAATGTCGCCTTCCATGCTGAAGACACCATCGACAACAATCAGTAACCCTGAGTTGGGGCGTTCCTGGCGCATCAAGTCAAGGAGGCGGGCGAGGTCGTCTATGTCGTTGTGGGCGAACTTGTGGAGTTTGCCCCAGGAGAGCCGGGCGCCGTCGACAATGCAGGCATGATCGGCGCGGTCAATGATGATGATGTCGTTCTTGCCGACCAGGGTGGAGATGGTGCCGAGATTGGTCTGGAACCCGGTCGAGAAGACCAGGCAGGCCTCGCGCTTCATGAATTTTGCCAGGCGTTCTTCCAGCTCGATATGCAGATCAAGGGTGCCATTAAGGAAGCGCGATCCGGTGCAGCCGGTGCCGAACCTGCGCGTGGCCTCGGCGGCAGCCTCCTTGACCTTCGGATGGTTGACCAGGCCGAGGTAGTTGTTGGAGCCTATCATAATGCACGGCTTGCCGTCGACAACCACCTCATCGCCGGGCGCGGACTGCATCGGGTGAAAATAGGGATAGATCCCCAGCGCCTTCACCTTGTCCGGGTCGGTGTAAGTGCGGCATTTGGCGAACAGGTCACCGTACAATGCTGAGGCTTTCTGTTCAGCCTTCACATTCGCTCCTGATTGGCAAATCCATTGTTAACATGAACTTTACAACAAACCCAATCGCACGGGGTTTGTCAAGAATTTAGGTACCTTGGTGCCGCGAGCAGAGAACATCCGGTGGATGGGAGCTTTTTTTGCGCTACCAGCGGCAGGTTTTCGAAACCGAACCGGGAGCTTGGAAGTATAACGGATACAATTCGGAAACGATGGCTCGCCTGCTGAAGCGGGCCGATTTGGTACCTCTCTTAGAACAGCGTTCGCAATGGAGAAAGGCGCCCGGCAGAACGGGCGCCTTCTTTCTGTTGCGATATCCCGGCCGGTGGTCATCGGTTTCGTATTTTGACCAGCTTGACCTCGAAGAACAGGGTCGAGTTTGCCGGGATGAGGCCGCCGCCGACCGCTCTTGAGCCGTACGCCAGATCCGGAGGAATGATCAACTCGCGTGTGCCGCCTTCCTGCATTCCGGCTACTCCCCAGTCCCAGCCGCGAATGACCTGCCCGGCGCCGAGACGGAAACCGAAAGGCTCGTGACGGTCGTACGAGGAGTCGAACTTCTGGCCCTTCTTCCCGTTGACATACAACCAGCCCGTGTAGTGCATATCGAGCTGATCACCGGCCCGGGCCGTTCGACCGTCACCGATTTCCACGTCTTTAACCAGCAGGCCGCCCTGAAGCTCGCGGAATTCGTCGACGGTCGCTGTGACTTCGATTGCCTCAGGCTTCACGTCATTGGTAGATTCGCTTTTCTTGGAGCCGCATCCTGTGGCCAAGAGGATTATCACGGATACCATAGCGGCCGTAAGCTGCAGGGAGTAGCGCGTCATAATAGTCATCTCCATCGATTGCTATGCGTTGCACATGATTGTCTGTTGCCGTTTGGCGCCGGTAGACACCAGGCAGATTTTCACCCCCAAGTCCTCGGCGATGAAATTGAGATACTGCCGGGCGCTTTGGGGCAGATCCGCAAAGTTCGTGACTCCCGTGGTGGGGCTGAGCCATCCGGGAAGCGTCCTGTAGACAGGTCTTACATGGCTCAGTTCCGAGAGGTCAAGGGGTACTTGGTCGATCCGCTGGCCGTCGAGCTCGTATTCGGTGCATACTTTGATTTCGCTACTCTCATCGAGCACGTCGAGCTTGGTGACGGCGATGGAATCGACACCGTTGATGCGCATGGCGTGGCGAAGCTGCACGAGGTCCAGCCAGCCGCAGCGACGCGGTCGGCCGGTGGTGGCGCCGAATTCGTCGCCCCGTCGGCGCAGGTGCTCGCCGACATCATCAATCAGCTCAGTCGGGAACGGGCCTGCTCCCACGCGGGTCGTGTAGGCCTTGATGACACCGACGACCTCATCGATCATCCGGGGTCCTATCCCCAGCCCGGTAAGCGCACCGCCAGCGGTGGTATTGGAGGAGGTGGCAAACGGGTAGGTGCCGAGATCAACATCGAGCATAACGCCCTGGGCGCCCTCGTACAGGATCGTGCGTCCGGTGCGATGCGCCTCGAAGAGTGAGCGGGAGACGTCGACGACCATCTCCCGGAACACCTTCTGCATGTCGATCAGCATCTCGTAGGTGCGGTTCAGATCGGCGCGCTCATCGGTCGAGTCGGCAAGGTAGCGTTCCTTGATAACGCGTTGCCAGTCAAGCCGCTTCTTGAGGCGATCAGGCGCGAACAGATCAGCGATCCTGATGCCGTTGCGGGCGACTTTGTCGATATAGGCCGGGCCGATGCCCCGCCTGGTGGTACCGATAGAGGAGGTGCCGCGGTTCTTCTCATCGATGGCATCGATCAGCTTGTGATAGGGCAGGACAAGGTTTGTTGCCGGGGAAACGAACAGGCGGCCATGGTAGTCGATGCCCTGGCTGTCGAGCACCCGGAGTTCCTCTACGAAGCCGATTGGGTCGAGCACGACACCATTGCCGATGTAGCATTCCTTGCCGTCGTGAACGATTCCCGATGGAATCAGATGCAGTACGTATTTGGTGTCATCGACGACGATGGTGTGGCCGGCGTTGGCTCCGCCCTGGAAGCGGGCAATGATGTCAACATCGGCCGCCAGCAGGTCGACAACCTTACCTTTGCCTTCGTCGCCCCACTGGCATCCCACCACTATCCGGTTCTTCTTCATGTCATCTAAGCCTTTGTGCGTTTGGATTGATCCGCCACCAGGTCAAAAACGGTGCTCAGAAGCTCGTTCTTGCCGGTGCCTTTGACGGCCGAAAAGGGAACCGTGGCCAGGCCCAGTTCCGTTTCTATCTGCTGTTGTTTGGCTGCTATGTGATTACGGTTTATCTTGTCGACTTTGGTAATGGCCGCCAGTGCCGGAATCTGTCGCGCGGCGAGCCACTGGAGCAATTGGGCGTCCTCTGGAGTGGGGTCGCGACGGCAGTCCAGCAGCAGCACCAGCCCGATCAGGTCAGGGGAGGTCTCGAGGTACTTTTCCACCAGTTCCCCCCAGCTTTCGCGAACCTTTCTGGCGACTTTGGCATAGCCGTAGCCCGGGAGATCGACGAAGTAGAAGCGTTTGTTGATCAGAAAGAAGTTCAGTGACCGTGTTTTGCCCGGGGTAGATGACACCTTGGCCATTTTCTTGCGGCCCACCAGGCGGTTAAGCAGGGACGATTTGCCGACATTGGACCGCCCCGCGAACGCTATCTGCGGCAGGCCATCGGCGGGCAATTGTGAAAGTGAATAAACGGAGCCGCTGAAGGTGCATTCATTGACGCTGGCGGCCATCGTTATCTCCTTTCTGACCGGGCGCACCTGTGCCCGAGAGCCGAGACGGGCTCTTAATTGAGGCCCAGGTTACGTTGACGAATAGCCCTGGCGTGCGGTTTGACAAACGGGTTGCGGGTCAGTGACAACCCGAGCATTTGCTTGACCGACCGCACATAGTGGATCTTCAGCCCCTTGACCAAATCTGTGGGGAACTCGCCAATATCCTTGCGATTCTTGGCGGGGACTATCACTTCCATGATCCCCATCCGTTTGGCGGCGAGCAGTTTCTCGTTCAGTCCGCCGACAGCGAGGACATCTCCGGTGAGGGTCACCTCGCCGGTCATGGCGATATCTGAGCGCACCGGGATACCGGTCAGGGCCGAAATGAAGGCCGTCAGCAGTGTGACGCCGGCCGAGGGGCCTTCCTTGGGCACCGCTCCCTCGGGGATGTGCACGTGTAGCTCAAGGTTTTCGAAGAAGTTGTCATTGAGGCCAAACCGGGCCGCGTACTCACGGACAAACGACAGTGCGGCCGTGGCTGACTCCTGCATGACATCGCCGAGCGAACCGGTGAGCGTGAGCTTTCCTTTGCCACGCATGAGGGCCACTTCGACAGGCATGACGGCGCCCCCCATCTCAGTCCAGGCAAGGCCGATAGCGTAGCCGACAGTCGGCTGTGTCTTCAGGTTCGTGTCCGCGTATTTCGGAGCGCCGAGCAGTGATGACACCTTTCGTTTCGAGAAAGAGAGCCGGCGGATACTGCTTCCCTCGGCCAGTTTGACCGCCGACTTGCGCAGGACGGCCGCGAGCTGGCGCTCCAGTTCACGCACCCCTGCCTCGCGGGTGTAGTTGCGAATGATGTCGTAGAGGGCATCTTCGTCGAACGTGACAGTCATCGACTCCATCCCCATTTCACTCTTGAGTTTCGGAAGGAGGTAGTCGCGGGCGATGGCCAGCTTCTCGAAGTCAAGGTAACCGGGCAGGCGAATGATCTCCATGCGGTCACGCAGCGCCGGCGGAATGGTGGCCATGCTGTTGGCGGTGGTGACGAAGAGAATGTGGGACAGGTCGAACTCAACCTCAAGGTAATTGTCGGTGAAGGTATTATTCTGTTCGGGGTCAAGAACCTCCAGAAGGGCGGAAGCAGGGTCGCCGCGGAAGTCTTTGCCGAGCTTGTCGACTTCGTCGAGCAGGAACACGGGGTTGGCAGAGCCGGACTTCTTGACGGCCTGCAGGATTCGTCCCGGCAGCGCGCCGATGTAGGTCCTTCGGTGGCCGCGGATTTCGGCTTCATCGTGCACCCCGCCCAGTGACATGCGGACAAACTTGCGTCCCAGGGCGCGGGCGATGGAACGGCCGACGGAGGTCTTTCCTACGCCGGGAGGACCGACCAGGCACAGGATGGGTCCCTTGACCTGACCGGCCAGCTTGATGATGGCCAGGTGCTCGACAATCCGCTTCTTGGCTTTCTCTAGGCCATAGTGATCGCTGTCAAGGATCTGCTTGACCTGAGAGAACTCGGTTCGGTCCTCGGTGAAGTCGTTCCACGGCAGGCCGAGGAGCCAGTCGAGGTAGGAGCGCACGACGGCGGCCTCGGCGGAGTAGGGGTGCATCTTGGAGAGCTTCTTGATCTCTTCTTCGGCCCTGGCCCGCACCTCCTCCGGATACTCGTCGGTATCCAGCCGGGAGTAGAGATCATCGACCTCCGCCCCGGGTTCCTCGAACTGCCCGAGTTCGTCCTTGATTGCCTTGAGCTGCTGCTGCAGGTAGAACTCCCGCTGGCTGCGAGACATTGATTCGCGCACAGAGCCGTCGATGCGCTGTTCTATGCGCAGAATCTCGATTTCCTCCTTGAGGACCTCCGAGAGGATCCTGAACTGCCGTCGAACCGTGGTTGCCTCAAGCAATCGCTGCTTGACTTCTATTTTCTGCAGCAGATGGGCGGCAATGGTGTCGGCCTGCTGGTGGTATTGCTCGATGGATGCAACCGACACCAGGACTTCATCGGGCAGGCGGCGGTTGAGGCGGACGTATTCTGAGAACTGCTCGCTGACACTACGGGACAGGGCCTCAATCTCTTTTTCGCCGTCGGCGGTATCCGGGGGAATGATATTCAGTCCGGCCTTCAGGTAGCCATCTTCCTCGATCAGCGATTCTATTTCGGCGCGCACCAGCCCCTCGACAAGCACTTTCAGCGTGCCGTTCGGCATTTTCATCACCTGAAGCACGCGGGCGACCAGGCCAATCTGGTACAGTTCCGACTGGCGGGGGTTGTCGATATTGGCCGCACGCTGGGCTACCAGCATGACCTGGCGGTTGTCAGCCATCGCCGCCTGCAGGGCATTGATAGTGAAGGACCGTCCCACCAGCAGCGGGTATATCATATGGGGGAAGATCACCACATCCCGAAGCGGGATGACCGGCAATACCCGGGAGATGTCAATCTGTTCAGCGTTGTGGGTCAGTCTCATTACTTCCGTGATACCTCAACGTTCAATAAAAGGGTCCGTTTCAATCAGGTTCAGGGTTCTGTTCGCACCAGTGTTGTGTGATCGCAGGGCGACAGTTCCCGGCAAACCCTGTAAACTACCCAATTAGGCCAGTCAGGCAAACACTTTTTTGCCATTCGGCCACGCCTGTGGCCGGGTCAGGCCGCGATCCACGAAGTGATGGGAAGTGCGATGAAGGCGGGATCGGTCAGGTCAGCGGTGGACGGTGGTTATGACCAGCCAGAAGATGAGCAGCAGGGCCATCAACATCGATATGAGAAGATACTGCCGGGGGGAGTAGCGGTGCTTGCGGGGGGGGCCGCTCGGTCGGAAATTACGTTCGAAGACGGCTATGGCATCGGCCGAGAGCAGTACCTCGTTGGCGTTGATGAAACGGTCCTCGGGGTTCTTGGCCATCATTTTGTCCAGCAGCAGCACGGTGTCGCCGTGTACTCCGGCCCGTCTGAGCAACTCGAAGTCGGGCCTCTCGTAGCGAATGCTGTTGATGACCGCAGGCGCCGTGTCGCCATTGAAGGGAAGCTGCCCAGCCAGCATCTCATAGAAGATGACACCCAGGCAGAAGACATCGGTTGTTGACTTCGGGGATTCTCCCCGAAGCTGTTCGGGGGCGAGGTATCGAACCTGCCAGATCTGCGGTTCCGGGAGATTGCCTCCGATGTAGTCGATTCGACGCTCCAGTCCGAAGTCCGTTATTTTGACCCTGCCGCTCTCGTCGAGGATGAGGTTTGAGGATTTCAGGTTACCGTGGACAACACGGTGTTCGTGGGCGCAGCCCAGCCCCTGGCATATCTGCATGATCAGGGCGTAGAACCCCATCTCGTCGAAGTGTCCGAAGCGCAGGCGGTCGCAGAGCGTCTGTCCCTCGATGTGCTCCTGAACAATCACGATACGGTCTTTGAAAGCATCCAGCCCGAAGACCCGCCTGATGTTCTGATGATGCAACTGGCTGACCTGTTTGACCTTGAAGGTCAGGCGGTTGACGAAGGCGGTTGATCGGCACCATTCGGGATTGAGCACCTTGAGGTTAACAGCGCGATCAAGCCCGGAATCGTAGGCGGTGAAGACCTCTCCGATTTCGCCATGACCGATCTTCTCGATGATCCGATAGTGACCGATAGTCTCGGGAATAGACGGCTCCATATTGGTATTAACGGTTACTGGGGTGAGTTTCTTGACCGGGATTTGAACAGCTAAATGATGGAGACGCAACAGCAGCTGGCAAGATAAGGCCCGCCGGCATGAGCGACGGCGGGCCGAATGTCATTCTGATGTCGTTCCGAAAAGGGCTAGTCAGCTTATCCCATGAACGGATACCGGTAGTCCCGCGGCGGAACGAGGTTTTCCTTGACGGAGCGCGGGCTGGTCCAGCGCAGCATGTTCTGGATAGCGCCGGCCTTGTCGTTGGTGCCGCTGGCTCGGCCACCGCCAAACGGTTGCTGGCCGACGACGGCGCCGGTCGGCTTGTCATTGATATAGAAATTCCCCGCGGCATGGCGGAGCTTGCGCTCGGCCAGGGCAATGGCGTTGCGGTCAGTGGCAAACACGGCTCCGGTCAGGGCATACGGCGAGGTGGTGTCGACCAGGTGCAGGGCGTTGGCGTACTCGTCGTCCTTGTAGACATACAGAGTAACGACCGGGCCGAAGATCTCCTCTTCCATCAGTTTGGCATGTGGGTCTTTCGACAGGATCAGGGTCGGCTCGATGAACCAGCCTTTGGTGTCATCGTAGTTGCCACCGGCCAGAATCTCGTAGTTGTCGTCGCCTTTGGCGTGATCGATGTAGGCCGTGATAGACTCAAAGGCGGCCTTGTCGATAACGGCGTTGACGAAGTTGGTGAAGTCCTCCGGGTCGCCCATCTTCAGGCTCTTGACCTGTGATACCAGCTTCTGCCTGGTTTCGGGCCAGAGTGACTCCGGGATATAGCACCGTGAGACGGCCGAGCACTTTTGCCCCTGAAATTCGTAGCCTCCTCTGACAATGGCCGTGACCAGTTCGTCAATGTTGGCGGTGTGGTGGGCGATAATGAAATCCTTGCCGCCGGTCTCGCCGACGATACGGGGGTAGGAGCGGTATTTGGCGATACTTTCGCCGACCGTTCGCCACATGGTCTGGAAGACGCCAGTGCTGCCAGTAAAGTGAATCCCGGCCAGATGCTCGTTGCGCAGCACCGTGTCCCCAATTGCTTTGCCGCGGGCGAAGATCATATTGATGACACCCGGCGGCAGGCCCGCCTCGCGAAAGATCTTCATGAGCAAATGGGACGTATAGACGGCTGTAGAGGCCGGTTTCCAGACGGACACATTGCCCATGATGGCGGGCGCAGTCGGGAGGTTGCCATTGATGGAGATGAAGTTAAACGGTGTGACCGCGAATATGAATCCTTCCAGCGGGCGATGGTCCATGCGGTCCCAGATACCGGCGGCGTTGAGCGGCTGGAGATCGTAGATCTGCTGGGCGAAATGGCAGTTGAAGCGGTAGAAGTCGGCCAGTTCGCAGACAGCATCGATTTCCGCCTGATAGATGTTCTTGGAATGCGCGAGCATGGCAGCGGCGTTCATCAAATGGCGGTAAGGACCCGTGAGCAGTTCAGCGGCGCGAAGGAAGATGGCGGCGCGTTGCTCCCAGGCCAGGTGCTCCCAGGTCTGACGAGCCTCAAGGGCGGCATCAACGGCCATTTTGACTTCCTTCTCTCCGCCCTGATGGTATCTTCCGAGCACGAGCTTGTGGTTGTGCGGGGCCGTAATCTCTTTGATGTCGCCGGTTTTGACTTCTTTGCCGCCAATTACCAGCGGGATCTCTACCGGGTTGTCGCGGAGCTGCTTGAGAGCTTTGAGAAGCTCTTCACGGTCCTTGCTCCCCGGTTCGTACATACGGACCGGCTCGTTGACGGGGGTCGGTACGCGATACATTGCTTTCCTCCGATGGGATGTGATCAGGACATCCGCTATGTGGTTATCATTAAAGCAAATTCTCCATATCGTCCGGACAGTATATGTACAAACGGCATATCGGGCAAGGGGGGACAACCCGATTGTCGCTGTTCAATGGCCGATTTTCGGAAGCAATACGGCTGTGCTTTCAGGGGTCACGGTGTGAAGAATCCGACGGTGACAGCCGACAATGTGAACGGGAGATCGCATGTCGCAGTGTTGCCCTGTAATGCGACAGGAGCGCGGCACAACTCATGGAGGACGTTCTCATGCCGACGAGCAGTTACTTGCAGCTCAACGAGATCACACAGCTCATCTACCAGACCAGGCCGCACAGCGTTTTGGATATTGGGGTGGGGTTCGGCAAATACGGTGTGTTGGCCCGTGAGTATCTTGAGTTCTGGGGGGCGGCCGCGGATTATGAAAAGTGGACGCGTCGAATCGATGGGATTGAGGTCTTTGACAAATACCTTACACCGCTGCACAAGTACGTGTACGACAATATCTACACCGGTGACGCGCGCGAGGTTCTGCCCCGGCTGGACTTCCGGTATGATCTGATTCTGCTGATCGATGTAATCGAGCACTTTGACCTGGGTGAGGGGATGCGGCTGGTGGATCTGTGCCTGAAGAAGGGGCGCAATGTGATCGTGGCCACGCCGAAGAACACGACCGCGCAGGAGGACGCTTTCGGCAATCCCTTTGAGCGGCACCGCTGTCAGTGGGAACATCGCCATTTCGAGCAGTTTTCGCCGCGCTTCTGCGTCCCGAACTCGCAGTCGCTGATCTATCTGATCGGCGAGGTGGCCTCACGATTCGCGGTGGAAATGCGCCCGGTGCAGTAGCCGATACCCGGTCGGGGGCAGCCTCGGTTCCTCCGTTGTCTCAGGAAACCAGCTTAAGTATCAGTAAAGGTCTTGCTCTGGCGGCCTCGTGGTATAACTTATGGGGCGAGTACCCTGGATATCGGGAGCAGGAGACATGGCGAAGAAGAAGCGCACGACGACAACTTCCAGACTCCAGCAACGCCCGAAAGGCAGACCGCCGGGATGGGTCTGGTTTGTGAGCGCGGTGTTTGTTGTGGCCGTCATCGTAGTGATACTCATGCCGCAGTGCCAGTCGGACCCGCCGTTGTCGCCTCCACCACCGCATTCGGGGCCAAATCTGAGCGGCAAGTTTGTTCGGGAGGGGTCGCTGACGTTCTACCCGTCCGAAGCCGCGGCGGCAGGTTCCGCCGACAGTGTGACGATAGAGATCGAGATCGCCGACGATCCTGCAAGTCGGCAAGTGGGCATGATGTATCGGGAGTCGATGCGGCCGGATCAGGGAATGCTGTTCATCTTCGAGGAGAATCGCATTCAGTCGTTCTGGATGCACAACACGCCTTTATCACTGGACATGATCTTTGTGGGGGAGGATTCTTCGATTGTCACCATTCACGAGAACACGACTCCGTATTCCAGGCGATCATACATGTCAAGTGCGCCGGCACCGTATGTGATTGAGGTTGTGGCAGATTTCTGCAAGAAGCACGGTATTGCGGTCGGGGACCGAGTATCGTGGCGCAGGGACTGAGTATCGGGGGCAATGAAGACTCGTTAAGCCGCAGGTCCTTTTCCGGCCGTGCGGCCCCGTTTCTGACAGACCAGCCGGTCAGAGCAATTCGCTTTGGCCTCAAGATGACTATTCCCTATATTGCGCAGGACGAACAGAATCAGACCTGTTTTCGTGCAGAAGGCGGCCATTGTGACTGAGACACCAAGAGACCTGCGGTTTTTCAAGGTAATCCTCAACTCCGTTGCCGACGGGGTTTTCACCGTGGACTCGGATCGCATCATTACCAGTTTCAACCGGGCCGCCGAACGGATCACGGGCATCCCGGCCTCACGTGCGGTTGGGAAGAAGTGCTACGATATCTTCCATTCCGACATCTGCCAGAACTGCCCGTTACGGGGCACGCTCCAGACGGGGCAGGAAGAGGTAGGCCGGCAGATCAATATCATAAACGTCCACGGCGAGACGGTACCTATCAGCATTTCCACGGCGGTTCTGCGCGATGTGGATGGTCAGGTTCTTGGTGCTGTCGAGACATTCCGCGATCTTTCGACTATCGAGGAGTTGCGCAAGGAGTTGAATCGTCAGTACTCGTTCGAGGATATCGTTTCGAAGAGCCCGAAGATAATCAGGCTGTTTTCGATGCTGTCGGATATCGCCGACAGCGAGAGCACGGTGCTGATACAGGGGCCCTCCGGCTCAGGCAAGGAGTTGTTCGCCCGGGCGATTCACAATATCAGCCCGCGCCAGGACAACAACCTGGTCGTCATCAACTGCGGGACCCTGCCGACCCAGCTATTCGAGTCAGAATTGTTCGGGTATGTTCAGGGGGCCTTTACCGATGCCAAGAAGGACAAGCTGGGGAAGGTGGCCCTGGCCAAGGGGCTTGTTGAAGAACCCGGGTATTGTGGTTGCAGTCGCTCAATGCGTGGCCAGCTCGCGGTGAGTGGCTATTGCCGGCAGATAGTCGCCCAGGAGTCGCCTGAGGGCGCCCCACAGGTATCGGATGGCCGTTGCAGAGGGCCATAACAGTCTAAAACGCGCCGCCAGGCGCTTGAAATTGAGAACGGCCGCCACCAACCAGCACTGCACCTGCATCTTATGCAGACCACGCCGCCACGCCCGACGCAACCCATGCCATTGTTTCGCCTCTCCGAAGATCCCCTCAATCACCGGCGCCCGACTTCGATACAGCTTCTTGAAACTCTCGGTTTTACTGTCCGCTCGTAACTCAATCAAGGCCGCATCGGCACACACCGCCCGGGGAACCTGCTCCAAACGATCGATGGCGTCATCAACCATCGCCGTCATGGTTGAATCATCAGGACAGTTCGCCGGCGTGACCGAAACACCAACCACTACCCGCTTCTTCCCGTCGGCCACCGTATGCTGCTTGTACCCCGGCTTGATCCGGCCGCCGGGAAAACGACCAAAACGAGCATCAGGATCACAACTGCCCGCCTGATTCACCTTATTGGCATCAATGTCCGCACGGATGGTCGTGGCATCAACATGCAGAACCTTGCCATCGATCAAACCACTCGCCTGACACTGAGACACACTGCGCGAAAATAACTCGTTGAACACAGCATCACCAAAACGATCCAGCGCTTTCGATAAGGTCGAATGATCGGGTAGCGTCTCATCAAGTTCATAACCGATGAACCAGCGATAGGCCAGGTTCACCTGCACTTGACGCATCAACTCACGCACATGAGAGATACCATCCATGGCCTGGATCAAGAACAAACGGATAATCACCTCCGGGTCGATTGAAGGACGGCCGTTGTCCTGACAGTAGCGATCCCGAACAGCTTCGTGGACAAAATCCAAATCAAGGTGGCATGCCTGAGGAACTGGTCATACTCAGCGGCAAGGGCGGAACGGGAAAGACAAGCTTGACAGCCGCATTCGCGGTGCTGGCCGAGACGGCCGTGGTGGCCGACTGTGATGTCGACGCTGCCGATTTGCATCTGCTGCTGGCTCCTGACACAGAGCGGCGGGAGCAGTTCTTCAGCGGGCACGAGGCTGTGATCGATCAGTCGATCTGCCAGCAGTGTGGAGTCTGTCATGACGTGTGTCGGTTTGATGCCGTGCGGATCGAAATGGACGCCGCGGGCAAGTTGTCATACTACATCGACCCGATCTCCTGCGAAGGGTGCGGAGTGTGTGTTCGGCTGTGTCCCGACGGCGCCATTGATTTCCCGGAATCTCACTGCGGTGAGTGGATGGTGTCGCGCACACGTTGCGGCCCGATGGTGCATGCGAGGCTGGGCATTGCCGCCGAAAACTCCGGCAAACTGGTGTCGATTGTTCGCCGGGAGGCCCGCGCGGTAGCCGAGGCTGAGGGGCGCAATCTACTGATTGTCGATGGACCGCCGGGGATAGGCTGTCCGGCGATTGCCACCTTGACAGGGGCCACGAAGGTCCTGGTTGTGACCGAGCCGACCGTTTCGGGCGAATACGACCTGGCACGTATATTGAGCCTGGCCAATCACTTCGGGCTTCCGGTGGCGCTGTGTGTCAACAAGTGGGATATCAATCCGGGTATGACCGAGCAAATCGAGCAGATGGCCCGGGACGGGGGTGTGCTGGTGGCCGGTCGTATTCCGTATGATCCGGGGGTGACGGCGGCGCAGGTGGGAATGCGGACGATTGTTGAGACAGACTGCTCCTCCGGCGAGAGCGTTCGACAACTCTGGCAGACAGTGCAGTCGTTTGCCTGACAGGATGATGACGGCAGCGCTTCTCAGGTGAGCAGCGGCGGGGTGCTGATCATCCGGACGTGTGGAAACCCCGGGCCAAAATCAGAAATGGTGACCCCAACGGGACTCGAACCCGTGTTTACGCCGTGAAAGGGCGTCGTCCTAGGCCACTAGACGATGGGGTCACACTACTGCCTTGTTCCGGCAAACCATTATACCCGAAAAGATGCCCAAGTCAAGCGCAGTTCCGGTATTCCCATGACATAAATCGTTGACGGCGGCTGTTCCGAAGGCTATCATCTACCGTACAGAAGTATCGGGCGCAGGGACAGCCTGAAGATCGAAACAACACACACGTTAGTCGCACACATCGAATCCGTCCGTTCATCATCGCCCCGAGTGCGCGAAAGGAACGCTATGAGAATCAGCAGAATCATCGTTGCTGCAGCCATTCTTACGATCCTGGCTGTTTCAGCAGCGGCCGAGGCTCCGTCGGTCGAGTACCGCTCAGTGCGATCGCTGGGCATGGGCGGTGTGGGGCTGACGACTCTCGGTACGTTCGAGGGCATGATTTACAATCCCGCCCAGTTGGCCCGCGCGGGATTCAGCTTCGACATCGCCTCTGTCTCCGTCTCAACGGGCAAAAGTACTGTCGATCTGGTCAGGTTTGTCGATGACCACCAGGACGAACTGACCGACTACCTGGAACTACCGCTCTACCGTCAGATCGAATTGTATAATGATCTGCAGGAGTGGAATGGCACCTGGCTGGGTGCCAAGGCCAACGCCAATGTCGGTGTCACTTTCAATGGTATCGGTATCGGGGCCTACGCCACCGGCGATCTGGACTATCGGGCTGTGCAGCCCATCCCGTTCATCGAACCACAACTACATGCGCACGGACGTGTCGATCGAGTCTTCACCGCCGGTGCCGCTTTCAGGCTGCCGACCTCGTGGAGCATGCGACTGCTCCCCAACCCGGTTTACATGGGCGTAAGCGGCAAGCTCATCAGTCGCTATGAAACCGCCGAAATCCTCGACCCTGAAGACTACGACTATCAGGCGAGCCTCGATAACCTCGAGGAGTCCAAGACAACCGGCTGGAGTGCCGATCTCGGCCTTCTCTATGAGCTAATGCCGGGGCGGGTAGAGGTCGGCTTCGATATCGACAATGCTCTCAGTTCGATCGATGGCGAGGGCATGCCGAGAATCTTCAACCTTGGCGCTCACTGGCGACTGAACCGGAATTTGATTCTGGCGGCTGATTTCAATGACATGCTTGGCCACTATGACACTGACTTCAACAAGCGCTTCAACCTCGGAGCCGAGCTGGAGTTGCTGGGACTGCTGTTTGTCCGTGGCGGTTACGGGCGAGGTAACGCTTCAATGGGATTGGGGCTTGATCTGGCCATAATCGAGATCGATGCTGCCAGCTACCAGTTCGACAGCCGGGGACAGAAGGCCGGTGACGGCAAGCGCCAGTACGCAGCCCAGATTCGCATTCGGATTTAGGGCCGCCAATTCACCGTTCGCAGCCACGCCGCATCTGGTGATTGCTTCAAAGCTTGACATGTAAGTGTCCGGGCATGTAACATTGCGAAAGATCAGCAGGCTCACCCCGAAGACTCTGGTCCGAGATATTCTGCGGTATTTAGAACCCACAAGCGGAGTAATCCATGAAGAAACTGCTTCTGCTCGCAATTTGCCTGCTGGTACTGCCACACCTGGTTGCCGCCCAGGGCGTGAAACTGGGTGCCGGCGTATTCGGCGGTATGGAGGTGCCGGTAATCCAGGACGATCAGTCCTCCGGAACCAATTTCGGCTTTAAGGGACGCCTAAATGTCGCCTTGATCACGTTCGAGCCGTATCTCTCTTTCGCATCCTACGGCGGCGCTGACATCGATGATGTGATCGATGATCCGGATGGCAGCAGTATCACCGGCTTCGGTCTTGATGCTGTCCTGTTCTCAGGCTTTGGCGCTCCCGGTCCGAGGATGATCCTGTTTGCCGGCATTGGCTCCTACAAGGTCAAGAACGACCAGATGGACTATGATCAATCCAACATCGGCTACTCTCTCGGTCTGGGGCTTGAAGTCGGAGTCGCCAGAGGAATCAGCATCGAGGGCCGCGGACGCTTCCTCGCCATCGGTACCGAGGGTGGCGCAACCAAGAAGTCCGCTATTGTCACTGCCGGGCTTAACTATCACTTCGGGATGTAAGGAGGCGCAGCCATGAAACAGATCATCTCCAGACTCCGCACCCTGCCACTGGGAGTGGCCCTGTTGGCATTCGTCGCCTGCAATCTCATCAGCGGGACTTTCGTGATCACCGTCATGTATGAGAATCTCTCGGTCGCCTCCTTGAACGACTTCTACTATCAGGCAGTTGACGTCACCGAGGAAGAAGACTGGCAGGATCACAAGGACGATATCAAGGACATCGACAATGTCGGCTTCGAACTCTGGATGGACAACAACTCCGGCCAGGCCATTACTGCTTATCTGTACGTCGCCCCGATCACGTCCAGTCTCAACGGCAGCTCCACCAAGGCTGAGGTAATGGCCGACGCCATACGCATCTTCAGCCTGCCTCTGCCGGACTCCGAGGACATCTTCATTGGCTACGCTGAGTCTTTCAACTACGTTGCCAATATCCAGCAGCTGCGCGACATGGCCGAGGAGGGGCAGTTCAAATTCTTCGCTCTGTCCGATGCCAGCCCGATCGATTTCGGCATCGACTCGGTCAAGGTGATCGTCACCGTTTCTGCCGGCAAGTAGTCAAGACGGATGTGCTCATATCGGAGTGAGCATGAATAAGGGCCGCTGGCCACTGGCCGGCGGCCCTTCTATGTGTCAGACTCCGACAGGACCATGAATAAAGACGTCGCCGGTGCACATGGCCCCGGCGACGCCCCTCGAAAAGAGCCGCAGATGTATGGCAAGAAAGCGCAGCTACCCTCTCAGCCAGGGCAGCTACTTAATGGGATCTTCGTCCCCACCCTCGGCCATTTGCACCTTTGTCGGCTCGGTCGCTCGTTTCATCAGTTCCAGGTAGTCATTGAACAGGCGAAAACGGTTCGAGAATGCCTCGCTCCGGCGGGCCGACTCGGCCAGCCGACGTTTCGCCAGAATCTCGGACTGTTTCTTCTCGAACTCCGTCCGAGGACGTGAGTAGACACCACGATAGGTGGTTTCGCGGTCCTGCTGTGGTCCGTACGACGATTTGCTCACTTTGACGGCAGTTCCGGCCAGTGCCAGACGCGAAGCCTCGATGTCGTTATCCATTAAAAGGAACAGTTGCGTGGTGTGCCGACGGATCTGCTCCTTGTCCCCCTTTAGGTGAGAATCGTGCCACAGATCAACCGCATGGCTGAACCGCTCATGTCTGGTGACTGCGGCCTGGTGAATAGCCGCCTCCTTCGCTGTCTGGGCCTGGGCCTCTTGTACCGCCTCACCGACGACTTTGTCCGGTGTCGGCTCCCCTGCCACAAGGCTGCCGCCACTCAGCAGCAGAAGTGCCAACAGAACGCCTGATAACCTCATGTCTCCACTCCTTGTTATGGCTCATGATTGCACGTCTTCCCGTAGTAGTACCTAACAAAGCGTGTGCCGCAATGGATAACATGCTGTTATTAAAGAAGATAATATCGCCGGCTGGGGCTGCTTTTGTGGGATCAAGTGAACAGCTGTGGATGTTGTCCCACTGCCCGCGGAGGACCTGACCAGAAAGACCCAGGGAGAAACGAATCATGCCCCCGGATCAGTTGCCTGACTTGTCGCGCTCCTTGACCCGGGGATGATGTCGCCTGACCAGATCCAGCATCTGAAACCCCATGGCCGAATCAGCCGTAAACAACCGCTCCAGAACCGAGTCGGCGGCTGCATTCATGCCGTCGAGCGCCTGGGCCGCCCCCAAGCCGATCCACCCCGCCCAGAAGCTCGAGTCAACCGCGACGGCGCGCCCGAACTGCTCCGCCGCCAGAGCGAAGCGATCACTGGTCAGGTACATGACACCCAGCGCCTGCAGGCAGTCCCGGTAGTCGGGCTGATACTCCAGTGCCTTGCGGAAGCTTTCTTCTGCCGCCTCCGGCTTACCCATTCGTTCCTGAACGACCCCGAGGAAATAGTGCAACTGCCCCCCTGTGCCGCCGTGCCTGACTGTGTTCAGGTAGTACACTTCGGCGCTGTCGTACACGTTCATCTCCGCGTAGCAGTTACCGATCACGTAGAGCGTTGCGGCATTCCGGGGATTGATACTGTCAGCCAGACGCAGCAACGGCAGGGCCTTGCCGACCCGGCCGATCCGGGCGTACTCCTGACCGAGGTTGGTCAACGTCACCGGATCGAGCGAATCGATTTCCAGTGCCTTGTGGAAGAAATCTATCGACTTCTGGTAGTCCCCTTCTTCGCTGTAATGAGCACCCAGATTGTTCAGGTTCTCAGGATCGAGGGGATTGAGCTTGAGGGCCTGCTCGAAGAACCGCAGGGCCTGTGTCCGGTTGCCGACAGCCGAGTAGGCCACTCCCAGGTTCTTGATCGCCTCGTAATTGGTTTCATCCAGTTGCAGCGCGGCCTCGTAGTTGAGGATGGCCTTGTCGTACATCTTGTCTGCAAGGCCTTTGCCCCCCTTGCGCAGCAGGGTGTTGAGTGAATCAGTCGTGTCAGCCGCCGATGCAGTAGCAAGCGCTATTGTCATCAGCACCATTGTCATCAGCAGCACCAGAGAAATCGGAAGGATTCGTCTCATGGTCTCCATATCGGCTTATACATCTGTGGTCCTCAGTGGATCAGTCCGTACATTGCTCCTTGCGAGGGGCCTTGTCAAGAGATTCGATGCCGGAGTGCGAAGAAGGCTACGGCTACAGCGTCACTCAGAGAAAAATAACGGCCCGTTGGCAACACGGGCCGCCCCGTTCCTCCATGAAGAGGAAGGCTCTTAAAAGAG
Source organism: uncultured Ignavibacteriales bacterium (assembly GCA_964627305.1). Lineage (GTDB taxonomy): Bacteria > Zixibacteria > MSB-5A5 > GN15 > FEB-12 > WJKG01. Next base: position 157,056 of record CAZVHP010000004.1, on the reverse strand, counting down.
GTATATCCCCCGACTCGTCCTTGAGGCAGGGTATCTATTTAACGCGCTTGGGCGTATGATTGTTCACCATCGCAAAGGACAGATACTCGAGTTCCATAGCCATGTTTTCGTTGCGAAGGTATACATCCTCAGGCACTCGAAGGTTGATGGGGGCGAAATTCAATATGGCCTTGACCCCCGCCTTGACAACGTCATCGACTATGTACTGGGCCACCGTCGCCGGCACCGCTATAATCACGACCTCAATCCGGGCATCGGTAAGCTCGGCCTCCAGATTGGCAATATCCGAGACAATCATCCCCTTGTGATTTGAGCCAATCTTGCGCTGGTCGTTGTCAAAGAGCTTGACAATGTGAAACCCCTGCTTGGCGAACTCCTTGTAGGATACCAGGGCCGAGCCGATATTGCCAACACCGACCAAACCGACCCGCCAGACACGGTCGATTCCGAGTATCGTCGCGATACGCTTCTTCAGCTCGGTTACAGGGTAACCCAAACCGCGTGTACCGAATGATCCGAAAAAAGACAAGTCCTTGCGTACCTGCGCCGGCGTCAACTTCTCCCGCTTGGCCAGTTCCTTTGAGGAGACGGTTTCGTAGTTCTCCTTCTCCAGCAGGGATAAGGCGCGGTAATACAAAGACAGGCGATGTATTGTCGACTCTGATATGCGTTTTTTGGGGCCGCCTGCCTGGCTAAACTGCATCATTTCTCCTCACCACAGGCCCATAACGAGCAACATGTGAAATACTTCACAAGAAGTATATTCCCACCCTGCTACGCTGTCAAGAAAAATGTCTTACTTCTGCCGAGGATCGATTCTATCATTAACAACAGCAATGTCTTAGCGCCGGATTACGTGAAAAAATGTACAAGCATGTCCGCAAAGGAGCGCTTTGACCTCAATCGACAATCGAGCGCGGCGTGGACAGTGCCAGCCGGGCTATGATCTCGTAATTGATCGTGCCCGACCAGTCAGCGAGGTCGTCTGCCGTGATCTGTTCGGAACCGTCAGTCCCGATGAGAATCGCCGGCTGCTCATAGCGCACATTCCTGATGTGAGTGACGTCCACCATCATCAGGTTCATGCACAGGCGTCCTCGCACCGGCGCGCGCCGCCCGTTGATCAGGACGTAGGCGCGGTTGGACAGTGAGCGGTCGTAGCCGTCGTAGTACCCGACCGGCAGAACCGCAATGCGACTCTCGGCGCTCGTTCGATAGGTGCACCCATAACCCACGAAAGAGTCGGCCGCCAGCCGTTTGATCTGCATCACGCGCGTCTTCCATGACAACGGCGGCACGAACAGATCATTGGCTCCCCCCATCAGCCGATACGACAGATAGGTTTCCTTCGACGGCCAGTAGCCATAGACACTGATGCCGGGGCGGACCATATCGAAGTGCGTCTTCTCGAAGAGAATGGTCGCGGCGGAACTGGCGGTGTGGCGCAGGGTCGGTTTGATTCGCAGATCGGCCATACGTTTGGTCATGCGGTTGAAATTGGCCAACTGGTACTGGGCGTAGTCGTGGCGGGTGGTGTCCTCTATGTTGGCAAAGTGTGTTGCGGCCCCGTGCGGTCCCTGCAGATGCGGATACTTGTGGTAGATCGCGGCGTAACGTTCCAATTCTGACTCGGTGATCCCCTGGCGGTTGGTGCCGGTCTCCAGTTTCAGATGCGTCTTTATCCGGCAATGGTGCTTCTTGCTGAGTTGACCAAGTCGCGAGAGAATCTCGCGCGAGGTTACCAGTGGCTCGACATCAAGTTCCAGCACCGCCTCGGCCTGAGCGCGAAGGATCGGGCCGAGAACCATAATCGGTCGCTTCCATCCCGCCACCCGGCAGACGGCGGCTTCCTCCAGCGAGTGCACGGTCAGATAATCGACTTTTCCAAGGCTGTTGAAAATCTGCACAACCTCGGCCAGCCCGTGACCGTAGGCGTTGGCCTTTACCGAGGCTGCCAGCAACCGTCCCCTGGCCAGACGCGCCAGCGACTCGATGTTCTGCCCAAACGCCCCCCGGGACAACTCGATCCAGCTCAGATGAGCCCTGTTGATGTGTTCATCCATCTCGCCTGAGTGTATACCTTCGGCCTGTATCCGATTCAACTAAAAGTTCGCGCCGGGCACACGCATGGCAGCATCAGTGGTCAATATTTCTCTTGGGTGGTCGATAAAGGGAATACCGAGCGCGCTGACGACCGTTCTACACATGATCTCCTGTCGTTCGGAGGCAATGGCATGGGCGGCTACAAGTCCATGTACCTCATCGAAGTCCGGCGAAGCTGGCTCTTCGCCACAACAGGGTGATACATAATGAGTTTAAACACTGCTCTGGTTCAGGAATCGTTTGCACTGTTTGAGAGGAATCCCAATGAACTGATAAGGGCGTTTCTCGACATTCTTCTGAGCAAGCACCCAACCCTGAGGCGTCTTTTCGATCACTCCAATGTTGACAATTTTCAGGAGTCCTTCTTTCGTGCCCTTGGCCTGGCCATCAAGCACCTCAACGACCCGGAAGCACTCGAATCCCAACTGCTCGATATCGGACTGAGTCATGCCCGCCGCGGTGTCAGACAGGAGTACTTTTCTCCGGTCTGCGAAGCCATGCTGGAAGCGATGGCCCTGGTTGCCGGTGACCATTGGAGCCGAGAGCTTGAAGAGGCCTGGGATGAACTGCTGGGCGTGATGGCTGCCATCCTCAAGAGCGTTATCCGCCATAGCGAGATGCCAGTTCGCTGACCGCACCAGCACTCCTGCCGGACAGGCCCGCCCGGTCGACAACTCTGCTGACACCCTTGTGCCTACAGCATCTCCTGCTGCATCTGGCGTACCATCCGCATGTGACCCTCCTCAAACTTCGAAAGCTGCGTGAAGATTTTGCGAGCTTCCTCGCTGTGGGCGTGGGCGGCGGCACCGGAGAACAAGGTGTGAGCTTCCTCTTCGAGCCGGAACGCGATCTTTAGAATCTCACCAAGGCTGGTTGCCCGGGCGACCTCGTCGATCAGGTCCTGGTGCTGACGGCTCATCTTCTCATCGATTTGGGGCAGGCCGTCTTGCTTGAGAATGTCCGCTGTCGATATCCATTTCTCCGAGCGCACCAGCGAATCGTACTGACGCTCCAGGATCTGGAAGTGCTGTTTCTCTTCCAGCGCCAGTTGCCTGAGAACTTCCTGGTGCTCGGCCGCCTGGCTCTTTTTGGCCGCCTCGGTATAGAACACATAGCTGGCCACCTCGGACTGGATGCCGGAGGTCAGGGCCGCCAGGGTATCGGGATGAACAGGACTCATGCCGGCTGTCTCCTCACGAAAGGGCGCCGGGGGTTCTCCCTGCGCCGCGATGCTGTTTTCTGGCCAAGTAACACCATCACTACCGAAAGTCAAGGGGCAGCCCCGGCTGCTCAGGAAATCAGCAACCCTGCCGATACTCAGAATAGATAAACAGGAAAACCGACATGCCGAGGAATCTATGGACCTGACCAGTTTCTTTGCCGCCGCCGCTGATACCCTGCTCAACCGCTACCGATCGCTGGCCGGATATGACCCCCACCAGCCGCCACCCGCGGCCGATCGCCAGGCCAATGCAACCGCGCGTCGGCCTTTCATCCAGCCCGATCGTTATCTCCCGGCCAACACACCCGGCAGCTACCCGACGGAGAAGCCGACCGAGCAGGCCAGGCCGGCTGAAACTCCCCGGCAGGACAGTGTCGAAATCAAGCCGCGTAGCTCGGAGCCAACAGCCGAGCCGACCTCGCCCAATGTCAATCCCGATGGCACCTACTATTTCGCTCAGAAATCACAACTGAATTACCGCCTCGATCTGCAGTTTGATATGAGGGCCGTCACCAGTACCGTGGCTGCTCTTGCCGAGGGTGACACCGCCGCAATCCAGCAGTATGCGGCCGCCGGGTTCGGTTTCCGGGCCGATCTGGCCTTTGACGCCGCCCAGATTACCAAAACCAATATGGAGCAGCCCGAGCAGACCGTCCGCCGCAACACGATGTCACTGCTCCGCTCCGGCAAGGCCAACCTCTTCGAGATGGTCAGCCGCGATTTCCGTGCTCGCGGCTTCGCCCGCGATTCACTGCGGGTACAGAATATGCTTCAGGAGAATCAGCAGGATGTCTTCCGTCATACCGTGAGCCGCTTCAGCCTGCGGTACCGCATGGACACCAGCTTCAACTTCTCGTTTCTGCAGCGCCTGAATATCCAGACCGAACAGGTCGCCCAGCAGCAGCCGCAGGTTGTCGGATCATACCTGCAGAGTGCCGGTAATGTCGCCGAAAAGGGAACTGCCGGAATGATGGCAGGCTTTTTCGATGCTGTCGATGCCTACCTGAACAACGCCGAGGAGCAACTGGTTGACAAGGTCAACGCCTTCTTCGATATGGCGGTCGAAGAGATGGGCTTCTCCGAACAGATGGTGAACATTGCTCGCGGCCAGATGCTTGGCTCGATCGAAAGTTTCTTTGGTCGCGTCGATTCCGCCATGAATCTGATGCAGGCACGCTTTGTGCCGGTCGGACAGCTTCCGGCCGAGCAGCCGGCGCTCCCTGTGCAACCGGTGGAGCCACCGACAGTGCCGCTTGATCCGAATCAGGCTGCCCACAGCACCAACAGGGCGGAGCTGGAAGCGATGGCGTAGTAGTGCTGTCGTCGGTATCGCTCAATGCAATGACTTGATGCCTTCCCGCCCGGGCCAATTGGCTCGGGCGGTCTCGTTTCCGGCCCGCTTGCCGGCAACCAAGGAGGCGGCCGCCTCAGATCCCCAGCATCAGTTTCACTGTCGCGAAGAAAATCAGCAGCCCGGTGATGTCCACGATGGTCGTCAGGGCGGGACTGGCAATCACAGCCGGGTCACGGTTGAGTTTGGAGACCAGCAATGGCATAAGCGCCCCGACGAGAGTTGCCACAACCACCTGCACCCCTAGCGCTACGGAGACCGCCATGGCAATCATGCCCAGTGAAACCCCCTCGGGCACGGTGGACCCGGCGCCAAACAGCAGCACTCTCCCGAAAGCTACCACTCCGAGCATCAGTGCCAGCAGAATCGCCACCTGGAACTCCTTGGCAAGGACTCTGCGGAAGTCGCGGGGGGAGACCTCTTTGAGCGCCAGCGCCCGCACGACCAGCGTCGCCGACTGACTGCCGGTGTTGCCGCCCGTGTCAGCCAGCATGGGAATGAAGGTGGTCAGGATGACCAGTTGCAGCAGCATGCCCTCGAAGCTCTGGATGATGTAGCCCGATACAAGCCCGAAGAGTGCCAGCACGAACACCCAGATTGAGCGGTTCTTGAAATGACGCCAGGCAGAACTGCGCATGTACACCGCGTCCTCGTGACTGCCCGCGATGGCCATGAATTTCTCCATGTCCTCGGTGTGCTCCTGCGTAATGATGTCCATAGCGTCATCATGCGTGATTATGCCCATCAGGACGTCATCGTCATTGACTACCGGCAGGGCAATCAGGTCATATTTACGGATCTTGCGCGCGGCGTCTTCCTGGTCATCCTGCACCCGGGCGAAAATGGCCTCGCCGTGCATTATGTCGCTGATTCGGGCCCCGCGGCGGGCGAGAATCAGGTCTTTGAGGGACACGAACCCCAGCAGCCGACGCTGACCATCAATTACGTATGCGTAATAGATCGTCTCGGCATCGGGTGCTACCTCGCGGAGGTGCTCAATTGCCTGTGATGCCGTTAGTTCTGGTGAGAGAGTGGCGTAATCTGACGTCATTACTGCCCCGGCAGTCCCCTCCTCGTAGGCAACAAGACGACGGATGTCCTCCCGTTCCACGTGTGCCATCGCCGGAAGTACCGACTCGCGCAGTTCCTCCGGCAGGTGCTTGAACAAGTCGGCCCGGTCATCAGCCGACATCTCAGCCAGCAGGCGCGCAATTGCCCCTCGATGTAGAATCTCGATAATCTCCACCTGGAAGTCCCGATCCAGATGGCTGAATATCTCCGCGCGAAGGGACATGTCGGTATGTCGAAGTACCCCCCAGGCCTCCTCACCCGACAGGGCGGATACCAGTTCTGCGGCTGAAGCAGGGTGGACCGACTCACAGAAATGTCGGAGAGCCTGCGAGTCTCCGGATGCGAGCATCTCCCGCAGCTCAGGGGCAACAAGCGGATTTCTGGTTCTCACGGTTCACCTCCTCCGTTCGGGATGGTGCAGTCTGACGATCCCCGGCCGGAGGCGAGTCGGTAACCCGTCTTAGATTGGATACAGACCGTTCACCACGGCGGCCGCGGAGGGCACGAAGCCGGGCAAGTGATCGTCGGCTTCCTCGAATGTCAATTCGCGGGTGGCACGCTGGCAGCGTCCACTGCCATACGAGTCGCTCACGGCAATTCCTCCTGTTACGATTCCGCAGTTCGCGACCAGAAGGGCATGGCAGCAGAATAGTCGATTATCCAGTTTATCAGTCACCGCCCGAATGTCAAATGTTTTTGCGCGTTGCACCGGGCCGCTGTCGCCTTTGGCCCGAACCCGGACACACGCAGTAGGATTATCGTTGACCCTGTCGTCACCGGTCGCTATACTGAGATTATCAGGGCTTCTATGTCTTCCCTCTTCATTGATCCGACCGTACCACCATATTCTTTGCGGAGGAATATCGTGAATCGCCAAATCATTATCACCGTTTTGGCTCTGGTCGTGTTGTGTGCGGTCGGAGCCGAGGCTCAGCAGGTCACGCTGCACTTCGTCGACGGGCTGAACAGCTCGGGATACCTCACCCCTGCGCAACCAGTCACTTTCTATGTTCGCCTGAACAGCGATCGCTACTTCAATGCACTTCGCCTGCAGAACGGTTTCAGGCTGTATTCTGACAACGCCTCGTTTAGTCCCCCCACGCTCCAAATCGAGGGGGGGCTTGACACGCTCTTCGTGGAACGTATGTACGAGTGCCCCAACTGCGACGGTCAGGGTGCCGACACCCTGTCATTTCTGATGATCGCCCATGCCTTCCCGGGATTGTTCCCCTTCTACGATGACATCGGTTACCTCATCACGACCGAGTTCCCTCATGCCGCCGCCGGCGACGCGGTGTGTCTTGACTCGGCGTTTATCCCGCCGGCAGGGCACTGGTTGTGGGGATATGGCGATGGCAATGAGGTGGCCCCCGAATGGGACGGGCCGCATTGCTTCACAGTAGGCTATCCGCAACCTACCTGCCACTGCCCGAATGCCGGGAATGTCGATGGCGAACCGGGAATCAATGTGTCCGACGTCACGTCCCTTGTCGCTTACCTCTTTAGCGGCGGATCTGCCCCCGGGAGTGACCCGGCTTGCCCGCTTCCCAGCCATGGCGACATGAATTGCGATCTGGTGGTCAACGTAAGCGATCTGACCTACCTCGTTGCATACCTGTTCGCCGCCGGCGAGCCACCGTGTGATCCCTGCGGTATGATCCTTCCGGAAAGCGACGACATAGATCTGGCCTACGCCGACTGGCTCTTCGACCAGTATCTGATGGCCATTCAGGATACTGGCTCCTCCGCCTTCTACTATCCGGACAGCCCGGGCATATGGGAGTTTGACTCGACGTGGGCAGAGGGCGATACGACGGTCGAAATGTACGCATGGGGCATCACTGACCTTGATGCCAAGTTCCTTACCCCCGCGTGGTTGAAGGATGAGGTTCCGGTCCCGACCGACATTGTCGCACGCGGCAAGACACGCGATCGCGACCCCGACGACGTCATTCTCAGCGGCGCGATAACTCGAATGAATGGCCGCCGGGTCAGTCCGCAGAATATGACAGTCAGAGGCAATACGGTACATCTCGCCGGGGATACATTCCGTTTCGACCTCCACCTTGCTGTTGATCCGCCGCTCTCAGAGAAGATCAAGGAGGTGCTCACCGGCGTTCCTGCCCTCAGCCCAACAGCATTGCAGATATGGTGTGAGGGGCGGGAGTATGTTAACGCGACACGGATGTACTGGATGACTGTCGCGCAGACCCGCGTGTGGTATCATCAAGGCGTCCGCTACTGCAGAACCATCACCATGTCCATTTCTGTTCACAACACTGCCGACTACCTGTGCCCCGATGGTGAGTTGCTGCGGCATGAGCATTTGGTCGACTTCAGTTGGCGGAGAAGCCTGACTATCGGCAGCGGTGCGCCCATAACGACATCCTGGAGCGCGGTCTACTATTGTCAGCGGCAATGAAGATCACCGGCCTGCTGCGGAATCGAGCAGGGGAAACCCGCCCACTTGCCTGCTTCAACGGTTGACCACAGCTCTCAAAGCGATTACTATGCGCACACTGACTCAATGTCAACGAAGTCAACGAGGCAGTGAAAGCCGTACCTATGTCCGTACCCATCAAAGACCAGTTTCGCGGATGCATGATCGGGCAGTGTCTTGGCGATGCGCTGGGGTTTCCGATTGAAGGGCAGAGAGCGGACGTCTGCCGCGATTTCGTCTTCAACCACGTCAGCAGGTGGTTTCAGAGCACGGCCCCGGAAGCTGACGAGTGGGACGGGCAGTACACCGATGATTCCCAGTTGGCGCGCGAACTCCTTGTGAGTCTCGCGATGCACAAGCGGTTCGATCCGGTCGATTATGCCCAACGGATTGCGGCGATCTTTGCTGAGGACCGCATTGTCGGGCGCGGGATCGCCTGTGACGAGGCAGCTTCGCGGCTGAACGCCGGGATACCATGGACACAGGCCGGTTGTCCGTCGCCGTCGGCCGGCAACGGTACCGCCATGCGCGCCGCACCGGCCGGGATGCTGTACTATGATCGGCCGGGGCAAATGATACACCTGGCGCACGAGCAGGGATACATCACACACCATGATCCCCGGTGTTCGGCCGGGTCGGTCGCGATCGCCGGAGCGGTGGCGCTGGCATTGCAGGGCCGGGCGGAGGATTCTGACGAATTCGTACAGGCGCTTGCTGACTGGATGCTTCCGATCCACAGCGAGTTTGCCGAGCTTGTGCTCATACTGCGCCGTTGGCTCAAACTGCCGCCGGACAAAGCGGTCGAGGTAATCGCTGTGGCCGGCAAGGGCGACATGGAGCAGGGCTGGCCGGGCATATCGCCGTTTGTCATTCCCAGCGTCCTGTGGAGTCTGTATGCATTCCTTCGCCATCAGGACAACTACCGGGAAGCAATATCGACTGCGCTGGCGGTGGGCGGCGATGTTGATACCACTGCTGCCATGACCGGGGCGATTTCGGGGGCGTACGTGGGGCTGGAGGTCCTTCCGCAGCATCTGACGCGTCGTATCAACGACCGTGGCGAATGGGGCTTGGAACAGCTGATCGAACTGGCCGATGCCTGCTATGAACTGACGAAAGGCCCCCGCTGATCACAAACCGGAGCGAGCGCACACGCTTGCCTTGGGCCGGTTGGAACCGTATATACTCCCATGCCCCAAATCATCAAAGACTATCGCCACGACCCCGCCCTGCGCGAGGCCTTCTATCGCCACACGCAGCGGGTCTTCCCCGGTATCAACTTCCGCCGCTGGCAGGAGCACGGCCACTGGAGCGAGGACTACATGCCGCACTCCATTCTCGAGGGGGAGCAGATGATCGCCAATGCCTCCGTCACGCGCATGAAGCTGTGGCTGGAGGGCAACCCGATTCGCGGTCTGCAGATCGGCACTGTCGGAACGCTGCCGGAGTTCCGCAACCGCGGGCTGGCCCGCCTGCTGATGGAGCACGTCATGGACACCTGTGCTGCGCAGGCAGAGCTGATCTTCCTGTTCGCCAATGATACGGTATTGGATTTATATCCCAAATTCGGATTCCGTCCGGTGCGTGAGGTCGTGTTTGTCGCCACCGAGAACCTTCCCGTGCCGCAGTATCAGGCGCGCAAGCTGGATATCTCGCGCGAACAAGACATGGCGCTGGTCGGCAATCTCATTTCCGGGCGCGATGACCCCACGCGGCTGTTTGGCGCCGGCGATTTCGGGTTTATCACGTGGTTCTACATTCTCAACGGTTTCGACCAGCGGCTGTACTACCTGCCGCAGGAGGACATCCTGTTCATCCTCAGTGAGAAAGAGGGCCTTGTGCACGTCTGGGATGCGATATCCCCCAAACCGTTCGAAATGGACACGGTACTGGCGAAGGTCGTTCCCTGCGAGCGACTGGAGTCGGTGCACTACCACTTCTCGCCGGATCGGACAGGGTTTTCGTATGATCGGGTGGTCGCGCCGGAGGATTCGTACCTTTTTGTGCGGGGGCGTTTTCCGCTCGATGGCCGGTTGTTCAAGTTCCCGTTCACGGCCCAGACGTAGCGCGGCGGGACACACCTGTCCGCTGCCGGCGGACTGCCACGCACAAGGCCGACAGTTCTTGCGGCCGAAGGTTGACCATAGATACTTTTCACGCGCGGCTTCGTCCCAATCCCAAGTGCTTCGGACAAAGACGCCCTGTTGCATAGGCTTCAACCAATGCCCGCAGCCTGTCATCTTCTACCTCAAGCAGTTGATATATGTATCCATTTCGCAGTACACTGCCATTACCGTTCAGAAACTTGTCGGTAAAAGACGATGACCCGTTCAGGTGATTCTTCAGTCGCCCTTGAAGCCCGTTCGCACGACGATATGTTCTCCCGACGTGCACCACCGTGTCCCCCTTTGCGATCATGTAAACGCCATGCTTGGTTGGCGCATCCAACGGCCGACGCACTTGAGGAAAGTGCCTTTTCGGCTGTCGACACAACTCAAGAAACAGCTTCTTCACCTCTTGTGGTTCCGATGCCATGCGAATGCCTCCCTTCAGATACCTAACGACGATCAACTGCTCTGATCAGAAACTTGAATTTTGAGCCTGTCCGGCAGATTCAGAAAATCCTGCCACAGCTCGCGCTCTGAATCCAGCTTCTCTCTGACGATGGCTTGGTTACTCACGATGTTCTTCAAACGATACGCAAACAATCTTTCGAATGTCTCCTTGTCGATAACCCCTGACTTCAACATGATTTCGCAGTGCTCGAAAAGGCCCATGTAGCCCTCCACTGAAGCCCACTCGTCAGCTGAACTGGGCCCACGAGTCGACCAGTCGCCGCCCGGACGCAGTTTCACGTGTACCTCGTTGAAGCCCTGAAACAGCTTGACCAGTTTCAAGAAGAAAGTCGCCCGCTGTGCCCGAGTGTTCCTGCGGATCTGCCGAGCAGTGTACCAGAGCCCCCATGCCGCGGCACCCGCCGCAACTACTGGCGCGATATCGACAATGTGCGCCCAGCTCAGACTTATGAGCATCCTATACATCCTCCACGTTGATGGTAACAGAACAGGGACCTACACCCGCCGGCCACCCTCACTCCGGGCGGAGGCCGAAAAGGTCTGTGCCCACCCGGATCATCGTGCTGCCCTCCGCAATGGCCAGCTCGAAATCCGCCGACATCCCCATGGACAGCGTATCGAAATTCTCCCCCACAATCTCGCGGGCCGCTTCCCACAGGCGGTGGGTCTGACGAAACGCCTCGCGAATCTGTTCCTCGTCATCGGTCAGCGGACCGATCGTCATCAGGCCGGTCAGGTCAACATACTCCAGGGCGTTCACCCTGCGCACCAGGTCAAGACACTCCTGTGGCGGAATGCCGTACTTGCTCTGCTCGCCGGAGGAGTTGACCTCGATATAGCACTCGATATTGTGATCGATTTTGCCGGCCTCCTTGTTGATCTCCTCAGCCAGCCTGAGCGAGTCGATCGACTGGATAACATCAAAAAGCTGCACCGCCTTCTTTACCTTGTTGGTCTGCAGGTGGCCGACCATGTGGAAACGGGCGATGCGTCCCAGTTGGGCGATCTTCTCCTCGGCCTCCTGCACGCGGCTCTCACCGATATTGTGCAGGCCGGCCGCTACGGCGCGGCTGATCGTATGGGCGGGATGGCGCTTGGTAACAGCGACAATGGTGATGTCGTCAGTGTCGCGATGGTGCTGCTCGCAGGCCTCGGCGATCCGGCCATAGAGGTTCTGGATATTGTCCGATAACTGGTCTTTCATGGACAATCAAAATATGACCACGCTTTCAGGGTTTGGCAAGGGAAAACAACCCCGGGCAAAGCCGCTGAGCCGCCCGCCATGTCTTACGTCATCATACGGCCGATACAGCCGGCAATCAAATCGCGCAGTTTCGGCTCGGTACGACCGGCCGTGCCGATGACGTCCTCGAGGCTGCACGGGTGCATGTTATCCGGCAGGCCCATATCGGTGATGATGGAGAAACCCAGGATCTTCATGTGCGCATGGTGCGCCGTGATCGCTTCCGGGACAGTCGACATCCCGACCGCGTCGGCGCCGAACCCGCGAAGCATCCGATATTCTGCGGCCGTCTCCAGACACGGTCCCTGCAACCCGACATAGACTCCCTCCTGCAGGCGTAACCGCTGGTCGATGGCGATCTCTTTGGCAAGCTTCTGCAGACCCTTGTTGTACACTTCATACATATCCGGGAAGCGGTCACCCAGCTCGTCATCGTTGGGACCGATCAGCGGTGAACCGGGGAAGAAATTGATATGGTCCTTGATCAGCATAATGTCCCCGGGAGCGAAATTGGGATTCATCCCGCCGGCAGCATTGGAAATGACCATCGTGTGCACCCCGAGTGCCTTGAGAACACGGATCGGGAAGGCGATCTGCTGCATGGTGTAACCTTCATAGAAATGAAAGCGGCCCTGCATGCAGACAACGTTTTTGCCGGAAAGATTCCCGAACAACAGCCGTCCGGCGTGGGACTCGACCGTCGAAACGGGGAAATGGGGGATTGTTTCATAGCCGACGGTGCCGACCATCTTGATGCCGTCGACCAGCGATCCCAGACCGGTGCCCAGAATGATCCCGATGTCGGGTGTGAACGTGACCTGTTTTGTGATCTCCGCGACAGCTTCATCGCGCATCTTCCGGAATTGTTCAACTGTATACATGCACTCGTTCCTTCATGCTCGCGTTGCCTGCAATTATCCTTCTGATGCGAATATAGGCAAACAGATGGCGGTGTCAGCCGGAAAGTTCAGCGAAGTTTGTGTCAGGTCGGAGTGCAAAGAGAAAGGACCGGCTCTGCCTGGAAAGCAGAACCGGTCGATTCGACCCTTGCGTATGTGAACGGAAAGGAGTAAACCTGAGAGATCTGAATCAGGACTTGGCAGCCTTGTCCATTTCTTCCTCGAACTTGGCAGCCACCTGATCGAGCGCATCGGCTAAGTCGTCTCCGCCACCATTTGGCGGGGTCTGCGGCGGCTGAGGTTGTGGCTGGGCCGCTGGTTGCGGCTGTTCGGCCGGAATCGGGTTTGGCTCCATGGATGGCTGCTGGTCGGTCGGTATCTGGTCGGTGTCGTTACCCACGGTGACGTGTTCCTCGCGGGCCACGAATCCGGGGGGCACCGCCGCAGCCGACTCTGCCTCTGTCGGTGCCGGTGCAGAGGATGTCGCGGGTGCCTGCGGCTGCGGGGCTGGTTTGTCCGCGGGCTCCTTATCCTCGACAGCACGATAGTTCCTCAGTGCTTCCGCCAGCTCCGGATCCAGTGCTTCTGCCTCTTCCGGTGTCTGTGAGCCAGGCACCTCGGGCGTCGCCGCGGTGGCCGTCGACTCACTCGGCTGGGCCTGATCCTGCGGTTGCTGAGCCTGTGGCGGCTCGTTTGCTGGCTCAGATGGGGCTGGTTCCGGCGTCGGGGTCTGCTGTTGCTGGTCGGGGACCTCAATTATTCGATCTGCCTGATTGGCTTCCTCGGTACGAATTGTCTCGTGTCTGCTCGGCCGGGAGGCAAGCCCCTCGCGCTTGCCGACAGTGACATCGGTAGAATCCTCGATTTCGAGCCCACTGTCAGTCTGATCAGGGACATCATCGAGGTTGAGTTGCTCATCATCGGCAGCGGCAGCGATCTGCTCGACCACTTCCAGGTGTGAGCGGAGCAGACGTCGCAGGTTCTCGACATACTGACGTTTCGCCTGTTTCAGTTGCGTGATCTGTTCCTTCAGACCCTTGACCGCTGCTTCCTTGGAAGCGACCAATTCGGAGGCCTTCTCCTTGGCCTGTGCGATCATCTGTTCCACCTCGGCTTTGGCTTCGGCCTTGACCCGATCGGCCGCCCGCCGGGCGTCGATGGCAGCGCCTTTGATGGTATCCTCGTGTTCTTTGATACTCGCCAACTGGGTCTTGACAGAGTCCAGTTCCATGGACAGTTTCAGGTTATCCTGCTTGAGTCTTTCCAGGCCGGAGGATACCACATTGAGCAACTCCGCAACCTCGCCACGATCGTAGCCGCGCATCTGAGTGCTGAACTCGTAGTTGCGCAGATCATTGGGAGTAAGTTCCATTTCGGTCTCGCCTGTTTGTATGTTCTTGCTCGTCATTGCCACATCCTCGTTGGGCGGTTGATTGTGGTGGCCGCACACTGTGCGAGAATCGCGCAGTTGCCGCAGGCCACGCCCTATTCTTATTATCGCCCGATCAGGCGGAAAATTGAGCGGTATCAAGGAATGCCGGGACAATTATGGGTCCGGCCCCACAGGCAGGGACCACGGGAAACAGGTCTGTGGCGGTCTGGATTCGGGGGGTAAGTGGGTAGGCACAGCCGTGATCAGGCGCCAGTGCGGTAGAGTCAAGAACCAATTGACGTGACTGGCGCCAGCACTATATTACTGTACTTATGGTCAAGAAAGCGACTCTGCTCATTCGAAACGCCTCGCAGGTGGTTACCATGCAGGGGCCGGTGCCGAGGCTGGGACCGGACCTGGACGATATCGGTTTGATCACCAACGGCGCGGTGGCCGTTGCCGGCGATGAAATTCTGGCAGTTGGGCCATGTGACGAGGTGGAGGGGAAGGCTCCTCTGGCTGAGGGGTGTACGGTCATCGATGTCAAGGGGCGTGTTGTTACACCGGGCCTGATCGATCCGCACACTCATCCGGTGTTTGCGAAGACGCGCGAGCAGGAATTCGAGATGCGCACTCTGGGCAAGACCTACATGGAGATAGCCCTGGCCGGCGGCGGCATCCGTAACAGCGTACGCGCCCTGCGCGAAACCCCGGCGTCAACTCTCAAGGAGCGATCGCTCCGCCGTCTGGACCGCCTGCTGGCCCACGGCGTGACAACTATTGAGGCCAAGAGCGGCTACGGACTGTCAACGGAGTCGGAACTGAAGATGCTGCAGGTCATCCAGGAACTGAATCTGGTACACCCGGTCGACCTGGTGCCGACCTTTCTTGGCGCCCATGAGATTCCCGACGAGTACCAGAACCGCCGAGAGGACTACATCGAACTGCTGATCAACGAGATGATCCCGGCTGTCACGAAAGACAAATTGGCGGAGTTCAGCGATATCTTCTGCGAAGAGGGCGTGTATACCAACGAGGAGTCCCGGCGTATTCAGCAGGCAGCCAAAGACGCCGGGCTGAAGCTGAAGTTTCATGCCGATGAACTCGCCTCCACCGGCGGCGCGGGGCTTGCCGCCGAGATGGGTGCTGTCTCAGCCGATCACATTGTGTACATTTCCGATGAGGATATCAAGGCGCTGGCGCAGTCCGGAACTGTGGCAGTTTTGCTGCCCGGGACAACCTTCTCGTTGCGCGGCACACAGTACGCCCCAGCCCGCCGGCTTATTGAGGCCGGGGCGGTGGTGGCCCTGTCGACCGACTGCAATCCCGGCTCCAGCTATACCGAATCGCTGCCGTTCATTATGTCGCTGGCCGCTCTTCAGATGCGCCTGACCGCCGCCGAGGCCCTCTCGGCTACCACCGTCAATGCCGCCTGCGCCATCGACCGCGGCGGCAGTATCGGCCAGTTGATTCCCGAACTGCCGGCGGATATCGTGGTGTGGGACATGGAAGACTATCGGGAACTGCCCTATCATTACGCGGTCAACCTGGTCCACAAGGTCATCAAGAACGGAAAAGTCGTGGTGGGTAAGTGAACACCAGGGAACGACACCGCGTTTCTACAGGTAGAAAGAGCAGTCTGATCGCGGCGATCATTGGCATGGCTCTGACGATGATTGTTCTCACCGGGTGCGGAATCTACTCGTTCACTCCGGGTGGTAAGTCCGATGTGCAGGCTATCGCAATTCAGCGCTTCGACAATACTACCGAGGAACACGGACTGGCCGATCAGGTGACTGATCTGGTGATCGATGCCTTCATTGCCGATGGCAGTCTGAAGGTGGTGTCTGAGGAGAACGCCGATGCCGTGCTGGTGGGGACGCTGGTCAGGTACGAGCACAAACCGCTCACCTACGATGCCAGCGATCAGGTGTCACGATATGAAGTGATCATGACCTTCGACATCTCGCTGAAGAAGCCCAACAGCGATGACGATATGTGGACACAGAGAATGCGGCATCAGGGGCAGTATGATGTCGCTGAGCAAAACGAAGACGACGGCCGACAGGAGGCCATTCGGCTCCTGATTGGCGCGATTATCGACAAGACGATTCGAAGCTGGTAACGCCACGAGCCGCAGCACGTGCAGTCGCCGGCAACAAGGAAACCGTATGATCAATCATTTGCGGACGTACCGTCTGGTGGCACCGTTGGTAGCGATTATCCTGATGCTCGGACTGGCCGGAGCCGGCTTTGCCAGAGATATCCACTCCGATGCCGGCACCAGTGCGTTCCCCTTCCTGAAGATCCATGTCAGTGCCCGTGCCGTGGCTATGGGGGGAGCCTTCACCGGGTTGGCCGATGATGCCTCGTCGCTGTACTACAATCCGGCGGGACTGGTCAGCTCCTCCGATATGCTGATCCTCGGATATCACAACTATGTCGCCGACCTCCAGTCGGGCTTCGTTGGGTATGTAAAACCGCTTGATCGCGACCGCCAGCAGGCGCTGGGGTTCTACTTCAGCTATCTGAACTACGGTGAGCTGCTTGAGACCGATCGCTTCGGCACCATCGTCGACGAGTTTTCCGCGGGCGATCTGCTCTTCGGTGTCACGTACGCCCGCCAGATGGACTGGCACTGGTCGCTTGGCGCGACCGGCAAGTTCATCTATTCATCGGCTCATGATTACTCCGCCACCGGCCTGGCCCTCGACGCCGGTGTCAAGTACACCGCCGATCGGGACCGCTGGTCAGCCGGGTTGGTGGTGCAGAATCTGGGAGTACAGGTCTCGGCCTTCGGCGATCAGACCGATCGCCTGCCCCTGATACTGCGTCTCGGGGGGGCCGTCCACCCGCGCGGATTGCCGCTTGTGGTCGCGGCCGATATTGTGGCCCCGATTGACAACGACATCTACCTTGCTGTGGGAACAGAGTACCGGAAACTGCAGCCGCTGTTTATTCGTCTGGGATGGAATGGCTTCGGAGTGAATTACCGGGCCGAGAACTCCGATGACAACCTGGCGGGATTCAGCGGCGGCGCGGGTTTTGTGTTTGACAAGTTCCAGATCTCATACGCATTCTCCCCTCAGGCTGATCTTGGGGACAGCCACCGTATTACGTTAACCCGTAGCCTGTAGGGACAGACTATGCGCTCATCAATTGTTGTTGCCGTCGCGGCTATCATAGTCTCGATTATGGCTCTGGCCACGATCGGTTGTGGCTCAGGCCAACAGACTGATCCCAGACAGACTGTAATCGCTCTGTTCGGTGCCATGGAGAAGGATGACAAGGCGGCTCTGACCCGCATACTGGACCTGGCCGAACTGATGCAGACTATCAACGAGGACTATGCCCTGCAGACCGACAGCCCGCGCACCTTCACCAACCCTCAGCAGATCCTCGATGACCTCACCGGTGACGGCAAGACCAAGCAGACCTGGTTCTCGCTGCAACGAATAATCAATAAGGCCGAGATTCATGGTGATGTTGCCACGGTCGAAGTGACGTTCGTCGACAAAGAAAGGTCACGTGGCTATATGACCCGGTTCGGTCTGCACAAGAAGAACGACAAGTGGCGCATCTACTCGTTCAGTATGATGAACGAGTAATGGTGCCGCGGTCTGCTAAAGCATCACCCGTGTGAACCCGTGTGAGTCTCCCGAGAATTGCTCCTTCTCGTGGCCGCTGATGCATACGGCGTGATGGGAACTCTCAGTTGCGTCTGATCTGCGCCTGTAGCTTCCTGACATGAATACGAGTGGATGTCTGGTGGATATAAGGAAGCCCACCGGCATAACTCAACAGGGACAGAGGGGGGAATCCCAGTCAAAGCGCCGAGGGGCTTCGTCAGCATAATAGCTGCAAAGAAGTTTGCTGTCAATAGGGATCGGGCGCGAATGTGACAGAGGTACATTAGCGCGAACAAACTGTTGCCGTATAAGCTGCTGAGACATAAAGCCCTAACCGAGTCGAGTTCATCGCGAATTCAGTAAGACACTGTTTGGCAGTGCCTTAGAAGCTACCGTCGACGAGATGTCCCGGTTTGGATAGCCGGAGTCTTCTGATCTTCATATTCAGTTCAATGCCATTTGTTTTTCACAGCGAGGCGCACTCAGCCGTCTTGACATAGACAAGCGACATTATTAGATTGTGCCTCTTCCCGGGCTGTTGTATACTGTCGGGATTGTGTGCATGACTTGCTTAAGGAGATCTGGTGGTATGAAAAAGGTGTATGGTGTCTTTGTTGTGTTTGCGATTCTGGCGCTGGCATTCGGCTGTGCCGATGATGTCTTTCTGGAGGAACCGCCACCCCTCGATGGAGACTATGAAGGCACCTACCGGGTGACGACATCGGGTAACGCTAACAGGGTTTTTGAGCAGCCCATCGTCTGGTTCTTCACCGACGAAGACTATAGCATGCGAATCGACACCTCCCGCAAAGACGAGATGAGCACACACAGCTTCTGCAACAACTTTGGTAAGTATGCGGTCACCGACGCCCTCAGGCTGCAGCCTATCCGGGATGACCAACCATTCGGAGGCGATATCTGGATTCCGCGGGGGGACGACGATTCCACCTTGGTGACCCTGAACACGTGCACGCAATCTCAGAGCGCGGCAGGGGTGTTTCAGATCCAGCGCAATGTATCCGGGTGGTCGCTGATTCTCAAGCAGCAGACCAACGATACCCTCCTGATGGAGATCTTCCTCAGTCGCGTGGCAGACGAGGAGTAGGCTCCCAGCGGAGATGACAGACTAGCCTGACAGCGGTCAGTTATCGAGTCTTCACAACTATTGACACGGATTGCGGCGGTGCCCGCCGATGGGAGCGCCGCCGTTTCTTGTTTTGTATTCGTGGCAGATCGATCTGCCTGATTCCCGGACAGCCACCCGATCTTTTTCATTCGCAGATTCCTGGGTCACCGGCATTTTGACTGACGCTGCCTGTCAGCGACGGGGGCGATATTGCTTTCATGTGGACGGCAGAGGGGTCAAACTCGCAATCCCGGTCCCTGTTGGGGTCGGGGAAGCGACAACCATGGGGGCACCGGGCCGCGGTTGGGAGAATGCCTGTCAAGGGCATTCTCCCGCGGCCACACAACCGAACGATGGAGGGATACAGACATGTTGGCACGGGCAATTTCGGCGGCGACGCTTGGAGTCGAAGCTTATCAGGTGGAGGTAGAGGCTGACATTCAGCAGCAGTTGCCGTCGTTTGTCACGGTGGGACTGCCCGAGGGCGCAGTGCGCGAATCGAAGGAGCGCGTGACCGCTGCCATTAAGAATTCGGATTTCGTGTTCCCGGCCAAGCGAGTGACCATCAATCTGGCCCCGGCGGATATTCGAAAGGAAGGCTCGGCGTTCGACCTGCCGATCGCGGTCGGCATCCTGGCCGCAACCGGGCAGATCCTTCGCGAGCGTGTCGATGAGTTCGCGCTTCTGGGGGAATTATCGCTCGATGGGAACCTTCGACCGGTACCGGGCGTGTTGCCGATGGCCATGCACCTGAGTCCGGAGTCGGGGATACGCGGCATCATCGTGCCGCAGCAGAATGCTCGTGAGGCCGCCATCGCCGGAACCGTCCCGGTCTACGCGGTGACCAGTCTTCAGGACACGGTGCACTTTCTGGAGGATGAGTCCACTGTCCAGCCATACCGGGTCGACATTCGTTCGGTGTTCAATCAGGCCCGGCAATACTCCGTGGACTTCTCCGATGTCAAGGGACAGGAGTCCGCCAAGCGCGCACTGGAGATCGCCGCCGCCGGCGGGCACAATATCATTATGGTCGGTCCACCCGGTTCCGGGAAGACGATGCTGGCGCGCCGCGTGCCGACGATTCTCCCCGATCTAAGCCTTGAAGAAGCTCTGGAGACCACCAAGATCCACTCTGTAGCCGGCAGGCTCGCCGATGACTCCGCGCTGGTGGCAACCCGTCCCTTCCGTTCCCCGCATCACTCCATATCCTATGCCGGGCTGATTGGCGGTGGTGCGGTACCTAAACCGGGGGAGGTATCATTGGCACACCATGGTGTGCTCTTTCTGGACGAGCTGCCGGAGTTCAAAAAGGATATCCTGGAGATGCTCCGCCAGCCGATGGAGGACAATCAGGTGACCATCTCGCGCGCCACAATGACTCTGACCTACCCCGCCGGGTTCATGCTGGTAGCCGCCATGAACCCATGCCCGTGCGGTTACCACGGTGACCCCAACCACGACTGCAACTGCACCAGCGGTGAGATTCAGCGCTACATGTCGCGGATTTCCGGTCCGCTCATGGACCGCATCGACATTCATATCCCCGTGCCCACGGTGAAGTTCGAGGAGTTGTCCAGCGAGACCGCGGGGGAAAGCTCGGAGGTGATCCGAGAGAGGGTCAATCGCGCCCGGCAGATTCAGCAGGAGAGGTTTTCGGACGAGCCGGACATCTTCTGCAACGCCCACATGGACTCGCGCAAGACACGGCTCTATTGCCGGATCGACGACCGCTCACAGTCGCTTTTGGCCACAGCCATCAATCAGCAGGGGCTCTCTGCCCGAGCCTACGATCGGATCCTGAAAGTGTCGCGGACCATTGCGGATTTGGCCGGCAGCGAGGCAATTGAGTTAGGCCATATTGCCGAGGCGATCCATTATCGTACGCTCGACCGCCGGCTGTGGATGTAACACCCTGACTGGCAGCGCGATAACACTGGTGCGTGTGATCGTCATCGGGCGATTGTCCTTGCTCTCGGGCGGCAATGGTCGTATCATCGGCCGTAGCTTGAAAGCAATGGACTGGAAGACGAAGCACGTACTCTTTGTTAATGCGAGACATTCTCCAGAAGCAATTCTTCCCGTTTGTCATCAAACCGGGTAGATACACCGGCGGCGAACCCGGCCAGGTGGTCAAGGACCATCGCGGCAGGGTTACTTATGTTCATGCGTATCCGGACAAGTATGAGATAGGCCAGTCCTACTCGGGTCTTCAGACCATCTATCACATTGTGAATCGCGATGATCGCTTCGCCTGCGAGCGTGTCTTTGCGCCCGACTCCGATGCCGACCAGCGACTGCGCGAGATGCAGCTACCCCTGGCCAGTTTGGAAACCGCCACCCCGGTCAAGGATTTCGATGCTTTCGGCTTCACGCTGGCGTACGAGCTGGTCTACACCAATGTGCTGACAATGCTTGATCTGGCGAACATTCCCGTACTCTCGGCCGAGCGCACGGACGATCACCCCATAATCCTTGCCGGTGGCCCGGCCGTATTCAATCCGGAGCCTCTGGCTGATTTCATCGACGTGTTTTTCATTGGCGATGCTGAGGATGGATTAATCGAGGTTCTTGAGGTGCTCAAGGATACTCGTGATGCAGGCCGGGAATCACAACTGGAGCAGATCTGTCGCCGCGTGAAATCTGTGTACGTTCCGCGCTTCTACAATGACGAGCGTCGACCCGCAGTCGACTTCGCGCCGGCCAGAATAGAGGCACGGGTGGTGCCGCAACTGAAACCTGAGTACTATCCGGATCAGCCGATACTTCCCCTGATTGAAACCACCCACCAGCATCTCAGTGTGGAGATCATGCGGGGCTGTCCGCAGGGGTGCCGCTTCTGTCAGGCGGGGCCGATGTATCGCCCGGTGCGCGTCAGGCCGGTCGCCGACGTGATGCACCAGATAGACGTGCAGATGCGCAACACCGGTTACAGCGAGGTCTCACTGCTGTCGTTGTCAAGCTCTGACTATCCGCACATCGAACAACTGGCCCCGATTGTGGCGCGAGAGCTCGCACCATACAGGGTGTCGATCTCGCTTCCGGCGCTTCGTCCGGGGACAGTCTCGCCGGTGCTGCTCGATGCGGCCGCTCGGGTGCGTCAGTCGGGACTGACAATAGCCCCTGAGGCCGGCACTGAACGACTGCGGTTGTTCATTCGCAAGGACTTTCCGGACCAGGCCGTGTACGATACCGCTCGGCTGGCCTTCATGAAAGGGTGGGGCAACCTCAAGCTCTATTTCATGATTGGATTGCCGACCGAGACCGATGAGGATCTGATGGGCATTCTTCGGATGGTCGAGCGGATCTGGCAGATCAGTCGCGAGTACCCGCGTCGCACGAATATCAATGTCACGCTCTCTCCGTTTGCGCCGCGGCCGCACACGCCGTTTCAGTGGGACGAAATGGACCCCATCTCAGAGATTATCCGCAAGGCTAACCTTATCAGGAGAATGAACCGGCTGAGCCATGTGCATTTCAAACACCATCTGGCCGAATCTTCGATCCTGCAGGCGGTGCTCGGTCGCGGCGACCGTCGTCTCTGCCGGGTCATACTGGAAGCGTGGCGGCAGGGAGCGCGCTTTGACGGCTGGACGGAGCATTTCAACTGGGACATTTGGCAGGGCGCGTTTCGCGCGGCAGGTGTTGATCCCTTGCAGTTGCTTCGAGCCATTCCTTTTGATGCCGAATTGCCGTGGTCGCATATCCACAAAGGCCCCTCTGTTGATCATTTGAAGAAGGAGCGGGAGAACACCTCACGTCAGATGCGCGATTACAGGGCACTTTCCTTTCCGGACCGCGAGGGCGGTGATAACAGCGATGATACGGGTGCGGCCAACGGCAGCATCGCCTTCGGACGCGGCAAAAAGAAAGTGGCGTCACGAAGCCAGGCCGCTCCAACAAAGAACCGAATCCGCATTCGCTGGGCGAAAGAGGACCGGTATCGCTACATGTCACATCTTGACAACGTACGCTTTGTCGAGCGCGCCATTCGCCGTGCCCGGCTGCCCGTCGCATACAGCCAGGGATTCAACCCGACCATGAAGCTGTCGTTTGGCCCGCCCCTGCCGGTTGGGTTCACCTCGGAGGGCGAGTACGTGGATATCACGTTGGAAACCAATCTGATGCCGTCGATGCTTGACAACCTTAGAAGGGCCATGCCCGAAGGGAGCCGGATCACGGACGCGACCGTAATACTGGGCAAAGCGCCTTCACTGACGGCGCGTCTGAACCGCGCTGAGTACTCTATCCTCGTCTCGGCGCTGTCGGAGCAGGCGCAGGTGGAGCTTGAGGCGACAGTCGATCAACTGCTGGCTGCCGAGTCGCTGGAGATCGAGAGAGAAGGAAAACAACAGGTTAAGATTGTTGACATTCGGCCGGCGATCTACGATCTTGTCGTTCGGGATGGCCTCATCGTAATGACGTTGGGGATTGGCGATGGTGGCTATACCCGCCCCTCGGAAGTTTTGCCGCTTTTGGATATGTGGACAGATGCACGGGTACTTTCGTTCATGGCTCATCGGGTTGATGTCTATCGCATGGATGACGGGCTTCGTGTGAACGCGATGGAGGTGTAAGCAGCGATGGTTCAGTCCCGTACCGGCAGTGCCCAAACCAAGGGAGAACGGAGATATGATCCGGTTCGTCTGGCCGCGCTTGAGGCAATGATTCTCATCGAACAGGGGGATCAGACCGATGTCGCTATCACCGATGTTTGCCGGGGCCGATCGTTCCGCGATATCGACCGCCGATTTCTGCTGCAACTGGTCAACGGTGCGACGAAAATGCGCCGCCGTCTCGACCACGAGATCCAGTTCTACCTGGCCCGTCCGGGTACACCTCTTCCGCTTAAGCTGGCCAACATCCTCAGGCTGGGCTTCTACCAACTGCACTTCACCGACCGTATCCCGGCGGCAGCGGCGGTATCAGAGGCGGTGAACCTGGCCCATCATCTGTTGGACCGCAGGCGTGCCAACCTCGTTAACGCCGTACTCAGGGCTGCCCTCAGAGAACCACACAAGGTCGTCTTCCCGTCGGCAGATGAAAACCCCGCCGGCTTTCTGGGAGCATTCTACAGTTTTCCGGCTTATTTTGTCGAATACTGCCTGAAGGAATTCGGGTATGAGAATACCGAGCAGTATCTGAAGTCCTGCAATGAACCGCCGCATGTCACCTATAGGGTGAACTTTTTGAAGGCAAAGCCTGATGAGGTCGCCAGCATGCTGCAGGATGCCGGGATTGAGTTCAGTTTTGGCAGATACCTTCCGGAGTTCATTCACATCCGCGAGTCCGGGTTGCCGTTGGAGGCAGACCTGGTGGAGACTGGCAAAGTATTCGTGCAGGACGAATCAGCCGGAATGGCGGTGCGGCTACTGAATCCGAAACCGAGAACCGTCTGCCTTGACCTGACCGCCGCGCCGGGCGGCAAGTCTACCTATATGGCTGTCCGTATGCGCAATAAGGGACGGGTCACGTCAGTAGACAAATCGCATACCCGGTTGCAGGTAGTCGTGGAGAACGCCCGGCGGCTGGGTATCAAGATAATCTCGCCGGTCGCCTCCGACATGCTCGACTTTCACACCGAGGAGCGGTTCGACCGTGTATTGCTCGACCCGCCCTGCTCCGGCTGGGGGACCTCGCGCAAACACTCCGATCTGCGCTGGTCTAAGAAACCGGACGATATTCTGAATCTCACGAAGATTCAGAAAGCCATGCTCGGTCACGCCGCCGATTTCGTCAAGCCGGGGGGCGTACTGGTCTACTCCACGTGCACCATCATCCGTGACGAAAACGATCAGGTAGTGGAAGAGTTTCTGCTACGCCACAAGGATTTCGAACTGGAGTCGGCCCGGGAGTTCTTCCCCGACGAGCTGGTCTCCGAGCGCGGTTTTGTCAAGACCTATCCCTCCTTTGACGACCTCGACGGTTCTTTCTGTGCCCGCCTCAAGCGCCGCCTTGATAACTGACGACGGTTTGAGCTCTCCTTCCGCTGTTAAAACTTGTGGGGCTGTCACGCTGTGTCATATACTCGCCATCGGGTTCCTGCGCGATTGATCGCGCGCACCATCGCGGAGTATAAACAAGTAGGATTATGCCACAACCGCGTGCATCACGTCTGAGCAAGCCCGGGAAGAAAAGCCCCGGCAAACTGCAGCAATGGCTGCCGTTGGGAAGCACCCGTCGCAAGATAGTGCTTTGGGGGGCAGTCCCGCTTCTTGTGCTGCTGTGCCTGTTTGTGATAGTTGATGAGATCGTGATGCCGCTGGTCACACGTCATGGCAGCGAGTTCCCGTTGCCGGATTTCGTGGGTCAGCCTTTGACCCAGGCCCAGGTGTCACTCAGTGATCTTGACCTGCGTCACGGCATCGCTTCCGAGGAGTACTCCCCCGGTCAGGAAGCCGGAATGATTCTCAACCAGTTCCCCGTGGCCGGGACCAGAGTCAAAGAGGGCCGCGAAGTGAAATTCGTCCTGTCGCTTGGGCGCAAACTGGTACCGGTACCGGACCTGGCCGGTCAGTCGGTGCGGCAGGCGATGCTCGACCTGGAAACAGCCGGGCTGAGGCTGGGTGAAATCGCCTGGGCCTTCTCGGACACATTGCCCGAGAAGGTGGTCGTGTTCTCGTACCCGGCCTCATACACCGATGTGCCGCTCGGCAGCGAGGTCAACCTCATGGTCAATCGGGGCCGCGCCTCCTCATTCACCTATGCTCCCCGTGTGGTCGGACTGCCGCTTGCCGAAGCACGAAGACTTCTGGAGAGCAAGCAACTCAGGACGGGTATTGTCAACTATCGCACCGACGAGAATTATCTCCCGGAAACTGTCCTGGAGCAGTCTGAACGCGAAGGTACAGAGCTTGACATCGGCACAGAGATCGACCTCGTGGTTTCAACGACCGAATAGACACAAGACTTCAGTACGACAATTCCGAAATCACAGAATCAGCGGACCGGCGGTCTTCTGACCCGTCGAGTCGCACTGGAAACTACCTCCTGTCGGATTGCTTGCGGGCAGTCAATACTTTGAGCGACGGCGACTTATGCTGCCGGATCAGCGTACGCCCGCGCACGTTGGACACGCACAAACCCCTTGCGGATCGGCGCGATATTGCTATATTACTGGACTTTTTGCCTTGGGCTCAATGGTGCGCCGTGTCCGCCCCCCAGGACAGGCTGCCTTGAGTTCGGGGATTGTTTTGTCCTATTTTTGGACTGCGCAGCAGCGAGGAAACAGGTGACGATCGTATGTTTGACAATCTGAGCGAAAAGCTTGAATCAGTCTTCAAACGACTGAGCGGCAAGGGCATTCTGTCGGAGAAGAACATCAAGGATGCCATGCGTGAGGTGCGTCAGGCGCTGCTTGAGGCGGATGTCAACTACAAGGTCGCCCGTGATTTCGTGAAAGCCGTTCAGGAACGGGCGGTCGGGCAGGAAGTGCTCAGGTCGATCGATCCCGGTCAACAGGTGGTCAAGATTGTCCATGACGAGTTGGTGGCCCTGCTCGGTGGCAGTACTGCCGAGATGGCTCCACTTGACCGCGCGCCGACTGTCTACATGGTCTGCGGACTTCAGGGCTCCGGCAAGACGACTCTCACCGGCAAGCTGGCTTTGTGGGCGCGCCGCAAGAACAAGAAGCCAATGGTGGTGGCGGCGGATATCTATCGTCCGGCGGCTGTCAAGCAGCTGAAGGTAGTGGCGGATCAGCTCGATGTCCCGCACTTCTTCATCGAGGACAAGACACCGCCGGAGATTTGCGCGGCGGCAGTCAAACACGCCAAGACAAATTTCATCGATCTGGTCATTCTGGATACGGCCGGTCGACTGCATATCGACCAGGGGCTGATGGAAGAACTGAGCCAGATCAAAGCTCTGGTGCAGCCCCATGAGATTCTGCTGGTGGCCGATGCCATGACCGGCCAGGATGCGGTCAATGTGGCTGATGAGTTCCACAAGCACCTGAATGTAACCGGTGTCGTACTCTCCAAGCTCGATGGTGATGCGCGTGGCGGTGCGGCGCTCTCAATTCGTCAGGTGACAGGTTGTCCGATCAAGCTGGCCTCGGTCGGTGAGAAACCGTCCGATCTCGAGCCGTTCCACCCCGACCGGCTGGCCTCGCGTATTTTGGGTATGGGGGACATTGTCAGCCTGGTCGAGAAGGCTCAGGAGTCTATTGATGAACAGAAGGCTGCCAAAATGCAGGAGAAGATCCTCAAGGCGCAGTTCAATTTCGAGGACTTCCTGGACCAGATGACCCAGTTGAAGAAGATGGGTCCGCTGGAGAACCTGCTGCAGATGATCCCGGGGGTTGGCAAGGCTCTCAAGGGCATGACGGTCAATGAGAGGGACATGGAGCGGATGGTGGCGATAATCAAGTCTATGACGCTCGAGGAGCGCCGCCGCCCGTATATAATCGATGGCTCGCGGAAACGTCGCATAGCCGCCGGGTCGGGCAACTCGGTGCAGTCGGTCAACCAGTTGCTTAAGCAGTTTTTCGCGATGCAGAAGATGTTCAATCAGATGGGAAAGAAGAAGATGAAAGGGCTGCCGCCGGGTTTCGGCCCGTTTTAGGCAGCCGGTATACATGGTGTAAGGAGTAGACTCTTGGCAGTACACGTCAGACTAATGAGAATGGGTGCGAAAAAGCGTCCGTTCTACCGGATTGTGGCGATCGATTCCCGTCGCCCGCGCGAGAGCGCCTATCTTGACAACCTTGGCTGGTATAACCCGATCGAGAAACCGGCGAAGGTGAATGTCAAAGAAGAGAAGATCATCAAGTGGCTCAACCGGGGTGCCGAACCGTCCAATACCGTTCGCACGCTGCTCGGGCAGGTCGGTTTCTGGGAGAAACTCGAGAAAGCCAGGCGCGGCGAAGACGTCTCCGAGATAGCCCTGCGTACGGAGATTCGCGAGCGCAAGAAGAGAACGCGCCAGATAAAGAAAGCCGCCGTTGCCGCTGCAGAGGCGAAGGAGAAAGAGGCTGAGGCCAAGGCCAAAGCCGCAGAGGAAGCAGCCTCCGCTGAGCCGGCGCCCGCCGAGGAGAGCAAAGAGGAAAGCGCCGAGTAACCCTCGCGGCAGTCACGCGCAGACGCGGCTTTGAAGCGTGATCTGTATCCGGAGTTCGCCGCCGCAGCTCAAACCTGGTGTACCGCCCCGCCGGCGGATGCACGCAAGGCCACAGGACCCAAAGTGAGTCTCGAGACAGTGACAGAGCAGGAATTCGTCATAGTCGGCAAGTTGGGACGCAGGCGGGGAGTCAGCGGGGAGATGTTTGTCGTCCCCGAAACCGACTTCCCGGAGCGCTTTCTGGACATGACGCAGATCCACGTATTGATCCAGGGCGACTGGCAACTGATGAAACTTGCCTCGGCACGCTTTGTGGGTGATCGGATTGTGGTGAGGTTCGAAGGCGTCACGACACCGGAGGAAGCTGCCCGATTGACCAACCGCGAACTGGCCGTGCCACGCGATCAAGTGGTATCATTGCCGGAGAATCGCTATTATGTGTTTGATCTCGTCGGGTGCGAGGTGTGCGATCATAACGACGGCAGCCGTATTGGAAGCATTGCCGAGGTGGAGCTGTACCCGGCCAATGATGTCTATGTGGTACTTACCGATGACGACCAGCGGCTGTCGATCGCCGCGGTCGAGGATTTCATCAAAGAGGTCGACATCATCCACAGAAGAGTTCTGATTGATCGCTCTGGTCTGTTTGATGCGCACCAAAGTTAGCGACGGTGTGAGATCAGCAACTTAAAGACATATGGTTATGCAGATTGACATTGTGACCCTGTTCCCGGAGTACTTCGAGCAGTCCGTGCAGCAGTCGATGCTGGGACGGGCACTCAAAGAAGGGTTGGTCCGTATCAACCTCGTCAGGTTGCGGGATTTCGCCGAAGACAAGCATCGCACCACCGATGACACCCCTTTCGGCGGCGGTGGTGGCATGGTGCTCAAGCCGGAACCGCTCGATAAGTGCCTGCAGTCCCTTGGTTGGGATAGTCACCCGCGCGACAGAGAGCGCATAATCTTGACCTCCGCGGCCGGACGGCTGTTCAACCAGGATCGCGCCGTGGAGTACTCGCTGCTTGATCGGCTCACGATCATCTGCGGACACTACCTCGGAGTCGATGAACGAATACTTGAGCTTTACCCGATTGATGAGATATCGATCGGTGATTATACTCTTTCCGGAGGCGAACCGGCAGCAGCGACAATTGTCGATGCCGTAACGCGCCTCATACCCGGTGTGCTGGGGAATTTCGAGTCGGCGATGCGCGACTCATTCATGGACGAGATTCTGGGCGCCCCGGTCTACACGCGTCCGGCCAGCTATCGCGGGCTGGAGGTTCCCTCGGAGTTGCTTAGCGGCCACCACGAGCAGATCAGGCAATACCAGCGACTGGCCGGATTGCGAAAGTGCGTGGCCAACAGACCGGACCTGTTGTCGCAAGCCAGCCTGACCCGCGAGGAAAAACAACTGGTGCAAAGTTTGCAGAACGAAAATGACAATATATCTACTGAAAGGAAACTGTCATGAAGCGCATAGCGCAAATTGAACAGGCCTATACTCGCGATGATTATCCTCATTTCGCCAGCGGCGATACGCTTCGCGTACACGTGAGGATCAAAGAAGGGGACAAAGAGCGCGTACAGGTCTTCCAGGGGACGGTTATCAGTCGTCGCGGGAGCGGCACCGGTGCCACCTTCACCGTGCGCAAGATTTCTTCAGGCGTCGGTGTGGAGCGCGTTTTCCCCCTGTATTCGCCCAATATCGCCCGGATCGAGAAAGTGCGCGCTGGTATCGTGCGACGCAAGAAGCTCTACTACCTGCGCGAGTTGACCGGCAAATCTGCCCGCATCAAAGAACAGCTTGTAGATAAGAGCGCCCGCAAAGAGGCCGAAGGTCCCGGTGATGCCGCCTCCGCCCAGGCCGAGAAGGAAGCTCGGCAGGCCGAGAAGGTGGCCGCTAAGCAACAGCCTCCGACCACTGATCAGGCCGAACCAACCCAGCCTGAACAGGCCGAGCAGCCCCAGGAGGTCGCAGCTTCCGAGGAGTCCGAGAAGAAGGACGAGTAAGCTGCTTCCCATTAGCAGGACTATGGCTCGAATACCAAAACGCCCCCGCACATCGGGGGCGTTCTTTTGTGATGTGTGCCCAGGCCGAAACTATCGGGCCGATGCCGCTCTCAGAACCGTGAAGGTGGTGTTGCCGTAGCGACGCTGCTGCGCAATCGGGAAATCGGCCCAGTCGATCCGCTCTGTCTCCGACGTGTCATGCTGGCAGATGATCAGCGCGCCATCGGCTGCCACGCGGTGCTGTCGCATGGTCGCCAGTGTCGCCGAGACCAGCCCCTTGTACTGCGGCGGCGCCATCATGACGATTTCGAAACACTCACCTGCCTGAGCCATCCTCGGTATGGCCTCAAAGACGTTCCGGCACCGGCATTCCAGTCGATCGGATACTCCGAACTCTCTCGCGTGCCTGTTGATGGCGTCAGTCAGCTCCGGCTCGGCCTCGATCCCCACTGCTCGCGAGGCCCCGCGTGAGACCGCCTCAAAAAGATACGAACCGGTCCCGCTGAACAGGTCCAGGTAGCGCGCCAGTTCAACATACGGATTGAGGAAGTCGAAGATGGAACGACGCAGCCGCGTGAGCGGAGGACGGGTCACACCGAGATCGGGCGCACAGATGCGACGGCCTTTCAATTCACCGGCAATGACAGTGAATGTCAAATCGTGTCTTCTCGGTATCCGAGCAGCCATTGTTCAACTCGTGCACAGCGCCAAGGGTCTGTCAAGACCACACTGGATCATGCGCTAATCATTGCGCGGCAGTGCGACGATATTCCTGTTAAGACAAAGAGTTGTTGCAAAAACGTGGCCACCACAGGTATCTTATTAATGCCATGCAACTGCAACTAAAACTACACAGAGAGATGGTCAGCATCCAGTGCGGAGACCTCGAGAAGATGCTTCACACCAAAGGCTTCGATCTGGTGTGCGGAATCGACGAGGTCGGCCGGGGACCATTGGCCGGACCGGTGGTGGCAGCAGCCGTGGTGCTTCCCGGGGGCGTGAAGATCCCGGGACTCGCTGACTCCAAGAAACTGCTCGCCTCAGAGCGCGAGCGCCTGTTCGCGCAGATGGTGGCACTGGATATCCCCATGAGCATTGGTATCATTGATCATCGGGGCATCGACACGATGAACATCCTGAGAGCATCGATGATGGCCATGCGCAAAGCGGTGGCCGGTTTGAAGCTGCCGCCGGAGATTATCCTTGTCGATGGCAACCAGCAGATTCCCAAGATGACCATTCCGCAGATTACAGTGATTGGTGGTGACGGCAAGTGTGATTGTATCGCCGCGGCGTCAATCATTGCGAAGGTAACACGCGATCGTATTATGACTGACTACGAGAGGCTCTTCCCCCGGTTCTCGTTTTCCTGTCACAAAGGTTACAGCACCCCCGGACACCTGTCCGAACTCCGCGAACACGGTCCGTGCG
Organism: uncultured Ignavibacteriales bacterium; assembly: GCA_964627305.1. Classification (GTDB taxonomy): domain Bacteria; phylum Zixibacteria; class MSB-5A5; order GN15; family FEB-12; genus WJKG01. The sequence goes on along the minus strand of CAZVHP010000004.1, from coordinate 125,523 downwards.
AGATTCATCGACGGAGCTTTCGCCCGGTGGCCGAGGCGCTTCTGAAAAACCCGGTGCTCCTCTGATCGCGCTGACCATGTCCTCCCGTAAGCACAGAGATATCGGCCGTCGCTACGAGCAGTTGGCCGCAGATTTCTTCCGTCAGCATGGATTTGATGTGCTTGAGCACAACTGGCAGGCTGGCCACAAGGAGATCGATCTGATTGTCCGCAGGCAGAACCTGATAGCCTTCGTGGAAGTGAAATCCGCCAGTACTCCCGACTTCGGCCACCCGGCCGAATGGGTGGACAAGCGCAAGGTGGCCAATCTGACCGAGGCCGCCCAACGGTATCTTGCGGACAACGAAATCCGGGGATGTGACGTGCGCTTTGATGTGGTGACCTTCACCGACGGCCGGCTGGAACACTATCCCAATGCCTTCGAGGCGCCAACCGATTAGCCTCAGAAACCGCGGCGAGTCAGCAGCGAATCCACGTAATGGCGTACGAGCCGAGCGTACTCCAGGTACTTCTCCGGCTCGTCCTCGTACCGCTTGAGGAAGCTCAGCAGCTCCTCGTTCGTCACGCCCTCGGCCTCAAGAATACTGCTCCGTGACATTCGGTATGAACCGGGTTTTCCCCGATACTGAGCACGGTTGATCCAGGCCTGCGCGGTCACCAGGGCATACTTCTCTGTGAGTTCCTGTTCCTTCTCCTGTCGCTGCTTGTCGTATGACCACCAGCCCAGGGCGATTCCGGCTATCAGAACCAGAGGGACTATGCGTTTGACCCAGATCACGAGGTCTCCAACTTACGTTTGCGCTGCTGCGTAGAACAAAGTAAACTACACGCTGTTATACAAGGCGTCAACTAAAGGCGATGGAACTAACCTACCCCATACAGCGGCGGAAGAGCCGCACGGTCAAAGTCGGCGATGTTATCATCGGCGGCGGATTCCCCATTGCCGTCCAGTCGATGACGACTACCGACACCCGCGATGTCGCCGCCACCGTCGCCCAGGCCCGTGACCTGTTTGCCGCGGGCTGCGATATCGTGCGCCTGTCCGTGCTCAACCACGCCGCCGCCGACTGCCTTGCCGACATCCGCAAACAGATCTCCAAACCACTGGTAGCCGATATCCATTTCCAGTACAAACTGGCACTGAAGGCGATCGCGGCCGGGTTTGACAAGATTCGCATTAACCCCGGCAATATCGGGGCTGAGTGGAAAGTCCGCGAGGTCACCAGGGCTGCCAAAGATGCCGGCATTCCCATCCGTATTGGTGTCAATTCCGGATCACTGCCACAGGACCTTCTCCAGCAGTTCGGCCATGACGACCCCCGCGCCTTTGTCGAGGCTGCCATGCGCGAGGTCGAAACCCTCGAGAGCCTCGATTTCACTGACATCATTATCTCGGTCAAGTCGACCAGCACCGTAACTGCCTTCTGGGCGTATCACGGGGTAGCCGAGCGTTGCGACTATCCCTTGCACCTGGGCATTACTGAATCCGGTATACTGGAGACAGGAACTATCAAGTCCTCGGTCGGTATCGGAGCGCTGCTGCTGACGGGTATTGGTGACACCATCCGTGTTTCGCTCACGGCTGATCCGATCCATGAACCTCGTGTCGCTCGGCAGATTCTCAAATCATGTGCGGTAACCACAGACGGAGTCGAGGTGATATCATGTCCCACCTGCGGGCGCTGCCAGATCGACCTGATCCCGCTGGCGGAATCCATCAGCGCCAAGACCGAGCACATCAAAACGCCGCTGAAAGTAGCTGTCATGGGATGTGCGGTCAACGGTCCCGGCGAGGCGAGAGCAGCCGATGTCGGCATTGCGGGTGGCGACGGGCGAGGCATTCTCATCAAAAAGGGGGAGATCGTCAAGCGCATGACCGAGGCAGAACTGGAAACGGCGTTGCTCGATGAGATCGAGCGTATGACCGGCGAGAAGGTTAAGCGATAGTGTTGACCGGGCTACTCGTTGCCGCCTGCGGTGCTCTCGCGAACCGGTTCGCGAGGCTCGACCATGATTGATTTCTCGCGCTCCACAGTCACCAGACCCGGCTTCGCCTTGCGCGGCTTGCGGACATACCGCCGCTCCGTATAGATAACCGGCACCAGCGTGTCATTGCGGGCTTTGCTGAACCAGGCTGCGATTGATGCCGCCTCGGTAATCTCCTGCCTACTCGGCGCAAAACTCCTGTTGGGATGTTTCATCACCACATGCGAGCCGGCGCACTGCTGCGTGTGAAACCACGTTTCGTACGGACGGGCGTATTCGAAAGTCGTGCGGTCGTTGTCGCTGCCATCGCGTCCAACAAAGATAGTCAGTCCGGTCGATAGCGTGTACTCGCGATACGGCAGCCGCTGGGCCTGCTCACGCCGCACCCCTTCTTTGGGCAGCAGGTTGTCCAGCTCTGCGGCGTATTGCTCCGTTGCCCGCTCGTAGTCGTTCCGGAGTGCCGCCGCGATCTGCTCAAGTTGGTTTACTTCATCACGAGTAATCTCCAATCGCCGACTCAGTAGCTCCAGTCCCTCGCGGCCCTTGCGATAGCGACGGAAGTAATGTTCCACATTCTCTGCTGCCGACGCAGCCGGGTCAAGCCTGATGCTCACCTTCCGGCCGGGAAGGTAGACGTCATCCAGCTCGATCGACTCCATACCTCTGTGAATCCTGTCGAAATTGATTTGCAACAACTCGCCGAGCTTCCGGTATCGTTCGTAATCGGCGGCTAAGGCAAGATCGGACGCGATGTTCTCCACTCGACGCTTCAAGCGCTTGATGGCCCGATCGACAGCCTGCATGACGAGCTTGCGTTCATCGCTCTGCTCGACATGGTGCTGCCGACGCTCACATCCGGCCTGCATGGCCAACGACAGTGTTTTGAACTTCTCCGGGTCGGACGGGGCTGACTTCAACTTGAACGGATACGCTTCCAGCCCTTTCGGCATGGAAAACAAGTAGCCTGCCTCGGACTGATCGAAGTGCGCGATCACATCGCCAAGAGTCTCATACAGGCGCTCCACGTCGTGTCTGTCGATTTCATCAAGGGAAGCAAAGTCCAGATCCGCCCGCACCACGATCTCCTTGGCCAGGGTTGTGTTCAGACCCAGAAAGTGGCGATCCAGAAATGCCACCAGCGAGCTGTGTTCCCTTTCACGAAGGGTGGTGACGAACGTTTCAAAGTCCGTCTGAAACGGATTGAGTTTGGGGGGCAGTTCGGCCGGACGGTAGGGCTGTCCGGGCGTGAAGTCGCGCTTGCGCAGGGTTGCCTGAATCTCTCCGGCCTCGTCCAGCAGCCACATGTTGCCATTGGGGCCAATCGCCTCACATACCAGCTCCCATCGCCCGGCATCGCGCTCCTCCAGATGGAGGATGAAGATGCGGTCCAGCTCCAGTTGCTGCACGCGGGTAATGACCGCCCCCTCGAGCTTGAAGACCGGCCACGGCTTCTCCCGCGTTTCATGACGCACTTTCGAGGCCGGCACCACGAAGACTCCGGCGCCGTGAGGATGGTACAGAAACCCCAGCGCCTGCCGGGACTTGTGCGCCTTGACAAACAGGTAGGCCGCGCGGTCCTTCTTGTAGAATTCGGTCGAGACAATCTGGCCGCCGACCAGTTCCCGTTGGATCTGACCTACGACGGCGCGGATGTGTAGCGCGGTCTGCATGCGCCAAGTATACAACCCGACGGTTATGTGTCCAAGCAGAACTGCCACCCACACAGTGGTTGACGCCGGCGACAGGATGTCGTATAGACCCAATAGCCTGACATCAAACCAAGACAGGGAAGGGACATTGCCATGAAGCATGGTGCGCGAAATGCCATTACGGCGACAGTAACGTCGGTCACGAAGGGCGACATCATGACGCTGGCCAAGTTCGAGGTGACCACCCCGACACAGATGGCCTCAGTGCTGACCACTGAGTCGGCCGAGGCCATGGGACTGAAGGAAGGCGATAGAGTGACCCTGATTGTCAAGGCGATTCACGTTTTGCCGGTAAAGGAGTGATCAGTTCACGGTGGTCGACTCACAATGCCGAAAGACCAACTGCACTCACGGCAACATATGACTAATGAACGGCGATGGCTCTTCGCCGCGAGCACATGACATGACCACCTCGACCAGCGGCGGCGGCATGAGGCTGACCGACCAAAGTTGCGCCACCGGATGCCAGGGGAATTCCAGCTTCGGTTCCTGCGAGACCGGCGACTCAGGACAGCTCACATTGTCCAGCCGCCCTGCCATGACTATGCACAACTCGTGGTGGCGTTTGCCGTCTTCACGGTAGGCGTTCTCGATGGCGGTTACAAACCTCTCCATGATCGCCTCGCCGCCGAACTCCTCATGCATCTCGCGGGCGACGGCCTCGGCGGCCGACTCCAGCGGCTCGATATGCCCGCCGGGGAGAAAGACATAGTCCATGCCCTTCTTGTGGCACAGCAGGACATGTTCCTGCTGGATGATGATCCCGCGTGCGATGAGATGGATCCGGCTCATGCCCCTGAGTATATGCACCGGTTGTGATGAGCACAAGAGGCGGTGAGCAGCCGAGTCATGGTCTGCCGAGTCAGACCGCCACAACAACTTATTGACGTACTTGGCGCGCTTTTTCCTTTGTTTTCAGCACTTTCTGCGTTATCCTATGCCCGACGGGGGCACTCTTGTCATATAGTTGATGGCTACAAAGATTCTCCGGGGCCGGTTGTGTGTTCATTCGTGAACGCCCGCCAACTGCTTCGCAGGATCACAACGCAGAACAAGGGGCTGATCAATGAAAGTGGTACAGCAAACGTGGCTGCACCGGGGGATGTTCCTCCTCGCGGCGTACATAGTGGCCAGCTATGTGCTGACGGTGACGATGGCGATCGGGGATTTCCATTCACAGGATTTCGTCAGGCTAATCGACATGATCGAGGGCGAGGCTCACCGGCCGTTCGTCTATCGTACCCTGGCGCCGTCACTGGTCCAGGTATTGAGCAATCTCACTCCGGAATCTGTACGGGAGGCGTTGAGTTCGCTGTGGGAATCGAAGGGACTGTCGGATATCTATCCGGTGGCACCAGCTCATGCCACCGAAGGAGTCTGGGCAGTACTGGTCATCCTGGGCAGTCTGGTGGGACTGGCTTTCGCCATGCGTCGACTGGTGGCTGTGTTCTACGGTATGTCTCCACTGGCAGCCGATACGACCGCCATTATGTTCGTCCTCTCCCTCCCTCTGGTGCACGCTCATTTCATCTATGACTATCCACACTTGATGCTCTTCACGTTCTGCCTTGGATTTATGGTCGAACGCAACTGGCGGTGGTTCTACCCGCTCTTTGCACTGCTGTGCATTTCCAAGGAAACCGCGGCACTGATCCCCATGATACTCCTGACCCATCTCGGCTGGGCGGCCATTAGGCGCCCCGGCCTTTTTCATATGATCGCTCAGGGGGCAATGTGGTTAGCCGCATCGGTGGTAATCAGGTTAGTTTTTGCGGCCAATCCCGGAGGGGTAACCGCCAGAAACAAACTGCCGCGAAATATCGCCGTGCTCACCGAACCTTCCACGTACCTTGATGTCAATAAGTACCTGTTGCTGATTGACCTCAATCTGCTGATCATCATACCGACTGTCTTCCTGTTGCTCTATGGCTGGCGCGACAAGCCACGGTTTTTGCGTCGCGCTATGGCGGTGTTTTTGATTCCGTTTGCCTTGTCGTTCTTCATTGGATGTGTCGAAGAAACGCGCATTTTCATGGAGTTCACGCCGATCGTCTTCCTGCTGGTGCTGCCGGCAGTCTTCAGGCTGTTTGAGAGGCAACTGCCGCAACGTCAGATAATCGATGAGGTATCACCAGAAACAAGCCCGGCGCGCACTGAAGCGCACCGGGCCAATTGAGACCATGATCTGAAACTGGAGCGCTACTTCGCCACCACTGTCGCCTGCATGAGGTCACGGCAGGAGTACATCTCGGATGCGAAGATCTTCTCTTTCAGCTCCTGCTGCTGCATCTCACTGAGAAGCCCGGCAGAAAGACCGTTGAACTTCGCCTCGAGGTCCTCAAGGGTCATCGGTTCGCGCGGATCGCCCTTCGGGTACTCCAGATACGCCTCGTGCTCGGCGCCATCGGTGGTCTTCACGCGCACCCGCGAGGGCTGCCTGGCCGGGAACATCTTCTCAAATTCCTCGGAGGCCTCCCCCTTGATCTTGTCAATCACCTGCCAGATACGCGGGTCCTTGAGCTTCTCGTCGCTGAAGGTCTGCGTGGTTATCTGACGATCCACGATGGCTGCCGCCAGGCAGTAGGGAAGCGAGTGATCGGCGGTCTCGCGCGAATCCGGGCGGTACTTGTGTGGATCGAACAAGATGTCGCAGGCGCGGGCGATGGTGGTAACAGTCACCTGTTCTATCTGCTCCGGCTTGATATCATGCTCGGTGACAACCTTCAGCAAAGCCGACAGGTGGGTATGCGTAAGGGCCTCGGTAGGGAAGGCCTTCATGCTGCATTCGAGAATCTTGAACTTCTCGCCCAGACCGCCGACGAGCTTGTGGTCATCCCAGTCAGGGCCGAAAACGTCCTTGAGCCCTTCCTTACCCTCGATCACAGCCTCAGTACCAGTGTAGCCCTTCTGCGCCATGAGAGCCGCGAACACACCGGATTGGACCGCCATCGGGTCGACCGTGTTCTTCATCATGGTCAGTCTGCCCGCCGTGGGGCAGCCGATAGTGTGATTGTGGCAACCGTTGATGCCTATAGCGTTGGTCATCTGCTCCACCGTCAACCCCAGCAGCTTGCCGGCGACAATGGGACTGACGAACTGCGTCAGGGTGGCATGGTGCCACTTGCGCTCCCGTACGCCGGGAATGGCGAACTCGCACAGACGTTGCTCGAATTCGTAGGCAAGCACAATGGCCACGATCACGTCCTTCATGCTGCAGTTCTGGCGCTCGCCGACACTGAGGGCGGCAGGAATGATGTCGGAGGGATGCGAGGGATCCTCTTTCCAGTAGATGTCATTAAAATCCAGCGCCCGGATCATCAGGGAGTTGATCAGCGAGGTGCTCACCGCCGGCAGTTTGTCGCCGAACACCAGCACGGTGGTTTCGGGCTTGCCGCCCATGTCCACGTAGATGTCGCGAATCGCCCTGACATCCCTGGTGTGATAGCCGCCGTACGCGCACCCAATCGAGTCATACAAGTAGCGCTTCACCTCGGTGACCACATTGTCCGGCAGGTCCTCGTATTTCAGGCCCACCGCAAACTCGGCCATCTGGCGGGAGAGAGTCTTGTCCTTGGTCATGTTTGGTTCCATCGAGTTATCGGTTCATGTTTGCCTGTCAACTGATCAACGTCGCAGCCCGGCCAAAGGTCCGACAGAGTCCGGCAGAGCAACCGGGGGGTCACGCTCTCATAAGCGGGCCTTCACCCAGTTCTCCAGTCCATCGATCACAATCAACTCCTGTGCCGCTGTGCCTACCGGGCTGATCGGGTAGCTCTTGCTCTGCACGGTCAGCGTTGCCTTCTCGAAATCGACTGTGGCTTCCAGCTCGGTTCGGACCGTGAGCTGCTCGGTACCGAACTGCTGGCTCAGATCGCGCACCAGCTCGGGGCACTCAACCACGAGGAAACCGTTGTTGATGGCATTCCGCTTGTACGTCTGAGAGAACGATCCCGCGATCACCATCGCCAGCCCGCGATACTTGAAGGCTGTCGCGGCCTGTTCGCGGGAGGAACCGGTGCCAAAATTGAAGCCGCCGACAACAATATCCCCCTTGTGAACTATCTTGCCGAACTGCGGGTCATAGTTCTCCATGACCACCTCGGCCTGCTGTTCAGGGGTGAAATTGTCGATGTAGGTATACTTTCCGGGATAGATGCCGTCGGTGTTGAGATTGTCCTGATGGCACCAGACCAGCACACCGGTAAGGGACCTGGGGAAACCCTCGATAATCCGCACCACTGAAGCCGCGCCCGATGGTTTGGCGTTGATCCGGATATCGAATTTGGTGTCAAGTGTCTGAATGTCGAAGGGCAGGTCGAAATGGCCGGCAACAGCCGAGGCGGCGACAACGGCCGGGCTGGCCAGGTACGCCTCAGCGTTGCGCGACCCCATGCGGCCTTTGAAGTTGCGATTGGTGGCAGAGATGCCCACCTCGCCATCCTGCAGCAGGCCCCTGCCCAGGCCGATGCATGGTCCGCAGCCGGGCGGCAGGACGATTGCCCCCGCCGTAACAAGCGTCTGCCAGTCACCGCGACGCTCGCTTTCCTCCTGGACTTCTTTGGATGCCGCCGCGATGTAGAACTCAACACCCTGGGCAACTTTCCGGCCCTTGACTACCTGTGCGGCCGCAGCCAGGTCCTCCACCCGGCTGTTTACGCACGAAACCAGGTATGCCTTGTCAATGCGTCGCCCCTGTCTTCTCATCTCTTCCACGGTCGTCATGACCTTGACGTGGTTGGGGCCGGAAACATGGGGGCTGACGGTGGCCAGGTCGAGCGTGAGTTCCTTCGCATAGAAAGCATCAAGGTCGGCCATGGGCAGATCGGCCTTGAGGGCGTCGATCCGCTCGGAGTACAATCGCGGATGTCGGCCATTACCGTCGGCATCAGAGGGGACCCCTTCCGGGCCTCGGCGCGCCACGAACTCGGCCCGTCGGCGTAACCAGCCGAGCGTGACAGCATCGACCGGGAACAACCCCACCAGGGCACCCCATTCGGTGGTCATGTTGGCGATCGTCAGGCGGTCATCGATTGACAGGTGTGCGATACCGTCGCCAACAAACTCGACGGCATGGTTGAGGACCTGATCGCGGTTGAACACGCCGCACAGCGTGACAATGACATCCTTGCCGGTGACACCCGGGCGCAACCTGCCGATCAACTCGACCTTTGCTACCGGGGGCACCTGCCACCAGGTGCGGCCAGTGGCCCAGATAGCGGCCGCATCGGTGCGCACCACCGGAGTGCCAAGACAACCCAACCCGCCATACATGTTGGAGTGACTATCGCTGGCGACTACCAGGTTACCGGGAAACGCATAACCTTCCTCGCACATGATCTGGTGGCCGATCCCGCGTCCGGCGGGGTAGAAATCTATCCCGTGGTCAGAGGCAAACTGCCTGATTCGGGCGTACTTGGCCAGATTCTCCTCGCTGGTGTCCTGCACATTGTGATCCAGCGTGAACACCACCTGCCGCGGCTTGTGGATTCTTGCGGCCCCGATAGACCTGAACTTGGGAATTACCGCACCGGAGTTGTCATGAGTCATCACGTGCGCCGGAGCTATGGAAACGAAGTCTCCGGCCTGCACCATCTGACCCTGATCCAGCCCCACCGCGAATAGCTGAACAATCTTCTCTACTAAGTTCTGAGGCATACTCTCCTACTCCCATAACCGACCCCGTCACACAGCGGGGAGCGACACATCACACGGCTTCGCCAGCCGCGCCCTACTTAACCAGTTCGAAGTCGATAAAATCGGCGTGGTGAAACACGATACTCTCCGGCAACCGCTTCTCTCCTGCGCCTTCCTTTGAGTGGGTGGCGATAATGTGCATGACCTCAGAGGGGACATCATGCTTGAAGGCCAGTCCCACGCCGGAGAACGGGTGTCGAATGTGTTTGCCGTAATCGGACTTGACCGGTTTGCCGTCGATGATTTCGAACTCCATCAGCTTGCCGACATCAGCCAGCAGCGCCCCGGCAATCAGGTAATCCCGATTGATCGGTGTCTTGCGCTCACCGTGGATTTCATTGAGTACTTCATCGCACGCTATGCACATTCTGCAGACCGCGCGCACATGGTCAATGAAGGTGATCGTGACGTTCTCGGCCAGCAGAGTGAACGGGATATTGCGCAGAAGGTCCTCGGTCCAGCCACGAAAGGCGATGGCTTCCTCCCAGCAGGCGACCACCTTGTCTCGGAGGGTTCTGTCCTGAATCTGCTCTGTTTCCGGCAACAACTTAACAACCAGGTTGCTCATGGCGGGCGTTCCTCTCGTTCGCTCGTTTTGCGGCACACAAAGGCGCTTAGGGCGCCAGTTTCGTTATGCTGGCCAGTATAATATGCTTGCCGTAAGACCGCCATCAGATTCGGAGGAATCGGACGACAAGACGTCATGGTCCGTAAGGACTACGGTTCGTCAGGGGAGTCCAGGGAAGTATCGCTCGGCTCTGAATTCGGATCCGACCAGTCAAGGGAATCCATATTCAGAGTGTCCGGAATGAAAAAGCGGCCTTCATCGAACGGCAGCAGTTCCAGCGGGATCATGACCAGCGACTGCACCCGGCCATCGCGCATGATCTGCAGGGTCGCGCCGCCATTGACATCGAACCCCTCCAGAATGCGCTCCACAACATCCTTGTGCGTGCGCACCAGCGCGCCGTCGACCCGTCGTATCTGGTCCCCCTCGCGCAGACCACTGGCATAGGCAAGCCGGTAGACATCAATCTTGTCGATCTGTGGGAAGTTGTCGCGGGAGACAGTCATGGACATCCCCAAAGACCCCTCAAGCGGCAGCTTCTCGATGTAAATCCTGGCCGGCTCACTACTGCCCGAAGATGGCCGCGGAGGACGGGTGGCCGCTACCAGTGGGGAACCATACGGTTCCGCGAGGATCCAGTCGGACAATGTCTGGCCGGGAGTCAGGATCCACTGGTCAAGAAAGTACTCCTGAAGAATGTGCCGACCCGGGAACTTGTTCTGCCACCAGGCCGATTGCCAGGCATCGACGGTCGAGTCGATACCAATGATGTTGTAGCAGGTATTGATGGCCAGCAGCATCGCCAGATTGTCGAAACGATAGGGGCCGGGCTGCATCAGCGGATGATAGGCGACAGGCAGGTAGACATCTCTGTGTGGCTGATCGGCCTGTGTCAGCATGCGTCGCGCAAGCTGGAAAGCCAACAGCAGTTTCATACGGTTGCCCTCCGGCGGAGCTTCGATAACGGAGCCGTACTTGATGCCGCCGAAGGGGATAATCAGCGGATCGCCACTGCCGATGGTCGGGAAGTAACGTACCAGGTAGATGTCGAACTCGTCTTCCTGCCAGGGGATACCGGACAGTTCGGTCAGGATATGCAGAATCGTATCCCCTTTGGATTCCCAGAAGCTCACCAGCGCGGTATCGTTGCGGGCCACATAGCGCATGTCGCGCACAGCGGAGTTCTCCAGATAGAACAACGGGTACAGACCCTGCTGGAGACTGACCGATCGGTCGTTGAGATGCACCTCAGGTATACGGTTGTTATACCTGAAGATATCATAGAAGGCCTCCTGCGCCGCCAGCGGCAGTGACAGAAGGACCAGAACAGCAATCAACACGAGGCGCCTCATGGCTGCTAAGAAAGCCCGGTCGGCACTGTGGCGCAAGGCTAAAACGAGCCCTCTGATGCCTGCGGCGGCGACGGTGGCTCAGGTCTTCCGGCCGGTTCCACCAGCCTGAAGTAGAACAGCGTATAAATAGACTCAAAGGCCGCACCGAGGAACCCCGAGAGGGGCAACGACACTAGCAGAAACAGCGGCACACCGATGATCAGTGAGACGACGAAGGCAGTGGTAGACTGCATGGCGATCAAAACAAACGGAATACTCAGAACGCTGAAAATGATCAACGTGCCGATACTGATCAGAATCGATAGCCCAAGATAGATCAGAAACACTATCACGTTGGGCCAGAAGTACATCCGAAGCAGGCTGTAGCCCTCCTCGAGAGCGGCACCGATATCGGAGTCGCGCACGATGGCCGCCCTGGCGGCCAGGGCGAAGATGTTGTTGATGATGGCAAAGCCCATAAAGGCCAGCGGAAGACCAATCATCAGCACGATTATTCCCAGCGGCACCGCGATGATGAAGGACAGCACAATCGGTATCACAATCACCATCACCAGCGCCACGATTGACAGGGTGAACAGGATTCCGATCAGCAGCAATCGCCAGAAGAACCGCACGCCTTCGCCGAACGAGTCACCAAAGCGATAGACGCCTCCCCGTGTCAGCTTATTGATGGCGTCGATCATCGCCCCCTTGCAGATGACATTGAGTACCAGCATCGTCAGGGCGAACAGCAGTCCGAACCCGATGACGAAAACCAGTATCTCCGGGTGCTGCTGGACGAAACTGACCACACCTGCTGGGTCAAAGCTGCCGGAAGTGAAGTCGGTGTCCCCGAACTGGAAATTGGGACCGGAGACGGCCGTTCCACCGGCCGCGAACAATCCCAGCAGCCAAAGTGATTTATGTTTCCACGCCAGTCGAAATGATGTTCCGACAATCTCGCCATAGCTAATATTCATGAATGCCTACCACCTGCCCGGGTTATCATACTACTGATCACTCACTATACTGAGGCCCGGCAGAACAATTCAACCAATTTATTGCCCGGGGCCGGATTACCTTACGGCCGGAAACAGAGGTTGATTCGAGGCCGCAATTTGATACCTTTAGCTGTCTATGACTCACACCAGTAGACACTACGGCCCAACGGCGATTCCGGTTGCCATGATGGCCATTATCGTTGTAACGTTGTCGCTTGCGACCGGCTGCCAGGACGACCCTGTGCCCGAGGCCACACCGGGTGCAGAAGCTGGCCGGGTGACCAATGCAAGCGACAGTGTTGTGCTCATGCAGGTGGCATCGGAACCAACCAGTGTTCTCGGGCTGCTGACAGAGGAGCACGATGTGCGCTACAGCTCCTCGCGGATGGGGGCATTCGTTGAGAGCATCGACTCTGTCGCGGGCAGCGGCGGCTGGTTCTGGAGGTACACGGTCAACGGTACTGCCGGTCAGGTGGCAGCGGACAAACATCAACTCCAACCTGGCGACACGGTGGTGTGGCACTTCCGAAAGGCGCTATGACTATGACCCGACACAGGAAACATCATGAGCAATGACACTCTCAAGCACATAGAGGACGGCGAGTTCTTCCTGCTGGCGGGACCATGCGCCGTCGAAGACGAAAGCACCTGCCTGAAGGTGGCCGAGACTGTCGCCCGGCTCTGCCGGCAACGGGGCATTCCCTACGTTTTCAAGGCCTCCTACAAGAAAGCCAACCGCCTGTCGCATGGCTCGTTTGCGACCATCGGCACCGAGGAAGCTCTGAAGATCCTTGCGAAAGTCAGAAGCCAACTGGATCTGCCCGTCATTACCGACGTTCACGAAACCACAGAGGTCGATGCGGTCGCCGAGGTGGCGGACATTCTTCAGATACCGGCCTTCCTGTGCCGTCAGACCGACTTGGTGATAAAGGCCGCTGCCACCGGAAAATGGATCAACATTAAGAAAGGCCAGTTTCTGGCGCCGGATGACATGCCAAAGATCGCGGCCAAGGCGCAGTCTCGCAAGGTCATGCTGACCGAACGCGGCACCAGCTTCGGGTACCACTCGCTGGTCGTCGATTTCCGCTCGCTGCTGATTATGGCCCAGAGCGGATATCCGGTGGTGTACGACGCCACCCATTCGCTGCAACTGCCGGGAGGCGGAGGCAAGGTTTCGACCGGCCAGCCGCAATTCGTCATACCAATGGCGCGCGCTGCGGTGGCCGTCGGAGTCAACGGCCTGTTCGTGGAGACGCATCCCGACCCGGCCCAGGCAAAGTCTGATGCCGGGGCGATGCTGCCGCTGGATAAGATGCCCGCTCTGCTGGAGCAGATCATGCTGATTGAGAACGCCCGAAAGGAGGCCCTCCGGTGAACAGGCTATCGCGCGATGAGCTGGTCGAGAAGCTGAAATCGATCAAACTACTCGCCCTCGATGTCGACGGAGTGCTCACTGATGATACTCTGTTGTTCGGACCCGATGGGTTCGAGGCCAAGCGCTTCAACATCTCCGACGGCCTGTACATGGTGCTGGCGCAGCGTGCCGGGTTGGAAATAGCCATCATCTCCGGTCGCTACTCCCCGGCTACAGACTCCCGTATGACAGATCTGGGGATCAAGCACGTTCTCCAGAAGAAACTGGACAAGACCAAACAGATCGCGCCCCTAATGAAGACCCTGAAGCTTGACTATGATGACATCGCTTTTGTGGGCAACGAGATTCTGGACATCAAGCTCTCAAAGCGAGTCGGTCTGGCTATTGCTGTCGCCGATTCCTGTCGGGAACTGCTTGAGGTCGTGGACTATGTTACCGAGCGCCGGGGCGGCGAGGGTGCCGTGCGGGAGATACTCGAAGCCTGGTTCGAGGCTGTCGGCAAGAGCGCGCAGGAGTTCCTCGTATGAACAGCTATCGTGATTACGGACAGGAGGTTATTCGCGCCGAGTCCAGGGCGGTGGCGGATCTGGCGGAACGCCTCGATGAGCGCTTTGACCGGGCTGTCGAGGCTATTCGCAACTGCACCGGACGCGTGATCGTCTCCGGCATGGGCAAATCCGGGCTGGTCGGCAGGAAGATCGTCGCCACCTTCAACTCGACCGGTGTGGCGTCCTTCTTTCTGCATCCGGCCGAAGCAATTCACGGCGACCTCGGCCTGATGAAATCGGGTGACATCCTCTTGCTGATCTCCAAATCGGGCCGTCTTGCAGAGGCCGAACTGGTTGTCGCGGCAGCTCGTCGACTGGGGGTGCCGATAGTCGGACTGACCGGTACCATCGACTCAGAACTGAGCGACCGGGCCGACATCGTGCTGGACTGCTCGGTCAGCCGGGAGGCATGCCCCAACAATCTGGTACCGACCTCCTCGAGTACAGTTGCTCTCGTCATGGGCGATGCCCTCGCCATGGCCCTGCTGAAGGCCAATAGCTTCACCCCTGAGGATTTCGCCCAGTTGCATCCAGGAGGAACGCTGGGCCTGCGTCTGCTCAAGCGCGTCAGGGATGTGCACCACACCGGTGATGCCATCCCCCTGGTCGCTCCGAGTGCCCGCATCAATGAACTCATCCTGACCATGACATCCAAACGGCTCGGGTGTGTTCTGACCACTGACCGATCCGGCCATGTGACCGGTATCTTCACTGACGGTGACCTTCGTCGACTGGTTGAAAAGGGCACGAACTACTCGGCCATGACGGCACAGGAGGTGATGATCCCCAATCCCAAAACGATCTTTTGCGATGCCATTCTGGATGCTGCCTTGGCCATGATGGAAAGCCACGCCATTACGCAACTGGCTACGGTCGACCGTGACGGCCGGCTGGCAGGGATATTGCATCTGCACGACATATTGCGCTCGAAGTTGATTTGATAATGCGTTGGACCAAGAAGATCAGACGTTCTGCCGTTTATCACCTGTGCTGCGTTCTTGTGTTCGTTTTCAATCTGTTGCCTCGCAAACTGGCTCGCTTCGTCGGAGGATGGTTAGCTCTGACTGGGTGGTCGCTGGTCGACAGAGACCAGCACAAGGGACATCGCCACCTGACTCTGGCCTATGGCAATCGCCTGACCGACAATCAGAAGCGCGTCATCGGGCGGGATTTCTATATCAACACCGGACGCTGTCTGGTGGATGTTATGCGCTGCCGACGGCACTACCGCCGGGAAGTCATGCCGCATGTGACCATCACCGGTCGCCGTAACCTGGATGCCGCCTTCAATCTTGGTCACGGGGTTGTCTGTATTACCGGCCACATCGGAGCCTTCGAACTGCTGGCGGTACACATGGCCGCGCTCGGATACCCCGTGGCCGTGATCGCGCGGCAGCTTTATGAATCACGGCTCGACCGTCTGCTGATTGATCATCGCACATCTATGAATATCGTCAACTTCACCACTACCGATGACCCCGCGCAACTGGCAGCCTGGCTTCGATCCGGCGGTCTGCTGGGAGTTCTGATTGACACCGATTCACCCCGAGTTCGCGGTATCCACGTGAGCATGTTCGGTCGTCCGGCCTATACACCGGTGGGGCCGACACTGCTGGCCATGCGAGCAGGCTCGCCAATCGTATGCATGGCCTGCATGCACACGCTCGACGGGGCGTATCACATTGACATCTGCTCCCCCATAAACACGGCAAAGGCAGGGCGCGCAGGCCACAGAGTGCGTCAGGTGACCCAGGAGTGCATCACTCGCCTGGAGCGTTACATCGAGAGGGACCTCTCGCAATGGATCTGGCTGCACAATCGCTGGCACACACGCACGAAGGAATTCGTTTGACGCGGTGGTAAAAGCTGCAACCTTATGAGCCGATATGTGTCAAAGAAAGGTATGATGCGAACAATCATCTGTATCCCCATCCTGGCCGCCCTCATCATTGCCCTGGCGGCCTGTTCTCACGGCGACCGCACGTCCAATGACAGCGATCGCACAGACACCCTGTTGCCTGATTCCGAGCTGACCGAGGCCCGTATCTTCCTGTACGACGGGCCGCGACGGAAAGCCGAGGTGGAGTCATCGCGAATCGTCAAGTTCTCGTCGATCGATTCCACTATGGCCTATCGCCTTGATGTCAACGTGCTTGACAGCGCCGGCAGAGTGACTACCCATGTCGTTGGGGACTCAGGGGTAATCCGGGAAACCACCGGCTACATGGATGTTTACGGCAATGTCGTCCTGACCACCGAAGACTCGGCTCAATTGCAGACGGACTATCTGTTCTGGGATTCCCATCAGAGCAAGATCCGCACTGATGCCTTCGTTCGTATAACCAAACAGGACGATGTTGTCACCGGTTGGGGCCTGGAAGCCAACGAGGATCTCACGCGTATTAAGATCCTGCGCGAGGTCTCCGGCACCATCAGCGACACGCGCCCGGACTCCCTGTAGGCCACTCACTCGGTCGGTCAGCCGTTTTCCGCGAAGAGCAACCGCACGAAGATTCACCAGAGATTGCCGACACATACGCGCTTGGGCGTTGCTTTTTCCCGGACCGTGTGCTATCTTGCGACCGACATTTACAGTAGGGTCTATGGTATCAGTCAGTTCATATTTCTCGTTTTCACCTCGGCAGTTGCGATTTGTGTCCATACTCGCCGCCACCGCTGTCGTTATGGGCGGCTACCTGCTGATCCGCAACTATGCCCAGCCCGGCCCTGACCAGCTGGCGCTTGGAGTTTACATCGGAGATCGTCAGGAGCAGTTCACCGGCGTCTTCATTATTGATCCCAACACTTCACCTGTTGATTCGCTGGAGCTTCTTCCGGGGATTGGCCCGGTTCTGGCCGAGAGAATTGTCGAGCACCGTCAGCGGGCCCCCTTTGAGCGGGAGATCGATATCACCGATGTGCCCGGCATCGGCCCCAAGCTCTACGAGCGAATCAAACCCTACCTCAAAGTGAGACGATACTGATGGACTCGACCTTCACAGTCGGCATCGATCGCCGCGATCAAATCACCTATGCCGCCAGAGTCAGGACGGGATCAGGACGGCCCCAGATCATGGCCCTGGCACGCTCCGCCGGTGAGGACCTTGTCAACCACAGCCTGCTGCAAGACGGCGAGCTCGTCTTCTCGGTACCCGACTCGGAAGTGATGGTCCATCGGTTTGCTCTTGAGTCGGAAGACAAGACCGAGTTTGACCTCAGGACCCGGTTCGAACTGGCCCATTGTCTGCTTGACGATGAAGCTGAGTTCGTGTATGACACCGTTCCTGGCGACAGTCCTCGCTGTTGCCTCGGTATGGTTATGCGACGAAAGCGGCTCGACACTCTCATGCCCGCAAGGTACCCCGGTCTGTACCTGGGACCGCAGCTCGGTCCCTGCCGACCGCGAGGTGTTGCCCTGGGATACGGCTACCTCGGATTCTGTCGCCCGGCCGGCGGTGAGTTTGTCTGCCTGGCCGACTTCGCCGCCCATCAGGCCTCACTGTGCTTCGTCTACAAGGGACGTGTCATTGGCACCGGCTACCTCGGCAACGACCACCTCAATATTGAGGATGCGGCCGGTTTGCGAAGGCTGGGTATCGAGTTCAAGACTGTTGTCAGCTTTCAGTCTGCAAGCCTGTTCGAACGCGGCGTGTCGGTCCCGCTCTCAAGGATTCTGATCACGGGTGACGCCAGCGGCAGAATCGCTGAGGAGCTTGCCGGTCACTTCACAGCACAGGTAGACCGACCCCGGATCAACCCCGGATTCTTCTCCGATCCCGCCAGAACGCCCGATCGACCGTTGGGTGACTACTTGGTGGCTTTAGGCCTGACAATTGAGGAAGGACAGATCCAATGAGCAGCTCCCACGAGCATCGGTTGGCTCTCTATCCCGGCACCTTCGACCCTGTAACCAACGGTCACATGTCGCTGATCGACCGGGCACTGCGCCTGTTCGACAAGCTCGTGGTCGCGGTTGCTCACAACGCCGGCAAGCAGCCGTTCTTCAGCTACGATGAGCGCCTGACGCTGATGAAAGGAGCGATCAATGAGGCCGGGTTTAACGGCAGGGTAGAGGTTATCGGATTCACCGGCCTTCTGGCTGACCTGGCCCGGGAATACAATGCCGCTGCAATCGTCCGCGGCCTGCGCGCCGTATCTGATTTCGAGTACGAGTTTCAGATGGCCCTGATGAACCGCAAACTCGCCCGCGAGGCCGAGACTGTCTTCCTTATGCCCTCGCTCTCATGGGTTTACCTGTCCTCGACCATTGTGCGCGATGTTGCCCGGCACGGCGGCCAGATCAGCGATCTGGTTCCACCCATCGTGGAACAAGCCCTGAAAAGCAAGCTTGCGGACAACCACGAGGCGTAGTATCTGTAATACATGAGCACCGTACGAGACACTGTTGACACGGAAAGACAGGTTTGAGCAGTAACAGCGAAAAGAAAAACAGCGATGCCGCCGAGCCGCAGCCGCCCGACGATGTCCAGATACCCCTGGCAGAGCTGCTGAGAATACGGCGGGAGAAAGTCAGGCGCCTGCGTGAACAGGGCATCAATCCTTATCCCTATCGCTACGAGCGCACCCATTATATTGCCGGCGCCCTTGATGATTTCGATCGCCTGGCCGAGGGGCAGGCGACTATCAGCCTCGCCGGCCGCATCATGGCCAAACGCAAGATGGGCAAATCAATCTTCGCCGACCTGCGCGACACAACCGGCAAGATACAGGTGTACCTCAAGATGAACACCGTGGGCCAGGAGCAGTTCGATCTGTTCGACACACTCGATCTGGGAGACATTATCGGCTGCGATGGTACCCTGTTTGTCACTCGTATGGGCGAGAAGACCCTCGCCATCACGCGGTTCGAGTTGCTGTCCAAGGCCCTGCACCCCCTGCCTGACAAACACTCCGGCCTGAAGGATGTGGAAACTCGGTACCGTCGACGCTACGCCGACCTGATCGTTAATCCCGAAGTACGCGAGGTGTTTCGTCAGCGCACCAGGATCATTCAGGCTATTCGCGATTTCCTGAACAACCACGGATTTCTGGAAGTGGAAACACCCATCCTCCAGCCATTGTACGGCGGCGGTAATGCCCGGCCGTTTGCCACCCACCACGAGAAGCTGGATATGCCCATGTTCCTGCGGATCGCCGACGAGCTGTATCTCAAACGGCTGATTATTGGCGGCTACGACAAGGTCTGGGAATTCTGCAAGGACTTCCGCAACGAGGGCATGGACCGTCTGCACAACCCGGAATTCTCTATGATCGAGTTGTATTGGGCCTACACCGACTATCGCGACATGGGCGCCATGTTCGAAGAGATGCTCCGCAAGGTGGTTCTTCAGGTTCACGGGACATACTCCATCCCCTACGGCGAGCACCAGATCGATTTCGAAAAGCCGTTTCGATGGGTGAGTATGATTGACTCCATCAAAGAGCAGACCGGGATCGATATGCTTCCTATGACGCATGAACAGGCGAAGGATGCCGCCGGTCAACTCGGTGTGACCGACCGCGACCGACTGATCAACTGGGGCAAGTGCGTGGAGGCGGTCTGGGAGGCGAAAGTAGAGCGCACCCTGATCCAGCCCACATTCGTTTGTGACTTCCCCGTGGAGATCTCTCCATTGGCCAAGCGCCATCGCGACAATCCGCGTCTGACCGAACGCTTCGAGCTGTTCATTGCCGCCCAGGAGACCGGTAACGCCTTCTCCGAGCTGAACGATCCGGTCGATCAGCTCGAACGCTTCATGCAGCAGGGCAAGGCGCTCGAGGCCGGCGACGAGGAAGCCCAGCCACTCGATGATGATTTCATCACGGCGCTGTCCTACGGCATGCCGCCGACGGCCGGGCTGGGGTTCGGTGTCGACCGACTGGTCATGCTGCTGACCAACCAGCACTCGATCCGCGATGTTCTGTTCTTTCCGCAAATGAAGGACTACAAGGACGGAACCGTACCGGTATCGAAGATGCTGGCGCAACTGATTGAACAGGAAGTCGCACGGGAGAACGAATAGCTCTCCTGTGACGCGCACGATATGTACCAATACGATGTTCACCCGTTCCACGGACGACCCTGCCCACCGAGTGCCATGCCGGCTGCCGACACTGCGGGAAGGCGGGTTGCCTGCGGCTTACACTAAAGGAGCCAGTTTTTGCCATCGGCGGTCGGCGATGTCACTTGTTGCTTTTAGTCTCTTGTTCTGTTGAGGTGTCACGTGGTCAATATCTATGTTGGCAATCTGTCCTATGAAGCCAGCGAAGACGAAATACGTGCTGCCTTCGAGCAGCACGGCGAAGTATCATCGGTGAAAGTAATCAAAGACCGGGAAACCGGCCGTTCTCGGGGATTTGCCTTCATCGAAATGCCCGATGACGAGCAGGGTCATGCCGCCTTAGAAAGCATGAACGGGTATCCCATGAATGGACGCGCCCTGAAAGTGACTGAGGCCCGACCCCGTGAGGACCGCGGTCCGCGTGGGGGCGGCAGTCGGCGACGGTTCTGAGCCATACAACTCAATGAGCTATCACATCGGCCGGGGCCTGACAGCGGGTCCCGGTCTTCCTTTCTCGCGAGCAACGCGTGCGAGATATCCGTACCTCCATGTCGCACTCAGAGCAAGAACATCAGCCCCGCATGCACACTGAATAACAGGTCAAGGGGTTCTCCATAACCGTGGATTTTGGTTGCAACCAGATCCATTCCCATTCCAATCCTGAGACTCCAAGTCGATGTGATGGGAAGAACAAGTCCGCCCCCTGAAGTGATGGCCGGGTACCACTTGCCCGCAATGTTATCCACGAAGTCGCTGGTGAACGAGGCGATGACGACACCAAGGCCGAACTTACCATAGCCAAACACATGAGGGTTGGCCTTGTATCTCTCCGACGCTCCATGGAAGATCCTTGACAGAAACAGACGATGCAGGCGCACTCTGCAAGACCCAAAGAGCGCAGTCTCGCCAGTCGTGAAATGGATCTGCCAGGGCGGATGTCCCTCGGACATCAGCCAGATTGCTACGCCGCCGCTAAACATTGAGTTCTTATCCACGCCGTACTGCTCGTCGACCGTCGTCAGGAAGGCGCCAAATATGCTCACGGCACCACTCAGCCGGGCACTCCCCCGCTCTGAGGAGCTGTCGTTCGCTGCACCGGCACTGGCCACTAACCCTGCAACCATGACCATGAGGAGTACTGCTGTCGGGACGATTCTGCCCTTTCGCACTTCTCTTTCCACTGTTGTGCCCCTTTCTGCAACTAATGAGGAGTCGTTTAATTGCGCCCACCGCTGAGGTCCTTGAGGGCCCCAACTTTCAACAATAGTACGGTTTGTCCACGAAGTCAATTACTCACAGCATTCCCGCAGCCGCAGACTATTCAGGACGCTTGCACACGCCGCACGATTGCGTATATTGAGCGCTGTCAAATGAGAAACGCGTTGTGGGTTTGCTGTCAGGCAAGCCCCGAGGAGGCAGTATGGAATACAGGATTGAAACGGACACGATGGGCGAGATGAAAGTTCCCGCCGACAGGTACTACGGCTGTCAGACCGCCCGCTCCAGGCAAAACTTCCAGATCGGCAGCGACCTTATGCCACCGGAGTTGATCCGTGCCATGGGGATTCTCAAGAAAGCCGCCGCGCTCGTCAATATGGAACTGGGCACGCTGCCCAAAGAGAAGGCCGAGCTGATTGTCAAGGCCGCCGATGAAGTAATCGATGGCAAGCTGAATGATCACTTCCCGCTCGTCGTCTGGCAGACCGGAAGCGGCACCCAGACCAACATGAACACCAACGAGGTCATCTCCAACCGCGCGATCGAGATGGCCGGCGGCAAGCTGGGCAGCAAGAACCCGGTGCACCCCAACGACGATGTCAACAAAGCCCAAAGCTCCAATGACACCTTCCCCACCGCCATGCATATCGCCGCGGTCGAACAGATCCACAAGCGACTGATCCCCATGCTGACTCTACTGCGTGACACCCTCAGGAAGAAGTCACAGCAGTTCGATGACATTATCAAAATCGGCCGTACTCATTTGATGGATGCTGTCCCGCTTACGCTCGGCCAGGAGATCTCCGGGTGGGTGCACGCGCTGGATCTGGGGCTGGAACGCCTTAATGACTGCCTCAAGCGGCTCTACCCGCTGGCGCTCGGTGGCACCGCGGTTGGTACCGGGCTGAATACACATCCGGAGTTCGCAGTCAAGGCGGCCGCGAAGATCGCTGATCTGACCGGCTACGCGTTTGTCACTGCCCCCAACAAGTTCGAGGCTCTGGCCTCGCATGACGCCATTGTCGAGGCCTCCGGCGTCATGAAAACACTGGCCTGCTCGCTCATGAAGATTGCCAACGATGTCCGCTGGCTTGCCTCCGGTCCCCGGTGCGGCATCGGCGAGCTGATCATCCCGGCCAACGAACCCGGCAGCTCGATCATGCCCGGCAAAGTCAACCCGACTCAGTCAGAGGCCATGACTATGGTTTGCGCCCAGGTGATTGGCAACGATGTTGCGGTCAATGTGGGCGGCGGCTCCGGCAATTTCGAACTGAACGTCTTCAAACCCGTGATGATCTACAACCTGCTGCACTCCATCCGCCTGCTGGCCGATGCCTGCGAGATGTTCAATAACAACTGCGCCGTTGGCATTGAGCCGAACAGGGAGAAGATTCAGTACTTCCTTCAAAACTCGCTGATGCTGGTTACCGCCCTCAATCCGCATGTCGGGTATGACAATGCGGCCAAAATCGCCAAGAAGGCCCATGCCGACAACTCCACACTCAAGGAAGCGGCTGTCGCTCTGGGCATCCTGACGGCTGAAGAATTTGAGGAGAAGGTACGCCCCGAAAAAATGGTCAACCCGCGGTAGAAGACCGCGCTTCTGCAAAATGACCCGCACAAACGAACTGCCGGTGTCGTCGGTCCTGGCGACACCGGCATCGCGTGGCATGGATGCCTTATAAGATCGCCTTGTATGGAAGCTTGTCGATGAAACCGCAAACACCGCTGCTGACAGTCGATACCATCATCACTGACGCTGACAGGCGAGTCGTGCTGATCCGACGCGGCCATGAGCCGTTCAGGGACCACTGGGCCTTGCCCGGCGGCTTTGTGGAAATCGGCGAAACGGTCGAACAGGCCGCTATACGGGAAACTGCGGAGGAGACCGGATTGACAGTTAAGCTCGATCGCCTGGTTGGCGTCTACTCCGATCCCACGCGTGACCCGCGCGGTCACACCGTGACCGTGGCGTTTCTCGCTCATCCGCTCGAAGGTGCACTCAGGGGTGCCGATGACGCCGCTGAGGCACGCTGGTTCGATGATCCGTTCGCGGTCAATCTGGCGTTCGACCATCGACTGATACTCAACGATTGCTTTCGCCGCGATACCTCTGTATAGTAGAGGCTGACAGCAGCACCAATCTCCGGACAGCGTTTTCCGGGCCGAAGATGCACTCTCAGGATACTCTGCCCTGTACCCTGTTGGGATGAACCTCCTCTTTGCGCATGATTGATGATGGAGAGACTCACTCAGTACGTCGAAAAGCTTATCGACCTTGCCCCCTCAGCAGCCGCCATCGTGGTGGTGATCGTCCTGCTCTGGGTTATCAACCGGCTGTTGCAGCGCCGGCTGTCTGAACTGAGCGAGCAGGGCTTCAAACGACCACTGATTACGCTGGTGATATCCCTGGCCGGAGTTCTGGCTGTCATCCTGCTGCTGCCGGTCTCTGAGTCATCGCGGGGGCAACTTCTCAGCCTGCTCGGGATCCTCCTGTCAGCAGCCATCGCCCTCTCCTCAACCGCCTTTCTCAGTAACATCATGGCCGGTTTCATGCTTCGCAGCGTCCGCATCATGCGACCGGGGCGCTTTTTGGAAGTGGGGGAGTATTTCGGACGGGTTACCCAGCGCGGTCTGTTCCATGTCCAGATACAGGGCGAGGACCGCAACCTGATCAGCCTGCCCAACATGTACCTGGCTATCACCCCAATGAAGAACTACCGCGATGATGGCGTTATTGTCTCCGCCGAGGTATCACTTGGCTACGACGCCGGCCGGGAGCAGATTACCAACGCCCTGTCGGAGGCCGCTATCGCTGCCGGACTCACGGAGCCCTACGTGCATGTCATGGAACTTGGGAATTTCGCCGTGACTTATCGCATCAATGGCCTGCTGGAGGATGTCAAGCTACTGATATCCAGGCGCTCGAAGCTGCGGGAGATGGTTCTCGACACGCTGCATGGCGCCGGGATTGAGATTGTCTCGCCGACCTTCATGAACACCAGGGCGCTTGATCCAGACCAGCCGATCCGCCCCGATCAGGCCTCGGTCCGGCCTCAGGCAGAGAAGGAACCCATTGCCGAAGCGTTGATTTTCGATAAGGCCGACCAGGCAGAGTCGCTGGAACGACTGCGGCAGTCACTGGCCGCTGTCCAGCGAAGTTTGGAGCAGGCGCAGGAGCAGCTCAAGGAAACCGAAAGCCCGCGCATGAAGCGGGAGATCGAGGCCCGAAAGTCATGGTTGACCACGCGTCTGGAGGCTCTGCAGGAGACCATTCAGGAGCGCGAGAAGGACAATGAACAGGAATAGACGCAGTCCCGGTTTGTGGAACCGGCCCAACTGCCATCCGTTGAGAAAAGAGTGAATATCGTCTTTACCCGCTATATGCCGTCACGTCTTACAGCCCGGCGCGGCTGCTGACAGTGGCAGGAGACCTGATTGCGCCCTGACAGGTGGGCAGGGTAACTCAGGATTCCCGCGGACAGCACCCTGTGTGACGGTACGATTGTCGTGTAAGGCTACATCATCCCACCGCAAGGGAGACGAAAAGTATGGCTCAGGCGAAAAGTGGTGATACGGTTAAGGTCCATTACACCGGCAGGCTGACCGATGGTACCGTGTTTGATTCCTCGGTGGAGCGCGATCCGCTGGAGGTCACGATTGGTGCCGGACAGGTCATCCCCGGCTTCGAAAACGGCATTGTCGGTATGGCTGTCGGTGAAACCAAATCGATCGTCGTCACCAAAGATGAGGCCTATGGTGATCATCGGCAGGAACTCACTATGGAAGTGAACAAGTCCGACTTCCCGGAGTCTATCACGCCGGAGATAGGTCAGATGCTGCAGATGAAGAACCCCAACGGCGATCTTATCCGCGTGGTTGTCAGCGAGATCAAGGACGATACTGTCACGATCGATGCCAACCATCCTCTGGCTGGTAAGGACCTCACTTTTGAACTGGAGTTGGTCTCTATCGGCTCATAGACATCGACATCAATAGCGCAGACTCTGAGGTTTATTCATCGGGATCGATGTGAGTGATGACGCGTGTCACTTGATCGATCCCGTTTTTTAGCGCCGACTCCACCTGCTTGGCTATGACGTGACCCTCGCTAACTGTCAGACTGCGATCGACAACGAGATGGATCTCAACGAATACCTGACCACCAGATAGTCGCGCCCGAATGTCATGGGCGTCACGAACACCCTCCACGCCGGTGGCCAGATCACGAATCCGTGCCACCATTTCCTGCTCCGGTGCGGTGTCAACGACCTCGCGAAACGACTGATGAACCAGCCTGACCCCGACTCTGGCGACGAAATATCCCACCACGATCGCCGCCGTCGGATCGGCCCAGCTCCACTCGGGGTTGAGGTACGCTGCCCCCGCCCCAATCAGCACTGCCAGAGAACTGAGAGCATCAGAGCGATGATGCCACGCATTGGCCACAAGAACCGTGCTGGCAAGCCGTCGGCCGACCACGACTGTGTACCAGTACATCGCCTCCTTGATCACCAGCGACACGGCCGCCGCAACCAGCACCCAACCCGAGGCGGGTGCCACCTGCCCGGTCATCAGAGATCGCGTCGCCGAGTAGGCGATCCCAACAGCCGCCGCAATGAGCAGGACCCCGACCAGCATGCCGGCAAAGGTCTCTATACGCCCGTGCCCCCAGGGATGGTCCGCGTCCTCCTCCTGCCGACCCCACCAAAGACCGACCAGGGCGACAATGTCTGTAACGACATCGGAGATCGAATGCACCGCATCGGCAAGCAGCGCCTGACTGCGGGTAAGCAGACCAACCCACCCCTTGAGTCCAACCAGCAAAACGTTGGCCAGCAAACCGATCACCAGCACCAGAAGCCCCGCTTTGGTGTCCGCCGCCTTCTGTGCGTCATCGGGGTGGATGCCGCCCGATGGCCCCGCCCGGTTCTCATGTCCGTTTGAGTGTTCTATGATTGACCTGTCTCCTGCCCGTAATCTGCCCGTAATCGGTCATCTGTGTCAGGAACAAGGAGAACAGAGGCTCCCAGTGTGTCAAGCTTAAAGCGCTTTTTTGCATTACTATGGCTATAAATAACAGTGAGTTACGAGAGAAACGCCCGTGAAAGCAGAGATTTCTTGACCTTATGTGGAACTTTTCGTGTTGACTATCCGTTTAGTTTAATAAAAAGGTCAATACGGGAATCGAATGCACGAAGAAGCTCATAAGCATCAGACAGCGCCGCAGCCCGGGGACACCCGGCAGCGAATACTCAAAGCGGCCATCGCCGAGTTCACTGAATACGGCCTTGATGGTGCTCGTGTCGATCGCATCGCCGGTTCAGCGGGCGTTAACAAGGCCCTGCTATACTACTACTTTTCTTCCAAAGAGAACCTCTTCTCCTCGGTCATCGATGAATATCTTCGCATGATTCTCCCGCTGATTCAGCAGTCGTTTGGGAATCCATCTGACCCGGATGAAACGCTCGGTCAGGTGGCCCGGGTGTATGCTCAGCTCAGTCAACAATATCCTGAATTCATCCGTTTGCTGGTTCGCGAGCTGGCCCGGCCGGATTCACGAATGGTTGTCCGGGCAGCCCAAATCCTGAAAGGATCAGGCATTCCCGGGTACCTTCTCGGGCTGCTCCGGGACGGGGTAGAGAGCGGCACTGTCAGGGACGTTGATCTCAAACAGGCGGCGGTGTCATTTCTTACATTGAATCTGGGCTATTTCGTCCTTGCGCCAATGATTGACCGCGTTCTGGAAATTGATGGCCACGAGCAATTCGTCACCGAACGTGCTCAGGCGAATGTAGATCTGTTTCTGCGGGGGATACTCAGAAGATGAAACGTTGTTTTGTCAGCAGCGTGGTAGCGCTTCTGGTCTCGGCATCCGCGGCCGCGGCGTTCGACCTGTCGCTGGAGCAGGCACTCCAATCGGCTCTTGACCATGCCCATTCCCTGAAATCGGCCCGGTCGCAGCAGGATGCATCGCTGCACGCGCTCGCCACTGCCCGCGCCGAGCGCTGGCCGACCCTCTCAGTGACCGGCGTGGCCTATCTCGTTGACGATGTTCCGACCATTAACCTTGGCCTTCCGGGGGGCCGACGATGGAACGGGAGCTGGGGACGCAGGACACCTACCGCACTGACCTCCGGCTGACCCTGCCGCTGTTCACCGGGGGCAGAGTCACCGCCGGGATCAGACTGGCCGAGGCCGAGAGCAGGCTCCGCGAAGCACTGGCCCGGGCCCGCCACGATGAGGTACTCCTGTCGGCCCGGGTGGAATACCTGCGGTTGCATCAGGCTGATCAGTTGGTCGCCGCCGCCGCTGCCTCGCTCGATCGCGCGCGTTTGGTCAAACGCGATATTGAGACCCTGCACAAGGCCGGTGCCGTCGACTCAACCGAGCTGCTGGAGGCCGAGCTGGTCCTCACTTCGGCCCGAACGGCACTCGATCAGGCGACGTCGACGCGGTCCCGGCAACTCATCAGGCTGAACCTGTTGCTGGGACGGCCGGTCGCGGACTCGATCGTATTAACCACAATCTTGCCGGAGCCGGACACCAGCCTGCCGCCAGTGCAGATTCCCCTATCGAAACCGGAATTGGCCACCGCGGCAGCATCCGTCACTGTCGGTGAGCACCAACAGACCCTCGGCCGCAGCAACTGGTGGCCTGTGCTTTCCCTATATGGCGGCTACACGTTCGGCAAACCCAACCGCGACATGTTCAGCAACCGTTTCGACGACTACCTCACGGCGGGGGTGAACCTCAACTGGTCGTTCAATCTCGGCAACCGGACCTCCCATCAGGTCGCTGCCGCCAGGGCAGTCACCGAGGCCGCCCGCGCTGAGTACCGCGACATGGAGCGCATCCTCAACCGGGAGGCGCACCTGGCTCGAGAGCAGGTCCTGCTTGCCTTCCGAATCTACCTTTCCGTTCACACCAGGCACGCCATCGCTTCCGACAACTATCGCCTGGCCCGCGTGAGGCACCGCGAGGGCAACCTCCCCTCGAACCGCTTGCTTGAGATAGAGGCGGCCCTCAGCGCCACCGAGGCCGAACTGGCCGCCGCCAAAGCCGATGTGTTTGTCGCAAAGTCCGTGTTTCTGTTCACAGTTGGATCTGATGATCTCCGAAAGGGCCTGTAAGATGCATGATTCCCGACTTCTGTTGACCCTGATGTCCACAATCATGGCAGTGGCCGTCGGGTGCGCCGACATCGCCACAACTCCCGGAGGCTCAGGGTTTCTTGAGGCCAACGAGGCTGTCGTATCTGCCGAGGTCTCCGGCCGCGTGCTGTCTATGGCGTTTGACGAGGGAACCCGCGTGTCCCGGGGGGATACCCTGCTGGTGATCGACACCACAGGTCTGAGCCTGCGGCTGGCCGCGGCTGTCGCTGGTCTGACGGCCTTGCGCGAAGAGTTGGCCGCTTCCGAAATCAAAGTGCGCCAGGCCGAGGAGATTGAGCGCCATGCAAAAAGCGAGCGCGATCGCATCTCCCGGCTGTTCGAAGCCGGTACAGCGGCAAAGCGCACCCTTGATGAAGTGGAGCACCAATTCAGGCAGGCAGCGCTGGCAACCCAGATGGCGCGGGCTGCTCTGAACGTTCTGGAGGCGCGAATCGAGAGCACCAGCGCGGACATCGAGCTAATCAGAAAACAGTTGTCGGACTGTCATCCCGCAGCTCCGTTCGCCGGCCGGATCACTCAGAAGTATGTCGAGGTCGGTGAGTTGCTCTCGCCGGGGCGGCCGATTGCCAGAGTCTCGCGGCTGGATACACTCTGGATCAAGGTGTATTTGAATGCCGGCGATTTCGCCAGGACGAAAATCGGCAGCCCGGCTACAGTGGATACCGAGTCCGGCGGTGCGAAGTACCCCGGCACTGTGGTCTGGGCCTCCGATGAAGCCGAGTTCACGCCCAAGAACGTGCAAACCAAGGATGCCCGCGCCAATCTCGTCTACGCGGTAAAAGTCACGGTCGCCAACAGCGATCAGCGATTGAAGATTGGCATGCCGGTCTTTGTGACGGTGCAGACCTATGAACTTCCTGACGATTGAGGGCGTCTCCAAACGCTACCACGCCACCCAGGCTGTCGACAACGTATCATTCGAGGTCGACCGCAACCAGGCCTTTGCCCTGGTGGGGCCCGACGGTGCTGGCAAGACAACATTGATGCGTGCCCTGTGCAATCTCCTCGAGGTCGATGGCGGCCGGGCTTGGCTGGACGGGATCGACCTGTTCGCCGATTTCGAGAAAGCCAAGCCGATTCTCGGCTACATGCCGCAGCAGTTTTCGCTGTACCCCGATTTGAGCCTTGAGGAAAACATGACCTTTTACGCCGGGCTGCATGGCCTCACAGGCGCACGCTACCGCCGGCGACGCGACCAGCTCTATGACTTCTCTAACCTGGAGCCTTTTGCCCGCCGGCGCGTCGGCGCCCTCTCCGGCGGCATGAAGCAGAAGCTCGCTCTCTCCTGTGCGCTAATTCACGGGCCGAAGATGCTCATACTGGACGAACCCACGACCGGTGTCGATCCCCTGTCGCGCCGCCAGTTCTGGGAATTGCTGGAACAGCTCAGAAATGAGGGCGTCTCCATTCTCGCCTCCACTCCCTACATGGATGAAGTTGTCCGCACCGACCGCGCCGGTTTCATGTTCGCTGGTTGCTTACTCGCGCGCGGAACCCCCGGGGAACTGACAAGGCTGTTTGAAGGCTCCGTCTACGAAGTTCCTGTCGATGCCTCGTCGCAGTTGGTCGACAGGCTGTCGGCAATCGAGGGAGTTTCGGCAGGACGGTTCGGGGCTGCGCTTCATGTTTATCTGGGCCCGGGGGCAGCGCTCGACCAGGTGGCCAACAGGCTGAGCGAAGCGGGGCTGAGGGTCGATGATCTCAAACAGATCGAACCAGATCTTGAGGACGTGTTCATCCAGCAGCTTGCGCGCGGGCAGGGAGGACGTGATGAGTGACCGCATTGACTATGCCGTCCAGGTCGAGCAGTTGTCGCGTCACTTCGGCAGCTTCAAGGCTGTCGACCGCATATCGCTGTCTGTCAGAACCGGCGAGATATTCGGCTTTCTGGGAGCCAATGGCGCCGGAAAAACCACTGCCATACGCATGCTGACGGGGCTGCTACAGCCATCGGAAGGCAGCGGCACGGTGGCAGGCTACGACATTCTGACGCAGCCGGAAGAAATCAAGAAGAGCATCGGCTACATGTCGCAGAAGTTCTCCCTGTACCGCGATCTGACCGGCCGTGAGAACCTCAGCTTCTACGCCGCCGCCTACAACCTGAACCGCAATACCACCAGAAGGCGCATTGCCGAGCTGACCGACCGACTGGGACTTGGCGAGTTCATCGATCGCCTTACCGCCGACATCCCGGTCGGCTGGCGACAGCGTCTGGGACTCTCGGCCGCGCTGCTGCACGAACCACGTATTCTCTTTCTGGATGAACCCACCGGCGGTGTCGACCCCGCCTTCCGCCGGGAGTTCTGGTCGGTCTTGTACGATCTGGCCGACGACAATGTCACCCTCTTTGTCACCACCCACTACATGGACGAAGCTGAATTCTGTCAACGCATCTCAGTGATGCACGCGGGGCATATCGTTGAGCTCGGCTCCCCCCGCGATCTGATCAGCAAATACCAGCAGCCGAATCTGGAGGAAACCTTCATCCATCTGATCCGAAATCAGGACAAGAGGCGGTCATGAAGGCAATCGGATTCATCGCGCGCAAGGAGATATACCATATCCTGCGTGATCCGCGCTCCCTGATGATCGTCATCGCCATGCCCATTCTGATGACCTTCCTCTATGGCTATGCTATCGACCTCGATGTCGACCGGGTGGTGCTGGCGGTCGTCGACCAGGACCGATCGCCGATGTCCCGTGAGCTTATCGAAGCGTTTGACGCCTCAAACTGCTTCGATCTGTCAGAAGCCCCTTCGGTGATCGGTGACCCCGAACGCGTGCTCAGGGCCGGTGAGGCTGACGCTGTCCTGATCATCAAGCCGGGGCTCGATCACGCCGTCCGGTCCGGGCGAAGCTTCTCGCTGGGCCTGCTGGTCGATGGCGCCGATAACAACGTTGCCGCGGCCGTTGTCAACTACGCCCAGGGAGTGGTGCTCAGCTACTCCGCCAGCCTGTCACCACGGCCACAGACGCTGCCAACGGTCGAACTGGCCCCCGGCGTGCTGTACAACCCCAATCTCGAATCTGCCATCTTCTTCGTGCCGGGACTGGTTGCCATCATTATGATGATGATCTCGGCCCTTCTTACATCCATTACCATTGCCCGTGAGAAGGAAACCGGTACTATCGAGCAGCTTCTGGTTGCCCCGGCGACACCCTCGCAGATTCTCATCGGCAAGATACTGCCATACATCTTCGTGGCGCTGCTCGATGGCATCCTCGTACTGATCCTCGCATGGATCCTGTTTGATCTCCCCTTCGTCGGCTCGCACCTGCTGCTTCTGGCGTTCGGTGTTATCTATGTCGCTACGGCTCTGTCGCTGGGGACGCTTATCTCAACCCTGGTTCGCACCCAGCAGGTGGCCATGATGCTGGCAGTGCTGACCACCATGCTGCCGTCAGTGATGCTCTCGGGGTTCATTTTCCCCGTCAAGAACATGCCCGCAGTGCTGCAGGCCCTGGCCCACATACAGCCGGCGATGTACTTCATCACTATCATCCGAGGCATTCTGCTCAAGGGAGCCGGTCTTGAGGTGCTGGCGGTGCATGCTGCGGCCATGGTCGCCCTGATGGCCGCCATGATCGTCCTGGCCATCAAACGCTTTACCGTAAGGCTCGGCTGAGGGAAATACCATGCGAGCGCTGGCAGGATTGATCAAAAAAGAGTTCATTCAGATCTTCCGTGACAGGAACATGGTCCGCCTGATCTTCTTGATGCCGGTCGTGCAAATGCTGCTGTTCGGTTATGTGGTCAACACCGAAGTCAGGCAGATTGCCCTGGATGTCTACGACTTCGACCAAAGCACCGACTCACGGGAGCTTGTGCGCAGTTTGGCCGCCGATGACTACTTCGTTCCGTACTACCCCCAAACCCCTTTGCGCGAGATGGAAGCGCGGTTCAAGAGCGGTAAGAGCGAGATGGCACTAATCATCACCCAGGACTTCTCCGAGCGGCTTGGATCTACAGAACCGACAAGGGTTGGGCTAGTGGCTGATGGGTCCAATTCCAATTCGGCCTCGATCGGGATGGGCTATGCCGCTCGCGTGGCCCAGCAGTACTCCGCCCGGCGGCTTCAGTTGGAACCGCAGATAGAGTTGCGCCCGGCCATCCTGTATAATCCCGAGGCGAAATCGGTCTATTTCATGGTCCCCGGCATTGTGGCGACTCTCCTGCTCATGATAACCGTCATGCTTACTGCAATGGCCATTGTCCGTGAGCGCGAGATGGGCACCTTCGAGCAACTGATGGTCACTCCCATCACCACGCCCGTCTTTCTGGCCGGCAAAGTGATCCCCTTTGTCATTCTGGCCTTTGCCGAACTCCTGTTTGCGCTGGCTCTGGGGGTGCTCTGGTTCGAGGTCCCCTTTGTTGGCTCAAAGCTGTTGTTGTTAGGCCTCTCGGCGCTGTTTCTGCTGACCACGCTCGGAGTCGGTCTGCTGTTCTCAACGCTCGCCTCGACCCAGCAGCAAGCTATGTTCTTTGCCTGGTTCTTCAGCATCTTCGCTATCCTGACCTCCGGGTTTCTGACCCCGGTCGAGAATATGCCTCAGTGGCTACAATACCTGACCTGCGTCAACCCCATGCGTTTCTTCATGAACATTGTCCGAGGCATCATGATGAAGGGAGCCGGCCTTCTCGAGCTGGGGCATGACATCCTCGTGCTGGCTGTCCTCGGCACGATCGCCTTTGGCATCTCGGTGTTGCGCTTTTCCAAGCGGACTGGTTAACACAATGTCCAATGGTCCATCAGTCGCCGCCAACAGATGTTACACGTAAACCCAAGTGACGTTCTGACGGCAGATTCCCGACATAGCCGCTCGAGTCCCCCCGTGATCCCTCCGATCAGATAGAGCATGGAGTCTGACGTGTGACTCCCTGAACTGACTGCATTGCCAAGGCAACTGACATGGTGACCTGAAGATACCCCATTGCGGACTTGTCCGCTACCAACAGCGAAAGCAAGGGAGTAGATAAACCATACCCGTCCCCCACTCGGGCCTGATACGTCCGCGACTGAAGGCCATCCCGCAGGGCTTTGACGATGGCAGCATTATCCGGGACCTGCAGCAAGTCGGCCAGCCACACTGCATGGCAGCAAACGACCGCTCGAAATCGCTGCGCAGATTCTGTACATCCCGGCTTCACTCTCCGTGCCATGCTGCCGATAGAACCGAAAGAGACACAGCCCTCGCACTGGAAGGTCGCGGACAAGCGACCAGATTCAACTCCGTGAGCATGGAGAGCCTGCACATGTCGACTAGCGGCCCGCTGTCATTCGAGATCGAACCTGAGTCCTACTGCGGCGAGGGTTCATACATTGCCAACACCGTCGAAATCCGGAGGTTTCTGGCCCAGGTGCTCGTGCACCACAGTATTCGCAGCATGATCGATATCCCCTGTGGAGACCTGAACTGGCTCAGCCTTGTGGACCTGACCGGCGTGGAATACACCGGATACGACATCGATGAGGGCTTCATTCGCGACAATCGTGAGCAGTACCCGGAATATCGCTTTGAACTCGTCGATGCGCGCACGCATACCTCGTGGCCCAGGGTTGACCTGATTCTCTGCCGTGACTTCTTCATTCACCTGCCCGAAAAAGACAACCTGCGCATACTCGACGCCTTTCGACGGAGCGGCTCCACCTGGCTGATGTCCACCAGCTTTGATTACCTCACCGAGAATCAGGACCTTTCCGACCAGCAGAAGACCGTGGAATACAGCCGGCATCATCGCATGTCCCGCTATGTCAATCTCGAGATTGCCCCCTATAATCTGGGAGTGCCTTTCGAAGCAATCAGAGAAAACCACCACGTCTGCAAGGACCGCATAGTCGGCCTGTGGCGCTTGAACGACTAAGTCAGCGACTCAGATCACTATTGAGATATCGTCACAGATACGGCTGTGCCCACTGCGCGATCAGTTCGCCTGCATAGCGAGCGTGCTCCGGGCCGAGAAGCAGATGATCGGCTCCGTCAAGGGCAATGAAGCTCTTGGGATGCCGTGCCGCCTTGAATATCAAACCGGCGTTATCAATATTGACGACCCTGTCCTGTGGCGAATGCAAGATCAGCAGCGGGCGATTCAGTGCCGAGAGCGACTGCCGGAGACT
Organism: uncultured Ignavibacteriales bacterium; assembly: GCA_964627305.1. Classification (GTDB taxonomy): domain Bacteria; phylum Zixibacteria; class MSB-5A5; order GN15; family FEB-12; genus WJKG01. The sequence goes on along the minus strand of CAZVHP010000004.1, from coordinate 90,741 downwards.
GGCACCCTCCAGATCCTCAAGAAACTGGCGGGAGATGGTGAACGTGCGCCCGGCGATCTTCACCTGCGCCGCGCCTGACTGCCTGATCTCGTCATGCGTGTCGGCAAACACGTTGGCAACGTGCGACGGATCATAGGGTGCGGCAATGGTCACCACGCCGGCCGCCTCGCTGACTTCAGTCGCCGCCCTGATGACGGCTGTGCCCCCCCAACTGTGCCCGATCAGCAACTTCGGCGCCGCCATCCGGCTTCGCATGTGATCCACCGCCGCCAGCAGATCCTCGACCGTGGTCGAGAAGTTCGTGTCCGTGAAATCACCCTCGCTCTCGCCAAGGCCGGTGAAATCAAAACGGAAGACACCGATCCCCCTACCCGCCAGCGCTCGGGAGATGTTAACCAGCGGCTTCAGGTCCTTCGAACAGGTGAAACAATGGGCCACCAGCGCATAAGCGACCGGCTCCCCCTGGCTCGGTAAGTCCAGACGGGCAACCAGTGACTGCCCCTGACCGCCCCGGAAGCGCAGACGGGTTGACGTCGGCGCGGGTCTGTCCTGCTTAGCCATCTGCCGCCTACTCGGCTTCCTTTGCATCAGTCCCGGCGGTGGTATCCCCGGCCGTGTCACCCTGCGATCGCGGCCGGAAGTCCAGCGATGCCGAGTTGATGCAGTAACGCAACCCGGTTGGTTCCGGACCATCGGGGAACACATGCCCAAGGTGGGCCCCGCAGTTGCTGCAACGCGCCTCGATCCGCTGCATCCCCAGGCTGTTGTCGACATGAGTCTCTATACCGGAGCTGTCAGCCGGCTGAAAGAAGCTCGGCCAGCCGGAGCCGGATGCGTACTTCGCCCGGCTGTCAAACAGAGGGGCATCACAGCAAACACACCGGTAGACTCCGTTCTCGTGATGGTCGTAGTACACGCCCGAGAAGGCCCGCTCGGTCCCCCCCTGACGGGCGACTCGGTACTGCTCCGCGGTCAACTCGGACTTCCATTGCTCGTCGGATTTCTGAACCTTGTATGTCATCTGTGAACCTCCTGATCGGTCGATGGCCGATGGCGTCTCACACGACAGGCTGTCCGATGAACGCTCGCTGTCCGTGGCCAGGACATGACGGTAGACCAGCGTTGTCACGGCACCGGTGGCTATCGCGAGCAGCACAAGAAGAAAGAGCATCGGCAACCTCGCATGCGTACGGACGTCGTTCATGGGGCGGTCTCCTGTGGTTTCGTGTTCCCCATGTTTATTGTACCAACACAGTCCACATATGGTTGGTTTCGACAATCATTGCAACCGGTACCATTGACTCCGCGATACCCATGTTGAACCGACACCAAAAGAAAGCGGAGCGATCGGTAGTAACCGTATCGCTCCGCCGTGCGCTGGACAAACAAACGGAATTGGCTGTACTAACTGCGCAGCTTGAATTTCGAGACCATCTTCTGCATTCCCTCCGCCTGACGGTTGAGTTGCTCAGCAGCAGCCGCGGCCTGCTCGGCCCCGCTGGCGGTCTCCTTGGTCACACTGGAAATATGCTCGACATTCTTGGATATCTCCTCGGCGGCCGTTGACTGGTCACCGCTGGCAGCGGCAATCTGGCGAACCATCTGCATGACCTGTTCAGACATGCGAACGATTTCACCAAGAGCGTTGCCGGCCTGGTCAGCCATCTCACGGCCCTTGTCGACCTCCTGCACGCCGGTTTCCATCAGGTGTACCGACTCCTGCGTCTCCTGCTGAACCGCCTGAATCATACCCGTGATCTCACCGGTGGCCTTGCCGGTACGCTCAGCCAGCTTGCGAACCTCATCGGCAACCACCGCGAAACCGCGACCCTGCTCACCGGCCCGCGCCGCCTCAATAGCGGCATTGAGCGCCAACAGGTTGGTTTGGTCGGCAATATCGTCGATGACGCTGATGATCTCACCAATCTGATCCGCCGAGGCAGACAGCTTACTGATCGACTCGGCCGACTGGCGAACCACATCGGCGATGCGCTGCATGCCGTCAACCGTCTCCTGTACCGTACGACCACCCTCGCCGGCGGTACTCGAGGCGCTCTGAGACGCCTGAGTGGCCTCATCGGCGTTGCGGGAGGACTGCACGATTGACGCGGTCATTTCCTCCACCGCCGAGGATACCTGCCCCACCTGCTCGGACTGCTGACGTGCACCGCGGGACATCTGCTCTGAGGTGGAGGCGATCTCGGTCGAGGCGCTTACCAACTCCCGGGCGTTTTCCGATAGCTGGCGCATGATGTCCGACAGGTTGGCGATCATCTTCTGGAACGCCCGACCGAAAACATCACGTTCGCTGCGCGGCTTGATATCCGAGGTCAGATCGTTTTCGGCAATCTGCTCCGCAACATGCGAGGCCTCCTGCAGGTAGACAATCATCTCGTTGAAGGCGCCAGCCAGCTTGCCGACCTCATCGGAACTCTGGATATCGATTTTCTGGCTGACATCACCCTGTGCCACCTCCTGTGCCATATCTGCAAGCTTCATCACGGGCCGGGCAATGGTGCGTGCCATCCACCAGGCAATCACGACCGACACCAACAGGAAACCGAATCCGAGCCAGAGAATATAGTTGCGGACTACCGTCGCCGGAGCCGTGAACTCCTGCGTGTAGCTGCCGGCGGCTATGATCCAATCCCAATCCTTGAAATAGGCGTACTTGACGATCTTCTCAAGCTCTCTGCCGAGCCGCTGGTCAAACCACGGATACCAGATAGTAGCGATTTCCCCGTCTCTGAGACTTGGCGCTTTGGCCATCATCTCCCGGGCGAAATCATGGTTGCTGATATCCTCACCCTCATTGGCCGGGTGCACCTGCAGTATGCCCTTGCTGTCCATGGTGTACATGTACCCGGTCTCGGCAATCTTCTGCGACAAAATGGCGTCGCGAAGAATGTGCGATCGCTCCGGCACACCGCAGAAGAACGATCCGACAACCTCCCCACTGGCATTGCGAATCGGTTCGTATGCGGTTACCATCCACTGGTTGACAACCCAGGCGCGACCAGTGTAGGTCCGGCCCTGGTTGAAGACCGTCTCGAAAACCGGCTGAGAGATGTACGTCCCAACCGCGCGCCGTCCGTTCTCAGCCGTGACAGTCGTGGCGACGCGCCGCGCAGTACCACCCTCCTTCTGGAAGATAGTATAGTGGGCGCCGGTCATCTGATGCAGGTGATCAACAAACTCACTGTTGTCGTTGACCACCATGTCCTCATCCCCTCGTTTCAGAACTAACTGACCGTTTTCGATCGTTGCCTGATCCCCCCCAGCTTGATTGAAGAGTTGCCGACCCGATTTCAGATTGGCCAGAGTTGCCTGCTGAGCGTGCTCGGCACTCAGCCGGCACATTTCCAGTGCCATACTGGTCAGATGTTCAAGGTCGGTCTCCCCCTGTGCCCCTAACTGCTGCTGTGATTTCCAGACACTGACGAATGCCACCACACTGATAGACAGCGTCACGACCAGCACAATCATCAGCATCAGCTTGTGGGTAAGCTGAAGTTTGAAGCGCATTTCGCTACTCCTTAGTCTCCCCGCACCCTACGGTGCCGGATCGGGTTATGTTTAGGCCCTATGTGTTTCAGTTCGCTGCGTGAATACAGCCGAGTACATCTCGACCGGACCGAAGGGGACTTGCAAAGGCAGGTCCCCGACGATCCTCGATAATCTCCTATACTGCTTGGTTTCGGCACCCGGCCGGTTTCCTTAACCGTCACAGCAGCAACGCGCAGCCCGCCGCCCGGATAATCCTATGTTATACAACAGCTTATCCGCTTGTTCGAGGAATGCACAGAATGAACGGCGAGGCAGGGGTCCATTTCACCGCTGTCACGGCGAGGGCTCCTGGCGCCGGGTCGCGGCACCACAAACGTTCACGGTTGTCAGTTCTGAGGTTGACGAACCACTCCTGACATGTAAATTGACGAGGAATAAGTCCGATTTAGCGAACCAGGCGGTTGATTCGATTCGGGAGGGAAAAGCGTCGCCGCCTCCTGGCTTGATCACTAACTGGCAGGGCTGAGCATGGATTTTCCAGTCTTCTTCGTCGATCACATCGGCAATCGGCTCATAATCGCGGTCATTGCTATCCTCCACGTCTTCATCAATCACCCCCTGGCGGTTGGAGCGTATCCTCTGGTCACCCTCATGGAGTGGCTCGGCTGGAAACAGGGTAGTGAGCAGATCGATCGTCTGGCCTACAAGGTCACCATGGTGCTGTTCATCGTCACCACGACCATTGGCGCTCTCACTGGAGTCGGCATCTGGTTCACGACGGCCGTGATCGCCCCGTTCGGTATCGGATCGCTGCTGCGCATCTTCTTCTGGGCCTGGTTCATTGAGTGGCTCGTCTTCATCACTGAGGTAGTACTCATCCTTATTTACTTCCTCACCTGGAAGCAATGGAAAGAGGGCTTCATGAAGAAGGTGCATATAGGCGTCGGAATCGTCCTGAGTCTCTTCTCCTGGCTGACGATGGCAATAATCGTCGCGATTCTCGGCTTCATGATGGATGCCGGCAGTTGGCCGCTGGACCGCAGCCTGACGTCTGCTTTCTTCAACCCCCTGTATGCACCACAGTCGCTGTTCAGAACCACCTACGCCCTGATGACTGCCGGGCTGTGTGTCTGGTTCCTGCTGTTCTTTTTCACGCAGAAGGGCACTGATCTTCGGCGCAAGGCAGTCAGGTTCGTCTCCATCTGGACGCTGGCCTGGGTACCTCCATTTATCGTCGGTGCCCTGTGGTATTGGAACGTAGTCCCGGAAGCCATGATGAAGAACCTCGATGTTGCCCTGCTCACTCAAGCGTTTCAGAATTGGCACGAAACGCTGGCCCATATCATGGTCGCCGCCCTGGCAGCCATCATCCTCACGGCGGTGATCGGTCTGACCCGACCGCGTCTGATCAACGGCGTCCTGCTGCTTGTCCCATTTCTGCTTGGCATCTGGCTGCTGGGCCATTTCGAGCGAGTGCGTGAATTCGTGCGCAAACCGTATGTGGTAGCGGATTACATGTACTCCAACGGCGTCCGGCTCGCCGACTATCCCGTCTACAAGCGTGATGGCGTGCTGACCCACGCTACCTTTGTAGCTCATAAACGGGTCACTGAGGCCAACCTGATCGAGGCCGGCCAGGATATCTTCCGCATCGCCTGCGCCCGCTGCCATACCACCACCGGCATCAATTCCACGGTAGACAAGTTCAACAACCTCTACGGCGAGGGCCGCTGGGATCCGGAGGTGATGGGGCTGTTTGTCGAGACGATGCACAACACGCGCACCTACATGCCACCTTTCCCGGGCAATCAACGTGAACTCGACGCTCTGGTTGCCTACCTGAAGGACCTCGAACAGACTCACGCCCCGCTGAGCGGAGCGCAGTCACGAGGCATCCCCAAAGCCGTCAATCCCGACCCAGACGCAAGGCTGTAGCCCCATGAACAGGAATCGTGCCGAGGATTACCAATAATGATACCTTCCGTCACATGCCTCATTGCCGCAACCGCCGTGCCACGTGAGCTGGCACTCCCCCTGCCGCTGAACAGCTGGGAGCTTGAGATTATACTGGTAGCGCTGTTTCTGCTGCACATCTTGTTTGTCAATCTTATGGTCGGTGGTTCGCTGTTGACCGCCCTGTTTGAGATCATGGGACTGACCTGGCCCAGATACGATAGTCTGGCCCGCCGCATCGGCGCCACCATAACCGTCAACAAGAGCCTCGCCGTGGTTCTCGGCGTGGGACCGTTGCTCGCCATCAACCTGCTGTACACGACGTACTTCTACTCGGCCAACGTGCTCACCGGCTATGCCTGGCTCGGCCTGGTGCCCTTGATCATCCTGGTGTTTCTGCTGACCTATCTGCACAAGTTTACCTGGGATCGCTGGACCGGCCCCAAAAAACGCCGCCATATTGCCCTCGGCATTGCCTCCGCTGTCTTGTTTTTGTGCATCCCGCTGGTCTTCCTGTCAAACATCAATCTCATGCTGTTTCCCGGCCAATGGTCGCAGGTGGCAGGGTTCTTCTCCTCGCTGCAGATAGGAAACGTCTTCCCTCGCTACTTCCACTTTCTGATGGCCAGTCTGGCAATCACCGGCCTGTTCCTCGCGGGGTGGTTCGGACGCAAGGGATTCCCTGTCGAGCACTACCTGCCTGAGTTCACGCGGCCGCAACTGCGACGCCTGTTCTACCGTGTCACCTTCTATGTCACGCTTGCGCAGGTGCTGTTCGGCCCACTGCTGCTGCTCACCCTGCCTGCCATAGGTGTGACGTACACCCTGGTGATCGTTATCTCGATCGGCGTCATTATCGCGGCGACAGTTATGGTCCTGCTCTGGGCGGAACTGCGCACCAGTGACAGAGCCATAGGCCGATACTACGTGCCTATCCTGATGATCTTTACGCTTGTCGTGGTCTTCATGGCGACCGGCCGACACGTCTACCGGGAGGCGAGTCTGACTGACCACCGCGCGTTGATGGCCAATCGCTCCGATACCTTCCGTGCGGTCAACCTCGCAGCCCACATGCGCCTCGATGCCGGCCTGGGGCTGGGCGAAGCCCTGGCGCCGGGTCCCACCGGTAAAAGCGTCTTCAAAAACTGCGCGGCCTGCCATGCCTATGACCGCGTGCTGGCCGGACCGTCGATCACGGAGGTCCAGCAGATCTATGCCGGGGATATTGCAGGAATCGTAGCCTGGACCAGGAACCCCGGTAAGAAGCGCGACCAGTTCGCCCCCATGCCGTCGTTCGCCCATCTTGGGGACGAGCAACTACAACTGGTGGCCGAGTACATCCTGCAGATGGGACAGGAGAAGACCAACGCGGAGACAACACCTACCGGAAGCTGAACGCTGACACCACGCTCGATACCACGCTCAAATGCCGCGCCTGCCGGTGACCAAACCTGTAGCCCGTCTACTTGGCACGGGTTTTCTCAATGGCGCTCTCAGCGTCACCGGCACCGCCCCCGGGATGCCGGAAACAGCGCGGATCCTCGCCGTACATGCCCAGCCCGGCAGCCCAGGCCCGAGACCGGCACCCCCAGCACTCCTCGGAAAGGCTGCACGATCGGCACCGCTCAGGGAGGTTGTCGATGGTCTTGAATCGCTTGAAGATGAGATGATCCCGGTACTCCCCAAAGATCTCGAACAGCCCGCGCTCCGCACTCACCCGGGGAGCGTTCGGCTCGCGAATGGTGGCACACGGTGTGACAGTTCCGTCGGCCAGAATGGCCGCGGTCGCTGAGCAGTACTGCTTGTTCACGCAGTTCATCGGCATCTGCACCATTCCATGCTGGCGCTTGTACCGGCTGTACACTCTGGCTACCTCGGCCTCGTCGGGGATGAATCGATGCAGATCAGCATCAGTCTGGCCCGGACGCAGGTAGGTGTGATAGACATTCAGGGAGGTCTTGATGCCGTACTTCTTCTCGAAGAAATCGATCGTGGCAATCATGTCCGACGCTGTCTGCGTCCCCGTAAACGTCACCGAGTTGATCACCTGCTCCGCGGGATATCCGCTATCAAGCAGTGCCTCTACCGCGGCCAGAATGGTCTGCAGGTCCTCAAGGGGCCGACCGGGGTGCAGCCGGATGTAGGTATCCGGATCAACACTCGACACATGGATGGAGATCAATCCCTCGCGAGCAGCAAAGATACATTCACGGCGCACATACTCGCCAGCCAGCGGCAGCCCGCCGGTCCAGATATTGTTGCGCAGGCCTCGCTGCGTGGCACGCGCCATCAACCGGAATATGCCCGGACGCAGCAACGGTTCCCCGCCCAGCCATTCGATGGCGGTGATATCCAGACGGGCGGCGTCATCAATAATCCGCTCAATAAGCTCATCGGTCAACCGATTGTGAGGTGTGTCCAGCGCGTTCATGTAGCAATACCGACACGCCTGACAGCAGACGTCGCCGACCTCAAGCTGCAGCGCATACACGCTGTCCTCGTGCCAGGCCTTCATCAGTCGCTTTTCGTCAATCAGACTCATGCCAATCAGCTCGCTTGATCTTTCGCTCTTCTGGCCTATACGACCGCACTCTGGCAGCGGCTGTAGATTTCCACCACATCATCCTTATACAACGGACGCGGATTGGCAAGGCAACCCTCTGCCGTGCCGTACAGCCGAATAGTGTCATCGGCCATGGCTTCGAACCGGGAGTCATCAGGGATACCCACATCACTCATCACCAAAAAGCGATCAACCGACCGCAGGAAATCAACCACACCGTCAATCGCCTGCTGCCCCAGCCGCATGTCGTCCCCTTCATCCAGATGAAACAGCTCGCGCGCCATGAAACCGAACTTCTGCGGTCGTGCCTTGATGGTAAACGCCATCAATCGCGGCAGCAGCAGGGCCAGACCGCGACCATGGGAAATGTCATAGTGACCTGAAAGCGGATGCTCCAGGGCGTGGAGCGGCCACTTGTCACCCCGGCCGGGATTCACCAGCCCGGACATGGCTACCACTGAACACCATGACAACTGCGAACGAGCATTGATGTCATTGGGATTCTCCATTACTCGTGGCAGATACTCCATGACCGTGCGCACCACCGCCAGCGAGAAACGGTCCTGCAGCGGCGTCGACTCAACACCGGTGAAAAAGCCCTCGATCACATGGCTGATAATGTCAATACCGCCGTCGATCGTGTAATCGCGCGGGACGGTAACCGTCAACTCCGGATCAACAATGGACACCCTCGGATACAGCAGACGGTGCCCTATGACGGCCTTCTCGTGGGTTTCCCAGTTAGTAATCACTGCCACGCCGTTGACTTCGCTGCCGGTTGCGGCCAGAGTCGGCACCATCAGCAGCGGCAGGGCCTTGGTCGCCTGGCGCACCACCTCGCCTCCATGAGGAATGAACTCCCACGCCGGGTACCCCTCGGCTGCTGCCAACGCGATCACCTTGGCGGCATCCATGGGTGATCCCCCGCCCAGACCGATGACGAAGTCACATTTCCGTTCCCTGGCCAGTGCGACGGCGCGGTCAACTGTCTCGACACGCGGATTCGCTTCTATCTGTGCGAAGAGCGCCGGCTGCAAGCCGGCGTGCTCCAGATAGTCCATGGCCCGGTTCAAAATGCCGGTTTCTCCCGAGGATGATTTACCGGTCACCAACAGCGGACGCCGCCCAATGTCCCCGGCCATCTCTCCCAGTCTGCGAAGAGTGCCGGGGCCAAAAACGACTCGTGTCGGCAGGTGAAACATGAAATTGTCCATGCGGTTTCTCCGTAACAGTTTGGCGTGACTCTGCTTCGACTAACGCGATAACCTCAATCTACTACCTGCACACCGACTCTGACAAACAGTCCGCTCGATGAGGTATCTCTGGTGTTGTTCCTCGGTACAGGAAGCTCAGGGTCAACTCACCAGCGCTCTCGCCTGACGAGGCTTGCTGCGAAGGGGGAATCCGGACACCATCGACCGCGCTGCATAACTGGAGAAACCAGCGCTATCTTCGGCCCGTCTTCATCATCGGAATCTTGATCTTGTGTTTGCGCGCCGTCTTGACAGCCTCGTCATAGCCGGCGTCCACATGCCGGGCGATCCCGATACCGGGGTCGTTGGTCAGCACCCGATTCAGTCGCAGATCCATCTCTTTGGTGCCGTCGGCCACAATCACCTGACCGGCGTGAATTGCCTGACCCATCCCAACACCGCCGCCGTGATGAATAGAGACCCAACTGGCGCCGCTGACGGCGTTGAGCAGTCCGTTGAGCAGCGGCCAGTCGGCGATGGCATCGGACCCGTCTTTCATGGCTTCGGTCTCACGGTTGGGCGATGCTACGGAGCCACAGTCGAGATGATCGCGTCCGATCACAACCGGTGCTGATATCTTGCCCTTGCGAATGTGATCGTTGAGTACTTCCGCAAAGCGCGCCCGCTCGCCATAACCAAGCCAGCAAATACGGGCGGGCAGACCCTGGAAGGGGATCTTCTCCTGAGCCATATCGATCCACCGCATCAACGGCTTGTTGTAAGCGAACTCTTTTTTCACGATTTCGTCGGTTACCGCGATATCTTTCGGGTCACCCGAAAGCGCCGCCCAGCGGAATGGGCCCTTCCCCTCGCAGAAAAGCGGGCGAACGTATGCCGGGACAAACCCGGGATAATCGAACGCGGTCTTCAGTCCCGCACTCTGGGCCTGGCCGCGCAGATTGTTGCCGTAATCGAAGACAATCGAGCCGGCCTTCTGGAATTTCACCATAGCATCGCAGTGTTTCACCATTGACTCGTACGCCCGGCGGATGTAGTCTCTGGGGTTCTTCTTGCGCAGCTTGGCTGCCTCGGTCATCGTCAGCCCCTCGGGAATATAACCATTGAGTTCATCGTGGGCCGAGGTCTGGTCCGTGACCATGTCGGGCACAATTCCGCGCCGATAGATCTCCGGGAACATCTCGGCACAGTTGCCGACCAGCCCAATCGATATCGGCTGGCCGGATTTCGCGTGTTCCTTGATCATCTTGAGCGCCTTGTCCAGCGTCTTGACCTTGACATCACAGAAGCCCTGCTTCACTCGGCGGTTAATACGGGACTCATCGACCTCCACTACCAGTGTCGAAGCGCCAGCCATCGTTGCCGCCAACGGCTGGGCACCACCCATACCGCCCATACCGCCGGTGAGTATCCACCTGCCCGTCAGATCGCCACCAAAGTGCTGGACCCCCGCCGCGACAAATGTTTCGTATGTGCCTTGAATGATCCCCTGGGTGCCGATGTATATCCAGCTGCCGGCCGTCATCTGGCCGAACATGATCAGCCCCATAGCGTCGAGTTTGCGGAAGTGGTCCCATGTCGCCCATGCCGGGACCAGATTCGAGTTGGCGATCAGCACGCGCGGAGAGTGCTCGTGGGTGCGAAAGCTACCGACCGGTTTGCCGGACTGCACCAGTAGCGTCTCGTCGTTCTCCAGCTTCTTGAGACTTCCGACAATGGCGTCGTAGCACCCCCAGTTGCGGGCTGCCTTGCCGTAGCCGCCATAGACAATCAGCTCATCCGGTCTCTCGGCGACTTCGGGATCGAGGTTGTTGTTGATCATGCGGAAGGCGGCTTCCTGATGCCAACCCTTGCAGGTGAGTGTGGTGCCGCGTTTGGCTTTGCACTTCTTCGGCTTCATCGACACAGGTCTCCTGTTACTCGCTTGTATTGAGGCGAATATAGTCGGCCTGTCTCGGTTGGGCAAGCGGGAATGCGCCACACAACAGTCCGCAAGCGGATCTCAAAAATGGCAAGCCTAATTCACGGACGCTGACACTGCATCTCTAATCAACGTGTCCAGATCCCAGATGAACAAAAGCCGTTCCGTCTGCTGGTCATCCAGCCCCCACACATCAGCACGGACCAGACCAACATCGGGATCGAAATAGCGGTCCACCTGCGAGATGTCGCTTTCACCCATATGGAATCCGGGATGAGTAGAGCGATAATACACGGTCGTAAAGCCACCGCCGGCAACCTCAATCGGATAGGCAGTCGACATCACCATTGTTTCAAACCCAAGGTATCCGTCAAATGACGCCCCGAGTGTCGTCGGATACTCCGCAACCGTATACGGTCCGAGAAGCAGCCCCAGATGGTCTGCGGTATAGCCCAGCAGGGCAGAGTCTTTGTTTATCAGGTACTCCGGCAGGATCGTTGAGTCAAGAGCTGTGTCGGACGCAACATGGTAGATCGAGTCGGTGCCAATCAACTCAGCCCCGTCAATCTGCATAGCGGCATTGCTGATAGCTGTTGTGTCCTGATTCTCCCCGATGTAGTAGATGATACCCTGCCACTCGTAGCCCAACGCAAGCGGCATCAACTCCTCCGGCTCGTCTCCGTTCGGATCGACGATGAACTCCTTGTCATCATCGTCACAGCCGGTCACACACAGCGTTGCAACCAACAACAGTGTGCTCAGCATCAATGACTTTCTTGTAATCATGAGGTTCGTTACCTCCTGGCGTGAATTCCCGCGCCCAGGTTATCCAGCACAAGAATCGTTCAACTTGCATCTCCCTGTGTATGCGGTAACAGACAAGGCTCCCATTTGTTCCATAACGTGGATAGATGTGTCTATGTCACGGCGTTGCTGGTCACGTCAAAAAGGGATCTGCGTCTGTCCGCCGACCCGGCAACTTGTTGTTGATTTTGCTCCCCGGCGCGTGCACTGTTGACAATATGGCTCGAATCCAGAAACCTCCGGCAGGACGACTTGTCGTCTCGATCATCTATGCCTATATCGATGCTGTGGCCGATGCCCTGCAGCATCTCGAGCGGCGCTATGGCCAGGTGCTGGGGGAGACAGTCGAGATATCGGTGAGCGAAGCAGCTCACTATCGGGAGGAGATGGGGGGACCGCTGCTTCGTCGCTTCTTCTCCTTTGAAAGACCGGTGGTGCGCGACTCACTGCCGGAGGTGAAGCGATGGACGCACAAACTGGAGACTCAGTTTGCCGACTGTGTGAACGATTACACCTTCCGGGCAGTGAACATCGATCCGGGCGTGCTCACGCCGTACAACCTGGTCATGGCCGGTCATCGGGAGTTCAATCACCGCATCTATCTCGCCGAAGGTGTCTTCGGCGAGATAGCCCTGATCTACGCCCGTGGGCAGTTCCGTCGCCTGCCCTGGACCAATCCTGATTTCTGCCATCGTGAGGCTATTGGCCTGTTTGAGCGCACCCGCGACAGTTTCGCGCTGATCGAAGAGCCTCAACAGATTTGATGCAGTTGTGTGACGGGAAAAAACTTTACTCACGTGACCAGATCCCGGTAACTTCCATATCAGTTGTGTATAACAAGCGACAGGACGTCCGACGGCTCTGCCGCAAGGGACCGCTATTGAGGACTGCGCATGGATAAGTTTGTGATACGCGGCGGCAAGCCGCTTCGGGGGCAGATTCGTGTCGAGGGGTCGAAGAACGCCGCTCTGCCCATCATTCTCGGTTCGCTGTTGATCCCCAAAGGTCAAACCATCATACGCAATGTCCCTCCGCTCAGGGACATAAAGACCGTTGTCCGGGTCATGGAGTACCTTGGGGCGAAGATCGAGTATGACGACAAGCGCCACACCATGGCGATCAACGCTGAGAATCTGAATCGCCGCACCGCACCCTACGACTTGATGCGCCAGATGCGAGCCTCCTTTCTGGTTCTTGGTCCTCTGCTGGCACGTTTGGGACGCGCCAAGGTGTCGTTACCCGGGGGGTGTGTGCTCGGAGCGCGCCCGGTTGATCTGCACATCAAGGGATTCCGCGCCCTCGGGGCGAAGATTACCGAGCGCTCCGGCTACGTCATGGCCCAGGGCAAACCGCTGAAGGGCGGATCAATCTACTTCGACCGGCCCAGCCACACCGGAACCGAGAACGTTCTGTTCGGTGCTGTTCTGGCCCGGGGCAAGACGGTCATAGCCAACGCTGCCTGTGATCCCGAGATAGTCGATGTTGCCAACTTCCTCAATCAGGCCGGAGCCAGGATTTCCGGCGCCGGAACGCCAACAATCCATATCGAACCGGTGAAACGTCTCAAAGCTGTTGAATACTCTGTCAGTGGCGATCGTCTTGTAGCTGGCACGTACCTGCTTGGTGCCGCTATTACCGGCGGGAAAGTCAAAGTGACAGGGATCAATCCGGATGACCTGACCGTTGTCCTGCACAAGATGATCGAGATGGGCTGCAAAGTCGAGCGATCCCCACGAAGCGTGGAGGTCAAAGGGCCGCGTCGTCTGGGGCCGGTGATGGTGACCACATACCCGTTTCCGGGCTTCCCGACTGACCTGCAGGCGTGCATTTTGGCCGCTGCCTGTGTGGCCGAGGGAACATCCAGAGTGCGTGAGACCGTCTTTAGAGACAGGTTCTCGCATTGCATGGAATTGCGACGTTTAGGTGCCGACGTCAACGTATCCGGAGACGAAGCCGTCATACATGGCGTCCCCAGGCTCTCCGGAGCCGAGGTCATGGCCAGCGATATCAGAGCCGGCGCCGGCATCGTGCTGGCCTGCCTGGCCGCCGGTGGAACCAGCGAAGTTCTGCGTGTATACCATATAGATCGTGGCTACGATCGCCTGGATGAGAGATTGAACCAGCTGGGCGCACTGGTTGAGCGCAAGAACGAATAGGTTCTGTGCAATATTAGCGCAAAGGAGTCACGTCAACTGCCCCATGCGATAAAGACACCGCCGTCAGCCGATACTTCATTTGGAAGTGGTAAGGAGCGATCCTGAGGCCCGGCGGCACAGCTGACCACAAGTTACGTGTGCTGACACCCCAAGGCATGAAGAGGTGGTGGTTTCGATGAAAAAAGTCTTTCTGGCAGCACTGGCCGCACTCTTTGTTGGCCCGACCTTTGCAGAGGCACAGGAGACCTACTTCGGCAAGAACAAGGTCCGCTATCGTGACTTCGACTGGAGCTATATCCAGACACGGCGGTTCGATGTCTACTTCTATGATGACGGCTACGAACTGGCCAAGTTCAGCGCGGCCGTTCTTGAGTCATCCTATGTCGAAGTCTCGCGGGAGTTAAACTATCTCATCCAGGATCGCATTCCGGTCTTTATCTACAACTCCCCGAATGATTTCCAGCAAACCAACATCACCTCCTCGTTGCTGCCGGAAGGTGTCGGCGGTTTCACCGAAATCTTCAAGAACCGGGTGGTATTGCCTTTCAACGGCTCCTATGAAGATCTGCGTCATGTGCTCCACCACGAACTGACCCACGCTGTCACCTTCGACCTGCTCTATGGCAACAACCTCTCTTCGCTGATATCCAGAAACCGCCTGTTCCAGATTCCTTTGTGGTTTGCCGAGGGGTATGCCGAGTACTCCTCTCGCCATGGCTGGGACTATCACTCAGATATGTTCATGCGCGATGCCACCATCAATGGCTATCTGATGCCCATCGGTTACATCGGTGGCTATATGGCGTATCGCCAGGGGCAGGCTATGGTCAAGTACCTGGCTGACACCTACGGTGAAGAGAAACTTGGCATGGTGCTTCGCAAAGGTAAGATCCACCTGAGCATGAACCGGGCACTCAAGGAGGTCTATGGCATCACTGAGAAGGAGCTGTGGGAGGCCTTCTCCAAAGAAATGAAGCGCCGCTACTGGCCGGATATCGCACAGCGTCAGGAGGCCGACGAATTTGCCCACCAGCTTACCAAGGCTCGCGAGGATGGTTCATACTACAACGAGAAGCCGGTGTACCTGCCCAGCGGCGACAAAATCGCCATCTTCACCGACAAGTCTGATTTCACTGAAATCGTCCTTGTCGATGCTGTCACCGGCGAGATCACCGACCGTCTGGTTAAGTCGTCTCGTTCCGGTGACCTGGAATCGCTTCACTCATACGTTTCCGGCGTGTCATTCTCCCCTGATGGACGGCAGATGGTGTTTGTGGCCAAATCACACGGCAAGGACGCCCTGTTTATCTATGACATGGAGAAACGACGTGTCTCCGACGTCAAGCGCTACGGATTCGGCGCCATAGTCAATCCGGACTGGTCTCCCGATGGCGAACGCATTGCCTTCGCCGCTGTGAAGGGGGACAGGCGCGATTTGTGGGTTTACGAGATGGCCAACGACACTGTCATTAGGCTGATGTCGGATCGGCACGACGATATCGAGCCTTCCTGGATGGCTGATTCGCGACGCATCGTTTTCTCGTCCGATCGGTATCACCCCCAGAACCCGGCCGTTCCGCAGACGGGAACCATGTACTCCGGTCCGGAAGCATACATGCCCGGAGGGTTCGACTACGGGTCCTACAATCTACACACGATCGATATTCAGACCGGTGTTATCACCCCCCTCGATGTGGGGTTCGGTGCCAACATGTCACCAAGGGTCTCACCCGACGGGTCCAAAGTGGCCTTCATCTCCAACCGCAACGGCATCGACAATATCTACATCGCCAACCTGAAAGATGACAAGGTCTACGCCGTCACCGATATTCTCAGCGGCGTGCGTTCGCTCTCATGGTCGCCGAAAGGTGAGAAGATTGCGTTCTCCGCCTTTAACCGAGGCAGCTTCGACATTTTTACTCTCGATGAATTCGTTCCGGCGGGGGACGACGGCACTCTGTCGTTGACCGATTTCGCGCTCGGCAAGTATGATCTGTTGCGTCAGGCTGCTTTGGCTGCACCCGCAGTACCCAGGCCCCTTTCGGAACCAGCGGAGGCACTGGGGCTGATGGACGACTACGAGCAGTACGAGATCGATCCCGAGGAGTTTGCCGTCCTGCTGGATACAGCCACGATTGCGCGGGATTCCACCTCAGCAGACACAGCGGCAGCCGCTGATACCCTGCCAGCGGAGGATGATTCCTTGATTACGGAGACGGGTATTCACGATGGTGAGTTCGTGTACATCAGCGAGGAAGAGCTGCGCCCGCTGGGCTCGCTGTTGATCGACATTTCCGACGAGACCAGCGGCGTTTTCGGTGCTCGTGGTCAGAAGGAGCCAACAGCGTTCGACTCCATTTCGGTGCCGGAAGACGGTGAATACGAGGTCCGCGAATACAAGACAAAGTTTACCCCCGATTTCTATGGCGGCGGTTTCGCGTATGATACGTTCTTCGGGCTGCGCGGGCAGTCGGTCTTTGTCTTCTCGGATTACCTTGGAAATCACCAGTTCGTCTTTGCCACCGATCTTGTGAACACCATCGACCAGGCCAATATCCAGGCCTTCTACTTTTATAACCGACACCGCACCAACTACGGAGTCGGCATCTTCCACACCAAGAATTACTACGAGGATGCCTTCAATCACCTGTTCTCGGACCGTTTCTACGGTGTCCAGTTCTATGCCGGTCGACCTTTCTCAACTTTCAGTCGGGTCGAGCTGATGGCCGGCCAGTATTTCATCGACCGCCAGTTCTACGACTGGAACGACCCCCGTGAGAATCGCAACACCGCGCCCATCAATGCCGAGCTTGCCTACGTTACCGACAACATCCTCTGGGGCATTACCGGCCCCATCAATGGCCGGCGTTCCAAGCTTGCCGTTTCGGGAGGCGCGACTGTCTTTGGTGACAACGATCGGGTCAATTACTACGCCTTCGACCTCGATTACCGGCGCTACTGGCACTTCGGCAAGAGCTTCTCCTTCGCCTTCCGAGCGGCCGGCGGGGCCTCGTTCGGCGGTACCCCCAAGCGCTATTTCCTGGGTGGAACGACCAACTGGATCGGTAATCGGACTGTGGATGCCGAGGTTTACGAGGAGGAGAACCTGTACTTCGCCGATGTCATCACGCCACTGCGCGGCTATGAGTACTATGAGCTGTCCGGCAACAGATACGCGCTGATGAACCTCGAGTTCCGCTACCCCATGATCGACTATTTCATCATGCGCTTCCCGCTGCCGATCGCTATCACTCGTGTGACCGGCGCTCTGTTCTGGGATTTCGGGGCCGCCTGGGATGACGGCAATTTCAAGGGGGGGACCAGCGACGGCGGTGCGCGCCTGAAGGATATCAAGAGCGGATTCGGGTTCGGTATGCGCGCCAACCTCGGCTTCCTGTTGCTGCGCTACGATCTTGCCTGGTCAACAGACTACCAGAAAGTGTCCGACAAACCGACCTCGTATTTCTCTTTCGGTGCCGACTTTTAGAGCCGGCCATGGCTCTCTTGTATGTTGGCAATCCGCACGGCGCCATCCCGCAGTGGACGGATCGACTTCGCTGCCAGTCACACCCGGAAGCCACCTGAGCGCTGCCGGTGCGACCGGGACTATCTTCCCTTGAGACCCACCTTCGTGTCGTTTTCCGGACGTCCGAAATTCTGATATGCCAGCGCCATCTCGCGAAGTCGGTCATCGACCATGCCGAGAATGCTCCCTGAAGTAAACCGACCGCTGCGCCCTCGTCTACCCGCCGGCTTGTCAGTAAGAATCTCGATGCCTTCCTCGATAGTCTTTACCGGCCAGACGTGGAACTTGCCCTCTTTGATTGCGGTTGTGACGTCCGGACGAAGCATCAGATCCTCGACATTCTGCCACGGAATGATCACTCCCTGGCTGCCGGTCAGGCGGCGCGATTTACAAACGTCGTAGAAACCCTCGATCTTGTGATTGACACCACCGATTGGCTGAATTTCGCCCATCTGGTTTACCGAGCCTGTCACGGCAACAGATTGCTTGATGGGAACTCCCGACAAAGAAGACAAGATGCCGTAGATTTCGGTGGAGGACGCGCTATCACCATCCACTCCGCCGTAGGACTGCTCGAACGAGATGGAGGCCGACATCACCAACGGCTTTTCCTGTGCGAAAATCCGCCTGAGGTAACCTGTCAGAATGGCCACGCCTTTGTTATGAATGGGGCCGGACAGGTCCGCCTCGCGCTCGATATTGATCACCCCCGCCTTTCCCAGCGAGGTTGCCACCGTGATTCGAATCGGGCGCCCGAACATGTGCTCACCCAGATTGTAGACCGAAAGCCCGTTGATCTGGCCGACAACCGCCCCGGTCGTCGAGACCATCAGAGTCTCATTGTCGAACATCTCCTGTATCTTATCCTCGACCAGGTCGACCCGTGACTCCTGATTCTCGATCGCCTGGTACACATCGGAGCGCTGTACCATCTTGCGCCGTCGCTGGCGACAACAGAACGAGGCTTCCCGGATGATGTCGGTCAGAGCCGCAAACCGCGTACTGAGTTTGTCGCGACGTCCCGACAGACGGCGCCCGTGTTCGGCGGCTGCCTGTAGTCCGGAGATGTCAAAGGGCAGCAGGTTCTCCTTCTCGGTTATCAGGCGGACGAACTCATAGTAGCACTTCAGATTCGTGTTGTTCAGGGGCATGACCGTGTCGAACTCGGCCTTGATCTTGAATACCTCCTTGAAGTCCTCGTCAAGGCGCCACAGCAGATGGTAGATGCGCGGCTCGCCGATGAGGACGACCTTGACCGACAGGGGAATAGGCTCAGGCTTGATGCCCGATCCCGCCATCATGTACAAGGGGTCGAAGGCGGCTATCTCCAACTCGCCATCGCGAAGCGTCCGCTTCAGATGAATCCATGATCCGGGCTCTATGAGCACATCGGTAGCGTTGACAATCAGAAAGCCCCCCGCAGCCTTCAGCAGCGACCCGGCGAATATGCGGGTGAAATCGGTCCGCCAGTAGCCGTACCGGTCGACCACCCTTTCCAGTGATCCGAAGAGATTCTTGTACGACGGTGACTTTTCGGTGATGATCGGTACCCGCTCGGTCTCTGAATTATCCAGGATCAGGTTGATCGCGAATTCCTCGAATGGCTCCCGCTTGCGAAATGGTGGTGCATCCTGCTCGCCGCGACGTGGCTGCGCCTCGCGGAACCGGTCCAGATCGTCGCTGAGCGCTTCCTCCACCTCCTCCAGATATTCGATCACCTTCTCATCGGGATATCGACGTTTGAGCAGGTTGATCTTGTCCGACACCAGTGGCGCCACCATGGAGTAGTTGAGCTTCTCGATGGCCTCCTCCAGCTTGGCATTGAGCTTCTTCGACTCGACCGTCGTCAGGTCGAAGTCGCGGCGAAGGCTGTCCCACGAACGACGCAACTCATCCAGTCGCGACAGCGAGAACTTCCCCTCCCGTGCCATCTGCTCCAGCTTCTCAAGCGATACCGGCTCTTCATCTACTAGGGGTTGAATCTCGTTTCTGGCCCCCATACCCGACTGAATCTGCACCATGACAAACCCGGCCTCGGTCAACTTGTCCTCGAACTGGCGAATCAGGGCCTTCTGGCGGTTCTCGAACTCCCGAACCACACGGTCGTGACGGTCCTTGTAGTCCTCCGACATGAATATCTTCGGCACCACCTTCCGCAGGTTGCCGATAAAGTACTCCATGTCCTTCTTGAATTTGCGTCCTTCACCAGCAGCGAAAATGAGCGCCCGCGGACGATCCTCGATCTTGAAATTATTCACATAGCAGACATCGGACAGCTCCGGGTGTCCGTGCTCAAGCTGCTCCAGAAGGTGCTTGACAGTCGTGATGCGTCCGGTTCCGGCCGCTCCGGTAACAAATATGTTGTACCCGGTGCTTTTCACCGCCAGACCCGTGCGAACAGCATCGATCGCCCGGTGCTGACCAATAATCTCCCGGCATGGCTTGAGGTCCTCGCTGGACTTCACACCCTTCGGCCGGTAATCAATCGTATAGTCTATTTGCTTGAACGATAATTCCTTGTGCTTCTTCGTCGAGCCGGATCGCGCCGCCATAGTACCTCCAGGAAGCTGTTCGTTTGCCGCCCAATATACAGGATCAGACAATCTGACGAAACCCTAAACAGCAGCCCTCACTAACCGCAACCGGGTTCTGTCAGACAGCAGTCCTGAGCATAGATATGTTACACGTATGCCTGCTCCGGCGCGAAAACTGCCAAAATGGCATAACTCAAGTTCGTGAAATTATGATCCGACGATTGAATTCCTGCTGTTTCGTGGCTGATGCTAACTTATTGCTAACCCGAACCTTAACCCGCACATCTTCCGTAACTCATTGAAGGACAAGACATCGGGAGTCCTTGACAAACGCTGGCGGGCACATATCTTGGGGCTGTTGCTTCTTTAGCTTTACGCAACGGATTTTGGCGGTATCGTCTAGGGGTTAGGACGCGTGGTTCTCAGCCACGTAGCCGGGGTTCGAATCCCCGTACCGCTATAAATTGAAACCGGCGAGAAGGGTTTTGCTGCTTCCCGACTCGCCGGTTTTATTATCATCGCTCTGCCCTACACTACAGCGTCACCAGCAGCACTCCGACAATGCCAAGAACTATCCCCGCCCACTTCAAGGGGGTGAGCTGCTCTTTGAGAAACAAGCCGGCGAAGATGAAGATGAAGAAGTTGCTCGATTGATTGAGTGCCGCAGCGACTGAAGCCTGCGTGTACTTCAGACCGGCCAGCCACATCATCACGGCAACGTAGGTTCCCAGAAACGATCCGGCCCAGGTGTACATTCGCCGGTCGGCGGCCAGGACTGAGCGCGCGATGGCCAGCCGTCGCGGATGCAACACCATCACGGCGCTTAGAAACACCATGCCGGCCATGGTGCGCCACAGGTTGACCCAGACCAGTGACTGCTGTTCCAGCACGGGCTTGACAATGACGATACTGACCGCCGTCAGAATCATGGCCAGTCCGCCCCATAGCACGCCCAGCGCAACTGTCCGCGTCGGCAGTTGGTGCGCCTTGCGCATCCCGGTCACGGACAGCACCGCCGAAATAATCAGGAACACGCCCACAAACTGGACCAGGGTCAGGGTTTCGCCCAGCCAGATCATCGAAAGGGCGATCACCGAGGGGCTGTACAGGCAGTCCACAATCGCTGTCAGGCTTGCACCCAGCGTGTTCAGGCACTGCAGATAGAGCACATCGGCCAGACCGATTCCCAGCAGCCCCGACAGCAGGATGATGGCGTAGTCGGTCGAGGAAACCTCGTGGAAGACATCATGCCCCATAAGCCAGACAGTCGGGATGAACAGCACTGTGGCCAGCACGGTTCGAAACAGGCTCAGCCCCAGCGGGTGGACGGTTTCGCCGCTCTTCTTAAACAGGATGACTGCCGATGACCAGGTGATGGCGGTCATTAGCGCCCAGAACTCCCCGATATGGCTCTCGAGAAAGCCCATGTCTGCCGCTCCTCGTCAAGGCTGTTTCATCGCGATCGAGCTTTGCCAATCGTTGCCGGCCAAAGTAGCACCGGACCGTGGAAAGTCCAAGCGGATTTCACTGGCGCCAATTGACTATAATTTGTCCACATAGTTGCGTATGCGTTGTAGAAGTCAGGGTTTGAATCAGGTGGCCTTACGATGCCATATGAACCTGCCCATGCCGGCAGTTGTTGTAATTGATAGATTCCGACTGCCGATAATTACTGACAGGAGGACCTTGCCATGCGTTTTGACAACATCGCCCAGGCCGTAGGGCGCACCCCGCTGATTCGGCTTAACCGGATCGTGCCTGTGAAAGCGGCAACCGTCTGGGCGAAAATGGAATCATTCAATCCATGCAGCTCCGTTAAGGACAGAATTGGCGTTGCCATGATCGAGGCGGCCGAACAGGCAGGCGTGCTGACTCCGGATACGGTCATAGTGGAGCCAACCTCAGGCAATACCGGTATTGCGCTGGCGATGGTTGCTGCGGCCAGGGGGTATCGCTGTGTATTTACGATGCCGGAGTCGATGTCCGTGGAGCGCCGGGCACTGCTCAGGCAGTTCGGCGCCGAGTTGATCCTCACGCCAAAGGAGAAGGGCATGAAGGGCGCCATCGAGAAAGCCCGCGAGCTGGTCGAGCAGAAGGGCTACTTCCAGCCCATGCAATTCTCCAACCGGGCCAATCCCCAGGTTCATCGCCAGACCACCGGTCCGGAGATTGTAGAGGATCTTGGTGACAGCTCTCTTGACGCTTTTGTAGCCGGCGTCGGAACCGGCGGCACCATTTCCGGCGCCGGATCCGTTCTCAAGGACAGATATGGCTGCCGGGTTGTGGCGGTAGAGCCCACGGCGTCACCGGTTCTCTCCGGCGGCGAACCCGGCCCGCACCCACTGCAGGGTATTGGCGCCGGCTTCATCCCGGACAACTATGATGCCAGCATTGTCGACGAGGTGATTGCTGTCGAAGCTGCCGATGCTCTGACCACTGCCCGCCGACTGGCGCGCGAAGAGGGAATCCTGGCCGGGATCTCCTCGGGAGCAATCGTCTGGGCGGCACTGCAGGTTGCCGCAAGGCTTGGCGAGAGCAAGACTGTGGTGACGTTCGTTTGCGATACCGGGGAGCGTTATGTCTCCACCGACCTGTTTGCGAAAGAATAACCTCGGCGACCTCAACCCCGACCGGAAACAACCGATCTAAGGCATATATGCTGGCACTGTTTGAAGATATCAAGGCAATCTATCGCAATGATCCCGCCGTCCGCAATATCGAGTTTCTTCTGTATCCGGGACTGTGGGCGATCACCTTTCACCGGCTGAACCACTTCCTGTATAAGCTCGGTGTACCGTTTATCCCAAGGCTGTTCTCGGAAATAGTGCGCTTTCTCACCGGGCTGGAGATCCACCCTGGGGCGACGATCGGGAAGGGGCTCTTTGTCGATCATGGCATGGGCGTCGTCATCGGAGAAACCACTGTGATCGGGGACAACTGCGTGCTCTTTCACAATGTCACCCTCGGCGGCACCGGCAAGCATCAGGGCAAACGCCATCCCACTATCGGTCACAATGTGTTCATTGGAACCGGAGCTACCCTGCTGGGTCCGATTGTGGTAGGCGACAATGTCAAGATAGGAGCCAACAGCTTCGTTGTGATGCGCGATATTCCCTCCGGTTGTACGGTGGCCGGAACCCCGGCCAAAATCATCATCCGTAACGGAGTGCGCGTCGAAGAGGATCTCCCTCGGACCAAGGAGCCGGCCACGGCGGCATAGCCGGCCCGTACCAGGCTCGCCTGCGCCTATCGCTCAGGCAGATGCCCGGTCAGCAAGACCCGGCCAAGGGTCGAGATACAACTTGTTTGATTGACAATCTCTGTCACCCCACTATATTTCTCACAGATGAGGGAGTAGAATAGGCAGCAAAGGCGTCTTCCCAGCCCTCACCCGGGAAGACCCATTCTGAGAGCCACCACTGCCCGGCGTCTCAGGTATACCAGGTAGTAAGGAGAGTCAACCCCACATGAAAGCTTGCGCCCGGTGGCGTTTTGCCATCTTGATGCTGGCCTCGGCCGCGATACTGACACCATCTGTCATGGCTACTCTTGCCACCGAGGCCGAAATGGAGCAAGCCGCCCGCAACTGGCTCACCTTCAGCGTTGCTCAGCACGGCAGCTGGGCCGGGTCGGTCCAGCCACTAATCGTCGCATTCGAGGATATCACCCTCGATGGGACGCATCTGGGACGTGTCTTCTTCGTGGAGCCGAACGGGTATGTTGTTGTCCCTGTCCTCAGGGAGATGCCGCCAGTCAAGTTCTACTCCGACGAGGCCTGGCTTGATATTGCCGCTGAGCACGGCAGTGTTGCCATGTACCGCGATCTTCTGCAGGATCGAGCCGAGCGGTTCATAAGCTTCTACGGGAGCCTCGATGCTGTGCAGACTCCCGGGGAGCCGTCGTTATTCGGCGATGAGCACCTTCGCCAGTGGGACTGGTTCACTCTCAGCGAGCGTGCCTTTGCTGACCACTTGCCGGCCTTGATTGCTGCTCCTCTGGATACGGTTGGACCGCTGCTGACCACGAACTGGCATCAGGGAGCACCCTACAACAATCTGTGCCCGATGGGTGATGGCGGCCGGAGTGTTGTCGGCTGTGTGGCTACCGGTCTCGCGCAGATTATGACCTATCACCAGTGGCCGCCCGAAGGCGCCGGAACCCGCAGCTACTACTGGCCGGGTGACAATTCCTGTGGAGGTTCATCCGAGGGATCAATTCAGTTTGCCAACTTCAACGACCCCTATGACTGGGACAACATGCCCGATGATTGCGACGACGGATGCACGCCGCAACAGCAAAGTGCCGTCGCCGAGCTGTGCTACGAAGTCGGGGTGATGGTGGATATGGCCTATGGTCACTGTGAATCAGGTGCTTACCCCAATCTGGCTATCAGCAGAATGCCGCAGTATCTCAAGTACAAACCGACCATGCACATGTATCAACGGGTCGTTGGCAGCCATACGTTCGAGTACATTCGCACCGAGCTGAACAATAACCGCCCGGTGCTCTACGTCATCTTCAGCCATGCCATCGTCTGCGATGGCTGCCGCAGTGGAACGTTCCAGGAATACCACATGAACTATGGCTGGGCAGATAATCACAACAAGTGGTACGTGGTTGATGAGCTTCACTGTCCCTGGGACGGATGCAGCCCGAGCGTCGAATACGCCATCGCCGGCATCGAGCCAGACAAGAAAGCAGTCGTGACGGCCGAGAACACTGTCGGCTGGGCGCCGCTGGATGTGCAGTTCTACGGCTACTCCGATCTTTGGGTGGACTTCTGGAACTGGTCCTTTGGCGATGGTGGCACCTCGACCGAGCAGAATCCGCTTCACACCTACGAGACCCCCGGTGTATTCGATGTCACGATGACTGTCAACTCCGGCGGTACCTACCACTCGCGTACCGAGAAGGATTTTGTTATCTGTATCGCGGACACTCTTTGGGGCGAGGAAGTCAGCGCCCCGCCGGGCGGACCACTTGAGTTAGTCGTGTGCGCCAACAATCATGTGCCGCTCGAGAAGATCAGAGTACCGATAACCATGCCACAGGCCGATTTCATTCTCCCTCCACCCGACTCGTTTTCCATAAGCGGATGCCGCACCGAGCACGTCGCCACTGCGCAGCATCTCCACTGGGACGGCTTCTTCAGGCGGTACACGTTTCAGATAGTGGCCGATGAGGTCGACGGCATCGCCCCCGGCAACGGCCCGATACTCAAGGTGTATTTCACAGTGCCGGCTTCGGCCGGCGATGGTGATCAGGTAAGCTTTGATTTTGGCGGCTATACCACCATGGGCGGCACCGAGTACCAACCGTTGTTCGATGGCTCCCTTGCGTCCTACGAGGCCGCCTGTAACGGATGTGTGGCGACTGTCAGCTCCGCGCTTGATGTCGATGAGCCGGTTATCAGCCCGATTCCGACCGATTACTCTCTTGAGCAGAATTACCCCAATCCGTTCAATCCTGCTACCCGCATCGACTTCGCCCTGCCCCGGGCCGGGCATGTCACGCTCAGAGTGCTCAATATCCTCGGGGAGAGAGTTGCCACTCTGGTCGATCGGGAGTTGGCGGTG
The DNA here is from genome assembly GCA_964627305.1 of uncultured Ignavibacteriales bacterium. Lineage (GTDB taxonomy): Bacteria > Zixibacteria > MSB-5A5 > GN15 > FEB-12 > WJKG01. The sequence continues at coordinate 64,990 of CAZVHP010000004.1, read as the reverse complement.
GGTGAGCACTTCGCAGAATGGGATGGATACAGCGACGCCGGTCAGGCCGTGGCCTCCGGTATGTATCTTTATCGCCTCGAGGTTGACGGCCAGACCAGGGGCACGCGCAAGATGATGCTGCTGAAGTGAAGCGGCAACTGCGGAGTTGAGAGGACACCTGCGCCACAAATCGCCGGAATAATCCCGAAGAATCCGTCGCAGTACCGCTTCGGTGGACGCCCGTATGACTGATACAGGCTCGCTGAACAGGTTGTTCAGGTGCGCTCACCGTCGCCGAATCGACGCACTGTGGGGGTATGCTGGCGTGTCCTACGCCTCCAGCCGGACCTCTTGGCACCATGATCGACGGCCGCATCCGGGGCAGTGCAGATGCTTGCGGCCGGGGCAGTGGGGACTGGTGAAATCGACAAAGGGACTGATCGTAAACACCCGCTGACAATGCCCGCACCGATAGGCCACATTGCGGGCATGCCAGCGCACCAGTGCCGCAAGCGCCAGACCGAGTGCCACGAAACCTCCCAGCCAAACGAAGAACGCCGTGTTGAAACCGAACGCCACGGCGAAGTAGGTCAGCGTCGCTACCGGTACGGCTACCATAGCCACGAATATCAGTCTCTCCCTGAGCATAGGCATCCCCATGTTTTGTACAAGTGCTGTCATCGACCGCCGGGCTTCATCCGCCTTCGACAGCCTGAAGATGGGCCGGTCTTGCCTCAAGGTCAAGGACTCATCGCTACTGGTCGAAAGGCTGGCCGCCGACCCCGGCGGTTCAATGTCAAAAGGGTCACTCCGGGGGCCGCGTCACTTGCGTGAGACTGCTCTGTAACTCCTTTTCAGTACTTCGGCCAGCACGTTGCGCGAAAGGCGGGTGCTGTGTGTGAATACATCCCGATTGCCATAACCCGGCCCCGGACGTATCTTGGCCGGCATGATGTATCTCGGCGAGACTGCTGCACTGGCCACCGCCCTGCTCTGGGCGTTTACCTCTATCTTCTTTGCCGAGGCCGGCAAACGCATCGGCTCGCACATGGTCAATGTCACCCGGCTGGGATTTGCGGTAATACTCTATGCCACCGTCCTGTTTGTCACCACCGGCAGGCCATGGCCGGTCGATCCTACCGGCACCCAGATCTTCTGGCTGGGAATGTCCGGGCTGGTCGGTCTGGTGTTCGGTGACGGGTGCGGATTCAAAGCGCTGGTGATGATAGGTCCGCGTCTGACCACGTTGTTCTATGCCACCGCACCGATCATGGCCACCGGGATCGCCTGGCTCTTTCTGGGTGAGGCGCTGCGGTGGATCGATCTGGTCGGAGTGGCCCTGACAGTGGGTGGAGTGATGTGGGTGGTCAGCGAGCGTCAGTTCTCCCAGTCGGAGCGGCTACTGGCCGAGGATCATCCCGACCGGGGATCACTGCTGGTCGGCAGCCTGCTGGGACTGGGAGCGGCCCTGGGGCAGGCGGCCGGGTTGGTGATGGCCAAGCACGCCATGACCCACGGGGGGCCATCGCTTGATCCGCTGCATGCCGCCTTCGTGCGCATGGTCATTGCCCTTGTGGCCATTTACGCTCTGACCGCAGCGCGCGGAAAACTCGGGAAACTGCGGCAGGCGTTCAAGGATGCTCGCGGGATGCAGTTCTCGCTGTATGGGGCGATTGTCGGGCCGTTTCTGGCGGTCTGGCTGTCCCTGGTTGCCGTCAAGCTCATACCAACCGGCATTGCGGCCACGCTCAACGCTACCACACCCATCATGATTATCCCCATCGTGGTATACTACAACAAGGAGACGGTGAGTCTTCGCGGGGTGTTGGGGGCAATAGTTGCGGTCTGCGGTGTGGGTCTTCTGTTTCTCGGGTAGGTCTATGAAGATGCTCGACTGTACAGATCTCTCCGATATCCTGAGGCGCTATTACCCTGACCGGGAGTCTCGACTGGCAGGCAGGCAGCGGTTCGATTCAGAGTATTGGGACATCGTCCGCTTCTTTGGTGATCAAAGACGGCGCAACGACCGAGTCGAGATCGTCTGCTTCGGCGAGCAGTGGCGGCATAAGGATCCACTGGTGGAACAATTCGCGTTCGGAGTAGCGGGGAGGCTTCGAGCTGAAGGCCGCCTGCACGATGGCCCGCTGACGATGGCGGTTTGTCAGGCGAGCTGGGACGCCCGGCCGCCGCAACTGGTGGTGTGTCCTGCCCATTATGAAGACCTGGCCGGAACCTGCTTCGCTCTGGATCTGCCCGATGACCGCTTCGAGCCCGACGGCCGCACCCTGCGCCAGTACTACCTAAGTCGACAGCAAACAGGAGACTACGGCAGTAGTCTGCTGTGCCCCGGACTGGGCGTGTGCGGGATGCTGATGATCGGCCAGCGCGGGTATCGTCAAGTGCTGGCAGTGCGACGCTGTGGTCACCTGGCCTCGCTGGAACACTCGTGGGGACCATCGGCGGCCGGGGCGGTGGATTGGCGGACTGACCGGAAAACGTTGGGGGACCTGGCGGTGGCGTCGCTGGCCGCTGAGATCAAGGAAGAGCTGGGACTGGACTCGGCCGAGGTGACGATTACTCCGCTGGCGATGGCTCGGGAAATCTGCCGCGGGGACAAGCCGCAGGTGTTCAGCCTGATAACGACTGATCTGGCGCTCGAGGAGATCACCCGGCGGCTGACGGCGCGAATGCAGGCGGGCGGCGAGTTTGATCGCTGGCGGTGGTTGCCGATTGATGCGGGTTCGACAGCGCTGGAGGATGGTGGCGTAGCGCTGAACCATGAGGCCCGGATGAACATCGGTTTGCTGGAAGAGTATCTGGCCTCCTGCCCGTAAGGCTGTCACAGAAACAGCACAAGACAAAGCGGCCCGTCATCGGTGATGATGACGGGCCACGAATCTGTCTCTCACTGGAGTTGGTGCTTCAGGCGGGCTACTCGACCTCGTCGACATCAGTCGTCGGGCGCGTGGCCTGCTCGACCGTTTCCGAAATGGCCTCCGGGCGCTTGTCCTTGAGTTTCCCCTTGTACTTCTTCAACTGCTGCTTGACCTTGTCCACCGCGACGCCAATCGAGTTGTACATATCATCCGTTTCGCCGGTACCGGCGAGGGTCTGGTTGTAGACCTTGACCTTCAATTCGGCCATGCGTCGGTGCCGCTCGGTATCAAGGATCAACTCGGCGGAGATGATATTCTCGAAATAGCGGGACAGCCCCTCGATCTCATTTTCCGCGTGGGATTTCATCTCGGGGGTAAGGTCGAAGTGCCGGGCAGTTATCCTCTTCTGCATTGGCAGCTACTCCTTTCGGGTGGGAAAGCATTACCTCTTGCTAATTGTACGCCATTCTCAGGTGTAAGTTTGCTTAGTCGCATCCGGCGATGCAACAAAAATGGCAGCCGCCGGCGAAAATCGGTGGTTTTCCGGTCTGATAAGGCTGTGATGATACGGCCGATGCAACACGGAGTGGGCATCCCCGGCGAACGGTATCCCCTCGATCGGCTTCCGATTCCCACCGCTTATCGGTTGTCAGGACACCCGTTTGCGCAGTCGGGCCGGCTGGATTCTCAACTCTTCACGGTACTTGGTCACAGTCCGCCGGGCCAGTTGAATCCCCTCCGCCTTGAGCCGTTTGTGTATTTCCTGATCGGAATACGGTTTGTCGGGAGGTTCATTGGCAATAATTTCTTCTATGCGCTGCTTGACCCGGTGCTTGGACAGATCTTCGCCGTCCTCACGGCTGATACCGGAGTTGAAAAAGTGCTTAATCTCATATACCCCGAACGGGGTTTGAACATACTTCTCTTTTGAGACGCGACTAATGGTCGCCACGTTCATCTCGACTACCTGGGCGATATCCTCCATGATCAATGGCTTGAGGTACTCGGTGCCCTTCTCGAAGAACTCCCGCTGGGCATCGACAATAGCCTCCATCACGCGGATCATGGTGCTGCGACGCTGATTGATGGCATTGAGCAACCACCGGGCGTGCTCAAGCTTCTGGTGGATGTAGTCCTTGGTATCCTTGGAGGAATCGCTGCCTCGCCTGGCCAGATCGCGATAGTGGGGGCTGATTCGCAGGCGGGGGAGGTAGCTGTCGTTGTGGGCCACGACTATCTGGTCGCCGAAGCGCTCGACTATCAGGTCAGGAACAACCGGCATGGCCCCCGGATCAAAACGACCCTGCGCCGGTGTGGGAGAGAGGCTCTTGATGACCTCCATGGCATCCTGCGCCCGCTCCGGAGTGATGCCCATGAGCTTGGCCACCTGCTGAATCGACTTGCGGTCAAGATCAAACAGGTGTTCATCGACAATGCGCCACGCCAGCGACCCCTTGAGGCCTTTCTCTTCAAGCTGGATCAGCAATGACTCCCGAAGATCCCGGGCGGCCACCCCCGTAGGATCGAAACGCTGGATCTTCTTGAGCACCTCCTCGATTCGAGAGGCCTCAATTCCCAGTTCGTCAGCCATCTCCGGGACACTGATAGCCAGATAGCCGTCGGGACCAACGTTGCCGATGATATACTCGCCTATCATGGTCTCCTCATCCGACAGCCTGAGCAGCATCAACTGCTCGCGCAGGTAATCATAGAGAGTCTCGGCGCGAGTAGCGGTACCTTCCAGACGATCTTCCTGGGACTCGCGAGGTTCTCTGACTTTGTATCCTTCCTCATCATCGAAAAGATACTCATCCCAGTCGACCTCTTCCTTCTCCTTGGTCTCTTCCTTGACCAGGTCCATTTCCGATTCATCGGACTGCTCCTGCTCGGGGTCGTCGATCTCCTCGAGCATAGGATTCATGGTCAGTTCTTCGCGTAACTTCTGCTCCAGCTTCAGAGCCGGCATCTGCAGCAGGTTCAGAGACTGAATAAGCTGCGGCGCCAGCTTCAGTTGCTGAGAGATCTTAAGTCCCTGATTCAAGCCTAACTTCATATAGTGATCTCGCCGTCAGTCACGGTTTGGTGCTGTGGCGCCCATTGTCGTGTGTGCGCCGCCTGTTACCCCCATTATCGGAGGCTTGCCGGCACTCATCCACGAATCGCGGCCACTTCGTTCAATACTTACACAAACCCGGGCGGATTCTGGGTGAACTCAGTTCAGGCGGAATTTCTCGCCCAGGTAAATCTTGCGCGCCTCAGGATCGTTGGCCAGGTATTCGGCGTTGCCCGACTTCAGGATTCGGCCATCGCACATAATATAGGCCCGATCACAGATAGACAGCGTTTCGCGCACATTGTGATCGGTGATCAGCACGCCCAGACCCTGTTCGGTCAGCCGAGCGATGATCTTCTGGATATCCTCGACGGCGATCGGATCGATTCCTGCAAACGGCTCGTCCAGAAGCATGAATTTCGGCTCATTCACCAGTGCCCGCGTAATCTCGACCCTTCGGCGCTCCCCTCCTGACAGAGTATACGCCCTGTTCTTCCGCAAATGTGCAATATCCAGTTCGTTGAGCAACTGCTCCAGCCGCTTCTTGCGATCGGAACGTTTCATCCGCCGGAACTGCAGGATTGACATGATGTTATCCTCGACCGTCATCTTCCGGAAAACCGAGGCTTCCTGCGCCAGGTAACCGATTCCCAGCGATGCCCGACGGTACATCGGCAAATGCCCGATACTTCGTTCGCCAAGAAACACCTTGCCGCCATCAGGCCGGATGAAACCAATGATCATGTAGAAGGTCGTGGTCTTTCCGGCACCGTTAGGTCCAAGCAAACCAACGACTTCCCCCGGATTCACAGATACTGTCACGCCATCGACTACAGCCCGTCGACGATAGAATTTCTGCAGGTTTTCGCTGACCAATTGCTCCATACAGCCTCAATATAGATGAGCGGTGCGGGTGTTTCAACAAGTTTTTCGAAAAGTGCGCATGAAATTTGCTTGCACTCGACATTCTGGAAATGTGGCCTTTGTTACTTGTAAAACGGGCAGGTTCGTATTTCTTTGTCAACGATCACGTCGGCAGGGTCCAATAACGGGTTGCCGCGTTTATGGTTAATACAAACAGGTAGAAGGACATGAAACGTTATCATCCGGTCGTATCCATATTGCTGCTGAGCTTTGTACTCGCCTGCTCATCCTCCGACAGCCCCGAATCCGTTGTCGAAAGGGCCCGCACGGACATCGATCAACACGAGGTTGTGCTGGCTCAGAAGGAGCTTGAGAAGGCTCTGGCGGACAATCCCGGGTCGAGTGAAATTCGTTACCAGCTGGCTCGAAGTATCGAGGCCCAGGGGCTGATCTATGACGCCCTGCATCAGTACGTATTCATTAACAGCAGGGATCCTCTGTTCGCGCCGGCATTCGAGTCGGCTGCGCGGATACTCGACCGGCTCGGAGATGGTACTGAGGCACTCAACCGTGCCCACTCGTGTGCTGACATCCGCAAAGAGGATCCGGACGCCCACCTGCTGGTAGCGCGGATGCATTTGCGCCATGGCGACAGGGGCAGGGCACGCTCCCTTGCAGATGATGCCGTCCGGCTGGGGTTGGACAAGGCCGTGGCACAACTGGTGCGGGCAGAGGCCATGGTCGGCGAGGCCAGGTTTGACTCGGCCGAAGCAGTAGCATCACCGATCCTTGCCACAAAGGGAAGCACCCCCCTGTGGCACCGTCAGGCCGCCGACTATCTTGAGGCATTAGGTCTGATCGATTCCTCCGTAGCTCTCAGTCGTCGGAGCCTTCCGAGTAAGGACCCCGATGATGTGTTTCTGAACGACCACTTCCAGCGCCTGCTGCGGGTGGGCTATTTCTGGGAGTCCGGGCGATTGATCGACTCACTTGAGTCGCTGAATCGACCGCCGACACTCATTGCAGTGCTCAGGTTACAGATGAGCATCGCTGCAGACCGGGCCGCTGAAGCGAAGGAGGCGCTGACAGAGCTGGCGGGCTGGGTGCCATTGAACCTGACTCGCCTGATGTACGAACTGCTTTCGGACGCTGTGTCTCGCAACATCCTCACCATCGAGGAGAGCGCAGCCTCGTTGACAAGGTTTCTGTCTCAACGGGATTTCTCGGATGACTTCAAGCGCATCATGGCATGGCAAATAGCCTTCCCGGCCGCGCAGCATGGCGAGCAAATGAGCGGTCTGGAGTACATTCAGCTTATTCGTGGCCAGCAGGCCAGTTTGCCGGAGGTCCGTCTGACTCATACGGAGCTGTTGTTCAAGACGGGGCGGTTTGATCAGGGATTCAAGCAACTGGAGACGCTGTACCGATTCCACAAGACCAGCCCGGTCTGGCTGACCGGCATGGCGCAGATTGCGAGAAACCACGACACAATCGGCACTGACCGGGCCATCACTTACTATCGCGAGGCACTGGCAAAGGATGAATGGTATCGCCCGGCGTTTGAAGGATTGGTGGACCTGTATCGTGAACAGCGGCAGTTCGACAAGGCCCTGAAGCTCTTCGACCAGCACTCCCGGTTAGCGCAACGTTACCCGGCCATGGCCGTGCTCAGGAGCATCGTTCTCGTGGAGAACAAACAGGCCGACCAGGCCATGCGGCTTTTCAGCCAGAGCATTCCCCAGGTTCGAGGGGATCTTCGCCACTGGCACCAGATGCAGTTTGTCCTGGAGCGTCACGGGTTCCCGTCGCACACCATGCAGCTCGCCACTCTTGCCGCGCAACTGAATGAAGACAATGTCGAGGCATTGATGTTCTCCGCGGTCATCGCGGCGCAGGACAGGAACGCGGACCGACTGCGGGATCTGGCGACTCAGGCGTCGAGGATTGATGCAAATGACCCCCGGCCGCACGCAATGCAGGCCTTCGCGGCCTATCTGGATGGCGATGTGAAAGGCGCCGCAGGGCGCTTCGAGGACCTGCTGGCAAGGCATCGCGATCATCCCTTCGTGCTGACCTGTTACTCGCGTATGCTTGCCGAGACCGGCCAGGACCCGGTTCGGGCCGGCGATATGGCTCGCATGGCGATGTTTGGGTACGAGTCGGATTTCAACTCGCGCGTGAACCTCTGTTATGTTTACTACCACACCGGTCGCTACGACCTGTGTCTGGGTGAAGCCAACAAGGGTATAGCTGAGTATCGCGACCATTTCCTTCCCTACTATTGGGCCGGAAAGGCGGGCGCCGAACTGCGCCGGGCGGATGCGGCAGAGAACCTGCGCAAAGCGATCAACCTTGGCCTCTGGGGTGAGCGACTGGACGAGGCGAGAACCATTCTGGCCAGGCTGTGACGCAGCGGGGAGACGCTGAATGCTACCAGACCACGAAACGCGGGTGCTGATTGTTGGTGGGGCAGGCTATCTCGGTTCGGTCCTGACACATCGGTTGCTGGCTCGCAATTGGCGGGTACGAGTGCTGGACAGTATGCTCTTTGGTGGCCAGTCGCTTCTGGGAGTGTGGCACCACCCGTCGCTTGAGGTGATGGTCGGCGATATTCGCAAGGACCACGATGTCGCTCGCGCCCTCGAAGGAGTTTCAGCGGTCGTGCATCTGGCGGCCATAGTCGGCGACCCTGCCTGTGCCGCCAACCCGCAGGTGGCAGCCGACGTGAACCGCGAGGGGGCACACCGGGTCTGCGCTCAGGCTGTGGACGCAGGCGTCGCACGGTTCGTTTTTGCATCGACCTGCAGCAATTACGGTCGCATGGACAGTGAGGACGGCTGGGTCGACGAAGACTCACCCTTAAATCCCGTGTCGTTGTATGCCCTGCTCAAGGTGGAGTTTGAGCGATACCTTCTGCAGCTTGACGTCGCGTCGATGGCGCCCACATGCCTTCGCTTTGCCACGGCCTTCGGGTTGTCGCCGCGCCCCCGGTTTGATCTGACGGTCAATCAGTTTGCCCGCGATCTGGCCCTGAACAGCCCACTGGAGGTCTATGGCAGGCAGTTCTGGCGACCGTATTGCCATACCATTGACATTGCACGGGCGATTGAACTGACCCTTCTGGCTCCTGCCGATGTGGTGGCATACAGGGCCTTCAATGTAGGTGCCAATGACGAGAACTACCGCAAGCAGGACCTGATCGAGAAGCTGAAAAAGCATCTTCCGGACTGTGAGTCACTGGTGTCCTTCGTCGAGAAGGACGAGGACCCGCGCGATTATCGGGTGCGCTTCGACCGGATCGCCGATGCCGTAGGCTATCAGTCGCGCGTGAGCGTTGATGACGGCCTTCGCGAGATCGTCAGCGCAGTGAAGTCCGGGGTAGTGTCGGATCCTTACAACCGACGGTACGTGAACTCATAGCGCCGCATCATGAGCTGAAAGGGACCAGCAAACGATGGAAGCGGTCATTCTTGCCGGCGGCAAAGGCAGCCGTCTGCAGCCCTACACCCATGATATTCCCAAGCCGCTGGTGTCCGTTGGCGGCGTACCGGTGGTCGAAGTCCTGCTCAACCGGATGCACAAGGCGGGAGTGACACGGGTACATCTGGCCGTCAATCATCTGGCGCCGATGATCGAGCAGACCCTCGGCCAGGGTGAGCGTTTCGGTCTGGAGTTGATTTACTGGCATGAGGACACACCGTTGTCGACAGTTGCGCCGATCGCGCGCATGACCGGACTCCCGGAGCACTTTTTGGTGGCCAACGGTGACATTCTCACCGATTTGGACCTGAAGAAACTCTACGACTACCACATGGCACATCCGGCACAGGTAACGGTGGCCGTCAAGCATCGCTCTCACCCCGTCGAGTACGGCGTACTGGTGCTCGACGATGAGCAGCGGGTGGTCGGATTCAGGGAGAAACCGAGACTGAATTTCACGGTGAGCATGGGCATTTATGTCTTCAGCCGGTCGGTGCTGAAGCTGGTTCCCGGTGAACGTGCGTATGGGTTCGATGACCTGATGCGGGAGCTACTGGACACCGAGCAGCCTATCAATGCCTATCCCTTCGATGGCTACTGGTTGGACATCGGCAGCCCCGAAGACTATCTGCAGGCCAATTCAGACATAACGCGCATCAAATCACTGCTGCGATGACGGGCACGTCTGTGGCGGGGCGGTCATCGGCTTGGCAGGCCTCTCTCATTCACCAAAGACCGTGATCATGGCCAGGGCTTCCTCAAGCGCGTCCATTTTGGCAAGAAGCTGCTCCGCGCTTTTGTTGGCTTCTTTGCGAAGCTGCGCGGCGCGAGACATCTGCCCGTGCGTGAAGCACTCGATCGCCCCATTCATGTTTTCGAAGACGCCGGTCAGCAGTGGCGCCAGGGCCTTGAATTCACTCATGTGCCCGAAAGCGGTCATGCCCTCATCGTAGTACCATCGCCCGGCGCGGCTGTCTGCGGGGCTTACGGCATAGAAGGCCGAAGCGGCCAGCTCCTTGTCGAGCACCCGATTCCCCTTGGAGATGTACTTCGTGATCTCCTCGCGAACGAAAACCGGTACACCGTCGCGAGAGTGACGGGTCTTGAACTGCCGGGCCAGAACCTGCATCTGCTCGGCCCGGTGCGAAAGGTCTTCGGCCGCTGCGAAGGCGCGTCGCGCATCGGTCTGCGACTGCTCTATACCCGCCGAAAGCTGTTGGAGCTGTTGCTGCAGATTGTCGGTAACACCAGACTGTTGCTGTGAAACGGACGCAATCTCCTTGATGATGCCAAGCACCTGCGCTGAACTGGTCATGATTTCGGTAAGACTCGTGCCGGCCTGGTCTGCCATCTCGCGGCCATCCGTCACCCTCTCATCCCCCGACTTCATGCTCTTGACCGCCTCGGTTGTCCGGCTCTGAATGTGTCCGATCATCTCATGAATCTGCTTGGTTGCCTCGCCGGTGCGTTCGGCCAGTTTGCGGACCTCGTCCGCGACGACCGCGAAGCCGCGCCCCTGCTCACCGGCACGGGCGGCCTCTATCGCGGCATTCAGAGCAAGCAGGTTGGTCTGGTCGGCTATGTCGTCTATCACCTCGATTATCTGACCAATCTGCTGGGCTGACTGGGCCAGTTCGCCAATGGACCCGGCTGACTGACGCACCACATCGGCGATACTCTGGATTCCGGCAATCGTGCCCTGAACGATTTCGCCCCCCATTTGAGCCGTCTCGGACGCCTGTCGGGCGGCTTGGCTGGCCTGATCGGCATTGGTATGCACGGACATCGCATGGGCGCTGACGGTGCTGACCGTCTCCATGACGGCTTTGAGCATATCTGTTTGACTTGTTTCTGTCTGGCGGGTGTCAGAGGTGCATGCCCGGAGTTGGCCGGCTGCACTGGTCAGGTCACGCGCGCTGTGGCCTATCTCCTGGATTACCGAATCGAGCCGGCCACGCAGATCACGCAGCAGTACCGCTGTCTTCTCGCTGCTATGCCCCATTTCCTGCATGGCTGCTGCCAACTCCCGCGCTTCCGGGGTGTTGTCGAGTTCGACACGCCTGTAGTCGGCGCGGGGAACCTCCACCGCCAGGTCACCCTTGACAAACGCCCCGAGGACCGACGCGTACTGACCGAGATCGCGCCCGACGCGTCGGACAAACTCGGTCGTGGCTGCAATGGAGCGACGGTTGCTTCGCATCACAAACGACATCGCCGCAGCGCCCGTAATGAGCGCCAGAGTGGCCAGTAGCAGCGCCCAGAGATAAACACCTTCGGTGACATCGGCAATCAGAAGCGCCGCCTGCTCGGCCTGCGAGAACAGATCAACACGAACGGACTCAATCGTCTGTTGAAGCTTTGCAGCCGCGTCAAGAGTGGCCGCAACCTGGGACTCTAATTCGGCCTGTTGGCGGCCTTCAGCGTGGGCGATCCAGTCGGTCGTGCGCTTGTAGACCTCGTGCAGGCGATCGATCGCCGCTATGGCCTCTTCCTCGAAATGGCGTGAAGCCTTCGCGAAACGACGCTCGTTCTGGGATTCGACAATGCGTCCGGCCGCGTCATGAAGGGCCAGCAATGGCTCCCGCCACAGTTCAAGGATATCGTCGTATTCAGGATGCGGTGAGCGATAGCTGGTGTACCAGCGCCCGAAGGCGGTTGCCTCGAGCCTGACCGGAGAAGCAAAGGGCTGTTTCAACTCCACCGATCGTGACAAGCTGTCAATCCACGTCAGATGCTGCATCCACCTGTCTGTCAGTTCGCGTGCTGTCTCAGCGGGCAGGTGATTGCCCCCCGTGCGGAACGCAGCCAGCGCATTGTCCAGCGCGTCAAGCTGCGTAGTGACCTTCCGGAGGTGTGCATCGAATGAGGCCGTACCACTTCGACGCGCCATCGGGGTACGCGACCACGGCTTCACCGGCGGGTCTCCCAGCGAGCCGATGGCGGCGGCGACCATGTCCGGAGCGCCGTGCATTGCTTGTGACAGCGCGGCATTCCATTGGCTTTGCCCGACAACGACCTGGGCCATCTGCTGATGTGAGGCCTTCAACTGCGAGGCCTGCTCAACATGCAGTCTGAAGTCCTCAAAGTGCGAATGGAAGTGATAGGCCACCAGGCCCAGAACCACAACCGCCGCACCGACCGCAAGCGCTACTCGACTTCCATATCGCAGTTGCCCTGACATTGGCATTCCCTTCCCCGGTTGGGTTGACCGGCCATTCTCCGTGCCCACCGCACGGTTGCTGCAGACGGCCGATGCGATCATCCGCTGTGGTCGCCGGCGAACGGCCGCACGGTCTGTGCAACAAATGCACATCACACACTATAGATAGGTAGTCGGCATGCCGTCGGATTAGTTTAGCGGTCACACAGCAGAATATCGAATGGAAGAAAATGCGAGCGAAGGCCGAGCACCGGTGGATGCCCGGTCAGAACGAGGGGGATCGCGCCTGCGAATGTTCATTCGAGTGCTCGTCTCGTCAGAAAGGGTGTGTCAGATGCGCGGCGAGACCACAACGGCCCTATGCCAGTTGCGCTTCCTCGACCACCCGGCGGTAGTGCTGGATCAGTTTGGTGGTCTCCTGCTCGGACCGCGATTCAGCCAGGATGTTGAATGCTGCGGTCAGTCGATCGGGCGTGATCAGCACCCAGCCGCCGTTCTCGAAAACCCTGACACCATCGATGAGCTGCCGCTCCTTGTGCTCGGTGCCGGTTATCAGCTTGCGCATGACCATCCCCTTCTTCGACCAGGGGCAGGGAACCGAAGCCGACGCACGAATGAAGTGGTCAAAACGCCGGCGGCGCGTACCAAATCGCGACCTTGTCTGGGCCAGCATCTCCAGCAGCTTGACGGCGGCCAGCATGGCATCAGCCCCCATCTGGAATCCGGGAAAGATAAATCCGCCCCGGGTGCCGCCGACATAGTCGACCTCGCCGCGGCGCTTGATCTCCATCATGGCCAGATGATCGTTGGCGACGCGAACCACCTCCACGCCCTTCTCGCGGGCGATCTCCTCGACGCCCATTGATGCGCCAACCGGCACAGCGATGCGCTTGACCGAACGTGTCTCCAGAAACAGATCCGTAGTTATCAACAACAGCAACTGAGAGTCCACAGGTTGGCCGTTCTCGTCTATCACGGTGAGCTTCTCGGCCGCAGGGTTGAGCTTCAAACCGACATCAGCATCCAGAGAGGTGACGATCTTGGACAACTGCACGATCGCCTGGGTGCGTTCACTGGGGGGTAACGAGAAACGACGGGGATCGAGGTTGGCATTCAATTCCACAGCCGAGATGCCCAGCTGGCTGAACAGGTCAGGGAAGATCTGCGCCGAGGAACCGTTGGAGTGATCCACGATCACCTTGAAACCGGCCTGGCGGATAAGCTCGTGGTCTATTTCGGCCAGGAATTCCTCGCGATAGTCCTCCAGAACGTGCTGGGGCATGTCCAGGTGGCCGATCTCCTCCAGCGAGGCACGCTCGAAGTCCTCGCCGGAATACAGTCGCTCGATCTTCTTGGTTTTGGAAGTCGGCAGATCCAGACCGGAGCCGTCGATGAAGATGACATCGATCAACCGGTAATCATCAGGGTTGTGTCGGACATAAATGCCGGCGGCATACTCACCGCGTCGCAGACCATAGCGCACGACCGGGATCGGCATGGTTTCCAGATCGCTGATATCGACCCCGGCACCCAGCAGTCCTGAGATCAAGCCGCGCTTGAGCAGGCGGGAGGTATCGGAGGCATCGCGGCTGGTAAGCACCGCCGCACCCTTGCCCAGGAAGGCACCGAAGGCAGCTCCGACCTTGACACACATCTCCGGGGTCAGCTCGGTCAGCGCAAGCCCGGAGATCTTCGAGTCGGTGAACAATTCACGGTTCCACTTTTCGCCCCAGACCATAGACGTAGATACTGTCGCGCCGGAATCGACCTTCTTGGCCGGCCATATCTTGCAGTTGGCCTTCACGGTGGCGCCATCGCCGATCTCACAGTCATCCGACACGATGACGTCATCAAGCAGTTCGACATTGTCACCCAGCCGGCTGCGGTTACATACGATGGCGTTGCTCATGTTGCACTCACGACCAACAGAGCAGTCCGACCAGATCACGGAACTGCGAATCTCACTGCCGGCGCCGATCCGCGAACGGGCGCCGATGGCGCAATTCGACAAATGGGCGCCCGATTCGACAAACGCATCGCTGCCCAGCACTACCATGCCGGAGAACTCGACATTGTCGCCGACATTGACATTCTTAGCGACATACACGGTGGCTTCACCAACCTGCTTCGGCTCGGCCTTAAGGTTGAGCTTCAGTTCGCCCTCGAAAAGGGAACGGTGTGCGCGGCGGTATTCATCGACATTGCCCACATCCTTCCAGTACCCCTCGGTAATCATCCCATACAGCCGCATTTGCTTCTGCAGCATAAGGGGAAAGAGGTTTTGTGAAAAATCGAAGCTGGTCTGCGGCGGGATCAGGTTCGCTGCTTCGGGTTGCAGGATGTAGATACCGGTGTTGATAGTGTCGCTGAAGGCCTCTCCCCAGGTTGGCTTTTCGAGAAAGCGGACAATGCGCCCATCCTTGTCGGTAATGACAATACCATACGCGAGTGGATTCTCCATGCGTGTCAAGAGCAGGGTGGCCTCAGACTGCTTTTCATTGTGCCAGGCAATGGCTGCGGTGAGATCGAAGTCAGTCAACAGATCGCCGGAAATGACCAGCACCGGCTCTTCGGCATCGCCCAGGGCATAGCGTACGGCACCAGCCGTGCCATAGTCGTTATCCGGCTTGGCGTACTTCATGTCGACTCCGAACGCGCTGCCGTCCTTGAAGTACTTGCGGATAGTGTCTGACTGGAAGTACAAAAGCGAGGTGATATCCGTGATGTTGTGCTGCTTCAGCAGTGACACCACGTGCTCCATCATGGGCAGGTTGCCAATTGACACCATCGGCTTGGGAATGTTTATCGTCAGCGGGCGCAGTCGCGTCCCGAATCCACCGGCCATGATAATCGCTTTCATATCGCTTCCTTCAAACCTCCATCACATGCATTGAAAAGAACAGCCTCACTCATGCAGGTACCCCCGTGTAAGCAGCCAGTGTGCTACATCGGGAAAGTGGTGATACGCAACAAAGTCAATATTGTGGGAGCGGCAGTGTTTCTCAAGGTCTTTTTTGGCAAACAGGATGTCTGCTTCACCAATGGCGCACAGGTCAGACATACCGTCGCCCACGAAGACCACCGTCACGTCGGGATGCTCTTTGCGATAGTCGCGGATTCGCTGTCCCTTGCAGTTGCCGCATCGAGTGCAGGCGCCGTTGTCAAACGGAAACTCCAGCGTGATGCGGCCTGAGTTGAGCACCGCCTTGTTTGACATCACCGGCACTCGTTCCAGATGATGGCGACGCAGCAGCCACGAGATGTAGATATCCAGCCCGTCCGATATGATCGAGAGCGGAACACGGTTGTGCTCGCACAGCGCGACGAACTCCACGAAGCCCGGGCTGATATCGAAGTCCTCCAAGAACGGTTGAATCTGCTCGGGATTCACCCGGCTCATTTCGGCCTCCCGGGTCAGACACTCACGGCTGCTCAGCCGACCCGACTTCCAGTCAGGAATCAGCTTCAGGGTCTCACCGCCAGAGAAGTGCAGGAAAAAATGGTAGCCAATATCGCGTTGGCTGACCGTGCCATCGAAATCGCAGAAGACGACAAGATTTCTGACCGATGGTGTCATGTTGGTCTCTTCAATCATGCCTGTTACTCACACGTTTGCGAGATCACTCCCTCAGGTCTGGCCGGGCCCGTCCTTGTGCAGTAATAACCCGGCAGCCAGCCGGATGTCACTTCGTCGCGGCACAATGATGCGGCGATAGGTTTCGTACATGCCCAAATGCCGCTCAACCACAGCTCGTTCCAGGCGGTCGAGGATATGGTCAGCATACAGAAACCAGAGCTGGTTGTCCAGCAGACGAGAGCGATCACCCAGCCTGGATGCTATCGTCGCCAAAGAGACATCGGCCTGCTCGACGGCAACCACATTGCTGAACCGCTCGACAGCGGCCGTCACCGGGCTCTCATAGGAGAAACCCTCGCCATAAGCAAACATGGCAAAGCGCTCCACCCAAACATGGTCCAGTGAATCCGCCTGCCAGGCATCGACCAAATCATCCAAGTGGAGCCCGACAAAGCGCTGCAGCAGCAGGGAGTTGTCTATCTCCCGGCCGAATCGTCCGCCATCGTCCACCCGTATTATGTGATCGGGGACAAGACCACGTCCGGTATGGGAGAGCATGGTGTCGAAGTCATTCAGGAACACCCCGCCGGCAAAGTAGTACCGAGAGGTAGTCAGTCGCAGCCCGTCTCCGCCGGGAAACTCCCAGAAACCCTGGACAAGGCCCTTGCCGAAAGTCGTATCCCCCACGAGAATAGCCCGGTCATTGTACCTGAGGGCGCCGGCGACAATCTCCGCCGCTGAGGCCGATCCCCGGTCAACCAGTACCGCCATCGGCACCTGCGGGGCCCGCTGTCGGCCTCGGGCGTACCAGGCGTATTCGTTCCACCGCGAACGGCCGTCCGTACCGACAATGAAAGCACCCTTCTCAAGGAACAAATTGGCCGTCTCGAAGGCCTCGTTCATCAGCCCTCCGGGGTTACCCCGCAGATCGAGGATCATGGCGCGGGGCCGTGCCGCCTCGGTGACCAGAGAATCGAGAGCCGCCCTGACATCATCGGCCGCACCGGCCTGGAAATCCAGCAGGCGAATGTACAGGATGCTGTCTTGCGTATACCCTGCAAAGGGAATGTGCAGCAGCTCGATTCGTCGCCGTCGAATGGTGACGGTAGTGGTGTCATCGGTGGTCTCCCGATAAATGCCCAGCCGAACCTCGGTGCCCTCTGGACCGCGCAGCAGGGACGAGGCCGCCGTAATAGGCAGACCGGCCAGCGAAACGTTGTCGGCCCTGACAATAACGTCTCCGGGAAGAACTGCAGCCTCGGCGGCAGGACCGTTCTCGCGCACCGACATAACCAGCAGTCCGAAATCGTGACTGACAACCGTCACTCCAATCCCATGGTAGCCGCCCGTCAGTTCCTCCTGACGCTGCCGCATCTCCGGATGCGAGATGTAGGTTGAATAGCGATCGAGCTGACCGAACATGGCCTCACGGCCGCGTGCTACAATACTCTCTGTATTCAGGTCAGCCGGATAGACATCGGCCAGATACAGCGCCGCGCGGCGCAGTGTGATGGCATCCTGGATGCCGGGATCGGAAAGGACATACACGGCCATGCCCCCGGCGACAACCACCATCAGGGCCATGATCGCCAGCGACCACACCACTGTACGGCGGCTGATCAGGAACGTCTTCTCGGCGGTGTCGTTCATATCAGGTCTACCCGCCGGGCCAGGTAACGTTTCACTTCCTCGAAGATTTCGTCGATTGCAGCGGTGGCATCGATGACCTTGACGCGTCGGCGCTCCTTGCGTGCGATCTCAAGGAACCCCTGTCGCACGCGCCTGAAGAAGGCCCGCGATTCAGACTCAAGCCGATCGGGATTCTTCCCGAGGCGGGACAGGGCCGTGTCGAGATCAACGTCGAAAAGGAATGTGAGATCGGGCTTGAGGTCGCCGACGGCCACGCGGTGCAGGCTCCGGACCATGCGCAGGTCCAGCTTGCGACCGTAGCCCTGATAGGCAGCCGTGGAGTCATAGAACCGGTCGCACAGCACGATCTGCTGTGCCCTGAGCGCGGGGACGATTTCGCGGGTGACCAACTCGGCTCTGGCGGCCTCATACAGCAGTAGCTCCGTCGTGTCAGCCAGGCTGGAGGTGTTGTCGAGCAGAATGGCGCGAATCCGTTCGGCTACCGGGGTCGATCCCGGCTCGCGGAGCAGTTTCACCTGATAGTGCTTCCGGGTGAGCAGTTGCGATGCCAGCATGGCCTGAGTACTCTTGCCGCAACCATCGATTCCCTCGAACGTGACAAAGAGCTTCTTCCTGCGTCGGGGTGTGCGGGGCACCAGCCTGCTTCCTTTCTGTCGCCTGACCAACGATTACGACCTTGATAATACGAAGAAACCGGCGGTGGTCAGCCGCCGGTTAACTTAGTAAAACAGGAATTCCGGAGAAACTATTTTATTTCTTCTTGCGCACGACCCGTTTGCCGCCGGCACCGGACTTCACGCCGGCGGTTCTGCTGCGCGGTTTGCTGACGGTTTTCTTCTCAGGCGCTTTGGCCGCCTGCTTCGTGCGCGTAGCCCTGGCGGCATCCTTTCGGCCATACTGCTGGATGAATTCCTCGGTCATGGCGCGCGCCTCGTAATCGGTGAACTGCACCGGCGGCGATTTCTTGAAATAGGCCGAGGGGGCTATCAAAGCACCCTTTAGCCCATTGTCCAGACCGAGCTTGCAGCAGCGGATAGCGTCGATCACCACGCCAGCCGAATTGGGGCTGTCCCAGACCTCGAGCTTCATTTCCACATTCAGCGGGACATCCCCAAATGTCCGTCCCTCCATGCGGATATAGGCCCACTTGCGATCCGACAGCCACTCGACATAGTCCGAGGGGCCGATATGGCAGTTGCCCGCACCCATATCGTACGGCAACTGCGAGGTGACAGCATTGGTCTTGGAGATCTTCTTGGACTCAAGCCGCGAACGCTCCAGCATGTTCAAAAAGTCGGTATTGCCACCCACATTGAGCTGACTGGTGCGCTCCAGACGCACCCCGCGCTCCTGGAACAGACGGGTCAGCACGCGGTGGGTGATCGTGGCGCCGACCTGAGACTTGATGTCATCACCGATCACCGGCAGACCACGCTCCTCGAACCGCCGCTGCCAGTACTTCTCCCGGGCAATGAAGACCGGAATGCAGTTCACAAAGCCGCAACCGGCATCCAGAATCTGCTCGACATACCACTTGGTCGCCTCCTCGCTGCCGACCGGCAGGTAGTTGACAACCACATCTGTCCTGGTATCCTTGAGCAGCTTGACGATGTCCACCGTGTCACCGGGCGCCTTCTCGATGATCTGCGACAGGTAGTACCCCAGGCCATCGTGAGTCATTCCGCGCTGCACAGTGATGCCGGACTTCGGGACATCACAGAACTTGTAGGTGTTATTCGGCGGAGTGAAGATGGCCTCCGAAAGATCCTTGCCAACCTTGTTCTTGTCGATATCAATCGCCGCCGAGAACTCAACGTCCCGAATGTGGTATCCGCCAAGATTTACATGCATCAGGCCGGGAATCAGATCATCCTCAGCAGCTTTCTTGTAATACTCGACCCCCTGCACCAGCGATGAGGCGCAGTTGCCGACTCCGATAATGGCTACACGAACTTTGGGCATAGTCTTCCTTCCGTTTTCAATCCCGCCTCAGGCAGGATGACTTCTTGTCGTTGTGCTGGCCGAATATATCGGGTGTCCCTCCGGGGGGCAAATACTAAGACAGGAACTACTTGCTAATTGAATAAATAGTTTACATATTACGACCATTCGGTCGTATAATATACAGTACTGGTATTATGACACAATCAGACCTGGTCCCTATCGACGAGAACCTGGTCGCCCGACTGGTGCGAAACGGCGTTGTCAGCGACACCTTTCGTCGACTGACTCCCGACAAGAAATCACGTCTGTATCGGGTGGCGCTGGCCCTGTTCGCAGAATATGGCCACGATGGGCTGTCGATCGACCACTACTGCCAGGAAGCCGGGATTTCCAAGGGGTCGTTCTTCCAGTATTTCCCGTCCAAAAGCCATCTGCTGGAATTCGTCGTTCTGATCTTCGACGACTATGTGGAGTTGCTCAGCGAGGAAATCCGTCAGCACGACCCCGGCGGGACGGCACGCCAGCGCTTGCTATACCTGTACCAGGCGCTGGTAGTCAACTCGCGCCTGCACCAGACCGAGCAGCGCTTCTACCTGTTTCTGACGCACGCCGTGCATCACTCGCAGGTGGCGCTGGAGGGACTGGATATAGAGCGGCATCTGCATGCTTATGTGCAGGAGATCATACAGCAGGGTGAGACCAGTGGTGAGATTCGTCGTGATTTCGACATTCAGCTAACCGGCTACATTGTCTCGGCTATCATCAGCGCCCTGCTGGCCCACCAGTTTTCGGGTCGTCCGGCGCCGCGCCAGCAGATCGATGATCTGATGATCAGTCTTCTGTTCGATGGTATCCGCGGGTAGTCGTCCGTCCGCTCAGAACTTCCACAGCCCTTCACAGATAACCTCGCCTTGCGGCTTGCGCGTACGCGGCGATTCGTCCTTCTTGCGCGTGATGTCATCGAGTGACTCAAGCGGTCCCTTGTAGCCGAGGCTCACCACACACAGTACCTCGAAATCTTCGGGGATTTCCAGGGCTGCTTTCACCTTAGGGGCACTGTAGCCAGCCATAGGGTGCGCCATGAGGCCCTCGTCGACGGCCGCCAGCAGCAGCGACATCGTCGCCAGGCCGCAGTCGAACTGGTAGTACTCGACCGGATTGTCTTCACGGGAGTAGTCATCCGCGCGCCGGCCACACACGGCAATCAGTATCGGTGCTGCTGCCGCCCACTGGTTCCCATCGGCCAGAGCCTCGGCGAACGCCCGATGGTGTATCCCCCCCCGGGCCACGAACACCATGCGCCAGGGCTGGTTGTTGTTGCACGAAGGTGACCAGCGGACCTTCTCGTAAATCCGTTGCAGCGTCTCGGGGTCGACCGGCTTGTCCAGATAGGAGCGCCTGCTCTCGCGGCGAAAGAAAATGGAATCATCGTGCGGCACTGTTATTCCTCCCGTTTCAGCGATTGGCTTCCACTTTCAACTGAAACGCCTCCTGTGCCAGCAGGGTTTCCTGACGCCTGCGGACAGCGGTCTCCGTCATGGAAAAGTCGGGACCGGAAAACTCGATCATCACCGAGGACGTGCACGAAGCGAAACACCCGGCGCGCCGCAGGTCACCATCGGTTCTGAGATACTCGAACGTGAAGCCGGCCATATAGGTATCGCCGGCGCCGGTCGCATCAACCAGATCAATGTCATACGGCGGAATCTGGATGAACTGATCGCCGTCAAAGACAAGCGACCCAAGCTCGGCCAGCGTGACCACCACCACCTTCGGCCCCCACGAGTGAATCATCTCGGCGGCTGCAAAGGGATCCTTGCGGCAGTCGATGCCCGTGAGAATCTGGGCTTCCAGCTCATTGGGCTTGACAATGTCAAACAGGGCCAGACTCTGCTCGATACCGTCGACACGCTCATGGTAGATGCGTCCATTCCGGTCGGCGCCGCGAAGCAATCCCTGTGGATCGCAGAACAGCAGGCCCGAAAAGGTGCGGCGGATCTTCGCGATGGCATCCAGCGATACTTCACCGAGAATAGGCCCGATCAGCACCGCCTCGCTGTCCTGGTACCATGATGGGTCAATCGGGTCGATGTCGGCCGCGCGTCCCAGAAGATCGAGAGTGCGATTACCGAAGTCATCGTAGTAGATCAGCGAAAAGCCACCGGTCTCGCTGCTTGGGAGCAGAACCATCTGGACGTCCAGGGCCGAGAGCTGTCTTTCAAACTGCGCGCGGAAGTCCTCCCCGACTGCTCCCACCAGCCGTGCCGGGGCACCCAGCTTGGCCAGCGCCAGAGCAGCGTTGGTCGAACAACCGGACATAACCCGGCCTTCCGGCTTCACTTTCCTGGTTTCGATATAGTCAAAGACAGGGTTGCCAATAGCGGTTATCATCGGGATTCTCCAGTTCTTTCGTATGATCTCTCGCCTGAGGAGCGTGTTCTGCGGACATCGGAAACCAAAGGCTGCCGCAACGCGGTCACACTTCCTGCTTGTCGCCCAGGACCTTGCGGGTGTAGACCAGGCGCTGGATAGAGGTAATGAACGAGGTCAGACCAACAACCACCAGGGCCAGCTCCAGCCAGCCCAGCAGTGGCAGCCAGCCATCAGGGAAGTAGTACTGCAGGATGGAACCGACAATGATCAGGATGAACTTCTCCAGACGTCCCATAATACCGACGGCGCAGTTCTCGATCTTGCCCATCGACTCGGCCGCGGCACGCGTGTAACTGGCTATCAGCATGCCGAACAGCGCAAACAGCCCCCAGGCGGGATGCACCGTCCCTGACAGTGTGATTCCCGCCAGGATGAAGAATTCACCATAGCGGTCACTGACGTGATCAAGGATACCGCCAAAGACCGTGCCAATGTTACCGGCGCGGGCCGTCGAGCCATCAAGCATGTCAGTGAACGATGTCATCAGAAGCCAGAAAACCCCCCAGAGCATCTCCCCCTTCCAGAAGAATATCCCGGAGACAACTGCACACAACAGTGACACCGCCGTGATGAAATTGGGCCTGAGGCCGATACGGAAGCAGGCCTTTCCGAGGATGAGTGAGGACTCCTCGTAAAACTGGCGTTTTCTCTGATTGATTCCCGGCATGTGTTCTCTACAGATCCTTCTGTCAATGTGGGTCGAATATAGGCCGGTTCGCAGGTTCAGTCAACGGAAACAAACGAAATCATCCGCTCTCAGACTGACGTCAGTTCCGTGTCAATCAACTCAAAAACAGGCTGTTACGTCGTTGACACCGGCGCCAGGTGGCAGAATATTGGACTTCATGTTCATCGACTACGTGGAAATCGAGGTGACCGCCGGGCGCGGCGGTGACGGCTGTGTGTCCTTTCGCCGAGAGAAGTTCATTCCCAAGGGTGGTCCTGATGGCGGTGATGGTGGACACGGCGGCAATGTGATCGCCGTGGCGAACGAAAATCTGAGCACGCTGCTGGACTACAGGTATCGAAGCAAATACAAGGCAGATAAGGGACAGCCCGGATCGGGAGCGCTCAAGACCGGGAAATCGGGCGAGGACACCATCTTGCAGGTGCCGGTGGGAACGCTGATTCGCGACCTTGACTCAGGTGAGATGGTTGCCGACATGGATCAACCCGCCAAACAGGTGGCTCTTGCCCGAGGGGGCAGGGGCGGCAAAGGCAATACGCATTTCAAGTCCTCCACCAATCAGGCACCGCGACAGGCAACCGAGGGAACCCCCGGCGAGCATCGCCGCCTGGCGCTGGAGTTGAAGCTGCTGGCTGATGTTGGTCTCGTGGGGCTGCCCAATGCCGGCAAATCGACCATACTGGCCAGTTTCTCGGCCGCCCGTCCCAAAATCGCAGACTACCCGTTTACCACGCTGGTGCCAAATCTCGGCATTGTCAGGTTGCGCGAACTCAAGTCGTGTGTGATGGCGGACATTCCCGGCCTGATCGAGGGGGCCGCGCAGGGCAAGGGGCTGGGACACCAGTTCCTCAAACACATCCAGCGGACCCGATTGCTGGTGTACGTTGTCGATATCAATGAGGAGAACATCCCTCGCACAATTGAGACACTCCGTCAGGAACTGCAGGCGTTTGATAATAGCCTGCCGAAGCGGCCCTCGATAGTCGTCATCACAAAAATCGACACCGTCAGTGAAAGTGATCTGAAAGCGGTTTCGGAAATCCTGCCCCGGGAGTATATTTACCTTTCAGCGGTCAGCCGCGCAGGAGCGGAGCGCTTCATCAACGCTATTGAGAGAAACCTTGACGAACAACGAGCTTAAAGAACAACTCATAGCCACTGTGGGGCTGCTTGGCGTCGATGGTGTCGGGCCGACGAAGTATCATCGGCTGGTGCGAACCTTCGGATCGGCGCAGGCCGTTCTGGAAGCACCGGTCGCACAATTGGCAGAAGTCAAGGGGATGTCCGAGGAGATTGCCTTGCGCATCCAGGCAGTCGACCTGACCGAGGCCCGCCAGACCGCGAGCCGCATAGTGCAACTCGGCTGGCGCGTGACCGCTCTGGGTGAGGCGGACTACCCGACGTTGCTGGCGAAAATCAACTGCCCGCCGCCGGTGCTGTTCTGGCAGGGAGAGCTTCCCGAACCGGACGACCAGATGGTGGCTATCGTCGGCACCCGCAGAGCCACTGAACAGGGGTTGGCGTTCGCCCGCGAACTGGCCGCCGGCCTGGTGGGGGCCGGGTTGCTGGTGGTCTCCGGCATGGCCGAGGGAATAGACTCGGCGGCGCACACGGGGGCATTGGATTCAGGGGGGAGGACCATCGCTGTCTGGGGTTCCTCACTCGACCACTTGTACCCGCCGTCGAATCGGAGCCTGGCCGAGAGGATTCGCTCGCAGGGCGCGCTGGTGAGCGAGTACCTGCCGGATACCCGACCGGACAAGGCTACCTTCCCCCAGCGCAATCGAATTATCTCCGGCCTGTCGCAGGCGACGATTGTGGTGCAGGCCGGCAAGCGCTCAGGTGCCCTGATCACCGCCGCTCATGCCCTCGAACAGAACCGGGAGTTGTTCGCAGTGCCCGGATCGCCGCGGTCGCGCTCAAGCGAAGGGACCAATGAGCTTATCAAACACGGCGCGGCGCTTCTGACCACTGTCCAGGATGTTTTCGAGGCACTGCCTCGGCTTCGCGACCAGGTTCAGGTCAAGGCTGCCCGCAGCCAGCCCGATATAACCGCTACCGAGAAGAACCTGATAGACCACTTCCGCGCCGGGCCGCTTCAGATCGATCAACTCTCCCGCATCGCCAATCTGGCGGTTCCGGAGCTTATGGAGTTGTTGCTGGCCCTGGAATTGAAAGGAATTGTCCGCGAGGTATCCGGCAAGCGCTACATGTTATCCGACAACTACCTATGATCAAACAGACTGCCCGCATCGCCAACAAACTCGGTCTACACGCCCGCCCGTCGGCCCAGCTCGTGAGCACGGCCGCCCACTATAAGTCAGAGGTGTTCTTCACAAAAGACGATCTACGCGTCAACGGCAAATCCATCATGGGCGTTATGATGCTGGCTGCCGAACACGGCAGCGAGCTGCTGATCGAGTGTGACGGTCCCGATGAACAGGAGGCTCTCGAGGCCATTGTCAAGGTCATCGAGTCCGGGTTCGGCGAAATGGACTGACATATTCCTTGCCTTTTCTCCAACACCGCCTCTATTATACTCTGTTGTGCGTGGGATTGAAAAATTCCCGGGTAAAGTGCTATGCCTTCACGTCGTCGTCTCATACAGGGAGTCCGCATTTCAGGCGGAATTGTGCTGGGCAAGGCGCGGGTGATCACACCCGGAGTGCCGCTGGTGACCAGCAAGCGCATTCCTGCGTCCAAAGTGGCGTCTGAAATCGATCGACT
This sequence comes from uncultured Ignavibacteriales bacterium, assembly GCA_964627305.1. GTDB lineage: Bacteria > Zixibacteria > MSB-5A5 > GN15 > FEB-12 > WJKG01. The sequence goes on along the minus strand of CAZVHP010000004.1, from coordinate 39,559 downwards.
GGAGACGGCGGTTGAGGATACGGTTCGCGAACTGCGCGCCATGCGCGATGCTGCCGGCAAGAAAATCGGCGGACCGATCGCCAAAATATTCGATGCCCAGCTCCTTATCGCCCAGGACCAGGAGTTCCTGCGTCAGGTCAAAGAGGAGATCGCCTCAGGTAAGCGCGATGCCGCCTATGTCTACGATTCGCTGGTGAAGCAGACAACCGAGCCCCTCAGCCGTTCAGCCGAGGAGTACATGCGGCAGATGGTGATCGATGTCCAGGCCGTGGCGCACAGGATTCTCTTGAACCTCAACGGTTATGCCAAAGAGTCCGAGCAACAGTTCCCCGCCGGCACTGTCCTCGTGGGACGCAGCTTTTCCCCCAACGATGTTCTCGTCTATCGCCAAAGGAGAGCACAGGGATTTGTGGTCGCCGAGGGCGGCAACAGCTCCCACATGGCATTGATTGCACGCTCGTTCCTCATGCCGATCGTCATGGTCAAGGCCGATGACCTTGGCGAGATAGCCGAAGGTGAACGGCTCATTCTCGATGGATCCGCCGGCGAGGTGCTGATCAACCCCACCGACAAGGACTGGACGGCCTATCAGAAGAAGCGTCGCAGAGAAGGTTCGGCAATCATCACCCGTATCAAACGCCTGCCGCATATACCGCCGCGAACCCGCGATGGTATCCCGGTAGGAGTCGCTGCCAACCTGACACTGCCGGGCACGGTTGAGGACATCCTGGCCGAGATGAATATACCGGTGGGTCTGTATCGTTCGGAGTTCCTGTATCTGAAGCACAATGACTTTCCCGATGAGCAGACGCAGTATGAGCACTACGCCCAGATCGCCGAGCGGTTCTCGCACACAACCGTGGCGGTTCGCACCTTCGATATCGGTTACGATAAGGTGATCGACACCAGCGGCTGGCCCGCCGAAGGCAACCCCGCGCTTGGCTGGAGAGGAGTACGCGCCACTCTTGACATGCCCGAGGTCTTCCGGGCTCAGATTCGGGCGATTCTGAGGGCGTCCTACCTGCATAACCTGAAGATCATCCTGCCCATGGTGGCGGAGCTGTCGGAAATCGAGAGGGCCAAGAAGATCGTGGCGCAGGAGAAGTTCAGTCTGCGAAAGAAGGGCGTTCCATTCGATGAGAAGATGCCCATCGGGATCATGGTCGAGATTCCCGCCGCGGCCATGACCGCCGATCAGATGGCTCAGAAGGTTGATTTCATGTCAATCGGCACCAACGACCTGACCCAGTACACGCTGGCCGCAGACCGCATGAATAACAAGGTGTCGGCTCTGTATAATGCCTTGCACCCGGCCGTGCTGCGACTGGTGAAGATGACGGTCGATGCGGCCCACCGACATCTGAAACCGGTTTCAGTCTGCGGTGAGCTGGGCGGCGATATTCTGGCCCTGCCGTTGTTTATCGCCATGAGAATTGACCAGTTATCCATCAGCCCCAACCGGATCTTCGACGTCTGTCGCGCCGTGAGCAGGATCGACTCAGAGCTGACCCGGCCGCTGCTGGAATCGGTCCTCTCCAGCGGGTCACTGCAGTCAGTGGTCAGCAAGCTGGAGCGTTACCGCAAAGCGATGGAGAACAGATAACCGCCAAACCCAGGAAGGGAGCAAGCCTTGTCAATACTCAACGACATAGAGCAGATACGCCAGATAGACCCGCAGAACATGTACAACCGCATCTTCGACTTCCCGGAACAGATGGCCGATGCGCTCAAGATCGGTATGGCCTGGAAGGTCGACTACGAAGACTTCATTGGCGTGAAGAACATAGTTGTGGTCGGCATGGGTGGCTCGGCAATCGGTGGCGAACTGATGCGCAGTTTCGCCCGTTCGCAGCTTATCGTGCCCGTCGATATCTGTCGCAACTACGTGCTGCCGGAATATGTCGATGATGAGTCACTCGTGATCGTGTCGTCGTACAGCGGCAACACCGAGGAGACGCTGATGGCGCTCGATGACGCCATTCGACGCAAGGCGATGCTGGCCGCCATCACCACCGGTGGCATCCTCGAGGATGTCGCCAACCTGAATCAAATCCCGCTGGCCAAGCTTCCGGGCGGACTGCAGCCACGGGCAGCCCTGGGCTACTCGTTTATCCCCCTGCTGCTGTTTCTGGAAAAAATCAGACTGCTGCGAAACGTCGAAAAGGAAATCAGAGATTCGATCTCGAAACTGACCGCCTACCGCGATGGCTATATCGAGGACAACCCGGTCGAGCAAAACCAGGCGAAGAAGCTGGCGGAACGTATCCACGGCCGGATTCCAATCATCTACTCCGGACCGTCATTGTTCGATGCCGTCGCCCTGCGCTGGAAAGGACAGATCTGCGAAAATGGCAAAAACCTGGCCTTCTGCAACGTGTACCCGGAATTCAACCACAATGAACTGGTTGGCTGGACCGACACGGTAGCCCCGTACCGAGACAAGCTGCTCGTGCTGCAGCTTCGCGACGCCGAGGACCTGCCACAGATTCGCAGCCGGATGAATGTGGTCAAGGAGATTATTGAGCGACTCGAGGTCGAGGTTATCGATGTGCATTCCAAGGGAATTCCGTCGCTGGAACGAATGCTCAGCCTGGTCCAGCTGGGCGACTTCGTCTCCTACTATCTGGCCGTACTCAACCGGGTCGATCCAACACCGGTAACAGCAATCGAGGAGCTCAAACAACGTCTGGCGAAACGCACGGCATAACAGCATACCTGCGTATGCCACAACCCGTTGGAATGAAAATGATTAGCAAAGACCAACCGATTGAGGACCTGATTCAGGAATATCCAGATCTGGTGGGATTCCTCATATCGCATAACCTGCCCTGTGTTGTCTGCGGTGACCCCTTCTGGGGAACGCTTGAAGAACTCGCTAAAAGCAAGGGCTTCACCGACGAGCAGATCGATAACTTGGTGCAGGAGATCAACCAGAGCGTGGTCGGAAAAAACCGATAAGCAATCGAACGCACGGCTGAGTTGTCCAACTGTGCCCGAGTCTGTCAAAATCTGCGCGACTCTGAACCAATCCGTACGAATCCGTGTGAAGCTGCCTGAATACGCCTGAATCTATCTGAATCTGTCCGAGACTGACTGAAACAGTCCGTATTTGTCTGTATCTGTCACACGCAGCCGTTCTCATCGCCACCCTTTGCCACTTTTCCGCAGGTTTCGGTAACCTGATGTCAACAATTGAGTTGACACAGCGTTTTGCCCCACCTATTATATAGGGGAAGGGATGCCCACGTATCTGCTAACACCTCCTCGGCAACGGATTGCCGCAGCCTTCCCGCCAGATTACGATCGCAAGTTCTGAAGACGTGCATACAGGTATCTTTGTACTCATAATCTAAGGAGCAGAGCAATGAAGCACATCCTGATCACATTGGTTGTTGCGCTGATACTCAGTGTGACAGCGTGGGATAATGGAGTATCCCGCGTGACCCCGTGGGACTATCAGGATCCCACCCTTGACCGAGGCGAGGATCACCCCTGGGGTGGCGAGCACCACTATGTACCGCCCACCGTATCGAGCAGCCCTCGTCCGGTGACTCAGACGAGTTTCGCCACCGGGTATTTCCTGATCGATTTCTGGTTTGGTCATCTGTTCGATGTTCTGGACTACTGCCAGACACAGCCGGTTATCGACCAGATTCAGGCTGAGCCGAAAAACCACGAAACTACGGGATCGACCATCAGCACGAAGGGCAACTGACCATGAGGCATGAAACAAACATAGGCAGCGAACAACTCCTCGCCATCGAGCAGCGCCTGGCGGTGCTCGTTGATCGTCGAGATTTCGATGCCGCCATCCGCTGTTTCGATGACAATCGGGATGTGCTGATGGCCACCGGTGTACCGGCCGGAGCAGCGCTCCGTCACGCCGCCACCGCTCATGCCTCCGTTGGTCAATATCCTGTCGCACTGCAACTCGCCCGCACAGCGCAGCATCGATTGTCAGCTGCCGGCGATACACCACCATTGGCTGAATTGTTCATCACCCTGGGTGGAATACTGCGAGACATGGGCGACATGAAAGAGGCTGAGCGGTCCCTGCGTGATGCCGAGTCAATCTTCCGCCGCAGCGATTGCGCCGAAGGACACTGCCGCGCCCTGAATCTTCTGGCCGGTCTGTACTTCAGGCAGAAACAGTTCGACGCTTCTCTGGATACCCTGCTCGATGCTATCGAGGTCGCCCGGCAACTGGACGATCGCGAAAAACTCGCATACCTGCTGGGCAACCTGGGACGTATCTATACCTTCATCGGGGATTTCTCAAGGGCAGAGGAATACCTCCAGCGAAATATCGAGCTGGCCGAACAACTCGGTCAGGACCTTGATGTCGCCCGCGCCCGGATGTCGCTGGGCTACGTTCAAATGCAACTGAATCATCCCGACCGGGCCGAGATCGAGCTCGAGAATGCCCATCGGCTGCTGGTCGCCACCGGCAGCCCCCGTGACGAGGTCATTTACCTGACCTACCTGGGTGAGCTGCGCTATCGCCAGGGCGATCTGGAACTCTCGCAGCAGGTGCTGGAGCAGGCTCTTGCGCAGGCGCAAACGCTCGGGCCCGAGTCGACCCTGACCGCGCGCGTGCTTCGTCACCTTGCTGAACTGCAGTACCTGCAAAACGCCGACCGTCAGGCGATCAAGACAATCAACAAGGCCCGAACGATCTTCCAGAAGGCTGCAGACAACCTTGAACTCGGCGCCCTGATCCGTCTGGAGGCACGGCTCGTCGAGCGCGTCGGTGACATCGGCCGGGCGCGCCGGCTTCATCAGGAAGCGATTCACACACTCGGCGAAGCGGGCGTGCGCTTTGAGAAAGCCGAGGCGCTCCTAACTGCCGGACAATCTGAGGCGTTCTCCAATAGGGAGCGACTGACATATCTGTTCCGCGCCCAGGAATCGTACTCACGGCTCAAGGTGCCGCATCGCAGCAGTTGTATCGAGCGGTTGATCGCCAGTCTGGGGAAAACCACCACAAGCGCCTCTCGTGCCGATGCGAAGAGCCGCGATGGCGAAATCTTCCTCACTCGCCATGCGAAGATTCGGGAGTTTCTGGAACAATTGCCGATCATTGCCCGCTCTGATATACCTATTCTGCTGACGGGCGAGACCGGCGTCGGCAAAGACCAGATGGCGCGGCACTATCACTCGCTGGCTCGTCCCGACAGACCGTTTGTGGCGATAAACTGCGCCTCCGTACCGAAAAGCCTGCTGGAATCCGAGTTGTTTGGACACACCAGAGGAGCTTTCACCGGAGCAGTTGACCACAAGAAAGGGCTGTTCGTGGCCGCCAGTGGCGGCACGCTGTTTCTCGACGAGATCGGCGATATGCCGCTGTCGCTGCAGGCCAAGCTGCTCGGTGTGCTTGAAAGCCGCACCGTGACACCCCTGGGAAGCACCAAACCGGTGCCATTCGATGTTCGGCTGGTGGCAGCCACCAACCGGGCCCTGCGCGACATGGTCGATGCCGGCGAGTTCCGCCGTGATCTGTACTATCGGCTTTCCGGAATCACGTTCACCATTCCGCCGCTGGCTGAACGCCGCGAGGATATTCCGCTGCTGCTGGAGCATTTCCTCAGGCAGTCGCCTCGCACCGCCGGACTGGTGCCATTGCCGGCGGAGCTGATTCGTGAATTCCTCGCCTATCCCTGGCCGGGCAACACGCGCGAGCTGTTGAACAAAGTCAAACGGCTCGACGTGATGTCGGAGCTGGTGGCCGAGGGCGACCTCGTGGAACTGGCGCGATCGATCTTTCCCGGCGAGCAGGCCCGGCAGGCTCACACCTCACTGTTCGATCGAGTCGAGCAGTTCGAGCGCGACCTGATCACCGAGGCTCTGCTGGCAGCAGGCGGTAACAAGTCGCAGGCCGCCAGGCTGCTGGGTATTCACGAGGCGACCGTGCGCACCAAGATGAAGCGTTACGGCATCTCAGCCGAGACGAACAGCGTGAACTGACCCACCCTTGTGGGCTGAACCCACCCTTGTGGGCTGAACCCACCCTTGTGGGCTGAACCCACCCTTGTGGGCTGAACCCACCCTCGTGGGCTGAACCCACCCTCGTGGGCTGTTGCACCGCTGCGTCGTAAGTCTGAGAAGTCGACAGACAGGCGCCCGCTCCTTGATTACAACGGGCACCTTTCGCGAACCATGAGACCTCGCGGAAGGTGCCCTTGTCGTTATCCTGGAAGCTGATCGACGGCCCGGAGGAATGGTTCGTGAGCGCATACGAGCCGCGACAGTTCTGCGACAGTCCTGCTAACTACTTGTGACGGCGCGCCTTACACTCAGACATTGCTGTCTGACTCGTACAGCCATACGAATGCGAATACAAACCCGGACTGATCCCGTGGCCGACGCCTTAGGCTAAGGGACTATCGCACAGTGCGATAGCGAGGCAATCGGGCGCTGCACGGCAATCTGCTGTCTGAGGGCACGACAGTTGCTTTACCATAGACTGTACTTTTACTCCCAAAGCGCTGCTTGTGCTTGGTTTACTCTTTTCTCTTTGGTGGATGGCCACTCGCATCTGAGGGGATTGCGGGTGGCCACTTCTATTTCCCTGAACAATGCCAATCGCAGGCTGTTGATTATAACAGATGCCGTTGTCAGCGCCCCGATGCGATCTGGAAGAGCAACGTCAAGGCTTTGCAACAAATCGATTTACTTTTGACCGGTGGTTCTTTATCATGGCGTACTATGCCGAGAAATGCTCTGGGTTTGATCGAGACCAAGGGTCTGATCGGGGCCATCACGGCCACCGATGCTGCCGCCAAGGCGGCGGCGGTGGTCATATCCTCGGCAGAGCTGACCGATGCCACCTTCTTCACGATTCGCATCGAGGGTGAACTCGGCGCGGTGCAGGCGGCTGTCGAGGCGGCAACGGCAGCGGCTCAGATGCTGTGCGAACTGGTGGCCGTGACGGTCATACCGAATCCCGACGATGCTCTGGCGCCGATTCTGCCCGCCCTGCGGTATGTGTCCAGGTATCACCCGGATGACACCCGGCTGCAGTTGGGGCCGGACGATGGCGACCTCGATCCCGATCTGTCGGGCGCGGCCCCATCGGGTACACCCACTGCGCCGAGTGGTTCCGGCGCCGGTGGCAGGGGCACCTTGGCCGACGCCCCACACCGGTCAGGTAATCAGCGACGCGGCTACCGCAGCCAAGGTGGTGCTCGACCGGAGCTGGGCCGGATGTCGGTAGCGGGCCTGCGCCGCTATGCCCGGACGCTCGCGGGTTTCCCGCTTCAGGGTCGCGAGATATCCCGGGCCAACAAGAAGCAATTGCTTGAAACCATCCGCGCCTTCTTGAAGGAGGAAAGCGACTAATGTTCATTGGCAAGGTTGTCGGCTCCTTGTGGGCCACTCGCAAAACCGAAAACACCAAAGGCATGAAGTTCCTGATCGTGCAACCGTACAATCTCAACAAGGCACCCAACACGGACACGGTGGTTGCCGCCGATACCCTCGGCGCCGGTGAGGGCGAGTTAGTCATGGTGGCCTACGGCCGCGCGGCAAGGATCGCGGTCGGCAATGAGGACATGACAATCGAAGCCGCAGTCATAGGGATTATTGATGAATACGAAATCGATCCCGAACACTATCACGGGGACTTGGAACCGTCTAAGCAATCTTACAAGAAGCAATAACAATCGCTGGGAGGTGATGAACGTGAGCGACTGGAAATGGTATTACTTCCTCGGCATTATCATGGGCGTTTTGACCGTATTCGGTATCGTGGCATGGATCCTCTGGAAGGATGACATCAGGGCCAAGCTGAAGGAAGGGCGCAAGAGCAGTATCCCGGACTCCATTCCGATCGACGAATGACCATGACACGCTGATCCTCAAGATCACTGGACCCACAGCTGATGCATCCACTTGTAGACCAGGTCCGCAAAGCCGGGGTGGTGGGAGCCGGCGGCGCCGGATTTCCCGCCCACGCAAAATACGGCACTCAGGCTGAGATTCTACTGGCCAATGGCGCCGAGTGTGAACCGCTGCTCTTCAAGGACAAAGAGCTGATGCGCGTCTTTGGCGAGGAAGTCAAAAAGGGCATGGAGCTGGTCGCCGAGGCGGTTGGAGCCTCGCGCTCAATACTGGGTATCAAGGCCAAGAACCAGGAAGTGATCGGGCAGTTTCATCGTCTGTTCGGCGGTACCCGTCATGAGATATTCCAGATGGGCGACTACTACCCCGCCGGCGATGAATACGTGCTGGTCTACGAGGCTACCGGCCGGCTGATCCCCTATGGCGGTTACCCGGTCAATATCGGCTGCGTGGTCAGCAATGTGGAAACGCTGGTGAATGTCGCCCTGGCCGCGCTGGATGTGCCGGTGACCGAGAAGTTTCTGACTATCGCCGGCGCAGTGCATACCCCCATGACACTCAAGGTGCCGATCGGTACGCCGGTCAGCGAGGTTCTGGCGCATGCCGGTGGACCGACCACAACCGAGCCGCTCGCCGCACTCGACGGCGGCGCCATGATGGGCAAGCTGCTGACCGATTTCTCCCAACCGGTTACCAAGACCACTGGCGGGTACATTGTCCTGCCGATGGATCACATTCTCATCCGAAGAAGGATGCAAAGCATTCCGGAGATCAAGAAGATCGGCCAGTCGGCCTGTGACCAGTGCACCTACTGCACCGAGTTCTGCCCGCGCTACCTGCTGGGATACGAGATCGAACCACACAAGGTCATGCGCTCCCTGGGGTTTGCCGGTGAAAAAGATGACTTCTGGGGCAAGTACGCCGTGAACTGCTGCGAGTGTAACCTGTGTTCGTTGTTTGCCTGCCCGGAGGATCTGGACCCCAAGCAGGCCTGTGTGCGATCCAAGACCAATATCAGGCTGAAGAGCCTCCCCTACGAACCGCCCAACCGACCGTTGCAGGCTCATCCCATGCAGGCACATCGCAAGGTGTCCATCCACAAGCTCACGCGCAAGCTGGGCCTGCTGCCGTATGACGTCCACGCCGACTGGCACGATGATCGGCTGGAGGTCTCGCAGGTTGTCATTCCCCTGCAGCAGCACCTCGGCGCACCGGCGGAACCGGCAGTGAAAATCGGCGACCGCGTCAGCGTCGGCCAGCCGATCGGGTTCATCCCGGAGCGTGCGCTGGGCGCCAATATCCACGCATCGATCTCCGGCAAGGTAACGGCCGTCAACCACAGTGTGACCATTCAGGCGGAGTGATCATGGAATACAATGCGATAGGACTGATAGAATACAGCTCGATAGCACGCGGCATTGGCTCTGCCGATGCCATGGTCAAGGCGGCCGAGGTGGAACTGGTAATCAGCCGCACCATCTGCTCCGGCAAGTATATGAACCTGATAGCCGGTGATGTCGATGCGGTCAAGAACGCCGTGGCGGCGGGCGAGGATCACGGCCGCGAGACGGTGATCGATACCTTCATCATTCCCAATGTGCATCCCGATGTCTTCCCGGCCATGGCCGGCTCGACTCAGGTAACCGAGCTTGATGCCCTGGGGATCGTGGAGTCATTCTCGGTGGCCTCGCTGATCGAGGGCGCCGATGCGGCCGCCAAGGCCGCCGAGGTGCGGCTGATTGAGATTCGTCTGGCCATGGCGCTGGGCGGCAAAGCCTTCTTTACCATGACCGGACCGGTGGGCGCGGTGCAGTCGGCAGTGGCAGCGGCCACAGATGTTATCTCGCGCGCGGGCATGCTGGTGAACACCGAGGTAATCCCCTCACCGCGCCAGGAACTGCTGCGCGACATCCTCTAACACCCGGCTGGGTGTCGTCTGCCGCGGCGATGTCTGGAGCTAAAGCAAGAGGTAAGTACCAGTGTCGTTAAGTGACTTCGAAATCGGCAAAATCGCCGAGATAGTGGCCGGTCGGACCGGCGCCAGGCTCGATGCCAAGGCCTTGCGGCAGGTGGTCGACCAGGTGGTCGATGCCATGAAGAATCAACAGGGGAACCCGGACATCCAGGGCGTAACCTGCGAGATACCACGTAGTTCGCCATCCGGGACGACGCAGCAGCCAGACTCTGCCCCGGTGGCGTCGAACCAGCCCCTGCCGCCGGATCAGCAGATGATGGCGAACCGCGGCGGGCTGTATGAGCAGATCCAGCAGACGAAGGGGGTCCGGATCATTATCGCCGCCTTCGGGCAGAACCGCCCCGGCGTGGTGGCATCAATCACGGAGATCCTGGCGGAGGTAAGCTGCAACATTGAGGACATTTCGCAGACCATCATGCAGGAGTTCTTCAGCATGATCATGATTGTGGACATTGCCGCCTGCACGCTGGAGTTCCAGGCGCTGGTGGACCGACTCAAGGGAACCGAGCAGCGCCTGGGGATGAAAGTGTACGTGATGCACGAGGACATCTTCCGCTACATGCACCGGATATAGGGGGGAGCTAATCCTTCTTCGTGTCCTTGCTGTCCGGAACCAGGAACTTGCGCAGGGGAAGGACAAGCGGTGGCAAGCCCATCTTAGAAAACAGAGAATGAACGCACTCCCTCAAATAGGGGTAGAGTTGAAGCGGCAAGTTGTACTCCCCATATAATGTGAAGAACGCCTCGGGCGATTCCTGCTCAGTGAGAAGCACTACCAAGTACTTCGCCCTTATATCGGTGATTTTGCGACGGCCAGCCTTGGCCTTCACCGTGTAGTTGACCGTCAGCACAGCGTGATCGGAACCTTGCTCATTGACTATAACTTCTTCGCTGAAGCTGAAGGACTTCTTTCCTTCAAGGTTATGAGAGTGCAGAGTAGCTTTGACGTCCTTGAGGAAGATGTTTCCCAGTTCAAGGCCCCGCAGGTACTGTGAGTACCGCTCCGCATCAACCACTTGCTTCGCGGCTTCTAGCTTCTCTGCTTTGTTAGGCAGCTTTGCCATAAATCTTCTCTCCTCGATCAGCGAAAGACTGCATTTCGTGACGTGTGCTTCTAAACCATGCATCTTCAGCCCTATGGATTGAAGCTCTCAATTGTGAGGCCATTTCACTCGCGAACTCGCCGGCGAGTTCATCCATCGTCGTATAATTGGCCAGAAGCGTGTGTACAAGCGTGTTTAGGCTCACTTTATCGCGTTTAGCTATTCGCAGCAGCTTCGCATGAACTCGAGGTTGAGTACGAACGACGAACTTCCCGCTGGGCAAGCGCTCATCCTCAAGCGGCCGGGGAATTTCAACTCCTCGCTGGATATAATGCTCAAAGACTGCCTCCTTCACCTTGTTAAGGGACTTTTCGGCTTCTTCTCGCGTTTCGCCGATGCCATAGATGACATCTGGATCCAACTCCCTCGTATACGCGACAAACCTTTGCTGGCCGTTTACTAGCTCTTTCCTGAAGACAATGTCATACCTCCAGGAGAGACTTTGATTGAGGACTTCTCTATTCGTTGCCACTATCGTGCCTTTCTTCGTATTCGATCACAGCTTCAACAGCATATAACAGATAACGCTTGAAATCGTGCTTGGTGATTGTCTCTTGTTTACGACCATGAATCCGATGGGCAAGAAAGATTCCACCCTCCTTAATCTCCTCTACGGCAGGATGATAGTAAATCACGCTACTGCCGCTCTTATCAGGCAATCGCTCAATATTGAGCGGTTTCATCAGTCTCTTCTCAAGATCCTTAACCAAGATCTCTGGCGGCTTCGTAGCGCTGAACTCTTTCAGCGTTCTTTTCAGCTTGTCATAGTTCGGCAATGAACCAGCCCCATTATAGCGGCCCCGTACATGTTCCCATCTTCACCTCAACCGACAGCACTGACGATCATTGATATCAAATATAGTATCATATATCGACTTCTACAAGCAAAAACCTCAGTTGTTGCAGAATGTTTAGCAAAAAAAGTTGTTTTCCCGTGACTCGGCGAAGTTAATAAGCTTCGTGACCTTACCAGCTTACGTGCCGGTCAGCCTCACTAAACCATAAATCGAGACCAACAAAGGGCTTATGGGCGTTGATTTTTCTCCGCCGCAGGGTTATCATTGAGCTTTGACAGAAAGGCCCAAACATGCCATACGATCCGCAGGAAATAATCGAGACTATACACATGACCGAGGTCGAACACCTCGATATCCGAACCGTCACCATGGGCATCAGCCTGCGCAACTGCTCCGATCCTGACCCCAAAGCCCTTGTGGCCAGAATCAAAGAGAAGCTTCTGCGCACCGCCGAAAACCATGTCAGGACAGTCGAGCAAATCTCGCGCGACTTCGGTATCCCCATCGCCAACAAGCGCCTCGCCGTCACACCCATCAGTATCGTTGCCGACGGCCACGACAAAGGGACGTTCATCGAGGTGGCCGAAACACTCGACTACTGCGCCGGCGAACTGGGGGTGGATTACCTCGGCGGCTATGGCGCCCTCGTGCAGAAGGGCATGACCGGCGGCGATATCAATCTCATCGATACCATCGCCGACGCCCTCGCCGGCACTCAGCGCGTCTGCAGCGCCGTCAATGTCGCCAGTACCAGGGCCGGGATCAACATGAAAGCCATTGCCCGGATGGGGCATGTTATAAAGGAAGTCGCGGAGAAGACCGAGCTGGCCATCGGCTGCTGCAAGCTGGTCGTGTTTGCCAACGCCGTCGAGGACAACCCCTTCATCGCGGGCGCCTTCCACGGTGTATCCGAACCGGAGACGGTGATCAATGTGGGCATATCCGGTCCGGGAGTGGTGCTCAATGCCATCAAGAAAGCGGGCACCTGCGATCTGGGCGCGCTGGCCGAGGTAATCAAGCGAACCTCCTTCAAGGTAACCCGCATGGGCGAGATGGTCGGACGCAAGGCCTCGCAAATGCTGGGTGTCGAGTTCGGCATCGTGGACTTGTCGCTGGCCCCGACACCTGCCGAGGGGGATTCAGTAGCGGACATTCTGGAAGCCATGGGCCTGGAGCGGGCCGGCACGCACGGAACTACCGCGGCCCTCATGATGCTCAACGATGCCGTCAAGAAGGGCGGCATGATGGCCACCTCCTATGTGGGCGGACTCTCCGGAGCGTTTATTCCCGTGAGCGAGGACGCCGGCATGATCGCCGCCGTCGAGGCCGGCGCGATGACCCTTGAGAAACTGGAGGCCATGAGCTCGGTCTGTTCGGTGGGACTTGATATGGTGGCTGTCCCCGGCGACACCAGCGCCGAGACACTCGCGGCGATTATCGCCGATGAGGCCGCCATCGGAGTCGTGAACAACAAGACAACCGCGGTCCGTATCATCCCCGTTCCGGGTAAGATGGTGGGACAATCGGTGGAATACGGCGGCCTTCTGGGGACAGCGCCCATCATGCCGGTGAGCAAATTCTCCTCAGCCAATTTTGTGCTTCGCGGTGGACGGATCCCCGCCCCGGCAACCGGCGTCAACAACTGAAAAGGCAACATGCAGTCACTCAAGGACAAAGTCGCCGTCATCACGGGGGCCTCGCGGGGTATAGGCGAGGCGATAGCACGCCATCTGGCCGACCGGCAGATGCGGCTGGTGTTGTGTGCCCGGGACCGCTCGGCACTCAGGAACCTCGCCGCCCGGCTGGAGCTTCCCAAAGAACGGGTACTCCTGATCAGCGGCGATCTGACGAAGGAAACGACAATCAGGAAAATCGTCGAGAAGCCCTTCGAGCAGTTCGGCCGGCTGGACCTGTTTGTGAACAACGCCGGAGTGGGGATCAAAGGACCGCTGGAGCAGATGACAAAGAAGGACTACCGACAGGTTTTCGATCTCAACGTGAAGGCCGTCATGCTGACTATGGCCTGGCTTATCCCGCGGTTGCGTCGGCAGGGGCACGGGCATATCATCAACATCTCGTCACTGGCCGGCAAGCAGGGCGTGCCGCAATTGAGCGTGTATGCCGCGTCCAAGGCGGCGCTGAATGTGCTGAGCGAATCGGCGGCGCTTGAGGTGCGCGGCGATAACATCAAGATAAGCGTCCTGGCCCCCGGCTCGGTCGATACCGCGTTCAGCGGCCGAACCCCCGAGGCCGGACACAGGCGGCTGTCGGTTGACGATGTCGCCGAGGCCGTTGTCAACCTCGCCGGCCAGCACGACAATGCCTGGACCTCGCTGACCGAGCTGCGTCCGCTGATCGTCCGCACGTAGACGGGAGGCTCACTTCGCCTCCGTTGTGATCCGGCCCTGAGTCAGGTACGCTTGGTGAGTTCTATGATCTTGAAGCAGAAACCCTGTCCGTCACTCACTCATATGGGGACCGCATAACACCCATGCAAACACGAACGAAACGATTGCTTCTGGCCCTCGCGCTGCTGGTGCTGGGGGTACTGGCCGGCGCCGGACTGTATGTGAAGGCGCGCTTGAACGCCAGTATCGCTCCGATTGAGGGTAAACGGGTGCTCTCAACCCTTGAAGCGCCCGTTGAGATCACCTTTGACTCCATAGGCCTGCCGCATATCTGGGCCCACAACCAGAGCGACGCCATGCGGGCCATCGGCTGGCTCCACGCCGCCTTCCGGCCGTTTCAGACCGACCTGACCCGCCGCGTAGCCACCGGTCGCCTGTCGGAGCTGCTCGGCCCGACGACACTGTCGATGGACAAATGGCAGCGAAGAATCGGACACACCCGCCTGGCCGCCCAGTGGACCGACAGCCTGTCGGATCACGCGCGGTCGATGCTGGAAGCGTACTGCGACGGGGTCAACCAGCGAATTGCGACCGCCCGGGCGCTGCCCTTCGAATACTGGCTGCTGTCCGCGGGTTTCGCGCCCCTGACAGTCGAGGACGTGATGGCGACCCTCAGTTTCCAGACGTGGTTCTCCGATGCCCTCCAGAACAACGACGACTTCTTCAAGGATCTTCATGAGCGGCTGACCGACGAGCAGATCAGCGAGTTGGTCAGCTCGTACCCGGACTATGCCCCGACCACGGTGAAACCGCGGCTTGGCATCGATAACGAACTCGCCTGCCAAAAGGATGCCAACCCGATTCGACGGGCCGTGGCCAGAGCTGTGATGGCGTGCGGTCCGGCTGCCTTCGGGATGACCACTGCCTCCAACGCCTGGGTGGTGGCCCCGGGCAAAAGCGCCTCCGGGCAGGCCACGCTGGCCAGCGATCCGCACCTGCTGCTGGAGCGGCTCCCGGCGCCGTGGTACTACCTGTCGGTGCACATCCGCCAGACCGATACCCACGCCAGCGGCGTGACCATGCCCGGGCTGCCCTTTATCATCATGGGCCACAATCGTACCGCCGCGTGGGCGTTTACCGTTGGTGGCATCGACGTAACCGATTACTATCGCGAGGAACTGCACCCAGAGTCTGATTCCCTGTGCCGCGCGGCCGATGGCTGGGACCTGCTGCAACGCGAGATACACCCGATTCCCGTCGCCGGGGATACGCCACATGTCTACGAGCTCTGGCGCTCACCTCGGGGACCATTGATCGAGCGCGACACCACGTTACGCACAGCCTACAGCGTCCACTGGGCCGGCTACGATCTGCCGCTGAACAAAGTAATGGAGTCCGGCCTGCAACTGGCCTCTGTTGGCGACTTCGGAAGCTTCCGGAAGATCGTCACAAGTCTCGGCGCTCTTGACGCCCATTGGATGTATGCCGACTCTGCAGGGAATATCGGCTACCAACTGGGCACACCGATTCCGGTTCGTACCCAGCGGTTCACCAACGGCCCGCTGGACGGCTGGAACAGCGAGCACCGCTGGCGGGGTTTCGTGCCGCTGGAGCAGACGCCTCACGAAGCCAACCCCGAACGGGGCTGGATCGCCTCAGCCAACAACTGCCCGGTACATCCCGACAGCATGGTGCTGCACGGCAATTTCGCGGCAGACCGGATTCGCCGGATAAGCCGGCTGCTGGACAGCACCGACCGACTGAGCGCAGAGGACATGAATCGTATCCAGATGGACCTGATAGATATGGGCCTTTTCGATTGGCGCGACGAGGCCGCACGCCTGCTGCTGGCGGTCGGCGATACGACGCGCTCAGAGCTTGTCGCGGCATGGGATGGACACACCGGCGGTGAGAACCGCGTGGTGGCTCTGCTGACCAACTTCCTGTACTACCTTGAGGCCGGCATATTTGAGGATGAACTGGGCGAGCTGCATCACGGCATCAAAAGATCGTGGCTGCAGGCAGTCTATGCCGACAGCGCCAGTTCGTTTTTCGATGATACCCGTACACCGGACGTCGTTGAGACCCGTGAAGACATTGCGCTCGCCGCCATGACCAAAGCAGCATCGCACACGCCGGATGCCCCCTGGAGCCAGTTGCACGTATTCCGTATGGATCACCCCATGGCCGCTGTGCCGGTAATCGGCAGATTGCTTGATCTGAGCTGGGGACCGGTGGGCTGGGAGGGCAGTCCGGGAAGTCTGAACGCCTCGTTCTTCCGCCGCGTCAATGACTCCAGTTTCGTCTCGCTGGTGGGTCCAAGCTGGCGGTTCGTAATCGATTTCGCCGCTGTCGACAGCGCCGCTATGGTCATGCCCGCCGGAAACAGCGGGAATCCCGTCAGCCCGTATTACATGAATTTCCAGCAGGACTGGATACAGGGCAACATGTGGACCGTGCCCACGTCCCAGCAGGCCGTTCGTGCGCGATCAGCCAGTATCCTGCATCTGGTGCCATCAGACAGCACCGCAGTATGGCCCGATGAAGATACGGCGCAATCCCTGGGGAGGTAGTGGCAGCGGTGGTTAGCTGAGCGGTCTATTGATCCTGAAATGGCAGGGCGGACATGATGTCGTCGTAGAACTCGTGGATAAACCGCACCCCCGCCTCGGCTGCTGCATTGATGTCGCCATCGTTGGCCGGAACCGTGATCCGTACGAAAGCGGCATCGGTCGGCCGCATGAAAAGCGAATTCTTGAACAGGTCGAACTTCAGCCCATACTCGCTTTGCACAGCCCCTGAGCGAGTTTCGAACCAGTACAACATAACCGACGATTGGTTGTGGTGGGAGATGACCAGGCGGTTGATCTGCCTGGAGCTGCCGTCGGGCAGCGACAACAGATAGGTCTGGTGAAGCTGAATCCGCCAGCCGCCGCCGGGCAGACAATGCTTGGGCGAATGGATGCTGGCGCCGAACTTCTGGGACTTGAAGTACCCGATAAACAGGTCGCACGAATGCCCCCCCGGCGTCCGATACAGGCGGGACACGGTTGAGGTCGCCTGAAGAACATCGAGGACACTGGCAGAAAACGAGCGTTCCTCACCGTACCACGTCCCCTTGTTCAGGGGAATGCGCTCGAAGTTGGCTGGTTGGTCGGGGTCGGTCTCGTAATAGCGGACGACATTGCCGGCTACGCCGCCTGCAACCAGCAGGATGATCGATATGATCCAGGCCTTGCTCATCGCTGGAATCTCCTGAGAATCGCGCCAAATATGGCAAGCATGATGAACGCACCGACAAACACCGAGGCCCCCATAATCGAGTGAGTCGGCTCCTGAGTGGTGTCGATCCCGAAAGCGTAGGTGAGAATAGTGGTGACAAACACCCTCAGAACGTTGCAGGCCACGGCTATCGGGACAGTTGAGACAAACAGCAGCGCCTGCGCCCAGAACCGGGGCTGGGTCACATAGCCGTAAATCGCGCCCATTGCCAAAAGCGAGATCAATGAACGCAGGCCCGAGCACGCCTCGGCGACCTCAAGCGACTCATTTGGGAGATGGATGATATTCCCCTGCCGAAAAACCGGCATCCCCAGCCCGTCAAGCAGAAACACCGTCACCTTGCTGGCGAAAAGCTGCATGGGAAACGTGGCCGAGAAATACACTACCGCCGGAATGGGAATCATAAACAGCAGCAGAAAGATTTCGAACCAGGTGCGGCGTACGATCTGGTTGCCGAAATTCAGCCAGACAAGCCCGAAAACCGTGACGACCAGCGACACGCGCGTGGTGAAATACTCGCTGCCGGCGTTGCCGACAACAAACAAGGCCATACCCGCAAACACCACCACCGCCCCCCACCAGTTGGCCGAGCGCGGCGCCTGGGCGAGTTCGCTCTTCTTACGCCACAGCAGGTAAACCGACACCAACGGCACCAGAAAACCGTGCGAGTAGTTATCGTCGTGGTACCACCGCTGGACCAGGTCGGAAAGCACCGGCAGGTAGCTGATCAGCAGGACGATGCCCAGTCCCAACATCCATCGGAGATCCCGACGCTCAGAGGGAGGCGCCGCTTTGACAGGAGCTTGTGTGCTTTCTACGGTCACAGTGGTCTTTCTTATCGGGTCTTTCTTGTCGGGTCTTTCTTCTGCGCCAACGAACACCGGCAGCCGGGTGATCGGCTACTGCCTGCCTTGGCTGAGCGCCTGGTTAGGCGAACCCAATCTGCTATTCTTACAGGAAGTTATCGGCCCGATTGAGCTGTCTCTTTGCCCCGTGGCTGATCAGTTGTTCTATGCTATTGACCCTTATATGTCGCTCATACTGCTCTGGTCAACGAGATTTCAACCTCCCGGGTTCAAAAAATATGATGCAAAGAAGCGCGATTGCTCCCAAACTGCCGAAATGCAGGGCCGGAGCGGCCGCCTGCCGGGGCGCTTTTTTGATTGTGCCCGGCCACTGCGCCATCTAACTATGTATAAGTAACGTCAAAAGTTAACCGGGAACTGCCATGTCCGTACGAACGCTGAAAACCCTGCTGATAGTTTCTGTCCTGCTCAATATCGGTGCCGTCTATGTCGGCATCAAGGGCTGGGAATACCGCTCCCACATCAACCACTTTCTTGAGAAATACACGCACGTGGTCCGCGAGTTCTCGGCCAGAGAGCTGTATCTTGAGGCCAACAAAGCCCTGCGGTCCGATACCACTATCACCGGCCGGGTGGTCTTCATGGGCACCCAGGTAACACAAGACTGGCCACTCAAGGAGAGTTTCCCGGATCTGGAGCCGATCAACCGGGGAGTATTCGGGCAGAGACTGGCCGGATTTCCACTCCGCTTCTACTCCGATGTCGTCAATCTGCGCCCTGAGGCCGTGGTAGTCGAGATCAGCTCCTTTCAGTTTCGGCCACAGTACTCAACCGAGGAGATCGCCGAGTGGGTGGCTATGATGGTTGATCTGGCTGAAGCACACAGGATTGTTCCGATCATCCCCACTGTCATACCGCCGCGACGAGGCACAACCCTTGAGGAGGCCGGTGATTACCGTATCAGCGACACCGTAACAGCGTTCAACTCGTGGCTTCGGGCAGAACTGACGAGGCGCGACCTGCCCTTGTGTGACTTCGCCAAGGTAATGACCGACTCATCCGGCGGGCTGATGGTGGACTTGTCGACAACCGCAGTCGATATCAGTGACAAAGGCTATGCGGTAATGACCCGGGAACTCGGGCGCGTTCTGACAGAGCACAGGATTGCGGATTAGTGGTGACAGGCTGAAACACCCGGCTTCCGCAGACTGTTCAGCCAGACAGCCCCCGGTTCGAGGCCTGAGAGACTTCTGTAAGGTTGGACCGCATTCATGGATCACGAAAGCAGGAAAGCTTGGTCCCGACAGCGATGAAGAACACCGAAATGTGCGCGTCTAAGGCGCAGTATGATACCTCGATTGTGCAGACGCTTGAGGCATTGCAGCCATACGCCCGGCAATGGGATGAACTGGACAGGCGTTCCGGGCTGAGATTGCCCCATCGATCGTTCGTCTGGCTCACGGCGCACCTTGCACACCGGCTGCGTAGCAACGAATCCTGGCTCTGTGTTATGGTAACCTGCGGCGGTCGTCTGGTCGGGGTGCTCCCTGTCTTTCATCGCCGGATTCGGACTGCCGGACTCAGACACCGCATCGCTTACACTCCCCGTGATTACTTCCTGAAATCAATCGACTTCATTGCCGCGCCTGAAGACCACCAAGGGGCGCTGCCGTACGCTATTGCTGCCGTGTTTCGACACCTGAACGGGCCGCTGTATTTCCAGTTCAAGCAGGTTGCTGAGGATTCGCCAACGATGCAGGTAGCCGGTCAGCGCCTGAACGAGTTCCTGACCGCCAGTCAGTTCGATGAACAGGGCAGCTATCTCGATGTCTCCGATGGTGGCGAACTGCTCTGGTCGCAGGTCGGCGGCAACCTTCGACGCAATCTCGCCAGGTGGCGCAAACGGATGGAGCGGGAAGGCAGGGCCGAGACGGTTGAGTGGATCTCCGCCGGTAAGGGTGCCGAGGCATTGGAGGTCTTCATGACGATGGAAGCCGCCGGCTGGAAGGGCCGCACCGGGACGCCGATTGTTAACACGGAGTCGCAGACAAGTCTCTTCAGGCAGCTTAATCGGGAACTTGTCGATACCGGCGAGCTGCAGTGGTGGTTCCTTACGCTCTCAGGCAAGCCCATTGCCGGAGCCATGGCGCGCCGCTTCGCCGATGTGCTGTGTATTGCCAAGATCGCCTACGACGAACAGTTCGCCCGGCTGGGTCCGGGCAATCTCTTGTTCGAGGACATTCTCACTTATGCCTGTCAGGATCCCGCCATCAACCGGGTGGACCTGATCAGCGATATGGCCTGGCATGACCGCTGGAAAGCCAGGAAGCCACGATTCTACCATGTATGGTTCTACCCTGCCAATGTGCGCTCAACAGTGCTCGGCTACTTGCCGCGTCGCGCGTATCAGCTCCTCAGGAAGCGGTCGCCGGCCCCCAATACCGGTAACACAGGAAATGACGAAACTCATGACTGATACCTCCAGCACTGCCACCGGCCTTGCCAACGCGGACTTCAGCATCACTGTTGCCGGCAGCTTCGAGGACCTCGAGCCGTGGGCCGACCAGTGGAATGAACTGGCCCTGACCATGCCCCAGAGGCTGGCGGTGCTCTCGCATGCCTGGATCAGCGCCTACTTCCGGCACCGGGTTGCGAAGGGCGAGCGATGGTTCTGTGTCATCGCCCATGCCGACGACAAACTGCTGGGCGTTCTTCCGTTGGTTGTGAAGAAGCGCAAGGTGTTGGGTATTCCCGTCTGGGTGCTGGCCGCGCCCTTTGACTGGCACACCATCTCCGCCGACTGCGCGGTCCGGCAGGGACAGGAGGCGGCTGTCATCCCCGCCATGATCCGCAAGGCCTTTGCCCATGTACCGGAGGCGTCGTGGCTGGAGCTGATGCGGCTGCCCGAAAGCTCCCCAACCCTTATGCATGCCGCCGCCGCACCCCAGACCCGCGTGCTGGTGGAGAAGGACGCGCCGGGGTCGATCTTCCCCACTCAGGGAGACTTCGATGCGTACTTTGCCGGCCTCAGCGGGGATTTTCGGAGGAAGCTGCGCCGCGGGATTCGCCGTCTGGAGAAAGACTGCGGCGCGGAACTGGAACTCCGGGTGGTATCACGCAACTGGCAGGCGGATTTCGAACGACTACTGGACCTCGAGGCCGCTGGCTGGAAAGGGGATCGCG
Organism: uncultured Ignavibacteriales bacterium; assembly: GCA_964627305.1. Classification (GTDB taxonomy): domain Bacteria; phylum Zixibacteria; class MSB-5A5; order GN15; family FEB-12; genus WJKG01. The sequence goes on along the minus strand of CAZVHP010000004.1, from coordinate 18,226 downwards.
GGTCAGCAATACGCGGATCAGCGACGCTCGTCGATTTCTACCGCGATCTGGCCGGCCGTCTGGCCGACAAAGGCTGGCTGGAACTGTACTTTCTGGAGTGCGGACCGCAGTTGCTGGCCGCTCAACTGGGTGTCTGCTTTGCGAAATCAAGCTTGCTCCTCAAGACATGCTACAACGAGCAATTTCGTCGCTATTCACCCGGCATTATGTCTCGCTACTTCATACTGCGCCGGGCGTTTAGCATGGCTGACATCGCGCGATTAGACGCCATGACCCGGGCGGACTTCCACCTGCCCTGGAACCCAGACAGTTGTGAGTACTACCACCTGTACGTATATCCTTCCGGTTGGCGCAGTACCCTGATCGGCCGCTGGCCGCGCGCCATACGCGGCTGGGGACGGAAGCAAAGGTGGCTTCGACGGTTGCTGAAGCGATAACGAGAAGATATGGCGATCAACGCTGATACCATGAGCATGAAGCCCCAAACCGCGACATCGAAGGTGATAGCCGTTACAGACCGCGAAGAACTGGAGCGCTGGGGTGAGCAGTGGAATGATCTTGCCCTGCAGACCCCGGGAGCCAGCCCAATGTCCTCTTTCGCCTATTACTCGGCCTGGCTGGATTGCCGCTTGCGGCCGAGCGACCGGTGGGTGTGCGCGTTGGCACATCAGGACTCTCGTCTGGTCGGCGTCATGCCGCTGCTGGTAGAGAAGCGAAAGACCGGACCTCTTGCCTACACAGCGCTGATCAGCCCGTTCAGTGTCGAGCCGCTCGTTGCGGACGATGCCGACACCACCGTCCCGGGCGACATGGCCCGCAGCGCGCTGAAAGCGGTGCCCGAAGCACTCGCGATCGAACTGAGGCACCTTCGCGCCGACCGAGCCGACCCCTGGCTGAACGAGACAACCTCGCTGCACGTGCTCAGGCAGTTCGACTGCCATGGCAAGGCTGTTGATACCTCGCAGAGCCTTGAGCGCTGGGAGGCCGGCCTGAAGGCCAAGCACCGACGTGAAGTCAAACGGTTGTACCGCAAGCTCATGGAGCTGCCCGAGGCACGCGAGCAAGTCGCGAAGGACGAACAAGAAGCACGTGCACTTACCGAGGCATTCATCGAACTGGAAGCCTCAGGCTGGAAAGGGGAAGGACAGACGGCCATCAGAAGTGATTCGGCTGACGTAGCATTCTACAAGTGCTTTGTGCGGCGATTGGCCGCGCTCGGAGCGTGCGAGTGGCATCTGGTCAGGGCGCAGGGTCGCGTGTTATCGATGCATCTCGTCCTGCGCGGTGAAGGCATGCTGTTCATGCCGAAGACCGCCTTCTGCGAGGAATACCGCCATCTTGGGCCCGGGCAGATTGGCCACTGGCTGACAATCAAACGAGCCATCGAGGATCCGTCTGTCGTGAAGCTGGACTTCATGTCGGCGGCGCCGTGGCTGGATGTCTGGCAGGTTGAGCAGTATGACTACCTGAACCTCTATCTGTATCCTCGCCGGTGGCGCAGTCGCGTCCTGGGCTACTGGCCTCGGCGGCTGCAGCAGAAGCTATCGAACGCGCCCGATCGTCGTCGAGATGGTCTCTGAGCGCTGAAACCAGAGCTTCTGGCTGCGCAGGTTGGCTGTGGATTGCGTTTTGGCTGGAGAAGTCAGGACTGATATGTTGCCGGAGATTGTGGATAGTCATATCATCCTGTTAGACGTAACTCGCGGCATCAATCCGGCGTGAACTCGAACGGAGAGACACATGAGCGGTCGGTTAAGACGAATATGGGGCAGAATTCGGTACGGAGGCATAGACTACCTTCTGACTGCCTTTGCATCGTATCTCCCCGATTGCCTGCTTGATTACCATCACGTCCTGCTGTTCATACAGGAGAGGCGCCAGGGGTCGTATCCGTTTCGACACGCAGACCGGATCGTGCTTTTCGACCAAAACGACATTGAGAAGCTCGCACCAATGATCGGCAGGCCACAAGAGAAGCTACAGGAGAACTTCGACCGCGGCGACATCTGTTGCGGTGTGGTAGACAAAGATCGGCTGCTCAGCTACAAGTGGGCGCGCACTTCGCCCACCCGGCTTGGGGCCGAAAGCATGTATACTCTGCTTGACCCGGGCCGCGACGGCTTCTACATGCATTCTGACTTCACGGTCCCGGAAGCGAGGCGTCAGGGCATGTCCCTGGCCTGCACTGAGAGTTTGTTCCGTCATTTCGCCCCCGCTGGAAGAACACAGATGTACGCGGCCGTGGAACCATGTAATGCCGCATCGCATGAACTACACCGCCGGCATGGATCAAAAGTTGTCGGCGAGACATTCTACGTGTGCCTGCTAGGGCTACGGTGGGTATACCGCCGCAGTTGGCCGACACAGGTAGAAAGGTTCGAACGAATCCACGGCCGCCGTTCCGGGAGTCAGACACATACGGATACGAAACAGACTGGGAAAGGGTGACATGTCCGCAGTTGATGATTACGAAATCGCAGAAGTTGATCCTGCAAAAGAGCGCGGGAAGATAGTCGACTTTTGGCATACCAGTTTCCCCGGGTGGAACGAAGAGCGCTTCACCTTCTTCTACCTGGGCAATCCCCATGGCTCAGCGAAGGTCTGGATGGTCAAGCACCGAAAGGATGGCTCATCAGTCGGGTCCATCGCATGCTTTCCTGGGCAGATACAGATCGAAGGCAAGACATATCCAATCGGCAAGGGCGCGGATCTGGGGGTAAGCAGGCAGCACCGACGTCAGGGCCTCGCTTTCAGATTACGCAAGGCCATGATTGAGTGGCTTGAGCACAATCAGGCAGCGATCCTGATCGGTACGCCCAACGACACCTCCGCCCCCATTACGCAGCGAGCTGGCTACACTGTACTCGGTCGAGAGGTCCGCATCGCTCGACCTTTGCGGTCTCGTCGAGTGCTCAAGGAACGTCTCCGGTCCGATCTGCTTGCAAACATCTTCTCACCACTGATCGATCTCTTCCTGCGCCCCGCAAGATCCCGCCGTAGAAGTCAGCGGGGCGGGGTAGAGTTGCGACCATTGCATCGCTTTGACAACGGTGTGAGCAAACTTTGGAGCGAGGCGGTCGGCAGCAGGGTGATTCTTGGTCAGCGGACAGTAGAATGGCTGAATTGGCGAGTGTTCGAGTGCGCCTACCGAGATTTCCGGGCTTGCGGGCTCTATCAGTTGGATTCTGAATCGCTTCTGGGATATGTTGTCTACCTTGAGCACGATGGTGTCACGACTGTCTATGACATTATCGCCAGGGACTTTGAGACGACTTTCGACACTCTGGTCGAGGAGTTTGTTGTACAGCAATTCGTTTCCGGGTCACAGAGTATCAATTTCGTGTTCGTTGGAGACGAAGCAATTGTCAACCGGATGCGGCAGCAGGGATTTCGCGTGCGTGGTTCAGGGCGTTCATTTATCGTGTATTCAAAACCAGATTGGCCGCTCAGGGAGAAGGTGATGGATCTGAACAACTGGTATTTCACGCTTCTGGACAATGACGCTTAGGATCGCGATACCGCCAGTTGCAGGCAGCATAGTATGAAACGCGTCATCAAAACCTTGGCTCACCGGCTTGGCTTCTGGCGACTGGCCTATCGTCTGCGGCGCAAGCCGATTCTGGCGGCGTTCACGTTTTACCGCGTTACCGATCATGCCACCGCTCCGGAATACTATCTGGGGTACGACCGGGGACTGGATGTGCGAGACTTCCGCGGGCAGCTTGATGCGATCGGCGAGTACTTCACGGTGATTCCCCTGGATGAGTTCCGTGATATCGTTCTGGGCCAGACGTCCCCTCGGGAGCATTCTGCGTTGCTGACTTTCGACGATGCTGATTCTGAGTTTATCGCCCACGTCCTGCCGGCCCTTCAGGAGCGCAACTGGCCGGCAGTGGTCTTCACACCGGTGGACTTCGTTGACGGCGACAAGTTTCTCTGGCATGTCTGGGTGGGTCACCTGCTGCGCGTGATGACAGAAGAGGACTTAGAACGTGTCAGGAGTCTCGCTGGCCTGCCAAAGAGCGTCGGCGCCGCGATAGCTGACACAAGCCCCCTGTCGGCAGAGCGACGGTCAGAGACTGCGCGCATGATAGTACGCGCGTTGAACGGGCTTGGTGACAATGAGATTCTCAAGGTTGTCGAGCGAATCCGGCAATGCTGTCCCGGCGCAAGCCTGCCGACAATTCATAGCATGGACTGGCGCGAGCATAAACAACTGATCCAAAACAGCATTGCAGTGCAATCGCATACGATGCACCACCGGCGACTGGCCAAACTGCAACGCCACGAGATCGCGGCTGAGCTTGTCGACTCGAAACAGAAGCTTGAGACCCAGTTGAGCATGCCGGTCTATGCTCTCTGCTATCCGCAAGGCTCCTTCAATGATATCGTATTGGAGGAGGCAAGCCGCGCCGGTTATGCGCTCGGGTTCACCACTCGTTATGGAGTGTGCCGGTACCCAATCGAGGCGGACTCGCGGCTACAGCTTCCACGGGCCGGCGTCTGGAGCGGCTCGCCCTCAGATTGGCACTGGTCACTCGGACGTCTTCTGACGGCACCGGAAGGGCCGTCGGTGACTAGCCCGCCTCACAACCACTCACCACGGTCAGCAGGGTAACCCATGGCGACATCAGTGGTCAGGCAGTTCTTCAAGAACACGTTTGTCAGCTACCTCACTGCGGGGCTGACCATGATTATCACGCTGGTCTTTACCCCGTATCTCATCTCTATGCTGGGCAAGGAACGCTACGGGATCTGGCAACTTTCGTTCTCGCTGATCGGCTATATGGCGCTCGCCAACCTCGGCATGAAACAGTCCCTGGTGAGGTACTACTCCAAATACTACGCAACCGACGACTGGGACGGGGTCAACGGCATCTACAACGCCGCTGTCCGCATCTACGCCGGGCTGGCCTCGATCATTCTGATCCTGACCCCCATTGTGGCCTTCCTCATACTCCCGGGATTCCAGATCGAAGCGGACATGTTTCGCACGGCACAGGTAGTGGTGATTACCCTCGGCATTGCCCAAACCGCCAACCTGTTCTTCGTGCCGTTTTCGGCCATAGGCGGGTTTCACCGCTTTGATATCAGCAACTACTTCCGAATCGCGCGCGCGGTCCTGGAGCCGTTGACAATCGTGGTCGTGCTGGAACTGGGCCGGGGACTGCAGACAATGGCCTGGGCCATACTCGGGCTGACGATGGTCTACTGGCTTTCCATCAATGTCTACCGGGCACGGGCATTTCCGAAAATGGCCCTCACGCTCGGCAAGATCGACCGCGAGAACTACCGCCTTCTGTTCGGCTATGGCATTGTTGCTTTTCTTATCATGATCACCAACTTCATGATCTATCACACCGACAATCTGGTGATCGGCTGGTTTTTACCCATGGAATTTGTCGCTGTGTACGCCGTGGCCTCCGGCATCTCGACCAAGATTCGCGGCGTTATCGGACTGATGTCGGTACCCCTCGTGCCCACGATCAGTCATTTCGAGGCCCAGCAGGACTTCGACAAGATTCGCACTATCTATCGCAAGGCTATGCGCTATCTATACTTCGTTGCCGGCGTTGCGACCCTGACCACCGTCTTCTTCGGCGGTCCCTTCATCCTGTTGTGGGTCGGCGACGGGTTCACCGACAGCATCCCGGTGCTGTTGATCCTTATGCTCGGCAGCGCCATTGCCTATCCTCAGTTGATTGCCAATTCCATACTCTACGGCCTCTCGAAACACAAGATCGTGTTCTACGTGCATCTGGGTGAGGCGCTGTGCAACTTGGGGCTGTCCGTTGTGTTGATTCACTACCTGGGCATTGTCGGCGTTGCCTGGGGGACCACCATTCCGCAACTGGTCATTTACTCCGTCGTCTACCCGCTGGCATTTCAGCGCGTCATCGGCGGCAAAGCCAGGCAATTCTATACGAACGCCACCCGTTCGCTCCTTGTTGCAGGAGTGATCACTGTTCCGACCGCATGGGTGATGCGCACTGTCTTGCCGCCGGATACCTGGCTGGTGTGGATAGTCGACTGCAGTGTTGTTTCTCTTGCAGGACTGGCCGGATTGTTCCTCTTTGTGCTCGAGCCTGAGGATCGAACGCGACTGGTCGCTAAGATCAGGTCGGCCCTGGGTCGACAATCTGACAAAGGTTGAACCTGTTATGGCTAACGAACTGGCACGAAACACCCCCATTATCTCCGGCCGCCTGCTGCTGTGGATACTGCTGATTGTGCTGTCCACAGGGGCGGCCATCGGCATTCTGATGGCCGGGTTGAAGGGACAGGTGTTCATCATCGGCGGCATTGCCCTGATAGTCAATCTGTATGTCATGTCCCGCTGGCCAATCTACGGCCTTCTGCTGTACCTGTTCATCTTCATGTATCGCCCCGCCGAAGTCTACCCTGTGCTGGCGGCCATCCGCTTGGAGTTCATTGTCGGTGTGACCACCTTGATTCTCACTATCATTCATCGCAAGATGCACGAGGGCGTGCTTCGCCTGCCTGTCGATCGGGTCACCGTTTCACTGCTGGCCTTCTGGGTCGTCATCTATCTGACGACTCTCACGTCATTCAATCCGATGGGAACCATTGATTCCGGCGAAGATTTCGCAAAAACCCTCGTTTTCTACTACTTGATAGTAACACTCATCGACACCCGGCCCAAGCTCAACGCCTTCATCCTGCTCTATGTCCTGCTGATCGGAAAGGTCTGCTATGATGCCTACACCGGCTACCAGAGCGGTGCCTTTACCCACACTATGGGCATGGACCGCATGACCGGCGCCACCTCAATGGGGGGTGACCCCAACACCCTGGCGAACACCATCGCCATATCGATACCCTTTGTGGTCGCCACAGCCATCGTCTTCAAAAACTACTTCTACCGTATACCCCTGCTCGGCATGGCTGTCGGCATGTTGATGATTCTCGGTATCACCGGTTCTCGCGGGGGATTCCTCGCCGCCATCGGCGTCCTCATTGGAGGATTCGTCTTCGCACGCAATAAGTTCATCACGGCCTTCGTCATCATTCTGCTGGCGCTTGTGTTCTGGGTGACCCTCCCAGGGCAGTACCAGGCGAGATATCTCACCCTCACCGACGTCGACGACCTCAACCAGACGTCCACCGGCCGCTGGGAGATATGGAAAACGGGCATTCAAATGTTCATCAACCGCCCTCTGCTGGGCATCGGTATCGGCGCCTTTCCGACCGCGCATGGCTCGGGCGCTTTCGGAGGCGGGAGCTGGATCCAACCACACAACTTCCTCGTCCAGCTTGCCGCCGAATCCGGCATTGTGGGCATAGTCGTCTGGATGGGGCTCTTCTTCCGGAATGTGGTTCGCAACATCGGCAAACTTCGCCGCATAGGGCTGCAGGATCCCTCCAAACGCTGGGTCTATACCTATGCCACCAGCTTCGCCATATCCATTATCGCCCTGTGGGTGGCCGGGATGTTCGGACACAACCTGTTCCGCTTCAACTGGTATGTGATCGCGGCGCTGTCTGTGGCCATGCTAACCATTGTTGAGCGCGATAAACAGGACAGCCCGCCAACCTCGGCGGCATCATCGGACGAGACGCCAAAGACAGCGCCTGCCCCCCTGCACCGTCAATCAAGATAGCGTATGAGCCAGTTGTATACTGACATATACAGCCTGCACCTTCAGGCAAAGGCCGCTATGAAGAATCGGCAGGATTACGAGCACTTCCAGGTGTTTCTGCGCGAGCAGTGGGCGCCGCCCGAACAACTGGAGCTTGTGCGGCTCGGTCGCCTGAAGACCCTGCTGCTGCACGCCCTGAATGACAGCCCGTTCCATCGCCGGCGCCTGGCCCCGTTCAGACAGCACATTATGCGCATGACGTCACTGGCCGAACTGGCCGCCCTGCCTCTGCTGACACGGGACGACCTGCAGAACCACGCCGAGGATATCCGTAGTGAGTCCGCCGCCAATGCCACCCCCGATGCCTCCGGCGGCTCAACCGGCAATCCGGTCAATTTCTATCACAGCCGCGACTACCGGGAATTCAGCGCCGGACTGCACCTGTTGTTTCTGTCATGGCTGGAAGTCCGCCCCGGCGACCCAACCGCCATCTTCTGGGGCGCCGATCGCGATTTCGCCGAGCAATCGAAACGTCAGAAACTCATGGCGCGCCTGGCGCGTGTGCGGTCACTGAATTCGTTTGATGTCGACAATGCCGCAATGGACCAGTTCCTCGACGAGCTGGTCGCCTTCCAGCCGCGCTACATCTACGGCTACGCCTCATCGCTGCATCTGGCCGCCAGCCGCATGCTGACCGACCCCAACCGCTGGCCAATCCGGCCGGTTGCCATCCGCTCCGCCGCCGAGATGCTCTTTGCTCACCAGCGCGAGGCTATCCAGACAGCCTTTGCCGCGCCCGTGTTCAACTTCTACGGCTCCCGTGAAATCAACAACCTCGCAGCGGAATGCCCGCACCATCGGGGATTGCACGTCATGGCCTCGGGCCGGATTGTCGAAATCACCGATGACAAGGGTACGCCCCTGCCCGCCGGAGAGACCGGCCATATCGTCGTTACCGACCTCAGCGAGCCGGCCTTCCCGTTTATCCGTTACCTGATCGGCGACATGGGCCGCCTGAACGCCGAACCATGCCCCTGCGGGCGAAGCTACCCGCTGCTGGATGGCATCGTGGGACGGTCATCCGACATCATCACCGTCGGCAACAAACAGATTCACGGCGAGTTCTTCACGCACCTGTTCTACGGCCACCCCGAGGTGCGCCAGTTTCAGGTTGTCCAGGAATCGGAGAATCGGCTGGTGGTCAGGATTATCAGCGACACCTCAGACGCGGACTTTGCCTTCGTGACCGAGGGCATCCGCAGGAAGACCGGTGATAGTGTCACCATCGAGCTTCAACGGGTTGACAGGATCGATACGACGTCATCCGGCAAGTACCGCTTCACCGTCAACCGCATGAAACACAGTGGCGAGAGGTCTAAATGATATCAGCAATCTTCTCAACGAACTTGCACCATCCTGTCGCGCCACACTATCAGCGCATCACCTGGGGAAGCTGGGTGATTGACTTCTGTGTGGAGCAACCATATGGCTTCTATCTCGAAGTCAACGATAGTTTTGTCATTGGGGAGTCAACCGCCCGAATCAACAAGGATGAGATAGCAGCATTTCTTTCAATCAAGCCTGAGAGCCATCCAATGGACAGAATGCCGGACCTCTTGGCTTCGTTTGTGGCTGTTGCTCGCAATGCCGCAGAACCGCTGCTTGGTTGCAACCTGACATCTTGCCGCCCCATCTTCTGGGCATATGTCGACTCTCGACTTATCGTGTCGTCCTCTCTGCGACAGCTCAGGCAGGCGGGCGTGAAGCTCGAACTGAACCACGCAGCCTTGCCGGAATTCGCTGCGCATCGCGTCGTTGTACCGCCGCGAACGCTATATTGCGGCATATCACGTGTGCCTCCCGGTCAGCTCATGCACGTCAACGTGAATGGCGCAAGCGTCAAAGAGATTGATCATTGGTCGTTTCCCCGGAAGCACCAGTTGTCCCGCGTGTCGCGTAGGGACGTTCTCGAACACGTCGAACACCTCCTCATAGACCACACGCGGGGCCTGTTGGCAGACTCGGCGAAGCCACTTGCGCTGCTGTCTGGGGGAATTGACTCAACGCTGATGACCATCCTTGCAAAGAAGCTCAGATCCGATCTTGACTCAGCAAGCACGAATTTCTCCTTTGCAAACAAGCACGAGAAGGAAGAAGAATACGCGACTACGGCATCGAATCACTTGGGGGTGCCACACAGAGTGTTCAAACCAAATGGTCCAGAATACCTGAGGGGACTTGTGAAGGCCATTGAGCTGGCTGAGGAGCCCGTTGAGCACCTTCAATCGGTGTTGCTGCACTTGCTGTTCGCTCATTTCAGCAAGGGGGTGCATGATACGTGCCTTAACGGCCAGTTTGCTGATGGGCTGTTTGACACTCACAAGCAAGTACTCCTTCAAGAATACCGATCGCTCACCAACTTCTTGTCGGCGACCGGGCTGAACAGGCTTGGTCGGAGGTTATGCAGATCTCTGGGAATTGATGGTTTTCGACCGCAGCTGTTACTGGCGGATTTGGGTGACGAACAATCTCAGAACGAGCACTTCCTCTTCAGCATAGGTGCATATGCTAACCCAAAGCTGGTGAGCGAGGCGCTGGGATGCAGGTTAGAAGATGTAATTGCACCCAGACGCGAGTTTCTCGCGGTCTATGGCAACGAATCAATTGGCAACAAGCTCTCCATCTTGCACATGATTCTGGTTGCTTCCTTCATGACGCGGGGCATCTGGTCCAAGCTATCGGAGGCCTCCGGCCTGCGCCAGGTCTTTCCGTTTGCATCGACTGAATTAGCCAACTATGTGACCAGCTTACCGTGGAGTGCAAGAGGTGGCACCGGTAAAGCGATTCTGTCGGCCCTCCTGCGCCGCCACGGCGTACCCGATTCACTCATCAACCGGCCCAAACTCGGGTTCGGATTCCCCTATCGCTTCTGGGCACTCCCGAACACGCTCTTCCAGCCGCTGGTCGATATGGCCGGTGAGATGTTTGATCCGAAGCTGCTGGCCTCGCTGCAGGTCGAGGACCGCAGCCGCGCCAATCTGCTGTGGAACCTGCTCAATGTGTACCTGTGGCGGAAGCTCTTCGAGCAGCAAGTCAGTGCCGATGACTTAGCCGAGGAAGTACTGCGCCGGCATGACCATCTTAAGCACAAAGCCGCCGCAACGTAGTTTAGCCTATGAAGATACTTGTGCTCGATGAAGAATTCCCGTGGCCGGCCAACACCGGCAAGCGGATTCGTACCTTCAATTTGCTGTCCCGGCTCGGACGCAGTCACGAGGTGGCATACCTCGCCTGCGGACAGACCGACTCCGACAGCTTTCGCGCGATCGCCGAGACCGGCATCACGCCGGTCGCCGTGGATCGGGAACTGCCGCCGAAACAGGGAGCGGCGTTCTATGCCCGGTTGGCAGCCAATCTGTTCAGTCGCTACCCGTATATCGTCACCAGCCACTACTCCCGGGCGTTCAACCGCCGGATGCACGAGCTGATCACGCAGCATCAGCCGGACATCGTCATGGCGGAATGGACGCCCTACGCCCTGAACTTCAAGAACCTGCACCGCCCGAAGAAAGTGATCGTCGCCCACAACATGGAGCACCGTATCTGGCGACGGTACTACCAGAACGAAACCGCCCCCTTAAGGCGGCTGTACATCAGGGAGCAGATGATCAAGGTGGAGCGTTTCGAACGTCGGGCGTTCGGCTGGGCCGATGGGGCAACAGCGGTCACCTCCGCCGAGGCCGAGGAGATCCGCTCCTGGCACCCCGATCTGTCGGTACAGGTTGTGGCAAACGGCGTCGATCCTGACTACTTCCGCCCCGGCAAAGGGCCGGAAACCCCCGGGCGGCTGGTGTTCACCGGGTCGATGGACTGGCGGCCGAATCAGGACGCCGTCAACTACTTCATGCAGGATATCCTGCCGCTGGTGATCAGGCAGCATCCGGAAGCCCTGATCAGTTTTGTCGGACGCAACCCCACCGGGCAGCTTCGCGCCTGGAACACCGATCCTCACGCCTGCGTGACCGGGACGGTCGATGATGTTCGTCCGTATATCGCCGAGGCCGAGGTGTACGTGGTCCCGCTGCGAATCGGCGGCGGCTCGCGCCTGAAGATCCTGGAGGCCCTGGCGATGGGCAAGGCGGTAGTGTCGACCTCTGTCGGCGCCGAGGGACTCGCTGTCACACCGGGCGAACACATCCTGCTGGCCGACACTCCGGAGGAGTTCGCGAACAAGATCGACCGTCTGCTGAACCAGCCCGACCTGCGCCAATCGCTCGGAGACAAAGGCCGCGAGCAGGTGCTCTCACGCTACGGCTGGGACCTGCTTGCCGGGAGGCTGGAACGGTTTCTGCTGAACCTGTCGGGTCAGTCATGAGAATCATTCACCTGCGCAGCTCGGAGTTCTTCGGCGGTCCGGAGCGGGCCATCCTCGGCCAGTGCCGGGCCATGACCGAGTGCCGCTTTGTCTGTGCCTCGTTCGTGCAAGGGCATGCTTCCAGTGATTTTCTGAACCGGGCGAAAGCAGCCGGCATCGAGACCGCCACCATCCGCGAGCGCTTCACCGGCGACTGGAAAACAGTCGCGCAGTTGCGCCAACTGATCAACCGCCACCGGGCGCAATTGCTGGTGTGTCATGACTACAAGGCGAACTTCTTCGGTGAGTTCGCGGTTCGAGCTACATCGGCCCGGAGACTCGCACACTTTCGTGGAGAAACCCGCGAGGACGTCAGGGTCCGGCTGTACAACTGGATACACAAGATGATGCTCAGGCGGACCGACCTGGTGCTGACGGTATCGAATAAGACCGCCGCGATCCTGAGCACCATGGGTGTGCCCGAGAACAATATCCGGGTTGTGTTTAACGCCATCGAGGACGAGAAACTCGTCGATCCGGGGTTTGATCGCAAGCCGCCGCAGAATCGGCCGATGCAGATAGTAGCGGCCGGACGGCTGAGCCACGAGAAGGGTTACGATGTCCTGCTGGAGGCGTTGCCGAAACTGAGCAGCAACCGGGCGTATGTGCTCGACATCTACGGTCACGGTCCGGAACAGGGTCGTCTGCAGGAGCAGATCAGGCGACATCGGCTCACAGACAGGGTGAGGCTGGCCGGGTTCGTCGATGATATCCTGCCGGTGCTCAGACAGGCGGATCTGATGGTGCTGCCCTCCCGCTCCGAAGGCATGCCGAATATCCTGCTGGAGGCGTGGTCACAGAAACTCGGCTCGGTGTGTACCTCGGTGGGTGGAGTGCCGGAGATGATAACTGACGGTGTTCACGGCCTGTTGGCCCCGCCGGCAGACTCCGCTGCGCTGGCAGCACAGTTATCGCGGGCGCTGGAGCATCCCGAAGAAGTACTCGCCTGGGGTGCGGCCGGCTATCAACGCGTGCGGGAGATGTACACGTATCGCGCTCAGGCGAGACTGCTGACAGAGATATATGAACGTGCGGTGAAAGCAAAATAGATCGGGATCGCCACGATATGCCAGACAGCCACAGCAAGATCAAGATCGCCTACGTCATCGACAACTACTACCCGGGCGGCGGATCAGAGAACCAGCTGATCACCCTGATCGATCACCTGGACCGCTCGCGGTTCGAACCGTACGTGTTCAACCTTCGCCCACGCTGGCCCCAGATGACATACCCATCGCACTGTCCGATCGCCTTCCTGGATATCCTTAGCCTGTGGTCCGTAAACGGCTACCGCGCCCTGCGACGGTTGGCGCAGTTTCTTCGGGATGAGAGTATTGACATCGTGCAGGTGTACTTCATGGAGAGCCGCATTCTTGGCACCCTTGCCGCGCGGCGTGCCGGAATGGCCCGAATCGTGTTCTGCCGCCGGGATATGGGGATGAGCCGCAACTGGCTGCGAAGGCGACTGGCGGCCCGATCCGACTACTGCATCGTGAATGCCGACCGCGTGCGCGAGTTCGTAATCGAAACAGAGCGCTTCCCTGCTGAACGGATAGAGACCATCTACAACGGCGTCAGGCTGAAACAGCCGGTCGGAGAGCGAATGACCAGGGAGTCGCTGAAAATTCCGGAACAGGTCCCGATCGTCGGCCTGATCGGCAATTACCGCCCGGTGAAACGAATCGACCGCTTCCTTCGCGTGGCAGCAGCGGTGCGCGATGAGCGTGCCCACTACCTGGCCGTAGGACACGGTCCGTTGCGAACAGAGTTGCAGGCACAGGCCGAGGCGCTGGGAATCGCCGAGCGCTGCCGCTTCTTTCGCACCATTGACGGTATCCCCGATGTCCTGGACATGCTGACAGTAGGGGTGTCGACCTCCGAATCCGAGGGCCTGTCCAACGTGCTGATCGAGTATGCCCTGGCCGGCAAACCGGCGGTGGCCTTCGATGTCGGCGGCAACAGCGAGATAATCCGCCACGAGCAGACCGGGTACATAGTGCCGGTCGCGGATGAGTCGGCGATGGTCGCCAGAATCGAGCACCTGCTGGCCAATCCGGCCGCACGCCTGGAAATGGGAGCTGAAGCCCGGCGGTATTCGATGGAGCGGTTCGATGTGGAATCCATGGTTCACAGAACCGAGGCGTTCTATGAGCGCATTGTTGCCAACAGGACAGGAAGGTAGTCGATGCTCCCATGAAACACGCCCTGGCAACATTTCTTTATGTTTGCGCCCATTTCCTGGGTGTTAACCTGCTGCTCAAGTGGCTCAACCGGCATAAGATACGCGTTCTCATGTATCATGGCGTGACCTCGACTCCCCTGCCCACCAGCTACACCACGCAGGTCAGCCGCGTGGATTTCGCGTGGCAGATGCGGTATGTCTCCCGGCACTATCACTGCTGCGGCAGCGAGGTGCTGACCTCCCAAAGCCGGGGCACGGATGATAATCGGGTGGTAATCACCTTCGATGATGGCCTTGAGAACGTCTACACCGAGGCCTGGCCGGTGTTAAAGCGATATGGAGTTCCTGCGACCGTCTTCGTATTGCCGCAGCTCTCGATTGACCGGGACTGCATCTGGACCGACAAGGTATATGATTTGCTCGTGAATACGAGTGCAGGCTCGCTGGATCTGGAGCGATTCAATCTGGGCCGTCACCAAATCCAGGGTTGCTCCACCGTGCAGCGCGCCCGTCTGGCGCTGTCGCTGAACAGGAAGCTGAAGTGGATGCCGGTCGTGGACCGTCGCAGTGCCGTAGCTGAGATCTGTTCGCAACTGGCCGGACCGGAGCATAGTATCCACCCAGCCTTCCGGCTCATGACGCCCGAGCAGATCACCCACATGGCCGCATCGAGTGAAATCGAAATTGGTGCCCATACCCAAACACACCAGATTCTCTCCACCCTGCCGCCTGACCAGCAACGATCCGAAATCGAGGGTTGCCTGCAGCAGCTTCGCGAATGGGGGGGCAAGGTCCCCGGCGTTTTTGCCTATCCCAATGGTAACCGCGGTGACTTCACCGACCACACGATCGAGATTCTGCGCGATAACAGCATCGCCTGTGCCGTAACCACCATTCGCGGGCACCACCTGCCGGGTTCCGACCCATATCGCGTCAGGCGGGTTGTAATCGGCGATGATACCAGCCGCTGGGAGTTCCGCGCCAAGCTCTCGGGCTTCTTTTACGTGCTGGCATGGTTTGAGGATGTGTTCCTCGGCGGTGACGCCAACAAGCAGCCACGGGTGCAGCGATGAGCACGATCACCATAGACAGAATAGAGACCATCGACGGCTTCCACGCCCTCAAACCGGACTGGGACCGGTTACTTGGTCAATGCAGCTTCGGCACCATCTTCAGCAGTCACGACTGGCTCTCGGTCTGGTGGGAGGTTCTCGGCGAGGGGCATCGCCCGTATATACTGGTCGCCCGGCGAGCCGGCGAGGTAGTGGGCCTTGCCCCCCTGATGCAGACCGGTAACCGCCTGGAGTTCATGGGCACGCCCAATGTCGACTACGCCGACTTTCTGGTCGCGCCACCAGAAAGGCCTGTGATCGAGGCGTTCATAGAGCACTTGGGGAGCATTCGCCGCCAGTTCTCCCGCATTCAACTGGAGCAGATCTCCGATCGCAGTACCACCTTGGCGTGCCTGCGCGATATCATGCCCGCATCCGGCCTGCCGTATCATCTGAAACCGCTCGAACCCACCTACTCGTATGTCTACGACGGCCCACCGGAGAAACAGGGGGAGTTTGAGCTGAAACTGAAGAATAGCAGTCGTGGTAGTCGGTATCAACGTCGATTGGAACGCGATGGTAATCACCGTTATCGTCGAGTCATTGGCGAACGAGTGCTGCCAGACCTGCCTTCTCTCTTTCACCTGCATTACCACAGATGGAAGGGCACCCCAACTCCAAGCAAGTTTGCAGATCAGGCTATGCGTGGGTTCTATGTGCGCCTGAGTGAGCGAATATGCAGTTCCAGCACGTTTCTTAGCCTGCTGCAGGGCACTAGCACAACTGTAGCCGGTTGCTTCGGGTTTGTAAGGGGCAGCACAGCGTATCTCTACACGATAGCGCATTCTAGCTTCCATCACAAGCTGTCGCCGGGAACTGTTTTGCTGATTCAGCAAACGAACGATCTCATCAGGGCTGGTGTCACCACCATCGATTACATTCGCGGTGGCGAGGGCTACAAGTCGCGATTTACAAACACGGAGAATCACAATTACTGCCTGACGATGTTCGACTCCAAATCCGCAGCTCGGCGCCACCTGCGCTGGGAGCGCTTCAAGGAATCGTCGCTGGGCTTGAAGCTCCGGAACAACGCCGCGATCATGGCATTGAGAATCGGCGCCGATCAATGCGCCCGTCGCCACGGCAAGGCCCGACTACTGAAAAACGCGGCAGCCCGGCTTGGTCGTTATCTACTCGATGTTAGGAAGTATCACCTGTATCGACTGGTCGGCGAGAGGATCCAAAGGGCTGACACACCGGAGGGGGTGAGTTTTGCAGAACTATCTGCCGATGATACGGAGTCGCTGGCCATCCTCTACGGTTGGTGGGCTGACTCCGTGGAACACGCTCGAGCCTGTCAGCGTTTCGCGGCCGGTGGGCGGTGTTTCGGCGCCTACGCCGACGGCATGCTCGTGGCCGCAACCTGGCTGCTCAGGCAACCCGAGCCGGCCAGGTGCCGGCCGCTGAAAGTTAGTCTTGCCGAATCCGAGCTGTTGGCCGTTGATTCCTACACCTCGCCCATCTTCCGTGACCGCGGGTTCCAGACGGCCCTCAAACAATGGGCCTACACGAAGGCACACGCCGAGGGATTCACCATCAAGGCTCTGGTCCCCCGCGACAACAAGGCCATCAGCGCCGTCTGGTACAAGCTGGGCGCAGAACACATTGACAGCAGGACCCAATGGCACGTGCTCGGCCAGGCGATCGATTAGCCCGGCCGCCGAGGCTTGCTCGTCGGGTGCTGTGGGACGGTTCAAAGCGCATGCTCAGAACAACCGAAGGGCACGAAATGAACAACGGCCCCGCCACCCCTGAATCCGCAATCCAGCTAACAGGCTGTACGGCCGGATGTTACGTATTTGCATGCCGGCGGGAATACAACTTGTTCCGGATAGTCAACAGACGCCTCACCGCTGCCGATGATATGATAGTACAACAGTAAAGGCGATAGCCCGATCCGGCAATAAATGCCTTGCATTCGCGTATTGTATGTGGAAGAATACATGCGCGAAGATGGTTCGGTTGAAAGACCAATGCCAAGAACGAGGAAAGACAATGCTCAAATGTCACAATAAAGCCTCCATAAGCTGCGGTTCAGGTTCCACCGCAGGTGCTTTGGTAACCCTCCTGTTGCTGGTGCTGCTGCCGTGTGTGGGGCAGGCGGCGCAGGTCAGCCTGACATCAGAGGACCTGCCGTACACGGTCAGGAGCTACGACACCATCACTATCTCCGGCACGTCCATCAGCTCGGCCACCAATGGCATCGAACTGAAGGGCGGCGTACACGACATCGTGATCGACGGTGACCCGGAAAGCACCGGCAACAAGGACACCCTGTTCTTCAATACCGGCGGTGCCAGTGGCAATTGGGGGATCAAGTGCGAATACTCCTCGTGGTATGGCTATATCCACAACGTTCACGTCAAGAATCTCGTCATTATACAGCACGAGCACGCCGACCACTATGACGGGGCCGGTTCGGTCGGGATTACGATGACGGGTTCGCATGATGTGACTTACGAGAATGTCGATGTTCGCACCTACTCGCTGGATGCGAAGCCCGTTGCCAATGGTTCCTCCATCGGCAGTTTCCGTATCAATTTCATTGGCGGATCATACAACAACTACTCTAAGGAATACTCCAACAGGTGCTCTTTCGGTGGGGCAGCGATGATACTGGGGACGGCCCACAGTGACTCCGGGCGTACCTGCGATGATGGTGAATATAACTGGTATGTGCGCGGGGTCAGGATCGACAACAGCCACCACGCCGGTATTGTGGCTTATGGCAAGACCTACATTGTCGGGTGTACCGTCACCTGTGACGTGCGCAACGTTCGGTGGGATGGCGCTGGCTGGGGTGAGCAGGGTTGGGTGCACCCTCGTAGCGGCGCCACGCTGAACGTGTGCGCTGGTTCAGCTAACGGGTATGGTATCCTTGTTAATAGTGCCGGTCAGGGTTCACGGGTTGACAGTA
>CAZVHP010000003.1:0-318801 GCA_964627305.1 uncultured Ignavibacteriales bacterium | reverse complement strand
ACCGAAAGGCTACGCTACTTTTTTGCCAATTTCCACACCTTTTGAAATTAACTCCTATCGACTGGAATCCCAAGAGCGAGTAGTTGATACTCATATAAAATCGCTCCAACTGAGACTACAGTTTTTAGTTGAAAGTCAGAGGCTCTTTCCGTACTGTTGCTTCCATTATGAGACGTGTAAATACAACATCGGCCCAGGGAATCACGCTCACTGTGATCAACACCTCGAAAAATAGGGCCTCTGATTTTTCACGGCTCATAGGAACCGGCGACACTGCAAGTTGTTGTGGGACAACGACCGTTGCCCCCGTAGCTCAGGTGGATAGAGCATCTGCCTTCTAAGTTCTCGCCGAGCCTCATACACAAAAGCAGAGTGCCCTCCCTTGTCTACGACTGGGAGACTATTCATCCGGTTCGCGATGTGCGATTGTTTCATCGTCGATCCAGTCCTCTTCTTCCCATGACGTACCACTTCGTCCTGGCACTTTCCTTGTTGCTCCGGCGTGGTAAAACGCACAGCTCTTGGGACCATAGCAGAAAGTTTCGAATCTGTACTTCTTCTTCGACGGATTCCATTGGTCGATAATAATCTCAACCGGCATTCGGCAACCCCAGATACAAGAGGCGCATTTCGCGTCGTAAGTCCGTGAATCGAGGCGACGGTGTCCCCGGCTGCGGTATATCTTCAGATCGGGTGGTACACCAAGAAACGGCGGACTATCGGATTTCAGGACGTGAGTGTCGCCCTCAATCCTAATCTTACTAGCTTTGTAATACTCGGCCGTTTCGAGACGAGGGTCCGAGATGGGCACCGCTTGCCCTTGGAGGATCATGCCAACACGAAAACCGTGCTTCTCATGCGTGATCTTGCCCACGGCGACCTTGAACTCTCCTTGCTGATCCGCGGCCACACCATCTAATGCGAGGACATATCCGAGGTAGTTATGGTATCGCTGGTCGAACGACCTTATCAGTCGGATGCGTGGCTGAACCGATACGATACGACCCGACCAGGTGACTTTCTCGCTGCTACTGACCATGTCACAAGTGCGTTGACACTGCTTAGAACATTATCTTGTCGCAGATGCTACAGATCTTTTGTCCTGCGCCGGCACGAACTTCACTTCGATTCGCTGATTAAGCGCCGTCGCGATGCGTTGGAGCATGTTCAGAGAGTGACCCGGATAGTCGGCATTCTCGAGCCTTGAGATGACTGACGGCGTGGTCTTCACCTTCGCGGCCAGCTCCCTCTGGGTCAGCTTATGCTTCTGACGAAGACGGTAAATGTCACGGGCAATTTTGGCGTTGACTCGTTCCTGGTCCAGGGCCGCCTGACGTTTGACGTCTCCCTTATAGTAGCGATCATGTAGAATCCTGACCGCATCACTGGTTTTCTTCTTTTTCATTAGAATCATTCCTTATATGTATGACGATCGGGCGACTCCTGGAAGGCCTCGCGCCGCCTAATCGCTGTCTTGATTTCTTTATCCGGCACCTTCGCCTGCTGCTTCGAAAATCCGTGGGACAGCACAACCATCTGTCGACCGTGGTAGAAGTATAAAACCCGATAGTTGACCGACTGGGCCTTGACTCGCAGTTCGTAGATATCGTCACGCAGGTAGTCTGCCTCCGGCCGTCGCAGTTCGTGGCCAAGTTCGCCAAGCCGTTCGAGCCGGACAACGATCTTGTCTTGCACCCTTTCCGTCAGTTTGTCGAACCACTTCAGAAAGGGCGCTGTACCATCACTCTCGCAATAAATGACTATTTCAGTCTTCGGCACTTATAACCTCGATCTATATGAGAAGTTCGCAATTTTGCGAAGTTTTGTCAAGAGGGAATTTCTGTTTGAAAGGGGATGTTCAAGCTGGCGATGTATGCAAATATAGGGACGGTGTCAGAACGCCTTATTCTCTGCCGGAAGGCGGCCCTTCTCCCGCAGATAGGCTTGTAGAAGGCAGGCTTCGACATACGCGGCACACGATTGGCGTTGGTCAGGCAAGAATACGTACTCTATTGTTATTGGGCCAGATTGTTCCACTACCCTTGCGAACCACACATCAGCTGTTTGGTCGCCTCGAATAGCAGTGAGCCTTCCCTTGATGTCTTGGGATTTGTAGTCACCATTATTGCTGATCGTGCCGCCTTTACCAATGTAAACAACCTGCCCGTTCTCTTTTTGTAGGGCGACATAAACGCCGTGTCCATTTTTGTCCTTGAGTTTATGTCGTACGAGGTGACTAAACGGTCTTTCCGAATCGCTGTACTCAAACTGCCCGTTCTCGTTCTCATCTTTAAGCTTTTCCCAAAGCACAGCAAATGTCTCCATATTCTCCTCACATTGCGACCGATCACCCGTCGCAGCTTCAGATCGCGCCAACGAAGTTTCTCTCATAACGTCCTTCACCGCTACTTTCGTGTTAAAGCGGTGGAGTCCCGTAGTCCGAAGTTCATGCCGAGCATCAGCTTCGCCTGAAACTTCTTATCGAGAGATTGAATCCCTTCACATGGCCAGAAGGCGCAAAATGGATCCCATCTGATTTTGTCGCCGTCTAGGGTATATGCGACCAGTTTGCAGTCCCTGATCACCGCCCCGAACCCGTTCTGCGCATCATATTCAATTCCCACAATGAACGCCGGGTGCCCCGCCGTATCGACTCCCTCCCACACGACTTCGCTGCTGACCAGCGAAAAACTTGACGGCGCAGTCAGACTCTTCTTGACGACAATGCAGGCATTTTCCACTTTCGAATCCGCACAGCCCAATAACAAAACCGTCAACACGCAAAGACATACACCAATGTTTAAACGTGTCAAGCTACTCGCAAGATGCGTAGTATTGTGGAACACTCTGACCTCCTTTTCAGACTAAGATGATTAGCCCTTCCCTTGCTCATCACAGCAGGCACTTCTGGCACAATCGCGTACTTTTGCGCCGTAGCCCAATTGCCCCGATCCGTGCACCATCCAGTGTATCGAAACGTTGCCATACGCTATTTGGGGATACAAACCGACCATGAAGTCCCCCGCCGTCATTACACCACTAGCAGCTTGCCCGATGAATTGTTGCCGTATTCGTTGGTTTGTTGTCGTGCACCCAAAACTGCATTTGGATTCCCCTCATTTTACTTATCGGCAAAGCACACTGCCCATTAACACTTTCTTGTTGAAAAGCAGAGGCTCTTTTGCGTAATTGAGTCCAGCCATGAGACGTATAAGATCATATGGAGCCCAGGGAATCGCCCTTACCGAGATCTACACCTCGAAAAATAGGGCCTCTGATTTTTTATGGCTCTGGCGAAAATGCGACACTGTAAGTCGTTGTGCGGCAACAGGTATTGCCCCCGTAGCTCATCCGGATAGAGCATCTGCCTTCTAAGCAGAGGGTAGCAGGTTCGAGTCCTGCCGGGGGTATTTCTCTTTGCCCGACAAAGGATTTCGCCCCAGCTTTCCGAGACATGGCATATCTGCCCCGTTTTAATGAACCCCTAACACACTTCCTGCGTACGACCCCGTATGTTGGCAAGACATCGAAGACTGATAGTCCACAAGGAGCTGAAGGCTTGACATTCACATTCTCTCGCTATCAACTGGGGCTGCTTCTGGCGGTCGTTTTTCTGTTATCCCCGATCTGTCGTGCGTCGGACAGCCCACAGGGCACCGTCAAGGGCCGAGTTGTCGATGCGTCCACGATGCAACCGATTATTGGCGCCAGTATTGGGTTGGTCGGTACCACCGCTGGCGCGAGCACTGACGAAGAGGGGCATTACCGCATCCAGAAGGTGCCTGTGGGCACATATGCGGTAAGCTTCCGCAGTCTTGGCTATGAACCGCTCACGATTACGGATATTGTGGTGAAGCCAGGCCGTATCGTGTTTGTCAATGCGGAGCTTCGGCAATCGACGGTGGCAGTGGACTCCATCGTGGTCTCCGCCGGTTTCTTCGCACAGCCGGAAGACGCGCCATCGAGTTCTGTCAGTTTCTCGGGTGAGGAGATTCGGCGTTCCCCGGGGACGGCAGGCGATGTCAGCCGAATTCTGGCCGGCCTGCCCAGTATAGCCAAGGTGGATGACCAGATGAACGCTCTGGCTGTTCGCGGTGGCTCGCCGCTTGAAAACACGTTCTATCTGGACAATATCGAGATTCCCAACATCAACCACTATCCGCTTCAGGGAACAACCAGTGGACCGATCGGACTTCTCAATGTCGATTTCATCAAGTCGGTCGATTTCTCGGCCGGCGGGTTCCCTGCCGCTTACGGCGGACGATTGTCTTCGGTTATGGGAATGACGTTCCGGGAGGGCAACCGCGAGGAATTCGATGGCCAGATCGGTGCCCACTTTGCCGGACTCGAAGCGACGGTCGAGGGCCCGATGGCAGGCCGCCGGGGATCCTGGATGTTCAGTGCCCGCCGCAGCTACCTCGACCTGCTGGTGGACGCTATCGGAACCGGTGTCGCTCCGAAGTACTCAGACTACCAGGGGAAAGCGGTGTATGATCTGTCCTCACGGAGCCAGTTGACGGTTCTGGGAGTGGCCGGCGTGGACTATATCGAGTTCGAGAAGGACCAGTCGATTGAGGACGGATTCTCGGTGTATGGCATCTCCGACGGCTGGGAGTACGCCTTCGGAACCAACTGGCGATACCTCTGGAAGAGCGGCTTCTCCAACACATCTCTGGGATACCTGGCCACCAAGTACGGCAACAGCTTCTATGAAACCAAGTCTGATTTGCATCTGACCGAGCAGAACACAACGGAGGCGGCGTTGCAGGTGCGCAACAGGAACCACTATCGCTCCAGCGAGTCGCTCTCGTTAGACTTTGGATTCGATCTCAAGCAGGTGTTCAACGACTACTACAACCGCATCTCCGAATACACGAACTTCGTCGGTGACACCACGGCCCCTGATACAGTTGATATCTACGAGAAGGCAGTATTTGCCGGCGGATATGTCTCGGCAACCTGGCGCCCGGTTTCGCGTCTGACAACCACTTTCGGACTTCGTTTTGACTGGTCTGAGGCCAATCATAACCACTATGTCTCTCCCCGGTTCTCCTTCTCCTGGGAGTTCAGCAATCGCACTGCCCTGACCGGCGCCACAGGAGTCTACCGGCAGTTTCTGCAACCGAGTATCCTCGTCTGGAGTGACAGCTTTCGTCAACTACGGGACCCAATGGCCGTTCATTATGTGCTTGGCGCACGGCACCTGCTCAGGTCGGACACGCGACTGACGGTTGAGGTCTTCTACAAGGAGTACTACCACATGCCGATGGACCCCGATCAGCCACAGCTCATGCTTGCCGATGAGTACGGCTTTGCTCGTCTGTATGCGCCGGTGAAGACACTTGTGGATAACGGTAGAGCCTACTCGGCCGGCGTTGAACTGACGCTCCAGCGAAAGCTGGTAAGCGGGCTTTATGGTCTGGTTTCGGGATCCTATTCACGGTCGCGCTACGAGGGATACGACGGCGTCTGGCGCGATCGTTTGGTGGACAACAAGGTTTTGGTGTCGGTGGAGGGCGGATACAAGCCCAATGAACGCTGGGACTACAGCCTGCGGTGGGTGTTCGCAGGAGGCAGGCCGTATACGCCGCTCGACGAGGAGGCATCGGCAGCCATAAATCGAAGCGTCCGTGATGAAACCCTGGTCAACGGCGAACGGTTTCCTGCCTATCATTCGCTCAACCTGCGTGTTGATCGCCGCTTCAACTGGTCTGGCTCTAACCTCATCGTGTATCTGTCCGTATGGAACGCATACAACAGGGAAAATGTCTCCGATTACTACTGGAATGAGATTGAGCAGAAGCAGGATGTGATTCATCAGTGGTCGATGCTGCCGATTGTCGGGATGGAGTATGAGTTCTGATCGCTACCGCTGATGTAGTGAGAATCGAGCGCAGTGACGATGACCCGGACCAATTGTCTCAAGATTCCAGACCAGAGGGTCGATAATCTCTGAGAGGCGATTGGGGACGAAACACATACAGTTTCGAGAGACTGCAATGGAACAGAAAGCCGTGGTGGTCTGCGGTCAGGACGAACCGTGGAAGCAGCTTCGAAAGATGCTCGAGAGAATTGGAGTCGAAGCTGTCGTGGAGCCCTCCTGCAAACGTGGCCACAAAGTCATCGAGCATGATCCGGATATCGACGTGGTCATCATCGACCACGCAGCAGCTGACAACTGCGGGATTACCTTCCTCGATAAGATCAGACGTAGCCCCAGGCTGGGGCGCATTCCTGTACTCGTCGGCGGGAGGTCCTTCAATGAGTCATTGGTTGCCGAATATACCGAACGGGGGTAACAGATATATTTGTTCTCCCAGTCATCGAAGACACGCTTCGAGCCAAGATCGTGGCTGCAATGAACAACGGCAAGGTGCAGGTACTTATCGCAGAGGATGAGGATTTCATCCGCGACCTGTTGGCCGATGTTCTCCGGATCGAACGGTTCGACTGCGTCACAGCCAGCGACGGACAACAAGCATTGGAGATTCTGAGGTCGCAGAGAATCGATGTAGTTGTCTCCGACATCGTGATGCCGAACATCGACGGCATAGAACTGCTGATGACTGTGAAGCAGGAGTACCCGCACATTCCGGTGATCCTGATTACCGGCAAGGCATCAATGACACCCGAGGAAATCGTGGCTCATGGCGCCGATGGGTTCTTTCGTAAACCGTTCCACAATGTCGAGTTGGTCTTCACGCTGCGCTCGGTCCTGAGACGGTACACCCGGAAGGTTGAGGCGCGTCGGGCGACAAGGTATACACGTTCAGCCCATATCGTCGACACGCGGGTGCCAGATTGATGATGCCCCCGATCACTTCACGGACAGAAATCGGGCGAGCAGTGACTCTCTGTCACGTCTGATTCCACAACAACACGGCGATGTAGCGGCGTAGCCAACACGGGATATGAAGAATCGGCGCGCATTCAAGCGCGGGGCTGGTCGCCGCCGAGAAGATCGGAAGGGTCAGGATACTCGGCCCAGTACAGAATGTCCCGGGGATCGTTCAGAGCGTCCTCGACAAGATGCGCAAGCTTACGTATGTCATTGTGAGACAATTTGATAATAGCCAGTTGCAGGCGCTCCTGCTGGGAGCGATCATCATGCCGGCATTGTTCCAGAAGCCGCTCTGCCTCGGGTCGGGTCGGTTCGTCAAAATTGGCGTTCATAAGTCGGCGAACTTTGTTGGTCACGATATCATCCCCTGATCAGTGGTCTACCTTACGTGTCCAGTGTGTCCAGTGTGTCCTCTTTTAGTATCGGCGGGCTTCCCGAGTGTATTTAGTGCCGGCCTGAACGACTTCGGTGAGCTGCTTGACTATTGGCATCCGAAGTGTTTGCTTGGTCATATCAGCTACCTCACCGTCTGCGGCGGTGTCTGCAATGGCAGTATTCTGAAGGGGTGACGTATGAGCGGCATACTTTTCCTGAAAACACGGCAACTCGAAGTGCTCCGGGAATTCTACACCGAGCAGATCCACTGTGACATCTGGCTCGAGCAGAAGGACTGCGTGATCTTCAAGCACGGCAACTTCCTGTTTGGGTTCTGTCTGCGAGACTATGTTGAATCGCAGGCGATGCTGACCTTCTTCTTTCGACACAAGGAAACGGTCGACGCGATGTATGCCGAGCTAAAGCCCATGGCGATCGGCGAGCCGCGATACAACGACAAGTACCGCATCTATCAGTTCTTTGCCCGCGATCCGGAGAGCCGCATGGTGGAGATCCAGTGGTTTGACCACCCGGTGGCGGAGTATGCTGATGGCGCCGATCTGCTCAAGCACCGACGAAGCATCCGGGAGTTTCTGGACACGGAACTGGATGAGTTTACGGTACGCAAGATTGTGGGATTGTCGCGCTGGGCACCCTCGGCCTACAACCGTCAGCCGTGCTACTTCATTCCCATCAGGACGCAAGCGGTCAAATCATGGCTTGGGGCACGCCTCGAGGCCGCCTCGGCCCCCATATCTCAGGCACCGATGGCGATGGCTGTTGTCGCCGACACGGATATCAGCAATCATCCGGAGCAGGATGGCTCTATCGCCGCTTCCTGGTTCATGCTGGCGGCCTGGCACTACGGTCTGGGCACGTGCTGGATCGGGTCGATGAACCGTGATGACATCAAGCAGAAGCTTGGCATCCCGACGCACCACTACCTTGTCACGGTGACGCCGCTGGGGTACCCGGCCCGACACCCGATCGAGCCGACCGAGCGCAGGGACGCCAAGGCCATCCTGAGGGATGCACTCTGACGACGCGGGCTTCCCGCCATGCTGTCGCCTCTGCCACGACACGAGCATCACACTCAGGCCGTCAGCGGGCGGGATCGCCGACCTGACCGATAAACAGCAGTGTCCCGGTTCCCTTGTCCGCCAGCACAAAGGCGAACGGCCGGTCGACCTGCATGAAGAACTCCTTCGGCTCATCCTGCTGAATCGATGTCAGCCGAATGCCCACCGAGGTTACCGCGGCCGCCTCGGTACCAGTCTCAATTACTTCGATAAAGGTCTTCTGACGCACCTCGCTGATAAACAGCTCCGGTGACCCTGAATTATCCAAGTCAGCGAGCATGGGCGAGAAGTCGGCCCGCCCCGGCACAAACGCGGTCTCCATTCCGAGGTTCTGAAGCGCCCGGTTGAGTATGTAGTCCGAAGTGAGCTTGAAGCGAGGCAACACCAGCGTACCTTTCTGCGACTTCAGCTTGTTGACGTACTCGTTCCAGGCGGCGAATGTCAGTTGATCCAGGAAGTTAGCAATGGCGACGGTATCTGCTGGCAGGATGATGAACATCGAGTGCTGCTGGCCCGCGTATGGCAGCTCGATCATCTGCAATTCGGGAGTTTCGAGGTACCGGAATCGCTCAGAAACCTGCATCAGGGGATGGTCCACGGTTGAGCCATCAGGCAACCGGAACGGTTGAGGCCTCGTAAGCGAGGTGTCGAACGTCACCTGCCAATCGGCCTTGAAATAGAGTGCGTTGATAAGGATCATGGCCAAATCGGGCTCGACAGCATCGACGATCCGATCAATCTTCCCTTGGGTAGCGTCACTGACCCAGTTGTTGATGACATCGGCTGATGTTGGATCAGAGAAGTCGACACGAGCCAGTTCAGCGGCGAAGCACTCGGTGACTTGTCTCAGATAGTCCGAGTTGAACTGATGCCGCCGGTTGAGCCAGATGCTGTTGGCCAGGTCCAGTGCGACTGCCGAATCCGTCCCGTTCAACTCGTCAAGCAGGCGGCGGTAGGCACTCACCAGCTCTTCCCTTTCAACGGCCGGCAGGTGCAGTGTCGCCTTCATCGCCTGTTCTGTGGCCCCACCGGCTCCAAGGTGCACCATTGCCAGCGCCAGTGCCGCGCTGACAGGCGACACAATGACATTCGGCTCGCCTGCAACCTGTGCACGAACCTCATGAAACAACTCAAGCCCGAACTGGTTGACAGCGGACTCCATAGCGGCCCCATCTTGTGCTCCGGCAGAGCCGGAGGCCGCAAAGCCAAGGACCAGGCCGAAGATGACAATCGGCAGTATCTCAAGTGAATTGCTCACGATATCCTCCAGTCAGAAGTGAGTGCATCGACCGTGCCTTCTGTATAGATACAGATAGCTTGTTGCTTTCTGCCAGAAAAAATCCCTGGGGATTCTTGAGGTATCGATGAAAACCCTCAGGTATTCTGATCGGGCTGGTTGACGGGCGCTCCCGGCGACGGTTAATTGGCAAGGCAGGCTTCAAAGGAGACATGTGTGCGTGTTCTGGCTCTCGAACCGTTCTTCGGCGGCAGCCATCGGGCTTTCCTGGATGGCTGGCAACACCATTCGCGTCACCAGTGGACAGTGCTGGGGCTGCCGCCGCACCACTGGAAATGGCGCATGCGCCACAGTGCCGTGACGATGTCGACAATGATCAACAACCACGTTGCCGGTGGCAGCACATGGGACGTCGTCATTGCCAGCGACATGCTGAATCTGGCGGAGTTCCGGGGACTGGTCAGACAAGAGGTTGCGACCCTTCCGACGGTGATGTATTTCCACGAGAATCAACTCACCTACCCTTCGCAGGTAGAGGACGACCGGGATCTGCACCTGGCTTATACCAATTTCACGTCGGCAGTGGCCGCCGAGGCGGTCTGGTTCAACTCCGTTTTTCACCGCAGCGACTTTCTTAGCGCTTGTGATGCGTGGCTCGCCCGAATGCCGGACTATCGCCACAGTGATTGTCTGAAGTCGATCGAGCTCAGATCGGCGGTGATGTATCCCGGGATCGAACCGGTCGGAACTGTCTCCCGGCATCGCAACCCTGAACCATTGCTCATCTGGCCAGCCCGCTGGGAGCACGACAAGAATCCGGAGTTGCTTGCAGCCGCGGTAATGAGGCTGACAGAAGACGATTTGCCATTCAGGCTACGGCTGCTGGGGCAGGCATTTCGCGCCACACCTCCAGCACTGGAGGCGCTTGCCGAGCGCCTCGGTGACCGCCTGGTCAACGCCGTTCTGCCTCGCGACCGCGGCAGTTACTACGACGCCCTCAGACAAGCCGATATCGTGGTGTCTACCGCCGACCACGAGTTCTTCGGCATGGCCATAGTCGAGGCGATTTCCGCCGGCTGCTACCCGGTGCTGTCCAACCGCCTGGCATACCCTGAGGTACTGCGATGTATCGCCGGCGAAGATACCGAGCGTTATCTGTACGACGGCACCGAAGACAGCCTGGTGGCCGTGCTCGAAACGGTGATCCGGCGATTCAGCAGTGGGTCGCTGTGGCGGGATGGCAGTGATCTGTCGGGGGCGGCCGCGGCAGCCTTCGGCTGGCAACACCGCGCCGGACAACTTGATTATGCTCTTGAAGCAGTTGCCGGTTAGCGCAACTGCCTGTGTGCGACTACCTGCATCTCAATCTGGGAGAGCAGAGCTACCACCGCCGCCTCCACGCGGAGCACCCACCGACCCAGCGAGACCGCCTGAAAGCCGCTTGCACGCATTGTCTCCAGTTCAAACGGCACCCACCCGCCTTCGGGTCCGACAGCACCAATAATCCACGCTGGCCGGCCCTGACAGCATCCGGCAATAGTCCTCTGAGCGCCACCGTCGGCCACTACCATGAGTGCCTCTGAATCGGTCTCGCCTACAAGCGGGGGCAGGATATCCTCGAAAAACGGACGGAAGCGCTGATGAACAGACACCCTCGGCAGGCGGGTCTGTCGTCCCTGCATCATACCCTCAACCAGGTGACGCCTCATGTTGGCCGGCTGCAGGAGTGGTGACTGATAGAAGCTTCGCTCGACGCGGTTGGCGCGTACCAAATGCAACTGACGCACGGCCATTGTTCCGCAGGCAGCCAGCACCCGCTTGAGGGTTTGGGGACGCGGGAGCGCGCAAATCAGGTCGACAATCGGCATCACTTCTTGTTGTTTGCGAAGCTCCCGGATCTGCAATTCAACAAATTTTGGCCCGATCGATAAAATCTCCGCGATTCCCTGAGGTCCGTTGAGCAGCCCGATCTCCACAACGTCGCCTTCGGCTCCTCGGAGTACCGATCGTATGTGTTCAGCGCGGGAATCGTGCAGGCAGTAGCAGCTCTCGTCGGTTTGATCTTCAGGCAGAAGGAGAATGATATTCATGTCAACTCGCTTGTGTTATGCTCAGGTCGGTGCCGCCCTGCGGCCGGATCACAACAGCCTGCGGACTCGGTCTTCGAGGTAGTATACACGGCCACCACACAGGACCGCAATAGTTCCAAACTGGCACACTCACTGCGGCACCGTGGCAACTTGGCGACACCAGCTTCATCGTGCAAGCGAAACCCTAAAGCTCGCAGGCAAACAGGTCGAAAGCAAGATAGACCGGCCAACTTGCAGAGCCGACAGAACCACTTGCAACGGGGTTACTATGCGCAGACTCGTTAATGCCGTCCTTATCTTCGCCGCCATCATCGCGATCATGTTGTGCGGTTCGCTTCATGCACAAAGCGAACCGCCTGAGATCGGCCCGCAACTGATGCCCGAGAACACTTTCGAAATGCCGCCGGGGCGCGGTGCCATCCCACCACGGATGGACCTGTCCTACCTTGGCCGGGAACCCCGGACATCTCCCGGGCAGGCCCAGGCCGTTCAGACTCCCGCAAGCTGGGACTGGCGGGAGCAGGGCAAGGTCAGTTCGGTGAGAAACCAAGGCGCCTGCGGTTCCTGCTATGCCTTTGCGGCCGCGGCCGATATTGAGGCCCGAATGCTGATCGACGGTCAGGGAGCAGTTGACCTTTCTGAGAATCACATGAAAGAGTGCAACTACTTCGAACGCTCCTGCGACGGTGGCAATTACCATGACATGGCCGATCTGCTCTCCAAATATGGCACCGTCCTCGAGACCTGCGATCCCTATGTCGCCGCCGATGTTGCCTGCAACTCCGGGTGCGCCTACCAGAAGACACTTACCGGATGGAATCTCATCAGCGGACAGACGGTACCCTCGACAGCTGTCCTAAAGGACTATATCTACAATAACGGTCCTGTCTGGACCGTGCTGTATGCCGGCGATGGCAATGACCCCGCCTGGACCACCGAGTTCAACAACTACGATGGCTCCTACACGCTCTATTACACGGGGGCGCACGCCATCAATCATGCAGTTGTCATTGTCGGCTGGGATGATGATCTGGTGCACGACGGGGGGGCCGGCGGCTGGATTGTCAAGAACAGCTGGGGGACCGGCTGGGGGGGCACCTGCGGATACGGAGCCGAAGGCGGCTATTTCACGATTGCCTACGGGTCGGCCAAAATCGGAAGCTGGGCATCCTCCATCTCATCGTGGCAGACCTACAACAGCAACGAGGAGTTGCTCTATCACGACGAGGGGGGATGGGGAGTCAACATCGGCTGGTCGTCCTCAACCACCGCCTGGGGACTTGCCAAATTCACTCCCACCAATGACCGATATCTCAACAAAGTCGAGTTCTGGACAAACGATGTCAGCAGCGATGTTGACATCTACATCTACGACGACTTCAACGGCACCACTTTGTCTAACCTGTTGGAGACCAAACTTGATCAGAGTTTCGATCATGCCGGGTATCACACTGTCCATCTGGATGATCCGCCCATGGTCAGCGCCGGTGACGATGTGTTTGTGGTCGTCAAGTTCACGAATGTCACCGCGACCTATCCGCTCTGCGCCGATGATGCCGGACCGAGTGTCGCCGGAAAGACCTACCTGAGCGCCAGCGGAGGGAGCGGCACCTGGTTCGACGCCAGCAGTTCGCTGGGTGCGGACATCGGCATCCGCGCGCGGTTCGCGCCGACCCTGATACTCTCAGTGGAAGAAGTTGATGGTCCCCTGCCGGTAGCCTATCGCCTCGACCAGAATTACCCCAACCCGTTTAACCCGAGCACCACTATCGGCTTTTCTGTCAAGCGCGCCGGCTACGTACAGCTCGAAATCTATAACCTGCTGGGTCAAAAGGTGTACACGCTGGTTGACAGGACCCTGGCAACGGGCAACTACGAGACAACCTGGCATGCCAAAGACGAAACCGGCCGCGATGTCGCCTCGGGCGTGTATTTTTACCGACTGATCACCGACGAATATGTCGGCACGCAAAAGATGCTGTTGTTGCGATAAACGGTTCGCAACGCTTCACCTGCGAGACACGGGAGCAGGCCCTATCGGGCCTGCTCTTGTTGCCAGTGTGCCGACATCTAATCCTGCTCCAGCCCCCGGTAGCATGATTCGGTGAATCCCGGCTTGCAGATACACAGGAAGATAAGATCGCTCAACCCGTTGTTGGCAATGCGCTGGCGCGTGCCGGCGGGGATCCTGACGACGTCACCGACACCGACTGCTTTGGGCTTGAGATTACCAAGCTCCATGCGCCCTTCTCCCTGCAAGATGACATACAGCTCATCGACACCTTCGAGCAGGTGCCACGCCGTAGTGATGCCCGGCTCCACCCGTGCCCGGGCGACGGAGAACCCGTCAGCGCCATCGTTGATCAATTCATTGATGAAGCAGCTCTCAGCGGTCAAAGCCTCTTTGGACCGCCTGTAACGGATGACTTCGGCCTTCATTGTTGTCCCCTTTCACGTATCAATCCCCCCGCGGGAAGACACTACTTTGCGGGTTTGAACAAGTTGTATATTGCGGAGAAATCAAGGTCCGCCTCTCCCCTGGCGGCCATCTGACTATAAAGCTCTTTGATCACGCTTCCGGTCATCACCGGGCGCTGCAGGTTGAATGCCATATCCTGCAACTGGTGCAGGTCTTTCAGGATCGCGCCAACTGCAAAGTGTGGCGCAAAATCCTCATCAAGCAGCTTCTGGCGCTTGGCTGTCAACACGGCTGAGTTGCCTGCGCCAGCGCCCAGAATCTCCAGCACCTGATCTTTCGGGATCCCGGCTGTCTCGCCCAGAGCAACAGCCTCGGCCAGTCCGGCCATCAATGTCCCCAGCACAAGGTTATTGATCAGCTTCATGCGCGTGGCCATGCCGTACTCGGTGAAGTAGAAGATGTTCTGTCCCAGACGTTCAAGCAACAATTTGGCGCGGCCGTAAGTCGCCTTATCGCCGGAAACCAGTATGGTCAATTCACCCTTGCCGGCAGGCATCACACTCCCGAGCACGGGTGCCTCAAGATACAGCGCTTGCTTGTCAGCACACATATCATGGAAGCCAATGACCGCCTGAGGGTGATTCGTGGTCGTATCGACAATCAGCCGGTCCTTGCAGTTTCCGGCGAGCAGACCATCCTCGGCGGCCAGCACCTCGTGCACAGCGTTGCTGTCAAACAGGTTCACGAAGGTAACCGGACACTCGGAGATAACATCAGCGGGCGTCTTGGCTATTGCGACCCCAAGATCAGAGGCCTTCTTGCTGGTTCGATTCCATACCAGCAGCTCGATTCCTTCGTCGGCAAGCCGACGCGCCATCGCCTTGCCCAGATTGCCAAGCCCGATAAATCCTGTCTTCATGCCAGCACAACCTCATCTTTCAGGTCACCGTAACGCGGCCAAGCTACACACAGACCGGCGTATTCTCAACAAAATAATCAGATGGCGAACCGATGAACATTCAACGGTGTTAAGACGTAATATAACAGGGACTTGACAGGCTGACCGCCGAGGCCGTCCTGAGAATCCACGGATTCTGCGATCGTGTTTTGGAAAATGGCGTTATATTCGATGTGTTGGACAGAAAGACCAATTTGCAGACAGGACGAATGGCAATGACGAATTCCCGGCTGATACTTCTGGCACTCATGATTCTGAGCCTGGCGACGGCTTCGGCGCGGGCCGATGACCTTTACCGAGTCACCGTCAACAGCCACGAACAGGCTGCGGCTCTCGCGGCGACAGCGGCTGATCCCCTTCTGGTGCTTGGCGATGGGTACCTGGTTCTGACTGACGCGGCGACTGCCGATGGGCTGCAACTGCTGGGCGTGCCGGTGGAGTGGCTGGCGGGTGGTATCGGCCGCAGCGATCTCATCCTTGACACACGCGTTCGGCCTGATCAGAGCCTCCAGCGCCACCGGGCCGTATTCAGTGAAGACGCCATCACCGTCTACCGAGCCGACGATATCCCCCTGGCCCTGGCTGAACAGGTCTCCGGACTGGTCTTACTGAGCGACTGGCCGCCTGCGGTCGTGGTTTACAAGGAGCCGATGCACACTCATGCGGGTGCGGCAGGCATCGCCGGCCTTGATACGGTGGTCGCCAAAGTCTCTCAGGATTCACTGGAATCGTATGTTGAGACTCTGCAGGCGTTCGGCCCGCGTGTGGCGGGTACAGCGGCCAATTACGCCGCCCGGGACTACATCTATGACGCTTTCGTCTCGTTCGGTTTTGACTCCGTGTATCTGGAGGAGTTCACGGCCTTCCAGCTCGGCGGATCTTCGGTCCCCGGCTACAATGTGGTGGCGGTGAAGACCGGCACTGCCTTCCCTGACAAGCACGTAGTGGTCGGCGGGCATTTCGATGCTGTCCCGGGCAGTCCCGGTGCTGACGACAACGGGTCCGGCACTGCGGGAACAATGGAAATAGCGAGGGTTCTCGCCGAAACCGAAACCGCCATGACTTTCGTGTTCATCGCCTTCGACAGCGAGGAGTCGGGATTGTGGGGTGCCAGGCACTATGCGCAGAACGCCCGCCTTCGCGGTGATGACATCGTCGTGATGCTGAATATGGACATGATCGCACATTATCAGAATGACACCGAGGCCAACCTTTTCCATGGTCCGCTTCAGGCATACGCCATTTTATGGGACGATCTTGCCGGCCCCTGGGCCGGTATCAACGGCTTCCTTGCCGGCAGCGCCGGCAATTCGGACCACGCTCCCTTCGTGCAGAGTGGATACGATGCTGTGTTCGTCCATGAACGCAACTTCTCCACCGTCTACCACTCGTTCCGCGACAGCACCACCTATATGAACTTCGACTACATGACCCGAATGGTCAAAGCAACCCTTGCAACCGGCTACACGGTCAGCCAGGCTCCACCGCCGGTCAGCATCGTCTCGTTGCGCGACGCCGGCGACGGCCAATCGATCCTCGTGGCGTGGGAAGCTCTGGATCAGACAACTATCGCCGACTACGTCGTGTACTATACCGATGACCCCGATCTGATCGTTCTTGACTCTGTCGTGATGCCACCGAGTCACAATGAGTATCTGGTCACCGGACTGAGTGAGGGGATTCCATACACGTTCTTCGTCAGCGCCCGCGATGAGCAGGGCAACACCTCGTATGCAGTCCGCACGCGGTCGGCGACGCCGAACAGCATCCCGCCGAGTCCGAAGGCGGTCACAGCCATGCCCGTCAAGAATGGCATCAGGCTGAACTGGAGTTTCGGAGAGCTGCCCCTGGATTTTGATCGCTTCGGCATCTTTCGTGACGGCCTTGAGTTATCGGTCCAGATCACTGACACGGTCTTCATCGATAACGATCCCATACTGGGAACCGATTTTCATGAGTATCTGGTAGTAGCCATCGACAATCACGGAAACGGATCTGACACAGCAGCTATGGTTCCGGTGGTCAGTCGGGCGGCGACCCTTGAACAGGGGCGGATCCTCGCGATCAACCGCACGGCAGGCGGTTCAGTCCCGCTCACACTGGTGGATGACAGCATCACGGCGGCGTTCCTCCAGGAGGCCCTGGCACCATACAACTACGACTTCCGGGCTGACACCAACGCGTTGATGATGTCCCCTCCGGACACCCTGAAGCTGTGGGATCTGCTCGACTACCAGGTGGTAGTCGTTGGAGTCGAGGCCGCGCGGTTCGATGAGTTGACCGCTGCCGGTGTGCCTGTTCTTGATCAGATGGGCTATTATCATTCGATTGGAGGACGGGTGGTCATATTCGGACGATGGGGTGAATTGCTGCCAACTCATCGCAAGCAGATATATACGTATTCAGGTGATGTGAGATATCCCTACTACTCTGTATTTGGCATCCTGCAGCGCTTCTCCACGCCAGACACCCTTGACCTGCACGCTGCATCATCGATCAGTGATCTTATCGGAGCCACTTCACTGGTTCCCGGATACCCGCGGCTGGTGTGGGATTCGTCGGTGGCTGTAGCCCATGGCTCCGATGATGCCTTCCCCGTCACCAGCATGTCCGGCATACCGGGTGGAAGCTATGTCGACTTGGCCAACGGCTATGAAGTAGTCTATACCTATGATTCTCGCCGCGATGACCCCGTCAACCAGGGCCAGCCGGTCGCTTGGCGGCACAACAACGACAGTGCCGGATTCGTGTTCTTCGATCTGCCCCTTTCCGCCATGGAGCGTACCTCGGCTGTCGCCGCCTTGCGCAAGGCCATCGACGATTTGACCGATGTGGCCACCGATGTACCGGAGGAGCCGGGAGGTCTTGCCAGACCGAACTCGTACTGGTTAGCCCCAAATTATCCGAACCCGTTCAATCCGACGACGACTATCCGTTTCTACCTGCCTCGCGCGGGTGATGTTACCCTGACAGTGTTCAATATGCTGGGGCAGAAGGTGCAGGTGCTCAAGGATCAGCATCTTGAAAGCGGGGAGCACGTTGTCCAGTGGAACGGCATCAACAGCGCCGGTGAGCGCGTGGCCAGCGGCGTGTACTTCTATCGCCTTGACACCAAGGGCTTCTCGTCCAGTCGCAAGATGATGCTCCTGAAGTAGCTCTCCGCGATGTATCTACGAACGATGGGGTGGATGGGCCGCAGCCTGGCCCTCTACCGGACGGCCGGTCTGCAGACAAAAATCAATTCACCGGGATTGATGCTGCCGACCTCGCGCTTCTTGAAATCGGCGTAGACCGATAGCACCTCGAATCCGCATCGATACAACAGGTGCTCTGCCTCGAACCGGTACAGCCAGCGCATGGGAAACGACTGCACCAGCCGCTCTGTGCGTCCGTCAGGATGCGTCACCCTGTGGATGATGTCGGCCTCGAATGTCTGGCGGAAGAAATCTCGATTGTAGCTGCGTTGCCGGGTTACGACCCTGCGGCCGTCGGGCAAGGTCATCGGGGGCATCTCACCGAACTCCTCGTCCTCAGCCTGGTTGACCAGCAGCTCCAGCCACGGATTGAACAGGTTCAGCACGAACCTGCCCTCGGGCTGCAGGTGGCGATGGGCACAGGAGAGGCACGCCATCTGATCCTCAGTCGTGAGCAGCGCCTGAAATGAGCGGAAGGCAATGAAAACCAGCGGAAAGGTGCGCCCCAAATCAAACCGCCGCATATCGCCATGCACCAGCGTCACGCGTTGCTGGACCTCGGGCGGTTCCTCGGCCAGCTTCTCCCGGCAGCGCGAGAGCATCGGGTCGGAAAGGTCCAGCCCGGTGACACTGATCCCGGCGCGCGCTATCGGCAGAAGCACGCGCCCGGTGCCGCTCGCCAGCTCCAGCGCCGAGTCGCCAAGCGACCGGGCGAGATCGACATAGAAGTCGATATCGCCCATCATCTGACTCCACAACTGGTAGTCGTAGAACTCTACCGCAAAATCGAAGTCCCGATAGCCGCCTGTCGGATCAGACATGTCTTGTCCCTCCCGACAACAGATTACCTGCGGATCATTTTGAGGACGGCAGTCACGATCGCCCGGGCGCTGATACCCTGATGGTCAAGCAACTCCTCGGGGCTCCCGCTGGTTGGACGACGATTGACGGCGAGGCTGACTATCGGGACCGGACAGCGCTCGAACACCGAGCGCACGGCCTCGCCGATGCCTCCCTCGGGAAAATGATCTTCCACCGTGAGAATCCCCCGCGTTTCTTTCGCGGCCCGATTCAGCGCGGCCTTGTCGATCGGCTTGACGCTGTACAGATCGATCACGCGAACAGCTATCTTCTGCTTCTTCAGTTCCTCATGCGCCTTGAGCGCCTCGTGCAGAGTAATACCGGCAGCCACCACCGTGACGACGTCGCCCGAGCTGCGGCGCACGGTCTTGCTGCCCCCGATGCGGAAGGTATCAGATTTGCGGTAGAGCACACCGGTTGCGTTGCGCGAGGTACGCATGTACACGATCCCCCCCCCGGCGCGCAGCGCCGCCTCCGTCAGACGTTCGCAGCTGTACGCATCACAGGGATACAACACGATGCTCCCAAGAATGGAGCGAAACATGGCGATATCCTCCAGCGCCATCTGCGAGGGACCGTCCTGCCCGATAGCCACACCGGCGTGTGAGCCATTGATGATCATGTGTGGCTCAGCATACTGCGCCATCCGAATCTGGTCGCAGGCACGCGAGAGAAACGCCGCGAAACTGGACGCGCAGACCAGCTTCCCGCGACGTGCCAGCCCGACAGCCGCCGATACCATGTTCTGTTCGGCAATGAACATCTCGAAGAAGCTATCGGGATGGGCCGACTGGAATATGTTGGTATAGGTGGAGTTGCTCGTCTCGGCGTCGAGGACCACCAGGTTCGGAAAGGCCGGAAACAACCGCGCCAGGGCATTGCCGTAGGCCTTCCGAGTGGGTATCTTGTCGGTTGCGCTGTAGTCCGGGTCCTTGACCCGTCTCTTGCCTGCGGCCTTTGCCCGGTACTTCTTCGGAGCGGCAACCTCGCCGCGCACGGAGCGATTCACGGGTCCGAGTTGCCGCAGGGCATTGTCCAGCTCCGACCGGGGGATCGGCACGCCGTGCCAGCCATCCTTGTTTTCCACCAGCGCCACGCCTTTGCCCTTAAGCGTCCGGGCAATAATCATCACCGGCTTGTCACCTCCGGCAAGGACACGCACATAGGCTCTATGGATGGCTGGAATGTCGTGGCCATCGACCACAATCGTCTTCCAGCCACACGCTTTGACCCGTCGCTCGTACTCAGCAATGCGATGGCCATACATGGTCTGGCCACGCTGTCCGAGGCGGTTAACATCGAGGACCCCCACCAGATTACTCAGCTTGTAGTACGCGGC
Source organism: uncultured Ignavibacteriales bacterium (assembly GCA_964627305.1). GTDB lineage: Bacteria > Zixibacteria > MSB-5A5 > GN15 > FEB-12 > WJKG01. Next base: position 298,408 of record CAZVHP010000003.1, on the reverse strand, counting down.
CAGATTCATCGCCTCCCAGACCTGTCCCTCCGCCATCTCGCTGTCTCCCAGCAACACCCAAGTTGTGTAGGGCAGCTTGTCAACGTACTTGGCGTTGAGGGCCATGCCGACCCCTACCGACAGTCCCTGCCCCAGGGAGCCGGTGGCGGCCTCGGTGTACGGGAAGGTCATCGCGGGATGCCCCTCAAGGCGGCTTCCGAACTTGCGCAACGACATGATCTCCTTCTCGGTAATCGCGTCCGCTGCGCCATACAAGCCGTACAGCAGCGGCGAAGCATGTCCCTTCGAGAAGATCAGACGATCATTGGCAGGGTTGTCGGGCTTTTTGAGGTCAAACCGGTAGAACCCTCCAAATACGAGTGTCACCATCAGGTCCGTCGCCGACATGGCCGTCGTCGGATGGCCCGACCCCGCCTCGGTCGTCGAGACAATGGACCAGTAGCGGACCAGTTGAGCCAAATCGGCCAGTTGCTTGTGCTTCGATCGAGACAGTTTGGCATCCCTTACACGCATCGATCACTCCCTGTTGTAATTGCTGTTAACATCGAAACGGATTTACGAATACGACCTGCAGCGACATCGATCATCCCCTGATCGATCGATCCTCGATGCCCCCATTCCCTGCTGCGGCAAAACTGTGGCATACGAAAGTATACTAAAATCCGCGGGGGTACAAACGCTTTCTGCAGGCCTCGGTCGAGGGGTTTCCGTCGCGGCGTTGGTGCGGCATCCGCCAAAATCGGCCTTGCCAACTGCCCGGATTTCCCTTTATTGGGCTGAGAACCGGGGATTTGCGATCCTCATCATCGGCACGACAAGCAAGGAGTCTCTATGTCCAGGAATTTTGCTCTAACCGGTGCGTCCGGTTATGTCGCCCCCCGTCACCTCAAGGCCATCAAGGAAACGGGCAATGAACTGCTGGCGGCCTGTGACCCCAACGACTCCGTGGGCATCCTGGACAGCTTCTTCCCCGAGGCGCGTTTCTTCACCGAGTTTGAACGCTTCGATCGCCACTGCGAGAAACTGCGCCGTATGAGCCCCGACAAGGCCATCAATTGGGTGTCCATTTGCTCGCCGAACTACCTTCACGACGCTCACGCCCGGTTCGCCCTGCGCATTGGCGCCGACGCCATCTGCGAAAAGCCCCTCGTGCTCAACCCCTGGAATATCGAGGCCCTCAGAGAATTGGAAGAAGAGAGCGGACATCGCATTTTCACCGTGCTTCAACTGCGGGTACACCCGTCGCTGATCGCCCTTAGGGAGAAACTGCTCTCTGATACATCCGGTCGCAAGAAGGACGTTCGCCTCTCCTACATCACGTCTCGCGGCCCCTGGTACCTCGTGTCCTGGAAAGGGCAAATAGAGCGGTCCGGAGGCCTGGCGACCAATATCGGCATTCACTTTTTCGATATGCTCATGTGGCTGTTCGGAAAAGTGCAACACAGCGAGGTGCACATTTCCACCGCTACCAAGACAGGCGGGTTCATGGAGCTTGAGAATGCCGAGGTCAAGTGGATGCTGTCAATCGACCGCAACGACCTTCCGATCGAGGCAACCGCCAAAGCAATGCCCACCTTTCGGTCGATTACTATCGACGGTGAGGAAGTCGAGTTCTCCGGCGGGTTCACTGACCTGCACACGATCATCTACGAGCAGACGCTTAAGGGGAATGGTTTTGGTTTGATGGACGCCCTGCCCTCGATCGAGCTGGTCCACGACATTCGGAACGCCCAGCCAGTGGGCGTCAATGCCAACTCGCACCCGCACCTGCAGCGAGTTGTCAAATAGGACCGGCGGCGGCTATCAGTTGTCCCGGAAATCGCGCGTCTGGCCGATGACGGCGGCGCCGATCGAATCGCCCCAGACATTGACGGTCGTACGGCACCGGTCCAGAAACCAGTCAATAGCCCAGATCAACCCGATTCCCTCCAGCGGCAGGCCCACTGCAGAGAGCACCAGCACCATCATGACCGTCCCGGCATGAGGGATGGCGGCCGCACCGATTGAGGCCAGCGTAGCGGTCATAAATATGATGACCTGCTGCCCCAGCGACAGTTCGATACCGTAGATCTGCGCTATGAACAGGGCCGCCACGGCCTCATAGAGCGCCGTCCCGTCCATGTTGATCGTGGCTCCCAGCGGCAACACGAAGGAGGCCGCCCGGCCGTCGACCTGGTTCTTCACTTCCACCGCCTGCATCGTCAGCGGAAGGGTCGCTGATGACGAGGCAGTCGAAAACGCCGTCGCCAGTGCTTGCCCCATGTTCAGAAAATAGCGCCCGGGGTGCTGCCTGCCGAAGAAGTTCAGTATCAGCGGCAACGTAATCAGGGCATGAATACCCAGTGCCAGCAACACTGTCAGGGTGTACCAGGCCAGACTGGTCGCCAGTTGTACCATCGACTCCCGGTTCTCGGCCACGATCCCGCCGATCAGCGCCAGAACCCCGATTGGTGCGAACCAGATGATCAGGTGGACGATTCTCATAATCGCCTCATTGACACCCTCGAAGACCGCCAGCACCGGCTTGCCTTTCTCTCCGATAGTCGACAGTACGCCACCGAAGAGCAGCGATACCACGATCAGCGGCAGAATGTCGTCATTGGCTGCCGCCCGAAAGATATTGGTCGGTATCAGCCCGAGCAGTACGTCGGCCAGCGTCTTACCGGTCGCTTCTGCGACAATATCAGGCACATACGCCCCGAAAGCGTCCACCCCCGCACCGGGCCTGATCAGGTTGACCATAATGATGCCTACAATCACCGATAGGCTGGTAGTCGTGAAGTAGTACAACACCGTCTTGCCGGCTGTCCGCCCCAGTTTGTGAAGATCGCCCAGCGAAGCCACCCCGACAACCATCGAGGCAACGACCAGCGGGACAACAATCATTCGCAGCGCGTTCAGGAAGATCGTGCCGAGAAATTTTAGCGAAAGAAACAGATCCGGGGCGAACCAACCACCGAGCACACCCAGAATGGCCCCGGCAATCATCCCGAGAAGAATCAGGTTTCCCGTTCTGGCATTCACAATTGTTAAGTCCTTTGAGCAATTGAACGTCTGAAGCAACCAATGTAGCACATCATGCGCGCCGATGCCAGGGGTAACGGCATATTAGTCGAAAAGATCGCAAAACCGGCGCAAGTTTTCGGATATATTTCCGATAATTAAGTTAAATGGTTGTTGACATTGAGCGGAAATTCATTATAATTTTCGCAGATAACATATAAAAATCCTCCCCTAAGAGCCCTGCCTCAATCCCCCCTGTGCTCAGTCCCCTAGGCAGGGTTCTTCCTTTTTATCCCGACCATACAGGACAGTTTCAGCCCGCCTTTCGGCTGACTTCGAACACTCGCAGCAGGTCTGTCGTTACAGGGACAAGAATACGATCTGCAAATGGCTAACCCAGCGAAGATCGCACACATGGCTGGTTGCATCCTGCGCCCCGGTACTCCATATTATGAGCGTTACCGGAAACAGCGACGCTGACCGACAGACCTCGCGGGTCGGCGGGTCATGGAAAGGAAGTTATCTGACGTTATGAAGCATCCCCCAATCTCAAAGATACTAATCACTGGCGCCATCCTTGCTATCACGTTCTGCCTTGCCGCGGCGGGGCCGGGCCAGATTTCGTATCAGGGAAGGCTTGTTGATGCCACCGGCCAGCCTGTTGTCGACGGTACCCATCAGCTCGTTTTTGGTCTCTATCCGGATTCGACAGGCGCCGCAGTTCTCTGGCAGGAAGCGGCTGAGGTGACCACCGCCAATGGTCTGTTTGCGCACCGCCTTGGGAGCATTCAGCCAATCGCAGATACGTTGTTTGCCGCATACCCGGAGTTGTTCCTGCAGGTGACCATCGCCGGTGAAGTTGCTGCCGAGCGAGTGCTGCTCACCGGTGCACCGTTCGCCCGTGTCGCCGGGGAACTGGCTACAAGAGACTCTGCCGACAGACCGGCGGTGCGCACGTTTGCCAACAGCCACCGCTTGAGTGTCTTTGACACCACTGGTATTGAAGCTGTCAGGCTGCAGGGCACTGCTTATGGCGAGCTTACTCTTTCGGCCGATACCGGTTTCGCTATCAGGCTCAGTGCCGGATTGCCCGGAGACAGCAGTGTCATGCTGCCGAATAACGCCATCAATTCCAAAGAGATGCTCAATGAGCCGGGTGTCGCTGTGTACACCAGCAGCACTTTCAAGACCCTTGTCACCGGCAGCATGACAGACCTGCTGGTGTTGCAAATGACTGTTCCGGAACAAGGTTATATCGTTTTGCATGGCAAGTGCTATGTGATTCTCAGCGGCACCACCGGTCCCAACTCCGCCATTATCCAGATCGATATTCAGCCCGGCGGTGGTACCGACTTTCCCTATTTCACGCAGGCTGGGCTGGGAGGCTATGTGAATACGGAGCCGAACTACTTTCCGGTCTATGTGACCAGGACCTACTTTGTCGAACCCGGCACATATGAGTTCCGCATGGAAGGGCGTGCTCAGAACCCCTTGCCGGCGGTGGTGCAGACCTGGGACCACATCCTCAGCGCGGTCTATTATCCAACGGCCTACTATCCGGTCAAGGCGCTGATCGGCGACCCCGCCGGCTTTGAACGAGCAATACCGATTACGAGCGAGGACCCCTATGACCAGGGACGCCAGCCGATCAAGTATGAGGTGGACCTGCGAGAGTTGGAGCGATCAGCGGCTTCAGAATAGTGCGGACCGGCTCACCATCTGTGTCTTCGACAATGTAAAGCCATACCATCGCTGCCTACTTCAGGAGAATCATCTTGCGCGTAGCGACTCGGTCAGCCAGTTGCAGTTGGTAGAAATACACGCCCGAGGCAACCAGATCCCCGGCGCTGTTGGCACCGTTCCATACAACAGCATGGGTTCCCCGATCGACCGGCCCGTCGATCAGGCGCGTTACCTCCTGCCCCAGCAGATTGTAGATGGTCAGTTCGATTCGGGTGCGGTCGGTCACCGAAAACTCGATTGTCGTACCGGCGTTGAACGGATTCGGGTAGTTCTGACTGAGCGTGAACAGGACCGGTAGTGATTCCGGATCAGGGGCATCATCGGCATACTGTAACAACCGGTACACATACACCGCCGCTCCCCGCGACGTGATCAGGTTTCCATCCTCGATCGCCAGCAAGTGGCCCGACAGACCGCCCTGTTCGATCAGTTCGGGTGCGCTGTACCCAAGGCGGTACACAGCGATTCCCGCAGAACCAACAGTAAAGAGGCGGTTGTTATCGATAGCGGCAGCAAAGGCCTCCGGGACGGGGGTCTTGACGCTGTCGATCAGGCGCGGCGAGGGTGATTCCAGATCGATCATCAGCAGTCGATTGCCGGCAAACGCATACGCCTGCGAGGGTAGCATGGCGAGCGCCGTCACGGTTGCAGGCGCGTCACCGACAGCTACCAGCTCCGGATGAAGATTATCTGACAGCCGATAAAGATACACACGGTTGCGATCGGTGGCAACCAGCACCAGGTCACCGGAGACTTCACAGGCTGTGATGCCTTCCTCAAGCTCCGCCTGCGTCACGAGGGTTACCTGTCCCTGGGCCTGCAAGCGATACACATCGAACCAATCCCGGGCAAAGAGCACCACTCCGGGCGTGCGCGTTGGCGATCCCGGAACATAGCGTACTGCACGTACGAACGGGACTCCGACACCGGTGCTCCCTTCCACGAAGGCTGACTCAGCGCCGGTCACCTGCCTTATCAGGCTCAGCACGGTCGGCCACGAGTGGACAATAATCAGCGTGTCGCCATTGCGGTCCATCGCATGCAGATGCTCATAGTCCTCTCCGAGAGTGTACGATGCCTCCCCCTCCAGCGAGTCCACCCGATAGACATCGATCGGGCCGGCCAGTGTCGACACCATGATGCGTCCCTGATACATCTGTAGACCATTGATTGCCTGACTCCGGTTCAGTCCCGCATGAACGGCTCCGTCAACCAGATCAAAGAGGGCCAACCCGGCGTCCTTGTCTGGCAGCACGAGATAGTCACCGAGAGTGCTGCTGAAGACGTCGCCGTCGGTGCCGACCCCGCGAATCCACTTCGACACCAGTTCCTGTCCGACGGCGGCGCTGTCGAGATGCAGGATTCGAAGGGACACCGGCGAAACCAGAACAATCCGATTCCCCACATGAAAGACCCGCTCCGGCGGCATTTCGCCAACGACGGTATCCACGATGCCCGACCCCTGGTGACCGAACGTACCGACAAACAGCTCATTCTCCCCGGCCACCAGCGGCAGATAGAACAGCTCCCCATTCCGGGCGAAGCTCCGCGCCCGCCTGGGCACCAGCAGTTGGTCCGGCGCACTTGTGAAGGCTCGACTCAGAGCCCAGCGCATAAGGCCATTGTACTCATCCAGTACATAGAGTGTATCAGACCACACCTGCACCTGCGCTGCCGACACTGGATATCGGCTGCCTCCTGAATACTGAGTGGTTCCCTGCTGATAATCAAGCTGGTAGCGATGCACACCGTCGAACCAGCGCGCCAGAAACAGGGTGTTACCGCTTATGGCGTAGTCGGCAAACGGCTCATCGAAAGCGAATGTAGTCACCCGGACGAGATCCGGCAGTTGCCGCGCATCGAACAGAGAAAGCGCGTGATCTTCCATATGTACGATCACGTGGGCACTGTCTGCGGTGAATCTCATGTCCACCGGTGGCGCCGCCAGAAACTCAAATGGTCCCGGTATGAAGACTCCTCTCGCGTCGTCGAAATGACACACCACGATTCCATCATCCATAGTTGCCAGCATGTACGGCCCGTACGTCAGCACACTACGAAAGTGGTTCATCATGATCGTATGCTCGGGCATCAGCACCTGATCGGGTTGATGCGGCAGGATGTCCGCTGCCGGTACATCCGGCGGTGCAACAAGAAGAAGCATTGCCGAACCCAGCAACAGAAGTGCATACCATCGGTATCTCATCGACGCACCTCCACTGCTTGTGACACCATCGTTCGTCCGAGGCGCAGGCGAAGCGTGTACATGCCGTCGGGAAGCTCTGCTGCGCTCACGACGAATGTATGCGTCCCGGCGTAATCAACCTCGCGTGTATGGCTTCGACTGACCAGCCCGGTATCATCGACAACCTCCAGTCGCACCCGGCCGGGAGAGGGCACCATGCCGACCGCCTCAATCGTATCGCGCACGTCATGCCGACATCTGACAAGCCGCAACTGGTCATCGCGTTCCTGAGTGGCTGATGCGATTTGCGCAGGCCCGGGTGGGAGTCCCGGTGGGTGGAGCGGGCGTGGCAACGAGGGAAGAATCGAGGAGTTCCTGTTGTCGCGCAGGAAACGCGTGGAGTTGGCGCCATCTTCCGAGGAAGTCTCGAAATCCCAGACCAGCAACTGCCCGCCGTCACTGACCAGAGCCAGCTCCACCAGACCGTCGCCGTCTATATCCGCTACCAATGGCACCTGCCGCGATGAGAACACCGACGAGCGCGGTGCTGGTGTCTCGATCGGCCAGCCGGGGACAGGCTCGCCCATGTAGTCAAGCAGGAACAGCTTCTCAGTCCCGGTTCCCGGCAGTATGTATCCCGAGCGGATGGCAATCTCCGGGTACTCGTCGCCGACCAGGTTGGCCACTGCCGGTGTCGACAGCGTCACCCCGGCGGAGAGCACCTCACCCTCCGGCCGACCCGGACGCTCCACATAGGGCGTACCATCGGCGTTGAAGATGTACAGGTAGGCGATATCGAACTCGAAGAACGTCACCAGTATCTCCGGAATACCATCAAGGTTCAGGTCTTCGACTACCGGATACGAACCGATGAAACCGTCGCACGCAGGTATGCGCTTCGGCCAGCCGGGGAAGTCCTGGTTGCCCATTGTCTTGACATAGAGAAATGGCGCAAAGGAACTGTCATACCCCAGACCGATCACTTCTGACAAGCCATCGCCGTCCAGATCGGCGAGCGTGAATCCATACGCCTGAGGTATTCTCTCCACCACCGCGTCAGTTGGATGGAACTTCGGTCGCCCGGTGCGTCCCTCAAACACCGTCAACCCGTAGTAAGGGCGCATCGAGGTGTATTCGGCCACCAGCTCGTTTTCGCCGTCTCCATCGAGATCATCCGCCGTGAGCACCTGCGCCGAGCTTCCTCCGTGCAGCCAGGACCGCGAGATACGGGGATTCACCATAGCGAATTGCCCCTCCAGCGAGAAGAAGTACGGCTCGCCGCTGAAGCGATAGGCGAGAACCTCCCCCAGCTTGTTGATGATGGCTATGGCGGAGTCGCGCTGATGATCCAGCCCCACTATCACCGGCGTGGGATACCCATAGTTATACGGCATGCGTCCGGTGGTACAGGCCACCGGCCAGCCCGCGGCATAGGAGCCGTCGTATTTGAAAGCGTGAATGCCGGTGGCGCTGGTTGCAATAATCTCCTTGAACCCGTCACCGTCGATATCGTAGATAGCCGGCACGCACTGGAAGTCTTCGCCGCTGCCCACCGGGAAACCCGGTTGTGTCATTACATTGCCGCCCTGCACAGTCCAGACCTGCACCCCGGCCGAGGTACCCAGCACGATTTCATTGAAACCGTCGTTATCAAGGTCTGCCATGGCCGGGGTCACCGCGCCGCGGCCGATCAGCCGCTGGGGCCACCCGGCCGAGAAGGCCGAGAGTACGTTGACTGTGACCGAATCAGCTACAGTATCACCACCGAAGAATCCGGTCAGGGAGAGTATCATCTCACCAGTGTCAGAGGCAGAAACGGCATGGTTGTACAGCAGAGAATCGAAAAACTCACCCGTTGATCCAAACACACGTCTGCTGCCTGCACCCATGCGTCCCAGACTCAGCGTCAGAGAATCGAAATCCGGTCCGTAGCAGTATGCCGCGGTACCGACATTGAACCGTAGTTCCGCTCCCTGAGCCGGGGTCGTGATCTCGACTCGCCTGGTGCGCACATGGACAAAACTGGTAATGTGCTCGCCGCCAAGATCATCGGTCAGTCGGAGACGAACACTCCCCTCAGGATCACCGAGCGTGAAGACATAGGCCACTGAATCGTCGGGCATCGACTCACCGGCGGCAATTTGCTGCCAGTCGAGAGACTCATAGGGTGCCATGAAGAGAGCCCAGCCGCCGTCATAACCGGCCACCGGCGCTACCTTGATGGGCACATCGCCGGTATAGCGATTGCGCCGGATCGGCTCAGCGATGAATGCTCCTCCCTCCCCGGCTAACTGCAACGCAGCGTGCAGGTCCAGGAAGCCCCAGCCGGATACGGAGTCCGGTCCCGGAAAGTCCTCTCCTCGACCGAAGGGATCGACAATGTCACGCGCCCCCCATCGCAGAATGTTCTCCAGCGTTTCAAGCGACAGATCCGGCCGGATAGCCCAGATTCGGGCAGCTGCACCGGCGACCATAGGCGCCGCCATCGAGGTACCATCGGCAAGGTAGTACAACGAGTCGGATCCGATAATACGCACCCCTGGCTCATACGAGTCGGCGTACATGTCGGTGCCGGCGGCACGCAGTGAGAGGATATCCAGCCCCGGCGCCACGATATCGATATGGTCGCCGAAAGTGCTGAAGTAGGTCACCTCCCCACTTGAGTTCGAGGCACCGACAGTAAAGGCCGAAGCAATCGCCGCCGGGTAGAACCTCTCATCCTGCCCGGTGTTGCCCGAGGCGACCTCTACAAATACACCGTTGCGCCGGGCAAAACCCAGAGCTTCTTCCAGAATACGCGACTGGAACGGTGATCCCCAACTCAGGTTGATCACATTGGCTCCGGAGCTGACCGCGTAGACAATCCCTGCCGCTCCGATTGAGGCCAGACCGTTGGGAAACATCTTGATGGCCATTATCTCGGCATTGGGCGCGATCCCAACGATGCCGGTACCATCAGGTTGAGCCGCCACAATCCCGGCTATGTGCGTGCCGTGCCCGACGGCATCGGTGGGATCATTGTCCGGCTGCGGGTTAAACACATCGGCCGAATCACCGGAGAAATCCCACCCCAGCGTGTCGTCGACGAGGCCGTTATGATCATCGTCAATGCCGTTGCCCGGTATCTCTCCGGGGTTGCGCCAGATGGCGCCCTCCAACTCAGGATGCAGCACGTCCACCCCGGTATCGATAATGGCCACAACCACCCGTGTGGCGTCGACAGGGGGAGAATCATACAGCGGCGACGTGTTGATATCCTCGCCAGCGACACCCGACTTGATAGCCAATGTATCGTTGAAACTGCCGCTTATTCGATCTATGCCAAGATACGACTGTCCCGTGTTGTACAGATACCATTGCTGATCGAACAGATCATCACTCGGCCATGCATACCACTCCAGATAGTAGTCCTGCTCAACGAATTCCACATTCTCCTTGCCGAAGACACTGATTACCTCGGCCTCGGACAGGGACTTCGACTGGTGCTGATAGACGTAATAGTACTGCCAGGTATCCGCTCCCTGCAGTTCGGCGCGGGGCACGCTGGTCACAGGGCTGAGCCGCTCATCCTTGCTCAGGGACTGACTCAGACGGTTGACATCTGCCCGCTCGCTCAGCTTGACAATATACCGCCCCGGCACCGGACCGCGCGGCTGGTTGACCTGCTCGAACGCCAGTGCCCGTCCGGACAGACCACTGAGAAAAACGAGGGCAAGCAGTATCAAGCGCAGAGATGTCATCAGATTCTCTTTCGAAGCATCGGGCCGCAACGGCTGCAACATCTTGCGTGCCAGAGCACATGGCCGCGCAGGAAGGCACCGCCTCGGACAGGCTTACTCATATCTGTTAAACGATGCGACGGCACAGAGCGTTTAAGAGATCGCATCCGGGCCTGACAGGTCCGCTCCTGAATCGTCACCGTGCTCACCATGCTCACGCAGGGCCTCGGCCACAGCAGCGATATACTCCGGCGACGTACCGCAACATCCGCCGATGATGTCAACCCCCGCCTCAAACAGCGCCACTGCATGCTTTGCGAAAGCCGGTGCCGTCACGGGATAGTTCCCCGCGGAGTCCGGCTGGCCGGCGTTTGGCCGCATGATCAATGGCAGTTCCGTCAGTTCCCGCATCCGCCGGGCCACCTGGACCGCCGCCGTAATGTCTGGTGAGCAGTTGCAGCCAACCGCGAGGGCCTCGCTTTGATTGATATGGTCAACCCAATGCCGAAGCGAGTCACCGTCTTCCAGCCCGCCACTGTCGTCGGTTGCGAAAGATATCAGACACGGAAGCTGCAGCGAATGCGCCTGCTCCAGCGCGATCATAGCCTCTTTAATGGATGTGAATGTCTCGAATGCGATCAGATCACATTCGGTTTCCCGGAGGATTTCAAGGTGCCTGCGGTAATGCTCTTTCAGCTCGCTCGACCCGGGATTCGAGTCAGCGAACAGTCCGAGCGGACCCACACTGGCCGCAACCAGGACATGCTCCCCGGCACTTTCACGGGCCAGACCGACCAACACATCCAGTGCCTCGGCCAGAGTGGCTTCACTGAACTCGGCCAGCGGGTTGAACAGGTTGGCACCAAACGTAGCCGCCATCAGGGCCTCGGCTCCAGCCGCCAGGTAGTCATGATGCGTCTGAATCAGGGCGCCCGTGTGGCTCAGCGCCCATTGCTCTGGTGCGACCTGCTGAGGGCAGCCACGCCGGAACAGCTCTGTCGAAATGGCGCCATCAACCAGATGGAACGTTTCCAGCCAACGGTCAAGATTTATACACTCACGCATATTGCTGCGGTTTGATGAAGCCAGTGCGGTGCATCACGACCTCGGTCGTGGTTGCACGGCGTAGAACAGCTCCACCGTCCGGTTCTCTCCCTTCCCTTTCAGGCCAAGCACTTCGATGAGCACTCGATCTCCTTCCGGTGTCCACATGCGGACCCAGTCACCTTTCTCGATTACAACTCGTTCATCCGAGGGCACGGTGCTCAGCAACGCCACCTGCGCCGCGACAGCATCATAATCTCCACGGAAATCAAGCACCTGCCAGCGCGTATCGCGCAGGAATCCATTGAGCCGCTTCGGTGAGGCAAGGTAATCCACGCCGTCTTTCGAGAAGAAGTACACGTCGTTTTCAAGCGCATCTGCCCGCACGAGGCTGTCGCCCACGAAGCTGAACCCGTCATGGTCTGCCGTGTACCGGATGGCCAGCTTGACATACCCGCGCGGACCGCATACCACGCCGATTTCCTCCGACGGTGGCGAGAGCGACTGGTCGGGACGCACGATGCGAACCGAAACATAGTACGTCACGCCGTTCTCCAACCCCTCGGCCTCGAAGTGCTCAACACCGTCGTGAGGGTTGGTGTCCCCCGGAAACGGCGGATGGTTGAACGGCCGGGCGCTTTCGATCATCGTACCATCCCGCCTGACCAGAGGCTTCTCGCTGATGTAGATATTGTAGCCTGCAATCAGGTCGGTGCAGGGCATGTCCCAGATAACCGTCATCTTGTGACTGGCGGCCTCGGCTCGCACATTCTGTGGCAGGCAGGCACGGGGCCGTTTCTCATCGCCCGGCCCGGCAGGACCGCACGAAGTGATGGCAAGCATCAGCAGGGCCAGTACCGGCGCTGTATATTTCATGGGGAGCATTCCTTTGCTGTAAATGAGCCGTTTCCCGCGTTGTGACTCGAGCTGACAACACGGGGATCTCGGATCAGATATCGCGGTCTTCGGGACCATCATAATCGAACGGCAGTGGTCCCAGTTTGCGCATGGGTCGTTCGCGCTCTTTCTCTTCATACACGTGCGCTACAAGTCCGGGCACACGGGAGATAATAAAGAATCCTTTGCCCAGCCGCCAGTCGAAACCCATATCGGATATCGCTGCGGCAATAGCGCCATCGACATTAATGGGCAGCTTGCGACCCAGTTGCTTCTCCAGGGCCGCCTCGATCGCCTTGCACAGCTCGATGTGCCGGCCGCTGTATCCGTGACGCTCCGCAATCTCGAACAGCTTCCCGGTACGGGGATCGACATTATGCAGGCGGTGTCCGAAACCGGGCATCCGGCGCCGGGTCTCCTTGAGCCAGTCCGTCAGTTTGACGGCAATCTGCTCCACGGACTCCCCCTCATGCTTTGCCACCCATTCCTGCATGATACGTGCCGACTGCTCGATAGCCCCGCCGTGAGTATCGCCGATCACCAGTACACCACCGGCAACGGCGGCATTGAGCGAGTTTCCACCCGACATCACCGTGCGCGCCCCCAGGACTGACGGAGGTGTTGCTCCGTGGTCAATGGATGAAACCAGTATGGCATTCATCAGGGCCGCCTCGGCCTTACCGGGCAGTTCCCCCTTAAGGATCAAGTACACTGCCTCCGCATAAGACAGCTTCTCCATGATGTCCGCGATGTTATAGCCTCGCACCCGGATTTCACCGGGAGCGATCTTCGTAATTGCCGTATGCCACTTCTCGTCTGCCATACTACCTGCCTTGCATGTGTAGCCTCTCGGCTCAGTTCTCGATCACCTGCTCTAACGAATCCTGCTGGCGCTGCCACTGGTGCCAGCGCCGCAGGGCCTGGTGCCATTCGGCTTGCAGTTGTTCCTGCGTTCGACCGGTTACCTGGACCACCGCTTCCTCAAAAGGCAACACCGACTGGTACAACTGCTTGATGACCGCCATGCCATAACTCCCGTGGAGAAAACCCACGAACGACCCGGCCGCTGCGGTCTCCCGACTGTCGTATTGCGGATCAATATGCTTCATGGATCCCAAAGAATCAAGCGACGGCAACCGATCGGACTCCAGCAGAGTCCACACTGTTTCGTTGTGGTTGATCCCGGAAAAGTCGAAAAAGGTCTGCAGTCCCCTCCAGAGTACAGCGTGCCGGGTCTTCGTCAGACTTAGCCGCGTCAGTACGTATTCGGTCAGGGTCGCCCCCAGATAGCCGGGCTGCCAATAATGAATGACCGTATCGGAGACGAAAGGCCAGCGTGCCCCGGTCAGGTCAACGCCATGTCCCGGCCCCGTGTAATGGTATACAAGCAGCGTCTCGGCGGGAACGGCCATGTCCAGCTCGCGGCAGATCTTGCGAAGCGCCGACGCATACCCCTCAGTGAGCTGTGGCAGGTCTTTCTCGTGCGGGTGTCCCGGAGCGTAATACAGCTTGACATTGCCACGCTGGATATGCTCCCAGTCGTCGTACGGGCTGTCGTCGGTCGATGGGTCTTGTTCGCCGCCACAGGCCACCAAACCGATCGTTAGGGCCAGCGCTGGAAGCACTATGAGCCGGAAGGTCACCCAAGGCGAGTTTTTGGTAATCATGGACTGGGGACACCTCGTGGATCAATTAGTCAACATATTGCGCGTTAACGAGATAACATCATATCATCATCGATCGCCGCAGGAGAAATCGTTATTTTTTTCACAAAAGCCGCTTGACTTCACACCGCCATCTGACTAATATTCATCTTCGAGGCCAAATGTCAACAGTTAATCTGCGCAGCAGCAGCAACTTGCAGCAGTGCAACAGGCGCCTGACGGCGACGGGGAGCCGAAAGTGACGGTGGTCATGCCGACAGCAAAACCCAGATTTCATCCCCCCGCGTTTTCCCGGTCAATCCTGATCATTGTTGGTGGTTACGGTAGCGGGAAGTCGGAGGTGGCTGTCAATCTGGCCCAAACGCTTGTCACTACCCAGACCGCACCAGTTGCCATCGCGGATCTGGACATAGTAAACCCGTATTTTCGGTCCCGTGAGGCTGAGAGAGCCCTCGAACAGATGGGCGTGCATACGATAAACCCGAGGGGCGGGCACTTCTATGCCGACCTCCCCATTATTCTGCCCGAAATCAAAGGCTCCGTTCAGCGCCATGAGGGTACCGTGATTCTCGATGTGGGTGGCGACGATGTCGGCGCTCGGATTCTGTCCTCGCTGGGCGATGCGTTCGAGCCGGGAACTTTCGAGTTGCTGCTCGTCCATAACGCCAACCGGCCATTCACAGCCGATGTGGACGGCACATTGAAGATGATGACCGGGATTGAGACCTCCTGCAAACTGGCCTTCACCGGAATCATCTCCAATACGCACATAATGGAGCAGACCGACGCTGCCACCGTGCTCGAAGGCCTGAGGAAGGCCCGGGAAGTGGCTGCCAGACGTGACCTGCCGGTCGTTTTCGTCGCGGGCGTCACGGAGGTGCTCCGGACGATTCCGGCGTCGGATATCACCATCCCGGTGCTCGAGTTGCAGCGTAACCTGCTCAAGCCCTGGGAACGTCCAAAACTGGGCAAAGATCAGTTCAAGATATAAGGGATTCTGTTCATGCCAGGAATCACGATAGACAAGAATCACTGCAAGGGATGCGAGTTGTGTGTCCGCGCCTGCCCGCAGCAGATACTGTCGATGTCAAAAGACATCACAGTCCGCGGGTACTTCTATGCGCGCATGCATGACCCCTCGCGCTGTCTCGGGTGCATGATATGCGCTATCACCTGCCCCGATGCCGCAATTGAAGTTCACTCCAACGGTACCCAGTACCAGTTGTTTGCCTACTAAGGCCGGGGAGCACGTCTATGGCACGAATACTGATGAAAGGAAACGAAGCCATCGCTGAGGCTGCTATCCGCGCGGGCGCCGAGGGGTATTTCTGTTATCCCATCACGCCCCAGTCGGAAGTCGCCGAATACATGGCCAAGCGGATGCCTGAGGTCGGCCTGACATTTCTGCAGGGCGAATCCGAAGTCGCTGTCGCAAACATGCTCTTTGGCGCAGCCTCGACCGGCAAACGCGTCTTCACTACCTCCTCCTCCCCCGGTATCTCCCTGATGCAGGAGGCTATCTCGTATCTCGCCGGCGCCGAGTTGCCCTGTGTGATCGTGAATATTATGCGCGCCGGACCCGGTCTTGGAGGCATCCTACCCGCCCAGTCCGACTACTTCCAAGCCGTCAAGGGCGGCGGACACGGCGACTACCGGGTGCTGGTCCTGGCACCATCGACGGTCCAGGAAGCGGTCGATCTGATGATGCTGTCCTTCCACCTGGCTGACAAGTACCGTAATCCAGTTATGATGATCGGCGATGGTATGATTGGCCAGATGATGGAGCCGGTGGAGTTCCCCGACAAGTTCGAGGAGCCCGAACTGCCATCCAAAGACTGGGCCGCTACCGGTGCCAAGGGGCGCGATTCTCTCATTATCAAGAGCCTCTTTCTGGATCCGGACGCCCTCGAGAGACACAACTGGAAGCTCCGCGACAAGTTCGACCGAATGCGCGAGCACGAGGTCCGGTTCGAGAAGTACAAGATCAGCGACAAGAACAAGGTCCTCATCGTTTCCTATGGCACTATGGCGCGCATCTGCCAGACTGCCATTGACGAGCTTGAACAGGAAGAGGGCATCTCGGTCGGCCTGTTCCGCCCCGTCTCGCTTTTCCCCTTCCCCGAAAGGGAAATTTTCGAGGAGGCCACAAAGAAGAACATCAAGACCGTTCTGTCTGTGGAGATGAGTACTGCACAGATGCATGAGGACGTCCAGAAGGCGGTTATGGGCAAGAAGCCATGTGAGTTCTTCGGTCATACCGGAGGCATTGTGCCCAATCCTTCGGAGTTGAAGGAGCTTCTTTCGAAGCTCTCCACAGGCAGGAAAGCCCGAGCCGCCGGGACGAAAACAGCCGGCAAGGCAAGGGCTGCCGGGGTTAGGACGGGAGCGTCGACCCGACGTTCGGCCGCCAGAAAGACACGAAAGACCAAGTAAGCTGAGGAATAGAGCTAATGGAAGTACAGGCCAAAACCATATTCAAACGGCCCGAGTCGCTCACCCAGACGGTAACGCACTACTGCCCCGGCTGCACCCACGGCATCATTCACCGTCTCGTCGCCGAGGCCCTCGATGATCTGGGTGTGCGGGAGCGGACCTGTGGTGTCGCCCCGGTTGGCTGCTCCGTACTGGCGTACAACTACTTCAATTGCGACTTTTTGGAGTCGCCGCACGGTCGTGCACCCGCACTGGCCACCGGCTTCAAGCGCATGCGCCCGGATATGATCGTGTTCACTTACCAGGGCGACGGCGACCTGGCCTCGATCGGCATGGGCGAGATCATCCACGCGGCCAACCGCGGTGAGAAGTTCACCGTCATTTTCGTCAACAATGCCGTCTATGGCATGACCGGCGGCCAGATGGCCCCCACAACCATGCCCCACCAGATCACTACAACATCCCCTGCAGGGCGCAATGTCGCCGAGGTCGGGTTTCCCATACGCGTAGCGGAGCTGCTCTCGGCGCTGGTGACCCCGGCCTATATCGAACGCGTGTCGGTCCACGCTCCGGAGTATATCATCGGGGCCAAGCAGGCAATCCGTCGCGCTTTCGAGTACCAGGTGAAGGGCACCTGCTTCTCGTTGGTCGAGGTGCTCTCGACCTGCCCGACGAACTGGGGGATGACGCCCGGCGATGCCACCACCTGGCTGCGTGAGAACCTCATGCCATATTATCCGCTGGGGGTACACAAAGCTCCTGAGGGCAAGACGACAGGAGGTGCCTGATGGCGCAGTATGAAGTCATGTTCGCCGGCTTCGGCGGTCAGGGAATCATGACCGCGGGGCAGCTTCTGGCATATACCGGTATTGCTGAAGGAAAACAAGTCGCCTGGATCCCGTCGTACGGACCGGAGATGCGCGGCGGCACCGCCTACTGCACGGTGGTTGTGTCGGACAATCGCATCGGTTCACCGATCATCACTAATCCGCGCGGGTTGTGCGTGTTCAATCGCCCGTCCTTCGACAAGTTTGAGCCACGCGTCAGAAAGGGCGGCATCATCGTTGTCAACAGCTCGCTGATCGACGTCAAGAGCGAACGCAGCGACCTGCTGAGAATTTATGTACCAGCCAACGACATGGCGTTGAAGGCGGGCAACGCCAAGGCAGCCAATATCGCCATTCTCGGCGCCTTTGTCGCCGCCACCGGTGCGGTGTCCGAAGATGCTCTGCTGGAAACCATTAAGGACAAGCTGGCACGCAAGAAGGACGTGCTGGCCATCAACGAGAAGGTCCTCGCCGAGGGTCTCAAACTCGGCAAGGAAGCTGCGAAACAGAAGGTAGCCGTATGAATCACGACCTGAGCAAACTCCCGGATATATTCGCTCGCTATCCCAGGGAGCCGCAGTCGCTGATTGCCGTTCTCCAGGATATCCAGAAGGAATTCAACTTCCTGCCATGTGAGGCCCTCAAAGAAGCCGCACAGCATCTGGATGTCCCCCTGAGCAAGGTCTTCAGCGTTTCCACGTTCTACAACGCCTTCAGCCTCAACCCCAAGGGCGAAAAAGTCATCCGTATCTGCATGGGCACCACTTGCCATATTCGCGGCGCGGCGCTCATCCAGGACCAGCTCGAATCCAAGCTGGGGATCAACGCCGGTCAGACAACATCTGACATGAAATACACGCTCGAGGTCGTCAACTGCGTCGGAGCCTGCTCTATGGCGCCGGTTGTGATTGTCAATGACAAGTACTACGCTGATGTGAAAGTCAACCAGACCAAGAAGATCCTGAGGGGAGGCTGAGATGGCAATCACCAGGATAGCATCCCCGAAAGCGCTCGATAAACTCCGCACGGAATGCCAGAAGGAGCAGCAGAAGCACCCCCGCAAGCTTATGGTGTGCTGCGGCCCCGGCTGCCTGGCCAATGGCGCCGCCGAGATTGTCAGCGAGTTCAAGGCACAACTGAAGAAGAAGCGCATCAAGGGTTTCGACGTCGAAGCCATGAAGGAGACCGGCTGCCACGGCTTCTGTGAACAGGGACCACTGGTGGTGGTGGAACCACAAGGCACGTTCTATACCCGCGTGAAGAAGAAAGATGTCGAACGCATTGTCGAGGAGACACTCCGCAACAACAAGATCGTCGATAACCTCCTTTACACGCACCCGATCGAGAAGAAGACCTACCGTGATTACCGCGAGATCCCTTTCTACAAACACCAGAAGAGGATCGCGTTGCGCAATCTCGGCCATATCAATCAATGTGATGTTCGTGATTACATCGCCACCGGCGGCTACCAGGCCCTCGCCAAGGCGTTGACCACACTGTCTCCGACCGAGGTCATCGAACAGGTCAAGACCTCCGGCCTGCGCGGACGCGGTGGCGGCGGGTTCTCGACCGGCCGCAAGTGGGAGTCCTGCGCCAGACTCGCAGAACGCCCCCATTACGTCATCTGCAACGGTGACGAGGGCGATCCCGGCGCCTTTATGGACCGCGCCATCATGGAGGGCGACCCGCACTCAGTGCTCGAGGGCATGGCAATCTGTGCCTATGCCGTCGATTCCAGCGAGGGCTACATCTACGTCCGTGAGGAATACCCGCTGGCGGTACAGTTCCTGCAGGAAGCCATCCGCGAAGCTGAGGCCTATGGTCTGCTCGGCGACAACATCCTCGGAACCGACTTCAGTTTCCATATCAAGATCAGCCGCGGTGGCGGCGCCTTTGTTTGCGGCGAATCATCCGCCCTCATGCGTTCCGTCGCGGGCGAGGTTGGCGAACCGCGCGCCAAGTACATCCGCTCGGTGCAGAAGGGCCTGTTCGACAAACCCACCGTTCTGAACAATGTTGAGTCCTTCGCCAACATCCCGGTCATCATCGAACGCGGCGGCAAGTGGTACGCCAGGATCGGCACTGAGAAATCGACCGGCACCAAGGCCTTCAGCCTCGTCGGCAAGGTCGTTAACAGCGGCCTGATCGAGGTCCCCATGGGAACCACGTTGCGCCAGATCGTCTTCGACATTGGCGGCGGCATTCGCGATAACCGCCCCTTCAAGGCCGTCCAGACCGGCGGTCCCTCCGGCGGTTGCCTGCCCGAAAGCAAGCTCGATCTTTCTGTCGATTTCGACACCCTGACCAAAGCCGGCAGCATGATGGGCTCCGGCGGCATGATTGTCATGGACGAGGGCACCTGCGTGGTTGATGTCGCCAAGTACTTCCTCAAGTTCCTTGTCGAGGAATCCTGCGGCAAGTGCACCCCGTGCCGCGAAGGGCTGTATCAGCTCTACCTGTTGGCAGTCAAAATCAGCGAGGGACTGGCTACCGAGTCTGACCTGGGCAAGATGGAGCAGCTCTCAGCGGTCATCATTGATGCCTCGCTGTGCGGATTGGGCAAGTCCGGCCCTAATCCGTTCCTCAGCACGATTCAGTATTTTCGAGACGAATACCTCGCCCACATCCGGGACAAGCGCTGCCCGGCCGGTGTCTGCAAGGCCCTCATCACGTATGAGGTCGACGCGCAGGCGTGCGATGGCTGTATGGCCTGCATTCGGGCCTGTGCCGTCAACGCCATCACCGGCAAGAAAGGCGAGGTGCATGTGATAGACCAGGCCAAGTGCAACAAGTGCGGCGCCTGTTTCGCAGTCTGCAACCGTCATGCGATCAAAGTGGCATAAGGAGGCAGGATGGTTCATCTAACAATAAACGGCACCCGGGTGCAGGCCACCGAAGGTGAGATGCTCCTGACGGTGATTCGGCGCATGGGGATCGACATACCTGCGCTGTGCCACCACGAAGCGGTCGAACCTTTTGGAGCCTGCCGACTGTGCCTGGTGGAGATCACCAAGGATTCCTGGAATGGCTGGAAGGGGTATGTCACTTCGTGCCTTTACCCGGTGGAGAACGACCTCATCGTCAATACTCACGCCGACAAGGTCATCGAGGCCCGCAAGACGCTGATCGATTTGCAACTGGCGCGTTGTCCCAACTCACCGGAGATCCAGCAACTCGCCGCCCAGTTTGGTATCAATAGGACGAGCTACGAGCCGAAAGTCGATGGCGACAACTGCATTCTCTGCGGCCTGTGTACTCGCATCTGCGACCAGATGGGTTTTGCGGCCATATCGACTGTTGAGCGAGGGCACGGGCGGCGGATCGCTCCACCACTCGACCAGCCACCACCCGATTGTGTCGGCTGCCTTGCGTGCGCCCTTAACTGCCCCACGCACGTAATTCCGTTTACTCAGGCAGGCGACCGCCGTACGATCTGGGAAAAGGATTTTGAGCTGATCACCTGCAGCCGCTGCGGGCGAAAGACGATCACGCGCGAATTCGCTACCGCTCTCAGCAAGATGCGCGGCATTCCCGAAAGCTACTTCGAGCTGTGCGATGCCTGTCATCGGGAAGATACCGCCCAGGGCATGGGACGGATTGCGGCCTGGTCACGTCGAGAGGAGAAAGCGTCATGACACACCGCTTCATCGTAACCCCGAATCTGTGCATCGGCTGCCGCACCTGTGAACTGGCCTGCTCGTTCCGCCACTCGGTGAACGGCAAACCCGGTCAAACGCGGATCTTTGCCCTCCCCGGTCCTGTCAGGGAAATGTGGGTGCCGGTTACCTGCCTGCAGTGCGAGGACGCCGCCTGCGCCAAATCGTGTCTTGTCGACGCTATCAGTCGCAACGAGCAAACCGGCGCAATGGAGATCGATCAGGACAAGTGCGTCAAGTGCATGGCCTGCGTAGCCGCCTGCCCCTTCGGCTGCTCAGTCCACGATCAGCAACACAATATGATCGTCAAGTGTGACCTCTGCGGCGGCGAACCGGTTTGCGCCCAGTTCTGCCCGACCAAGGCCCTGGTCTACCAGCCGGTCGACATGCCCAAACCGAAGGTCGTTGCCTGAGAAACACTGACCGGCAATCACAACAAGAATCGCACCAGAGGCTTTTGCCGCCGTATGGCCACCTTCGCTTCAGGGTGGCCGTTTCGGCAACGCGATCCTGCCCTGATTTCGTCTGTCGGAGAATCAACTTGACCTGTACTTCCCTTTTGAGCTAATTAACTGTTTGGGTGTATTGTGCTTAGGCCGGTCCCCCGCACGGCGGCGGACCTACTGGCAACCCGACAGTAGTATCTGACGTACGTAATGACTGAAGCCATGAGAGTTGAGCCAAGGTCATGCGTGCCGGTGTAAGGGATACCACAGGTAGTGGTATCTGATAACTGACAATGTTGTGATAACCCGTTCTGGGAGGCATTGCAATCATGAAGCTAAGCGACCGTGAACAAGACGGGGTAGTCATTCTGGAGCCGAAGGGAAAGATCATGGGAGGTCCCGACGCCAGCCTGCTGCACGAAAAGCTGCACGAGTGTATTGAGCTGGACAAGAAGAGAATTGTCATTGACCTGTCCGGCGTCGACTGGATGAACTCCACCGGACTGGGCATTCTCATTTCCAGCTATACTACCCTGCGCAACAACGGCGGCATGCTCAAGCTGGCCAATGTCACGGACAAGATTCAGTCACTGTTGACAATCACCAAACTGGTAACGGTATTCGAGGCCTATGACTCGGTTGATGATGCCATTGCTTCATTTGAGTAGCCCCGGGGCTGCTCTGCCACTCTCATCGGAAGTCAACTCATCCGGGTAGGCCAACTGCGACCTGCCTGTTTTTTTGGAGAACGTCTCACCATGGGTAAACCTGCTATCTCCGGTAACAGTATCACCGTTCCATCGGACCTCAAGTACCTGGTGGACGTCGATAACTTCGTCGAGGGCCTGTTGCGCGAGTGGGGCCTGGACGAGTCCACTGTCGCCGATATCGCGATCAGCGTCTCAGAGCTTGTCAACAACGCCGTCGAACACGGCAATGATCCACCTGCAGGCGGCGACGGTGAGCGATTGGTCAAGGTGACAGTCGGCCGCCTGGCCAATACTGTCAAGGTCAGCGTCTCCGACCGCGGGCATGGTTTCGACCCGACGGAGATCGATGATCCTCTGGCGGACGAGAACCTGCTCAAGGCCGCGGGCCGTGGTATTTTCATCGTCCGTAACCTCATGGACGAAGTCGACATCAAAACCACACCCGACGGGACAGTGGTGACTATCACCAAGAATCTGTAAGGATCAAACCTGTGCTCGATGCAGGCCGACTCGGCACACATGCTGTTTGAGGACCGATGAATCTCGATCTGGTATCAACCCTTCTGTACTTCCTCGTCGGCGGTTTCCTGATCTTTCTGGCGGTGACCGTGCTGAGGGACAACTTCGCCAACCGGCTCAACCGGCTGACGGGGGCGATGTTGTTTTTCGGGGGACTTGGTCCGCTGTTTGTCTCACTCGCCGACGTGATTCTCCAGTCGGACATGACAATAGTCCAGTTCGAGGATACCACCTTATACCACCTGTATCCGCTCTGGACGCTCTTTTTCCCGTTCCTGCTCATCTTCTCGTGGACGTTTCCGGTTGACCGTTTTTCATCCTTTAGAAACCGCCGCATCCAGTACCTGGTCTTCCTGCCACCGGTGGTGCACCTGATGCTGCTCTTGTTCTATGAGTCCGCGGTCGATATGCTGATGGTCTTCCAACTGGACCCGGAGCAAACGGGCTTCACAACCCTCATCCTCAAGCCGGTTGCCCGCGTTACCGGATGGCTCCAGTTGTTCCTCGGGATTCTTCGCACCTATCAGGTCACGATCTTCAGCCTCGTCTACGTCGGCTATGTGCTTATCGCCGGCTACTTCTTCGAAAGCAACAAGTCACTTGTCTCGAACCCGCGCCTGTACAAGCAAACCGCTAATCTCATGTGGGCGCTCCGATTCTCGCTGGGCGTCTGGGTCATGGTCACCATCGGTGAGCTGTTCTGGGATGATTCGCTCTCAGATGTGACCGCCCGCTGGATTCTCCTTGTCGGGCTGATGCTGGGCGCAGGTTTCTTCGCCTACTCGGCTATCCGATATCAGTTCCTCGATTTGAGGCTGGTCTTCAGGCAGTCGTTTGTTTACACGCTCACCTCGGCGCTTCTGGTCGGCGTTTTCGTGATCGTGGTCCTCAGGTCTGAACAGCTTCTCACACCTCTGTTCGGTCCGCAGGCACACGTTGTCTCCTATGGCTTCATTATCATTGTCCTGCTGCTGTTCCAGCCGATTAACACCTGGCTTGACAACGTCATCCGAGCGCTGTTCATGCGCACGAGGACCGATCATCGCAACGCGCTGGAACGATTCTCCCGCCAGGTCATCTCCGTGTTTGACCCGCAGCGCCTCCGCCAGATCATTGCGGACACGATGAAGACCACTCTTCTGGTCGAGCAAGTGACCTTCGTTATGTTCGACGACGAGCTCGGCGAGTACGCCGTCCTGCCCACCGAGGACAGCCCTACACGTCGCGTGATCGCTCGCGAGGACCTCATGTTACGCGGGATCAATCTGCTGGACCGGCCGACATTCTACCAGTCTCTGGTGGACTACCGCACCGATTCACGGTTGGCCCAGCTCCTTGAGGAACGCCAGTCACAACTGATCGTGCCCATGAAGGACGCCAAGCACCTGCTCGGCTTTCTGGCGCTGTCCAAAAAGGCCGCCGGGTACAAGTACTCCTCTGAAGACCTCAACCTGCTCGGCGTGCTGTCCAACCAGATGGTCTCGGCACTGACCAACGCCCGCTTGTATGTCGACTCCCTGGAGCGTATGCGGCTGCAGGAAGAGGTCACGATGGCGCGGCAGATTCAGCTTGACTTACTTCCATCACAGCCACCAGAACTCGATCTTATGGATATCTGCGCCTACTCAGTGCCGTCACGCACCGTCGGAGGCGACTTCTATGACTTCATCCCCCTGCCGGATAACCGCCTCGGCATGGTTATTGCCGACGCCAGCGGCAAGGGGATGCCGGCAGCGCTGATGATAGCCCAGATTCAGGCCATGATTCGCTCGGAGGTCAACAACGGCGCCGCTATCAGCACCATGCTCAGAAACGTCAACGGACAGATGGTTCACTCTTCGTCATCGGAGAAGTACGTGACGCTGTTCTATGGCGAGCTGGACTGCAACCGACACGTCTTCCGCTACGCCAATGCCGGGCACAATTACCCGCTGCTTGTCCGCCAGGATGGCTCCACCGTGCTGCTGAAGACCGGCGGCCCGATTATCGGAGCGCTGCCCGATATGGAGTACCAGTCCGAGGAGATTCCGCTGAAGCCGCATGACGTCCTCTTCTTCTTCACCGACGGTGTCTCGGAAGCCATGAATGACGACGAACAGGAGTACACCGAGGAACGCATCCACCGGTTTGTCTGTGAGCATCGCCAACTCGACCCGGAGAAAATACTCTACGGGATCGTCCAGGACGTTCAGCGACATGACCCCACCAACCCGCCGCGCGATGATACCACCATTATCGCGATCAAAGTAAACGGCGACATTATCGCCGCAGGAGCGTCCGACTGATGCAAGACCGCCACAGTCGCTTCGATGCTGACAAGCTGTTCCGTTTCAAGAGCGAGCACAGCGGCTACCGCTATTGCCCCCGGTGCCGCACCCCGCTGACTGAGCAGAGGCTCGATGGCACCCTGCGGCTGGCCTGCCCGTCGGCAGACTGCGAGTTCGTGTTCTATCAGAACCCGGCACCTGCCGCCGGCGCAATGGTCGTCTCCGATGACCGGATTCTGCTGGTCAAACGCGCCCACCCCCCCAAAGTGGGCTGGTGGTGCCTCCCTGCCGGATTCATGGAATGGCAGGAACATCCCAGCCAGACCGCCGTGCGCGAGGTCCGCGAGGAAACCGGTCTGGACATTCGACTCGCGGGCTTCTTCGAGGTCTACTCCGGAACCGACGATCCCCGTACCAATGCCGTCCTGATCCTCTACCTCGGTGAGGTGATCGGGGGAGAACTCAGTGCCGACGATGATGCCGCCGAGGTTCGCTTCTTCAGCTTCGATGACCTGCCGGACAACATCGCCTTTGCATCGCATCGCCAGGCCCTCAAGGATTACATTGACCGCTTGCGAAAGAAGACCGATTAACCCCTGATGTGGGCCGTACCGGAAACACTCGACAGGCCCATGACGTCTAATACGACGTCGAACACACTGTGCCGACTGTGTCGAAATGGCCTCATCGTCGTTTACCCCAATGCTCAATCTTGACACATGGGTGCCGATTTTCTTAATGTACCCCAGACCCAAAGAAAGGCTGCCTTCCATGACCCACGTGCGCACAGTGCTCCTGATCGTTCTGACACTGACGGCTCTGTCAACTACCGGCCTGGCACAGCAGGATTACAAGGAGTACGTTGTCAGCCGGGTCCAGCAGGATTATTTCTCGATCTCCTTCGACAAGCACGATGTTGTCGTTCGCACCTCGCTTGATAGCCGCGTGGTCCTCCTTGAATTCGCCAAGAAAGAGGTCAGGCATCAGAACGGTCAGTTACTACTGCACGGCCGGGTGTTGTTCGATGAGGTCGGATTGCACATCAGCGACACTATCCTCCCGTATGACCTGATCACTGACTCGCGGGTAGTCAAACGCGACGGAATGATCGTAATTGAGTTCTTCACGGGCGATGAGCAGTCGCAACGCATCCAGCGCCTGCGCCGGGGCAACCGGATCGAACCGGCACGAAATGTTGTGGTCACCGAACGTGACTTCATCCGCGGCATGATCTTCAGCGTCTCTGGGGATGTCAACGTTGCCGGTGAGGTTGGCCGCGACATAATCAGCCTCGCCGGAGATATCCGCATCGACAAGAGCGCCGTGGTGCGCGGAGATGCTGTGAGCGTATTCGGCGAAGTCACCGCTGAACGCAACGCCACCGTCTACGGCGAGCTGTATTCGGGCAAATCCGGAGTGCGGATATCCTCTCCACGCTTCCAGCGCCGGGCCGAGAACACGATCTACGGCATGTCGATGAACTACAACCGCGTCGATGGCCTGCGTCTCTCCGGCAACCTCGGGTACGAGCCGGATGATCCCTACCTGCCGGCGGTCAAAGGCGAGTTTGGCTACGCCTTCGCCTCCAAACGTACACGCTGGGACCTGAGTCTGACCCAGGCCATAATCGCCGGCCGGCACCCCCTGAAGACAGAGATCAGCTACTTCCGCAAACTGGCCAATGATGATGAGTGGCTGATTTCCGAGCTGGAGAACCTCCCCTTTGTCCTGCTGGTCACAGAAGACTTCAAGGATTACTATGAGTCCGAAGGTGGCCTGATCGCTGTGTCATGGACGCCGGTTGAAAACCTCACCGGCACCCTTGGGTATCGCTACGAAACGACGCGCTGGTTCCCGGCCAAAGCGAACTTGTGGTCGCTCTTCGGGGGCGACAAGACCTTCCGCCGCAATTTCTACTGGATTGATGAGCCTCTGCACTCGGAGGGAATCACGGCCCTTGACACAAGCGACAATGCCTCTGTCCTCTTCTCAATCGATTATGACACCCGGGACCACATCAGTCCCTATGAAGCCTCGGCCTGGCAGGCAAGTTTCGATCTGGAATGGTCATCGCCTGACTTCGAGTCCAACTTCGACTTTCGCCGCTACTCCATGAATCTGTGCCGCCATCAGGCTGTCACCAGCCATACAATGCTCCTGCTGCGTGCCCGATACTCCGGCAGCGACGGGATATTGCCTATGCACAAGCGGTTCTTCCTGGGCGGGCTTGGGACCCTTCATGGCTACGACCATAAGGAGTACTACGGAACCCGCCTGTGGATGCTCAATGCCGAGTACCGCTTCAAGATTCCCGGTTCTGAGATAGCTCTCTCAACCCTGTACGATGCCGGCAAGATCGCCAACGACGCCAAACTGGACGGCGATATCGAGCTTAAACAGAGCGCCGGAGTTGCCGTGACCCTCGCCGAAGCGCTGAAATTCAGCCTCAGCAAGCGTCTTGATCGTGGAGAGGATGATGCTCTCCAATTCTGGGTCCGCATAAGGCATATCTTTTAATAGTACAATAACTTAACAATGCATAGAATCCCGCCTCTGCAAGCAGGGGTGTGAGCGGATTCCCGAGCACTATACTCTGACGAGATTTGACGCAGCATGAGCGCGCGCGGCGCTCTCGACCCCGTGAGAGCACCGCTGCTGTCTCCTCCTGTAGACATCGCCTTCCGCCGTCGGGCTCCCGCCAGAACCACGCCAATCAGGACCTAAACCCTCAAACAATAGGCGATTGCAGCCGATAGAGGATATAGACAATGGAGCCTGCGACGGCCGCCATAAGGGGGTGGTCGGTGTTGTCCAGGTGTGGCCCTGACACCAGGCGGACATGGCGAATGCACCAACCGCCAAACAGAACAGCGGAAGTACCAGCATGACAAAGAATGACACAGCAGCACGCGACATCTTTGCAGATCTCGAAGCAACTTTGGATCAGGTAGCCGAAGACAACCCGCGTATACAGTCAACAGGTGAACCGGCCAAGACGACGGCCGATCTGAAAGCGCTCCTTGAGGCCACGTTGGCAACCACCTCATCGCTGGTGCTTGATGATGTCCTGGAACTGGTCATGCGCAAGGCCATCGAGTTGATGCAGGCCGAGCGCGGTCTCGTGATGCTGCTGGACGAGGCGGGCCACCTGCAGGTCAAGACCGCCTACAACCTCTGCCAGGAGGAAATGCAGGACGACGATTTCCGCATCTCCACTTCTATCGCGTCCGATGTCGCTCGCAGCGGCAAATCGGTCTACACTTCCGACGCCCAACAGGACGAACGTTTCGCTCACCAGGAATCCGTTGTCGAATTGCACCTGCGGTCGATCATGTGCGTGCCCCTGAAGGTCGCCGGGAGGATCATCGGAGTTATCTATGTAGACAACTCCAGCCAGGCCAAGATGTTCTTGAAGTCCGATCTGTACCTCTTCGAGCTGTATGCCCAGATGGTGGCCATTGCGCTGCACAATGCGGGCCTGTATGAGTCCATGCGCAACCTGAAGCTATACAATGAATCCATCGTCAACAAATCACCTATAGGCATCATCGTTGTCGATGACGCCAAACGCATCCTGACGATCAATACCGCCGCACTCGAGATATTCGACCTCAACCTCCAGAGTCTCAGATTGAATGGTCCCGACGAGGAACGATCCTTGTTCGTCGACCTCATCCCGGAGTTCGAGCGTGGTCGCTGGGAGCACATGATCGAAACCGCCCGAACAACGCAGCAGGAGTTCTCAGACTCCCGGTACTTCCATAATACCGGTTATGTCGAGAAGGCGCTCTCCATCAAGATCTCCCCTCTTCCTGAGTTGCCGAATGGCGATGACGGCCTGGTCATGACGGTTGAGGACATCACGGAGAAGGTGATCATGGAGAAGTACGTGATCCTCAGTGAGAAGCTGGTCGCCAAGGGTGAGATGGCGGCCTCTATCGCCCACGAGCTGAATAACTACCTGGCTATCGCCTCCAACAATGCCGAACTGCTTGCAATCAACATTGAAAAGGCAAAGTTCGAGAAAGCCAAGTTTAACAGCAAGACCATTGTCGACAACATCTTCAAAATCAAGAGGTTCGTTGACAACCTCATGGACTTCTCGCGTCCGGAGTCAGAATTCATCAACTACGACCTCCGCCACCTTGTCGAAGACCTCCTGTTCTCCCTGCGCGTGCAGCCCCGCTTCAAGCGGACCATGTTCACCATCAACCTGCCGAACAACCTGCCGACAGTCGAGATGGATGTTGGCCAGATACAACAGGTACTCATGAACCTGTTGAACAACGCTGCTGATGCCATCGAGGAGCGAGCCATCAACAGCGAGCAGAACAACCCGGACTTCAAGCGCCAGATCAGCATCACGGCCAGCTACGATGAAGACGCAGAGCGGGTGAACGTCGAAGTCTCCGACAACGGCACTGGCATGAGTAAGGAAACGCTCGACAAGATCTTCACCATTCACTTCACCACTAAGAAGGGTGGTCACGGACTGGGGTTGACGAACTGCAGGAAGATCATGGAGCAGCATCACGGCGAGCTTCAGGTCGAGTCCAGCGAGGGACTTGGATCAGTGTTCCGGCTGCTCATCCCCCGCTTCCAGCCCCGGAAGAAGACGGCTGCCAAAGTCAAATGACCGACTCGGCCTTGTCAGGACGCTTCGACTTCCGCCGCGTGCTCGGACGCGGCGGCACCGCCGATGTTTCCCTGGTATGGGATGCCCGACTCAATCGCCTGGCAGCACTCAAGCAGCCTCGCGATACCTCCGAACCGGCCATTCGTCAGTTCTGCACCCTCATTCAGCGCGAACAGCTACTGATCGGCCAGGAGCGGTTTCCCGGTCTGGTCAGGATTCTCGATGCCCGAGATGACGACCAACCGTTTCTGGTTCTGGAATACTGCGACGGCTCAACGTTGGACGCCTGCCGCCGCGACCTCCCCCTTGTGCGAGCACTCAACATTCTCTCGGCAGTGGCCCTGTCGTTGCATTTCATCCATGCACGGCAGGTGATTCACGGTGACCTGAAGCCACAAAACGTCTTCCTGCCTCGAGATCTCACGGCTGCGGAAGACGGCCGGTTGTTCTGGGCCAAACTCTTCGATCTGTCATTTGGCCGCAGACTCGACGAACCGGAGAGCAGCCGCCTCGGCCTTGGTACGGTCGGATACATGGCTCCCGAGCAACTCGCTGGTCAGTCCTCTTCAGTTCGTTCAGACCTGTTTGCCCTCGGCGTCATGGGCTATCAACTGCTGTCAGGCAGGCACCCCTATCTCTCTCGCGAGACTGATCCGGTCAAGGTCAACGCGGCTATTCGGGAGGAGAATCCGCCTAACCTGCATCAGATTGACTCCAACATCCCCGCCGAAGTGGCCGAGCTGATTGCCGCCCTGATGCACCGCGATCCATCACGTCGCCCCACATCCGCCTGGGAGGTATGCGCCGGCCTTGAAGAGCTGGGGACGCGATACCCATACCGACGCGCCCTGCAACCCGGTCATTTTGTGCCACTATCAGCGCATTTTCATCATGCGACACAAAGCGTACCCGGTCTTTCCGACCCGGAGCAGCAGGGGCTGATTGATCTGGCAATGAATGATACGCCTTCCCTGCGCCTGCTTCTGGCAGCTAATCACGCTCGTGGCTTCCTTGCCTACGACGGAACCGGCTTCCGTCTGAGCGGGCGCCCGTACTGGCCGTGCCGACTCCGCCGCCGCACATTGGCCCGCTTCACGGCCGCCGGGTTCGGGCGCCGCCGACAACTGGCCAAAGCGGCTGTGGTCGGCACCGTCGAAAGCGCCGTACGGCTGGGCATACTGCCGGACCGCCAGCGCCAGACACCCATCGCTCCATTGCTGCAACTGCTGCGGCATTGCCTGAAATCGAGTACGATCCGACGCTTCAGTTGCCGCCTCGCCCGACAGGCCGAGGACGCCGAGCAGGCCGATCTGGCCGCGCTATTGTATCTGCAGTGCGGCGATCTGCACCGCGCGGAGCAGGCCACCCACCTTGCCGCCACACGACTCCAGAACGCGCAGCAACCGCAGACCGCCCTGCACATTCTGCGTCGCCTGCGTCATGTCGCCGAGTTGTCAGAGGGCTACTTCGCGATTCGGCAGTGCCTGCTGCTTGAGGGCATCATTCACCATGAGGCCGGACGACTCGATGCTGCCGAGGCCGCGTACAACCGGGTCGTCGCCTGCTACGACGGACACGATGAGGATGTCATACTCGGTAAAGCCTACAAGTGCCTTGGAGACGTGTGCAAGGCTCGCCAGCAGTTCGATGACGGCGTCACCATCCTCGGCCGGGCGCGCGAGCTGTACCAACGCCTCGGGCAGGAGCTCGAGCTGTCTCACACCCTGAACAATCTCGGCAACATCTACTGGGTAGCTGCCGACTACCGAAAGGCCCTCGACCACTATCGGCAGGCCCTTCACATGCAGAAGCAGTTGAAGGCGACTTTCGAGGTGGCCTCGACACTAAGCAACATCGGATCGATATACGTCGTATCGGGACGCTACCAGAGAGCCGAACGCATCTTCAATCTGTCGCTTCGGCTCAAGAAGGAGATAGGGCACCTCGGCGAAATGGCCCGCACCCTCAATAATCTTGGCTACACCTATTACCTTTGGGGTCGGCAGCACCGAGCTGTTGAGGCCCTCACGGAGTCGCTCAGAATCAACCGCCGCATTGGCAGTCAGAAAGAGATTCTGTTCAACCTGGAGAACCTCGCTACTCTCATGATCGTTGCCGGGCAGATGAAAGAGGCACTGTCACGCCTTCGGGAGGGACTCGAACTGGCCCGACATCTCGGGGATATCCCCCACGAAGGCGTCTTCAACGGACTGATGGCAACGGTGCTGCGGCGAACCGGTCGATTCGACGCTGCCCTGCGCTGTCTGGACGGTGTTGCGGACGTACTTACTCGGATTGATGACAGTCGGTTGCAAATTGTCGAGTGGAACAATCGCGCGTGGTGTCACTACCAACTTGGCGATCATGCGACGGCTCGATCGCTCAATGATCGGGCAATGGACCTGGCGCTGGCGATCAATGACAAGGGAGAGCAGCTCCAGGCCCTTATGCTCCGTGTTCGCATGAGTACGGAGGAGCAGACACGAACACAGGCTATTGCGCTCGCCGACGAACTCGGTCTCCGGCGCGAGAAACTCCTCATGCACCTCTGCCTGATCGACCAATGGCTCCGACGCGAGCAGCCATCCACCGAGGGCATTCAGCCCGTAGTCGACGAGTGCCGATCGCAAATGGAGCACATGCTGGAAGACCTTGAGTTCGCGTGGATGAACATTGTCCTCGCCGAGTACGACATACGACAGGGTGATACTGCTGCGGCCTCCGGGCACGTTCAGCAGGCGCTTGCGGCCGCGAATCGGCGTGGCCTGATGCCTGAGGCCATGACGGCGCTGCTGCTGACAGGGAGACTACAGCGTGCCCAGGGCGCCTGGGAACAGGCGTTCGAGAGCTACCGCAAGGCCCTGGACCTGGCCAAGCAGATGGCGTCAAGCATCGCCAATGAACAGCTTCGTGACTGCTTCATGAGCAAACGCACCATCCGCTTCCTTGCCGAAGAAATCAGGAGTCTGTCGACGAAGCTCTCCAAAAAAGAAAGGGCAGGCGCCTGATTGCACCTGCCCTGATCTGGAAGCGACCCGATTAACCCCAGGGGCCGCCGCGAAGCTGCCCGCCCTGGCTCAAGCCAATAGGCGCTATACGGGCTTCCAGCACTTCAATGGTCAACTTGTAGTCACTCATCGTAACACCTCCTATGTTTGACCATTAGGAACCTTCCATTCCCATGGAAGGAGCTTTCTCCCCCATGAATACACGGGTGCGTCACCCTCATCTAAACTACTATCATTCGTATCGCCTGGTCAATAGAGCCCGCGTAAATCATATCCGTTCAACGGCATCCATAACCCAAAGAAAGCGATTTCGGATGTTTATACAAGGAAATTTCTTCCCGAAAGGGAACGGATTACCACAACGACCAGAACTCAACCCGAAGATTCGATGTCACCTTCCGAAGCAGCAGCCTCGTCAGCGACGCCTCCCCGACATGTATCTTGGCGTAGCCGGTCATGCCTTCACGCAGCAGTTCGCCTTGGTTGTCGACCGCAACCGTCACGGCAAACTCGGAGCCGCCGGCGGTCCCTGTGGCACCCTGTGGCACATGCACCACCCAGCCCTCGAAAATGCTCTCCGGAAACGACCGCACCTTTGCTGTCACCGGCTGCCCGGTTCTCACGAGGCTGATGTCGAAGTCGCTGATCGGCACTTTCAGCTCGACGGTGCTCCGGTCAACCACGTGGAGCAACTCGCCTTGGCCGGATTGAATGCTCACCACCCCCGCAATCGACGACAGGATCACCTGCGCGTCCAGTTGACTGGCCAGAAAGTCCATCTGTGCCTGCTGCTTCTCGATTCCGGCGCGGAGCACCCCCTCCTCCTCAGGCTTCGGCGGAGCCTTGAGCAGGTCCAGTTCGGACTGACGGTTGGCCAGCTCCGCTACGGCCACTTCGTAGGCCGACTGTGCCATCTCCAGTTCTTCCTGCGTGGAGAGCTGTTTGGCGTGCATCTGTCGAACACGTTCCCATTCCCGCTTGAGTCGATCATGCCTCGCCTGAGCCGCGTTCACTTCCGCCTGTGCACGTTCGACCTCCTCTCGTTTCGGCGGTGACTTCAGCAGGGCGAGTTGCTGCTCCAGCCTTCGAAGCTCCGATTGCGCTGCCCTGATCTCGCTGGATACCTGGTTCGAGATCACTATGGCAACCGTGTCCCCCACGTGCACGTGTTGTCCGTCCTGCACCGTCGGCAGCACCTCCAGTCGCGCCATATCAGTGGAGGTCATCTGCAAATAGGTACTGGTATTGCGCGGCTCCGCTCCACCCACCTCGAACCTGCTCTCCAGCAGTCCAAAGTCATTGAACAGGACACTGAAGCGCGCCGTCGGCCGCACCACAACCTCTCCGGACACCCGGTGATCAAACGGCACCACCAGCGCCAATACCACGAGTACAATCACTATCACCGCATAGGTGGTCAGACGAACGGGCTTTTTCAGCAGTGCTTTCATATACCTGAAATGTTGAACGGTTCCCCTGGCTAACGCCACCAGGTAGGTGCGCATGCTCAGCAGCAGCGCCGCCACCAAGGCAAGCAACCCCAGGACTCCCGCCTTCGCAAGCAAAAAACGGCCGGCCAGCACCAGCAGATACCCCAGCAGCGCCACCGTGTACAGTCCGGCGATAGCTGCGTATGCCACCAGAATCCGTCGCTGTCGCCGCGGCAGGTCAATCGGCTCGATCGGCCAGCCGAGCACCCGTCGCTTGAAGACGTTGGAGAAGTATTCAAACGACCTGGAACGCAGATTGGCGATATCCAGCCAGTCCGACAAGAGGTAATAGCCGTCGAGCTTGATCAGCGGCAGGAAGTTGAACAGAATGGTCACCCAGCAGACGATCGCGATTATCCGCATCAACTCGTTGAAAGGCTGCCCCGGCACGGTGAGACGCCAAAGGACTACGGCTATCGCCAGTAACAGGAACTGCATGTACGGTCCGGCGAAGGTGACCGCCAGCCGCTGCGACTTGCGTGGAAACAACCAGGCGTCGCTCAGGTCAGAATAGAAACACGGCTGGAAAAACAGCAGCAGGAACCCGATCTCCTGCACCTTGCCGCCGTAGAACCGACAGACCACGGCATGCGCGAATTCATGCAGGGAGACAATGATGAATAGCCCCAGTACGATCGTCACTACCGACGCGAGGTTGAAGATCTCGAACAGGTTGACGCTGAAGGTCTCTATATTGGCGAACAGCACGCCGACCCCGAGCAGAATGAACAGCGCACTCAGGACGAACCAGAAGCGAGAGTGAAACGGACGGTACAACCGCACCAGCCAGTCCAGCAATCGCTCGGGATTGAAGGCCTTGATCTTGATCAGCAGCAGCCGGGAGAACAGCGAGCTGCCATCGCCGCCGATATAGCTCGAACGCGACGTCGCCTGTTCGGCGCGCGAACCTTCCAGAAAGTACAGCTTCTCCAGCGCCTGCGCAAACTGCGCCACCTGTTCAGCGCTTAGGTTCATGCTGTATTTCTTGCGAAACTCAGCGGCTGCTGTCTCGAAGTCGGTCCGGCCATCGAACTGCTGAATGAGCCAGTATTCCGGCTCCCGAACCCGGAAGTAGCTCTTGGTGATCGGGTCCTTGATGTTGTACACGACCTGACCATCAACCTCGGCACGGTGACACTCAAGGTCCTGTCTGAGCCTGCGGAATTCAGAGACCATGCTGAAATCTACTCCCCCGCGAGGGCGTGATCAACAAAGAGTTGTCACTCCTGACGCCGGGAGTCTACTGCTGGAGCGTGTCCAGAAGGCGCTTGTTGTAGTAGTCGGTGAGTCTGTCGCGGCGAAGTACGCCAATGACCTTGCCGTCATCGATCCGGCTGACCACCGGGATCATGGTAAGCCCCTTGTAGCCGAACAGGCGATTTGCCTCGTCCAGACTGTCGTCAGGGTGGATCACCGTAGTGTGCGAGGGCGCCAGGTCCTGGGCCACGATCAGCTCGCTGAGTTCCGGATGACTGAGAACCGAACGAAGGTCCTGAAACGAGAATACGCCTTTGAGCTGCCCCCGGCTGCCCGTCACCACAAAGTAGGTGTCCTCCGACTCCTCTATGCTGCGCAGGATCTCAGGCAGGGTCATGGAGGCCGCGATCGTGCTGAACTGTTCATCCATCACCTCGCGGACCGTATGCGACTTGAGCACGTTGATGTCTCGCCCGCCCTGTATCTCGATCCCGCGCCTGGCCAGCTTGGCGGTATATATCGAGTGACGATAGAGCCGCCGCGCCACCAGCGCCGCAAAGACAACCGTCACCATCAAGGGTAGAATGATGCGGTAGTCCGAGGTCATCTCGAATATGATCAGCAGAGCCGTAATGGGAGCATGAGTGGCAGCGGCAACCATCCCCGCCATGCCAACCACCGCATAGGCGCCCGGCGTGGCCGTATGCGCGGGAAACAGCACATGCACAAGCGACCCGAACGCCCCCCCGGCCACCGCCCCCATGAACAACGACGGCGCAAAAACGCCTCCGGAGTTGCCTGACCCCAGCGTGAAGCTCGTCGCGACCATCTTCGCCACGATCAAGACCACCAGCAAGACGACACTCATCTGCCCATAGAGGGTCAGGCGAATCGTCTCGTAGCCGTCGGCCAGCACCTGGGGGTAGAAAATGGCCAGCAGCCCCAGCAGCAACCCGCCAAGCGCGGGCTTGAGCATGTTGGGGATCGTCAGCCTCTCGAAGAAGTCTTCAAACATGGTCAGCATCCGCGTGAAAGCCACCCCCAGCACTCCCAGCAACACCCCCATCAGAATGTACAGCGGGATTTCAGCCGCCGACACCAGCGAGTAGCTCGGTACGGCGAACGCCGGATGATCACCCAGCACGGTGCGGGTCACCACTGAGGCCACCACCGAGGACAGGATCACCGGCGCAAACGTCGTGATGGCATAGTCGCCGAGGATGATCTCCATGGAGAAGATCACGCCCGCAATGGGAGCGTTGAACACAGAGGAAATCCCGGCAGCCGCGCCGCACCCGACGAGTATCTTGATCCGGTTACCGGACATGCGAAACGCCTGACCGATGCTCGACCCGATTGCCGACCCGATCTGGACGATCGGTCCCTCTCGACCGGCGGACCCGCCCGAGCCGATACAGATCGCCGAGGCGAGCGTCTTTGCCGCCGCCACACGGGGCCTGATGATGCCGCCCAGACGCGCGACAGCATTCATGACCTCCGGAACACCGTGTCCCTTGGCCTCGGAGGCGTACTTGTACACGATCGGCCCCACCAGCAGACCGCCCAGCACGGGAATGATCGGCAACCAGATCTTCAGCGGCTGCTCGCCGACGGCTTCAGCGAGTATCTGGTCCGTCAGGCCGAAGAAGAAGTCATTGAAGTACTCGATCAGGGCAATGAATGCTATCGCACCCAGAGCCGTAGCCAACCCGACCACAACTGACAGGCCGATCAGTATTTCGGTTTCCGAAGGACGAAACCGCTTGACGAAGCTTTCTATCCGCGGTAGCTGCATTACGATCGGCAATGTATACCCTTCTGACCGGTATGCAAGATCAAAAGGGCACTGCAGTCGATCCCTGAAGCCACGTCCCAAAGCGGGCAAACCCATGAAACGACTTGACTTCAGGCCCATATTGTGTAGTTTCCGCGTGAGAATTCGGTACGTGGCAACGCTTGACTTTAGATATCGAGGACAGCATGAGATCAACGGCTGATGCAGTCATAATCGGCGGCGGCATTATCGGTATGTCGGTCGCCTTTCATCTGGCGCGGGCGAATTACGGAAGCATTGTCCTTGTGGAAAAGGAGCAGTTCACCGGCTCCGGCGCCACTTCCAAGGCTGCGGGCGGTATCCGCGCCCAGTTCTCGACCAAAGTCAATATCGAGATGTCC
Source organism: uncultured Ignavibacteriales bacterium (assembly GCA_964627305.1). GTDB lineage: Bacteria > Zixibacteria > MSB-5A5 > GN15 > FEB-12 > WJKG01. The sequence continues at coordinate 260,789 of CAZVHP010000003.1, read as the reverse complement.
ATGCTCTCCATCGATGCCTTTGAGCGTTTCAAGGAAGACACCGGCTCCGATGCCCTCTTTGATCAGGTTGGCTACATGTTCCTGCTGACCAACGAGGACGATGTCGCCACCTACAAGAAGCAATATGAGCTGCAGCGCTCTCTCGGACTGGATGTCGAGTTGCTCAAGCCCGAGGATATCGGGCAGTATGCACCTCACATTCGCCTCGATGATGTCCTGCTGGCCACCTTCTGCAAACGCGACGGGCTGGGTGACCCCCATGAATTCCTGTCCGGTTACGAGCATGCTGCCCGCGACATGGGTGTGGACATCGAGCTTGAGGCCGGAGTAAACAGCATCACCGTCAGCAACCGAAAGATCACCGGCGTATCAACCGTTAGGGGTGATATCAGCACCAACCTCGTCATCAACTGCGCCGGTCCGCACTCCGCCCTGATCGCGAAAATGATCGGTGTGGATCTGCCAGTCGAGCCGATCCGACGCCAGTGCGTCACTACCGGCCAACTGGATTTCGTCAAGCCGTTCTTCCCGATGGTTGTCGATGTAGCCTCCGGGCTGTATCACCACAAGGAATCGAAGGGGCTGTTGCTCGGCTGGGCTGATAAGAACGTGGAACCGTCGTTTGACGTATCAATTGACCCCGACTACACAGACACCATGCTGGAGAAAGGTCTGTATCGCATACCGCAACTGGAGACCGCCGAGATAGCCAATCAGTGGGCCGGGCTCTATGAGAGTACCCCGGATCACCATGCCGTGATCGGCTGGGAACCATCAGTCGGCGGTATGATGCATATCACCGGCTTCTCCGGGCACGGCTTCATGCACGCGCCGGCAGCCGGACAGGTAGCTGCCGAACTGATTACCGGGAAGCAGCCATCGGTTGACATCTCTCCCCTGTCGATGGAGCGATTCAGCAAGGGCAGCCTGGTCGAAGAAACCAATGTCATTTAACAATCGACAAACAGAAATCTAATCATTCGCAAAGACTCTGCTGCAATTATGGAGGAACCATGATGAAAACTGTTAGTATGTTGATCGGACTGCTCCTGTTTGGCGCCCTGGCCTTTGCCGCCAGCCCCCTGCACAAGGAAGCAGGCTGCCCCGCTCACCGTGCCGCGGAGGCGGGCCACACACCCTTTGAGACCTTTCATGAGGTAATGGCCCCCGCGTGGCACGTTGCCTGGCCGGAGAAGGACTACGACGCACTCATGGCCGTCGGCCCGAAGTTCAAGGAGCACATGAAGGCTATCATGGCTATGAACCCGGAGTTGAAGACAACTGCCCGCAAGAAGGAATTTGTCAAGGCCCGCACCGAATTCGCCCAACTGGTGAATGAATACGCTGCCGCCTGCGAGAGCAGGAACAAGGACAAGGTCTACGAACTGATGCCGGCGGTGCATGATGCCTTCGAGCACACCGCCTCCTGCCTCCTGCCGGTGCACTTCCCGCAGTTGAATGGTATCATTATCACGGCCAACCTCATTATCGAAAGTCATCTGCCCCGGAACAACGAGGATGGTATCATCGGATCGACCGAAACCCTCTCGGCCAGGTGCGAGGCACTCTCCGAGAACGACATCCCAGAGGAGTTGTCCGAGGTGAAGGACAAGGTCTGGACCGACCTGCAGTCAATCAGGGCGACCGTGGCCGAAATGAAGAAGTGCTGCGATACGAAGGACATGGACCAGTACGGAGTCCATGCACAGAAGCTTGAGAGTCAACTGAACGCCTTCCTGGAAGCCTATATCTGATAATGAGCTGATGGCTGCACCGTGGAAGGTCCACGTTCATTGATTCGTCGGAGTGTCCAATTGGGTGCTGCCCCGGGGCATCATCCCGCACTTGTGATGGAGTGTCGAAAGCTGTATGAACAGACGAGCATCATTGTGGGCGACGCTGCTGGCAGTATGGGTGCTGCTGGCTGTCAGCGTATCGGCTCGGCAGACCGATGATGTGATCGAACTGCGGTTTGAGACTGCTGATGAGCTGGTCATGTACGGCTGGCTCACCCCCTCGCCGGTAGCCGACAATCCGGCACCGCTGTGGGTGCTGTTGCACCAGCGGGCACAGGATCACACCAGTTGGAATGGGCTGATTCAGAGCATCTCCCGGCGCTTCCTCGACAAGAAGGCCAAGCCGATCGCGCATCCCCACATCCTGGTTGTTGACCTTCGCGGACACGGGCGATCGACCCAGCTCGGCAAGTTCTCAGTATCGCACGTAAACATGCGTAACGAGCACCTCCAGCAGATGCCGCTCGATATAGCTCAGATGCTCCGCCAGTTCATGAGAAACGATCAGGTCGACCTTCTGATTGACACTGCCAATACGGTTTTCATCGGGTCCTCGATCGGCGCCAATACGGCCGTGATGGCTGCTGCCGATCTGGATATTTTGCCGGTGCGGGCAATCGCCATGCTCTCCCCCGGAGAAGAATACGCGGGCATGAAACCCTTTGCGGCAATGCAGCAATTCACGGGAGATATGTTGGTTATGACCGCCATCGAGGACCTGCTTGCGGCTGCCTCCGCTGATTACTTCGAGCGGAAACTGGATCACGTACAGGTCATTCGCTACCCCGACTACGCACACGGAATCGACATCCTTGACAGGTATCCCGAGAGCGTGCGTGATCTGCTCAACTGGCTGCTTGATCCTCAGCGGTATCAGCCACGCCCCCCGGAAAGCAAAGAGGATGAAGCGCCCGCTGATGTCCCTGAAGACCCGCTTGAGCTGGAGTTTGAGTAGGTAGCCTGGTATCAGGCCGGGCAGATGAAACAGAGTCTTTCGCCGGGCGATACCGAACTACTCGGTGTCGCCCGCTTTTTCGTCATCCACTTCAGGGTCGTGCAAATCGAGCATCCGCGTATCGCCATTGTAGCTGGTCGACCGCACCGAGTTAAGACGCATCAGCCGCTGGGTGACGTCTTTGATCTTCATGGCCGATTGTTCAATAGTCCTGAGCTTGTTCTGCAATTCCTGATCGAGGTCGTCACGCTTGAGCAACAGAAGCTGCACATTGCCAAGAATCGCAGTGAGCGGATTGTTGATTTCGTGATTGACGGTAACCGCCATCTCAACCACAGCGGCGAGCCGTTCCTGATCGAGCTTCTCTCTGCCGGCGGCGGCGTCTCCGCCGGCACGCCCGCTGGCAGCCAGTTGCAGCGCCAGCAGTGAAGTAAACGCGTCAAGGAAAGCATCCTCGGCAACGATCGTGCGCTCACCCTCCTGCAGACCGATGACAGCCCCAAACGTCTGCTCGCCGTAACACAGCGGCAGGGTGAACGAGTGCTGCGGTGGATCGGACGCAAACGACAAGTAGGCGGCCGCCAGGCGACGCTTTCTTCGCAGACCCGAGAACAGATCCTCCTCCAGTTCCAGCAGCGTTTCTCGGACGGAATCGTTCTCGGTATGGACCACTTGCAGAGTCACCTCCAGATTCTCATCGAAGAGAAACGCTGCCGCCGCCTTCAGCGACACCAGGCGACAGGTCTGCTCCAGCGCCCGCTGAGCCAATCTGGTGTAGTCCTCACCTTTGGCTGCGGAACGGGCGAGGGCGGCAAGCACCTGGTATCTGGAGGAATCGTCACTCATTATAACATAATCACGACAAGTGTGTACATCTGCAGCTATTTGAGCAAACAGGGTGCCCCGATATGCTCAGACCACCGGAAACCATCGCACCCGGGCCTCAGGGGCGAAAAATAGCGGAAAGTCAAGGATTTAGCCAGTTCTTTTCGCTGTTCATCATCTGCACACCGGCGGTCCTGAGTACCGGCCTGCAGAGCCTTGCAGTCAATGGTGTGCACCGCCCATCCGACCGTTGACTTTCTCCGTAAAAAGTGTAGATTTGGCTTTTTGCCGTCCGACGGACCGGAAAGGAGCGACTGTCAATGCTGGAACCGGCTATTCACGACAAGTGTGGTGTCTTTGGCATCTATGGCAATTCGCAGGCAGCTCGCCTTACCTACCTTGGGCTGTACTCGCTGCAACATCGGGGACAGGAATCAGCCGGTATCGTCAGCAGCGACAAGGGTGTCATTCACCTCCACAAAGGCATGGGGCAGGTCAGTGAGGTCTTCGCCCAGGAAGAGATCCTGGCCAAACTGACCGGCAAGGTGGCAATCGGCCACAACCGATACAGCACCACCGGCGCTTCCTCGCTCATCAATATCCAGCCCTTCATTATCACCAACCGTTCGCGCAACCTCGCCATTGTCCACAACGGAAATTTGACCAACTCGTTCGAGCTGCGACAGAAGCTCGACTCGCGCGGGTCCATCTTCCAGACGACATCCGATACCGAGATCATCCTGCATCTGGCGGCTCTGTCGAAGAAGCGGACACGCGTGGAGCGCATCTGCGAGGCATTACGCCGGGTCAGGGGCGCCTTCTCTTTGTTGTTTCTGACCGAGGATTCCATCATAGCAGCGCGCGACCCCCACGGTTTTCGACCGCTCGCCCTCGGCAGACTGGGACGCGCCTGGGTGGTGGCATCGGAGACGTGTGCCTTTGACATCATCGGGGCCCGCTACGTGCGCGATATTGAACCGGGCGAGGTGCTCGAGATCAACGGTAAGGGCCTGAACTCCATGCATCCTCTCAAGCCGACCAGGCACGCCTTCTGCATCTTCGAATATATCTACTTCTCCCGCCCGGACTCGAAAGTCTTCGGGGAGAACGTCGACAAGATTCGCAGGCGCCTCGGCCGCCTGCTGGCGCGCGAGCACCCCGTTGAGGCCGATATCGTCATCGGCATCCCCGACTCCGCCAATACGGCCACACTCGGTTATGCCGAGGAGTCAGGGTTGCGCTTCGAGATCGGACTGATCCGTAACCACTACGTCGGTCGCACTTTCATCGACCCGGAACAGAACATACGTGATCTGGATGTCAAGCTGAAGTTCAACCCCGTCAAGGGGGTGCTCGAAGACCGCCGCGTGGTCGTCGTCGATGATTCCATCGTTCGCGGCACTACCTCGCGAAAACTGGTACAGCTCATTCGCGATGCCGGAGCCAAAGAGGTGCACTTCCGCGTCTCTTCCCCGCCGATCATTTCCCCGTGCTTTTTTGGCATCGACATGCCCACGCATCGGGAGCTTATTGCCAATCGCATGTCGATCAGGGAGATCGAGGAATACATTGGGGCGGACTCCTTGCGCTACCTGTCAATCGACGGCATGCTGTCGATGCCGTCACTGCCGCGCACAACCTTCTGCTCCAGTTGCTTCTCCGGCAAGTATGCCATGAGGGTCCCCGACATCAACGGCAACAAGCTCAGGCTCGGTCAGGTCTGAGGACGACACACCGATAACGCAGCATGTTCACCCAAAGCAGAACTGAAACGGCCGGGCGTCACACCCGGCCTTGCAGATCTGGCAGAAACTCAATACGGTCTGCAGTGATTACAGAAACGCGATCAGCGACATCTGCGAGAGCTTGAGCAACTCCCCGGGGAAGAACCCCAGCCCCAGCGTGCCGACAGCCGTCACGAACAGAACCACAAGTATCGCGGTCGAGAACGGCACCGGCGTCCAGGCACCATCGGGCGCATCGAAGTAGGACACCTTGACTACACGAAGATAATAGTACACCGACAGAAACGAGTTCATGACGCCGATTATCGCCAGCCAGATGAACCCGGAGTTCACAGCTGCCGAGAACAGATAGAACTTGCCAAAGAAACCGACAGTGGGCGGAAAGCCCGACAGAGCGAACATGAACAGCGCCAGCACTGCCGACAAATATGGGTTCGCTTTGGCTAACCCGGCCAGCTCAGAGAAATTGGATTTGCTGCCTGCTCGTGTCTCAAGCAGCGTCAAAATGGCGAACGCTCCGGTATTGAACATCACGTAAGCAACCAGATAGAACACGGCCGCAGAGACCGCTGTCTGAGTGCCCACCGCCAGTGCCACCATTATGTAGCCGGCGTGGGCAATGGACGAATACGCCAGCATGCGCTTGATATTGTCCTGCCTGAGCGCCAGCACATTGCCGACTGTCATAGTGAGCACCGCCAGAATCCAGAAGAGGCTGGCCAGCACCTCCAAATCACCGAATCCGAACGTGAATATCCGAAACAGCACCGCAAACCCGGCCGCCTTCGGTCCCACCGAGAAGAAGGCCGTCACCGGCGTCGGCGCACCCTGATAGACGTCAGGCACCCATGAATGGAAGGGCACGGCGGCAACCTTGAAGCCAAACCCGACCAGCACCAGCGCTCCTCCCAGCGAGAGGAACAGGTTGAAATTGCTCACGATGAAATTGAAATCGGTGACCAACCGACGCAGATCAGTAGTGCCCGAGGCGCCAAATACAAACGCAATGCCCATCAGCAGAAAACCGCTGGCGAAGGCTCCCATCAGGAAGTACTTGATACCGGCCTCGTTCGATTCCAGCGACCGGCGGGCGAACCCCGCCATGACATACAGCGGTACCGACATTATCTCCAGACCAAGGAACATCACCACCAGATCGGAGGTGTTGGCCATCACCATCATCCCCATGGTCGAGATCAACAGCAGGGCATAGAACTCCGGACGATTAATCCCCCGCTGAGAGAAATACCGCACCGCCAGGAGCAGCGCCAGAAGTGAGGAGACGCAGAAAATGATCTTGAACATGGCACCGTACTTGTCGCACGTGACCATGCCGAAAAACCCCGAGGCCTGATGTCCCCACTGGTTAATCGACAGCACCAACGCTACCACCAACCCCGCAAACGCTATCGCCGCCGCGCCTCGCTGCATGGAGCGGGCAAACGCGAACAGCAGGATAACAAACGATGTTATCAGAAGCGCCAGTTCGGGGCCGATCAGTCCTAAGTCTATCGATGCTACTGCTTCATCTATCATTCAGCTTCATTCCTGCCCGTTGTCTATTCAGTTGCCTGTGGCGACGACCGCCGCCTGTCTAAAAACCTCATCCACCTCCGAAACCGAGCCTGACCTCGCCGTTCTCCACAATCACCGGCACAATCCGCTGTCCTTTCGACAGCTCAAGGAGCTTCTCCTTCGCGCCGGAGACCTGGTGAATGTTCACTTCCCTGAACTCGATTCCGTTATCCGTGTAGTGCTTCATGGCCGCTGCGCAGTAGGGACAGCCATCCTTTACATAGATTGTCACTTCACTCATGGGTTGTTTCCTCCTGCTCTGGTGCAAATGTTACAGTTGTCGTCGCGCTCGTCGAGCTCGTGCTCTCGACACGCGTCAACTCATAGGTCACCGGATCAAGTTGAACAGACTTCGCCCGGCTGACCTGCTCCAGCACGTCCTTGACGGCCGGCTCGATACGGTCAAAGAACGGCTTGGGGTACACCCCGATCCAGAAAATCAGAACAACCAACGGGATCATGATAAGGCGCTCACGCGCATTCAGATCTGTCAGCTTCGCGTTCTCCGGATTGGTCACCTTGCCGAACATGACGCGCTGATACATCCATAACATATAACACGCTGAAAGGATCACGCCCGTAACGGCGATAACGCCGTACCACGTGTTGAGTTTGAAAACACCCAGCAATATGAGAAACTCACCGACAAACCCGTTCGTAAACGGCAACCCTATCGATGAGAGCGTAACGATCATGAAATAGGCCGCGAAGGCGGGCATAACTTTGGCGACGCCGCCAAACTCCGATATCAGCCGAGTGTGCCGCCGTTCATAGAGCATCCCGACCAAAAGGAATAGCGCTCCCGTCGATACCCCGTGGTTGATCATCTGCATCACCGAACCCTCCAGCCCCTGCAGGTTCAGGGCAAACATCCCCAGCATCACAAACCCCATATGTGACACCGAGGAAAACGCCACCAAACTCTTCACGTCCTTCTGTACCATCGCCACCAGCGCACCGTAGATGATCGCGATCAAACTGAGCACACAGATGTACGGCAGGAAGGCGACGGTTGCATCCGGGAACATGGGCAGACAGATACGGATGAAACCGTAGGAACCCATCTTCAGAAGCACACCGGCCAGGATCACCGAACCGGCCGTCGGTGCCTCCACGTGAGCATCGGGCAACCAGGTGTGCAGCGGCCACAGCGGCACCTTGATGGCGAAGGCCAGCGCAAACGCCGCAAAGAGCCAGGCCTGCTCAGTGAAAGTGAGCGGCATTGAGATCAGTGCCGGAATGTCGAATGAGTACACACCGGCTACAGCCTGATACTTGAAGACCAGATACAAAATGGCGACCAGCATCAGCAGCGAGCCGAACATCGTGAACAAAACAAACTTGATAGCCGCATACACCCGGCGCGGGCCACCCCAGACACCGATCAGGAAATACATGGGAATCAACATCACTTCCCAGAACACATAGAACAAGAACAGGTCCATCGACACAAACACACCGATCATGCCCGTAGTCAGCAGCAGCAAACTGATGTAGAACCCCTTGACACCGGTCCTGATGGAGCTCCACGAGCTGAGGATCGCCAGCACCGTCAGCACGGTCGTCAGTACGATCAGCAGCAACGAGATACCGTCAATACCCAGATGGTAGTGGATGCCGAAGCTGTTGACCCAGGGAACATTCACTTCGAATTGCATCCCCGAGGCAAGCGGATCGAACAGGGCATACACAAGGAAGGATATGAGCATGGTCACGAAGGCAATGATGAGGCTCAGCGACTTGATGGAATCATGGCGCTCCTTCGGCACCAGCAACAACAGCACCACTCCCAGCACCGGGAAAAAGGTCAGGTATGTCAAAATATCACCAATCATCTTCTTCTACCAATACAGGAAGTAACCGACCAGGGCCACCACGCCCAGCACAAACACGGTCGCGTACGAACGAATGCGTCCCGTTTGCGCCCGACGCACCAACTGGGAGATATCGGCATAGATCGTGGCGAAACCGTTGATGAGCCCATCAATAATGAGCACATCGACGATCTTCCACAAGAACACCGAACCGGAAACCAGCGGGCGGACAACGACCGCACCGTAGATCTCATCGACATAGTACTTGTTCACGAGCAGGGTCTGCAGCCCGGAGAATCTCTGCGCCAGAGAGGTCGACAACTCCGGCCGCTTCCGATACAGCATGTAGGCGCCGAATATGGCGAACAAGACCAGCACCACGGTCAGGCCCATCAACAGAAATTCGGTCGCGGCGCTGGAACCTGCCGCCGCCAGGGCATGCGAGGCGGCCTCGTGATGCGGCCCCGCGATAATCGGCTCCAGCCAGTGCTCGAAGTGGTTTGTCACGCCGAAGACGTGCGGGATGCCGACCCAACCACCGGCAACAGACAGCACTGCCAGGACAATCAACGGCACCGTCATCGAATATGGCGACTCGTGCAGGTGATGTTTGACTTCGCCGCTCATCCGTTCCTTGCCATAGAACGTCATGTATATCAGGCGGAACATATAGAAGGCCGTCAAACCGGCAGTGATAAGCCCGATAATCCAGAGCACCAGATGCCCATGCGACGACGAGAACGCCTTCCACAGAATCTCATCCTTGGAAAAGAACCCGGAGAAACCGGGAATACCGGCAATCGCCAGTGTTGCCAGCAGCATGGTAATGAACGTGATCGGCATGTACTTCTTCAGTCCGCCCATCTGGCGCATGTCCTGAATACTCGACATTCCGTGAATAACCGATCCGGCCGCCAGGAACAGGAGTGCTTTGAAAAAAGCGTGCGTCATCAAGTGGAAGATGCCGGCGGCGAAGGCGGCCACACCACAGGCGAGGAACATGTAGCCAAGCTGACTGACGGTCGAGTACGCCAGCACGCGCTTGATATCGTTTTGCGCCGTGCCGATAGTTGCTGCAAACAGCGCTGTGGCGGCACCGACTATCGCCACCACCGCCAGGGCATCGGGGGCCATCACATACAGCGCGCTGGATCGTGCCAGCATATACACACCTGCAGTGACCATCGTGGCAGCATGGATGAGCGCGGAAACAGGGGTCGGACCTTCCATAGCATCGGGCAACCACACGTACAGCGGGATCTGCGCCGACTTGCCGGTGGCACCGACAAACAGCAGCACACAGGCAGTTGTGATCAGCGCCCCGCCGGCCTCAAACACATACGGAGCGCTGGCCATCACCTCGCTAAACTGCAGCGAGCCAACCTGCCAGAAAATGATGAACATACCCAGAAGGAAACCGGCATCGCCGATACGATTGACAATAAACGCCTTCTTGCCGGCATCGGACGCCGACCGTTTCTCGAACCAGAAACCAATCAGCAAATAGGAGCATAGCCCGACTCCTTCCCAGCCCACGAACATGAACGGGAAGCTGTCGGCCAGTACCAGCACCAGCATGGAGAATGTAAACAGGTTCAGGTACGTGAAATAGCGTCCGAAACACGGATCGTGACTCATGTACCCGGTCGAGTAAATATGAATAAGGAAACCAACCCCGGTCACCACCAATATCATGACCGCTGACAGTGGATCCAACAGGAATCCAATATTGACCTGCAGCGACCCGGAGGGTATCCAGATGAACAGCACCTGCTCCAGCACGCGCTGGCCCTCAGGCAGAGAGCGCAGGTCGATAAACAGCATGACCGCAACGACAAACGACAGTCCCACGGAGGCGCAGGCAATCAAGTTCACGGCGGCTCGCGGCAGGCGACCCAGCAGTAACCCGTTGATCAGAAACCCGATCAGGGGAAACAGCGGAACCAGATAGATGTATTCAGCCATACGCTCAGTTTCCTACCACTTCAAAATGCTGATACGGTCGATGTTTATTGTCTCACGGTTGCGGAAGATCGTAATCACCATCGCCAGACCAACCGCAACTTCGGCTGCCGCAACTGTCAGCACCAAAAACACGAATGCGTGACCATCGACCACATTCAGCGCCCGCGAAAAGGCAATCAGCGCCAGGTTAGCCGAATTGAGCATCAACTCCACGCACATGAACAGCACAATGATGTTTCGCGAGATCAAGACTCCCACAGTGCCGATGGCAAACAGCACACCGGCCAGCACCAGAAACGCACTTACCGGCATCCTAACTCACTTCCTTATTCGATGAATCGCCCTGCTCCGAGATAGCCTGCGCCCTCTGCGCAGCCTCGTGATCAGCTTCACGCTTGGCTATAACTACCGCACCGACAATGGCAACCAGCAACAACACTCCGGTCAGCTCGAAGGGATACATATAAGTTGTGAACAGCAGCATACCAACCTGCTCGACCGAGCCGAACGTGTCGACCACCGGCCCCATCATACCTGTCACGGCCCGGTCGGTCGCTCCGGTTGAACCGCGGATCACAAACACCATTTCCATCAGCAACAAAGCCGCAATCAGAAACTTGCTGAACCGACTGATGGGGGGAGATGGTTGGCCAAGGTCCTCGCCGCCGCGAAGGTTGAGCAGCATCACCACAAAAAGGAACAACACCAGAATAGCGCCGACATACACAATGATCAGCACCATACCCAGAAACAGCGCCCCGAGCTGGATGAACAGCACCGCCTGCGCCGCAAAAGACACCAGCAGATACAGCACCGAGGCAACCGGGTTGCGCACGGTGATCATCATGGTCGCACCAAAGACGGCTACAACCGCCGAGATGAAGAATATGGCAGCATCCAGTGTCATCTGGTCTTGTCCGGAACTCCGTACACTTTTCTCACCCGTCGATACATCCGTTTGAAGGGGTTGTCCTTGCGCGGATGTGGCACCAGCATGTCCTGCTTGGTCCAGATGAAATTATTCCTGTTATCGCTCGAAAACTCGTAGTCCTGTCCCAGGAAGATCGCCTCCTCGGGACAAGCCTCCTCGCAGAAGCCGCAGAAGATACACCGCAGCAGGTTGATCTCATAGACACGCGCCTTGCGTTCGCCCTTCTCGGTCTCTTCCGGCTCCATGTAGATTGCATCCGCGGGACACGCGGCGGCGCACAGGCCACAGCACACACAGCGCTCGGTGCCATCATCGTAGCGCTCGAGATAGTGGCGCCCTCGATACCGCGGTGTCATAGGCTTCTTCTGACGCGGGTAGTCGAGCGTGACCGGCTTCTTGAACACGTGCTTCAGCGTCACGAAGAATCCCTGGGGCATCTTAATGAACACGTTGCCCAGTGATTTCATGATGTCTTTCATCGCTACCCTACCTCGATTTCCTCAGTTGTTGCTCGCAACTATCCACATCTATACTACCACAAAGAACGCCGTGACAACCGTGTTCACGACAGCCAGTGGCAAAAGAACCTTCCATCCGAAATTCATCAACTGGTCATACCGGAACCGCGGGAATGTTGCCCGCAACCAGATATAGAAGAACATGAACGCGAACACCTTCAGGAAAAACCAGACAAATGACAGAATCGGTACCGATTCCGTAAACGGACCCTGCCACCCGCCCAGGAAGAACACCGCCCCAACCGCCGAGACCGCAAGCATGTTGGCGTATTCACCGATGAAGAACATCGAAAAACGCATCGAGGAATACTCCGTGTGATAGCCGGCCACCAGCTCCGACTCGGCCTCCGCCAGATCAAACGGCGCCCGGTTTGTTTCAGCAATGGCGCAAGTCAGATACAGCAAGAACCCGACCGGCTGCTGAAAAATGAACCAGTCGAAAATGGAGCTTTGCTGTGCGATCAATTCGCGCAACGACAGGGTGTTGGCGATCAGCAATACGCCCACGATGCTCAATCCGTAGGCCACCTCATAGGAGATCATCTGCGCCGAGGAGCGAATGCTGCCCATCAGCGAATACTTCGATCCGGACGACCAGCCGGCCAGCACGATGCCATAAATTCCCATAGAGGTAATCGCGAAAACAAACAGAACACCGACATTCAAGTCGGACAGAACCATCTTGATCTCGCGTCCGAAAATGGTCATATCCATTCCGAAAGGCACCACCGCGAATGTCAGCAACGCCGGGATGAAGCTGATCGCCGGAGCCAGCGCATACGTCCAGCGCTCCACGTGGTCAGGAACAATGTCTTCCTTGAACATCAGCTTGACAACGTCAGCCATTGGCTGAAGCAACCCATAGGGGCCGGCATAGCTGGGACCGATTCGGTGCTGCATCACAGCAACCACCTTGCGCTCCAGATACGTGGAATACGCACAGCCCGTGAGCACCACCGCCAGTACGGCGATAATCTTGAGCAGGGTTATGATGATCACTTCCAGCATATGCGCTACTCATCCAGTTTCGTAATCTTCACACTATCAACCCGCTTCTTGCGCATCATCAGTGCGTTCACGCCACTGCCCGAGAAGTTCCGCGGCATCAACACGGCCTCGCTGTCCAGATGCTCCGATATCTTGACCGGTACAATCACCTTGCCGATCTCAGACTCGACCCGCACCGAACTGCCATCGGCCACGTCAAGCCGTCCGGCCAGTTCCGAAGAGAGTTCAATATAGGCCTCACCGGCAAACGCGGCAAGTGAAGCTGACTTCTCCGACAGGTGCCCGGAGTGATGCGGATCATCGCACAGATACAGCGGATACGGATACTCTTTGGCAATCTCCGGAGATTCAGCGACCACCTCCACGAAGTCAGCCGGAAGCGGACGTACGTCCTCGATATTGAGCAAACGGTCTATCTCACTTTGCATGTGCACATCGGACTCAAACAGCGGCCGATCGAATCTCCTGGCCAGGGCCGTCATGATCTCAACTCCGGGTCGGGCCTCGCCAACGGCATTGACCGCCTTATTGGCCCGCTGCACGCGACCCTCAAGATTGATATAGTCGCCTGCATATTCAGCCCAACTGCACAACGGCAGCACCACCTCGGCGCGCTGCGTGGTCTCAGTTTCAAACAGGTCGCAGGCAACCAGGAAGTCGAGTTTGCTGATGGCCTCGCTGACGAACTCCCGATCAGGATACATCTCCAAGGGGTTGCCACCCAACAAGAACATGGCGGTAATCTCTTCCTTTTTCATCAGCGCCAGCATTTTGTCGGTCGTCCGGGCCGGACACTCAGGATACTGCTCATACATGGCCTCAAGCTCGGCCTTCACCGGCGCAAACGGCTCAGACACCAGTCCCAGACGCTCAGCGCCGACAGAATTGGCATAGCGCGCCAACACCGCCATCTGCCCCTTCGAAGGCAGCGAGAACAGCCGACCAAGATTGCACAGAGCCGCCGCAATAGTCTCGCGCGCCCGCGAACGAGCCACGATCTCACCGGCAATGACAGTGACCTTCTTCCCCTCGGCCAGCGCGCGCGCCAGCAGCTTCAGATCGTCCACCCCGACTCCGGCCAGCTCGGCGCAGGCGGCAGCCGTGCCCGGTTTCAGCTTGCCCTGGAACTCCTTACCCACTCTGGCATCCACCAACCCGTCTTCCACGGCCGCCAGACACACCCCGTTGAGGAAGGCTTCCTCAGTTCCGGGCCTGTACATCGACTCCAAAGTGGCGACATCCGCCGCCTTGACCGCGTAAGGAGTCGCCGAGTAGACACGGGCACCGAAGAAATTGCACGCTTTGCGAATCCTGAGATACTCGTTATGGTGCTCCCTGATCAAATCGGAACCGAACACCAGGATCACCTCGGAGTCATCGATATCCCGAATCCTGAACGGTTGCGCACACAACGCAGTGAACATGCTGTCGGGAGTTTCGGGCAGATACCGATAGTGGCTTCGGAAGTCGATGTTGTTGGTTCTCAGCACCGTGCGGAAAAACTTCTGGAAGGCGTAGAGCGAGGCGTTATCCAGATTCGGCTCCGCCAGTCCGCTGATACAGACAGCGCCCTTCTTCTCTTTGATCTCACTGAAACGCTTATGAATGTGGCCCAGCGCCTCATCCCAGGTCGCCTCAACCTGCTTTCCACCCTTCATGATCAACGGCTTGGTAAGCCGTTCCCTTGAGGTTACGATCTGGTACCCATAACGTGTGAGGTCAGCCAGCCAACCATCATCGATATCGTCATGGCAACGCGAGGTGACGCGGTAGATGTGATTCTTGTGCGGGTCCTTCCAGAACAGGATATTGGTGCCTGAAGAGGTGAAATTGCATATCGACGTCGTCGTTGTCGTCAACCAGACACGAATCTTGTAGCGCCAGTCGCTGTTGGTCAGGGCACCCACGGGGCAGATTTCAACGAGATTCCCCGAGTACGGATTATCAACCGCCTCGCCCGGTGCGGAGTTTATCTCGGTGATGTTGCCGCGTTCGAAGGCGCCCAGGTCATATTCGCCAAACGCCTCCTTGTTGGCCCGCACGCACTTGTAGCAGAGGATACAACGGTTGCGGTTGAGAACGATCTCCGGTCCAATCTTGACATCATCGAAGGTCGTTGTCACCGTATCGTCGGTGAATCGCATCTTGCGAAACGCGAAGCGACTGTCATCAACACCATGGGCGAAGGTGAGGTTCTGCAGATCGCACTCGCCCCCCTTGTCACAGGTGGGACAATCCAGCGGATGGTTGGCAAGAATGAACTCGATCACGGCCTTGCGACCGGCCTTCACCATATCAGAGTCGGTATGCACAACCATGCCTTCCATCACCTCTGTGGCGCACGAGACCGCCAGCTTCGGCATCTTCTCGATCTGGACATAGCACATGCGGCAGGCACCGACCGACTTGACCTTGGGATGCCAGCAGAACGTGGGAATATGGATGCCCAGCTTGCGAGCCGCTTCAAGGACGGTTGTCCCCTTCGTGACCGTGATTTCCTGACCGTCGATGGTCAGGGTCACCTCACCGCCGGCTCTTTTCTCTGCAAGCTGTTCGTTGGTCGTCTTCTGCATAGCACTATTACTTGAATGGGAAGTGCGACTTCACCATACACTTCTTGTTCTCTATGTGATACTCCCATTCCTCACGCCACAACCTGAGAGCCGACTGGATCGGCATCACCGCAGCGTCGCCCAGCGGACAGATTGTGCGCCCGAGGATATTGCCGCAAAGGTCCTCGATCGTCTCCAGATCGCCCTTACGGCCTTCACCGGCCTCGATACGACGAATGATCTGCTCCAGCCAGCCCGTGCCTTCCCGGCAGGGTGTGCATTTGCCGCAGGATTCATGCCGGAAGAAATGGATCAGTTTGAGGATCACCCACACGATGCAGGTATCCTCATGAAAAACGATGATCGCACCGGAACCAAGCATTGAGCTTTGCTCCACCAGCGATTCATAGTCCAGCCCAACATCGATCATGTCCGGCTTCAGAAACGGTGTCGAGGCCCCGCCGGGAATGACACCCTTGAGCTTCTTGTCCCCAAGAATGCCGCCGCCGTACTGCTCATCATAGATCAGTTTCTTCAGCGGGAAACCCAGTTCCACTTCGTAGTTACCGGGCTGTTTTACATGACCCGACAAGGAGAATACCTTGGTCCCGGTAGACTTTTCGGTACCCAGTTTCCGGTACCAGTCGGCACCTCGGTTGATGATGTGTGGCACGGAGGCAAGGCTCTCAACATTATTTACAATGGTTGGACAGGCATACAGCCCTTCCACTGCGGGGAACGGCGGCCTGATGCGAGACAACCCCTTTTCTCCCTCCAGGGAATTGAGCAGCGCGGTTTCTTCACCACAGATATACGCACCACCGCCGGTGTGAACGATCATATCGAGGTCATAACCGGAGCCGTAGATATTCTTGCCGAGATGTCCCGCCTCGTAGGCTTCCTTGCGGGCCTGCTCCATTCGCTCGATACAGTGTCCGAACTCGCCCCGGATATAGATGAACATGAGGTGGCAGCCGATGGCATAGGCACCGATGGCCATCCCCTCGATCACGGCATGCGGGTCACGCTCCATGAGCACCCTATCCTTGCAGGTACCCGGTTCGGACTCATCAGCGTTGCAGCACAGATAGCGCGGCTTGGGGGATGCCTTGGGCACGAAGCTCCACTTCACACCGGTCGGGAAACCGGCCCCGCCGCGGCCGCGAAGACCGGAGTTCTTGACGGTTTCGATCACCTCTTCGGGCTTCATGCCGGCGAGAACCTTCTTCCATGCGGCGTAGCCGCCATGCTCTTCGTAGCGCTTGACTGTATGCTGCTCCGGATCCTCGACGTACTTGAACAGGTGCAGCTTGTCGCTTGAGGCCGCCTCGGCGGCATTGGTCCTGACCGGGGAATAGAAACTCATGCCCTGGCCCTCAATTCATCCAGAATCCTGTCCACCTCTTCAGGTGTCAGGTTCTCATAGAAGTCGTGATTGATCTGCATCATGGGAGCGGTGGCGCACGACCCGAGACACTCCACGGAAATCAGGGTGAACATCTTGTCGGGGGTCGTTTCACCCTTCCTGATTCCGAGCTTCTGCTCAAGGTATTCGATCAGCGAATCAGCGCCCATCAGGGCGCAGGAGATGTTGTGACACACCTGGATCAAATACTTGCCCACCGGCTGTTTCGGGAACATCGTATAGAATGTTGCCGCCTCGGCAATCTCCACATACGGCACACCGATGGTTCGGGAAATCTCCCTGTAGATCGCGCCATCGAGATACCCCACCTGCCGGTAAGCAATCGTCAGCGCCGGCAATATAGCCGATTTACGGCGCGGGTACTGCTGAGCTTTCTCTCGCATCAGCCGGACCGATTCTTCAGACAGGATCATCGATCCACCTCCCCGAGCACGATATCAGTTGAACCAATGGCGCACACGACATCACTGAACAGCCGCCCGGCACACAGCTTGGGCAGTGCCGCCAGATTGATGAACGATGGCGGGCGCACTCGCACCCGGCGCGGGCGGTTGGTACCGTCACCGGTGATGAAAAAGCCGATTTCTCCCTTGGGTGATTCGATCGCCTGATAGACCGAACCCTTGGGCGCCGTGAACCCATCGGTAATGATCTTGAAATGGAAGATCATGGACTCCATCTTGTACAGAATATCTTCCTTCGGCGGAAGCACCACCCCCGGTACGTGGGCGCGGTATGGTCCTTCGGGCATACCGTCAAGTGCCTGTTCAGCGATATTCAGTGACTGGCGCATCTCCTCAAGCCGCACGAGGTAACGATCGTAAGCATCGCCTTTCTTGCCGATGGGGACCTCGAAATCGAAATTCTCGTACCCCGAATACGGATTGGCCTTGCGGACATCATACTTGACGCCGCTGCCGCGAAGCATGGGGCCGGTCAGCGACCAGGCAATAGCATCCTCGGCGGAGATAACGGCTACATCCCGCGTACGATTGATGAATATCTCGTTGTCTGTCAGCAGTGTTTCGTAGTCGTGAAGCTTCTCACGAATAACCTTGATAAGGCTGCGCACTTTCTTGTCGAAATCGGCCGGGAGCTCGTGGGCCAACCCTCCGATACGGATATAACTGGTCATCATGCGCTGGCCACCACAGGCCTCATAGATATCGAGGATCAGTTCACGCTCACGGAACGTATACAGCAGCATCGACATGGCGCCAAGGTCGATGGCATGGGTCCCCAGCCAGACGAGGTGTGAATTCAGGCGAGTCAGTTCGGCCAGGCAGACCCGCGCCCACTTGACTTTCTCCGGAATCTCGATGTCCATCAGTTTCTCGACCGCAAGACAATAGCCGAGGTTGTTGGACATCGGCGCCAGGTAGTCCATGCGATCCGTACAGGGCAAGGCCTTGTAGTACAGCTTGGACTCCATCGTCTTCTCGATACCGGTATGCAGATAGCCAACCACCGGCTCGGCGCGTACTACCGTCTCGCCGTCAAGTTCAACAATCACACGCAACACCCCGTGAGTCGAGGGGTGCTGCGGCCCCATGTTCAGGGTAACGGTCTTGGACTCTGCCATTACTTGATCACCTCTGGGGGGGCATCCTTGTTGAAACTGAACTGGGGTTGCTCCCATGTCAATGGATAGTCTTTGCGCAGTGGGTGCCCCTCGAGTTCGTCGGGAGTCAGAATCTTCGTCAGTTGTGGGTGGCCGACAAACTCAATGCCGAACAGATCCCACACCTCGCGCTCCATCCAGTTGGCACCCGGCCAGAGATCAACCAGCGAACTGACCTTCAAATCGTCGGTGTCCAGACGGACCTTGAGGAAAAACCGGTAGCAATGGCCGATCGAGTACAGGTTATACACAACCTCGAAACGGCCCTTCTTCTCTTCCTGCTCATCCCCCAGCCAGTCAACACAAGTGATATCCGAAAGCAGTTTGACATCCAGACGGGCATCCCCTTGCAGAGCCTCACAGATCTCCGTAAGCCGCTCTGCCTTAATGGTATAGGAGACATCGCCCCGAAACTCGCTGTGATCCAGGACGGCATCACCGAACTGCTCCATTATGAAGCTGCGAACGCGCTCTTTGATGTCAGGTGCTTGTTCCAAAGTTCACAAACTCGTTGCAAAAAAACGCAGGGGCGAGCGCCTCATGGGCACGGTTCAGCCGGCCTCGCGACCCCACTCCTCGCGCTTGTCTTTCAGCGACTCACGTTCCACTTTCTCCTGCAGCTTCAATATGCCGTCGAGAAGTTGCTCCGGCCTGGGCGGGCAACCCGGCACATAGATATCTACGGGAATGATCCTGTCGACCCCTTGCAAAATGGCGTAGTTATTGAACACCCCGCCGCAGGAGGCGCAGGCTCCCATCGAGATCACCCACTTGGGGTTCGGCATCTGCTCATAGAGCGTCTTGACGACCGGGGCCATCTTCATCGAGACGCGCCCCGCGACAATCATCAGGTCCGCCTGACGCGGCGAGGGTCGCATAACTTCCATGCCGTACCGAGCCAGATCGAAATGGGCGGCGAATGTCGACATCATCTCAATAGCGCAACACGCCAGCCCGAACCCCAGCGGCCACATTGATCGCTTGCGCGCCCAGTTGACCATCTTGTCAAGCGAGGTCAGAATAATCGAATCGGGTATCTTCT
Source organism: uncultured Ignavibacteriales bacterium (assembly GCA_964627305.1). GTDB lineage: Bacteria > Zixibacteria > MSB-5A5 > GN15 > FEB-12 > WJKG01. The sequence goes on along the minus strand of CAZVHP010000003.1, from coordinate 241,016 downwards.
CTTCTAATCCCACTTAAAGGCACCCCTTCCCAGCTCATAGAAGTAACCAATCATGATCAGGGTGATGAAAATCAGAATCTCTATGAAGCCAAACAGGCCCAACTGACGAGCCACGACCGCGTACGGATACAGAAAGACCACCTCGATGTCAAACAGGATAAACGAGATAGCCACCATGTAGAACTTCACCGGCACCGGGTCTTTCGTACTCCCGGACGGCGGGATACCGCACTCGTATGGATCCCCTTTCGCACCCAGTCGGGTCCTCTTGCCGAGCACGATCGACAGGAAGATGAAGGCGGCCGCAATACCGCCGACGATCAGCGCCAGCATCAAAATGGGGAAAAACACGTCAAACACGAGCACACATCCTTTTGCGGGCCAAAATGATTCCGAAACTTTAGTTATAATACGTTGCTGTGTCAAGAGAATTTGAGCTAATCGGCACAATCTGACAGGAGTTACCGGTGTCGCACGGAGCGCCGCACACGCAACTAACGTGTTGTCATATAGCAGATTCTCACGCCGCCACAGCATATCAGGGGCGTACAGACCAGGGGTTGTCTTGTGAAAATGGGAACGAGGATAATGCGCATCACGACTTCAGCGTTATCCGGTAGCCGTTGAAGCAATCGCTTGATTGCAGAATGTGCCTGACATCAGACGCGCTGTACTTGCCGTACGCCGTCGAGAAACCGTAGATAGAGACTCTGCGGGCGTGCTGATCGAACTCCAGCCAGCCGCCACCGCGTATCGCGACCTCGGGATGATAGATTTCGATCACATCAGGCTTCTTGAGCCAAGCCGCAGCAAGATCGTGACTCTCGCAGTACTCGTGGATCAGACTCGCATGATACGGATACTCCTTGAGCGAGCCATGAACGAGCACCAGCCGCCCCTCATGATCAATGACGACGAACTTCATGGCTTCAGGCGAGTTATCGCCCGCGTCGGACTCCGGGCTGAGGTTTATGACCAGCGCAGACAGTCTATCCGGTGTGTCATGTGACATGGCAGCGAAAAGCCCTCATTTTCACAGTGGTTTCAAACAAGACGAAGGTGATTGCTGAAAACCCAGCCCCGATTGCCGCGCCAGCACTCAAGGCGGTAGATTCCCGGTTGTTTGACGCCGTAGTCCAGGGTGGTGCCCTCTGCCTGTAAGACTTCCCGGCCGTTGCAGATAACTTTCATGATCGCTCGCTGCGGAAGGGTGGCATGCAGTCGGGCACCATCGGTAACCACAAGCTCCTCCCCACATGTGGCCCGTCCGTTGCGATTCTCGGCATAGAAATTAAACCCGTCGGCACTTCCCCAGCGCATATTGGAGAAGAAGACCCGGCAGTCCCTGAATGCCTGATAGAGCTGGTCCCTGGCCCCGGGCACGTCATCCGACATAGACTCGCGAAGCAGGATATGGGTTCGCAGGCTGCGAAAGTGCACCTTGTAGGGAAAGACCGGCACAGTGAACGGACCCAGCCTGATCTGGAACTCGTGAGCATCGACCCCGGCGATACCGACATATCGGCCCGTGAGGTTCAACTCGTCCCACTTGCGCAGGATGCGGTCAGTGGGGCCGACCATCGACTTGCGTGGCGAGAACGCCATCGGCAGCTTGTTCCATCGGGTCAGGCGCTCCATCCATTCGGACATCTGGTTCCACACCTCCAACCCGGTGAAACCCTCGACCGACCAGTCATTCCAGGGATACGGGGGGAACTCCTTTAGTCGGTCCCGGATCTCGTCGGGGTGGGCCATGATCCCAAGAGCACCATCGGCGGCCCCGGCGGCCACATACTCCTTCGCCGTCATGTCGGCGGGGTACACTCCGGGGGTGCCAAACAACAGATAGTGATGGGTGTCGGCCGGATCATTGTGTTCGTAGCCGATCACGACAAGCGTCTCGCCATAGAAGCCCTCGCCTCCGCGCTCCCGGTTGGAGAGGGTCATGTGGTCGGCAAACATCATGAAGTCGAGCCCGGCCCGCTGCCCGATGGCAATCACCTCCTCGAGCGGTTTGGTACCGTCGGACTCGGTCGTGTGGATGTGCACCGCTCCGGAGTACTGGTACCAGTCATCCACCTTCCTACCCACGGCGATCCTCCCGCGGTTGCCTGACATTGCGGAATATGTACAAACCAAGAGCCATCATTACCACCAGTGACAGGATTCCCGCCTTGTAGGGCAGGGCTGTCATTTGCTGTTCGGTCAGGTCCAACATCCTCGCTGTCGCGCGCCCAACCGCGCGCTCGCTGTTGAACAGGTACACCACAGTTGTCCACAGCAGGGGTCCGATCACGGCCGCCGCGCGCCCGGAAAGGGCGAACAGCCCGAAGAACCGCCCGAGTTCTGAGCGCGGTACCAGTTCGGCCAGCATCGGCCGGGTGGTCGTCCACAAGCCCCCCAGCAGGATGCCGACAACCGAGCCGATCACCCAGACAACAGCCATATTGTCGGTTACAACAAACAAAAGCAGACAAATGATCCAGCCAATCACGATAAGCTGTATCAGACGCTTCAGTGACCAGAACTGAGCAATCTTGCCGATGACCAAAGAACCAGCTACGGCCGAGATGGTGGAGATGATCAAGAAGGCGTTGATCTGCGTGTCATCCAGAGACAATACGATTGAGCAATACAGACCGATGTTGATGATGACCGTCATCACGGCGTCCTCGAAGCAGTAGTCGGCGATCAGAAAGCGCAGTACCCCCGGGTACTTCTTCGTCTGGACAACACCATCGTACACGTCACGATACGCCCGCACGAGGCCGGGCTTTCCCTTCTTCTGAACAGGCCGTTCGTGCACCCAGAACACCAGCGGTAACGTAAACAGAAGAAACAAAATGGCAGTTGGGACAAACGCCGCGACCTTTCCGCCGCCGGTGATCAGGGGAATCTCGAGGCCGAATAGCCCACCCGTAACAAATGGCAACACCAGCACCATACCCACGACCGAGCCAACATACCCGAAGGCCACTCCCACACCGGATATGTAGCGCGCCCGGGGGCCATCGGCCACCGAGTACAAAAGGGCGTTGTAGAACGGCTGCGCAGCCTCGTAGCTGAAATTGGCAATGACAAACAGCACGACGGTCGCAAGAATCATCGCCGGCGGCACCACCGCCAGCAGACCGATTGCTCCACTGCAGGCAATCGTGAACAACAGGACAAACAGCTTCTTCTTGGTCGTATAGTCAGACATGGCCCCAAGTGCAGGAAGCAGCAGCGCCGCAAAGGCCATCGACAGCGAAAACGGGATATCAAACCAGCGGTCGTCGTAATTGAGGTCCTCGACGATATAGCGCTTGAGATACAGCGAGACGATGTTCATGGAGTAGATGGTGTTCGCGAAATCGTACAACGACCACCCGAGAATGTCGCGGCGCCAGATTGAGGTGCTGCCGGTCACGGCTTACAGCCCAAGCTGATCTTTGATACGGAGCATCCCCTCGCGCACCAGCAGGAGAAACTGGCCCAGTTGCAGATCGATCTGATTGCAGGAGGCGATATTCTCGCGCGAGGCCCCGGCCGCGAAACGCTTCTCGGAGAAACGACGGAGCATGAACTCCTCATCGATCGCCTCCAGCTTCTTCTTCGGGTGCATCAGGGCACAGGCGACAATGAAGCCAGTGGCGGGATCGACAGCGTACAAGGCCCAATCCAGACGCGTCCGACAGGGTATATGCCCGGGGTGGGCATGGATAGCCTGCCACATCTCTTCCGGCAGCTTATGATCACTCAGCCACTCGCGGGTAACGTAGGTATGACGAGACTCGTCGTCTTTCGTCTCGTTGTAGTCCAGATCGTGAATCAGCCCCGTCAGCCCCCAGAACTCGACATCCTCGTTGAAATGCTCCGCGAGACGGCGCATGCCGGCCTCGACCGCCAAAATGTGCTTGAGCAGGTTGTTGACGCCGATCTTCGCGACAACCATATCGTAGGCGGCGCGGCGCGACAGTGTGAGTTCCATAATGGAAGTGAATTAACAGCTCAACCATGAGGAAGTCAAGCAATCGGATCAGGCGCCTCGCGTCTCCATCAATCGAAGAAATGCCACGTCAGGCCATAGTACGTGAACCGGCCCGGGTAGGTCATATACTCCCGGGCCTGGTACTGCAGCCCGGTGATATTACGAAAGACGAAGTGCCACTCGAAGTTCCTCAGCCCAATCGTCAGACGCACATTGAACACAGCCGTGTTACCAAGACTCTGCAGTTCGTACCCGTCGTAGTTGTCGGAATAGACCAGCTCGCCGTACCCGTACAAGTGCACCGCCTTCTGAGGCCAGTACACGTGAAGCTGCAGCCCGGAGAAGGCTTGAAAGTCCGGCTGGTACGGCTTTGCCTCGATGCTGTCATAGTCCACCTTTCGCCAGCTCACGCCGCCGAGGAAATCGATCATGCTGCCAAGCGCCAGCCGCACGCGGGCAGTGGTATTGACAAAGGAAATGTCGGTGTTGATCGGCTCGAACAGGCTATACTGGGTGGTACCCTGTATCCGGCGATGCCGCCACTCGATGGCATCAGTCAGCCGGCCGACCACGGCCGACAGCTCGATATTGGTCCGCATGGAGCCGAGTGCCAGCATGGCGCTGGCAAGAAGCTGCCGCTCGTTCTCAAGATCCGAATTGCCCTGTTCTGCGTAACTGTCGATCTGCTGATATATGGATACACGCGTCTCTGGCAGGTGCAGTTGGTGCAAAGACGGCTCCCGCGTTGCGTAGCCGATGGAGAGCAACATGAACGAGCGCAGGGCTTCCTTCTGCAGGACAAGTGCTCCGGCGGGCATGAAGCCGCTGTTGCTGTTGTAGCGGCCGGAGGCATTCACGGCCCACCGCCAGCCCTCTGACAGATTGGCATAAGTCAGATTAGCGTGAAGAGTGTTGCGGTAGTGATGCACAGGCCCGGCGGCGTACTCCAGATGATCAAACCCGGCCTCGGCCTTCCGCAGCCCGCTCTCCCCTACCGCCTCTGTGCTCAGAGTCACTGCATGGCCGGTGTGGTCGAAACGAGCGAAGTAGGCTCCATCGGCGTACGACCCCTGACGCAGATGGGTATATGTCAGCGCCCTGCGGGCAGTGTAGTCAGCGTTGTGACGGTCCAGTGTCATCCACGCCCTCCGGTCGAAGCGATAGCGTGAGTATGCGGCCCCGCCGCCTTCCGGACGGATATAGAAGCGCCCATCGCGAGTGTACGCAAAGCCAGAGGCACCGACGGCATACCGCTTGCCGATCGGCGTGTAGTAGTCGCCAAACAGATGATAGCTGTCGTCGAAACGCCCCGCAAACGGTCCGTCGGCATCGCGATATTGGACGGCAGCGTTGGCCCGGCGGCCGTTGGCGGACCATTTGGTCAAAGCCCCCCTGACATGCGAGTAATCCAGCCCGCCCTGCTCGCCTTTGAACACGCTGACCGGATTGTAGCTATCGGGGCGTACGGAGCGCGTCATCAGGGTCGCCACACCCTGCTGGGCGCCGAATACCTGCCCCATGGCTCCCGGAAGGACGAAGACATCGTCGGCATTGACGGTCATGACATCGCTCATGTCGATCATGCCGTCAGGCTCAACGATATGCTCGAACGGCATATAGCGCCTGTCACTCATGAGAACCTCCAGACGGTCCCCCTGCAGCCCGTAAGGCGACACTGTCGAGCGCATCGGTGTTGCCTGATGGTTCAGTACGAAATGGGAGGGATCGAATCTGAAGAAGTCCCCCGCATCATGGTACCATGACCGGCCGATGTCGGTCCTGAAGTTCAGACGCTCGGAAGCGAACCGGGCGACGAGGCTGTCATACGTAGACAGGAAGACGAAGGGGACGGGTTGTGTCTGTTGATGCTGTTCATAGCGCTCTTCGAAACGCCGCCGCGCCTCCTCGGCAGAGGTCAGAGTGTCACCCCCGCTCATCAGCGAGTCAGCAAGGTAGATGCTGTCGGCCACTCGAAGTGAATCAATCTCGTCTTCGGAGAGCAGTAAGGAATCGAAGATTGGAGCGTAATCTTCAGAGAGTAACGTATCTGCAGCGGTTGTATCGATGACGGTAGAGTCGGTTGCCACAGGGGTGCTGTCGGAGGTTTCTTCGGCAAGAACCACTGAGCCGCACAGCAGCAGAATCAGACAGGTTATGAGGGTTGGTCTGGCCATTCTCGCTTAAATAGGTGATGGGTGACCGGAAAAAGCAACGGGAAAATGACGAGATTGCTGATGATGGCGACACTCGACCACGTCAACCCGGCGACCAGTCGTGGCCAGAACGGCTGGAACAGCCAGGCATCGACAATGCTCACCGGAACGTAGAACACCACGGTGCAGAGCAGTCCTGTCACCATGAGGGCAACCAGGCGTGCGGCTCCGCGCGATCGCATGCCACCAAGACGCCGAAAGGAGTCACCGACGATGCCACACAGAGCGGCTCCAGCGACCTGGCTGAGCATAATCGGGATCATTGCGGGACCATACGGATTGAAGACAGTCCACAGGGCCATGCCGACCGCGCCCACCATCGCACCAGCCGCAGCCCCCCAGAGCAGACCGGCCGAGAATATGAGAAAGAACGACAGGTTTATGTTTGGCAGCCAGGCGGTCGCCCATGAGAGCACATAGACCAGGGCAGCGAATACCGCCACTCGGCCGAGTCGCTGGGGCGTGAGTGTCATCGCACTATGACCACCTTGCCGGTTTGGTTCACCAGTTCGTTGGCGCGGGATTGATCCTGGTACAGACGGCAAAGGACGACATAGACCCCGGAGGCCACCTGGGTTCCCGTTTGATTAACCAGCGGCCACTCCAGTGAGTACTCGGCCTCGGAGCCACGCACTTCGCCGCTGGTTGTCGCGCGATATCCCCATATCCACTCCCCGGCGGTCGTGAAGATGTCAACCTCCAGGTATGCATCGGCGGCACTAATGATCTGCTCCGGATCTCTGCCCGACTCCAAACGAACAGATATGCGCAGTGGATCACTGCCCACATCCGAAACGACAAACGGATTGGGATAAGGTACGACTTGTGCTGCGTAACCTGCGGCCGGATCGATAACATCTGACGGAATCAAAGTGGTGTCGAAGTAGTCGTAGGTGGCATAGAAGACACTCACACCGTTGTTGATTCGACGGGGATCGTACTTTCTGCGGTCAGTAGACGCTGGCGAGACACTTAGGACAATGCGCTGGTATCGACGAGGATCCGGCGTGACAAGGAAGTATACCTGTTGGCCGTCGTAGTTGGCTGGCAGAACAAAAGCATCGACTTCGGTTGAATCACGATTCCTCATATAGTAAATGACATTCACCCCCCAGGGGTGCTCATAGAACCTTGAAAACGAAAGTGCGATAGTGAACACGCTGTCTACCACCAGCACGGTATCCAGTCCGGGTTCAAGCCCATCGACCAACTCGACGGCGCTGTCGCAATCAGTGTCATAGCAGACAAACCATGTAGAGTCCCATATCATCGCCCACACATTGTCGCGCCGCGCATATGAAGTTGCCCAGTGTTCGGGGGAGAAGTTCAGAGTTGCCGGCGTGTCGGCAATCGTGAGCATTGCGCCATTCGGAATCTCAGGGTAGAATTCCCCCTCCGAGTAACCGATACTGTCATGCGGCGCCAGGTGACGTCGCTCGCCCGTGAAGTAGTTCCACAATGCAAACTCCCGGAAGTGATCCACCAGAACGAGCGTATCCGTACGTCCCGAGTACACCTTGAGCACTGAATCACAGGACTCCATGAAGTGCGGCCCGGCGCCGCGCTGCATACATTGCTGCCATATCTGCCGGACCACATCCAGGTCGTATTTCTCTGTCATGTAGATCGGAAAGACGGCCGACGCGTATGGATGCACATCGGCGACATAGCTCTTCTGCTGCTGGATGGATATCCTGGGGTCGTTGAAATATGCCGGGAGATAATTGTAGTAATCGTTGATGTCATCGTACATCACTTCCTCGGCCCACACCGCCGACATCTCCATCCAATAGCGCTTCTCGGGCGCGTCAGTCTGACTGGGGTAGTACTCGAACTCGGTAACATCCATGCCGAATTGTATGGCGTGAAAGTACTCATGGGCCGCAGTTACCCTGACAGCATCGAGCGGACGCTGCACGTAGCCGGGCAGCTGCTGGTAGTCATTGCTCAGCTCCAGAAAGGAGGTGCCGCGCAGGCTGCCGTCGATCCGGACCGAATCAGGATAGGCCAGACCGTAGAAACCGGGGCCGATATTGTACAGGTACACATCATAATGCTCACTGCCACCGGAGGGATAGAAGTCATCAGAGGGCGGCACCGGATATCCCAGCGAATCGACAAAAAACATGCGCACTGAATCCATAACCATGGCCACGGTGTCGACGTAGTCGGGATGGCCGTTGCCATCGGTGTCGACACTGGCGCGATAGACAGTATCAGGCCCGGAAGTCGCATAGTGGATACGGAACCATCCGGAGTCGCTGTCACGATAGGCATCGACCCTGTCGGTCGGCCGGGCATAGAGCCGGGCGCCGAGCTGAAGCAGCAACTCCTTGTCGAGGCGGTGCTTGTTCAGCTCGAAAGCCAGCACGATCGGCGTGCCGCACTTTATGATCACTGATTCGTGATCGTGGTCGTGGTCATGGTCATGCTCATGGTGATGAGGGTCGGCGCTTGCCATGTGCGGTGGCATCTGGTCGAGTTGCCCCCTGATGTACATGTAGCTCGTGATGATCCTGATCTGCTCTTCCTGCGAAAGCGGTTCCTCCTGTGCCATGACACCCATTGCCAGAAGCACGACACCCAACCCGGCCAGCAACATTTGTTTCACTTCTGTCCTCTGATTTGATTGACTCGCGTATCCAACTGCTCGAGTATTCGAACGGGAACTTTCTGGGATCCGATCGCACCGTAACGACCCTCGCGACTGTGAAAATCCGATCCTCCGGTGATAATCAGGCGATATTGCCCGGCAAGATGCGTCAACCTGTCGGTGTCGCTTCTGCTGTGAGCGCTGTGATAGGCCTCGATGCCGTCAAGACCGAGATCTGTCAATGTCTGAAGGTGATCGATGGCGTGATCGATCATGGGGTGGGCTAGCACGGCGGCGCCGCCGGCGTCGTGTATCAAGCTGATCGCCTCCTCGGGTGAGAACTTTCGCTTCGGCACATAAGCGGGGCCGCCCAGCGCAATCCAGCGATGGAAGGCCTCAACCGGGGTTGACACATATCCCCGCTCCATAAGGGCCTCGGCCACATGGGGTCGGCTCACCGCAGCCGATCCGGCCAGTTTCTGAACCTGCTCATAGGTGACATCCATGCCGAGTTGGTTCAGCCTTTCTACCATCATCTGCCCCCGCCTGTTCCGCTCGTCGCGAAAAGACTGCAGCGCATCGTTCAGCCCCTCGTGGTCAGGATCAATCCCGTAGGCCAGCAGATGGATGTCCCGATGTCCGCCCTCACCCATGTCAACAGAAAGCTCCACGCCACAGATAAGCCTGGCCTGCGACTCCTGTCCGTTGAGCAACTCGACCGCCTTGCGGTAGCCGGCGAGCGTGTCATGATCAGTGATGGCAAATGCTGCCAGATTCCGCAGGCGCACCATGTCCAGCACCTCGGTCACTGAGCAGGCACCGTCGGAGTGCCGGGTGTGCATGTGCAGATCAACATGGGCGCCCATAGTAACGCCAATCAGATTTTGCTGTCAACAATCGCGCGAATCTCGTCGGCAAGCTTGCGGCCCTCGGTCAGCAGGGTATTGGCCTGCGTGATCATATTGTCGACAAACGCCTTGTCCTCAAGCCCCTGGCAGTTGATGCGGACATTGTACGCCGCACCTTCCATCGCCGCAAGACTCATCAAGCCGGCCACCCCGGCGTCGCTGACAGAATTGACATTGCCCTTTTCGGCCACCGGCCTGGCCAGCTTGAGTACTTCGAGGGACTTCCTCATCACCGTCAAAGGTACTTCGGCCGCGCCCTTGGTAGCCTGTTCGATCAATGCCGCCTTGTCGTCGGTCTGGGCCTTCATGGCCTGCATAACCTTGTCGAACGCCTCCTCGTCGGTCTTGACCAGTGTGGTCAGTTCTTCGCGGAGGGTGTCGCACTTGTCGCGGATTTCGGACAGCTCGTCTTTGACGGCCTTGTAGGCCTTCTTCCCGACCGTCAGGCGACAGACCATACTGGACAAAGCGGCACCAAGTGCGCCGGCATGGGCCGCCACCGAGCCGCCGCCCGGTGCCGGAGCAGAAGACGCGACATCATCGATGAACGTCTCTTCCGGCGCCGTCGCTGCGGTCGCTCCGGCTTCCTTGAGCTTCTCCTCCAGTATCTGGGCTTTGGAGAACTTCTCCATGCGAAGGTACCACTCGGCGACGTCGGCCAGGGCGTCGTTGGGTACCAGACCGACGATCTCTGACGAAGTGACCATCACGCCCCACCGGGCCGCCTCGGACTTGATCGTCTCGAAAACACGGAAGACGGGGGTCTTGGTGTAATTGACGAGGTTCATGGATATCTGCACCTGATCGCGCTCCTTGATCTCGAACCCGAGCGCCTTGACGTACCGGTAGCCGCCCTTGAGGCTCCTGACCGCATCGGCGATATTGTCGGCAATCCATTTCTGATTGGTGTTCAGATAGACATTGAAGGCCACCAGCGGAAAGCGCACGCCGATGGCAGTGGCGCCGGACCTCAGATTCATCTTGGCAGGACCGTAGTCCGGTTTGCGAGCAGGGTCGTTCTCAATAGCTTTGATCAGCCCTTCGTACTCCCCCTTGCGCACCTTGGCCAGGTTGCGACGTTTCGGACTGCTGGCAGCGTCTTCGTACAGAAACACCGGGATCTGCAATTCCTCCCCAACACGCTTGCCGAGCTGATTGGCCAACTCGATGGCGTCCTCGATAGTCATGTCGGAGATGGGAATGAAGGGGCAGACATCACAGGCGCCCATGCGGGGATGCTCCCCCTTGTGAGTCTGCATATCTATCAACTCGGCCGCCTTCTGATAGCCACGGAAGGCTGCCTCGACCGCCAGCGACGGGTGACAGACAAACGTCACCACCGCCCGGTTGTGATCGTGGTCCATTTCCTTATCCAACAGGACAACGCCATCCTCGGCAGTGATAGCTTCGCAAATGGCATCAATAACTTCGGGGCGACGCCCCTCTGAAAAATTGGGAACGCATTCAACAAGCTTGGCCATTACTATCTCCCGTTTACGCCTTGTTCTTCAGTTCAGCTTTCAACCCCCACGCCAGCAGGGGTATCATGATCTCGTGATGTCCGACGAAGGTGTACCCTCTGCCGCCATGATGGGTGGGACGTCGAACAACGTTTTCCGACGGCCGATAGTGCACAATCATGTCGAAATTCGCCGTCGTCAGCCCTCCTGCGGCACCGCCGGCGAGATTCCGCGCGACTGTGAGTGCTTTGAGAAATACCTCCGGCAGAATGACCGCGGATCCAATATTGGCCATAACACCGCCGCGGTCAACTTGTTCGCAGACACTGCACAGCAGGCGAAAATCGATGTGCGAGGCCGCACCGACAGCAGCAGCAGCATAATCGGGATGCTGCGCCACTATGTCGGTTCCGATACCGACATGCACGGTCACCGGCAAACCCAGCTTCTGAGCAACAGCGAAAACCGACAGTTCGCGGTTCGGAGCGTTCTGCTCATTGATATAGCGTCCGGTGGCTTCACCCAGACCGACCCCGGATTCGGCGGCCAGTGCCGTTATCGCTGCGAACGATTTGCCTGTCTCCTCAACCATGCCAAAGGACCCATCGCCCAGCCCTGCCTGAACGTCCTCACTGGTGCCGCCAAAGAGAGCCAATTCGGTGTCGTGAATAATCCCGGCGGAGTTGAAGGACAATCCGGTGATGATCCCCGAGCGCATCAGATCGATAATGATCGGCGAGAGACCAACCTTGATGGTGTGCGCCCCCATCAGGCAATGAAAAGGGTACCCGCGCCTGCGTGCAGCCGCAACGCGCGATATGAAATCACGAAGGTCCGTAGCCTTGAGGAAGTGTGGGAGTGAGGCCAGAAACTCGGCGGCATCCGGCGAACTGCAGGGGCGCCCGAAAGCCTCTACATGAGTTCGGCTTGGCCTCGAGGCAATGGAATACCGGCGAACATTGGAAAGGTCTGTGGGGTTGAGTTTGTCTGGTGGGGGTACCATATCGGGTCAGAACACTTCAATATCGCCCAGCTCGTACCCGGTCATTTCGGCCGTGATCGAGCCAACGATCACCTTGGATTTCATCAGCACCGGCATCTTCATCCGGTCATCGGTGAGATACACCTGCAGGCGGCCCTCGTGCTTGAACACACCAACAGCATTGACCAGCGGCTCCACGACAACGCAATCAAACGTACCGGCAGGAACCTTGACGCGTTCGCGCCTGAGTACCTTGACCTCCAGCGGCATCTGACGCCCGTCAGTGAAGTTGTCGACGAAGTACGAGTTGCCGACTTTAAGATCGAGCGTGCGCACGTAGTACAGCACTGAGAGCGCATCCTGAACATAGGGAGGGACTTCTATCGTGTCGCCTTTATAGACGACCGTGTGGTTCTTCTGGTCGAACTCATACTGACGGTGGGAGCGGTAGTTTCCCTCATGCAGGCGTTTGTCGAACCGCCAACTGAACAGACCGATGGCATCCATGATCGATTCCACGCGGTCATCAACCTTGAAGAAGGTCGAGAAGAGCTTGTTGGACTCCGCCCGCGTGACTATCTGGTATGAGGGACGGCCGTTGAACTCGACCAGACGCGGGATCTCCATTGAGGCCGTGCCGGCGTTGATGAAGCCGTAATTGATATCAAAAAAGAGCCTCTCCCCCACGCCGAAAGCGACATTCTCTACATATCGGTCAATGGCGCCGGTCACAGCGGCCTCATCAGGTATGGCCTCCTCGGCAACAGCAATCGATAAACCGGTTTCTACCGACACGAAATAGACCAGGGGTACCAGACCAGCGAAGATGACTAAACCAAGGACAATCTTGTGTAACACAGTTCTATGCGGCATTCGTTTTCTCATCTATCCGTTGTACAATCTCCGGGAGGTGCTTGCCCAGAAGTTCTCCGATTTCCAGAAATGTCTCGTTGTACCTGTCGAGCGAGCGTCCGATGGGATCCTCGACCCCCTCGCCGTGCGAGGTGGACAACGGGAAATTCTTCAGCAGAAACACCTTGCCCTTTGCTTGGGGGCGCATCTTCAGCACCGTGTGCATGTGCTCGGGTGACATGGCGAAAACCAAATCAGCGCGGTCGATAAGTATCGGCGTCAGGGGTTGGGATCGGTGTCCGGAGATATCCACATCCCATATTTTGGCGGCCTCGATGGCATACTCCGTCGCGGGGTATCCGCTGGCACCGGCGATACCGGCGGAGACGACCTCGGCCCGGCCGGGCCGTTCTTTCTCAAGCAGCATCCGCAGCGCACCTTCTGCCATCGGAGAGCGGCAGGTATTACCGGTACACACGAACAATATCATGTACCTGCTTTCGCCACTCATGCCTTCGCTCCTCGTGCCACAGCCTCGACCTCTGCGCGCGAGATGCCGCCCTCACGAAGCACCACACACCCCTCGGAGCAATCCACGACGGTAGATTCCGGTTCCTCGATCCGTCCCCCATCGACATACAGATCCACCCGCTGCCCGAGCTGCTCTCTTGCCTCTTCGATGGTGGCCGGTATTGGCTGGCCCGAGATGTTGGCAGAGGTGGCAGTGATTGCGTAGTCGGTGCGCTCGGTGATGGCGGCAATCAGCGGCGACCCGGAGATCCTCAGCCCGACCTTGCCGTCACACGCAACCGGCACCCTGGCACCCTCTAACACTCTCAATACCAGCGTCAGCGGCCCCGGAAGGTACAGGGCGGCCAGACGCTGAGCAAGGGGGGGCGCGACGGCGTAGTACTTGACGAAACCCGTATGCGGAATGAACATACTGATCGGCTTGTCGCGATCGCGATCCTTGGCCCGATACACCTTCATGACGGTGTCCTCACGATCAGCCCGCGCCAGCAGACCATAGCGTGTCTCCGTCGGGCAGACGACGATACCGCCATCATCCAGTACCCGCAGGATTTCATCGACTACGGCCTGATCGGGATAGCGCGGATCAACTGCAATTGTGTGGAAATGGTCAGTCATCAGAAGTCCCCGCCTCATCTGCCGGGTCAACCGTAATGCTGTCCGGCACGATGGCTGAATCCAGATCGTATAGCGGCCTGGCCTGCTTGACATCAACCATCACCAGAACGACCCAGGCATGGCTGTATCCGGCCGACTTGGCCCGTTGCTGGTATTGCTCGGCACTCTCACGATCGGCATAACTGCCCACCCGCAGCTTGTAGTATGGTACCTCGTAGTCGACGTACACGGGCTGGTCAAATATCTCGCGGGCAACTCGCTCCGCCTGACGGGCCTCACCATAGAGCTTGGTGGTCAGCAACTGCACGCGATAGGCCTGATAATTGAGCGTATCGTACGTCACAGGAATACCGGGCATCGCAAACATGGCGGTATCCCCCCCGATGGACATCGGATCAGACACAACGAATGGCTGTTGTTCGAACGTCAGCCCTTTTTGGGGAGAAACCTTGGGCATCACCCGGTCATCCTGAGGCAGACCCAACGGATCGAACCCGCGATCAGGCAGCGGTTCACCGGTGGCAGGTTCCTCGGGCGGTGGCGCCGGCGGCCCTCCTTTCCCGCAACCGATCAGCATCAGGACGACCAGCGCCAGAAGCACTGTCAGCCGTCTATATGTACTTTCGCAAACTGTCATCTTCTCGCAGTTCCGCCAGGATCTTCTTGACATCCTGGGCTTTGGTCTTGTGTATGATCATGGTGATATCCTCGCATCTGACCACGACGAGGTCAGAGACGCCAAGCGTGGCAACCAGTTCGTCGGTTTCGTTGCAGATGGTTGTCTCATAGGTGTCTACCAGAACCGCCTTGCCGATCACAACATTATTCTCCGTGTCCCGATCCTTGTAACGCTCAAGAGCGGTCCATCCGCCAATGTCGTCCCAGACAATGTCTCCCTTGATAGTCAGGACATTGTCGGCCTTCTCCATGACCGCAAAGTCGATAGAGATCGAGATCACCTTATCGTACAAGTCCCGCCGAGCCTGAAGCTCGATATCGGTACCGACTGCGCGCGCATACTCATCGAGATGCTCACCGACATCCGGCTGCCAGCGACGAATCGCCCTGAGAATCGAATCCGCCGACCAGACGAACATCCCGCTGTTCCACAAGTACTTGTGGCTGTAGTAGTACTCATGGGCGAGGGCTGAGCGAGGTTTCTCGGTGAACCCGGCCACATGGTAGACGGTCTGTTCGCCCTGCTGCCGGTACAACTCCCCCATGCGAATGTAGCCGTAGCCTGTCTCCGGTCGCATGGGGACGATGCCAACGGTGATCAGCCGATCCTCATTAGCGGCAATATTGACAGCCGTATCCAGAATCTTCAGCAGCTTCTCAGCAGGACGAATCAAGTGATCGGCCGAGAGCACCACCATGACGGCCTGCGGATCGGCGTGATACAGGTGTACCGCCGCCAGACCGATGGCGGCACAGGTGTTGCGACCGATCGGTTCAGCCAGGATGTGGGCCTCGGTGACATTCTCGACATGGTTGAGCATGAAGGACTTCATCGACTCATTGGTGACGATGCGCACGTTCTCCCGGGGAATCAAGGGCATGACCCGGTCAATGGTCTCCTCCAACATCATCTTGTCGGATGTAAGCCTGAGGAACTGTTTTGGCCGGTCAGCGCGGGATAGCGGCCAGAACCGCTCCCCTCGACCGCCGGCCAGGACAACCGCATATACCATGGTAACCTCGCGACGGAGAACTTGCCGTTAATGCGCCGATAATACGGCAAATAAACGACTTGAGTCAAGTAAAGATTCCCCCCAATGGTCTGACAGGGCCTTCCCGACGGTCAAAACTGGCGTGCCCGCAGGAGAGGGTCTACACTGTCGCCAGAGCCAGCGCCATCAACAGCGATCGATACCGCGCCTCCTGCTCCTCGTAGCGCGTGCTGATCACCACCGGAACAATACCACCCACCAGTACGCCGCCAACCTCTGCGTCACCGTATAGCATCATCCCCTTGAGGATACCGTTGGCGGTTTCGATGTTCGGCGCCAGCATGGCGTCGGCCTGACCGGCCACAGCAGAGTCCGTAATCCCTTTGGCCTCGGCAGCCTGGCGATCGACCGCACAATCGAATGAAAGAGGACCATCTATATACGCCCCCGTGATCTGCCCTCGATCAGCCATCTTGTCCAGCACGGCGGCATCGAGCGTCGCCGGCATCTGCGGATAGACAACCTCGACTGCGGCCAGCACGGCTATCCTCGGGCATTTCAGACCGCAGGCCTGACAGACATTGGTCAGGTTGCCAAGCATGGCCACCTTCGCCTTGAGATCAGGCTGAGGGACTACGGCGGCATCTGTAACAAACAGCATGCGGTCGTAGCGCGCCGGCCTGATTCCGGCAACGTGCATGACAAGGCAACCGCGTCTAACAAATCCGGCCTCGTCGCTGAGCATGTGATGCAGGAAGTCCACAGTTGAACCACGCCCTTTGACAATCGCCTCGATCTCGCCGCGTGCCGCCATCTGGAAGGCAGTCATCATGGCCATGTCGGGCTGGTTAAGATCGATGAACTCGGCCCCGCTCAGGTCGGCGCCGCATTCCTGCGCGGTCTTCTGTGTCAGCGCGGCATCGCCAACTATGACCGGTGCCACGAGCCGCTCTGCAGCAGCCAGAGCAACCGCTTTGAGCGCTTCGCCCGACGACGGCACCACCAGAGCGGTGCGCACCGGATCCCGGTCCTGCAGGCGTCTCCGGACGAGGGCGCGGACCTGCTCAAAACCGCCTATGGACTGATCGGCGCTGGTCATGTTGTTAGTCCTGTTGTGCTCCAGTGAGCTGTTTGCTCGTAGTAGTCGGCCAGCACACATGCCAGAGCAAGCGAGGCTTTCTTGTTCATGACCGTATCGGTGCGTGAGACCAGCGACACCGGCACACGTGCCCCCACGACAACACCACAGAAAACCGCGTTGGCGAAATTGATCAGCGCCTTGCAGGTGATGTTGCACTCCTCGATTGAGTTGACCAAAAAAATGTCGGCATCGCCGGCAACGGGATGGTCCACCTGATAGGCCTGTGCCGCACGGCCCGAGGTAGCCAAATCCAGCGGCAGCGGACCAGTGATCTCGATGTCGCGCATCTCTGTGCGGGCGCGGGCCACCACAAGCTCCTGATCGGCTCCGGTGTGCGCGACGGCTTCGGAAACGCGATGATACGCACCGGAGACGGCCACCTTGACGGGGCTGAGTCCCATCGCGCGCGCCACGGTGACGGCGTTGGAGAGGATTTGGTACTTCTGCTCGGAATCAGGTGCAACCACCATGCCGCCATCGGTGAAGCTGAGCATCTTGTGGTAGCCGGGAATGTCCAGCACCGCGCAGTGGGAAATCGTCCCGCTGCCGCGCAATCCGTACTGCTTATCGAGTACTGTCCGCAGCAGTGCCGAGGTCGGCAGGAAGCCCTTCATAATGACATCGGCCCGGCCCTCTGCAGCCATGCTGACTGCCCGATGCGCGGCACTGGCAATGTCATCCTGTGCAATAACCTGAAGCTTCTCAAGAGCGACGGCGCGTTCGTCGGCCAGTTGACGAATCCTGCTTTCATCGCCAATAAGGGTACCGTCAAGGAATCCCTCCGCCTCGGCCCGGGCCACAGCCTCAATGACATCCACGTCCTGCGCCGCAGCCACCGCCACCCGCTTCTTGCGGCCGGCGTCGGCGATATGTCGCGCAGCGTCGATCAGGGCCTGTGCCGAATGTATGGGCGCCTCAGTCATTAGTACTCCTTCAAGTTCTCTTCGCCGGTAAGGAACCGCAGTCCCGCGGCGGCCATCGCTTCCATCTCGAACTCACCCGGCACCACCTGAATATCGCCAAGGAACTCCACCCGTTCGGCAATCTGATCAACAAGCCGCTCGGAGTGGGCCATCCCGCCGGTGAGGACGATCGCCTGGTACTGCCCCTTGAGAACGACAGCAACAGCGCCTGTCTCCTTGGCGATCTGATAAGCCATAGCGTTAAAATACAATTCCGCGCGCGTGTCACCATCCTCGATCATCTGCTCCACCTTGCGAAGGTCCGATTCGCCGAGGTACGACATCAATCCGGAGTGTCTGGAAAGCCTGTCGAGCATCTCCTGCTCGCTGAATTGGCCGGAGTAGCACAGCTTGACCAGGCCGCCAATCGGCACGGCGCCGCAACGATCCGGCGAGAATGGCCCCATTCCGAGGAGGCCGTCGTTGACGTCCACCACCCGGCCGCCCTCGAGTGCAGCCACGGATATCCCACCCCCCATATGTACCGCGACGAAGTTGACGTCCTCAAGCTTCTTTCCGGCTCGGGCTGCCTGGCGACGGCACACCTCCTTGAGATTGAGGGCGTGGGAACGGCACTTGCGCTTGATCTCCTTGAGGCCCGAGACACGCGCCAGATCGGTGAAGTCGTCGGTGGTAATGGGATCAACAATCATTGACGGTACGCTGAACTGCTCGCCGAGATAGAACGCCAGCACGGCACCCAGGTTCGAGGCATGGTTGGACCACTGGCGATTCTGAAGCTCCTCAAGCATGCGGTCGTTGATCGCATACGATCCCCCTTCCATCGGGCGAAGCGGCGCGCCAATACCAACCACTGCCTTAACGGCAGCCGGAGCAAGATCGAGCGACTCGATCCAGGGCGCTATCGCCTCCAGACGAAACTCGAACTGATCGGCGACATTCTCGAACCGGCGCAGCTTCTCGCCCTCGTGACGAATCACCTGCTCCGAAAGCTTCTTCGTACCGTCAAACAGCGCCACCTTCGTGGAGGTTGAGCCAGGGTTGATAATCAGCATCTGATGGGACATGGCATGGCTTTGCATCTTAGGTCGCCACCGTTCCCTGCTGGATCTGCTCGCCGCGCTCGAACGCCTTTAGGTTTACTTCGACAAAGCGCTCTTTGACTTTCTTTCTGATCGTCTGCAACCAGATATCGCGCTCGAACGGCAGCAACGACGACAGAACGCCCAGCAGAATGGTATTGACCAGTCGCGGGTTGCCCAGTTCGCCGGCGATCCGGTCGGCCTCGACCACGATCACATTGTCGGCCTTCGCTTTCATCTGGTCAATTGCATCCTCAGGATACTCGAACTCCTTGGACGAGGTGACAATGGCCGGTACCAGAGTTGTCGTAGAAACAATTGCGATGCCCTCGGGCTTCATCCAGTTGAGGGCCCGCAGCCCCTCGGCCTGTTCGAAAGCCATTATGAAATCCGCACGGCCAAGCTGAATGGTGGGTGAGTACACCTTGGGCGCCAGACGAACGTGGGAGGAAACAATCCCTCCGCGCTGGGACATGCCGTGCACCTCGGATTTCTTGACGTCTAAGCCGGCCGCAATCGCCGCCTCCGAGATTATCTCCGAGGCCAGCAGAACGCCCTGGCCGCCGACCCCAACTATCAGTATATCGAACCGATCTTTTTCCATGATATCACCTACACCTCCACCATGTGGCTCTTGAGGATGATTGCTTCCTCGGGGCAGATCTGCGAACAGAGCGTACACCCGGTGCACAGCGTTGTATCGATAACAGCCTTATGATGACCGCGCTCAGTGCTTTCGTGAGCGGCAATCGCCGGGCAGGAGATCCGGAAACAGGCGCCACAAGCGTTGCACTTCTCCAGATCAACCACATACGGCTCCTCCATGATGCGCTTGGGCATCAGCACACAGGGACGCTTGGTATGGATCACCGAGGGCCCGTCCTTGGCCATCTCCTCCTTGATCGTCTCGAGCACCTGATCGTAATCGTACGGATCCACGGCGCGGTAGTTCTTGACCCCCAGCGCCTGCACCAGCTGGCCGATATCAACTGTCCCCGCCGGCTCCCCCATGAGTGTGCGTCCGGTGGCCGGGTGCTGCTGACCGCCGGTCATGGCGGTGGCGCTGTTGTCGACTATCATGACCGTCACGTTGCTGTTGTTGTAGACGGCGTCCATCAGTCCCGTCACACCGGAATGCAGGAAAGTGGAATCGCCGATGACGGCCACTGCTCCCTTGGCATAGCCGTGCACCTTCTCCATTCCGATAGCCGTGCCGATGGAGGCGCCCATACAGATGCAGGTGTCCATGGCGCTCAACGGCTTGGTGAACCCGAGCGTGTAGCAGCCGATATCGCCGGTCACGGCCACTTTCAGCTTGCGCAGTGCCATGAAAGCGCCGCGGTGCGGACAGCCGGGACACAACACCGGCGGACGCGGGAACATATTCTCCACCGGAGAGATCTTGCTCACCTCCACCTTATCGATGACGCCCGCCGCCTTCAGGCCCTCAGCAACCCGGTAGGGCGACAGCTCCCCAAGATGACCGAAGAATTTCTTCCCCTCGACCATGATGCCGGCGGCGCGGATCTGATCCTCATAGAACGGCTCCAGTTCTTCAACCACGAGGACCGTCTCGTGCGACTTGACGAATGCCGCAATCTTCTCCAGCGGCAACGGATAGCTGAATCCAAGCCTCAGATAGTCAGCCCCGGGCAGCACCTCCTTGGCATACTGGTAAGCAACGCCTCCGGTGATGATACCGACCTTCGATCCGTTCCCTTCGACAACATTGAACGGCGTCCGCTCTGTGAAGCGGCGGAGTTTCTCCAGGCGGCCGCGAACAACCACGTGACGTTTCTGGGCGTTGGACGGCACCATGACATACTTGGGGGCATCTTTGACAAATACCCTTTCCGGTGCCGATATGCGCTCACCGACTGCCACCACTCCCTTAGAGTGCGAGATGCGCGTGGTAACACGAACGATGACCGGCGTGTCATACTCCTCTGAGATCTGGAAGGCGGCAATGGTCATGTCGCGCGCCTCCTGTGAATCCGACGGCTCCAGGAGCGGCACATTGGCAAACCGCGCAAAGAAGCGGTTGTCCTGCTCATTCTGTGATGAGTGCATCTCGGGATCATCGGCCGTGACAAGCACAAAGCCGGCATTGACGCCTGTGTAGGCATGGGTCATGAAGGGATCCGCGGCAACATTGACACCAACGTGCTTCATGCAGACCAGGGTCCGCGCCCCACCCAGAGAGGCGCCGATCCCAACCTCATAAGCAACCTTCTCGTTCGGCGACCACTGCGAGCACACCTCGCGATGGCGCGCCGCCATAGTCTCCAGAATCTCGGTTGAAGGCGTTCCGGGATAGGCAACCGCCATACGCGCCCCGGCCTCCCAGGCGCCGCGCGCGATAGCCTCATTGCCCGACAACAGTTCTTTCATAGTCGTCCTGCCTTGTCTATATCAGTTCGTACTCATCGACGTCTGCTCACGCTTTGTGATCGATGCCACCGGCAGCGCGATTGATCCCACGATTATAGCCACTGAGAACGATACAGGCAAGGACCGGCCGTCGTTTTTTCCCAGAACCTTGCCATGAGTGAATCAATTGCGTACCTTTGCGACACGATAATCATGCAACCCGAAAACGGACTCATATGCCCCACTCACTCATCATCGGCGGGACCGGCAAACTGGCCGGGGTGGCTGTCGGTCTGGGCCGCCAGCGACATACCGTTACAGTCGTCGCCCGCGACAGCGAGGGACTACTGGTGCTGGGAGAGCGCATCCATGCCGTCGGTGGGAGGTTCAACGCTGTGCACCATGATTACCGCGATACTGCCTTGCTGATCGACAAACTTGATGCCGCAGCGGCTGTTCACGGCCCGTACGCACATGTCATCAGCTACATCAACGACCTGTCGGCGCCACAGGCAACCGGGCTAATCGCCCAGTTTCTTGATGCGCTCAACCATACCTGTCATTACTGGGATGTCCTCAACTGGTCGGCAGCCGATCCGGCACTGAATGACGACCAACGCACATTCCGCGCACGGAAGTTCGCCGAGCAGCTTGATCACGTTATCTACCATGAGGTTATCCTTGGATGGACAGCCTCGGACGATGGCTCGCGCGGGTTGACTGACGACCAGATCGCGCAGGGCGTTCTCTCGGCCATTGCCGGTGGCCAACGCAGCAGCGTTGTGGGGACAATCGACCCGTTTGATCAGCGGCCGGACGGCTGAACACGCCTGAAGTGTCGTTTTCCCGGTTTCCAGTCCCGATTTCCGGAACCAGTTTTTCTGCCCGATGTTTAGAATAATACTTTACGGAACGGTAATAATTGCTTATCCTGACCGATCATGTGAGGATTAGGACAGGCATAACACACGACCGGAATCGAGAAACGAAGATATGCGCATTTCAGCACTGGAAGAATACGGGCTACGATGCCTGCTGGCCCTGGCTCGGCGCGGCCCCAAGGGCCAGATGTCGATCTCCGAGGTCGCCGAACAGGAAGGCCTGTCCGTCCCCTATGCCTCGAAACTCCTGTCGATTCTTCGCCAGGAGGGGCTGGTAACGGCGGAGCGCGGCCGTACCGGCGGTTTCACAATCGCCCGCTCGCCCGAAGACATCAATCTGCTTGAGGTGATCACGGCCCTCGGTGGCCCCCTGATCGACCCTCATCACTGTGAGAAGTTCACCGGTCAGCTCGACCGATGCGTGCACGAGGACCAGTGTAGTGTTCACAACGTGCTCGATGGTCTCGCGGGCTTCATCTCCGAGCAGCTCAGAGCGCGGACGGTGCAGGATGTGCTCAACGATCAGGCTCGGCTTGAGTCTGGCCCCCCGCCGACAGGTGTCGTGCTCGCAGTCGGAAAGACGGCGCACGGCGAGAAGGGATAGGCCTCAGTATACGAGAAGATAAAAGAAGATGAAGAAAGTAAACATAGAGAAGGATCAATAGTCCATGTCTGACAAGCAACCGATATTCGAATTTCACGATGTCCATGTCGAGGTTGAGGGCACCGAAGTGGTCAAGGGCGTATCGCTGTCGATCATGCCCGGCGAGATTCATGCCATCATGGGCCGCAACGGTTCCGGCAAGTCGTCGCTCTCCAATGCCCTGATGGGACATCCATTGTACAAGATCACCAAAGGGACAGTGCGGCTCAATGGTCAGGACCTTCTGGAGATGGAGCCTGATGAGCGCTCGCGCGCAGGCCTGTTCCTGGCTTTCCAGTATCCGCTGGCAATCCCCGGTGTGACGGTGGCCAATTTCATGCGGGCCGCCATTCAATCCCACCGCGGCAAGGAAGCCGACATGTCGGATTTCCGCAAGTGGTTCACAACGGCGATGAATGAGCTTGAAATCGAACGCTCATTTGCCTCCCGTTACTTGAACGAGGGATTCTCCGGCGGCGAGAAGAAACGGCTTGAGATTCTGCAGATGAGCATGCTGCGGCCCAAGCTGGCCCTGTTGGATGAGACCGACTCCGGACTGGACATCGATGCCCTCAAGACCGTCTCCGAAGGCATCAATCGATTCCACAACGACACCAACGCCCTGCTTCTGGTTACTCACTACCAGCGACTGCTCAACTACGTCAAACCGCACAAGGTCCACGTGATGATGGCCGGTCAGTTCGTGCAGTCGGGCGGTCCGGAACTGGCCCTGAAGCTTGAGGAGTCCGGCTACGAGTGGCTTGAGAAGCAGGTCGCGGAGAAACTGGAGGTGTAAATTATGGCCGATACAGCACGCAACCAGCAAAACGAACAACTGCAGCGCCTCAATGAGGATTACGGCGCCAAATACGGGTTCAGGGATCCGGTGGAGTACTTCCACAAGGGCGCCAAAGGAGTCAGCCACGAGGTCGTGGAGATGATTTCCCAGATGAAGAACGAACCGCGGTGGATGGCCGATATTCGTCACGAAGCGCTGGATATCTTCCTGGCCAAGCCAACCCCCGGCTGGGGCAATACCCCTCTGCTCAACGAGATCGATTTCGCCAACATCTACTACTTCATGAAACCGATCGAGAAGCAGGAAAAAAGCTGGGACGATGTCCCGGAATATATTCGCAAAACGTTCGACCGCCTGGGAATCCCCGAGGCCGAAAAGAGCTTCCTTGGCGGTGTCTCCGCCCAGTACGAGTCCGAGGTCGTCTACCACTCCATGAAACAGGAGTTGACCGATCAGGGGATCATTTTTCTGGACATGGACTCCGGCCTGCGCGAACATCCGGAGATCGTCAGGAAGTACTTCGGCAGTGTCATTCCGTCGATGGACAACAAGTTCGCCGCTCTTAACACGGCGGTCTGGTCCGGCGGGTCGTTTATCTACGTACCGCCGGGGGTTGACGTCAAGGTACCGCTGCAGGCCTACTTCCGCATCAACGCGGAGAACATGGGGCAGTTCGAGCGGACCCTGATTATCGCGGACAAAGGCTCCCGCGTCCACTACATCGAAGGCTGCACGGCGCCGGTCTACTCAACCGACAGCCTGCACTCGGCGGTCGTGGAGCTGCTGGCGCTCGATGATGCCTATATCCGGTACACGACAATCCAGAACTGGGCGCGCAACATCTACAATCTGGTAACCAAGCGTGCCTCGGCCCACAAGAATGCCACCGTAGAGTGGGTCGATGGCAACATCGGTTCCCGGCTGACCATGAAGTATCCGTGCATCCAGCTTCTCGGTGAAGGCGCCAAAGGCGAAATCCTCTCGGTGGCGTTTGCCGGGATTGACCAGCATCAGGATGCCGGCGCCAAGGTGATTCATGCCGCGCCGAACACGTCCTCTCGCGTCACGTCCAAGTCCATCTCCAAGGACAACGGGCGGGCCACGTATCGCGGGCTGGTGAAGATCCACAAGAACGCCCAGAACGCCAAGGTTTCGGTCGAGTGCGATGCCCTCTTGATCGGTGAGAACGCGCGCAGTGACACCTACCCGACCATGGAGATCGACAACGATCAGGTGCGGGTCGAACACGAGGCGCGCGTCTCCAAGGTGGCCGAGGAGCAGTTGTTCTATCTGACCTCGCGCGGGTTGTCCGAGGATGACGCCCGGCTTCTGATCGTCAATGGCTTCATGGAGCCGTTCACGAAGGAACTGCCGCTGGAGTATGCGGTTGAACTGAACCGCTTGATCGAACTTGAAATGGAAGGATCTATTGGCTGATATGAGCAACACTGCAGCAATTGTCGGTACCACGACAGATACACCGATACAGATCCCGGAACTGGCCCCGGAGCTGCTTCGCGGTCCCGTCTGGCTGAAGCGTCGCCGTGAAAAGGCGCGCGAGTACTTCAACAGCCAGCCCCTGCCGCGGCGCGGTCTGCACCTGTGGCGCTACACCGATCCGGCCGTGTTCGAAATACGGCACGATCAGATGGTTGACTCGGCGTTTCGCGAGAAGGCCGACGATGTCGAGAAGCTGGAGATGAAGCACCTTGAAGAGGGCAGCATCAGTGGCCTGGTGATCAGTCACGGCGGGCGCGATATCACAGTCCACGCCGGCGAAGAGTTGAAGCGCCAGAAGGTGGTGGTATCGACACTCTCGGACGCGATTGCAAGCCACCCACAAATAGTCGAGTCCCGCTTGTTTGGGCTGGTCAACGAGACCGGCGGCAAATTTGAGGCCCTCAACTGCGCCCTGTTCAACGACGGGATATTCGTCTATGTCCCGCGCGGCACGACGTTGTCAAAGCCGGTGCACTTACTGCGCGAAGCGGGCAACCCCGGCTCGGCGCAGTTCCCCCGTACCTTGATCGTGGTCGAGGAAAATGCCGAGATCACGGTGATTGACGAGTACGCCGGCGGTGCAGACGATATCGATTCGGGCGTGACATATTCGAACGGCGCTGTCGAGATCTTCGGCGGGCAGGACAGCCGCACGCGCTATGTGATGCTGCAGCGTCAGGGACGGGGTACCAACTCCTACCTGACTCACCGGGCCCGGATCGAGCGCGGAGCCAGCATGCTGACCTTCCCGCTGGCTTTTGGCGCCAACCTCTCCAAGCAGAACTTCGGCGTCACACTCAACGGACCGGGGGCCGACAGCCAGATGTACGGTGTTCTTTTCGGCACCGGTCGCCAGCACTTCGACAACCACACGCTGCACCACCATAGCGGAGGCAACACGCACTCCGACATTGACATGAAGGTGGTGCTGCGCGACAGAGCAATGTCGGCCTATACGGGATTGATTCGAATCGAGCAGTTCGCCAAAACCTGTGAAGCTTACCAGGAGAACCGCAATCTGCTCCTGAATCGCGGTACCCGTGCCGAGACTATCCCGGAACTGGAGATCCTCAACGAGGACGTGCAGTGCAGTCACGGCGCCACGATCGGGCCGATCGATCCCGAACAGGTCTTCTACCTGGGAGCGCGCGGGATCGACCCGGAGCAGGCTGTGCGCATGATCGTTCGCGGCTTCTTCGAGGATTCTCTCTCGAAAGTACCGGAGGACCTGAGGCAGCGTATTGACGACTATGTCATCAGCCGACTGGAGGGACTGTAATCATGGCCGGGTTCGTCAAAGTGGCAATAATGTCGGATATCCCTGAAGGGAGCATGAGGGCCTTCACCATTGGCCATGACCGCGTGGTTGTGGCACATACAGCCGACGGGTTCTATGCCTTTGCCGATGAGTGCTCTCATGACAGCGCCCCCATCTCGGATGGTCGCCTTAAGAACCACCAGGTCATTTGTCCGCGCCATGGCGCCCGGTTCAATATCGTAACGGGAGCCGTCGAGGCTCCGCCGGCCGTGGTCGGCATCGATACGTATGAAGTGAAAATCGACGGCGATGATATCCTGGTCAGGTGTGAGTAAGATCGCCGCGCAGATACATTGAGGTAGTGTATGTCCACCCAGCCTGATACATCGGGCCTTAACTCGCATGCCGTCACTCTCAGAGAACCCAGGCGCCTCGACTCGGAAAAGATACGGGCCGATTTCCCCATTCTGCATCAAAGAATCGGTGGGCACCCTCTGGTATATCTGGACAACGCGGCCACGACCCAGAAACCACGCGAGGTGATTAACGCCATTATCGAGTACTATCGAAAGCTCAACGCCAATATCCATCGTGGTCTGCACACGCTCTCGGAGCGTTCTACCGAGGCGTATGAGCATACTCGCGAGCACGTGGCTCAGTTCATTGGCGGCGTCAAGCCACACGAGGTCATTTTTACGGGCGGTACCACTGACTCAATCAACCTGGTGGCGTATACCTGGGCCGAGCAGAATGTCAAGGCGGGGGATGAGATACTCATCACACAGATGGAGCACCACGCCAACCTGGTTCCCTGGGTGAAACTCGCGGAACGCAAGCAGGCTGTTCTCAGGCAGATACCGATCACGATCTGCGGGCATCTTGATCTGAGCAGTATCGATGAGCTGATCAACAGGCGCACCAAACTGCTGGCCATTACTCATATGTCTAACGTTCTGGGCACAGTGCCCCCGGTAGCCGAACTGGCAGAAAAGGCACACAAGGTCGGTGCCATTGTGCTCGGCGACGGTGCCCAGGCGGCGCCGCACATGCCGGTCAACGTGCTCGAACTCGGCGTGGATTTCTATGCCTTCAGCGCGCACAAAATGCTGGGACCGACCGGGGTAGGCATATTGTGGGGACGCGAGGAGCTACTGGAGCGTATGCCCCCGTTCATCCTCGGCGGGGAGATGATCAGCCAGGTGCATTTCGACAAGGTCACCTGGGCCGAACTGCCGAACAAGTTCGAGGGCGGCACGCCGAACATCGCCGATGTCGTCGCGTTCGACGCCGCCTTGCACTACCTCGACAATCTTGGCATGGACGCCGTCCGCCGTCGCGAGATCGAACTGACACAGTACGCGCTTGACAAACTGAGCGCCATAGAGGGTATCGACATCCAGGGGCCGATGGACGCCGCCCAGCGTGGAGGCGCCATCTCGTTCACTGACAGTCAGCTGCATCCGCATGATATCAGCACCTGGCTCGACAGCAAAGGCATCGCTATTCGGGCCGGACACCATTGTGCCCAGCCGCTCATGCGTTTGATGGGCAAGGTTGCCACAGCTCGAGCTTCGGTGTATATTTACAACACGAAAGCTGAAATCGACTACCTGGCCAACATGCTCAAAGAGATGAGGAGTTATTTCGGACTATGAGCGGTTCCCTTGACGACATGTATCGGGAGATAATCCTGGACCACTACCGGTCACCCCGCGGCAACAAACCGATCGGACGAATCGATATCACCAGCGCCGGCTCCAACCCCTCCTGCGGTGATGAACTGAACCTGGAGCTGGAGATTGAAGACGAGAAAGTCAAAGACGTCCATGTCGACTGCCGAGGATGCGCCATCTCGGTGGCGTCGGGGTCGATGCTGGCCGAACTGGTCAAGGGCAAATCGATCGACGAGGTCAAGCGCACAGCCGAGGCCGTACGCAGGATGCTCAAGGGCGAGCACGCCGATCTGCCCGAGGACTCCGAGGACCTGGAGGCCCTGCAGGGTGTCCGCAACTTCCCCGTGCGCGTCAAGTGCGCCCTGCTGGCCTGGGTGACTTTCATCCAGGGCATCAAGAACTGGGAGGCGGGGACGATCACCAACAAAACCACATCAACCGAGAACACCGAATGACAGGGAGTACTCTGCTGTGGCTGTACCGACACCCGAAGATGTCATGAATGCTCTCAAGCCGATCCATGATCCGGAGATACGGATCGGCATTGTTGACCTGGGGCTGATCTATGATGTCGCAGTCGAGGACTCCGGCAAGGTGCTGGTCAAGATGACCCTGACCACGCCGGCCTGCCCCTTCGGCGAACAACTGCTGACCGAGGTGCATCGCGAGGTGTCCGCCATGGACGGAGTATCCGAGGTCGAGGTCAGCCTCGTCTGGGACCCGCCCTGGGATCCCAGGGAGATGGCCTCCGATCTGGCCAAAGACATTCTCGGCATCTGGTAACCGCCCAACACGAACGAAATGCAGGACGAATGCGACGGCCGCCGGCAGGCGGCCTTTCTGTTTGCCACCGCCGGTTCGGCACTCAGCCACGGCTACATCAATGAGAACCCGCCATCGACGATGATTGACTGACCGGTAATCTAACTGGACTCCTCCGAGGCAAGGAAGGCGACAACATTGGCGACCTCCTGCGGGGTACCGATGCGCTTGAACGGCGTCCGTTCCTTGACCCGCTGCAGCAGTTCATCGTAGTTCGGGAACACCTTGAGGGCATTGGTGTCGATAAAGCCGCCGGACACGCAATTCACCGTAACACCCTTCTCGGCCAGCTCGATGGCAGCATAGCGCACCATGTTCTCCAGCGCCGCCTTGGAGGCACCGATGGCCGCATAGCCGGGTATGTACCGGGTGGAGCCAAGCGACGACAAGGCGATTATCCGCCCCCCTGAAGGCATCATCTCCGAGGCAAACTGCACACACTGAATGAATGCCCTGGCGTTAGTGTGCATGGACAGTTCCCATGACCTGGAATCCAGTTTCATGGCGTCGCCATAACGGCCCAGCGCCGCATTGGACACCAGAATATCCAGCTTGCCGTAGTCTTCCCTGATCTTCTCGAAGATACTGGGAATCTGCTCAGCATTACCCATGTTGACGCGATGGGCGTAGCACTGCACACCCAGTGACTTGATCAGTTCCACCGCTTTCTCGGCGTCGCCGCGACTGCGAAAATACGCAACCTCGATATCCGCACCCCGCTCGGCGAGCTTCCTGGCAACCTCAAAACCGATGCCCCGTGTTCCCCCCGAAATAAACGCAACCTTGCCTTTGAGATCCATCTCAGTCTCTCCCTTATCCGCCTGCGCGGCAATATGTGGTGAGTTTCGGTGCCTTAGATCGTGTACCCGCCCGCCTGTGACTCCACGTCCTCGGCCAGCTCCTCGAGCCTGACCGGGGTGAACATGGTCTCGAAGACACGGGAGTACTCATCTATGAGTACCTTGCTGAACTCGGAAAGCGGCACATTGTTCCCTGTCAGGTCCTTCACCGAAGTCATCACCTCGGCCTGCAACCCGCATGGATTGATTTGTGCGAAGTCAGCAAGATCGGTGTTCACGTTGATCGCGACACCGTGATACGTAATCCAGTTCTTGACAGCGATACCGACCGAGGCAATCTTCTTCTGGTCAACCCACACGCCGGTATACTGATCGTCCTTGCGACCGGACAGCCCCCAGGCTTTCAGCGTGGCAATGACACCCCGCTGGATATCATCCATGAACCGGTGCAGGTCGCGGCCGCGCCGGGTCAGATTGAATATGAAGTAGGCCACCTGCTGACCCGGACCATGATACGTGACGTCTCCCCCACGCTCGACCTTGATCGGCGTGCACTTCGTCTTGTCGAAGTTCTCCACATGACCGTCACGTCCGACCGTCACTACCGGCGGATGCTCCACCAGAATAATCGTGTCACGCGCCATTCCTTCGCGGCGCATTTTCACGAGGCCACGCTGCCAGGACAGGGCGCGCTCATAGTCGACACGCCCCAGTTGCAGAACCCAGCCGTAGCGTTGGTCGGTCGGCAAGCTCATAAGCTATCGAAGATGCAGCACCATACCGGCGGGACTCTCGAGGAACCCGACGACCCGGTGCAGAAACTGCACGGCTGTATGGCCGTCGATCAGGCGATGATCGAACGACAGCCCAAAACTGGAGATGTGACGAATCTTGATTTCGTCGTCAACGACCCAGGGTCGCTTCACTATCGCGTGAATACCCAGAATGGCCACCTGCGGCTGGTTGATTATCGGCGTCGAAGCCATCGCCCCGAACATACCGGCATTCGTCAGACTAAAAGTGCCACCGGAGACATCATCAGGAGAAAGCTGGTTCTTGCGCGCCCGTTCGCCGATCTGGGCGATTTCGACAGCGATCTCGACTATTGATTTCCTGTCGGCGTTCCTGATGACCGGTACAATCAGCCCTTCCTCACGCGCTACCGCGATCCCGATATTGAAGTAATTCTTGTAGATGATCTCTTTCTCGGTCATGGAGGCATTGAGCTTCGGATACTCCTTGAGCGCGATGCACACCGCCTTCATGATGAAGGGCATGTAGGTGATATTGGCGCCGTACGTTTCGCGAAACTCCCTCTTGATACGCTCGCGGTAGTCAACCAGCGCCGTCATGTCGACGTCCTCGAACGTCGTCACATGCGGCGAGGTCTGCACCGAACGGACCATGTGATCCGAGATCATTTTGCGGATGCCGACAACCGGTTCGCGGCGTTCCCGCTGCGACTCCGGCAGCGGCTCGAATACGGGCACCTGCACCTTCACCTTCGGTTCAGCAGGAGTCGGTGCTTGGGGGGCCGCAGACGCTGCGACCGGCGCACCCGAAGCGCCGGGAGCCGTAGTCGGCGCCGGTGACGGAATGGTCTGACGAGTGAAGCCGGCATCGGCGCTGCGAGCGGCAACAGCATCCTCAACATCCTGAACCGTCACCAAACCATCCTTGCCGGTCGGCACGATGGTTGCAGGATCAAGGGCATATTCGCGGATGAGCATCTTGACCTTGGGCGACATCTTGCCCTTGCCTGCCGGGGCCGTTCCCTGTTTGGCGGGAGCCTTGGGGGCGGCTGACGCTACGGGAGCGGCCGGTTCGGCCGGCTGTGGCCCGGCGGCCGGCTTCTGGTCGGAAGCAGCCTTCTTCCCCGCCGCTTTGCCGTCATCAATGACCGCGATACGAGTACCAACCGGGACGACATCCCCCTCTTTCGCCAGAATCTGAGTGATAGTGCCATCAGCTTCCGAGGGGATTTCGACATTCACCTTGTCGGTCATCAATTCCACCAGCGGCTGGTCATACTTGACCTCATCGCCGACTTTCACCTTCCACTCAAGAATGGTGCCCTCAAGGACCGACTCTCCCATCTGCGGAACAAGAACATCGATTGCCATTTAAATGTCATCCTCTGTTTGTACTCAGTTCAATGCCAGATAATAATTGGCCGGAATATACCTTCCCCGGCACGAAAGTCAAGCATCGCAGTCACTTGCCCCCTCTGGCAGTTCTCATGCGATCCTCAGCATCTTCTCCAGCGCTATCAGTGCCTCGGAACGGGTCGGTTCGGGCACTGAGATCGGTTTGATGTCATCGAGACTCTCAAGACAATAGGCCAGATCATTGAGCGTCGTGCGATACATATTCGCGCACACCGGGCAGGTCTGCCCGGACAACTCAAATATGGTCTTATCGGGATACGTGAGGGCCATCCGGTTGATCAGGTTGATCTCGGTTCCAATGGCTATAGTCGAACCTGGCGGGGCCTTCTCGCAGTATTCCACGATGAACTTGGTCGATCCGTAAGCATCTGCCAGCTTGACAACTTCATGGGGACATTCCGGGTGAACGACTACTTTCACATCGGGGTACTTCGAGCGCACCTCGCGGACATGGTCCGCGGTGAAGTTGGTGTGTACGTGACAGTGCCCTTTCCACAGGATAATCTTTGCCCGCTCAATGTCCTTAGCGCTCAGGCCGCCATCCTCGCGGGAGAAGTCCCAGATCACCATTTCCTCGGGCTTCAATCCGTACCAGATGCCGGTATTGTAACCAAGGTGCTCATCGGGGAAAAAGAAGATCTTCTCTTTCTGCTCGAAGGCCCACTTCATGGCCGACTTGGCGTTCGATGAGGTGCAGATCAAACCACCGTTGCGTCCGGTGAAAGCCTTCAGCCCGGCGGTCGTGTTCATGTAGGATATGGGAACGATCTTGTCCCTGCTGCCGATCTCACCAAGATACTCCCAAGCCGCCAGCACATCGGCCATCTCGGCCATGTCGGCCATTGGGCAGCCCGCAAGGGGATTGGGCAAGTAGACGGTCTTGCGTTCATCGGTCAGAATGTCTGCCGACTCCGCCATGAAGTGGACACCGCAAAAGACGATATACTCGGCCTTCTCCTGCTGTGAGGCAGTCTTCGAAAGAGCGTAGCTGTCGCCGAGATGATCACCGAACTCGACAATCTCGACTCGCTGATAATGATGTGCCAGAATGACGAGTCGGCTCCCCAGACGGGACTTGGCGGCCCGAATACGGTCCCTGAGCTGCTCGATCGATGCTTCGCGGTATTCTCTTGGGAGCGAAAAATACATCAGCTCTCCTCTGGTGTTTGCTGCACCTGCGTCTTCCCGTCAGCGGTGCCGGTTCCGCCTGCCTCTGCCATCTTCCGTTTCACTTTCTTCATGACCAGCTCATGCCGATCCGTTGAATGCCCCGGACTAACCTTGGCCTTCGGGTTGAGATAATTGCGAGCGTTGTTAACCGCAACCGCAACCTCTCCGCAGCCGATGGAAATCAGCTTCAGTTTGCCGTCGTAGGTAACAATATCACCGGCGGCATACACGCCCTCAACATTTGTACGCATCCGCGAGTCCACAGCAATGGCGTTTTTCTCGATTTTCAACCCCCAGTTCTCTATCGGCCCAAGGTTGGTGAGGAAACCGATGTTCAGCACGATGGCGTCTACGGCCATCTCTATTGTCTCGCCGGTCTGCGACTGCACGATTGTTGCCTTGCGCACCCAATCGTCTCCCTCAATCTGCTTCAGTTCCCAGAACGGGACCTTCAGCTCAACCGAGGATTCGCGCACACGGCGTACGGTGTCTTCGTGTGCACTGAAGAAGTCATTGCGGTGGATATGCACGACCTTCGAAGCTACCGGTTCCAGCATGAGCGAATAGTCAAAGGCCGAGTCCCCGCCCCCGACAATCAACACGTTCTTCCCCCGGAAGACCTCAAGGTTGCGGGCGAAATAAAAGACACCACGCCCTTCCAGCTCCTTGATATTGGGAATGTCCAGCG
Source organism: uncultured Ignavibacteriales bacterium (assembly GCA_964627305.1). Classification (GTDB taxonomy): domain Bacteria; phylum Zixibacteria; class MSB-5A5; order GN15; family FEB-12; genus WJKG01. The sequence goes on along the minus strand of CAZVHP010000003.1, from coordinate 207,301 downwards.
AGCGCGGGATGTAAGCCCCCAGACCGGCGCAGACAATCACCACTTTCGAGAGATGGCGCCCGAGGGTGGTCGTCAGCTCAATGACACCATCGTCCCGGCGCTCCAGATGAGTCACCTTCTCACCCAGACAGAGTTCGTGCGGATACTGCGTAGCCTGCTGCTGAAACTGGGCCGTCAGGTCTTTGGCAAGGATCCTGGGGAACCCGGCGACATCATAGATATACTTCTCCGGGTAGAGAGCCATCAACCCGCCGCCGACCTGATCGAGCATGTCGATCGCCTTGAACCGAGTCATGCGCAGACCGGCATAGTACATCCCATACATGGCCACCGGCCCGGCCCCAATAAAGGTGATGTCGAAAACGTCATTTGCTGTCGAACGCGTCGTCATCAACAGGCAACTCCTGGAATCAACTGCTCAGCACACACAACGGCGGAACCCCTGGGCAGTCCCGAAGTCGAATCACCACTCGCCGTCACTCGGTCTGTCACCCGCCAGACTGTGGCAACCCCACAACACGCCTGCGGCAGCGACGGCGGTTATCCGATTCCATCCCAGGGAGGCTGATACACCGTATGTGATGTAACAGCGCGGCTTCGTGGCGGTTCACCGAATGCGACGGCCGGTCCTCAGTCCGGCAGCGCCGCCAACTGGCGGAACAACTCCTCATTGCTGGGCAGCTCACTGAACATGGTACGCTCGATGTACCGAATGACTCCCTTCTTGTCGATCACAAACACCGCCCGCTGAGCCACGCCCCATTTCTCGTCAAACACGCCGTATTTCCTGGCCACCTCGCCATGCGGGTAGAAGTCCGACATCAGAGGATAACCCAAACCGCCCATGGATTTCGCCCAGGCCTGGTGAACGGCCAGCGAATCAACGGATATGCCCAGGAGCTTGGCATTGTACTGCTCAATCGTCCCCAGCACCTGCTGATACCCGGGAATCTGCGCCGAGCACACCGGAGTGAAATCGCCGGGATAGAAAGCCAGCACAACATTCTGCCGTCCCCGATACCAGGCCAGGTTCAGTTCGCCCTCGTTGTGAGTCGGCAAAGTGAAGTCCGGGGCGGTATCCCCCGGCCTGAGCTGGCGCTGACTAACCTGTGGGGATGAATCCCTGTTCATAGGCACTCACTCATCGTAATCAGCAAACAGGTCCTTCTCGAAATCATCCAGTTCGTCGTCATCGTCCGAGTTCAGGAGAGTATCGTCATCATCTTCGAACCGCTCCAGAAACTCGTTTTCAGGCGCACCGCAAACCGGGCAGGTCGACGGCGGGCTTCCCTCATCTTCAACGTATCCGCACACATTGCAGACCCAAGCCATCTGTCATCCTCCTGCAGAACCTTCTCGATCCCAATTGTCCATCATGACACCAGATACGTTTGATGTCAATGTTCCAGTGGAGCGCCACTATCATAACCGAACCAATAGTAGTTGCCAGAGAGAGCATCACGTTCGGCCTGAAGCAACTCAAAGTGCGTGTGCTCCTCGGTGGCCAGCTGGTCAAAAACCTTCTTCCAGTTCTGGTCATCGACTGCATCACGCTGCTGATGATAGTAGTCGGTCGCGGCCAGCTCGGCCTCGATCGCCAGATCGATGAATTCCATTTCCGTCTTTCGCTCTTCCAGATGTCCCTTGCGGAAAACCTCCGCCAGGGCACCGATCCCCTTTTCCGGCAAATCGCCGATGTCCGGACCGATCTCGTCGTGGAATATCTCAACGAGCGTCTCGCGGTGCCGTTTCTCGTCATCGCGCAGGTTCTCGAGTTTCCGCCGGGCTTCCGGGTTCGTCGCTTTCTTCGAAAGCAGATCATAGAACTTGTAGCCATCCTCCTCGCCCTTGATGGCGCGCCTGAGGATCTCGGCGACCTTCTGTTTGTCGTCAGTCATATGTGATCCTGTCTGTCAAACATGTATACGTGTTACGAACTATACCTGTGAATGTGTTCAATGGCTCTTTGCAGACGTTCCAGTACGGCCCGCCTGCCGAGTACTTCCAGCATGTGGTACAGGCTGGGACCCGCGGGAACCCCCGATACCGCCAACCTGGCAGGATGAATCAACCGCGCGCGTTTGATACCCAGATCGTCAGCAAGGGCCGACAGCGACTGCTCCAGCGCCTCGGCATCAAACTGCGTCAGTGACTCATAGCGCTCATACAACTGCTGCAAGTGCTCCGCCGCTTCCGGCGTGAAATGCTTCGCAGCGGCCTGATCGTCGTAGGTGTAGTCAGACTGGAAGAAGTACCCGCTCTGAGGCGCGAAGTCGTCCAGACGCGTCACCCGCTCCTTGAGCAGCCCGACAACATGGCGCAGGTACTCCCATCGGGTTTCCAGCCAGTACTTGGTCGTCAGCCCGGCCTCCACCAATAACGGCGCCACGATCACCGCCAGTTCATGATCGCTCTTGAGCATGATATGCGCCTTGTTTATGGCCAACAGCTTCTCCTCATCGAAGACGGCATTGGAGGCGTTGAAATTTCTCTCCGTGAAGCGCTCAATCAACTCCGTGACCGTGAATACCTCGCGGTCTTCTTTCGGCGACCAGCCCAGCAGACACAGGTAGTTGAACATCGCCTCGGGCAGGATGCCTTCTGTCTGGTATTCATTAACATCTTTGTCGCCCAGACGTTTGGACACTTTCTTCTTGTCAGGCCGCAGAATAAGCGGCAGATGCCCGAAAACCGGCGACTCCCAGCCAAGGGCACGATAGATGTGCATCTGCTTGAAGGTGTTGGTGATATGATCATTGCCGCGAATCACGTGGCTGATGCCCATCTCATGATCGTCCACCACCACCGCAAGGTTGTACGTGGCGGTGCCATCGGAACGGGCCAACACCAAATCCTCCAGATCAACATTGGCCTTCTTCAGATGTCCCGAGACCATGTCCTGGAAAGTGGTCTCGCCATCGGGTATCTTCAGCCGGATCGTGTGCGGCTCGTTGGCGGCCACCCGCGACTGGATTTCATCCTCGCTCAGAGACAGTGAGGGCGTGCGGTAGTCCGGGTTCCGCCTCTGTTCGCGGGCCAGAGTGCGCTCCGCGTCGATCTCTTCCGGCGTCATGAAGCAGCGATAGGCATGACCGGCATCAAGAATCTTCTGAGCAAATCGCCCGTACTGCTCGAGTCGCTGCGACTGATATACCAGCGGCTCATCGGACTCGATCCCCAGCCAGCGCAGGGCCTCAATGATCGGCTCGATCAGTTCAGGACGCGAGCGCTCCTTGTCGGTGTCCTCAATACGAATGACGAACCGGCCGTCGTAGTGACGAGCAAACAGAAAATTGGCAATAGCGGTGCGCGCTGTCCCCACGTGGAGATAGCCCGACGGTGAGGGGGCGATACGGACTCTTACAGGTGTTGAACTCATGTTGTATGCTACCCTGTGACTGCTCCGGGTCAGGCTGGTGGTTGGTTCGGTCTGTCGTTATCGTCACGGCTCCCCGGCTGCTCCGACGGCGGTCTCTGAGGTGGTGGTTCGGCCGGTGTGGACGGTGGCGGTGGTGGCGGCGTATGCTGGTGCGGCGGCGCTCCGGGTGCCGGTGCCGTATACCCATGAGCATGGCCTGACGGTCCGACGGTGGCGGGTCTCGCAGCGGACATCTCGTGGTGCGGTTCGGTCTGAACCTGGAGATTCAACTCCAGACCGCCGACGAGATGAGCCAGTGCATTGTACATAAGGGCCGCGACAAAGCCAATGATGGTGTTGAAAACCGCCGATCCGAGCGAAAACATGATCGGCAGAATGATCACCAAGGCTCCGGTTGACACACCCACCGACTGAAGCTGCTGCATCGGCATGCCGGGCATCTGGGAGGCAAGCGTCATGATAAATGAGAACATCAGGGCGTATATCAGGCCGACGACGAAGCCGGCGATCAGGTTGAACATAAACAGGATCTTGAACGCGCTCCACAAACCGATCGATCGTAGTTCGTATCTCATGTATTCTCCCACACTATGGGTCTACCCGGTTACCGTATATATGGCACATACGTTGAGCCGACGCAAGAGTGTCACCGCATCCGGATGATGAACCGAGCGTCGACTGCCTTGCACTTAGTCGTATCAGGCGATACGATAAACGGGTTGATATCAATCTCGTCGAAACAGGTGAAATCGCCCACCAACTGCGACAGCCGCAGCAGTGTTTCCTCTATCGTCGCCAGATCAACGGACGGCGCTCCACGGAACCCTGTCAGCAGCGGATAGGAGCGAATCGTGCGAATCATGTCGGCCGCTCCCGATGTGCTCAGGGGGTGAATGCGGAAGGCGACATCCTTCATCACCTCGACATAGATGCCGCCCAACCCGAACATCATCAAGGGTCCGAACGATGGATCGGTGGTCATGCCAATCACCGTTTCGATACCGCCGATCATCTCCTGCATGGCGACCGAGAACTGTTCATCGGAGGTTATGCTGTCTTTCACTCGCTTCTGCAACTCGCGAAAGGCGTCCCTGACCTCCTTGTCGGAGCGAAGGTCGACCATGACGGCCCCGGCCTCGGTCTTGTGAAGCATGGCGGGCGTGTTGACTTTCATGACCACCGGGTAATCCATCGCCTCGGCCACTTCGACAGCTTCCCGGGCCGATGAGGCATAACGATAGCCGGCGGCCTGAATGCCGTAGGCCTGCAGGACCTGGATCGCCTCGTCGCCCACGATGGTTACCTCCTTTGCCCCCTTGCCAATGGCAGCATCGACAATACTCTGTACGCGGGCTGTGTCCACCTTGAACTTACGGAATTTGGGACGCGGCCGGTCTCGCCACTGACGGTAGCGCTCAAGCCGCGAGAGAACCTTCGCAATTGCCTCCGGAAACCAGTACGTGGGGATACCGTGCTCCTTGAGAAAGTCTATGGCGCTGCTGCGCATTCCCTCTCCGAAAGCACCGAAAAAGGCCGCCATGACTGTCTTGTCAGTATCTGCCAGCGCCTCCTGAATGCTGCGAGCCACATCCATGGGATCGATCGTCACCGGTGGCACGAAAATCGGCAGGATGGTGTCGTAGCGCTTGTCGCCCTTGACCGCCTCCAGCGTAATCCTGAACTCTCTGCCACCGGCCCCGGCCACCATGTCCATTGGGTTCGCAAAAGAGGCCTCGGCCGAGATGTGCTCCCTGAGCTGCTTCACTGTTGCCGATGTCAGCGGGGGCATCTGCATGTCATTGCTGATGAGGGCATCGGTCGCCAGAATACCCGGGCCGCCGGCGTTGGTTACAACCACCACGCGGTTGCCTTTCGGGACCGGCTGCTTGCTCAGGGCCATGGCGACATCGAACAACTCCTCGACCGTGTCCACCCGGATAACCCCCGTCTGTTCAAACACTGCCTCCACCCCCACATCCAGCCCGGCCAGCGCGCCGGTGTGCGAGCTGGCCGCCTTGGCCCCAAGCGTCGTCCGGCCCGACTTCACGGCCACAAGCGGCTTCACTTTCGACACCTCACGGGCAATCTGAGTGAACTTGCGCGGGTTACCGAAATTCTCCATGTACATCAAAATGACATCCGTGTTGGGATCATCCATGAAGTACTCGAGCATGTCGTTCGAGGAGATATCCGCCTTGTTGCCAATCGAGGCCACGATCGAAAAGCCAATGCCCAGTTGCTTGGCCATTGTCATTATCCCCTCACCCATCGCACCCGACTGGGTGATGAAGCCGAGTCTGCCGGGGTCCGGAAAGGTCTTGCCAAAGGTCGCATTCAGACGCACCTCGGGATCGGTGTTGACCACACCGAAGCAATTGGGGCCGACCATGCGCATGCCGTACTCCCGCACCGATCCGAGCAGCTCCATCTCTCGCCTCTTGCCCTCCGCACCAACCTCCGAGAAGCCGGCAGATATGACGACAATCCCCTTGACACCCTTCTGACCGCATTGCCGGGCCACCGAATTAACATGCTCCTTGGGTACAATAATTATCGCCAGATCAACAGCATCGGGAACATCGAGAATGGTCGAATAGGACTTGATAGAGTGAATGACACTGGCCCTGGGATTGACCGGGAACACCTTGCCGTTGAACTCGGCAGTAATCAGGTTGTGCAGAAGCTCCCGCCCAATCGTATTCTTGCGGGATGAAGCCCCAATCACCGCGATTGACTCGGGTCGAAAAATGGCGTTCAGTTCTCGTTTCATGGCGTGTATACTGGCCCTTTGCCTGGCGTGGTTCTCATCGTAAAGGCCATGTGTCGCAGCCGGTCGTGCCCGACCGCAGTGGTCACACAGCTTGCCGATACTGGCTGGAATCAACGGAATCGGGAAGGTATGTCAAGCGAAACCTGTTACCCCCGATCCAGGGACAAAGCAGAAGCCGTCGGCATCCACAGATACCGACGGCCCTGTCCGCTGGCAGGCTGGCACACAGACGCGCCGCCTGGCGCGACCGCAGCCGACCCTGCCTTATTTCTTCTTGCGCGCGCTTGCCTTCTTCCTGGGTGCCGCGCCCTGCTGCTTGATCGTTGCCTGGGCCGCTGCCAGCCTGGCAATCGGCACCCGGAACGGCGAGCAGGAAACATAGTCCAGACCCACTTCGTGACAGAAATAGATCGACTGCGGGTCACCGCCGTGCTCACCGCAGATACCGACCTTCAGGTCAGGACGAGCGGAGCGGCCGCCCTCCTTGCCCATGCGAACCAGTTGCCCGACGCCGGTGACATCGATAGAAACGAACGGGTCCTTGGGCAGAATCTCATGCTCGACATAGAACGGCAAGAACTTACCGGCATCGTCGCGGGAGAAGCCCATCGTCATTTGGGTCAGGTCATTGGTCCCGAAACTGAAAAACTGAGCCTCTTCGGCGACTTCCGCCGCCGTCAGAGCAGCGCGAGGGATCTCGATCATGGTACCGACCAGAAAGTCCAGCTTCTTGATCTTGTACTTGTTGATCACCTCATTGGCCACGCGCATGACCACCTCTTTCTGGTGCTTCAATTCATTGACATGACCAATCAGCGGAATCATGATCTCCGGCAGCACTTTCTTCTTGTCCCGTGTCAGCTCACAAGCGGCCTCGATAATGGCACGGGTCTGCATCTCGGTTATCTCCGGGTACAAAATACCCAGCCGACAGCCGCGATGCCCCAGCATGGGGTTCAGCTCCTTGAGCTCCTCGATTCGCTGCAGCACCTTGTTCAGCCGGGCCAGATCCTCTTCGTAGTCGTCGTCCTTGGAATCAAGCTTCTTGATCTTGGCCTCGATCTCCTCGCGGTGCGGCAGGAATTCGTGCAGAGGCGGATCCAGAGTCCGGATGGTCACCGGCATGCCGGCCATAGCCGTGAATATCTCCTTGAAGTCCTTCTTCTGGAACGGAAGCAGCTTGTCCAGCGCCGCCTGACGACCCTCGGTCGTATCAGCGAGAATCATCTCCTGAACGATGGGGATGCGGTCCTCCGCAAAGAACATGTGCTCGGTGCGGCACAGTCCGATTCCCTCTGCCCCGAACTCGATCGCCTTCCTGGCGTCGCCCGGGGTGTCGGCGTTGGTCCGCACCCGCAGTGTCCGAATCTCATCCGCCCAGGTCATAAACTGAGCGAACTCCCCGGAGAGCTCGGGATCGATCGTGTCGACCTTGCCAAGGATGACCTCGCCGGTGGAGCCATTGAGCGTGATAACCTCGCCTTCCTTGACAATCAGCTTGCCCACCTGGAACTGCTTCTTGGCAGTATTCACGCGAATAGCCTCACAACCGGAGACACAACACTTGCCCATCCCGCGTGCGACCACAGCCGCATGCGAGGTCATACCGCCCCGGGACGTCAGAATGCCCACAGCAGCGTGCATACCATCGATGTCATCGGGGTTCGTCTCCTCACGGACCAGGATCGCGGCGTCTTTGCCGCCGTGCTTGACTACCTCCTCAGCCGTGAAGTACACTTTGCCGGAGGCCGCGCCGGGAGAGGCCGGCAAACCCTTTGCTATGGCTTCGTACTTCGCCTTGGGATCGATCCCCGGATGCAGAAGCTGGTCAAGATCATTCGGGTAAACCCGGAGCAGCGCCTCCTCCTTGGTGATCAACTTCTCCTTAACCATATCAACTGCGATCTTCACCGCTGCCTGCGTGGTCCGCTTGCCGGCACGCGTCTGGAGCATGTACAGCTTCGATTCCTGAATCGTAAACTCGAAATCCTGAACGTCGCGGTAGTGATTCTCCAGCTTGGTTGTGATTTCCTTGAGTTGCTTGAAGGCCTCCGGCATCTCGTCCTTCAGGCGAATGATCGGCTGCGGCGTGCGAATACCCGCCACCACATCCTCCCCCTGGGCGTTGACGAGGTACTCGCCATAGAATTCCTTCGCACCGGTGGCGGGGTTGCGCGTGAACCCGACCCCGGTTGCTGAGCTGTTACCCATGTTGCCGAAAACCATTGTCTGGATATTCACGGCCGTTCCCAGGTTCGACGGGATCTCATACATGCGGCGATAAGAAATCGCGCGCGGGTTGTTCCAGCTGCGGAAGACGGCATCGCGGGACATGCGCAACTGGTCCCAGGGATCCTCCGGGAAGTCCTCGCCGGACTTGCGCTTGACGATCTGCTTGAACTTCTTGATGATGTCCTGCAGATCGTTCGTCTGCAGCGAGCTGTCCTGCTTGACGCGACGATCCTTCTTCTTCTTGGTAATGACCTCTTCGAACACCTCCTTGTCAATACCCAGAACCACGTTACCAAACATGGAGATGAAACGGCGATAGTTGTCAAGCGCAAACCGCTCGTTGCCGGTCTTCTCGGCCAAACCGTGAAGGGTCTGCTCATTGAGCCCAAGATTAAGCACCGTGTCCATCATACCCGGCATCGAGAACTTGGCACCGGAACGAACCGAGACCAGCAACGGATTGTGCGGATCGCCGAACTTCTGTCCGGTATCCTTCTCCATCATGCCGACCCACTTTTCCAACTCCCGGTCTATCTCATCAGGAACGGCAAGGTTGTTCTCATAATACAGGGTGCACACCTCGGTGGTGATCGTGAACCCCGGCGGAACAGGAATTCCGGCGTTCGTCATTTCGGCCAGCCCGGCGCCCTTGCCGCCAAGCAGGTCCTTCATCTGTCCGTTACCGTCGGCCTTTCCCCCGCCGAAATAGTAATAGTATTTCCCCTTCGGTACTGTGATTCCTGATTTCTTCTTCACGCTTTTCGTACTCGCTCTCGTTGTTGTCTTCTTGGTTGTTGATTTGCCGGTGGTCTTGCCGGATGATGATTTCGTGGCCCGAGCGGAGGACTTCCGGGTCGCCGTCTTCTTGGTGGCAACCCTCGCCCTGCTGCTCTTGTTCACACGCGACGTCGTCTTCTTCTTCGACTTGGCCTTGCTCCTGGAGGTGGTCGCAGCCTTCCTGGCGGTCATAATATGGTCCCCTTCGCTTTAAACATTCTCACCCAATTGGGGCGAATGTATAAAAAAGCCAAAATCGTCGCAATATAAAAAGGAAACACAAAAAGGCGGCCACAAATGCCGCTGTGGACATCCGGGCCGCCTTCTAATCCGTTCGAAGACCATCGGTTACATGGTGAATAACCGCTCTCCGGTGATGATCTTCTCCAGCATCTTGAGCGTCTTCTCCACCGGCGCATGCATCAGATCACCCGTGTTGAAGGTCGTACGGACAACCTCACGCGGCGCGGTGAAACTCGATTTACCCCTCCCTCGAGCTTTCTTTTTGTGTGTTAAATTGTACTGACGCTGGTACTCCTTCGCCTTTTCCTTGTGCATCTGGTAGTACCGACGCTGGTACTCGCGGCGCGCCTCGGCCGTGGAGAGCTTACCTTTCTTCCTGGGAGTCTTGTCCTCGGTTGTGTTCGCCGACCTGGCACTGGCACTGGCTGATGGGACTTCCTTAGTCCGAGCCATTACCGACCTCACTTTCCCTGTGTTGCCAACGGCTACCCTTTCCGTCGACCAGTTCTCACTTGCGTAGAGACGTCAGTTCCTCCGCTCAAAACTATAGGAAACCTTTTCCTGTATGTCAAGGGAAAATTTCTCCTGTGGCGAAAAAAACTCCTTTATAACTCGTCATTGTTCCTGAGCTTACAGCAACGGAAAATTATCCATCGCACTAATCATCACTATTCCAATCAGTTATAGTGCTATTACTATACACCGCGTAACCTCTTGTCAATCGAGCGCTTCTGACTGAAGGCGTGTCAGCCTGACATACATTCTGCGTCTGCCAGCGATACCCGAACACCGGAAAACACAATGAATACCGCCTTGGTCCCCTCTCAACCCCTGCATGAGGATCCGTCCGGCAAGTTATAGCAGGATCGAGCCCTAACTGTGTCATCTACCTTATACGTTGTCAACAAAAAATGACGCAAAAAAACACCGACCCCAGATGGGGCCGGTGTCAACACTACCAAGCTTTCGAAGTACTCACCGCTTCCGGCGGTTGTCATCACTCAGCCATATCACTATCCACATCACCCTATATCGCTAAGCGGCCGGTTGCTTGGTCTCGGGCGGTCGATTGCGGTACTGAACGATCTCGACTATCGCATAGACCACGATTCCCAGCATCAGCACCCAGAAGACGATCGGGAAGCCACTGTGATAGTTCTCGTTGGTGTTGTCGAAACCAACCATTCGCCAGGCCTCAATCGCCTGAATACGGTTAATGAACAGCGAAATTCGCGCCATCACCGTATAACCGAACGAGGCACCAAAACCAATCATCAGGGTGTAAATGCCGATCTTGGCCACCCTGCCGAAGATGCCCTCATGTGCCTTCGAAAAATAGAAGTAGATCAACGCGCACATGGCACCGACAAACACTATCAACTGGGAAAGCCCGCTGGTCGGATCGAGCAAATCGAACCCCGCTGTTCCAAAGAAGTGCTCGAAATCGATCGGGTTCATCATGGCAAACAACTGCTTGTTGATACGGTTGGCCATCTCCAGCGGCACCGCCATACCGGTGGCGATACCGATGTACATCGCCATCGGCCAGCGAGAGAGCCACGAATACTGCTGCGAGAACCGTGTCCACATCAGTGCCCCGAGGAAGGCCGGTATCAGGTACTCTGGCCTCGAGGAGTTAAGAAACAAGAAATACCAGTCACCGTCCGCGAGCCGCTGAAAGAGGTTCGGTGTCAAACCGTTATGCCACAGAATGATCACGAAGTAACCGGCCGACACTCCCACCACCAGATGCTCGGCGAACTTGTAGAAGGGGTTATCCTTGTACAGGAATGAGAAAATGGCCAGGGTGCCAAAAATCCCGAAGGTCATCCAGAGATACATGCCAAAGGTCATGACACACCTCCCAATCTCTCCCGCCTGCGGGAAGCAAAGTACCCGACGTTACCCATGATTATGAACAGGATGATAATCACATGCGCGGGCAACTGCACTTTCATGGCGTCGCGGGCCAGACCGTAGTTGTCGGCCAGGAACTCATATTGCGCCGCTCCCAGCATCCCGCCCATCAGCCCGGACAACTGGCCGGAACCGTAAAAGGGGTAGTACTGAGCTGTCATAACGCCGGTCAATCCAAAGAACAGCGGGAAACCAAACCTCCCCTGTCCGTAGGAAATCCAGCCGTCAGAGATCGTTCCGCTGGACAGCGATATGACACATGCCACGTGATCGTAATTGACCACCCGCCTCATCATCGGCAGCGAATCCAGCGGGGTCCCGTAATAATCATTCGGGAACGGGAGCCGGAAGTCCTGTCCCATGCCGAGGATGACCAGCGCGTAGTACGGCTTGTAACCAAGGAAAACATAGTCCTCGCCGTTGACTATCTCGCGGGCCGGATACTCGACCCCATTGTATGTTGCCGGCATCGCCAGCGAATCGCTGATATCGCGAATAGCCTGATCCGCCATACCGGGTCCATTCTGCGAGAGCGCCGTGATAATCAGGCGCAGATTCTTGCGCCAGGCGTGCTCCACGATGGTGTACGTCATCGGGTGCAACTCCGCCATGGAATTCGGATCGTAGTCAATCGCCAGCAGGATGATATCACCTTCCGGCAACGAGTCGATGAACGTGTAAATCCTTTCCGTCTCAGGCTCGACATATATGGGTACATCGTACTCGACGTAGTATGTGAAGAAACACACTGCCGCCAGGAACAGGAAGACCCAGCGTCGATCCATCATCATCAGTCGTTCAAAAAACTGCATGAATGGTCCTCCTCACTTCCCCATATATCCGCGTTCAATACCCAGAATCACTTTGAGCGCCGTCGCCACCATGCCAAGCCCCACCCCCATCACGATCGCACGTTGCGCGGCCAGATTGGGGACATTCATCAGCCAGTTGGAGGCCTTGGCGATGAAGTCGATTCCCGGCAGATAGGGATTGAAACGGCACATTACCAGCAGCGCCGCCAGAAGCAGCAACGTCGCCAGCAGGTTGCGAGCCCGGAATGCCCGATATGCCGCCGACGCTATGAAAAAAGCCAGCAGGGCAAACATCGTTGCCAAAATGGGCATCATCACGTAATCGAAGAATATGCGGAACATCGGGTTGGACAAACCCTCGGCCGTGTAGAAGTGGTACGCCCAGGAGTCGTCAAATATCGACATCAGCACAAAACCGACCAGGAACACCAGAGTACCCAGGGCAAGCAGCTTCTTGCGACCGGAGGCAGTCTCGGCCCTGGCCCTCATCACCAGCGCCAGACAGACAACGCCGAGCAGCAACCAGATGTAGTAACTGGTGCTCAGGGCGCCACCATCGCCCGTAGCGGCCGTGAAACCGAAGGCGATCATCAGATACAACCCAATGAGGGCGACGTACGAATACGTCGCGCCCTCCTTCCGCAGCTTGATGCGCTCAACTGAGACCCGGAACAATGACCAGATACCGAGCGCAAGGGCGAAAATCCCGATGATATAGATCCAGTCAAGCAGGAATTCATAGACGTACTCAGATTTCTCGTGGGGAACGAAATACTGGAAGATCATGAAGACGCCGAATAGGAACACCAGCGCCAGGGGTAGTTGTCGTTTCATAGTTTCACCCTCCTCCCCTTAGTCGGTAACTTTAAACAGGTTTTGGAAGACTGAGCTGCCCGCCGTAGTAACGATCACGCCAATCAGCGCGAATAGAACAACGGCGGCCTTGGCCACATCCTGCGCCTTCAGCGATCCCAGAAGAACCGGCTCCCGACCAAGATAGGCGCTGGCAGCATACAACTCCTCACCGATGAGAGTGTAATCGCAGGCAACTATGAAGAACGGCAACTGCGCCATCTGGTCTGTACCCGAAATCTGGATCGAACCCGCGATAGCGCCTGTCTCCGCCAGCAGTAGTGACTCTGCATGGAACATACCCATGTACACATTTGTCGCCGGCCGCTCACGAAGCATCACACCGTTGACCGCCGCCACATAGGCAAACTGGGATTGGGTCACGAAGTAGACGATGTCCTGAGAGTAATCGTCCGGCCGCCCGGCGTCCAGATAGGCAGACTTGACGACTTCCTGCGCCACCGACATCACTATGGGGTCGTAGGTTGGTACGATCAACTGCGTCTGGTACTCGGCCACCTGCTTGGCCACACGAGACAGAATCGTGAACGACGCAATCGTCGCCACGTCGGCCGCCGTTCCCAGACCAAGAACATACAGGATGGGCCGACCCATCTCGGTGGCGCGTCCGATGGCGTCATCGACCGCCTCAATGCCGGCGATCGGCCGCACATACAACTCGGCTCCGGATCGGGCACGTTGCACAAACAGGATCGTCAGCAAACCAAACACCAGCACGAAGCACAGGACTACTATGCGCCCGGTATTAAACCACTGACCATACGACTGCACCGGCCCGACAATCTGCGACGGCGTACGAACCGACTCATCGATCGTCACGGCATCGACACGGTAGTAGAAGTCGCAGTAGTCCGGCAGAAAATCCTCGGCCAGTCGATCCTTGGGACCCCGGTCTTCGAACTTCTCGGTCCCGGCCGGGACAGCACGGACAAGGCGGAACTCGCCGTCGTCCGGATACTGCTCGTGCGCTTCAGGTAATGTGGAAAGCAGCTCCGTGTGCCTCGATACCAACTCCTTGACGTAATCATCGGGGTCGCCCTCGACATCGAGCGTTCCCTGGACACGTCGCTGACGCGCTGTCACCAATTCGGCGCGAACTTCCTGCACCGTATCCCAGAAGTACGGATACCAGCGGAAGACCTCATACATCAACACCGAATTATCGCCGCCTCCGTCGTCCGGAGACAACTCCCATTCCAGCGTAACCGCGTGCCCGTGATCGTTGTCGGAGTCATACGCCCTGAGATTGCCGACCGGAGCGGGTGGAGCGACAGAGACGGTGTCGGCTGAAACGGCCGTATCCGCAGCGGCCGTCGACGGCTGATCACTCTCCTGCGCCCACACGGCACCGGCCAGAAGACCCAGCACAATCACCGCTGACAACAGATATTTCATAAATGCTCTCCCTTGAGAATGAGGGGATGGCGTTAGCTTATCAAACCCAACCAATCCTTGAATAAAAACGTTATCCGGCCAACGAGCAACGAAATACGGCCCATTACCGTATAGCCGAACGACGCGCCGAACGTAATCATCAAAACCCATATACCGACACGCGAGGCGGCCCCGAACACGCCGGTATGTGCTTTCGAGAAGAAAAAGTACACCAGGCCGCAGAATACGCCGAGGGAAATGACCCAGTTGCCAACTGTCAGAGCCAGCTGACCCGTTGCACTTAAGTCGAGATTGTCGAGAAAATGACCGAAACCCTGCCAACCGACCAGCAGCGGCACAAAGGTCGAGGACACCTGCTCAATGAAATCCGAACGCAAATAACGAATGAAATTCAACCCGGCGGTCGTGCCCACAATAAACGCCAGCGGCCAGCGCGCTATCCACCCGGCATCGCGCGAGAGTCGCAGCAACAGCAGGATACCGAGAATGACCGGAATGAAGTAGAAATAGTTCACCGCGAAACGATCAAAGGGTACCTTGAAAAAGCTCGACAGCCCCTCAGACAGTCTCGGTACCAGGTTGCCGACAATCGTCGACCAGAACCCCATGACCATCCAGAACGCCGCCGACACCCCCACAAACAGGTGCTCGGCGAACTTGTAAAACGGGTTGTCACGATACAGAAACGAGAGAATAGCCAGCGTCAGAAATGCTGCCAGCGTTATCCCAAACGCCTGTCCCCAGGCATTGACGATCCCCGGATCAGAGGACAGCGTACTCGCCTTCCATAACCAGCTTGCCAGAAACAGCAGCACAACAACCGACAGGATGATTACACTGGAACGCTTCACCGCTTCCTCCGCCGATCTCTTCGCTTCTGTACGATGAAGGATACATTACCGAGGACAATAAACGCCATGATAACCATATGGGCCAGCGTCTGCGGTCCCATCATGCGCAACCCGGGGGCATCAACATCATGAAACTGCGGGTACGTTTTGCGAAGCTCCGATTCGTACTCAGCGGCACCCTTGATACCGCCCATGATCCCGAAGAGCTGTTTGGGGTAGTAGGGATACATCTGCGGCGCGACAACAGCCGCCACCCCCCCGGCCACCGGCACCCGACCGGGATCGCCAACAAACAGGACCCATTCCTTCACTCCGGGCTTGCCGCCACCAATCGTGAAGACCATGTCGAGGTCCTTACAGGACCGGATACCCTTGAATACACCGATACTGTCGTAAGGGACCGAGTTCACATCGGTCGGAAACATCTTCTTGAAATCCGAGACAATGACATTCAGCACGCCTTCGTTGCCCGCCTTGTACCCGATATTGACATAGTCGATCCCGTCAACCTTGTCCGGGAACTGCTCAGAGACAATCAGCTCCAGTGACTGTGTTAACAGCGCCTGCCCCGTCGCGAACAGGCACATGAATATTACCTTGTGCCCCTTGACCATACAATGCTGCGTCACCACGTTGGCCATGGGCTGAACCTCAGGCGCCATAGCCGGATCGAAGTCAAAGGAGATCAGTACCCGCGATCCCTCCGGCAAAGACTCGATCTTGTCAAATATCGCCTTGACGACCGGCGTCGCTTGTTCCTCGAATGTCATCGGGAATAGCAGTGGCGCCGCTACCGATACAAGAATGAACAGGAAGATGACACGACGGTCCACCTCTTTCGCCAGCAGAGAACGGTACAAAAGCCACAGCAGACCGCCGCCAATGACCGCCAGGGAGATCACCACCCCAAGGTTGCTCATGGAAACCAACGGCGCCCAGGTCATCGCTCATCCCCTCCCAGGTACGTGCGCTCAATCCCCAGTATCAGGCGAAGCGACATCGACACTACTCCCAACCCGATGCCGATCATGATGGCCCGCTGACCGGCGAGGTTGGGGAAATTCATGATCCACACGGCAAGGTTGGGCACCTGAAACAGATCGAACTGCTCGGGGATGAATCCGGTCAGCGCCATACCGAACGGCGTGCGCCCCAGCAGAATGATAAAGGCGGCTACCAGCAGAATGGTGGCCTCGCGGTTCTTGGCTCGGAAGGCACGGTATGAGGCCGAAGCCACGAAAAACGCCAGCAGCGAATACATGGTCGCTCCCAGCGGCAGAAGGACAGAATCGAAAATACTCTGAAAGTAGGAACCATCAGTGGTCGGCGAGGCGGCGATGCCACCGGGATTGCCCAGCTTAAACAGTCCCACAACCAGCATGAGTGCAAAGCCGAGCAGTGTAACGATCGAATACGGCCAGTCTTCCTTCCGCCGGCTGAGCTTGGTCAGGTGCACACGCACGAGGTTACCGCCGCCGAGAAAGAATGCGAACACGGCGATGATGTCAAAAAACACCGTGAAGTCTTCACCCAGTCCCTCGGCCGGTGGCAGAAAGACAGAGATGATCAGAAGCGTTCCGACAAAGAACGTTATCGCCAGCGGTACTTCGCGTCTCATTTGAGCACTACACCATTGTCACTTGCATCGCTTATCATAGCTTGCGTCACTTAACATCACTTACTGCGTCGAGAACACGAACGTCAACGCATCATAGACCTGCTGCATGAAGGGCACCTCCCACGCCTGAGCGAGCGTTGCCGCAATCACACCGATAATAATCACCACCATCGCGATGAACTTGCCCACATCCTGCCCCTTGAGTGATCCCAACTGCTTCGGTTCACCGGACAGGTACGCCGAGGCAGCGAACAACTCCTCACCGATGAGCGTGAAGTCGCAGGCAGCGATAAAAAACGGCAACTGCGCCGGGCGGGCGGTTCCGGCAATCTGAATCGCGTTGATCGAATTCCCGGTCTCGGCCAGAATCAGCGACTCCGCGAAGAAAGCTCCCAGCAAAAAGACAGTGGCCGGCTTCTCGCGGACCATAATACCGTCAACCGCAGCCACATACCCGAACTGCTCATCGGTCACATATTGCACCATGTCATCGCTGTAGGAATCGGGTCGTCCCGCGGTTTGATACGCCGTCTTGATCGTCTCGCGCGCAGCCGTCATTACCAGCGAACGCGAGACCGGCATGCGCACCTGTATCTCATAATCTGCTACTGTGCGCGCAACACGGCCCAGAATCGTAATTGCCGCCAGTGTCTGCACATCATCCATATCAAGGATACCGGGAATGTACAGGATCGGTCGCCCCATCTCGGTAGCGCGCCCGATCGCCTCATCGACCGCCTCCAGACCGGCAATCTTGCGAATGAACAAATCCTCCCCCTTGCGGGCAGCTCGGATGAAGTAAAACACGGCCAGAGAAATGATCAGCGCGATCACAAAAAGCCATGCCCGGTCCACGTGCAGCCACTCCCGCTGTGGACTGACCGGCGCGGTAGCTACCGACATCGCCGAATCATTGCGGGAATACGCAGTCACATAGTAGGAGTAGACGCTGTCCCGGTGCAGCGATTCATCCAGAAAGAAATTGCTGCCCGGCAGTAGCTCCTGGATCGGCAGGTACTCACCCTCATTGACACTGCGATACACCTGGTAACGAACCACCTTGCCGCCGGGAATACGGTCATCGATCGAGGGTACCCAGGACAACTCCAGCGCATCGCCGTTATCATACTTGTGATCCGTGACAATGACCGAAGTTGGCGGTGCGACGGTAACACGAGCCGTATCCGCCATGAGCGAACCAGCCGGATCCGGCTCGCTCTGTGCGACGCACACGTCAGTACTGACGAACAGAAGAATCAGGGCAAGCAGAAGAAGGGGCGTATGTCCTGGTTGTCGGCACCGCACTACTTAATCAGTCCTAACCAGGTACCAAACAAGAAGTCCACGCGGCCGATCAGCAGCGACATGCGGCTCATGACAGTGTATCCGAACGATGCTCCGAAGGTGACCATCAGGAAGAAGATGCCCACCTTGGCTGTCGCGCCGAAAACGCCGCGATGCTCCTTGGAGAAGAAGAAATACACCAGGCCGGAGAACACGCCGACAAGAATGACCACATTGCCGACAATATCATACGTGGGCAGAGCCTGAAACACGGTCTCTCCGGTGGTCGGATCGGTTGGCCACATGCCAAACAGGGGCATGATCGTTCCCTGCACCTGTCGCATCATGTTCGAGGAGAAGTAATTTATCAGATACAGCCCGGAGGTACTGCCGACGATAAAAGCAAGCGGCCATCGGGAGATCCATCCAATCTTCGGAATCAGGCGCATGAGCATCAGAATACCGAGTGCCGCGCCAACCCACAGCATGTAATCCGGAGCCTCGGTGATGACATTGCCGGCGGCATCGTACTGCTCCGGCGGGAATACACCTGTCCAGAACTTGCCATGAACGTTGTCCCAGAACAGGACCACGAACCAGTAACCGGCCGAAATCCCGACAAAAATCGCCTCGCTGAGCTTGTACCAGGCGTTATCCTTGTACAAAAACGAGATGATCCCAAGGGTCAACAGCGCCGCTATCCAGACTGCCAGATGCTCCATGACCGCCTACTTCCCCTGCTCCAATGGTTTCCTGCGGCCACTCGCGAAGAAGGCAGCATTGCCGATTATGACAAACGCAATCACGATCATATGCGCAAAGGACTGTGACAACATGAACTTGGTGCCCTTGCCGGTCACGCCGGTCAGCAGCTCGAATTCGGCGGCACCGTTCATGCCACCGAGCAGACCGACAAGCTGTCCGGCATTGAGATAAGGGTACATCATCGGCGCCTGCACAGCCGTGTTGCCACCACCAAGCCGGAGACCGTAGCGATCAACCGCCACCTGCACCCACTCCTGCGTCCCGGGATAACCCGCCGACAAATTGAACGAATAGTCTATATTGGAGAAATTCTTTACATTACGCACCAGCGGCAAATCCCGGTAGGCCGCGCCAAAATAGTCGCGAGGGAACATGGACTCGATGTTGGCACCCATGCGCTGGATGACAAACTCGTTACCGGCCTGGAACCCGAGGTTGACATAGTCCACTCCGTACTGCGGGCTCTTGCTCTGGATCTCCGGATCTTCCAGCGCAATCTGCAGCGCCAGATCCGCCTGCTGCGGACCCTGCGGCCACAACCCGATAATGATCACCTTCAGATCAGACCGCAGACAGTAGCGAAGGAACGACTCCGCCATCGGCTGCAGCTCCGGCGCCGAGGGAGGATCATAGTCAAAGGACACCAGCACTTTCGAGCCGGGCGGCAGGGCCTCAAGGGCATCATACAACTGCTGCACCTCGGGAGAAATCTTGATCTTCTGCGTGATCGACATGAAAAACGGCAGTACCACCGCCAACCCGACAAACAGAAAGACAATCCTGCGATCCACCAGCGATCCTCTCAACGTGCGAACGAGTATCCACACCAGGCTCAGGAAAATGAGGATGATAACAATGATTGATACTGCCGGCGAGAAGCTCACACCGCCAATCCATCCCCCGACCTTGCCCAGATACACAATCGTCGAGACGATCAGAACGGCAGCGACGACCAGCAGTTCCCAGGTGCGTGTACTCATAGCTGCTACTCACCTCCCAGGTGCGATCGTTCAATACCCAGTATGATCCGCAGCGAGGTCGACACGAGGCCCAGAGCGATGCCGATCATGATTGCCCGCTGACCCGCTGCCTGCGGGAAGTTCATGACCCAGCCGGCCAGATCAGAAAGCTGCCAGCCGGTCGGCATGAAGCCGGTGAGGAGATCACCTACCGGGACCCGCCCCAGCATCACGAAGAAGGCAGCCACCAGCAGCAGTGTCGCCTCAAGATTACGGGCACGGAAAGCTCGATACGAGGCCGAGGCCACGAAAAACGCCAGAATGGCGAACATCGTCGAAGACAGCGGCGTATACACCCATTCGTAGAGCCAGGAAAAGAAGGTCCCCGCCTCACGATACCCCTGACCGCCGCCAAAACCGGGAATCACTATCACCAGGAAGGATACGATGATGACGATAGCGTACCCCCAGTCCTCCTTGCGACCGGCGATCTTCTGCAGTGATATCTTCATGAGATTCAAGGCACCCAGCCAGATCGCAAAAGCCGCCACGATCGAAAACCAGTCAGAGAACCAGGCATTCATCTTCGAGAATGGCCAGTGCGGAATAAAATACTGCAGTACGAAAACCGCACCAACAATGCCTGTGATCAGAAGTGGTATTTCTCGACGCATATCTCTGCTACAATTCTAATCAATCACCCGGAACAACTTCGAAAACTCCCAGATACCGAGCGATTCCAGTATTACTCCAACGATTATCGAAACCAGCACAACCGCCTTGCCAATATCCTGCCCCTTGAGCGAACCGAGCAGTTTCGGCTCGCGCGACAGGTAAGCGGAGGCTGCGAACAACTCCTCACCAATAAGCGTGTAGTCACACGCCGCGACGAAAAACGGCAACTGCGAGGGCATGGCCGTTCCGGCTATCTGAATAGCCCCTATCGAATTACCGGTTTCCGCCAGGATCAGCGACTCGGCGTAGAACGCCCCCATGAAGAAGATGGTCGCCGGTTTCTCACGCACCACCATACCATCAATACCCGCCGCATAACCGAACTGGTCATCGGTCAGATAGTGCACCTGATCCTCGTGGAATGAATCCGGGCGACCAACTTTGCTATACGCTTCCTTGACAATCTCCTTGGCCGTCACCATCACCAGCGATCGTGACACCGGCACCTCCAGCCACGTGTCATAAGTGGCGGCCAGCTCAGCCACGCGCCCCAGGATGGTCACACCGGCGATCGTCTGCACGTTATTCATGTCCTGAGTGCCGGGAATATAGAAGATGCTCTTGCCCATCTCGGTCGCGCGTCCCACGGCCTCATCAACCGCCTCCAGACCAGCGATCTTGCGAATGAACAGATCCTTACCTTTCTGAGCCTGATTTATGAAATACAGGATGAAGGCACACAACAAGATAACACCAACAAACACGTTGAGCCGGCGCCAGTCAAACCATTGGGCCGAGGATGCCACCGGTCCGGCTGCCTCAGACTCTGTCGTCGCCTCCCACATGAGTACGCCGTCGCGTATCTCCCTGTTTACCGCAACCACCTTGTAGAAGAACGCCTCTCCTTCGGTTGCATTGCCGTCGCGAACCTTATTCGCCCGCCCGGTCACATCACCGATTTCCACAAACTCGCCCGGCTGACCATTCACCGCTGGCGCCCGCATAATCACATAGCGATCAACCTTGCCACCTTCATAATCATCAATCGAAAGCGACCAGGAGATGTCAATCGAGCCACCATCGTCATTAGGCGTATCCTTGACGGCAATATCAGTTGGGGGGGCAGGATAGGCTTCGTCGGGAATGGAGTCCGCAGGCAACATAGCGACCGAATCGATCATCGGCTCGCCAGTCACATCCGGATCAACCCGGTCAACCGGCTCTCCCTGCGCCGATACGGCACCGGTACTCACCACGGTGGCAAGCGCCATCGCCAGAAGCAGCAACAGGATCCTCAACTGCCGGGCTGTGCCAAGGTCGAACTTCAAACTGCGGCGTCCTCAGGTAACTGCGTTCGGTCATCTTGCGCGCTCGCGCGCTGTCACACGGTCTCACCTGACAGCTTCAGCGCCCAAAAAGAGACTCTTACGCCCGCTGAACCGTGCAAAGAAAGCTGCGCGAGACGGCGATCTCTCAGGCTTCTATAGCGTTCGGATAACCTGCAACAAGCAACGGGGTTCAATAAACACGCGCCCTCAGGCCAAGTCAAGGAAAAAACGGACGCCGGAGTCTACCACACTGTCGCTCAAAGCCTTAACACGACAGATCCAACTTCCGACGCACACTGAGACAAGTGCCTCGAAGATACAATCACCACCCGCCCACCACCAGACGCCAGCCGGCCATACCGAATATGCGACCAGTGCGACCCGGACCATTCTGGATCAAAAAGGCTATTTACAAGCAGCTCGGCATGTATTATACTGGTCAACTTGTCAGCCTCGAATTGCGGGGCGTAATGTGTTAGAAGACAAAACGATAGTGCAGAAAAACGATTCGCTTATCAGCATAGAGGGTCTCAGTTCATGGCGAAGTTTGATAATCCCGACGACATCAAAGTAATCCTGGCAACAGACTGTGGTTCCACCACCACCAAGGCCATTCTCATTGAATACGACAACGGTGAGTACCGTCTGCAGGTGCGCGGCGAGGCACCGACCACTGTGGAAGCTCCGTTCGAAGACGTCACAATGGGCGTGCTCAATGCTGTCCAGGAGGTCGAGGAACTTTCCGGACGCAAGCTGCTCGATGAGAACAACCTGATTATCAGCCCATCCAGGGGGAATGTCGGCACCGATGTGTACATATCGACATCGTCTGCCGGTGGCGGCCTGCAGATGATGGTGGCCGGTGTGGTGCGATCGATGTCAGCCGAGTCCGCCGAGCGGGCCGCGCTCGGCGCCGGGGCCATCGTCATGGATGTGATCGCCTCCAACGACAAGCGCCTCCCCCACGAGCAGATCGAGCGCATTCGGCGCCTTCGCCCGGACATGATCCTGCTCGGCGGCGGAATCGACGGCGGCACCACGACCCACGTGGTCGAAATCGCCGAACTGGTTGCCGCTGCCGACCCGCGACCGCGACTGGGGTCCTCCTACAAGCTGCCGATCATCTATGCCGGCAATAGGGACGCCCGCGAACAGGTGAAAGAGACGCTTAAGGACAAGGTCGACCTGCGTATTGTCGACAACTTCCGACCGGTACTCGAACGCGAAAACCTCGGTCCCGCCCGTGAGGAAATCCATGAGCTGTTCATGGAACATGTAATGGCCCAGGCCCCCGGCTACAAGAAGCTTATGTCGTGGACCGATGCTCCCATCATGCCGACCCCGGGAGCGGTCGGCCTGATCATCCAGACCATCGCCAGGCAGTACAACATCGAGGCGCTTGGAGTCGATATCGGCGGCGCCACCACCGACGTCTTCAGCGTCTTCCGTCCGGAAGGCTCCGAGGAGGGTGTCTTCAACCGGACGGTGTCAGCCAACCTTGGTATGTCCTATTCGATTTCCAATGTGTTCGCAGAAGCCACACTGCCGATGGTGATGCGCTGGGTTCCGTTCAACATGGACGAGCGCGACCTTCGCAACCGCGTCAAGAACAAAATGGTCCGTCCGACCACCATTCCGCAGTCAATGGAAGAGCTGATATTCGAACAGGCTGTTGCCCGCGAGGCCCTGAGGCTGGCGTTCATCCAGCACAAGAATTTCGCCACCGTGCTCAAGGGCGTCCAGCAGCAGCGCACGATTGCCGACGCCTTCGATCAGAGCAGCTCCGGCGCCACCATCGTCAACATGATGAGCCTCGACATGCTCATCGGCTCCGGCGGGGTTCTCTCCCACGCGCCAAGACGGCAACAGTCGGCCATGATGATGGTCGATGCGTTCTGCCCCGAGGGGGTTACCCGCCTGGCTGTGGATTCCATCTTCATGATGCCCCAGCTCGGCGTACTGACCGAGGTTCAGCCCAAAGCGGCTACCGAGGTGTTCGAGAAGGACTGCCTGATCCATCTGGGAACCTGCGTCGCCCCCTCCGGAGTCTACAAGAAATCCGACACACCGGTCATGAAGTACAAGATCGATCTGCCCGACGGTCCGGTCGAGGGAACACTCAACGCGCTAGAAATGAAACTCTTCAAACTGGGCATTCAGGACAACGGTCTGCCCATGACGGCCAAGGCAATCTTCGAGCCGGAGCGCAACTTCGATGTCGGCGCCGGCAAAGGGCACCGGCTCGAGACCGAGGTGCATGGCGGTGTCGTCGGAATCATCCTCGACGGGCGCGGTCGTCCGTTCGACCTGTCGCAGCTCGATGCTGCTCAGCGGGTCGATTACCTGACCCGGTGGTACAGCGAACTCGATATCTACCCGGCCGAGCGCCTTAAACAGAAATAGGCCGAAGGAGTCCATCTGCACATGCGGTTGTTGCGACAACACAGATACACAGTTACAGGAATGCTGGCCATGATGCTGCTGGTTATGACAGCGTCAGTCATGGCGACGAACTACGTCAGCTACGCCGGCAAGTTCTACCTGACGTACCCCGACGACTGGGTCCAGATGGATTATGTGACAGTCGACGGGTTTCTCCAGCAAAGCGGAGCTGTCGACAGAACCCTGTTCGACTACGAGGTCGTCCTTGCCCATAAAGACAACAGCCCGTTTTTCGACGGACCATATCTGCTTCTGAAACTGGACACGTCGCGGGTCTACACGCGAGAGATGATCGACTCGGTCGCCAACGAGCTGGCCGCAGAATACCGCACCAGCCGCGCCGAGATCCCCTTCGATGAATTCTGGGACAGGATGGCGTTCAAGGTCCCCTATGTCGATCACGAGCGCGGTATCACCGTCATCAAACTGGCGATGGGACCGCCCCGCGAAGGTCAGAAGTACAACGTCATTGCGGTGAAGTACTACGAACACGGTGCCGCCAACTTCTTCTTCTACGCACCGAGAGACCAGTTCAACGATAACCTGGAGACCTTCAGGGCGATTTTCACTTCCATGTCGACGGATAACTGGGAGAGAGCCGCTGCCTCAGAACCTGTGCGGGTGGCGGATATCGATACTACGGTCAAACCTGACCGCGCCGATTCCGCAGACAGCCGCACCACGCTATGGGTGTTGGTAGGCATCGCCCTGATACTGGTAGTGATAATCCGCTCATACTTGATTCGAAAGAAACGCAGTTAGCACATACAGGAGGAAAGCTGCTCCATGGCCCATGCATATACGCCCGGTCTGAAAGTTACTGAAAACCTGCTTGTCCGCAAGCACCGCATCCTCCCGCTCAAGGGCGAAGTGGTCGTCAAAGTCGGCGACAGGCTCAACCCCAGTGATGTGGTCGCCCGTACACACCTTCCCGGCAACGTGGTTCCACTCAATGTGGCCAACAAACTCGGGGTACCGCCCGAAGACCTGCCAATGGTCATGCTCAAGAAGGAAGGCGATCCTATCAAAGAGGGCGAACAGATTGCCCTGAAGAAATCGTTCATCAAGTGGTTTTCATCGGCCGCCAGCGCCACGATCAACGGTACCATCGAGTCCGTCTCCAGCATTACCGGTCAGGTTCTCCAGCGAGGCGAACCAATACCCGTTGAGGTGACCTCCTATGTCAAGGGAACGGTCGCCGAGGTCGTTGAGAACGAGGGTGTAGTCATGGAGACCTATGCCTCGTTTGTGCAGGGGATTTTCGGGATCGGCGGTGAAACGTTCGGTGACGTGCGGATCGCTGTTGCCGACAATGCCACCATTCTCGAGGACAACCTGATCACCGACGACATGAAGGACAAGGTCATTGTGGGCGGCTCAATGGTCACCGCGGCCGCCCTGAAAAAGGCCATCAGCATGGGCGTCAGGGGCATTGTTGTGGGCGGCTTCGACGACAAGGATCTGCGTGACTTCCTCGGTTACGATATTGGTGTTGCCATCACGGGTAACGAGGACATCGGTATCACTCTGGTCGTGACTGAAGGCTTCGGCCAGATCAGCATGGCCCAGAAAACCTTCGACCTGCTCAAGCGCCATGAGGGCGAAATGGCCTGTATCAACGGTGCCACCCAGATTCGCGCCGGCGTCATAAGACCCGAGGTAGTCATTCCGACCGAAATCGACAAGAAGCTTGAAAACCTTGCCGCCAGTGGCGTTGGCGGTCTGGCAACCGGGTCCCCGATCCGGGTGATCCGCCACCCCTATTTCGGCTATCTTGGCACCGTGACCGACCTGCCCGCCCCCCTGCAGGTGCTGGAATCGGAATCGAAGGCGCGCGTACTCAAAGTGCAATTCGATGATGGCTCCGAAGTGGTCGTGCCCCGCGCCAATGTGGAGATGATCGAGGGCTGACAGACCGAACGACAGATAGCAACGACTACCGCGGCCTGCCGGGATAACCTTGGCGGGCCGCTTTGCCTTATCGACCTCGCACCGAATCCGGCGCCGGATCCAGACGAGTCGAATCGCGAGCCTCTTCCTTCTTTACCTCAAGCGGCGGCTTACCCTGCTCTTCCTGCTGCGTACTGCAAGCAGCAACAACAACCCCTGCTGTCAACAGTACCAGTACAGTTCGTATCAGGCGGCCCATCATGCAATCCTCCGTACGCCGGCATCGTCCCGGATCATCCCCGCTGATCTCTCTGTCCCCCCGCCCACAATCAATCGACAATGAAACGCAACCTTTCCGGCGCAATCAAGTTTAACATATCGCAGCCGAGTGGCCGCACGAAAAAGTGGTTTTTGTTGATTGCCGCGCGCTGTCGAGCATATCATTCATGACATAAAAGCGCCGGTGCTTGCCGGATGACAATTCGTATCCAAGGCCAAACTGAAACCAAGGACGGGTGTACAAATCGATATGGAAAGCGTAGGTCCGATCATCGCCGTCACCGGGTCGCTCTGGCAGATTATTGCCCAGACGTCGACCTTCGGGGCCATCATCCTGGCCGCCCTGCTGTTCATGTCCATCGTCAGCTGGGTTATCATCTTCCACAAATGGCGCCAGTACAAGGCCGTCATGGACGCCAACCGGGCCTTCATGCAGCAGTTCAAACGCAGCCGCCGACTGTCGGATCTGGTCGGCCAGGCCAAGGGACAGCGCGATTCACACCTGGCCCGGGTCTTTCAGGGAGGCTACGACGAGTTGCTGCAGATACGGGAACAGAAGAACCCCGCCGGGGGCATCGCCGAGGCAGATCACAAGCTCACCGAATCTGATATCGATGTCATCGAGATGGGTATGGAGCGTACTCTCACGGAGCAGATGGGTCTGCTGGAGCAGCGTACGATCTTCCTTGCCACAACCGGCAACTCCGCCCCGTTCATGGGTCTTCTGGGAACAGTGGTGGGCATCATGGATTCCTTCTGGGCGATCGGCGAACGAGGCTCGGCCTCACTGGCAGTAGTCGCCCCCGGCATCGCCGAGGCCCTGCTGGCCACTATTGTCGGGCTCGGTGCCGCCATTCCGGCCGTGATGGCCTTCAACTGGGCCAATAACAAGCTCAAGGTCCTGCGAGATCAGGGCAATGGTTTCATCCTTGCCTTCCTCGCACAACTCAAAAAGGAGCAACTCTGAAAATGCGCCGCCCCAGGTCAATGCGCGGCTACAGCGCCATGTCGGATATCAATATCGCCAACCTGGTCGATGTTGTCCTGGTGCTGCTGATCATATTCATGATCTCCGCACCGCTGTTGCAGTCCGGTATCGAGGTCGACCTGCCCCAGACCAGAGCAGCCACAATCGAAGAACAACCGGAGGGGGTTGTCGTGACAATCGACTCGGTCGGCGGCATCTATGTTAACGATATCTTCACTCGTCCCGACCGGTTCGAGGAAGCCCTGCAGCGGGAGATGCGCGCCAAAAACACAAGCTCCGTCTTCCTGCGCGGAGACTCCACCGTCGCCTACGGTCGCGCCATCGGCGTCATCGGCCAGCTCAAGGAAATGGGGATCGAGAGCATTGGCCTGGTCACGACCCCGCTGGAGACCAAACGTCAGTGACATGAATAACGCCGATACACTCACACGCGATATCATCCTCTCCGTACTCATGCACGCGGTGGTAATCACGACGCTGCTTGTGGCCGGCTCTTTTTCCTTCAGCAGGACCTCCCCCATCCAGAACGTGATCCGGGTGTCTCTGACCGCACCATCCGAAATGCCGATGACCGCCGCCCCGGAACCACTTCCGGCGCCGGCCATACCCCGGGCCGCCGCCGAGGAGGAAATCGAACTGCCGGTGGAGCGACCGGTCGCAAGGGATGAGAAAGTCCCCATCGAATCCGAAGCGGCGCCCGAAGAACAGCAACCACCCGCTGAAAAGCCGCCCGAACCCAAACCGACTGTCGTCCAGCGGGACACTGAACAGGAACCCGCAGGCGCCCAGGAACAAACCGCCGATGGCACCGGGACCGAGCTTGATGAATCCGCCACCGGCGGCGAGGGCTCCCCGTTTGCCGGTGCCACGATCGACAACGCCTCCTTCAACTACCCATACTGGTTTACGCAGGCCTTCCGCAAGATTCGCAGCAACTGGCGCAACCCGGTCAGCCACCAGGGAACCCTGGTCTGCGTAATCTATTTCCAGGTCATTCAGTCCGGTCGCGTCATCAACCTGCAGATCAGGGAATCCAGCGGCATCGACGCTTTCGATGATGCCTGCCTCCGTGCTGTCGAACGGTCCGCACCCTTCCCGCCGCTGCCGCGCGAATTCCGCGAAGAGATCATTGGCATCAATCTACCCTTCAAGTATCAACCGAGGTAACCCACGATGAAATCCCGAGGCTGCGCCCTCATTCTGACTATACTGGTGACCCTGCTCGCCCACCCGGTGGGCGCACAGAGCGACCCAGTCCATGAAATCTACTTCGACACCCTGCGTACCGGCGATGTCCAGCCCACGCAGGTTGCGGTCGAGGATATGACATTCATCGGCAACCAGTACATTACCGGCGATGACTCCACGCTCATGACGTGGGTCACCCGCATTATTCGCTACGATGTCGACTTCTACGCCGATTTCTCCTTAGTCGAGGCCGACAGCTTCTACATGAAGCTGTACGAAATGACCGAAATGACCCTGCTCGGCTGGAAGCGTCTCGGAGCGAGCTTCGCAGTAAGGCTCGAGGCCGAGTTCCCTGTCAACAACATCCGCGTGCGCTGGCGCATTTTCGATGTCAACAATCAGCAGCGCATCGCCGGAAGCGTCGAGGAAATGCCGAAAACCCAGTGGCGCAATCTGGCACATAACATCGCCAATGAGATTGTCCGCACCCTCACCGGAGAACCCGGCATCTTCCGCACCAGAATCGTATATGCCCGCGAGATGGGCGACGGCGCCAAGGAGCTGTTCATTGCCGACTTCGACGGCGCCAATGAACGCCAGCTCACCAAAACCGGCACTATCAATCTCTCCCCGTGCTTCCACCCGACCCGCGATGAGATCTACTTCATCAGCTACCTCGAAGGACCACCGCAGTTGTACAAAGTGGGCATCTTCAATGCGAAAATGGAGAAAGTGGCCGGTTTCCCCGGCATCGTCGCAGCACCCGCCATCTCACCCGACGGCAGGATGATCGCCTGTGTCTTATCCAAAGACGGCAACTCCGAGATATACGTGCTTGATCTCGATGGCCGCATCATTAAAAGACTCACTCGACATCCTGCCATCGAAACCGCCCCGACGTGGTCACCGGATGGCCGGCACATCGCCTTCGCCTCGGACCGCACCGGCAGCCCCCAGATATACATCATGGATTCCGACGGCCTGGAGACACGGCGGCTGACTTTCCAGGGACGCTACAACGACTCCCCCATCTGGTCAGCTCGTGGTGACCGCATCACGTTCGTCAGTCGTACCCAGCACGGCCGGTTCGACCTGGCCTCGATCGACACCTCCGGACTTGATTACCGCATCCACACTCAGGTGGGACATAACGAGAATCCGCATTTCTCGCCCGATGGCAAGCACATCATCTTCTCCTCCAACCGTCTCGGGCCACGTGACATTTATGCCATGGACTTGTCCGGACGCAATCAGCGCCGCATTACCCGGCACGGGCAGTGCTCCAATCCTGACTGGGGACCGATCCCAAGATGAAACTTAGAATGAGACCTCGGTGACTCGCCTGACGCCACACTGGATGGCAATGGGATTTCAGCCATCAGACTACTGAAAATGTGATTTTTATTGACCGCCACTTTGAGTGCGATTAGATTGTGCAACAATGGAATAGAGAGAACTCGCGATAATGTATAACCTGTAGGGAGGATGTCCCCAGCATGAAACGGATTGGATTGCTGTTAATTGTCGGTCTGGTGGCACTGCCACTGATCATGGTCTCCTGCGGCAAGACGCCGGAAGTCGCGGAAGAGATCCCTGTCGATACGGTTGTCGTAGTGGATACTCCAAAACCCGAGCCGCCTCCACCTCCGCCCCCGCCGAAATTGAGTGAATCTCAGTTCGAAACGATCCATTTCGATTTCGACAAGTCCAATCTCAAGCCGCTCGCTCGGGCCGGACTGGACAAGAACTACCAGTTGTTGCGGGAATTTCCGGACGTTATCGTTCAGATTGAAGGTCACTGCGACGAGCGCGGCACAGTGGAGTACAACCTCTCGCTGGGCGAAAGGCGAGCCAAGGCGGCCCGTGACTATCTGGTCGGACTGGGCATCGATGTCAACCGCCTGCAGATTATCAGTTACGGCAAGGAGCGACCACTCGACCCGCGCAGCAACGAAGAGGCCTGGGCCAAGAATCGTCGCGCTGAATTTCGGATTATCTCGCAGTAGTGCGTGTATAATCTTCTGAAACCAGCAGTGTGATGATTATGGGCAAACAAAGAACATTCACAGTAACCGCCGTCTTCACGACGGCGGCTATCTGTCTGGTACTGACTCTCGGCGGCTGTGTCGGCTCGCGGCAGTTCGACGACCTGAGTTACAAACTTGACCAGATCGAGGCC
Source organism: uncultured Ignavibacteriales bacterium (assembly GCA_964627305.1). Taxonomy (GTDB): domain Bacteria; phylum Zixibacteria; class MSB-5A5; order GN15; family FEB-12; genus WJKG01. The sequence continues at coordinate 176,457 of CAZVHP010000003.1, read as the reverse complement.
TCGAACAAGCGTACCCAACAGAAGGTCGAGCACCTGGACTCCCTGATCACGTCCAGCAACGAGGCGGACATCCGCCTGCGCAATGACATCCGGGTCACGGTCGATGAGATGAACCGGCAGGTAGCCAGTCTTCTGGAAAGCTACGACCAGCTCATGCAGATGCTGCACGAGGTCTCCAGCAAACAGGGCTCACGCCTGTTCAGTTCGCCGGGATCACAAACCTATCCTTCAGGAGGTGATGCAGGATTCTCGACCACACCGGGGTTCAGTCCGCCGCCGATTAACTGCGACACCGCTTTCGATGATTCTTTCATCCTGATGCGTCAGCATGAGTGGGCCAAAGCCGTTGAGGGATATCAGGAGTTCCTTCGCTACTGCCCGAATCACGAGAAGGTGGAGAGCGCCCTGTACTGGAGCGGCGAGAGCTACTACTCGCTGGAGAAGTACAAGGAAGCTATCGGCCAGTTTGAGCAACTGACGAAGCAGTTCCAAGGCTCCAACCTGCTCAGTGCCGCCTTGTACAAAATGGCGCGCTCACATCAGGAACTCGGGCAGAAGGACAAGGCCCGCACGATCTACCAACGCCTGACCAGGGAATTCGAGGGAACGCTGGAAGCCCTGCAGGCAAAGAAGCGGCTTGAAGACCTCTGAGACATGACATCACGCTCGCTTCAGCTTCGGATATCGACCCCGACCGAGTCTGCCCCGCCCGGCCGGGGTTTTTACCAACTGGAAGAGGACGCCCTGTATGTTCAGATCGGGGCCTTCGAACCCTCGCGGCGATTCTACTCATTCCTCGATTCAGACCGCCTGAAACTGCAGATGGACAAGTCCGGCCGCCTGATCTTCTTCGCCCTGTCTCTCCCCCGACGCCACTGGCCCGTCAATGACTCCCTGATCATCCCCGATTCCAATGGCACAGCCGATGTGCGCTGGCTCGACTTCCGCCAGCGCATCGCCACACCCACCATCCACACCAATCCCCGCCGCACTCTTGTGTGCCTTCGCTTCGAGGATCGCGCCCCGTATCGCACTATCAGCCTCGCCACTCACGTTCTGCTGCAGGCTGACTCCTGCGATCGGCTGGCCGCCCTGTGGGTCAACGATATCACTGATGACCTCGCCGGACAGGAAATAGCCGCCTTCCGCAAACAGCTCCGACCCTTCATTCGCGAAGAGGACCCACTGCCCACCAGGCGCTGATTCGCCGGTTGTGTTGTCAACATCGTGAACGGTTGTTGACACGCACCGCCGGCCGCCCTTCCTTGGCACCATGACCAAAATACCTGACAAGGCAGCCGGGGAACACGCGAAGCTCGCTGAAGAAATTGAGTACCACAACCGCCGGTACTACGTCGAGGACGCCCCGGTCATTTCCGATGCCGAATACGACAAGCTCTTTGACCGCCTGCTTGAGCTTGAGAAGGAGTACCCCGAGCTGGCCACACCGGACAGCCCCAGCCAGCGGGTCGGCGCGCCTCCCTCGGAAAGGTTCGAAACGGTCCGCCACCGCTTCCCCATGCTCTCGCTGCAGAAGGTAACAACCGCCGAGGAGCTCGCGGCTTTCGATCGCCGCGTCCACAAAGGAATAGAGTCAGGCGAAGATGTCCAATACTATGTCGAACCCAAACTCGACGGCCTGGCCGTGGAACTGGTGTACGAGAACGGCATCTTCACCCTTGGATCAACACGCGGCGACGGCGTGACCGGCGAAAACATCACTCCCAACCTGCGCACCATTCGCAGCATCCCCCTGCGCCTGTCGAACGACACTGCCGCTCGCTACCCCCTGCTGGAGGTTCGCGGCGAGGTCATCATGCGCAAATCCGATTTCGCACGGCTCAACGCGCGCCTCGTGGAGCAGGGAAGCCAACCGCTGGCTAACCCGCGCAACGGTGCCGCCGGATCGCTCAGGCAACTCGACTCGACCATCACCGCCTCGCGGCCGCTCCTGTTCTACGCCTATGGCATCTCGGACACATCACTCGAAAACCTCAAGCAGCACAGCGACACCATGAAGCTGCTCCGGCACAACCACTTCCTTGTCAATGAACATGGCCGGCTGGCGAACACGCCGGATGAGGTCGAGCAGGTTTTCAACGATCTTCGGAGCCTGCGAACCGACCTCGACTATGAGATCGACGGGATGGTCATCAAGGTCAATCGCTACACCCAGCAGACCGCGCTCGGTCAGATTTCGCGCGCACCGCGCTGGGCCATCGCCTGGAAATTCGCCGCCGAAGAAGCCGAAACAGTGCTCGAGGATGTCGAGTTCTCCGTCGGTCGCACCGGCACCGTCACTCCGGTCGCCAGGCTGCGCCCGGTGAAAGTCGCCGGCGTGACCGTCTCCAACGCTTCCCTGCACAACGAGGATCAGGTGCGTCGTCTCGATGTCCGCATCGGCGACACTGTCCTGATACGACGCGCCGGGGATGTCATTCCGGAGGTGGCTCAGGTCATTTTTGACAAGCGTCCGGACGACGCGCCACCGGTGCGGTTCCCCGACACCTGCCCCTCCTGCGGCCAGCCCATCGTCCGCCCCGAAGGAGAAGCTGCCCACCGTTGCCTTAACGCCGCCTGCCCGGCACAGCTTGAGGGCAGCCTCTTCCACTTCGCCGGCAAGGGTGGATTCGATATCGAGGGGCTGGGCGTAAAACTCGCCCGCCAGCTCATCGACAAGGCTCTGGTCTCAAGCCCTGCCGATCTGTTCTTCCTGACCGGGGAGCAACTGATGACGCTCGAACTCATGGGCCAGAAGAAAGCCGACAACCTCCTGACTATGATAGACCGCTCGCGCCGTACAGAACTGCCCCGGGTCATCTATGCTCTCGGCATCCCCGGGGTCGGTGATTCCGCGGCCCGACTTCTGGCTGAACACTATGGTACCATCGAGCAACTGCAGGAGGCTTCATCTGAGGATCTGGAGCAGATCGAGGGGATTGGACCGGTGATCGCCCGCAACATCAGCGATTTCTTCACCAATCCGGCCAACCGGGCCATGCTCGACAGAATGCGCACGGGGGGAGTGGTGTTTCCCGAATACAGACAATTGAAAGAAGCATCACCGACCGGCCCCCTGTCCGGCAAAACGTTCGTAATCACCGGAACACTCAGCAAACCACGAGAACACTTCAAGAAGCGCATCGAACAGGCAGGAGGACGAGTCAGCGGATCGGTCTCAAAGAGCACGGACTACGTTCTCTGCGGCGAAAGCCCCGGCTCCAAGAAAGCCAAAGCTGAATCGCTGAATATCCCCATCCTCGACGAAGGCGAGTTCAACGCACTGCTGGGGTAATCACTCACACCAACAACGGACAACGGGAGCAGCATCGGCTACTCCCGTTCCAAACCACAATATCCCCGGACCGGGCCGAGAAGACTACATCTCTTCCAGACGCTTCTCGATCGCCTGAAGCGACGCGTTCAGGTTGTTGATCTTCTCCTCAAGACCCGTGAGGTCTGACTGCTTGACCAGCTTGTAGTCCTTGACTTCTTTGCCGAGCTTGTTCACCTCGTCGACAGCTTTCTTCACCTCTTTGGAGACCTTCTCGCGCCACCCGGCAGTGGATTTCTCCGCTCGTTCCAGAAGCTCCATCACGGCCGACTTGCGCTCGCTCTCAGAGACTTCACCGCGCTTGATCAGCTCGTCGATTACCTTCTCTGCCTTCTCCTTGGTCACCTGGAAAGCGCCAATCGACGCCAGCACTGTGTTCTTCAAGATTGACATAGACTTCGTTCCTCCTATCTGAATGATCCGCCTGAATAACCGTTGTGATTCATCATCATTGGCCAATGTCTCCGCCTGCCGGGCGATCAATCGCCCCAGCACCGACATGGTCACATCTTCTCCCGTGTCCGAATCGACCACCTTCAGCGAAACACCATCACCGATCAGCCGCACCAAGTCGTTCTGCGTGATCGTCCGGCTCGTCTGGGTGTCATAAAGCCGCCTGTTTCTGTACCGTTTGATCAGCCGCATGATGCTCCAAACCAATTATAGTGCAGCGCACAATATTATACAACGAGTATTGCGCGCAGTTTGTTTCCACTATTCTGTTGCCATGGTTTCGGGCTGGAGGCGAGATCGGATCGGTAAGCGATTATCAACCGCTATTTGTTGAATCCGGCAGAGAGCAGGACGATATTGATGATCTCCATCAGGCGCTCGCAGGAGAACGGCTTCTTGATGAACATATCCCCGCCGGACTTAAACGACCGGCCCATGTCGTCGTTGCGATCCTTGCCGGTCAGGAAGATGATCGGCGTTCCCACAAACTCCGGGCTTTGCTTGAGTTGCTGGCAGACATCGTAACCATCGACCCCCGGCATCATGATATCCAGAAGAATGACATCGGGTCTGAACTCCAGTGCCTTCTGAACGGCCTGGGCGGATGAATTCTCAACCAGGACGGTATAACCGGCGTCGGTCAGAAACGTCTCCACGATCTCGGTGATTTCCGGTTCATCATCGACCACCATGATTTTCGCCTGGCTGATCGGAATCTTCTGCGACATTCTCTTACCCTTATATTCGGTCCCACAGGCCTCGCAGTGGGCGTCCTGCTCTATGTTGTATGTCGACCATACCATCCTGTTTCTTTACTACATATCGACACGCCTCACCGGGCACATGACCTGCCCGGGCCGTACCGGGGAACGTGTGCCCCCCTTTTTATTTGCGTGCCCTCCGGCCAACATCTATCCTGTGACACTATGGCAGATCAGCAGAAAACCAGCATCGTCGCCCGCAACCGCAAAGCCCGCCACAACTTCGATATCCGCTGGACAATCGAGGCCGGTATCGAGCTGGTCGGAACCGAGGTCAAATCCCTGCGCGAGGGCAAAATCAACCTCGCCGACGCCTACGCCGCCATTTCGGAGGGCCAGGTCTGGCTGCGCAATCTGCATATCTCGCCCTATAAGATGGCCGCCGATACCAACCACGAACCGACCCGGCCCCGCCGCCTCCTCCTGCACAAACGAGAAATCCGCAAGCTCTGGGCAGAAACCGAGCAAAAGGGGATGACCCTCGTTCCGCTGACCCTCTATTTCAAGGGAAACATCGCCAAGGTTGAACTGGCGGTCGCCGCCGGACGTAGAAAATACGACAAACGTGAGGCCATCGCCAAGGCCGATGCCGACCGGCGGACGCGGCGAGCCACCCATCGTGACGTAGAATGAAACACTCCTGCCTGTTCATACTGCTGGCTGCCCTGATTCTGGTCGGGGCGGCTCCGACCGACGCGGCGGCTCGCGCGGCCCAGGTCGAGATCTCCGGCAGTCGCTATGATATCGGGTCGGTCGAACGTCACGATTTCACCTATGTTTCCCTCTCCGGAATCGTCGATTTGCTCGGCGGCCGGCTCAACTGGTCGGTCGTCGGCCATCAGGTCACCTATGCTGTCGATACCAACCGCTTCGAGTTCCTGATTGACGCCCCCTTCTTCAAACTCAACGACAGCATCCGCAACATGACCCACCCGGCTTTGCTTATCGACGGTCAGCTCTATGTCGCCGCCGAAACCTTCCTGCCCTACTTCAATCAGGTCATGCCGCACCGCGTCACCTGGAACCGCGATACCAAACTCGTCCGCCTGGACACCCACCACTACAATGTCACCGACATCTCTTTCGTGCGCAAGACCAACGGCCTGCTGATCGAGCTCTTCCTGACCCGCTCCATGGCCTACGACATATTCGTGACCGAGGGCAACTGGCTGAATATCTCCATTCGCGATGCTGACATTGATGCCTCCCGCATCCTCTCACGCAGAAACAGCCGCCTGATGTATGACCTCAAAGTCCATCAGTCCGAGGCCTCCGGCCAGGTCTCCGTCCGCCTTAAACGCGCCCTGCGCAACTGGCACCACAAGCTGACCCTCAACCCACCGCGTATTCAGATCTCCATAGCCGACCAGGACTTCACCCTCGAGGAAACCCCCGCACCCAATGTCCCGGCCACCTCCGATAACAAGATCGACGTCATCGTCATCGACCCCGGCCACGGCGGCAGGGACTATGGCGCCATCGGCCCGGGCAAAACACGAGAGAAAGACATCGTCCTGGCGATCGGCAAGGAACTGGCCAAACTGATCCGCAAGGACAAGGAATTCAAGGTCATCATGACCCGCGATCGCGATGTCTATGTCAACCTGGACGAGCGTGCCCGGATCGCCAACGAAAACGGCGCCGACCTGTTCATCAGCCTGCACCTCAACGCCTCCCCCAAGCGCACCCCCCGCGGCTGGAATGTGTTCTACCTGGCACCGGCCCGCAACGACTCCGCTCGCGCTGTCGCCCAGTTCGAAAACAGCTTCTTCCTGCGCGAGCTGTCCTCCGGCGAATTCCCCGAGGAAGCCCGGGATACCGATGACCCCTTCGGCGACCCCATCCTCGGCATCCTCAATGAGATGCTGCTGACCGAGTTCCTCGCCGAGTCGCACGACTTCGCCCTCATGGTCGACCGCGAGTTCCGGCGCCACCTGAAAATCCCCGCCCGCGGGGTGGACATGGCCGGGTTCTTCGTCCTCAACAAGATATATTCTCCCTCGGTACTGGTTGAGGCGGGGTTCATCTCCAACGCCGCCGAGGAGAAAATACTGCGCGACTCCGACTACCAGAAAGCAGTGGCTCAGGCCATCTACAATGCCATCAAGCGCTTCAAGGCCAAGTATGAGCAGTAGCTGCCGAGCATACCGAAACCATCAGGAAGGGTAAGCCAGATGTCCAACGAGGGACCGATCGGCATTTTCGACTCCGGCGTCGGCGGCCTCACCGTCGCCCGCGAAATCTTCAAAAGCCTCCCCGATGAGGACGTCGTCTATTTCGGTGATGTCGGACGCTACCCCTACGGCGGTCGCTCCGAGGAAATCATTACCCGTTTCACGCATCAGGATGTCCTCTTCCTGCTGGAGCACAATGTCAAGTTCATCATCTGCGCCTGCAACACCGCCAGCGCCGTCGCCCTCGATGAGGTCGCGCCACACTACGATGTCCCCATGGTCGGCGTCATCGAACCCGGCGCCCGCGCCGCCGCCGAGCGCACCCAAAGCGGACGCATCGGCGTCATCGGCACCCGCGCCACCATCGGCTCCGATGCCTACGCCCGCACCATCCACAAGATCAATCCCCAACTGAAGGTGTTCAGCCTCGCCTGCCCCCTGTTCGTCCCCCTGGCCGAGGAAGGCTATGTCGACCGTGAGGCCACCACCCTGATCGCCCGCGACTACCTCCAGACCATGCACGATGTCGACATTGACACCCTCGTGCTCGGGTGCACCCACTACCCGCTGCTCAAAGGCGTGCTGTCCGAGGTCATGGGGCACAAGGTCACCCTCATCGACAGCGGCGAGGAAACCGCCCGCGTCGTCCGCGAGGCACTCGGTGCCGCCGATCTGCTGCGCCCTGCCTCCTCGAAGCTGGACAGCCACCACGGCGAGCACAAGTTCTTCGTCAGCGATGTCCCCGACAAATTCACGCAGGTCGCCACCCGCTTCTTAGGCCAGGTGCTTGACAAAGTAACCCGGATTGATATAAGCGGCTATTGATCACTCAAGTGTGATCCCCGTTCCCGTCTCCCTTGCAGCTCACACGATGACAAATATGAACTGCTGATTGGAAAACCAAACACCGGGTGGCCCGAGGCTCGGGGCTTGTTGAAAAAGCCACCCGTACTGTTCCGTGGGGTCTTGATGCGCCAACGGCGGATTGTGACCCGACGGTCTTGCAACTACTTAAGTGCAAGCAGTCAGGTCACACGCTCGTCTCTGACGACCGCAAGACCTGACTGAACAGGGTTTCGCAACAAGCCCCAAGCCTCGGGCCACCCCATTCGCGGTGCCTTCTTCACGCACACAGGTCGAAATGTAGCCAATAGGCGTAGGTCGAAACCCCTGTCCCGAAGGGATCGCGAAGCGAGGTTTCGACATCTTGAATCTCTCCAGAAGTGTGGGCAGAATGCCAAAGGCATCCTGCCATCCTCAACCCACAAAACCTGCTTGCCAAGTACCGCCAAAAGCCCTTATGCTACAGCAACACGGCAACCCTGGGCGCCACCCGCTTCTTAGGCCAAGTGCTTGACAAAGTGACGAGGATTGATATCAGTGGGTACTAGTAGGAAGGATCGTCACAAACCAGTGCGTACATCCGATAGGAGCCGAGCGTGAAGAAACGGATTCCCCCGCGACTGATCGCAATCATCGCGTCCTTGCTAGCGGATTGCGGGAGTCACAAGCTGCTCGAGAACCTACTCCTGAGGGCTGGTTTGCCGCACCCTCCGCTACGAGGGACAATGCTCGAAAAGGCCCAGAGTTGTCTGGAGAGACTTAACGATGACGCGAATCGACAGCCGCTCGTAGTACTTGGGCGAATCGTCGCGCCGTATCTCGATCGCGAGTCAATCGCTGACGACGAGCAGGCCACCAGAATCGGCGAACTTAGGGCGGCCCTAGATGATGATGGACTGCGGTACATTGGCAACGGGACGCTCGTTAGTACTTCATCCACTCCGAGTAGGTGCCTCGAAGACTTTATCAAGGATCGTGACCTCAGCAGCGTGAACCTCGAATTCGAAAGAGGGACCTCGAACATCGAGACGAATCCCCGCGAAGCACTCTCCGCTGCTTGCAATATTCTGGAGTCTGTATTCAAGACTATCATTGAGGAAGAAGGGTTGACAATGCCCAGGAAAAGGGACCTCAAGCCAGTATGGGCTGTTGTGCGTGACCACCTGAACCTCCATCCAGAAAAAGTGTCGGATAGAGACATAAAGGCAATTCTTAGTAGTCTTGCAGGGGTTGTCGACGGCCTTGGTGCGTACCGCACGCATGCAAGCTCGGCGCACGGTGCCGGGAAAAAGATGTACAAGTTGGAGCCGCGCCACGCACGCCTCGCCGTTCACGCGGCGCATACAATTGCGCTCTTTGTGCTTGAGACTTGGAATAAGGGAAGGTGACTAGGGGTACGGTCTTATGACGCCCGATGAGTTAAGAAAACTATCGTACAGCATTGCGTACGAGATTCAAATGCTTGTCTACACTGCGTTTCGGTTGAAAAAGGCAGCAAGCGACCAAGAAAGCAATGCCCTTATAGAGTCGTTCTTGGTGCATTACAGGAACCTTCGCGACTTCTTCTGGCAAAAGGACCCTCAAAACGACGACTTGGTGGCTTCTGACTATGGATATCAGTCAACTTCAGAAACGCCTTGCGAGTTGGCGTCCATCAAGCTCGCTGTGAACAAGCGGCTCCAGCACTTGTCAAGGCGGCGCCTTGAAGAGAACAACGCGGACTTGCCGAGTAGCTACGACATAGCCTCAATCACTCTGACACTATTGACGGAGTGCGCGGACTTCCGCCTGAAAGTTGGCGATTCTCTGCATTCGGAATTCCCAAGCGTAGGGAAGATCAAAGGCTGGGCTAATCAGTTCGAGCCTAAGCCATCAACGCCGGAGGTCGACCATTCAGCGCAAGGGATGGCCAGTACAGTGTCAGTTGCAGTTGCAACCCTGCAGTGCTATCTGCCAGAAGACCTCTCATCGCTCAAACACCCAACCCCTGAAAGGCCCCCCATGTTCTCTGCCCTCAAACCAATGATCAAAAAAGCCCTCAAGGACCTCTCACCCGAAGAGCGCGATAAACTCATCGACGACCTCCTCCCCCAGCTCTTCGAAGGCATGCCTGCCGCGGACCGCCTCCGCCTGGCCGCCAAAGTCACCGGCCTTGCCGCCGACGGCCTGTCGGAGGCCGACAAGGCCCAACTGCTCAGAGACCTCACCACGGCACTCGAATAACGCCGTCACTCCCCCCTTGACACCCCCATCCGCGCACCGTATAAAGGGACGAAAACCACCAGCCAAAGGGCCCGGACATGCAGCTTGTGCTCGCCACCAACAACACCGACAAGATCCGCGAAATCAAACACCTGCTCGATGATCTCCCGATCACCATCATGACCCGCGATGACTTCCTGGATTTCCCCGACCCCGACGAGACCGGCTTCACCCTTACAGACAACGCCCGGCTGAAGGCGCGCGCTATCAGCGAGTTCACCGGCCTGCCGGCGCTCGCCGATGATTCCGGGCTGGAGGTCGATGCGCTCGCGGGCGCCCCCAGCGTGTACTCCAGCCGCTTCGCCGGCGAGGGCTGCACCTACGAGGACAACAACCGCAAACTGCTCGACATGATGAAGTCCATCCCCGATGAGCGTCGCACCGCCCGCTTCCGGTGTGTCATCTGCATCTGGTGGGGCGACAGGGACCATGATGTTGTCGAGGGCACGGCCGAGGGATTCATCACCCGCGATCTCGGCGGCAAAGAGGGCTTCGGCTATGACCCCGTCTTCCACTATCCCCCCTCCGGCACACGCTTCTCCGAAATGACGCTCGAGCAGAAGAACAGCGTCTCGCACCGAGGCAAGGCCCTCACCCTCGCCCGTGACAAAATCATCGAACGCCTCAACCGCCCTCAGTCGTAGGCGCCGCGGGATATCGGGGCTGGTTCTCACCGGTGCCCCACCCCGATTGTGCTCTGTAGGCGGCAGGTCTCCCCCGCCTGCCCGCGGCCCGTCAAAGACCCGGTCGCGCCCAGATTCTGTTTGCATAATCCCGCCCTGACCCCGTAGTTTACCTGTGACAACCAATCGTCGATACCGCAGACTCCGTTAACACACGCAGGAGGAACTGCCGACACATACCATAGCCCAGATCCAGAACCTGACAGACCGCAGAGTCTCTGACAGCCCGCGAGGACAGCTTCCCCGGTGATCCGGTGAACCTTGCCCCCGACAAGCACTTTACGGAGGTCACAATGAAAAAGCTGCTTCTGATGCTTTTTCTGAGCACTGTGATATCCCATACCGCTCTTGCCAATATGGCAATCCGGCTGGACCGCATATCCGGCGCCCTTCCGGAGACATACATCACTGTCGCCATTTCTCTTGAGAACCCCGAGTCGCAAACTCTGGGCGGCTTCGACCTCGTCTTCCGGTACGACCCCTCGCTCACGGTGCATCATGCCGCCCCCGGCGATCTGCTGATCGGCTGCGGCTGGGAGTACTTCACCCACGCCCCCGCCCCGCAAAACAGCGTGCGCCTCACTTCCATTGCCGATATCAACAACGGCCCCCATCACCCTTCCTGCTACGCCGACCAGTCCGGCGTGCTGGCGGTGGTCACGTTTCTGACCGGCTGCGACACCACCCTGACCGATCAGTTTTTTCCCCTCAAGTGGATCTGGTTCGACTGCGGCGATAACACGCTCTCCGACCAGACGGGCGATACCCTCATCGGATCCGCCGACGTGTATGACTTCAACGGCTATGCCGACTTTCTCATCACCGACAACTCCCCCTTCCCGACCATCCACGGCGCCCCGGCCTCATGCGACGGTGGCTCCGGCTCGGGCGGGGCTCTGCAGCGCAGTATCGACTTCTACAACGGCGGCGTCTGGATGACCGCCGTCGACAACCAGCCGCCGATCGCGGTCTGCCCCGCTGATACCACCGTCACCGCTGCGCCCGGACAGTGCGCCGCGGTGGTGGAGTTTACTGCCGTCGCCTATGACAATTTCCCCGGCGTCAGCATCACCTGCACTCCCCCGCCCGGCAGCAGCTTCCCGGTCGGCGACCACGATGTCACCTGCATCGCAGTCGACTCCACCGGTCTGGCCGACACCTGCAGCTTCACCATCACGGTCGTGGACACAGAGCCGCCGGTCATCACCTGCCCCGCCGATACCACTGTCAACACTGCCCCCGGGCAATTCGGCACTGTCTTCAGCTATACGGTCGAGGCCACCGACAACTGCTCGGTGCTGACTATTGACTGCGAACCATCATCGGGGTCGTTCTTCCTGGTTGGACAGAACCTGGTCTGGTGTATTGCCACCGATGCCTCCGGTAACAAGGACACCTGTGTCTTCGAGGTATTCGTGCAGGACAACCAACCTCCGACCGCCATCTGTCCGCCGGACACCGTCCTTTCCGCTGAGACTGACGCCTGCGGCGCCACCGTCCTGTTCGATATCGGCGTCACGGACAACTGCCCCTTCGCCACCGTCGCAGCCAACCCACCCTCCGGCACCTACTTCGAGGTCGGCGAAACGCCCGTACAGGTGATCGCCACCGATATCATGGGCAACACGGACACGTGCGCTTTCACCGTCACCGTCTACGACGATCAACCTCCCACCGTCGTATGCCCGGAAGACATTCAGGTCTTCAACGATTCGGGCTACTATGGCGCGTTTGTCGACTACTCCTTCTCAGCGGAGGATAACTGCCCCGGTGTCGAGGTCTCAGCCAACCCGCCCTCCGGGTCGTACTTCGATACGGGGATGACGATGGTTCTCATCACGGCTGAGGATGCCTCCGGCAATAGCGCCACATGCGGCTTCCGCGTCACGGTCACGCTCAACGATCCCGATAACGACGGTCGTCCCAACTGGGACGATAACTGCCCCGATGTCTACAATCCCGATCAGGCCGACACCGACAATGACGGCATCGGCGACGCCTGCGATGAGTGCACCGACACCGATGGCGACGGATTCGGAAACCCAGGCTTCGCCGCCAATACCTGCCCGGATGACAATTGCCCCGATGTCTACAATCCCGATCAGGCCGACACCGACAATGACGGCATCGGCGACGCCTGCGATGAGTGCACCGACACCGATGGCGACGGATTCGGAAACCCAGGCTTCGCCGCCAATACCTGCCCGGATGACAATTGCCCCGATGTCTACAATCCCGATCAGGCCGACACCGACAATGACGGCATCGGCGACGCCTGTTGCTGTGTGGGGATTCGTGGCAACTTCGATAACGATCCCCTGGACCAGGTGAACATCAGTGACCTGACGTCGCTCGTGAGCTACCTGTTCTCTGGTACGGATCCCCCCGGATGCCCCGATGAAGCCGACGTCAATGGCGACGGCATCATGAACGTCCAGGACGCGACCCACCTTGTGGGCTACCTGTTCTCCGGTGGTGTGCCCCCGGCCGACTGCCCCTGAGATCAGACTGAGCAGCAGGCAGCGACAAGCAGCGGCATGAGAAAGGGCGAAGCCCTTCGGCTCCGCCCTGACTGTGAATCACTGCAACTTAGTGCGACGCGCACCTACAGCTTTGCCGCAACGGCCTGGGCCACCTCAAGAGTGGTGTTGCTGCCGCCCATGTCATAGGTACGCACCTTGCCCTCTTTAATGACGGCCGCCAGCGCCCGATCAAGCGTGACACCCTTGTCGTTCTCGCCCAGCCAGTCAAACATCAGCTTGACCGAAAGCAGCATGGCCATCGGGTTCACCTTGTACTGCCCGGCGTACTTGGGCGCACTGCCGTGGGTCGGCTCGAACACGGCCAGGCTGTCGCCAATATTCCCGCTGGCGGCAAATCCCAGACCTCCGACCAGCTGTGCACACAAATCGGAAACGATATCACCGAACATGTTCGAGGTCACCAGCACCCCGTAGTCGTTCGGGTTCTTGATCAGCCACATGCACATGGCGTCGATATTGGTCTCCCACAGCTCGATGCCCGGGTAGTTCCTGGCCACCTCGCGCGCCGTGCGCACCATCAACCCGGAGGTCTCGCGGACCACATTCGGCTTTTCGACCACGGTCACACTCTTGTAACCGTGCTTCCGGGCATATTCGAAAGCGTCAGTGATGATGTTGCGGCAGCCCGTACGCGTGTTGATACGCAGGCTCACCGCGATATCATCGCCCGGGGTGCTGTCAAACCGAGCCATCTTCTTGTTGTGCTTTCTGACAACCTCGCGGACCTCATCAGGCAGCGGGTGAAACTCCACTCCCACATACAAATCCTCGGTGTTCTCGCGGAACACCACCAGATCGATATCATCCTTGTAGTTCAGCGGGTTGCCGGGATATGCTTTGCACGGACGAAGGTTGGTGCGCAAATTGAACTCCTGCCGCAGACGCACAATCGGCGAGGCATACACGTGCCCTTTCCCCTGAAGCTCCGGGATGAGCTCCTTCTCACATTCTTCCTTCGGCATCGAGGTGATAGCACCAAACAATGCACAGTCAACGTTCTTGAGGATGTCGACAGTACGATCAGGAAGCGGGTTCGCCTCCGTCTTCCAGAACTCCCATCCGATGTCAGCATGAACGTACTCGGCATCGAAATCACACTTATCCAGTACGATCTTTGCGGCTTCCATCACGTCATTGCCCACACCATCGCCGGGCATCCACGCTACTTTGTACTTGGCCATAGTCGCAAGGTCTCCTGAGGTTTACAGAGAAAGGGTTAAATTAAAAAGATGTGAATTCCCAAGATTCTCACCGAACGGAACAAAGGCATAATCGACCGTCACTTCACGCTTGCTGAACGAGGCCCCCACCGTAAAGCTCCTGGTGTCGTACCCTGTCATGTATCCTGTGCGCAGCGAGAGCATCGCGTGCACCGTCGCTTCCGCACCCAGGTGCACATGCACCTCGTCATCGACGATCACCAGATCAGCGGCGCCGAGATAGCGGTCAAACACGTACGACATCCCCGCCCGGTAGATCGTCGGCAGCGTCACCGTCTCCGAGACACCTTTGCCGCTGGCGGTCAGTTCCAGGTCGCCACCCAATTGTGTCACCGAGGCGCCCACACTCAGATTCTCTCGCGGTCGTGCCCAGACACCCAGATCAAGGTTGAACGCGGACCCGCTGAACGCCTCAATCTTCTCCAGTATCCATCCTGCAGAAACGCCGACTGCGACATTGCCCGTAACCATACGAGCCAGCCCGAGCTTGAACGACACATCATTGGCATCAAACAGGCTGGTCGGTTCAGTACTGGCGATTTCACGCGCCTCGATGTTGTCAACCGTGCCGTAACGAATACCGCCATGAAGCCACCACTGCGACGAAACCGATTTCGTAAACACACCCGTCTCGAGGCGAACATCTTCCCAGTACTCGGTGTGCCCCAGTGACAACTGGAACCCCTCGCCGCCAACCGCGGCTGCCGGGTTATAGATCGGGGAGCGGGCATCGGCCGCAATTGACACGAAGGCCCCGCCCATTCCCGCCGGACGCGCCGTGGCGTCAACCTTCAGAAGCGCTGCTCCATCGACCGTCTTGTTCTGCGCCAACACCTCGGTACCCGCAAGCGACAGGAGCAGAGTGAGCGCGATAATCGCATATGTTCTTCGGTGGTTCACGCCGTGTTATACCTCAAAACAGGATGTCGAACGAAAAGATGTGCTCGGAGCCTTCATCGGCCTTGTCCGTAGAGAAAGCGTAGTCGACCGCCAACACATGGTTACTCAGCCGAAAGACATACCCGGTTCCCGCAGTCAAACGGCCATCGCTGAATCCGGCACGGACCGCAAACTGCGGCCGGATGAAATACTCGGCGCCGGCGTGAAACGCCGCACCCTGCTGGGTATTCTTCTTTACATCCGTCGCCAACAGCAAGCGGCGCTCCATCAATCTGCCCGACACTCCGATTCCGAATTCTATAGGGTAGTCATCCTCCTGCTCCACCGCCGGAAACGACCGACCGAGGTGCTCGCGCACGTAGCGATCACTGTTCCAGTTGTTCACCGCCCCTATAGAGCGAAGCGTCAGCCCCACCCGGATATCCTGCACCGGCATACGGTCCCGCCGCACCCGGCCAAACAAGTCACTGACATAGAACATCGTGCCGAGATCAATTCCCACCGTGTTGGCACTCATCTCCCAGTAACGGGTGTACATGTAGTTCATCTTGATACCGGCTGAGAACCAGCGCTCGAATCGCTTCGCAAAGACAACACTGAACACGTGATTGTTCTCCGCCAGCTCCCAGCCAAGCACATCACCATCGGTGTTGCGGGCATCGACACTGCCCGACCCCGCATACAGATAATGGAATCCCAGCGCCGAACTCAGGTGTGTCGGAAACGCCAGAAACACATAGCCCAGTCTCCGGTCCAGGTCCATCGCCCGGTACGACGTCGCAAACATCTTCTTCTGAAGCGTGCTCAGCCCCGCCGGGTTGTACAGCGCACCGGCGCCGTCATTGGCTATCGCGATGTACGCTCCGCCCATTGCCGTCGGACGAGCACCTATCGGCACCTGCAGAAAACTGCCGGCGTACCCGCCGTCACCATCGGCAGCCCATACCGCCATCGCCGAGACAAGCACCAATACTATCGCAAACGCAGACTTTCGCATGACTACTCCTTACGGCATGATCGCCAGCTTGCCCCAGCGAGTATCGCCACTGCCCAGCTCGACCTTGAAATAGTAAACACCCACCGCAACCTGATCGCCCTGGCCGTTGCGCCCGTCCCACACCGGTCGCAAGCTGCCTGTCTGCGGATACACACCCGCCGGGAACTGCTGCCCGTCGACCACCTTAGCCACCAGGTTCATGGCAAAATCGTATACTTCAATTGTCACCGTCGTTGCCTCGGTGAGCACAAAGTGAAAATCGACCGCGAGATTGTAGGCATGGCTGAACGGGACCGGAAAAGCATAGACCTCATCGGCCGGCGTATCAGTGTCCGTCACATAGAACGCATCACGCGCAGCCAGTCCCGCCGAAGTCAGATCGATCCTCACATTGCGGTCCTCTGTCCCCACCCACAAATCGGTGGTCACCGCCCCGACTCCATATACCTCGGCGTCGGCCAGTACCAGGCGCTCAAGATCCTCATCGATGAACTCAAGCTGCTCCCACGAAACATCGGCAGCATCCCGACTGCCGACCTCGGCCATAAACAACCCGTCATTGGTGGCAAGAAAGGCCGTGTCGCCATTGAACGCAATATTCCACGCAAAATCATCATACACCTTCTGCCACCGAATGGAATACCCGGTGGTATCGCCGAGTGTATCCGTCACCGCCTGCCATATCCCCCGGGCCACTCCCGGAGAACCGATAGAGGTCGGCCGCATGGAAATCCACACCCGACTGAAATTGCCTTCGACATTCACACCACGCGGATCCTCAACAGCAATCGCTATGATCCACTCGCCCGTGATGTTGGCCACGTCGTACGGAAACCGGATCGCAAAATCCGGCGCGTATGGATCGACGTTCGGTCGCACTATGTCATATGTCTTGCCGCGATCAACCGAAATCGCGTACCCCCGGCTGCATCCCCAGACAATGGTGTCGCCACGAATCTCACAAGCCAGGATCGTGTCCTGAAGCAGCTCATCGACTTTGCGGTCACCGACGTATTCTTCCACCCGGTAGAAGGTGAGCGGGTCGAAGCCGGCAGTCGTATACCTGATGCCCAGCTCACCGCACACAAACGCCGTGTCACCAAGGAAGTTCACATCGTGATTGACAATGTCCGTCCTCAGGTGCTTCCACGTCAGGCCGCCATCGCCGGAACGTCCCACCATCGGCAGTCCGGCTGAGGTAACCGGCCGGTTAATCGTCCAGATGGCGCTCGAATCGACTTCCCCGCTGGCCGTATCGACAAAAAACTGCTCCCTGATCTTGATTATCCGAGCCGCACTCGTATCGGCATCGGCGAACACGTAGTAACGGCTGGAGTCGATCCCCCCCGATGCATCCAGAAAGAGCGTCACCAGCCCCGAGTCCGTACCCAGCCGAAGCGTGTCATGGTTGGCATACACCGCGTACACCTTGTTGCGAAGATTCACCGCACTGGTGTCAGAGGAATCCACCCAGATGTGCGTCCAGTCGTCACCCCGGTCATCCGACACCCACAGCCCGGCCCCGCCCCCGGCCATATAGACCCGATCGCGCACATCCGCGAATCCGGAAACTCTGGCGTCAGCCGCGGCGAAATACTGGTCGAACGAACTCGACGGCACGAACGTCCGGCCAAAGTCATCGGACACGGCCAGCCCCCGTGACACACCACCGCGCCCGTCAAGGCTTCCTGCCAGCAACCGTCCGCCGGTCTCATGTATCGCCGATGTGAACGGGCCGCGAAGCCCATCCTCTTCAAACCGCGAAATGAACGGGCCTCCCGTCAGCGTCCGGCGGCTCACACCATAATCACCACCGAACCATATCCAACTGGTGTCTCCGGAACAGCTGTTGCAGAACGCTATATGCGGAATGTACTTGTTGAACAACTTGTCTCGTTCGGTAGCAAAGACATATTGATACAGCCCCCCTGCCGTGCCAACCCACAGAAAGAGGCTGTCGGCATGGGTCGTATCTGCCCTGCATGAGAAGAACCGATTGCCCAAAGACGGCTGCACATTGCCCTGGAACTGAAACGAATCCGAGGGCTGACGGTAGATCCGCTGCCATGTTTCACCACCGTCTCGTGACCCCAAAAGCCCTCCGGCAAACGCTGTGAAAAACACCCAGTCCTCGCCCTGCAACACATCCGTGTGACCGGTGATATCGTATATGGTGCGGTCACCGCCCCACACATACTGGATGTTCTGCCCGCCCTCGCCAAAATCGATCTGTGTCCACGTCTGGCCATCGTCATCTGAAAACGACACCCCGTCAGACAGCGAGGTCAGAATGCCGCGAACCAGTTCACTGTGGTTGGTGGCAGCCCAGATACGCCCCCCGCCCGAGTAGAAAGCAGACACGTTGTTGCTCGGCAGGCCGCGCTCCGTATTCCACAGCACCCAGGAAGCCCCGCGATCAGTGCTGTAGTTGATGCCCTTGCCGGTCGCCAACATGACACCACCATCATGCTCCCCCACATCGATGGCCGTATTGCTGGATATCCCACCCTCAGCCGTTACCCGAGTCCGCCCGTCCTCTTTGTCGAGCCGGTAATCCGTAACAACCTCGGCCAGGGACACAAACGGAGCACAAACGACCAGTAACCATGCCAGATACGGAAGTCTTCTCACCACGATCTCCACGATTTCTTCGCCCCCCGACCTCCGAGGCACTCCTCGGCCGCCGGTCAAAGAGCATTGGTTGTTGTCACAGCCCCGGGCAGGGCTGCTGCTTCAGCTCGTGAGCAAGGTGGGCAGCGCCATCCTCCATAACATAAGACGGGAATATAAGGCCACCGTCCAAAGACGGCAAGCCTCATCTCCGGTGAGAAAACGTACTTATTGTAACCGAGGAATCAGCGGGGGTTCCGAGTTTACTGCGAGATCTGGTTCTTCTCAAAGGTCACGGTCTGCAACACGGAGTCGACCATGAAGTAACTCTGAGGATGAAAGGGCAGATACATCAAATTGATCCGTCGCGGCCGGACCGGCTCCGCGCCGCCGTCATACTGATTGCGTCTGGCCGCCCGCTCCCGGGCAACAACCACCCCGGCCAGAACCTGCGCCTCGGTCGGACCAAGGGTCGCGGCCACCGCCCGCCGATCGAACCCGGACATCTCGGCCAGGCTGAGTTTCGGCCAGGCCGAGGACATCCGCCTGGTCAGGCGGTACACCGACTCGAAATTGCTCATTCGAAACGCCGGGACAACCAGTACGTCAGAGTCATATATGCCGCCAAACAGCCGCTTGACTGCAGCCTGATCCTCACCGTCCAGCGACATCGCCCAGAACGGATACAGCCCGTCGTTCGCCGCCCCCGGATCATCCGCCACAAGGATTTCGCGGGTGACCTGCTCATGGTGCTCCAGATATGTCACGTGGAAGCAGTTGCTGCAGACATAGATGTACGACTGCACCGGCGGCAGGTCGACTCCGCAGTTGCCGCAACGGTGGAAATCAACCCCCAGCTTCCCGAACTCGATCTGCTGCCCCTGCTCGAGCCGCTCCACCTCTCGCTCCTGACGCTGCTCATGGTTGAGCACTCTGCCGGTAACGCCATCGACCACATACCGCGTCACGCCGCCCGGACCGTATGTTTCAGTCAGCAGGATCGGCATATACACAATCGAGGCGCGCGGCATGAACAACTCCGTCGTGTTGCGCCCGAATGCCGCCAACTCGATCATGCTCGTCCCCCGCGCCGAAGAGCTGGCCGACTCGAACGCCGTCTCCCACGGCCTGATAACCGGCATAGCGTGAAAATCATCCTGCACGTTATCCACCGAATACGGCAGCAGCTTCAGATACTGTGACCGCAGCCCCAGCATCGCCGGCACCCCGTCGACCTCGTCCCCCGCCGCTAGGGTCATCGTATACGGAGACAGCGAAATGTCAGTCTTTCGCGTATCGATTGTCTCCCCCTGACTCTCACCATCCTCGCCCGTAATCTCACGAGACTCAATCCGGTTGCGCACCTTAAGCACGACCGCATCAATCTTCCAGTAAGGATAGTAGATCCGCTTGACATGGAGCTGCGAACTGGTCAGTGGCAGTCCGTTCTCTTTCAGGTGCCGATCGATGCGAAAACGAAGCTCCCTGTGATCAATGCCGGAACGGACAACATACGCGGGCGGAACTGCCGGCATGGTAATCCGCAGCACTGAACCGCAGTGGTTACAGCCCAGAACGAAGAAGTCGTCCTTCAGCTCCAGTGCCCCGCCGCAGCCGGGACACCCCACCTCAATGAAGAAGCCCTGCTTCTTCTTAGCTGTCGCCGCCGCTGTCTGCATGCTCAGAATCGCTGGCGTCCTTCACCGCTTTGCCACACTCACCACAGAACTTAGAACCGGGGATCAGCTCCGCCTGACAGTGCGGGCAGTACACCTTGGCATCGAGCTTGAACCCACAGTGCAAGCAAAAACTGGCCTCCGTGGGCAGTTCCTTGTTACAGCCTGGACACATGTTCTGGGCCGTCATCGGATGCCCGCAACGATAACAATAGCGGGATTGCTCCGGCGTGTCCGTGTGACACGCCGGACAGGTCACCGTTGCCACCGGCGCCTCCCGAAGCTCGGTCTGCTCCGGGGCGAACGTCTTGCTCAGCATGCCCGGCATCATCAATCCCACGCCGGCGGCCATGCCGATTCCGGCGCCGGCCTGCCCACTTCCTCCGGGCTGACCAATACCGCGCGCAATCTCGAACTTCAGGTACTTATCCAGATCCCCAACCGCTTCCATCCCGGAGCGCTGATCGATTATCTTCGACACCTCATCCGGTGGCGTTATCGAACTGATGTAGAAATCCACAAGCTCCAGCCCGTACTTTTCGAACTCGACCCTGACAACGCCCTTAAACTGCTCCGCCAGTTCCGTGTAGATCGCCGGCAACGAAAGAATGCTGTCGAGCTGCTCCCCCAGCAAGTCGTTCAAACGGGCTATGATAACATCGCGAAGGTACCCCTGTATCTCATCAGTCGTATACTTCGCCTGACGACCCACAATCGTGTTGAGGAACAACTGCGGCTCTATCACGCGCATTGTGAATGCCCCGTGCCCGCGAAGACGGATCAAGCCCAGCTTGGAGTCCCGAAACGTCACCGGGTGTTTGGTACCCCACTTCAAATCCGTGAAAACCTTGAGATTGACGAAGTATACCTCGGCACGAAACGGCGAGTTGAACCCCCACGGAAACGCCAGCAAGCGGGTCAGAATCGGCAGGTTGAGCGTCGACAGCGTATGTCGGCCGGTCGCAAACGAATCCGCCGCGTGACCGTCCTTGAAAAAGATGGCCATCTGCGAATCGCGCACTATCAACTGCGCCCCGAACTTGATGTCGGTCGATCCCTGTTGCGGAATCCGATAGATCATCTCATTGCCAGTGGGATCAAGCCACTCAAGGACTTCTATCATCAGGCCCATACGTCACTCCTTTGGCATGCTTTGGCGCTTCTCTTTTCTGATGAATCGTCACTTTCAGTACGCTGCTTCACCTCTCATATTCGCCGTCAAGGGCTACTTTCGCCAAAGAGGATGTATAATCTTTGAGCACAACCGGATCGGGTGATCCGGCCTAATTAGTGTTTGACTGGAAATGCTGCACCGACAATATTGACGCCAAAGACTCAACAAGAAGAAAGACCTGTATGACACGTCTCAGAATATCCCTGATGATCCTCGCAGCCGCAGCCATCGTCGCCATCTGGGCACCGGGCTGCGATGACCTCATAACGGAAGTTAACGAGTACACCATCGCCGGCCACCCGGTTGCCGAGTTCGGCATCTTCACCGACTCCGGCTACAGAGACTCCGGCTGCGCCCCCCTGTCCATCCGGTTTCGCGACCTCTCCAACGGCCCCCGTGACCGCTGGCTCTGGGATTTCGGCGACGGCGATACCTCCAACGACACCAATCCTCTGCATACATACACCGAACAGGGTACCTATACCGTCAGGCTGACTGTCTACAACACCAAACTGGACGAACCCGGCGAGGATACCGAGACCAAAGGACGCTATGTCATCGTCGGCAGTACCGTCGATTCCTTCGTCGTCGATACTGTTGCCTGTGTTGGCGAAGAACTGACGTTTGAGCCACGGGACATTGCCGATGTCAACACCTTCGTCTGGCGTTTCGGCGATGGCTCCGGCTCCAACGACAGCATGCCCGTCCATGCCTACACCAACCCCGGCATCTACAGCTGCACCCTGACTGTGACCGGTCAGTGCGGCACCAAGAGGCTCGCCTACGACAGCCTGATTCGAGTGACCACGTGCCCAATCATCGCCTTTGAGGCCAGCGATACCTCCGGGTGTGTACCGCTGCAGGTGACATTCTTCGATGCTACCAGCTCCGACACCGGCGTTGTCAGCCGCCAATGGCGACTCAACAGCGGTGTCTTCAGCGATCACCAGAACCCGACCACGACCTACACCCAACCGGGCACCTATACGATCAAACTGACCGTTGTTGATGCCAAGGGTGCCGCTGTCTCCGACTCCATTGTCGACTTCATCACCGTCCATGATACCGGCGGTGTGGCTATCACCCCCCTGACCCCGACAACGGCTTGTCGCAGCAGCTTCCAGCAATTCCAGGTTGTCCTCAAGGCGGACAGCCTCGGCGATGTCGACAGCGTCAAGTGGTTCTTCGGCGATGGCACCTTCTTCCTCGATACCGATATGCCCCCATCCAACCCGGTGCATGCCTACATCACCCCCGGCAAGTATACCGTCATCCTGGAGGCGTTCGGCCCGTGCTATGACAGCCTTCAGGCGGATACCGCAGTGGACCTGGTCATCCTGTATGACTCCCTGCCCGAACCGGATTTCGCCATCGAGCCGGCCTCGGCCACCGGCGACACCTCCACCACCTTCACCTTCACACACCAGGTCGACACCAGCCTGCATATCGTGACCGACTGGGAGTGGAGTTTCGACGATGACTCCACCGTCGCCGCCGAAGGCCCGGTCCAGCACAAGTACACAACTCCGGGCACCTATGAGGTCTCGCTGCGAATCACCAATCCCTGCAACTCGGTCATCAAAATCGACACCATCGTCGTCAGCGACACGGATTAGCACCCGGTGTTCGCCATCTCCGATCCGAATTCAGCCGTGGCACCTGACGAATAGAAAAAGCGCCCGCCAATGGCGGGCGCTTCATAGTCCGGACGTGTCACGGACCGGGCTGTCAGCCTCCCAGTTCCGCCTTGAACTTTTTCGTCAAAGCCGGTACAATCTCAAAGGCATCACCGACAATACCATAGTTTGCAATGTTGAAGATCGGTGCATCCTTGTCCTTGTTGATCGCCACAATAGTCTGCGAGCTACGCATCCCCACCAGGTGCTGGATAGCGCCGGAGATGCCGATCGCGAAATACAGCTTGGGATTGACTGTCTTCCCCGTCTGCCCGACCTGGTTGGCGTACTCAGTCCAGCCGGCATCCACAATCGCGCGTGAGGCGCCAAACGCCCCCTTCAGTGCCTGCGCCAACTCCTTGACCATCGCCAGATTGTCGGCACCCTTCAACCCGCGACCGGCCGCCACAATCACATCCGCCTCCGTCAGGCTCACCGCGCCTCCGGACTCGGACTTCACGTCGGTCACGTTCATGCGGCTCTCCAGCACAGCGGCATCGACGGCCTCAGCCACAACCTCGCCGGCGCCGTCTTTGGACTCTGCGTACACCTTTGGCCGTATCGTCACCATCAACGGCCCGTCAGCATTCTTGACCAGGCTCGATACCACCGACCCGCCATAATGCGGCCGCGTAGCCAGCAGGGTGTCTCCGTCCTTCTCGATCCTGGTGGCATCAGAGATCATCGGCGCCCCGACCATAGCCGCCAACCGCGCAAAGAGCGCCTTGCCGTAAAATGTCGCCGGGCCAAGCACCAGATCGGCCGCTACCTTCTCAATCACACCGCGCAGCACTTTGGCGTAGATCTCGTCGTTGAAGTGCTTCAAGCGGGCATCCGACACCGCCAGCACCTTGCCGCCTCCCCGCGAGGCCAGCTCCTTAGCCATTTCCTCCGCGGTCTCGGCCATAATAATCGTGTGTACATTGCCGCCAAGTCCCTTGGCTGCCTCCAGCAATTCGTATGAGGCCGGGAGCAGTCTCCCGTCCTTCTGCAGCCCGACAACAAGAATGTTCATGCGTGCTTCCTCATGCTATCATCGCAATATGCAATATGTCCGTCATGTCCATGTCCGTCGCAACAAGTCCATTTTCCATTAGCCCCGAATATATGGCATCAGCCCCACGCGCGCAACCTTCCAATCCGGCTTCACCCGGCCGTCCGGCGCGCCATACCGCCGGCAAGGTACTCAGCGAAAATGCGATCAATGTCGGCCAGTGTCCGCACCTGGAACAATACCGGCCGCAAGCGCGCGGCCCCCGGAAAACCGCTCACATACCACCCCAGGTGCCGCCTCATCATCAGGCAACCCCGGTACTCACCAAACTCCTCAACCAGAAGCTGCGCGTGGGATCGCGCCAGCTCCATCTTCTCCTGAATCGTCGGCTCTTCCGGCAACACGCCCGATCGCAGGTAGCTGTTCGTTTGGGCGAAAATCATCGGATTAACCATCGCCGCCCGCCCAATCATAACCAGATCACACCCGGTATCCCGGAGCATCCTCTCGGCATCCTCAGGCGTCCGCACATCACCGTTGCCGATCACGGGAATCGTCACAGCCTCCTTCAATAGCCGGATCGCCCCCCAATCGGCCGCGCCGGCATACCCCCGTGACCGACTGCGCGCGTGCAAACACACAGCACTGACCCCCCGTTGCTCAGCCAGACGGGCCGCCTCCAAATAGACCGGAGAGGACTCGTCCCAGCCGGTACGCATCTTGACCGTAACCGGGGTCTTGCCGGCCGCCTCGACCACCGATGTCACAATTTCTTCTGTCAGCGTCAAGTCCTTCAAAATCGCCGCCCCGCCATTCTTATTGACCACCTTGCGGATCGGACAACCAAAATTCAGATCAATAAGATCCGGCTTCAGGTCACGTACAACCTGCGCCGTCGCCTGCCCCAGCACCTCGGGGTTCGCCCCAAATAACTGTACCCCAACCGGTTGCTCGTCAGAGGTGAATCTCATCATGGCCACCGTACGCGCGTGATTGCGAATAATCCCCTCCGAGGATATCATCTCTGTGTAAACCAGCGAGGCACCATATCCCCGGGCCAGCAGCCGAAACGGCCGGTTGGAAACCCCGGCCAGCGGAGCCAGCACCAGTGGGGATGACAAGTTTAAGTTTCCTATCCGCATGCCGACAATATAACAAAGTCACAGGATCGCAACAAGGCCTGACGGTTCGCTGTAACCCGCTGAGATTCCGGCATTTTGGCCGACAGGCGCATCAGTTACGATCACGGGTTGGTCTTAAGGAAAGGATACGCCATGCCGGAGATCATCGTTAAATACGACGACAAGGTGGTCGAGCGGTTTGTCACCGAGAAAAAGCGTATATCCGTTGGACGTACGAACGACAACGACATCGTCCTGGAAAACCGCGGTGTCTCGCGCAAACACGCCTTGATTGAGTTCAACGACAACGCCGCCGTCGTTATCGACAACGAGTCGCTTAACGGTACCTTCGTCAACAACCGGAAGGTCACAGAGGAACTGCTGCGCCAGAACGACAGCATCACCATTGGAAAGTACACCCTGATCTTCAAAACCGAACAGGATGCCGACCCCGATGATCCGAGCGGATTCGATGGTACCATGGTCCTCAATACGAAGAAACATCGGGACATGGTGGCCAACGACCAGCTCGAGCGCCAGATCGTCAGCCGCTACGGTTGCTCCGTTCTGCTCGGCATGGAAAACGCCCCGTTTGAGGAGGTCGAGCTGGAACGCGAGGTCACCACGATCGGCAAAGCGAAGTTCGTCCACGTCCCGGCCAGGGGATTCTGGATGAGCGGAATTCAGGCGAAGATCGTCCGTGAAGACAACACCTACTTCCTCGTCAACCTCGGTAAACCCGGCAAAACTATGGCCAATGGCGAGCCGGTTGACCGCCACGAACTGAAAAACGGCGACCTGATTACAGTCGGCAAGAGCACCTTCAAGTTTCTGCAGGGACATTGAACACATGCGCATCGCCATGATATCGGACATACATGGGAATCTCGAGGCCCTGACCGCGGTTCTATCGCAGATTGAGCAGCAGGAAGTCGATACCATCTACTGCCTCGGCGACGTCATCGGCTACGGGGCCGATCCTGCCACCTGTCTGGACCTCGTCGACAAACACTGCGATCTCGTGCTCATGGGTAATCACGAATACGCGGTCATCGGATACCTCTCGACCGAGTCCTACAACGACTCGGCGAAAATATCAGTCAAGTGGACCCAGGCCGCCCTGAGCGATCGACACATTCAACTCATCAAAGGCTTTCCATTTGACCACGCGAAAGACGATCTCTACTTCGTCCACGCCTCCCCCAACAACCCCGGGAGGTGGCATTACATTCTCGACACCAAACAGGCAGCAGTGGCCTTCGAACACCTCAAGCAGCGCCTCTGCTTCTGCGGCCATTCCCATGTTCCGGCTATCTTCGCCGAATCACCCGGCGGCCCGCCCCGGGAGAAAGTCGGCCACGACTTCGTCCCCAATGAGGACACACGGTATATCATAAACATCGGCTCAACCGGACAGCCCCGCGATTACGATCCCAGAGCCTGCTTCGTCACCTTTGACACCGATACCAGCGATGTCGTCTACACCAGAGTCGAGTACGACATCGCTACCGCCCAAAGGAAAATGCTGGATGCCGGTCTGCCGGGATTTCTCAGCGAACGACTGGCTGTTGGAAGATAGCATGAGGCCGCAATGAACAAGTACTCATCTCACATCCTGTACCTGCTGATCTCCATCCTCGTGGTCATTCTGTACGCAAACAACTTCGGCGTCATGGAATCCTGGCAGCGTTCTCTTGACGATTATCTGCTGGGCGTGACCACCACCGATGAGACCAGGCCCAACATCGCCATCGTAAAAATCGACACCTTCGCCGAAAACGAGTTCGGTCCCTGGCCCTGGAACTACGATCGTGTGGCAGACCTGCTGGCCGCCATCGGCGGCGCCGAACCAAAGGCCGTAGTCGTCAACTTCCCGCTGCCAGAGGATGCCCGGCAGGACAGCGCCGGCTACAGCCAGATACTGTCCGAACAGCTCTCATGGATACACAACGTCGTCGTCCCCTACGACGTCGCCGTCTCCACCTTCCGCAGCCGGAAGGCCGACAACCCGGAACACCTGTTCAACAATTCGATCGGCATTAACAGCGCCCTCGGACTGATGGATGAGGAATCCAGCCTCCTTGTCCGAAAAGTCTTCCTGCCGGCCGAGAAGGTCCTCAAAGCCGGTGTCGGCCTGGGCTTCGAGTACACTGTCCCCGACGAGGACCGCATCCTGCGCCACCAGCCTCTCGTCATTCACTACGAGGGCTACTACTACCCCTCACTGGAGCTCCTGGCAGCGGCAGAATTCCTCGATGTGCCCACTCACAAGATCGTGGTCACCGAGGGCAAGCAGATCAATATAGGCGGCAAGGCTATCGTGCCCATTAACAGCCGCTCTGAATACTTCGTTTCGTGGTCTCCCGATGAAGCGTTTGCAACCTACTCGGCCGGCAAGGTGCTCGGCGAGGATTTCGACTTCAAAAAGCTCAAGAACCGCGTGGTCATTGTCGGTCCCGATGACTTCACTACCACCGGCGAAGTCTTCCGCACACCACAGTCCAAAGAAATGTCGAAACTGAACATCAAGGCCAATGTCATCGAGAATCTCGTCAATGGTTCCATTGTCACGATCTTCCACAAACCGTTGCTCGACATGCTCATCCTCTTCTTCGTTGGCGGTCTGTGCGCATACTTCCTGCCCATGCTCAAACTGAAGAAACGCCTGCTGGTAACCGGCGCGGCCCTGCTGGCTCTGGCCGTCGCTAACGTCGTCATCGTCGCGTACTCGGCCACCCTCATTACGACCGTCTACCTTGCGCTGCAATTGCTGTTATCTATGGTAGCCTCACCACTGGTGGACACCAAGCTGATCCAGAGCGAACAGCTTACGGCCCGTACGCGGACATCTGACAAATCCGTCAATGCCGACACCGTGCCGCTTGCCAAGCCGAAACCGAGGCGGGACAAACCCATTCCGGAGTCCTATATTCCCACCGAGCACATCCCCGAACCGGCCTTCAAGGACCATCAGGCCCTCGACCTCAACGAGTCCCAGGCCGCCACCGCCGCGGGCTTTGCTCCGGATGTTCAGAACAGCAGCAACTTTGAAAAGACTGTCGGCAATGATGCCCTCGATACGCCCATCTCCTCCAGCCCCGAAATCATCGGCCCCGGCGACCAGACTCCGATAGACCGCACCGAGCCGGCCTTCGCAGATCCGGGCGAAATCAGCCTCGATGAACCCACGGCCGGCGGCCCAACTGACTCGGATTCAGTCGTCGTCACCGACAGTGACCCGGACATTTTTGACAGCAGCGCCATCAGGCTGGAGGAACCGGAGGACCTCGGCCTGAGCGACAGCGATGCCGCCGTCGCCGTGCCGCAGGAGATTCAGGACGAAGCCGCACCCGCCATCACCGACAGCGGCCGTGTCATGGGCGCAGACAGCGGCCGGATACCACAGATCAAGGCGCTCGGCCGCTACCAGATCACCGGCACCCTCGGCAAGGGCGCCATGGGCCATGTCTACAAGGGAATCGATCCCGCGATTAACCGACCGGTAGCCCTCAAGACCATTCGTCTGGATTTCGTCAATGATCCCGACGAGATGGCCGAACTGAAAGAACGCCTCTACCGTGAGGCTCAGGCTGCCGGCAAACTGTCGCACCCCAACATCGTGACGATCTACGACGTCGGCAGCGAAGGACACCTGCAATACATCGCTATGGAGTACCTCGAAGGACGCACGCTCGAGGATATGATCAAGCGCAAGGTCAAGTTCAACTACAAGATCATCGCACAGATCATCACCCAGATTTGCTCGGCCCTGGAATATGCCCACGAGCGCAAGATCGTCCACCGCGACATCAAACCGGCCAATATCATGATTCTCGAAAACTACCTCGTGAAGGTCATGGACTATGGCATCGCTCGTGTCGACTCCAACTCCATGACCAAAACCGGTATCGCTATGGGTACACCCAACTATATCTCGCCCGAACAGCTCAAGGGAGCGCAGATCGATCAGCGAGCCGACTTGTTCAGCCTCGGTGTCGTCATGTACGAAATGCTGCTCGGACGGCGGCCCTTCCGCGGCGAGAACCTCACTTCCCTGATCTATGCCATTATCAACACCGAACCGGAGAAGCCCTCCGACGTCAACCCGGACCTCCCGCTCCTGTTCGATCATGTCATCTCCAAAGCCCTCAAGAAGAATCCCTCGGAACGATACCAACGGGCCTCGGAGATTAGAACCGCTCTTTCAGATTTCGTGGAGTCGTTTGCCTCATAGACAGCCACCTGACAGCAATCACTCGCAAGGTATATGAAGACGGGCCATCGAGATCAACTCGATGGCCCGTGTCTGTTATCATGTATCGGGAAAGCGCTAAAGTCCGCAGCAATCAGGACTTCTCTCCCCCAGCGTCTTCATCCGGCCCCACCTCCGGATCCGAGAGTATCTCCTCGGCCAGCGACAAGGCCACTCCCGACAGCATCACCTCCACCCCCAACTGCGTGAAGTCGGTCGAGATCAGCCGACGGTCCAGCTGGGCATACAGGGAACACGACGCCCCCCGCTCCACGACCAGCCCGGACAGACGCCGCTCCGACTCGGCCACAAACGTCACCTCACCCAGCTCCTCCGAGACGACATATCCGGTGCAGTTATGAAGCTGCAAATGAGAGTTGCCCGTGTAGACCACGATCAGCATCCCGCGCTCTATGCCAAGCATCTCCTCCGGGTAGATCTCAAGGACCAAAGAACGGCTGTCCTCGTCGTTGACCACCTTCATACGGAAGTGATCGGGCAACTTCGTGATCTTGGAAGCGCCAAGCACCTTGGCCACCCTGGTCGCGTCGTTTTTACCAAATGTGACTGCCATCTTCTCTGTGCTCTCTGGTGGCTACCGATCAACCATGGTTCTGCTTCTTCTGCTCGCCCTTGCTCTCATTCGAGGTCACTTCCGGCGGCTTCTCATTGACCGATCCCTTCAACTCGTCGGTCGTCTCGTGCATCGCCTTCTTGAACTCCCGAATACCCTTACCAAGCCCCTGAGCGATCTCAGGAAGCCGCTTGGCGCCGAACAGAAGCAGGACGGCCACAAAAATCAGTACCAGTTCCTGCCAACCCAAACCCATAGACTACCTCCAGTCTCATCCGGCGGCTACAAGTACCACCAGCGGAAATAGACGATCACCAGCAAGATCACCAGAACGGACATGAAATTGATCTGCAATGTCAACCCGAACATGAATGAAATCGCGTAGAAATCAACTTTGACCGTGTCGATACCGATAGTGATCGATTTCGTAAACATGGTCTTGGCGGCTCCCGGCGGCAAATACGTACCCACGATATCACCCAGTAATCCACCAATGACTGCGCCCAATACCAGCGCAATGATAATAAACGTTAACTCACGTCTCTTCAATTTCCCCTCACACAGATTGATACGACAGCGCGTGGCGAACTGATTCAAGAATCTTCAGCCCGTCATCCGATCCCAGTATCGGTTCCACCGCCCGCTCCGGGTGCGGCATCATCCCTAACACGTTACCCTCAGCATTCATTATGCCGCCAATATTGTTGATTGACCCGTTCGGGTTCGCCTCGGACGTTACCTGCCCCTCCGCATCACAGTACCGAAACAGCACCTGACCGTTATCCTCAAGGCGCCTGATCTGGTCGTCATGATAGAAGTAATTCCCCTCGCCATGAGCGATCGGTATGCGCAGCACCTCGTGCTGCCGGCACCGGCCGGTGAAGGCCGTGTCCGTACGCTCGGCGCGGATACTCACATACCGGCAACTGAACCGCAAGTGGCGATTCCGCATCAACGCTCCCGGCAACAGCCCGCACTCGGTCAGCACCTGAAACCCGTTGCATATCCCCATCACCAGGCCACCAGAATTGGCGAACATGACCACCTTGTCCATAATCGGCGAGAAGCGCGCGATAGCGCCCGCACGAAGGTAATCTCCGTACGAGAACCCGCCCGGCAAAATGATCAGGTCGCATCCCTCAAGGTCAGTCGACTGGTGCCACAAAAACGTCGCCTGCTCGCCCATTACATGCCTGATGGCGGCATACGCGTCGTAGTCGCAGTTCGATCCGGGGAACGTCACCACACCGACCTTCATAGCCCTATTCCTTCTCGATGTGAAAATTCTCGATCACCGGATTCGACAGCAGCCGGGAACACACCTCCTGAAGCCGACTATCAATGTCCTCCGAGCCACCAGCAATCTCAAGTTCAAAGAATCGACCCGACCGCACCGAGGCAAACTCACTATACCCCATCTGATTGAGGGCCTTGTGAATCGTCACGCCCTGAGGGTCCAGAACCCCATCCTTGAGCCGCACATAGACAGTCGCTTTCTTGCTCATCACTCCCGTTCCTCGTTGTTGGCAGGCTCATCCGATGACCGCCCGGCTACCCGGTTCACGCCTCGAGAAAACTGCCGATACAGCTCCCGGGCGACATTCAGCAATATATACAAACCGAAAATCGGAAACAACAACAGTCTCGGTTCGATCAGCACCAACACCCCCGCAGTCAGCAGAACCAGCAGCTTGACGCGGTTCTGCATCGTGTGAAACCGGTCGGGGACCATCTCAAACGGCACCTGTGTCGCCATCAGGAAGGCCGTCCCCACAATCATCACCACTACCCACTGCTGATACTCGATCTGGCCCCAGACTTTGAAAGAGAAGATAATATACGACATGAGAAACAGCGCTGCAGCCGGCACCGGCAACCCCTTGAAGTCGCTCTTCTCTTCACTGGTGGCAAACAGGTTGAACCGCGCCAGCCGATAACAGGCCGACATCAGGTAAACGATACCGACCACCATCCACGCCATAGAACTGATATAGCTCAGCTTGAGCGAATAGATAATCACCACCGGCGCAACTGCAAACGAGATGACATCGGCCAGTGAATCCAACTCGATCCCGAACTGCGAGGTCGCTCCGCTCATACGCGCCACCTTGCCATCGAGCAGATCAAAAAACGCCGCCAGCAACACAAACCAGCAAGCCATCACCGGCTTGCCCTCGAGCGCCTGCAATATGGCCACGAACCCGCAGACCACATTGCCCATCGTGAATGTCCCCGGGAGCAACCCCCTATAGCTTGACATCGTCTCCCCTTGCAGCCGAAACCTCCTTCTGCTCCGCATCCTCACCCGCCGAGCTGGAGCGATCCGCAAGATACCCGATCACGCTGCTTCCCCCCGCGACATGATCCCCCATTTCCACCGACAACCGGGTATCCACCGGAAGAAACAACTCCGTGCGAGACCCGAACCGAATCAGTCCGAACCGCTCCCCAGCCGCCACCTGTTGGCCCTCTTCCAGACGGCACACAATCCGCCGCGCCAGCACTCCCGCGATCTGTTTGACGATCACGCCCGCGCCCAGCCGCGATCTGATCCTGATCACGGTCTGCTCATTCAGACCCGACGCCTTGTCCATAAAGGCCGCGTGGAACTCCCCCTTCTTGTACTCGAACTTCTCCACCCGCCCCGAAATCGGGACGCGGTTCACGTGCACATCCAGTACTGACAGGAATATTGACACCTTGATCGCCCGCTCGCCCACATATGAGACGTCACTTACCGTGTCGATCCCGATCACCTTCCCGTCGGCCGGCGCCACGATCAGGCTTTCGTTGCCCGGCGGAATCGCCCGATCCGGATCGCGAAAGAAATACGTGGCAAAAAGCGTCAGCAGCGCCAGCGCGGCACTCACGCCAAACAGCCACCAGTTGCTCCAGCGGGCCGCCAGCAGGAACACCACCACTGTCAGCACCACGCCAACCAGTGTAAAGGGTATGCCCTCGCGCGCAATCATCGCCCAAACACCCGCCGGAATATGGTGTCTACATGCCTGGTGTAGTACTCCAGCTCAAAACTCTTGTCAATCTCAGCTTCACTCATGTGCTCTGTGATCTCCTTATCCTTCTTCACCAGGTCCCTGAAACGCCCCGACCCGGCGGCCGCCTTCATGGCGTTGCGCTGCACCAGTCGGTACGCCTTGTCGCGCGAACCCACCTTCGGCGCCAGCGCCAGCAGTAAACGCTGCGAGAACACCAACCCGCCACCATAGTAGATATTCTCCAGCATCCGCTTCTCATTAATTACGAGTCCCTTGAGAATCTCAATGAACTTGAGCAGTCCATAATAGACAATCGTCGTTATATCCGGGATGATCACCCGCTCGGCCGAACTATGCGCGATATCCCGCTCGTGCCACAAGGTTATATTCTCCATCGCCGTCACCGCGTAGCCGCGCGCCAGCCGCGCAATACCCGCCAGCCTCTCGGCCGTGATCGGGTTCTTCTTGTGCGGCATCGCCGAGGAACCCTTCTGCTTCTTCGCAAACCCCTCGGCCATCTCTCCGATCTCGGTCCGCTGGAGGTTCCTGACCTCCGTCCCGAACTTCTCCAGCGAGCTGGCCAGCAATGCCAGTGTCGTCACATAGTACGCATGACGGTCCCGCTGCAGCACCTGCGTCGATACCCCTGCCGGGCGGAGTTTCAGCGCCCGGCACACCGCCTGCTCAACTCGCGGGTCCAGATTGGCGAAATTCCCCACCGCGCCCGATATCTTGCCTACCGCCGCCATCTCAGTCGCCGCCCCGAAGCGCTCGCGGCCCCGCTTCAGTTCCGTATACCAGACAGCGAACTTCAAACCGAGCGTCATCGGCTCCGCCAGAACACCGTGCGTCCGACCAATACACGGTGTATCCTTATACTTCTTCGCCAGCTTCCGGATCTCTGTCAATGCTTCCTGCAGCTTCTTGTCGATCAACCCGGCTGCCTGCTGCATCAGCACAGACCACGAGGTATCCAGCACGTCCGAGGACGTCATGCCATAATGCAGGTACTTCGCCTCATCGCCGACTATCTCCTCCACCGAGGTCAGAAACGCAATCACGTCGTGGTTGACCTCCGCCTCTATCTCGTTGATCCGCTCCAGCTTGAAGTCGGCCTTCTGCTGGAGCACATCGTTGGCTTCTTTGGGGATGATCTTCAGCCGCGCCATGGCATTGGCGGCCTCAAGCTCCACCTTCAGCCATGTTCGGAACTTATTCTCGTCCGACCACAGCTCGGCCATCTCACGCGGCGTGTACCGTTCGATCATTACTGCATCTTCTTCTTGTAGTCAGCCAGGAACTTCTCCAGCCCGATATCGGTCAACGGGTGCTTGATCAACTGCGCTATCACGTTGTACGGCATGGTCACCACGTCCGCCCCCAACAGGGCCGACTGCACCACGTGCATCGGATGGCGAACCGAGGCAACCAGTACCTCCGTACGGTATCCGTAATTGTTGTAAATCGTGACAATATCACTGATAAGCTGCATGCCGTCAGTCGAAATGTCGTCAAGCCGCCCCACGAACGGCGACACGAAACTCGCCCCCGCCTTGGCCACCAGCAGCGCCTGCGAGGCCGAAAACACCAGCGTAGAATTGACCGAAATCCCGTCGGAGGCCAGGGCCTTCACCGCCCGCAGCCCGTCCAGCGTCGTCGGAATCTTGACCACGATATTGTCGGCGATCTTCACCAGCTCCCGCGCCTCAGAGAGCATGCCGTCCGTATCGGTCGCCAGCACCTCGGCCGAAACCGGCCCCGGCACCACCTTGCAGATGTCCTGCAGCAGCTCGGTGTAGCTGGCTGTCTCTTTCGCGGCCAGCGAGGGATTTGTTGTCACTCCATCCAGCACCCCCATGGAGACTGCTGAGGTGATCTCTTCCAGATTAGCGGTGTCGATGAAAAACTTCATGGTCGGTTCCCTTATGATGATACCCCACCCGAACCATGTACAATCCCTGGGGCGGGGCCGTGAATTGGCAACGTTCCGAATCAGGAAAACGTAACATATCCGCAAAGCTCTCCAGTGTCAAGTTCTGCGTATTGTCGTCCTGTCGCGCATCCGCAAGGTTCATCATCCCCCCCACCAGCGACCTGACCATCGAATGCAGAAACCGGTTGCCGCGGACCTCATACACCAGCAGCGGTCCCGTCCGGTACCACCGCGACCGGTCTACCCGGCAGCGATTGTCCTCCTTGCGCGAACCCGTCACGCAGAAAGCGCCGAAATCGTGCTCTCCAACGATCATCTCAGCGGCCTCGGCAAGACGCCCGAAATCAATCTCCCGCCCGTGCTCCCAGCGCAAATCCGGATACAGCGCCGAGCGCTCTTTAGCCGCCAGATAGCGATACTGCCGGAACACAGCATCACGGGTCGCGTGAAACTCCCAGCCAACCTCGCTCGACTCAAGCACCCGGATATCCCTTGGAAGGTAGTAATTCAACGCGGCCGCCCAGCGCGCGCCCTCAAGATGATGATCAATACGGAAATTCGCCACCTGACCCAGAGCATGAACCCCGGCGTCGGTCCGACCGGCCCCAACCAGGCTGACCCGCTCGCCACTGACACGATAGACAGCCTCGCTAAGCTCCCCCTGCACTGTCGCCTGCCCGGCCTGCCACTGCCACCCGGCATACGCCGTCCCCCGATAACTCACTGTCAGCTTGATATTGCGCTGCGGCACCGTCTACCCTCCTATCGTGTCACCACAAACAACACCGCCAGCGCCAGGCTGCTGCCCACACAAAAGCCGACTTCGCGCCCGCCAAATCGGCTCGTTGTGTACACCGTGCGTCTCACATCGGAACGGTACCCGCGCGCTGTCAGTGCCAGCGCCAGGTCATCAGCCCGCTGCACCGCCGAGACAAACACCGGAATAATAATAGCCGTCGTCTTCCTCACTCGGTTCACCAGCGAGCCGGTGAACCGCACTCCTCTGATCGTCTGTGCATTGCGGATCGCCACAAACTCCTCATACAACACCGGGACAAACCGGATCGCCATGAACACGATCAGCCCCAGATCGGCTACCGGCACTTTCAGAAACCTCAACGGGCTAACTAGACGTCCGAAGGCCTCAGCCAGCTCCGAGGGAGAACTCGTCAGCGTCATCAAAAACGCAATCGACACGAACAAGAGCAACCGCAGCGAAAAGAACAGGGCCTGTTCGACTGCTAGTTCGCGCACGGCCAGCCCCTGCCACTGCCACAACACCTGGCTGTCGCCCCCGGAGAAAATGATATGGTAAAGAGAGGTTATTGTCACCAGCATGGCAATCGGACGGAAATTCCGCGCCAGCGTCGCTGCTGAAATGCCTGAGAACAGCAGACTGGCAACGAGTATCACCTCGGCCGCCACATAGAACATCATGGACCGCGCAAACAGCGCCAGCACCAGCGTCAGCGTTATGGGGACTATCTTCGCACGCGCGTCCAGCTTATGCAGAAACGAATCAAGCGGTCGGTATTGTCCCAGCAGAACCGGTTGCGGCGGCATCGTCGTCTCCTTGACAAAGCCGGAATATACAGGGCTCGTCGGGCAAAAGCAACGCGGCCTGAGAGATCAAATTATCGTGAGTTCTCGGATCGTGACTGCGAGTTCTGCTCGCCATCGTCGTACTCCGGACACCTGTCGTCACTGCCGACATCAGGCTTGCGCCTGCCCGTCGACTCCGCCATAGCCCGCAGTGCCGGACAGCTCTGGCATGCCGAGGCCTTGCGACGCTTGCGAATCTGATACCACACGAGGTACGCCAGCGCCACCACAAACGCCACCGCCACAATCACCGTCTGCCAGATAGGTTCCATCACAAACTCACCCCCTTGAACACCTGATACGTGATCGCTCCGAGCAGGTACGCCAGGGTTGTCATGTACGCGAACGTGAACACACCCCAAAACCATGTCCCCGTCTCCTGCCGGATCGTCACCACCGTTGCTCCACACTGACAGCACAGCGCGAAGAACACCATGATCGACATGGCCACCGCCACCGTAAACACCCGCTCACCCTTGTGCGGCCCCTCCTCCCAACGAGCCTCGCGCATCTTGTTGATCAACGAAGCATCGTCACCTTCAACCTCGGTCCCCAAATTGTACGTCGTCCCCAAAACGGCGATTATGACCTCTCGTGCCGGGAATGACGCCAGCACCGCCATCGTGATCTTCCAGTCCCACCCCAGCGGCGAGAACACCGGCTGCAACGTGCGCCCGATCCGGCCAAAATACGAGTTCGCCAGTTGCTCCCCCGCCATTTCGTTGGCAACCTCAGCCAGCCGGTCCTCCTTGCGAATCTCCGCCCGACGCGCCCCGGCCGCCGCATCGACAAGCACCTGATACCCCGGAAACTGTGCCTGAAGCTCCCGACGCGTCGCCTCCAGCTCTTCCGTACCCGACACCCCCGCCAGCGCGGCTGTGACACTTTCCAGTACCACCCGCGCCTCGGCCTCTGCCAGCCGCATCTGCTCTCCGATCGCCTGTTGCGCGGTCACCGCCTGACCGGTGGCCTCGGCCTCGATCTGCTGCACCTGCCGGCTGTAGACTTCCTGAACCTGCTCTGAGCGCGGATAGTAACTCAACGCCCAAATGATCACCGTAATCGCAAAGATCACCGTCCCGGCGCGTACCGTAAACGACTTCGCCCGGTTGAACACCCGCACCATCATCGACCGCCATGTCGGCAGCTTGTATGTCGGCATCTCCATCATGAATGTCCCCCTGTCCGCCTTGAACACCGTCCGGCTGAGCACAAAGGACACAACCACCGCCACCGCTATCCCCAACAGATACAAAAGGCTCAGCACCAGCCCCTGAAGGTTAAACAGCCCCAGAATCGATCGATAAGGCACAAAAGCCGCTATCATAATCGCGTACACCGGCAAACGCGCCGAACAGGTCATCAACGGCGCCACCAGAATCGTGATCAGGCGGAGCTTACGGTCCTCGATCGTCCGCGTCGCCATAATACCCGGCACGGCACAGGCAAACGAGGAGAGCATCGGAATAAACGACTTCCCCGACAACCCGCACCAGCGAAACAACCGGTCGACCAGAAACGCCGCGCGAGTCATGTAACCGGTATCCTCCAGAAACGCAATGAAGATGAACAGGATGATAATCTGCGGCAGAAAAATAAGCACCGCCCCCACACCGCCAATCACACCATCGGTCACCAGCGATTGCAGCGGCCCCGGCTCAATCACCCCCGCCGCCCGCTCGGCCAGCAGGGCGAAACCGGTGTCGATCATATCCATGAAGGGCGCCGCCCAACTGAAGATCGACTGAAACACCAGCGTCATCAGCACCACCAGGATAATCGGCCCCAGCACCGGATGAAGCAGGTAGCGATCGACACGCTCGCTGAATGTCCGACGGCGCTCCTGCGGTGTCTGCACCACCTTACAATAGATATCCTGAGCACGCCGCGTCAGCACGCCCGTCTCGGCGATAGTCAACCCGCCCAAAGCCTGGCGAATCTGCTCCCGGCCCGCAAGCAGCCGCTGGTGTGCCTCGTGGCCATAACGCTTCCGAAAACCATCCTCGGCCGGGCCATCGACATCAAACAACACCCGCACCAGCTCGGCCTTGCTGGGGTTATCAGCCTTCATGATACCCGCCAGTTCAACCAGCACTGCCTCGGTGGCGTCGTCATAGATGATATTGACCCCCGGGCTCTTCGCCTCACGCACTGCCCGGATTGTCTCCTGCTTCAAATGATCAATCCCGCGCTGCCGGCTGCCCACCACCGGCACAAACGGAATGCCGCCAAACTCCTCCGACAACAGCCGGGTATCAATCCTCAGTCCCCGCTTCTGAGCCAGGTCGGTCATGTTAAGCGCCACTACCACCGGACGACCGATCTGCACCACCTGCAACAGAAAATACAGCCCCCGCTCGAGATTTGTGGTGTCAATCACACAAATGATCGCATCAGGCGCCGGCTCCCCGCTGATATTGCCAAACAGCGCCGCCGCCGCGATATACTCATCGGGTGAAAATGCAGAAAGCGAATACGCCCCCGGAATATCCACGACCGTGTAACGGGAACCATCAGAGGCCTCGGCCTTCAATGGGCCGGAAACCCGCTCGACCGTCACCCCCGGATAATTCGCAACTTTCTGATTGAGGCCCGTCAGGGCATTGAACAGCGTCGTCTTGCCACTATTGGGATTGCCACAAACGGCAACTGTGGCCAGGCCCGCCTGCGTTTCTGAGCGTGCAGCCAGAGACATACAACGACTTACGTGTCAACCTCCACGGCGATTAACGAAGCCTCGGCATGGCGCAGCGACAAGCGGCACTCACCAATTCGGACCTCCAGCGGATCCCGCAGGGGAGCATTGCGAAGGTAGACGATGTCCCGTCCCGGTAACACACCCAGCTCCATCAGCCGACGCGTCACCCTGCATTCCGAACAGAACCCCACAACTCTTCCCTTCTGCCCCGGTGCCATCTTGTCAAGGTAGGTCATTGCTGTCTCTCTTTATATCTCGATGTTGCCACGTTTCGTCACGCTAATCATCAACGTCGTTTCCAGCCACGACACTGCTTTGAACCTCGTCATCACAGCCCAACTTCTTCCGACACTCAGCACAGAAGCCATGCACCTCCACCTTGAAGTGCTCCGGCACGAAATCACGCTCGACAGCCTCCGAGGTCATAAGACGCACAATCGACTCAACATTGAACTCCACCACGCTCTTGCACCCGGTGCAGAACAAATGACCATGAGGCTCCCGCGTTACCCGATCGTAACGCGTCACCCCGTCCCCCATCTGGACCTCCTCGGCCAACCCAACCTCGCAGATAAGCTTGAGATTGCGCCAGACTGTCGAATGCCCCACTGAGGGGTCAATCTTGCGCACTTTCTCATACAACTCCTCAACCGTCACATGCTCTCCCAGCTCAAAGAAGGCCCGGAAGATCATCTCCCGCTGAGGCGTCATCTTGTAACCCTTGGTCCTGAGGAACTCTTTCATCGTGCCGTCGTCTCTTATACTGTCATATCGGCTAACTGCAAACGATTTTCAATTGCAATTAGAGCCAAAACAGCCCCGTTGTCAAGTGAATCCGCTCACACAATGCCGAATAATTCGCCCACCTAAGCCATTGCAAAAAAAACATAGCCACCAGCGAACACTGGCGGCTATGCGAACGAAGAACGAAAGGGAGGTATGCTAAGAACTTGTCATCTACTTCACTAACACCATCTTCCTCGCTTCTGCCTGGTCACCACGCTCCAGTTGGTAGAAATACACGCCGCTGGCCACCGAGGAGCCGACCTCGTTGGTGCCGTCCCACATGACTTCATAAGTGCCGGCCCCCTGCGGCGCGTCCACCAGGACCTTAACCCGCTGACCGAGCATGTTGAACACCGTCAGCCGCGTGTTCTGCACTGCCTGCCCGAAACCACCCGACGCGCTGATAGTGTACTGGATGGTCGTCGACGGATTGAACGGGTTCGGGTAGTTCTGCTGCAGACTGAATGTCCGCGGCACCGCAGCAAACGACGTCCCATCGTAGACATCCGTCGGAATCGGGCCGAAGAACTCCAGCATGCGAGTCATCAGGGTGTCGAACGGATCAAACCGCTCGGCAATATACTCCGGCGCAAAACTCAGGAAGATAAGCCGATACTCACCACTGTACGTCAGACCGCAAATCTCGCCGGTCTCGTAATAGAACGCTGCCTGCGCTCCGTTGATCGGCTGAATCGCCTCACCGGTGACCGGCGCCTCCATTTTGCGATAGAAGTACTTGAGGCCGTCGCCGACCGGGTTGTCATCCACGCCGTAGACAAACGGATGGAACGCTTCACCCACATGCTGGGCACGAAGGTAATTCGATACGAAACTCGAGTCGATATCCTGCATCTCTATGATCCCCGAGGCAGTACTCAACACCAGGTTGCCGCCATTGTCCAGATAACCCCGCATGGCGTCCATCTTCTGCTGGTTGATGACCGTGTCACCATAGTTGCCGGTCATCCAGAACACAATCTCATACCGGTCAAGGTCGGCGACACCGGGAGCACCCATCTGCTCCACCGTCCACACATCCCACGGCATCCGCTTCTTGTGAAGCCCCGTAGCATAGACCTGCTCATAGTCAGCCCCCCGATCATCATCGACCACCAGTATCCGCGGGTTCCCCAGG
This sequence comes from uncultured Ignavibacteriales bacterium, assembly GCA_964627305.1. GTDB lineage: Bacteria > Zixibacteria > MSB-5A5 > GN15 > FEB-12 > WJKG01. Next base: position 135,060 of record CAZVHP010000003.1, on the reverse strand, counting down.
ACTACTTCAAGACCGAAAGTCTGGCTGCCGTTACTTTGATACGGCACCCCCGGAAGCGAGTCAACCGTCACCGTTACGAAGAACGAGTCAATGATCGGACGCAGCGTATCCGGAAGCGTGAACACAATTGGATTCAACGAGTTGGACTGCGGGTTTCCGGCCAGATCACCATTGAGAGGTACATCATTGGTAACGAACTGCGGGGCGCCACTGGCGCTGGTCACCGTCACTGTCGGGTGGTATCCAGCCCGCATCCAGTTCGCAAACAGACCCGTGAAACTGATCGTCTCGCCGGCCTCCAGAAGACCATCGCCATCACCGTTTGGCGGCGTATCGTCAAAAACGAAACTGTCATCACCGTTGTGCGCCAGTATTAGTGGCCGTGAGAACCCGACATCAAGATCAGCGTACATGACCGAATCGGAATCCGTGATGTTCCAAACAGCAATATCCGTAAGAATCCCGGCATTGGTTCGGGTGTCAGGATTCGTGTATGAGTGAAACTCGCGGGCCGTCCCTCCGGCCGGGAACGGATCCGAGGCGTCTCCGTCATTACCCACTGTCAGGGCCAGGTCATTGCGGCCATCGGCCTGCTCCATCGCCACCCGGTACCGAAGATAATCTGTGTTGTTGTCGGGTGCGTCAAGGTCCACGTGGTAGATGCACAGCCCGTGCCCCGGAAGCCGGTAATCGAAATCTTTCTTCCGACGGTTCTCTATCAGCCAGTACTCCCGCGAGCCACTGGCGCTGTTGTGCAGCTTGTAAATCACCGGGTTGTACTCCACCGCCGGAATCTCGGCCTGATGGATGTTCTCCGTCACCACGATCGGATCGACAAATCCAAGCTGCACCTTGCACCAGGCATCAAAATGGCTCGGCTGCCTGCCGGAACCCAGATGCGCCCCCGCGGCCATAATCGACCACTTGCCCAGGCCATCGCTGGAGGCGGGTTCGTAATCAATGTCGTACAGGTCCGGAAGCCCCAGAAAGTGCCCGTACTCGTGACACACCACTCCGATCGGCGCCAGCTCCGACCCGCGCTCCTCCGGATTCATGTTATAGGCAGAAATCTTGACACCGTCATAGTACAACGGCGGCCAGATCGTCGACTTGTGCGACCAGATCCCGTACACGCCCATTTCCGCACCTTGCCCGGCATGTATGATAATCAGTCCGTCACATTCGCCGTCACCCAGCCGATCGTACTTCGAGAAGTCAACTCCGGCGTTGTGCGCCGCTATCGCCGCATCGCGGGCCAACTCGCGACCATTGCTGAGGCCGTCATCGTCTCCCACGTAGTAGGCGTAGGTCTTCGGCATCCGGTACCAGCCGAAAATGTCCCCCTTGATGTAGAACTGGCCGTAGGAGTTCTCAAGATAGTAGTCGGTCATGGAACCGGTCGGATTGAATATCGAGTCCGTCTCGCGGTTGGAGAACAGGATCGAGTCAAACGCCGCCGGTGTCCCCACGACATTATTGGTGTAGGGATTGTCGGCGAAGTCAACGAGAATGACGATCACATAGGCGGTATCGGCCTGCGTGGCCGTCGCCAGCGAACCGGCTGCCGACTTCGCCCAGGGCCGCACCTTCATCTCGGCTGCTTCCCGCGCAATGCGCTCGTTGAACTTTTTCAATGTCGCCAGTTTCTTCTCAAGCTGCCCGCTTTCGCGCCACAGCTCGATCGCCTCCTCGGTCGGCGGCGGACTCGCGCTAACCGTTGCAGCCACGATCAGCACCACCAGGGCGATCAGGCCGACTCTCTGTAATCTGTTGTCGTATCGCATCGTTCGTCCTTCCGTTCTCGCTCTATAGACGTGTCAGCGCTTCGCTTCGTGAAACCAAACGTTGACCTCGTGTATCCTTATTTTATAAGCATCATTTTGCGCGTCTGGTTCTCGCCATTTGCCTCAACTCGGTAGAAATACACACCACTGGCCGCTGGCGTACCGCCGTCCGCCATTCCGTCCCACTCGACTGTGTGACTGCCAACCGCAGCCGGACCGTCGAACAACGTCGTAACCCGCTGTCCCAGCATGTTGTACACATCAAGCCGCACCGCGCCCTGGCGCTTCATCTCGAATGCGATTGTCGTCGTCGGATTAAACGGATTGGGATAGTTCTGCGCAAGCTCGAAACTCCCCGGCAGCAACCCGCCTCCATCCGTGAAGACACCTGTCGGCATCAGGTACGCCTCGCGCGCCGCCCGTGCATTCTCGTACAGCTCACTGACATCGTCGCCAACCACCAGCGCAAACGCCATGTGCAACGTATCGCGCACATCAAGGTCCACACTGCCGCTGCTGATCACCATGAAACCGTCACCAACAAGCTCCCCTCCGGCCGGCACACTGCTCGACCTGACCAACCCCAGCTTCTCTGTATCGCTGAAACCCCGCTTGGTTACTCCGTTGTCCGCCATCACCCAGTTGCGGACATTCTCCAGCGCCACTATGCCCACCAGCGGCTGCCCGGGAGCCTTCTGATACATCAGCTTCTCAACATGGTCAAACACCAGCTCGTCGCCATCGCGCGACAGGTCAAAATCCGCAAGAAAACCAAGATACAGACTCGTAACCCGGCTCAGCGTCACATTGATGACATCATACTCCACCAACACAAAGCCGTTATGTCCCCAATCTGTGAAGCTGCGGGTGGTCTGCCAAATCTTGACCGGGATCGGTGTCCCCGAGTTGTTGTCGCGCAACCCCGCCACCATCCGGCTCTGGGCACTCTTGAGCTGGCTGCTCAGCGTTTCCGAGGCCACAAAGTCCGACCGCCGCCACTGACCATCCGCTCCCCGCACCGAACTCGAAAGCTGCGCCTCGCTGCGACCAACAATCAGCCCGGCCTCATACAGCAGGTTCTCCGATCCCTTCACTGAGAAACCAGTCCCGCCCGCATGATGAATCGAACCCTGCCCCAGCCCGTACTGGCCGAAATCCGTTATGGTCCAGTCGATTCGCCCTGTCTGATGAGTCGCCAGGTTGCCCTCCGGCGCTATTCCCACAATGATCGAGAAGAACAGAGAATCGAAAAGCTCCGCCTGGTAATCGATCAAGTCAAGCCGGAAATCCGCCCGGCGCCCATGAGGCACATCCTTGCCCACGATCAGACGAAACGGAATCTTATTCTCCGCCGCCGAAACGCCGAACGCAAACTCAAATTGCGACTGGCTCAGCAGAATTGTCACATCCTGCTCAAGTGAACTGAGCCGGCCCGTGATACTGCCCATACTGCCACCAAGATTCACCAGCTCCAGATTCAGAGCGGCTGTGTCCCCCGGAAGCAGCCAATCCCGGCCCAGCACCTCGTAAGAGGCCACCTGGAACCGCGGCGACTCCGGCAGCGGCAACAGGTTGATCATCATTTCCGCATTCGGAAGCCCCCACCCGTACGCATTATCCTCACCCGGCATCCCCAGGTCCCGGCACGATTGCAAAATCGCTGACTTGATCTGAGCCACCGTCGCATCGGGGTTAAACTGACGCGCCAGAGCAACCATGCCCGCAATATACGGCGCCGCCATCGACGTCCCCGACATCAGCGTATACCCACCGTTCTTGTAGCTGGAGCGAACCGCCACCCCGGGCGCCACCACTTCCGGCTTGATCTCGCCGTTGCAACTCGAGGGACCACGGCTCGAAAACGGCGCTATCACCATCTGGTTGTCGACAGCCCCCACGGCGAAATTCGTCAGCGGTGTCGCCGCCCGATCGGCCGGACTGCGCAGCGAGGCCTCATCCGGACCCTCGTTGCCGGCCGAGAAGATCGTCACGATACCCGCCGCCTCAACATTATCCACCACCTGCCAGAACGTCGGATCACACGGATTGAACAACCCCCGCGGCAGACCCCAGCTATTCAGAATGACATCCGGGACGTCATCGGTCGTGCTCGGGTCTCCATCCGGATCGAGCACCCACTGAAACGCCTCAAGAATGTCGGAAATCGTCGTCGAAAGCGAACCCCCCTGATCAATCACCGCCGCCGCTATCCACTCGGCATCCGGCGCCGCACCCACCGTATCCGCACCGTCCGAGGCCACCATGACACCCATCGTGTGCGTCCCGTGACCGCGACGGTCCACCGGCTCAGACTCAGGGTAATACGGAGAAAACCAGCTCGCACCCAGCGAGGCGTGGTTTCCGCGCCACTTTGAAGACAGCGCCGGGTGCAGGATATCAACACCGGTGTCGAAATTGCAAACCAGCCGACCCTTGCCGGTGATCCCCCGCGACCAGACAGCCGGGATGTTCAGAAGCTGCAAGTGCGTCGAAAGCGTCGGCGAGGCCTGCGCCGCCGGAGCAACCGAGACCGGCTCGTCGAACTCCAGCGCCAAATCGCTGACAATCGCCTTGACCCCATCCATCTTCGCCAAACGGTCCACAGTCGCCACCGGAACGAGAGCGGCATAGGCGGGGACAATCCACAACCGGCGAATCGGACCGTGCGCAAACTCATCAAGAACCGCCTCAACCGAGACGGCCGCCCGCGGCCGAACCTGCCTGAGAGTGCGCGTCACCGTCTTGATCCGCTCAGCGCGCGTCATCGGACGGTCCGCAGGGATCATAGCGGGGGCTTCAGAATCGGTGCCCAGGAAGACAACAACTGACACCAGGCTGTCGACAGCACCCGCCTGCCCCTTGACCAGCGGCAGCAGGTCCTCGGACATGTGCGCCGTCGGAGCGCCCCAGGCCTCGGCGATCGCGAATAGTATCAGCAGAGCCAGGGCTACTGTCTTCCAGTTGAATCTGATAGTCATCTGTCTTACCTCCGCTTCTCGTTCTGACCCCCTTCACGCAAAGGCCGTGCCCACAGGCGCTTTCCAGAACTCAGACCAAATGACATGAATCCGGCTGCCCTGCGCCCGATCATCCCCCCTCTAACTGCTTGTCCGGCAATGCCGATGAATCCCCTGCCCAAAACCTGAACACAGCCCTGCACCTTGCAGACGGCTCAGCAACCGGAATGCAAACCATGCAAACTGTGATCCCGGCTGCACTACTGCACCCAAAACGTGGTTTTTTTTGCAGGCCAACCGAATCCCGTGTTCTATATTGTGCGCGTGAATTCACGCCCCCGACAAACCGGCTCCAACAGCCCTCTGAACCCCCCAACCCAGCCCGGCAACGCTCGGCTCTGGCTGGCCATCATCCTCGCGGCGGCTCTGGTTCTCAGAGTCGTCTACCTGATCATCTATTCGGGCATGCCCCAGTGGGAGATGCTCACCGTTGACAACTACTACCACCACCACTGGGCGCAGGACATCGCCGAGGGAGATCTGCTCGGCGACACCACCTACTTCCGCGCCCCGTTCTACGTCTGGTTCCTGAGCCTGCTCTATGCCCTGTTCGGGTCGTCACTCTGGGTGGCCCGCCTGTTCGGTCTGGCCATCGGACTGGCTACGGTCAGCCTGACATATCTGCTCGGCAAGCGCGTCGGCGGCACCAAGGCAGGCCTGATCGCGGCTGCCGTCGCCGCCGTGTACCCCGTCCAGCTCTACTTCGAATCCGAACTGCTACTGGACCCGCTCTTCTCACTGCTGCTGCTGAGCGCACTGGAGCGAACCCTCGCATGGTGGCGCTCAGGGGCTGCGGTAACAGCCCTCGCGGCCGGCCTTCTGCTGGGGTTGGCAATCATCACTCGCCCCACTGCACTGGTAATCGTACCAATCATCGCCGTGATCACGCTCTGGCCGCGACCTTCCCGCCAACCGCGGCTCTACCGCGGCCTCATCGTTCTGCTGCTGCCCGTCGTGGCCTTGGTCGGTGTCACATTCGTACGAAACCTTGTCATCGCCGATGATCCCGTCTTCATCGCCTCCCAGGGTGGCATCAACCTGTACATTGGCAACAACGAGACCGCCGATGGCCTCACAGCCGCCCTCCCGGAACCCCTCGGCCACAACTGGCAGATCGCCCAGATTACCCACATCGCCAGGACCGACCTCGGCCGTGATCTCAAACCGGGCCAGGTCTCGGCATACTGGCAGAGTCGCGCCGTCGGATGGATCACCAACAACCCGCTCGAATTCGCCAAGCTCTATTGGCACAAACTCACCTTCTGTTTCGCCGACCGGGAGATATCCAACAACCGCGCCCTCCGCCCCTTCTTCACAGCCCACCCCCTGATAAGCTACAACCCGCTCTCGTTCGCCTGGCTGCTGGCCGCCTCGGTTGTCGGCCTCATCTTCGGCTGGCGCTCGCGCTCTGAGTACGTTTTACTCGCCGCGACCATTCTGGTCTACACCGCCGCAATGGCGCTCTTTTTCTTCAACTCCCGCTTCCGCCTGCCGCTGCTGCCCTGCTTCTATGTCTTCACCGCAATTGGCACCATCATCCTTGTCAGGAGCATCGCTGCCCGCTCCCGCCGCCTGTGGTTTATCCTGCCAACTGCCCTGCTTGCCCTGGCCGCCGCCCACCTGCCCGGTCACAGCCCCGAGGCCGCCACCTCGGCACAACCACTCATCTCCGAGGCCCTCCACTACCAGTCCCGGGGCGACCATGACCACGCCCTTCGCCTCCTCTCTCGAGCCGCCGAAAGCGACAGCACCTTCCCGGAACTCCACCTGAATGTCGGCGTCTCACTCCTGCGCCTCGGCCACACCGACCGCGCCCGGCAGCAGTTTGAGCGGGAAACAGCCCTGCACCCCGGACGCCACAAGGCATGGACCAACCTCGCCTCCATAGCTCTGCTGCAGAACCGGCCCGATGACGCCCTGCACTTAGCTGAACGGGCCCTCACCATTGCCCCTTATGACATCACCGCCAACCGTGTCTGGCTGCGCGCTGTCGCCGGCGACACGCTGGCTGACCCCGTGTCGTTCACCCGCGCGGCCGATCGCGCCCTCGACCGTACCGATACCAGCGTCTACACTGCCCTCGAGTGCGGCCTGCTGGCCATGTCACGGCAGGAGATCGAGGCCGCCCGACACTACCTCGAAATCACCACCCGCGCGCCGCGCCCCCCCATCGAAACCGATGATGCCGCCTTTGGACCCGACTGGATCAACAGCCCCGACTCCTGGCGACGCCAGCAGGCACAGGCCTGGTACCAGCTCGGCTACCTTGCCGGTCGTGAGGGCCTCTACCAGCGCTCCATTGCCCTTACCCGCGAGGCCATCGCCCGCGATTCCTCGCTCGCCGAGGCCTGGATCAACCTCGTCTCCGGCCTGATCGCCAGCGGTGACCTGCGCAAAGCCGACAGCATCCTTACTCTGGCCGAGCGACGTTTCCCCGACAACCAGCTCATCCGGTCCCTCCGTCAACCACACTGACATCACACTGCCCCGCCGCCCCGCCGCAACGAAAAGAAAAGAAAACGGGGCCGACCAGTGGCCGACCCCGTAAAGGTTGTCATATCGAAACACTCAGAACCGCTACCAGCTCACTCTCTGCAAATAGTTGCTGCGAGCCTCATCAAGCGTCAGCTTTGCCGGTGCGTTCTCGTTGTAGTGCGGCACACCTGCCGGCGCCCCGCGGCCCTCGGCAATGTCCCACGGCTCCATCAGCCAGTTCAGGGCAAGCGCCACCACCGAATCCGCCTGTTCCTGCTTGATCGCCGTGAGCGTGAAGTTCATGTTGATCGTCCGGAAGAACCCACGATCGAACGTGTGCGTCACCGGTGCTCCCTCGAAGACATAGTCGCCTCCAAGCGGATGGTTGGGACCATACAGCGACTTATAGAGGTAGATTGGATCGGTGCCAAACACACGGCTTGACCACCCCACCTCCGGTACAGCCGGAAGTGTGGAATCGTAACCCAATCCGAACTGTGCTAGCTGGCTCCAGTCATACCGTACCCGATGAAGAGAATCGTCAACGTCCAGTTCCGGCCAGACATGGGGCCTAAGGCTATATGTGCCAACAAAGTCTTCAATCCGCACGGTGTCACCACACGCTATGGTACCGGCATGGCACATCCAGCCGGAGAAGTTCGTCGCTGCCACACCGAAGTACCATGTGTAGTTGGGCGACGCCAGAAAAACCGGTACTCCGAATGCCGGTGACGCAAACGCATTGCCGATGGCTGTGGCACGCATGGTGAGCCAGGCATTGACACCCGCATCTATACCCCTCCACACCGCCGCTACCTGCCCCCGGAATTGCGCATTGTGCAAACCTGCTCTATACACGCCGTCATTGACCAAGACAACAACCTTATGCTGCAATACCGACTCCAGAGAGATAGGAGCTTGGCTCAACATCTGATTAGCAACAATGAAATCCCGGTAAATGCCCGGTGTCGTACCAACAGCCGTCGTATCATCGTACTGGAACGTGGAGTCCGGTCGTCCGATTGCGGCCATCCTCTTCTCTCCCCATGTGTCAATCCACTGCCGCCAGTAGGCCCTGCCAACCGCTGGATAAGGTAGAGTCGCTGGGCCAGACTGAGTGAAGTCGATAACCAGAACATCCCGCTCGTGCCTCGGCTCGACGACCGGGAAGGTGAGAAACGGAGGAGTCAGATCAACCACAAAGGCATCATCGCGAGAACGCACCCAGAAGACGAAATCACGTCGGATTGTCTCATCGGTAGGATAATCCCGAAACACGTTGTAGATCGTGTCAGCCGTTGCCATGATCCACTGATCCTCAGGCAACGCCGGATTCCCGCGCGAGGACCTCGCCGCAACAACATTGAACTCGGAACTGGCAAAATCGGCATCGTTTATCCGAAGGAACTGTTTCCAGCGACCATAGTCAGTCCCGAAGTTGTCGAAAATGGCCTGCATGGCGGCATTGTTGTTCTTGTCAACGAGGAACGAGTCGCACTCGATCACAATCTCTTCAGCAATTGTCGTATCACAGGTGTAGATATACTCACCGTTGCGATAACGCTTCCCATCACGCGTCAGGAACACATCAATTCTGAAGTTCTCATAGAACTCGGTAACCGTCGGCTCACCCTCCCCGCCAAACGGACCAAACAACCGCCACTCGAACTCCAACGGCGGCGGATCCTTGGGATAGTCGATCGGGTCTGCACCGCGCCATCTTAGGAATACACCTGTGCTTACACCGCCGCGTTCAACCGCATTCACAAACGGCGTAATTCCTTCACCGATAGCGAATATCTCGGTAGTCGGCGGATTGGTGTTGCGCGAGAAGAGCCGATACACAATCTCTGAACCCAAACCCTCATAGTCAAACGCCTGCAAAAAGACATACTGCCGTACATACGAGGTCACCGGGTCGCTGGAATCCGCCTTTAACTCCACAACATTGGTCGTCTTCTGATCGGCGGCCTTCGGATCGATATCAATAATGGTCCACAGCGAGTCATGCACCGTCGTTATATAGTCCTCCGGCGACAACGTGTTCCCGTCCGGCACCGCCCACACATGGTAGCGGTAGTAGTCGATCAACCCGTCGCGGTCCGCGCCATACCAGTAAACCACCGGGTTCCGGGAGAACTGCTCGCCGTCGGGCGGAATATTGGTGAAGAACACAACCGGCGGCTCGTTGGCGCTGAACTCACCGGACAACCTGTCGGTACAGGCGCCGATCAGAATCGCCAGACCTGCCGTCAGCAGCACCAGGACAGCTACCGCCCGCGCCGTCGATGTGGCAAAAACACTTCTCATATTCATCATGATCTTATCACCCTACCTTGGTTAGAACGCGAAAACCAATGAAAACCGGTGCACTTCCGTCAAAATACCGAAATCCTGATATGCATAATCGATCCGAAGCTCACGGTCATCAGCAAACGGCAACCGCAAACCACCACCAAACGTGAAGCCGTCAACATCATAGTTGAACCGACCGCCACCACGAAGGATGAACCGCTCCTTGAAAATGTACTCAAGACCGGAGTTGTACTTCTCCAGGTTGTCCGATGGATGCGTACCCTCAGCCGAGAACCGCAAAACATGATCGTATCCGTCGATCACGTTGATCGAACCGCCAAACTTGAAGTTGATCGGCAGCGGATACGAGTTCTGAATGAACTTCATGTCAGGACCGAAATTGGTAATCGCCATCCCGATCCGGAAACTGCGGAAACCGGTGTCATAGTTGGTACCCACATCCGCCGACCAACCGTTGGCCGAATAATCATGAGCAAACTCACCGATATACTTCACAGTGAAACCAACCGAAAAACGATCCGTCAGGTAACGCCCGTAACTCACCCCCAGCGAGAATCCGTTGTAACCGAATGTCCGGCCGGTACCATATGCCTGTCCGTCGAAATACGTCGTCTCAGTCATCTCACCTGACGACAGCGCATACACACCTATACCCAACACTCCGCCAATCGACTCCAGCGGAAGCCCGATACCACCGAACCCGTAACCAACCCCGGCCGGCATATCAACGTAGGTGAACATGGCCTCACGGTTGTACAACAATACCAGCGCCGCCGGATTGTAGTAAATGGCCGATATATCATCGACTACTGCCGTAAACGCTTCCGCCATGCCCATTGCCCGAGCCGAGATACCCAGTTCCAGAAACTGAGCGCCCGTCGTACCCACCTTGGCCTGGGCCATCACTTTCGATGGTGCCGCAAGGCATAACACAACCGCCAGCAGTGCCACTATCAGTAACACTCTCCGGCGATGTGCCACTACCTTCGAAACCCTACCTGATTCCACGAGCATGATAACCTCTGTATGTAAGTCCTCTGTTCTTTTCCACTAACTGCACAGCCTTTACAGATTCACCTCAAGCCCGACACGAATCTGGCGCCCATAATCCCAGTGCGCCGGATTGGCATCATAAGCCGTGCCACCAAAAATCTGCTGATTGATATTCTGCCGTGTATCCGGACGACCCGTCGCGGGGTACACATAAGCCACGTTCTTGTTGTCAAAGATGTTCTCCACCCACACGATGAAGTTGTAGTCCATCCCGACGAACTTGAATTCCTTCATGAAGCGAATATCGAAATTGACAATCGACGGCATGCGAAGCGAGTTCCGCTGAATGTCCTCACCGGATTCACGGTCAATACCCGGGTACAGATTCGTCGGTGTAAACGGCCGCCCACTCTGAATCAGCGTCTCAATCGACAACGACCAGCCATTCGGGATCGGCAAGCCGAATAACCGCGGCTTGACTGTCGACGGAATGTAAAACTGAACATTACCCACCAGCGAGTGACGTACATCGTGATCCAGTGCCGCCTCGTCCAATGGCTCACGCGAAAGCTCAAAGTCCGACAAGTAGTTCTCGTTGGACTGCGAGGCCTTGCCGAACGCAAACGCATATGTGTAACTCAACATGCCGTTGACATAGCCACCACCACGCTTCTCCAGCGTCATCTCGAATCCGCGACTGCGCCCATAGTCAGTGTTACGATACTGCTGGTACTCAAGACCGCCAACACGTACCACGTACGAGTTGATCTTGTCAAACTCATCCTTGAAGTACCCCGAGATATCCAGAGAATAGTAGTCCGACATGGCATACTTCACACCGAACGAGTACTGCACCGTCTTCACATAGTCCAGATTGTAGTTGCCGATAACCGTGTTCTCCGTGATCGAGGCCGTGTTGCGAGCGTACAACCGATTCAGCGGCGGCATCTGATAGAAGTGGCCGTAATTGAAGTGCACCTTCGCCTTGTCCGAAATCGGATACGAGAACCCAATCCGAGGCGATATCTTGTGACGGTCACCGTAGATCACACCGGACCCCAGGTCGTCCTGCTGAGCAACCGGGATCAACCGATCGGTGTCCTGAACAAAGTAGTCCCAGCGGAAACCGAGCGAAGCAATCATCGATCCATACTCAAGCTTGTCGCGCATGTAGAAATAACCACCATACGGCTTGTAAGCAAACATGTCACGGAAGGAACCTCGATCAGAATACGGCCCGCCGTCCGGACGCCCCGTGTACAGCGTGTACGGGCGACTGATCTCCTGGTACACGAAATCCCGGAAGCGGGTAGCAAACCCGGCCTTCAATTCGTGATTACCCAACTGCCAGAACATCTTGAACTCACCCGTCCAGGTCTTGGTGTTCGAATAGTGCCACAACATGTTCTGATCCCAGCTGCCATAGCGCAGAAAACTCGCCGAACCTCCCGGATCCCAGATACCGTTACCGTTCAAATCGATGAACGGATCACCGGGGGTGTAGTTGGTGGTGGCACTGGGGTCGTCAAACAAACCATTGCCGTTTCGATCCTCAAACGGAATCCCCGGCTCCCACGCGTCGTTCGGTCCGTCATACTGACCGTTCCGATTCAAATCCATCGTCAGACGGTCCCAGATATCTAAACCGGGGTCATACACACCGTTACCGTTAACATCAATGAACGGCTCGCCAATGACCGAATCCCCCCGAACAAACGGCTCCGGCTCGCGAACGTTCACCCACCAGTCACGCGGGCCGTCCAGTATGCCATTCCCGTTCCGGTCATACAGATAATCACCGGCATCCCATACACCGTTACCATTCAAATCTATGAACGCCTCGCCCTCGAGGCTGTCCAGAATGAGATTGTCGTTGAACCGGAAGAACGTGAGTTCGTCCACCGCTGCCTGGCTGTTGTACAGAGTCAGCGGGACCAGCTGATCACCAATCCACACGTACTCGCCAAACGTGTACGCCGGCCCCGTGAAATCTAGTCCGTACGTCATCGTATCAGGGAATATGTTGATAATCGGCTCGGGCGGATCATACACACCATTATTGTTCCGATCCTCGAACGTCTCCCACTCAGTGTCCAACGCAATATCATCAGGATTCAGACCACGACCGGGGTTGCGCGGGTCACCCGGCTGCTGCCGGATTCCGTTCTCCGTGTACGAAATCACCGCCTCATAGTTCATGTTACGCGACAGCGTCTGCGAAATCTCCAGCGACAAAGAATTCCACCACGACTCCTGAACTGGCGCCGTATTAGGCGAATACCGGAAGTCCCAGTCGAATATCGTGCGCTGTACCTTGTTGTTCTTGTACGACAGGATCATCTTGATGTCCTGACGCGGGCGGAAACGGATATTCGTCATCCAGTAATACTTGTTAGTCAATCGCTCGGGAACATCTATCCCCAGAAGATCCAGACTCCGTGCCCTGCGACGAGTCAAATCCGAATCATACGTCTCGTACTGAAACACACCATCAGACTTGTCAACCTCACCATAGAAGTAATACGTCAACTCCTTGTCCTCAAGCCAGTTGATCCCCAAAGCAGGAAGCAGCTTGCTCTTGAACAACGGATCCGGACCCGAGACAGAAAACCGCACAAAGTCGTTATTGCGAGAATACTTGTTAAGTGACTCGTTGCCGAAATCATCCGTGATGAACTGAGCATTGATTCGCGTGAAATCCTTGGAACCCGTCTGCGTCGTGATCTTCACAATGCCCGACAAAGCATCACCATACTCAGGATCAAAACCGTCCTTAATGACCGTAAACTCCTGAATCGACCCGGACACCAGCGAAAGCTGCGCCCCCGCCTGCCCCAGCGCTCCAAGAGGATCGCCAATCTGCACACCGTCCACGATGTACGATATCTCACCCGCACGACCGCCGCGTATGAAGATCTCACCCTGAGTGTTCGTAATCACACCGGCCACCTGCGTCAGCAGATCATCAACCGTCGTCACCGGCCGCGACGCAATCACTTCCTTGGAAATCGTCTGTTGGTTCGATACTTCAAACCGGTCCAGAATGTCTCTCTCCCCCATCACCGTGATCTTCTCATCAAGACCGATCTCATCCTGGGCCAGAGCCATATTCTGCTCTGTCGTCAAGTCCGACCGCACCACCACGTCGGTGATATCCACGTTCTGGTAATCAAGATGACTGATGCGGAGCGTATACGTTCCCGGTTCAACCTGACGGATGATATAGTTGCCGTCGAAATCGGTCATGGCACCACGGGTGGTTCCCACAATCAACACCGAGGCGCCAACCACCGGATTGCCCGATTCCCTGGCCGTCACCTTCCCCTTAATCTGACCTTCCGCCGCCCCGAAAACACTTGCCGGAATCATGACAGCGAATACCAGCAGTACCAGCAGAACGAAGCGATGCCTGTATCCGTTGAGCATCTTTATGCCTCCTGAAAGAACACTTACTTTGCGTTACCAACCAATCGCGGCGAAACCCATTTAACGCCGGACCGGAACCAACCAATCACTCATGTTCAACGGAGAGGACTTCCGGACAAAGACAGAATAACGTTGTAACGTTGTGAGAACATGGCTTTGTCTTTCAAGTCGATCGATACCTCCGTCACGTAAGCCGTTACACGGCAATATGCACAACCTCCAGCAGGCCGGCACGTAAATGGCAATAATAGCCACGCTCCTGCCGACAAGTCAAGCGATTTCTCGCCCGCATCCGGCTCCCTCGGCCGCGCTAACCCTAAGACTTCTCACTGGCTGATACTGTTTAGTATTTCCCGACGGTTCAGTCGATTTTTCCGCACCAACTCGCAACGATGCCTGACCTGCTCTGACTCCTCAGATGCCAATGACTCACAACCGAACTCCATCCCCAGAACCCGCGCGAACGACGACACCAATCGTGCCCCATCACACTCCACCATCGCCAATGTAACCGCCTGACAATCAAATTCTTCACATTCACCAACTCCGCCCAGTGCAGGATGCCGGACAACGCCCGAGAGCTTGATCGCACCGTGCTGAAACAATGCCCGGCCCACCCGACGCTGCGCCGAGGCCACCACTTTGCCCACCGCCGACTTGATCTCGTGCCGGGCATGCGAAGCAAAACACGGCGCCTTGTGAAAGAAACCCGGCCTGGCATTCTCACGCGACGAATGACGCATAAACTGCGTCTCCACCCCCCGCAGCTTCAGAAACTCCACCAGGGCCTCACTGATCACTCGCCCGGTCTCGGCTATGGAACCACCCAGCGGCGTCCCCTCAAGCCGCCCCAGATCAGCCGCTATCGCATAGGTCAGCTCCGATTCGTCGTGGTACAATGCCCTGCCACCCGTCACCCGACGAATCACCGGCGTCTTGCCGACTTTACTCCAATCCAGAGCCGTCTCCGCGCACTGATTCCGCCCGAACGTTATCGCCCCCGGCCGCCACGAATACAGCCGCAGCCAGACAGCACTGCCGTCTGCACCGGAACCCGCCAGAGCCTGCGCCAGCAGCCACTCATCAACCGCCATGTTCCAGTCCGGGTCGCCGGCGAAATCCGCAAAGAACCTGCCCTTTATCATGAGCCCATAATACGACCAAACACCGCCCGGAGCAAATACCCCCTGCACCCAATCGAATGAACCGCGCCGACCGGCAATACCCCTGCGCGGAACAACCCCTGCTGACCGGTCGTTACAATTGATATATGCACACCGACTCAACCGCCACCAGCAACGAGACCAACAGCCGCACCACGCACATCCTCAAACTCCTCGTCACTCTCGCCCTCACCTTCGCCGTCGCCGGCGCGTCCTCTCAATACATGCCCGGCGACTGGTACCAGAATCTCACCAAACCATCGTGGACCCCTCCCAACTGGGTCTTCGGTCCCGTCTGGACCGTCCTGTACGCCGCCATGGCCGTCGCCGCATGGCTCGTCTGGCGCCAACGCAGCCTGAGCCGGGTCGCCCGCCCGATGGCGCTGTTCGCCGGCCAGTTGCTGCTCAACGGCCTCTGGTCTTACCTCTTCTTCGGCCGCCGGATGATCGGCATGGCGTTCATCGACATCATCGCCCTGTGGCTGCTGATCATCCTGACCATGATTGTCTTCTGGCGACACCACACCATCGCCGGCGTGCTCTTCGTTCCCTATGTCCTCTGGGTCACCTACGCCGCCACCCTCAACCTCCAGCTCATGCGCCTGAACTGACATCCGGTCACAACCCCTCGATCACCTCCACCCGGTGCAGCCAACTGCCCACCCACGCCCGCAACTCATCCGATATCACCGTCTCCAGCTCCATCGTCAGCGATCCGTCCCCGTTCCGCGTCAACACCTGCGAGGGATGCCACATCCGCTCGGCTACCACATCCGCTATGTCAGCACCAAACTTCAGCACCACCCGCTCCGGTTTCAGATCAGGCCCCCCGAAAATGCCAAACCTCCCCTCGCGAAGCTTCTCCAGGCTGAATTGCGGATCGCGCACAAACCGCTCCCCGGTATATGCGATGGAGCGAATGCGCTGCACCGGCAAGAAGATGTAGTTGTCGTACGCCGATACGTACACCACCGCATACATGGCTCCCTTGTGGTACAGCAACAAATACGGTTCAGCCGTAAACTCCGATTCCTTCTCACCCGTCCCCCGCTTGTACACGAACCGGCAAGTCCGGCACTCCGAGGTCGCCTTCACCAGCGCATCGATCTTGTCCGAATGGTCCGTGTAATCGATATATCCCATGAAGGTCGCCCCAAACATGTCGTGCGGAAAATCCCCCCCGTCGGTCGACTCGAACACATTGGGACCGATCAACTGCTTGGCCTTGTCCAGAAGCGAACGAATGTCCTGCTCCAGACGCGTCCCCTTCGCCACCACCGCCAGCCGCTCCAGAAAAAACGAGGCCAGCACCTCCTGGTTACCTATCGTCTGGGGAATGAACCTCAGAAAGTTCTTGTCCACCCGCCAGATCCGCTCCCGCCCCCGATGCGGCTCATCCCGGATCGGGATGTTCGCCGCCGAAATCTCATTCAGGTCCCGAAGCAGCGTCCGCTTCGGCACCTGGCGATCGAAATACTCATACAAATCGCTCACTGTCAGTTCCCGACAAACGTAGAACCGCTGTAGAATCCTGATCACTCGCTCTATCTGCTTGACCTCCGGCATCGCTCACACCCCGCTTCCCGGAGCGGCTTCCAACCACCCCGCAAAAAAGTCACATCGCTATCACATTTTTTCGATTTTCCTCACACTATCGGTCATCAGGTGACGGATAGCAAGGTTATTGATAATCAGGCGCAGGCGAACACCAGAACAGTCGCCCCGCCAGACCAGACCACGAAATCGGGAGGGACACAACTGTGGATAGCCTTGTTACCGAGTTTCTCAAGAGAGTCTCCTTGGGCGAGATAAGCCAGTTCGAGCACATGGCCGTCGTGCCCCTGTTCGGGCCGACCGATGGCCCCTACTACCTGACCCTGTCTGAGGCGGTCGCCGATGGCTCGCTGCACGTCACCGAAATCGACAAGCACGGTTCCGTACCGCAACTGCGCGTGGAAAACCACGCCGACCTGCCGGTGCTGTTGCTCGATGGCGAAGAACTCGCCGGCGCCAAACAAAACCGCGTGCTCAACACCACCATCCTGCTCAAGGCCGCCTCAACCACCATTATCCCGGTAAGCTGCACCGAGCAGGGCCGATGGTCCTACACCTCGCCCACCTTTACAGACTCCGGCTACGTCATGCATCCGCGCGCCCGCCGAAGCAAGATCGACGCCGTGTCGGCCTCGCTCTCCAACAAAAAGGGCTACCAATCCGACCAGGGAGAAATCTGGAGCGAGGTGCACGACCTCGCCTGTCGCGCCGGGTCACACTCCGAAACACGGGCCATGCGCGATGTCTATGAATCCCGTCGAAGCGGCCTCGAGGACTACCTGAAAGCGTTCCCCCCGGCCGACAATCAAACCGGCCTGATGGTACTGATCGATGGCGTCCCCGCAGGCATGGACATCGTCTCCCGCCCGGAGGCCTTTGAGCACCTGCGCCCCAAACTGACTACCAGCTACGCCATGGAGGCCCTGCTCTCCGGCCACGAAAAACCGATCACGGCCTCCATCAACACCGCCCTGCGATTCATCAGCCAGGCCCGCGCCGCTCACGGCGTGCAGTATGAATCCGTCGGCCACGGTACCGACCTGCGCTTCGCCTCCGCGCACGTCGTCGGCTCGGCCCTGGTCTATAATGAAGACGTCATCCACGCCGCCTTCTTCCCACGCGAGAGCGATTCCGACGGCGGCCACATGAGCGGCCCGAGCAGCCGGCGCATGTTCCGAATATAGGGGGCCGGAAACCCAAAAGGGGGCTTTGGGCTCAAGGGGGTTGTCTGGTGATGGTAGA
Source organism: uncultured Ignavibacteriales bacterium (assembly GCA_964627305.1). Taxonomy (GTDB): domain Bacteria; phylum Zixibacteria; class MSB-5A5; order GN15; family FEB-12; genus WJKG01. Next base: position 117,090 of record CAZVHP010000003.1, on the reverse strand, counting down.
GGGGCAACAGCCGGCGGCGGATCAACCCCGCCGCCGGCCCAGGGACAGCAGAGAGTCACGAACCGCTGGCACTGCATGATCGACGACACAAACTACAACCGATAGACTAAACCATCTACCCCTCAAACACACTCGCTTCAATACCGTAGCGCAACTGATGAAGGGCATACGTGTCACAAGTGGGCACCACTTCAATCCCGGGGGCCAATGAACAAACCTGCATTGCATCGCAACCAACTTGTGATTCATGCGAAACCGTCAATCAGTAACTGAAGCAAAGGATTTGCTCATGAAACAACTCAAAGAGAACATGCCGATCGCCCTGGACTTGCCGGGTGCGACCTTCCGCGCCTCCGAGTGGGGCGATATGGCCATCGCATACGTCGAACTCGACGCCGGAACCGATGCCACCCCCCTCCTCGAAGGTCTCCCCGATGACAAGTGCATGAGCCCGCACTGGGGCTACATGCTCAAGGGCGCCATTCATGTGCGCTACAAGGACGGGAACGAGGAAACCTGCAAGGCCGGAGAAACCTTCCACTGGCCGTCGGGCCATACCGTCCGGGTCGAGGAAGACACCGCCTTCATCGAATTCAGCCCTAAGGACGAAATCAAGAAGGTCTACAATCACATCGGCGAAAAAGCCGCCGCTATGTCCTGACGCAATCCTCAACACTCCGCATGCTGTGGGCGGCAGGCCTCCCGGCCTGCCCCAGCATGGGGTGCCCCATCCCGCCTCCGGCGGGGTGGGTTGCCTTCCCCTACTCGGCAGGCGTCCTGCCTGCCCCTTTACCACGCTGCGCGGCAGGCCGATCGTCCTCCCGCAAACGAACTTCCCCCCCCTAAAACACCACAAGCGGACCCTCATCCGAAGGCCCGCTTGCGCATCTATCACGAAGGCACTCCCAAAACGAGAGCACCGTTACAAACCATCAATGAATCGCATCCAGATTCTTCAAATCAATCCCGTACTGCTTGATCTTCAGCCGCAGCGTCGACTCCGGAATATTCAGCATCGCCGCCGCATGCTTCTTCACACCCCCCTTGCGCTTGAGCGCGCGAAGGATGAAGTGCTTCTCGTGCGCCGACAGGTAGTCGTACAACGAGTAATCATCATCAAACTCCACCTCCGGCGCCACCACCGGCTGCACCGAGCCATTGCCGCCATTGGCGCCACCGCCAGGAGCAGCCGTCGCCATCTTGCCCGAGAGCAACTCCGGCCCGATCTCCTCGGACTCGCCCGCCAAAAGCGCCAGCTTCCTGATCTCGTTGTCAAGCTCGCGCACATTGCCCGGCCAGTCGTACTCCATCAGGCGCCGGAGCACCTCCGCGGACACCCTCTTGCCACTCTCTTTCAAAAAGTGCGCTGCCAGAAGCGGGATATCCTCCCGCCGCTCGCGAAGCGGCGGCAGGCGGAACGTCAGCGCCGACAACCGGTAATACAAATCCTGACGGAACAACTTCTCCTCCATCAGCTCCTTCAGGTCACGATTGGTCGCCGACACGATCCGCACATCCACCTTGCGCGGCCGGGTTTCGCCCAGACGCACAATCTCTTTCTCCTCGAGCACCCGAAGAATCTTCGCCTGAATCGAAAGCGGCATATCACCGATTTCATCAAGGAAAAACGTGCCGCCGTCGGCCTCCTCGAACAGCCCGGACTTGTCACGGTCCGCCCCCGTAAAAGCGCCCCGCTTATAGCCGAACAACTCGCTCTCCAGCAACGTCTCCGGCAGCGCCGCGCAGTTGACCGACACGAACCGCTTATCACGACGTGTCGAGTTGTAATGAATCGCCTGCGCCACGAGATCCTTGCCCGAACCGGTCTCGCCCGTGATCGAGATCGATATATTGGAATTCACCACCTGGCGCACCTGCACCAGAAGGTCCAGCATCGCCTTGTTCTGCGTGATGATATTCGGGAACTCGGACTTCTCCATCAACTGACGCGTCAATCGACGGTTATCCTCCAAAAGCCGGTTCTTCTCGATCTCCGCCCACTTGAAAGCGACAAAATCGCTGAACCCGACCGCGAAATTCAACTCCGCCTGACTGAACGGATTCAATCGGTTATCCCGCGCCAGCCGGTCGACATACAGGTAACACTGCGCGCCATCGGTCATCTTGAACGGCACCACCACCACCGAGGTCACCATCGAGGGATCATGGTCGAACAGAGCGTTGATAAACGGATCACGGCGGCAATCAAGCGTCAGCGTGGGTCGATCACGATTGAACTCCTCGCCCAGCAGCTTGTTGAAACCGTCCACGAACGTCTGCTGATCATCGGTGGTCATGTTCACCGAGGACGCCAGCCGGTGCTCGGCATTGCCCGGGGTGTAGATCACGGCCCGGTCACCACCGGTCTTGCGAAGCACGATCTCGAGAATATCCTCTATACGTGACGAGCGCAGGCGCGAGTATTCATCCGGTGTCACCAGGTTACCGAAGATCTTGAACCCGTTCTCCTCGGAGACCGAAAGCGCCACGGCCTGATCGGCCAGCGTGCGCAGGAAGCTGCTGACGGCACGAAGCTTCACCTTGTCGTTGACCAGCGAAAACACGCGCTCGGCATTGCTCAGCCGCTTGAAGCCGGTAGACAAATCGCCATGCTGACACGACAACACACCGCTGCGGAAGTCTATCTCGGCCTGCCAGTACTCCAGGTCCAGCTTGCGGAACAGCCGCCGCGCCCGGTCAAACAGACCCGAAACCCGATTGTGATCAAAATCACCCAACTCCATGCTGATCTGCGCCTGCGTCAGAAGCGCCTGGCCCAGTTCACAGGGATCGCCCACCTGCCCGAGCACCTCAACCGCACTGGCCGCGTACTCCAGCGCCTCCTCGCTGTGCCCTTTCGCCACAAAGACCCGCGCAATCACCCGCTGTGAAACGCCTATCTCCGCCTTCTCGCCCAGTTGCAAAGACAGATCAAGCGCCTTCTGGCCATACTTCATGGCTTCCTCGACATTGTCCAGAAGCAACTCGACCTCGGCCAACCGACGAGCCGACTGCGACACCAGCGCCGAGGACGAGGCCAGCATCATACCTTCCTTGTAGGCTTCGCTCAACATCGACTTGGCCCGGTACAGATCGCCCTTCTCGAGGGCCAACTCCCCGGTGTACTCTAAATAGATAACCTTCTCTCGCTTGAGACTGAGTCGGTCGATGATCTCCCGCGCCTGCTCGTACAGCCGGTGCGCCTCGGCAAACTGCCGGGTTCGCATCTCCAGATAACCGAGCGACAACATATTGACCGCCCGGGATATGTCCTGGTTGTTCTCCTGTGCATACACAAGCGCCGCCTGAAGATTCTCCCGCGCCTTGTTCCACTCACCCGTGAATGTCTGAATACGCCCCAGGTTACCCGTCAACTGCGCTTTCTTTCTCGGGTTATCCACCACCATGCCGATGGCCTCACCGAGGAAGTCCGCCGCAGAAGGATAATCGCACCTGACAAAGGCAATGCGCGCCAGCTCATTGAACGAGTCGATCTGACCCGCATTCTCACCCGCCCGCCGAAAGGCCGCCAGGGCGTCACGAGCACGAATCTCGGCGTTCTTCAGATCACCAATCGAGGAATACGCCTTCGACAGCACCAACTGCACCCGGCCGTAACGCCGATTCAACGGAAAGTCGGCCAGTACCCGCGCCGCCTGTAAACCCCGGGCGAGCGCGTCACGGTAGCGACCCTCGTGCAGCGATGCTTCCGCTGTCAACAGCAAGTACAGCCCGGCCTCGTGTGAATTCCCTGAGAACTCACTCTCGGCCAAACCCTCCAGATCCTTCAGGGCGCCGGAGAACTTGCGCTGACGGAACTCCTCCTCAATCGCAAGAAGACGGTTATCGAACGTTAAGTTTTGTGAAGAGAGAGACATTAAATCGTTCCCGTCCGTGTTTCGGATTTACCTGATAGGATCCTTCTACTTGCCCGAGCCGGCCGGGGCGTCGGTGGCAACAGTACTGCTGCCGGTCGATGCGCCGCCACAAATCAGGCCGCGCCCAAACTCCATCATCAGCTCCCACAGCCAGCCCAGCAGACTGACTTGCGGATCAGCCTCACCACTGGTCGACTGATTGGTATTCCCGGGACCGCCATTGGCTGGAGGCTGCGAGGAATCAACCATCGTCTGACCGATACCGCTGGAAGAACCACCGCCGGCATCAGCATCCCAGGGATGTTCGGCCAATACAGGGGCCGAGACAAAGCAGGCACAAAGCAACGATAGCATCAACAGCAACGCTATCAAGCGCGAACGTTTCATGGCCTTGCCTCCTTAAAAGAGAAACTTATGGTGATATATCTGTCTGTCGCTGTAAACCACTGGCGTGGTGCTATATACATCAGAAAAAACAGTGCCGAATATCAATTGAACAGCAATGGTGTGTAAAGCGCATATTCTGCCACTCACAGTATACTATCACACCTTATACGTTGTCAAGCAATATATTAACCTTATCCGACATCGGCGCACAAACTGCGCCAGAGTCCGCGCCGCGAAGGCTCAGACGCCTCGGAGGCTGTCTGCGGTCAACCGCCGCGCCAGCCAGGACTTCTCAATCCCAACCGCCTGTTCCGGGCATATCTCGTGGCAACACCAGCAGGTGACACATACATGATGATTGATGCGCGGCATGGCGCCATCGACACTCAGGGCACCGACCGGACACGCCTCAATGCACTTCTGACATCCGGTGCACCGAGCGGCGTCCACTTTCGGACGCATCCAGAACAACGGCCCTGCCAGATTAACAAGCACCGGCGGCAGCAGTTCCATGATCGCGTTCGATGGCAGCCGGAATGTCCCCTTCCGCACCGGCCTGACTGCCTCGCCCACCACCTCAATCGCCTCGCTGTGCCCCATCCCCAGACCGGCCTCGGCAGCCAGACGGATCATGTGCACCTTCTCCGGACGCAACCCGATCAAACGGCAGGCCACCGTATCGACCGCAACCGCGTCCGTCGAGGCCAGCACCAGCCCCAGCCGGTATGGCCGCCCTGCCGAGGGACCATCCCCCTGCATAGCCACCACCGCATCCATGATCGTCAACTGCGGCTGCACCGCCGAAAAAACGTCCACAATCACCTGCGAGAAGTCCCTCGGCCGCGGCGCATCCTTATGCCACAGGGCTTTCCGAAACCCCGGGATCGAACCATACATGTTCTTCAGCGCACCGGAAAGCAAAGTCAGCGTGTGCGTCTTCAGCTTCGGCACATTGATCACCAGGTCTGCCTCCAGAACCGGCCGGGCAATGTGAAACACGCGCGTGTCGATCGCCACCGCCCGGCTGCCCGCCGCCTCGAAATTCACCAGCTCGAACCCCTCCTCCCGGGAAGCCTGCCGAAGCCCTGTCTCACGCCACACCCGCTCGATATCCCATTTGACCGCCGAGGGTGAGTCCCCCACCAATACGCGCGCTCCGCAGGCTCTCACCTGACGGGCGACCGCCGCCACCACTTGCGGATGTGTGGTAACAGCCTGATCCGGATGACGCGGCGAAAGCATATTCGGCTTGAGAAGAACCGTCATCCCCGGACAGACATACCGCCCCCAGCCACCGAGACGCCCGACAGCGTCGGCGACAGCCTGGTCGACCCGATCGCGTTCGTAGCTCTCCGCCCGAACCAGAGCTACCGTTGACAGTAATTCGCTGGACATGGTAAATGTGATACGAAACCACTCCCCCCGTCGCTTGATGCCGAAATTACCGATGCGCTAATGATCCAGAGCCAACAAACGCGCCATCGCCGCCTCAACCTGATTGACAGTAATAAGGCGCATACACTGCATATGCAACTCCCCCTTGAGCGGACAGGTGTTCTTCACACAGCTGATACATTCCAGATCGCTCAGGTACACCAGCGCCTTGCGCGGCGTCACCGGCGAGGTCTCTTTCGGATCATCTGCCCCCGACAATACCACCACCGGCGCCCCGACCGCAGCCGCCAGGTGCGCCGGACCGGAATCATTCCCCACGAAAAACCGCGCCCGCGAAAGCACCGCCGCCACCTCCCGCAAACTCGTTTTCCCGGCCAGGTTCACAACCTGGCTCGCTCCGCCCGAGGCACCAATCCGCTCACCCTCGACCTCATCTTCCGGCCCCCCGATCAGCACCACCTTCAACCCGCGCTCGGAAACCGTCCGCTTGGCCAGCTCGGTGTAGTTCGCGACACCCCAGCGGCGCGATTCGGCCACCGCCCGGTGTGCAAACACTGCGTATGGCTCCTCCTCGGCCACACCGAACCGCCCCAGCAACTCGATCGCCTGCACAATATCCTGATCATTGAGAAACAGCTTGGGCGGCGTGTAAGTCAGATCAACCCCGGCCCCCCGGCGCAGAAGGTTGAAATAGGTCTCGCTGCGATGCGCCGAATTCAGCGGCGTGGGCAGTGGCAAGGGTTTATTCAGCAGCAGCCTTCGCCCATCCGCAATGTAACCGATCCGAAGCTTCACCCCGGCCAGCTTGAACGCAGAGGCTGCCCCGAACGATGGCGGCAGAACATAGCCGACATCATAGTCGCCCGAAGCTACGATGTCCCTTATCTTCAGTACCCCCGCCAGACCGTGAACGTACCGCGCCGGGATAACCAGCAGCTCGTCGATAGCAGGATTGCCTCGAAACAGATCCGCAAGGTTCTCCGGCACGAGCACTGTCACCACACCCCCGGGGTGCGCCTCGCGCGCCTCGCTGATCATGGGCAGCGCCATGATGCAGTCGCCCAGATGATTGGGCGTACGGATGAGTATCTTTCTGGCCATCAGACCGAATACTTGCCCTCAAGAGCAATCCTGTCAAGCAGATACTGCTTCAACTCCTCCAGATACTTGTCCCGGGCCTCCAGAAACGCAACGCGCGCCGCAAGATACTCGATCTCCGATATCTGCCCGTCGTTGAAACGATACTCCGATATGTCCAGCCGCTCCCGCGACAGATCGATCTGCTTGCGCACAACCTCCAGCTTGCGATAACCAACCTCCACCCGGCTGACCAGATTGACAATCTCCGCCCGCGCCGACTTCTCCGCCCGCTCATACTCCAGACGCTTCTTGTCGGCCTCTATCTCCGCCGCCCGCACCGTCGCCCCCGAAGCACCCCCGTCAAACACCGGAAACGTCACGTTCAGCGATATGCCCCACGAAGACGTCTTGATCTGGTCGTCATCGGCGCTGGCGTCGGATTCAACCCGGCCGCGCCCCATCGAGTAACTCGCCCGGAGGTCACCGTTGATCCCAAGCGAACTGCTCTGATAGTCCGCATTGCGACGCGCCTTCTCCCATTCAAGGCTCGCGCGACGGATCGGAATCGACTCCTTCCACTCCTGCAGATACGCCGCCTTCTCACCCTCGGCAAAACGCTCCGGGAAGGGGACCTGCGGCGCGATCTCCTCGGTCACATCCTGATCCAGCAGACTGGCCAGCTCCCGGTTCTTCTCGGCAGCCTCATTCTCGATCTCCACCAGCGCCAGCTCGGCATCGATCCGCGCCGAGGCCGACATCAACCACGTCTCCTCAGACACCACTTCATCAACATGCTTGACTGAGTCTATCTCGGACTGCAACCGGGCCGAACGAAGCTTCGCCTGTGCGATCTCAGTCCGCAGGTCTGTCTGCAGAACCCCGAAATACGCCTCCGCAATCTCTCGTCTCAACGCCGACTGTTCCTCCACCCGCGTAAGCTCCGCCAGGCGGTAGTTGTCCCGGCTGTTGTTGAGCGCATGACGATTCTCCGAGGGCTTCAAAACCGGTTGTGTCAGCTCGAAATCGAAAAAGCCCCGCAGCGTCGACTCATCAATTCGCATCCCCGGGTTACCCCACAACGGGTAACTCGACTCGTTGCTCAGAAGATTCGCCCGCGCGGTCAGCTCGCCACCGGTGAACAGGCTCTGCTTGAGCTGGATATTGGAGGTGAAATCAAGATCCGAGGTCTTCACTGTCTCCTTGGTCGGCTGACCCCACAATCGAAACGACTGCTCCGAACTGTACGATGGCAAGGAGGAATTGATCGATACCTTCGGCACATAAAACGTAATCCGCTCCGCGAAATACCGCTTCTCCGCCACCTCCAGATCACCTGCGATGATCGCCCCCCGACTCGTCTGCCCCACCGCCATGCGCATCGCCTCGGCAAAACTCAGATCACGCGCCAAACCCGGAGAGACCGCTACAGCCACCAGTGATCCTACTACCATCAGGGCCAACCGCCCGCCTGCGAAACATGCCATGCTCACTATCCTCTCACTATCCTCTCACATCTCGTAATCAATGCCCGACACCCGACTGCACACATAACCTCACTCACAAACTCACTCAAGATCGACTCAGGACACACCTGCTACTCGTAACGAAGCGCCTCGATCACATCCTGACGGGCCGCCTTCCGCGCCGGATACAGACCGAAACCCACACCCACTGCCGTCGAAACGCCAACCGCCAGCACAATCGAGAAAATACTCACTATCGTCGGCCACTCAGCGTAGTACGAAATCACTTTGGCCAGCACCAACCCCACCGCGATGCCAATCGCACACCCGATCAGACAAATGATAACCGCCTCGATCAAAAACTGACGCATGATATCCCCCTGCCGCGCCCCCACGGCCCGTCGCACCCCGATCTCGCGCGTCCGCTCCAGCACCGTCGCCAGCATGATATTCATGATCCCGATCCCGCCCACCAGCAGCGAGATACCGGCAATCGCCCCCATCACTATATTGAATATCCGCTGCGTCTTCTGCGTCTGCCGCAACAGCGATTCCGGTACCACGATCTCGTAATCGTCAACCCCGAAATGACGGCGACTCAATATCCGCTCCACCAGCTTCGTTACCGCCTGCACGTGCTTCAGGTCCGTCACGGTGATCGTCAACTGGTCTATCTCTGGGATATTGAAGTTCTGCGTCTGCGTGCTGACCGATGTCGACCAACCCGTGCTCTGCATACTGTAGCCGAAACCGGGATAGTACCGATCCATCTTCTTCCTGGCGGTCGCAAACGGAATGTACACATCCTCGTTGAGGTTCTTCAGTTCAAACCCCTCCACTTTCCCCCGGCCGATATACTTGTCCGCCATCACCCCGACGACCGTGAAGTCCAGATCCCCGATCCGCACCGTCTTGCCCAGCGGGTCCTCGAAAGCAAACAACTCCCGTTTCGTCTTGGCCCCCAGCACGCACACTTGTGAGAAATCCCGCATGTCCGCAGGCGTTATGAACCGCCCGGTCTCAACCTCTATCGACGAGCTGAACACGTAGTCCGGCGTCGTCGACACCACCCGGGCCGGGGACTGGTGCGACCCGTAATACACCCGACGTGCCTCCTCAAAGCGCTGCGGCACAATATTCTCTACCATGTCATCAAAAACCGCAATGTTCTCCGCGTCGGCCAGCGTCAACCCCGGCGACCGCGCCAGACCGATGTCGGATGCCCCACTCTCGTCGGGTGTCTTGACATTCACAATGACATTATTAATCCCCAGGATCGAAATCTGCTCCAGCGCCTCGCGCTTGGCTCCCTCCCCGATCGACAGCATCGAAATCACCGCCCCCACCCCAAAAATCACACCCAGCATCGTCAGCAGGGTGCGAAGCTTATGCGCCCACAACTGGTCAAGCGCTACCTGGTACGAACCGAGATACTCCATACTCGACCGGTCACCGCCCGCGACGTCCGCCGCGGTCCCTCGCCTCACCACGGCCGGCCTGACTGGAGGTGTTGATCTCCGGTTCCGTGGCCCTGTCCCCCGGAAGCCCCGGCTCGTCAAGCGTCGGGTCCACCAGACATATCTGCTCACCGCCGGCAAGTCCCTCGACAATCTCGATCGACATGTCGTTGCGGCGCCCCACCGTCACCTCCCGCTTCTTCTTGTTCTCCATAAAGACAACCGTCTGCCCGTCACGCTCGAATACCGCCTCCAGCGGAACCGACACTACTTCCGGAATCCGCTGCACCACGATCCGGCACGAGGCCGACATCCCCGGCTTGAGCTGCTCATCATTGTCAGTAATCAACACCTCGACATCAAACACATTGATCCGCGAGGAATAGTCCTTCTTGCGCGCCAGCGTGCTCTTGGATATCACCCGGCCGACATACTCCCGGTCTGGCAGCGCGTCCAGCTTCACGATCACCTCCTGGCCGGTATCCACCTTGTTGGCGTCAACCTCGCTGACCGTCGTGTTGACGATCATCTCCGACAAGTCCGGTATATTCACCAGCCCCTGTCCCGGCCACGGCGAGTCACCCTCCTGCACCTTCCCCTGCGAGCCTCCCTTCCAGATCGACAGGTACACCACCAGACCCGGCAACGGCGCATACATCGTCATCTGGTCCAGCTCCCGGCGCGCCAGCCGTACCTTATCCTCGGCACGGGCAACTTCCACCTCGAACTTCTCCACATCCCCCTTAAGCTGCTCCAGCTTGGCATTGAAATTCAGCTCCGCGACCTCAAGCTCCAGCCGGGCCTCCTCGGCAATTCGCGGCGCCTCGTGCTTCTTCTCGTCATACGAACGGCGCGCCTTTTCCAAATCCAGCTTCAACTGCTTTTCCTGGATCGTATACTCCTTGCGCGCCCGCTCCAAAGCCGCCCGCTTGATCTTCAGGTCGGACTCATGCTCAGCCAGTTCCGCCGTCTGCTGCGTGGCATCGAAACGAATGATCGCATCCCCCTTCTCGACAATAGATCCCTCCGGCGCCAACCACGTAATCTGAAGCCCGCGAATCCTCGGCGCCGACAACGTCACCGCATTCTTGGCATCGATCTCCCCGTTTTCATTGAGCGCGATGACAAACTCCCCCTTCTCAACCCGGGCTGTCGGAATGTCATACGAAGGCGTAAATATCGCATTGACAACAAGATAACCAATCAACACCAGCGCCGCCGCCACCGCGACATAAATGTACTTCTTCACGCAACCTGTCCTTTCAGCCATTACCAACGCATGAATCCACCGCGCCTTCGACCTGTGCCCGGCGGCACCATCGGCCGAATTTCACCTCTTTCTAACGATTCAACCCTCCGAAAGTTGCCTCACTCACCCAGTTTCCACCGCCGGTGCGTCCACATCCACTGGTCAGGATACGCCCGGATCTGCTGCTCGAAGAACCGCGAATAAGCCAATGTCATCTGCCTGATATCCGCCTTCTCATCACCCGAATGCGGCGGATACACCGGCTCGCCCGCCGTAATGATATGCCGATCGTATCGCTCCCGGCGAAACCCAAACGGCAATATGGGACAGTCGGCCCGAATCGCAAACTGCGCCGGACCGATCGCCACCGCCGCCTTCCGCCCCAGAAACTCAATGACAATCGCGTTCCGAGGCGCGTGCTGATCACACGCAAACGCCACAAAGTGGTTGTCCTTCAACGCCTTAAGTACTCCACGAAGGGCCCCGCGGGACGGAATCAAACCCACCCCCAACTGGCCGCGAGCACGTTGTATAAGACCATCAACCAACGGGTTGTGCTGAATACCCGTCAGGTAATCAATCTGGTATCCCAGCGACAACCCCCAACTGCCGGCCAACTCCCAGTTGCCATAGTGCGCCACAGCCAAAACCGCCCCCTTCCCGCGCTCGTGCGCCCGGCGCAAGTGTTCCCCCCCGGCCCCCGCCACCAGGTCGCCTATCCGCTCCGGACGATATCTCCCCAGCCGTGCTGTCTCCAGCAGGGTCCGCCCAAGATTGCCAAACACCCGACGCACCAGCTCCTCGACCTCATCAGCCCCCCACTCCCCGCCAATCGTACACCTGATATTGTCCGCCGCTATCCGTCGCCGCGACCCCAGCACATGGTACATCACCCGCCCCAGGCCCGCTCCAACCCGGTCTGCAGCAGCCATACTCAGCGGCTGCGCCGCCATCTGCACAGCACGCGCCAGAACGTACTCAAGCCTGTGCGTCAGCCGCGCCATGGCTCATCATCGTCGTCATACTCGACATCATCGTCATAGTCGACATCGTCGTCGTGGTCGGCCTGCTCAGGACGCTCGGGATCGCCGTAATCGAAATCGGTCGAGTGCAACTTCTCGTCCTCTTCCCATTTCTCATAGTACTTCCGTCGTTGACGGTACTTCACAAAGAACCCGACCACCACCAGCAGGGCCAGAAACAGCCAGAACAGCATGGTATTCGTAAACAAACTCACAAGGTTATAATGCTCTGTCAAAAACACATGATACTCCGTCTCGAACTCGCTCAGGGTCGACCCGGTCGCCGCCATCAGGGCATCATCGACACTCCCCCCCACAGCCAGCGTCGACACAAACCGCACCAGCGAACTGTCACCATAATTCTCCCTCAGGTACCTCACGGCAAGGTACGACTGCCCATACGCAAGCTGCGCCCGGGGGCCGGTGAAACTGTTCACCCGGTCGATCTCCGTCAGCGAAATGAACTGCCCCATCGCCCCGGCCTTGCTCATGGCCATGTTGTTCTCCCAACTCCAGTCCATCCCCACCAGCATCGCCAGCCCCTCGTTGAACCAGCGCGGAATCGGCGCGAAAGCCGCCTTGTGGGCCAGCACGATATGCGTGTACTCGTGACCCACCAGCTCCGTCAGCGACTTGCCCAGGCGGTGCCTGTCCGGCGACTTGATCACGATCATCCCCCGGGCCGGCAGGGCCGCCGCCGCCCCCCATTCCGGAAACCGACCGCCAATCAGGCGCTCAAAACGCTCAAGGTCGTCCACCAGGTACACCTTCACCGGCGGTATCTCTATCTCCCCTAAATACCCGGTCAACTGAGCCCGCGCCCGCACCAGCGCCGAATCCGCCTGCGGTATGTATCGCTGGTTGTCGAAATAGTACTCCGCCCACAACCGCCTCACCGGCTCCGGCTCGGTCGCCCCGGTCTCCAGGACAAGGACCACCACCACCAGCAGCAAAGTTACACCGCTCAATACCCGACTTTCCATGGCTCCAAGATAACCCGCTTCCCGGTATTAGCAAGCTTGGACAATCACCACCAGCTGCCACCGGGAACGTTGACACGAACCCCGGCGTTGTGTACCATAGGCCGAAACAGAACAAGATTACCTACAGGAGACCGCATGAATATCTTCGAATACGCCATGAAAATGGAGCAGGATGGACGCCAGTACTATTTGGACATGGCCGAACAAACCGACAGCGCTCAGCTCAAGGGTATCCTTCAGCAACTCGCCGATGACGAGCTGAAACACTACAATATCTTCAAGGCCATGAAGGAAGGTCGGACCACCGAGTACAAGGAAGCCGAAAAGACCACCATCCTCAGTTCCGTCAAGAACGTCTTTGAGCGCCTTAAATCCGAAGGCGACGGATTCAGCTTCTCACCCGACACACGCGGCGTCTGGGAGAAGGCCCAGCAGGTCGAGAAGGACTCCGAGGACTTCTACCGCGAAAAGGCCGAGGAAGTGGGCGACGACAGCCAGAAACACATCCTCAACCGCATCGCCGACGAAGAGCACAAGCACTGGGTCACCATCGAAAACGTCATCCGCTTCCTCGACCGCCCGCAGCAGTGGCTCGAGGACGCCGAATGGAACCACCTCGAGGACTACTAATATCTGCTCGAACCCATATCTCGAATCTACGCCTCGAATCTATACTTCGAATCTGTACTTCGAATCTATAACGTGCCCCGCCCTCTGGCGGGGCTTCGTCTTTGATCCACCTGGCAAAGTACTTAGCCGTACTGCGTTCCCTTCACCCCAAACAGGTAGGTCGAAACCCCTGCCCCGATGAATGTAGGTCGAAACCCCTGCCCCGAAGGGGTCGCGAAGCGAGGTTTCGACATCCCTCGAACCCGTGGGCGGCAGGCGTCCCGCCTGCCCCTGCCGTAATCCACCCAGTCACCTCTGAGGTAGGTCGAAACCCGTGCGGTTTCGACACCGCGACCTTCCACAGTATCACCCAAACTCAACCCGTCGCCCAATACCAAATCAAGCCTCAGCGCACCCTCCCCCTGAGCAATCTTTGCACAAAGGACAGGCTGAAATCTTAGGGGAATACGCCGATATATCTGAGTGAAACCATGCGCCTGCGCCGGCGGACAGTCCCAACACGCAGGGAGGCCGCTGCTGCCAAGGGCGCGTTTCTGCAGTCTGTCAGGAAGGTACCGGTAAGAAACAACGTGATCGACAAGGAGAGTACATGCCCAATATATTGGTGGTAGACGACAAGGATTCGATGCGTGATATGCTCACCCAGACCCTGTCCGAGGAGGGGTACCGGGTGGACTCTGCTGCCAATGGTCGCGCGGCGCTGGAACTGGTGCGCAACAAGTCGTACGACCTGGTCCTGACAGACATGAAAATGCCGGATGTCGACGGGCTGGAGGTGCTCAGCGGCGTCAAAGAACACGATGACGAGACCTCCGTAATCGTCATGACAGCCTACGGGACAGTGGAGACAGCCGTTTCGGCGATGAAGAAGGGGGCATTTGACTTCATCACCAAACCGTTCGACACCGAGCATCTCTGCGTGCTGGTCAACCGCGCACTCGAGAGTCGCCGCATGCAGGCCGAGAACGTACTGCTCCGCCAGGAGCTGATGCAGGTATCGGGGTTCACGGAGATCATCGGCAAAAGCGAAAAGATGCGCGAGATCTGCGAACTCGTGAAAAAAGTATCCGGCTCCGATGCCTCGGTGCTGCTGCAGGGTGAGTCCGGCACGGGCAAAGAGCTGTTCGCGCGGGCGATCCACTCTCTGTCGCTTCGCAAGGACAAACCTTTTATCGCCATCAACTGCGCCGCCATCCCGCACGAGCTGCTCGAAAACGAGCTGTTCGGCTCCGAGAAAGGGGCCTTCACGGGGGCGCACGCCCGCAAGATGGGCAAGTTCGAAATCGCCCACACCGGGACGATCTTCCTCGATGAAATCGGTGATATGGACATTCAATTGCAGGCCAAGCTGCTTCGCGTCCTCCAACAGAAAAACTTCGAGCGTCTCGGCGGCACCCGGACTGTTGATGTCGACGTGCGCGTGATCGCCGCAACCAATATGGACCTCAGCCAGCAGATCGCCGCAAAACACTTCCGCGAGGACCTGTATTACCGCCTCTCGGTCTTCCCGGTGACCATACCGCCGCTTCGCGAGCGCTTCCAGGATGTACCGGAACTGGCGGACTATTTCGTGGACAAATACTGCCGCGAGATGCGCAAGCCGCGCAAGTCACTCTCGCGCGAGGCCGTCAAGCTGCTGGAAAAATACCACTGGCCGGGCAACGTGCGCGAGCTGGAAAACACGATCGAGCGGGCCGTCATCCTGGCCGAGGGCAAGAAAATCACGCCCGATCATCTGGCCATCAGGCTCCGCCGCACCGATGAAATCCGCCTCCGCGACGGAAGCGGCCTCAAAGAGATCGGCGCCCATGCCCAGATGCAGGCCGAGCGCGGCACCATCATCCGCGTGCTGCGCGAAACACGCGGCAACAAGCGCAAGACAGCCAAGATACTACAGATCGACTACACGACCCTGTTCGACAAGATCAAAAAATACAAGATCGACAAAGACCTGCAGTCCTGACAACGCTCGCGACGGGCGTAGTGCTGTTAGGGAGAGGGAGGCCGCTTTGGGACAAGCGGCCGCTTTTTTGGCCAGTGAGAAATCCGTCGCACCAAGCCTGTGACACGCCAAACCCAAAATTCATTTGACACCTGACCAGGACCGTTCGTACCTTCTCAGAACTTGCTTGGCGGGCGCGTGCGCCCCGGATACCTGCCGTCTTCGGGGGTGTATGTCTGCATCCCGGCGCTGTGCCCGGAAGTTTGAGAGGTTTGCATGGCGTCATCGTTAATCAACCGCAACGTTCTGATGCTGAATCAGAACTACGAACCCCTGACGATCTGCTCGGCCCGCCGCGCCATCGTCCTGCTGTTCTCCGGCAAGGCCGAGATGGTTGAAACCGCTGACGGCCTCAAAGTCCGCACCGTCAACCGGGCCTTCGCCCTGCCCTCCGTAGTGCGGTTGTGGCAGTACAAAAAAGTCCCCTTCAAACAAATCATGCTCTCGCGCAAGAACATCCTGCTTCGCGACGGTCACGCCTGCCAGTATTGCGGCACCACCAAAGGACCGATGACGGTCGATCACGTCATCCCCAGGCATATGGGCGGCAAGGATACCTGGACAAACCTCGTATGCGCCTGCGCCAAGTGTAACAACCGCAAGGGCGACCACACCCCGGAACAGGCCGGCATGAGACTGCGCAAACGCCCGGTGCGACCAAGCTATATCACCTTCATCCAGCGCCATGTGAAAATCTCCGATCGCTGGCGGCCGTATCTGTTCATGGACCCGCTGTAGGCTGACAGGCAGGGGCCGATTCTCTTACCGGTAGCGTCACCGAAATTCCGCACAACCCGCTCGAGTTATCGCCGGGCTGTTTTTCCTCTTCTTTTTAATTGATTTGGGTTGGTCCTGGGCCTACACTGGCACAACGAAAAACGGGAATAGTCTGGTAGATAGTCTGATAGAATCTGATAGAATGAGTCAAGACAAGCCAATCGTCAACATTGCCGACACAGGCAGCGAACAGAAACCTCCGCGCAAGCCGGTAATCCTCTCCGGGATGCAGCCTACCGGGGCACTGCATATCGGGAATCTCGAAGGCGCGCTCAAGAACTGGGTCCGGCTGCAGCACGACTACGAGTTCTACGCCTGCATTGTCGATCTGCATTCGCTGACGGCCATCTACGAGGACACCAAGCCGCTGAAGAACCTCATCTTCCAGATGGCGACCGATTTCCTCGCCGCCGGCATGGAACCCGAAAAGAGCGCCATCTTCGTGCAGTCGGAGGTTAAGGAACACGCCGAGCTGCACCTGCTGTTCTCCATGCTCATCACCGTGCCGACCCTGCTGCGGCTGCCAACCTACCAGGAAAAGAAGGACAAGCTGGACTCGTACGGCTTCCTCGGCTACCCGGTCCTGCAGGCGGCCGACATCTGCCTGTACAACGCCGACCGCGTCCCGGTCGGCAAGGATCAGGAGAAACACGTCTGGCTGGCCAAGGACATGGCTCAGCGCTTCAACGCCCTCTATGGAAACACGTTCAGGGAGCCGGAGGCGCTGTTCACCGAAATCCCGCTGATTAAGGGATCAGACAACCGCAAGATGTCGAAATCCTACGACAACCACCTCCCGCTCGAGTTCACCGACAAACAGACAGAAAAGCGAATCAAGCAGTTCTATACCGATCCGAAAAAAGTGCGCAAGGGCGATCCGGGTCGACCGGAACAGTGCCCGGTATACCTGCTTCACCGTATATACACGCCGAACGCCAGCCAACAAATCGCCCCGCCCTGCAAAACGGGCGAACTGGGCTGTGTGGACTGCAAGATGATGCTGGTCGCAAACCTCAACGCGGCGCTGGCGCCGATGCGCCAAAAGCGCGCGGAGCTGCTGGCCAAACCCGACTATGTCTGGGATGTGCTGGCGGACGGACGGGACCGGGCGAGTGCCCGGGCACAGCGGACAATGGAAAAAGTCCGCCGAAAAATGAAGATCGATTACCGGACCGCCGGTAAGAACAAGAAGAAGTGACATCAATGAACACGGATGCGAACGAACACGACCCCGAACTGACCGACGGCAGCGACTACCGCGTCGATCTGGCCGTCTTCCATGGGCCGCTGGATCTGCTGCTGTACCTGATCCGCAAAGAAGAAGTCGACATCTACGATATCCCCATCGCGCGGATTACCCGGCAGTATCTGAAGTATATCGAGCTGATGCAGGTGCTGAACCTGGAAATCGCCGGGGAGTTCATCCTGATGGCGGCAACGCTGATCCGGATCAAAACACGAATGCTGCTGCCGCGCACCGAGACCGAAGAAGAGGAAATGGATCCTCGCGAGGAACTGGTGCTGGCCCTGATCGAGTACAAGAAGTACCGCGAGGCCGGAGAAATGCTCCGCGAGCGTGCCCTCCTGGAGCAGCGTCGCTATATCCCCCCCTCACCATTGGAAGACATGCCCAGCCGAGTCGATGTCTCTCCGGCAACGACGCTGTATGATCTGCTGATGGCATTCCGCGATGTACTGGCACAAAAGCGCGAGGTGGCCATTCATGAGGTGCATGTCGAAGAAGTCTCGATCGAAGACCGCATCGCGCACATCATCGAGTACCTGCGGGGGCACGAGGTCGTCAGTTTCGCCGAGTTGTTCGCCGACGTTCCACGCAAAATCGTGGCCATCGTCACCTTCGTGGCCCTTTTGGAACTGGTGCGGGCACACCGTGTTTCCATAAGACAAAGTACTCCCTTTGCGAAGCTTCGCGTCTACCGCGGAAATCGTTTCGACGCGCCCCCCTCGGCGATCGACCTGGTGACCGCGGTCCGCGTAACGCCCCAGGCACAAAGTGCATGACGGCGGCGAGCGAATGTAACATGAGCACCATGCACGAAATGAATGACGAAATAAGCACCAACGCCGTTGAGGCCCTGATCCTGAGTTCACCGGAACCGCTGCCCGCACGCAGGATTGCCGAGGTGTTCGAGGACCTCACCCCCGGCCGTATCGGCAAGGCCGTGGCGCAACTCAACGAAGACTACGCCGACCGGGGAGCGTCGTACCGCATTCGCGAACTGGCCGGCGGCTTCCAGTTCTACATCCTGCCGGAGTACACCGGTTATGTCGAGGAGCTGTTCACGCGGCGGCGCAAGATGCGGCTGACCCGGGCAGCCCTGGAAACACTGGCCATCGTGGCCTACCGCCAGCCCGTCACCAAAGCACAGATCGAGCACATTCGCGGAGTCGCCTCCGATGGCGTCCTGCAGAACCTCCTTGAAAAAGGGATGATCACCATCAGAGGACGCGCTCAGACAGTCGGCAAACCCCTGCAGTACGGGACCACCGACGAGTTCCTGAAGTTCTTCGGCCTGGCCTCCCTGGACGATCTGCCGAAGATGGCGGAGATCGAGGAAATGGTCGCGCAGCAAAGCGCCGACCAAACCGAACTGACCCTGGAACTGGCCGCCGATCTGGCCAGCCGGAAGCTCAATGTCGCCGATGGCACTTTCGATCCCGCGAGCCGTCGAACGACTGACAACATGCCCGATGATGAACAGATGTCCGACGACGCCGAGACCGATACCAGCGACAAGCCGCACATTGCCGAACAGGCGCGTCCGGCCCGAGAAGTTCATGTCGACTTTGATACTACGGATGAGGGGCGCTGACGACCCCATGAGCCTGAGGGCTCGACTCACGATATATCATGGCTGAAGCAATTCGCATCAACAAGTACCTCTCGCAGTGCGGCATCGCGTCGCGACGCGCCGCCGAGGAACTCATCGACCAGGGACGGGTCAAGGTCAACGGTCAGGTCCTCAATCGGCAGGGGATGCGCATCGATGCCGAGGCCGATGTCGTCGAGGTTGACGGAATGCAGGTCCGCCCCGTCCCCCACAACGTGTACGTGCTGCTCAACAAACCGGTCGAGGTCGTGACCACGCTCGATGATCCTCAGAAACGCCCCACCGTGAAACAACTGGTGAAGGATGTCATCGCACGGGTCTACCCGGTCGGCCGACTCGACTACGACACCGAGGGAGCGCTGCTGCTGACCAATGACGGCGAACTGGCGCATCGCCTCACCCACCCGCGCTGGCAGGTCGAAAAAACCTACGAGGCGCGGGTCGCCGGACGGTTCACCGAGGCCGACACCCGGAAGATTGCCGACGGCATCACGCTCGAGGATGGCGCGACCGGGAAGGCACAGGTAGACATCATCGAGGCGACGCCGAAATACTCGCTGCTGAAACTGACTCTCACCGAGGGCCGCAAACGGGAGGTGCGCCAGTTGTGCAAAGCCGTCGGACACCCGGTGCTTCAGCTTCGGCGAATTTCATTCGGGGGAATCGTGGTGGGCAGCCTGCGCCCGGGCCAGTGGCGGATGCTGACCAGCGAGGAAATCGCGCGCCTCCGCAAACTCGTAGACCTGAATTAGGCCCTCTCCCCCATCCATCTCCGACCAGACTCCGGAAAGCTCTATTCTCGTACGCGGCAGGTCCCCGCCTGCCCCAAAGGGATCGCAAAGCGAGGTTTCGACACCCCTCTGCCTTGTGAATACGATATCTCGTGCGCGGCAGGCCTCCCGGCCTGCCCGGTACCCCATCATTCATGAGACGTAGGTCGAAACCCCCGCCCTTCCGACACCCCCCCTACCCCCCAACAAACGGGTTCAACAGCACCGTCTTCTCCCGACCGCAAACCAGCGCCCTCATCATCACCGGCGAGGCTCCCCCCGCCGGCGGCGTCAGCCTTCTCCGATTCAAACTCAGCTTGTAATGCCCCGGCCCCAGATTCCGCGCCAGCAACGGCAGATACACCCGCCCGGAAGCATCCACCAGATTCACCGCCACAAAACAACCCGGCGGCGTCACCTCGAACACCAGCGGCGTTGCCTCGGCCCCTGCCGCCGTATCCTCCCCGGCCACCACGAACGAATCCACCCGCGCCGCCCGAATCAGCGTGAACAAGGTATCCCCCATGACAATCTGCGGGTCTACCCACGCCAGTTCATAACGCACCAGCGGCTCCTCCGCCTCCGGCACTACCTGCGCCCTGTCCCCCCCGCAGCCGACAGCCACCACGAGCAGCACCATTGCGATCAGGAATACTATCAGGAATCTGGGGGACAACGTCCCCGTCCCCTTATGGCCGATACCAGATTGTGTCATAGTGCACATACTCCAGAACCTCCAGCCGCAGTTCATAGCGCGCCTCCACCTTCGGCACCACCCAGTCCGGCTGCAACGTCAACCGGTAACTCCCGGCCGCCAGCGCCGTGTCCACCACCCTGCCGGCCATCAGTTGCCCACCCAGGTCGTGCACATTGATCACCACCGGGATCGAATCCGCCATCACCTCATACACCAGCGTGTCCGGCCGCTCGCCGCCCGCGCTGGCGGTGCGAAGCTCCCGTTCACCGGCCACATATTCCGCGTGGAGGTCCCGGTAACGGCGCTCTCCGCAGATATCCGCCACCGCCAGGTAACGCCCCGGCTCCACCCAGTGCCCGGAATCATCCTTCTTATCCCAGTAGTAGTTGTAGTATCCGGCCCCGATGAACTCCTCCACCAGATTCCGCACCACCTGATTGCGCCCGTCGCGAATCTCCACCGCCAACCGGCAGCGCGTACTCATCTTTGCCGGAATCCAGATCTGTACCCGATAGGCCTCGTCGGGGTCAGCCGGTGGAGTGGTCAGATCCCGCCCCCCGCCGAACGCCGCCGAGCAGACAAAAAGCGCCACCAGCAGCACAGCCGCCGCCGACCGCCAGTTCCCGTATGATGACACACTATACATAATAGTCTGAGTAGTATACACAATCAGCCCCCGCACACAACAGCCGAAACCCGCCCATCTACACTACGGCCGGCAATTCCGCCCGTGTGCCCCATCATTCATGAGAGGTAGGTCGAAACCCCTGCCCTTTCGTCACCTCTGACGTAGGTCGAAACCCCTGCCCGCCAAAGGCGGGTCGCGAAGCGAGGTTTCGACATCCCCCCAACCCGCGGCCGGCAGGAGTCCCGCCTGCCCCAAAGGGATCGCAAAACGAGGTCTCGACACCGCCACTACGGCCGGCAATTCCGTGCCGGCGACAACCCCTGAAGCAGCGCCTCCTCCCTAGTCTCAAACCGCAACAAACGCTCCGGCGGCGTCCTCGATATGTTCGAACAGCCCGGCCGATGAAACCGAAACGCCCCCCTGACCGCCACATAGTAGCTCTCCCCCACCCGCGCCAGGCCATGCAGCCCGCCCCGCTCGAACACCGCCGCCTTCTGGGCCTCCAGAAGCCGCCCCACCTCCGGCCGCGACATTTCAGTATCATCGAACAGATACACATACGCCAGCCCCTGCCGCACCAGCGTGGCATTGACCAGCACCGTGTCCACATACACATAAGCCAGCAGCCGGCCATAGCGATCCCGTCGCGGACCGGCATACTCCAAACCCACCGGCTGCCCCATAACCAGCCGCTCCAGCACTGCCCGCGCCGAGTCATACAAAGGCTCGCCCCGCTCCGGCGTGTCGATCGAAAGCATCCGCACCCGGTCCCCACCAACCAGCTCGAAGGTGTCCCCGTCAAGTATGCGGAGCACCGTAAACCGCTGCGTAACAGTTGCTTCGTGGCCGACATCCTCCGCCAGTCGGAAGGCCAGAATCAGGAGCACCACCAGTGGCACGGCCAGCCAGCCCCACCGGCGCCGCCGCCGGGATGCCTCAGGCAACCGGTATCGCTTGACCATTTACCCTCACCTCCGACCAACCCTGACCGGTCGGCACTACCTCAATCAACTCCTCGACCCGGTCTTTGATATCCTCGATATGTGTCACCAGAATGATCTGCGGAAACCGCCCCTTCAGACTGGCCAGTGCCTGCAGAATCAAATCCTTCCGGCTGGCATCCTGGCTCCCGAAAACCTCATCCAGAATGACGAACGACCCCGGCAACCCCGCCGACTCCGTCAGCGCCTGCGAAATCGCCAGCCGAAGGCACAAGTTGGCCAGGTCCTTCTCCCCTCCCGAAAAACGGCTCACCCCGTAGTACTCGCCGGCATCGAATACCCGCAACTCATACTGCTCGTCCAGTTCCACCATCGTGTACCGACCATCAGTCATCTGCGCCAGAAGGTCCCCGGCCAGTTCCGCCAGCATCGGCCGAATCCGTAACACAAGAAACTGCCGAAACTGGGCCAGCAGATTCACCAGCTTCTCACCGTAGTACCGGTCCGTCCGAAGCACCGCCAGATCCTCAGCAAGAAGTTCGATTTCCGCCATTTTACGGTTCAGGGCGCCCAGGTCACTCGTCAGCCGCGTCACCAGGTCCTTTCTCGACTGCGCCTCGCCGTTGAGCTGATCGGCCTGTCTCTGCTCTGTCTCCAGTTTGCCTCGAGCCGCCTCAAAAGCCGCCATCGAAAACCCCAGCCCGGCAATCCGACCGCCCAAAGAGGCAATGTCTGCTTGCAGATTCTCCTGTTGTTTGCGCGCTTTTTCAAGATCCTCAGCAACTACCGGACGGTCCTTCAGCTCTCCTGACAGACGGTCCGCTTCCCGCTGCAGTCCGTCCAGCCGCTCCTTGGCGGTCAGTACTTTCTGGTATGTTGGCATATCGAACACCACTTCGCCCACCCTCTCCAGCTCGGCCAGAAGCCGCGCCTGCTGCTCTGCCAGTCGCTTGCGGGTCTGCTCCTGCTGCCCCAGCGAACTCTCGATAACCTGCAACCGACTACTCCACTTAACATAGCTCTCCTGCTGCGCCTTCAACAGGTCCCGTCGCTCCTTGAGCCTCGTCCCGGACTCAGTCACCTTCTGAAGCTCCAATCGAGCCACCTCGAGCCTGCCGGCAATCTCAGTCTTCTCCCGCTCGAAATGCCCTCTCACCTCCACCAGATCGTCCCCCAGCCGGCGGTGGCAGCGGTCGCAGACAGAATCCGGCCCCCACTGGTCCATGTGCTGCAGTTGTGACGTGATCTTCGCCAGATCGGCCGCCAAACGATCGCACCGGGCCTTTTCGGCGTAGTATTTCTCCCCCGCCCGCTCCCGCTCAGCCGACACAACCGCCACCTGATCGGCCAGATCGGCCGGCAGTCCCGACAACTGCGTCTGCAGCGAATTCCGCTCCTGCGCCAGCTTCCCGGCCTCCTGCTCGGCGGCAAGGATATCTCTCTTGCCGTCCGCCAACTGCCCTTTCAGCCCCTCGACCAGCTTCTTGTTCGCCAGGGCCTCATCCAGCCGCTTGAGTTCCTTGAGAACCTCCGGATAAGCCGCCAGCTCCCTGTGCATCTCCGGCAGCCGCTCGGCCGCCGCGGCCAGCCGCCCAAGCCGCTCCGAGAGCCGCTCGATACTCTGGATCGTCTGAGCCAACTGCTCGCGACGGCCCCCAAGTTCAACCGTCCACACCTCAAACTGACCCCTTTTCTCCTGCCAGCTTTCCAGTTCCCCGGCTGCCTGCTTCACGCGTTCCCGCTGTCCGGCCAGTTGCTGATGAATCTCCGCCGCCTGCTTCTCGGCCTCGACGAGTTGTCGCCCAAGGTCCGCCCGGTCTTTCTCAACCTGCTCCCGCCCCCCAACAATGGCCGCCAGTTGCTCGGTCCGGCCCTGAAGCTCCCGATTGTCCTCTTTCAGCCGCGAAATGGCCCGATCCAGACGATCCACACCCAGCATGGTCGCCAGCTTCTCCCGGCGCGCCGAGGCCGTCACGTCCGAGAGCGCGTTCAACTCCTGCTGACGCGCCAGCACCGAGGACAGAAATCCTCGTGAATCCAGCCCGATCAGCCGGCCAATCGCCTCCTGCGTCTCCCGCACCCCCGTGGCCACCAGTGCCTGCCCGCAGCGCATGTCAGCCGAGGTCTGCCCCTTGGCTGATATACTACGACGTATCGTATATTCCTCCCCTCGCATCGCCAGCCCCAGCTCAACCTCACAGGCCTCATCCGGCCCGGCGAACACCGAACGGATCTCATCCTTGCCCGTCCGGGCCACCGCATTACCCCACAAGACCCACGCCATAGCCTCAATGATCGAGGACTTCCCCGCCCCGTTCGGACCGACAATACCGATCACCTGCTCACCAAAGCTGAATGCAAAGGTCTTCAACACCCGGAAATTGCGGATTTTGAGCGATAATAGCCGCATATGCCTGTCACCTGCCCGTTAGAATTGTCCGCAAGAAACCGAAATACTACCACCGCTGTCAAGCCCGCTCCCGGGCCGGGCGACCTCGCCGATGACGAATGTGATCCAAAGTGATCCAGCGTGATAAGGACCATGACTCGCAGAACCCCAAACTGCCCCAGAATGGCCCGAATTCCGGCCGAAAACTACCGGCCAACCGCTAACATTATTTTGATGTTAAGACTGCGATTCCGGAAATAATTTCCGGCTTTTCTCTTGACAACGCCAAGAAAGACTTTATCTTGCACTTGAGCGTGTGCCAGTTGTATCGAGCTTCCGAGAGCCACAAGTGAAGCTTGGTGTGACAGGTACGACAAAAATACCTCAACGACCGAATAGCTAACGAAAACTGACAGGACTTACCCTGCAAGGGGTGAGTTGCATCCTCTGCACCGACAGTGTGCGCTGAAGCTGTTAAGCAATCAGCGGATACGTCTGCCCTGAAAGTAACAGTCAGCCGTTCGTATGTCTGTTCTTTCCATTAAACCTACAACCTACAACCCTACACTTGGACGGCCTTCTTGAATGCCGTTTGAGGAGGTGCAAAAAAGACGCTTAAGACCGATAGTTTCTTAAGGAGCATGCAAGGCAGAAGAAACTTCGCATTAATACTACACGACTACAACAGGAGACCCCGACTGATCAGCCAGTTGGAGACTCCGACTCCAGTATAGGAATAGAATGAATTCACATGGTTAAGGCTTGGATGATCCCGACTTTCCCTGGACACCAATGGGATATGGCCGATTGCCACATGACTGCCGATACTTATTGCAAGTATCAGTTAGTCCGGTAATCAGCAGAGTCTTAGCGCGTGAATTGCTAGATTTTCCTTATAAGGAGGAAATAAATGTTAAAGAGACTGATAATCGCGGTATTCGTTTTGAGTCTGGTAATGGCTCTAAGCGGTACAGCAATATCAGATACCGGCAAAGGCCCCCTCAATGAAGTGATCAAAGTGAACCCGCTTCACGAGAGGTTCGATGCCGTATCTGATGCCCGGCCTGTTCAGCCGTCCTTTAAGAAGCCGGCCAGTGCCATCCTGGAGCTCCCTGTCGAGCACCAAGGTACTCCGGCTCCGCCGCAATCGTCCTTCTGTGAGTTCCAGGGTTACTACGGTGACCTGGCTTACTTCTGGACGATCCCGGACAATTACGGGGACGACCTGTTCAATATGCGCTTTACGGTCGAGCCTGAAATTCAGGAGTGCACGCTTCTGGCCGGTTGGTTGTTAATGTATGGTCCCGCTCAGGTCGGTGAACCCGACATGCGCGTCTATCTGTGGGACACTGACGGTTTCGGCTTCCCGAATAACAAGCTCGACTCCGTTACTATCTCCACAGTCGGCATGTCCGGACTCTACTGGGTCGAGGCCGACTTCCCCAACGAGTGGATCTTCACCACCGGTGAAGAATACCACATTGGTTGGACCAACCTGGGCGGACCGAGCGATGTGCTGGCCTGTCTCTCAGATGATGGCTTTGGCCCCCATTCGGGCGAAGAGCGCGCCTCTGAGAACTGGAACGGCTTCTGGGGCTCGATGCTCAATGACTGGGGCGTCGATGTTGCCTTCGTCATTGAGGCCGAGCGCTGCTGTGTTGAGTTGCCCATTTCCGATTGCGATTACGAGACTTATTACAAGAATATCACTTACTACCTTGCCGCTCCTCACCCGGTGTTCGGCGACACCGCCTATGCGCAGCGTATCAAAGTAGGCTCCAGTGATACTCTTAAGTTCGTCGATGTCTTCGTGCACGATCCTGCCGACGGTTCGTTCGGTAACGATGACGTGTATGTCAGCATCTACGACGACAATGCTGGCCTTCCGGGCAATCTGCTGGTCAGCAAGACTCTGGCCGCCGGTACGTATGCCGCGTATCCTACCGCCAACTTTGTCGACTTCGAGGCCGATGGTCTGGTCTTCGAGGACGGCAACGAGTTCCATGTGGTCTTGTCCTCCAGCGGAACAGTCGACTATGAGTCGTTCCTGTTCTCCGATGGTACCGACGGCGTCGGCCGCGCGGCCTCCATCTGGCCCGGACAGCCCTGGACTCCGCTGTTGACCGGTTGGGGATTTGACGGTAACCTGGTGGTCGATCCGTATCTGTGTGTCGACCCCTATTCCGACTGCTTCTGGGGCAACCAGTGCCTCGCCGGCCTCACCTACTTCTGGCGTCTGCCGGATGCGTATGGCGATGACGCCAACGCGCAGTTCATGCCGGGCAGCGGCATCGAGTGCCGTGTCCAGCAAGTGGAATGGGCGTTGTACGACAACGGTGATCCGGACATCTACACCTATAACTCTGAAATCTCTGTCTGGACTGACGTCGGTGGCCTGCCGGGCGCCAAGCTGGCCGGTATCACTCTTGAACCGGCTGACTACGTCGTGTATCCGGCCATTCAGACCGTTGACTTCACGCCTCTGAACGTGTTCGTCAGCGGTGGCTACTGGATTGTCATCGAGTCCTTCGCCCCGACCCCGGAAACCGGTATCCGTACCCTCTCCGATGCCGGCGGCGGCGGCTGCCTTAACAACGCGGCCGAGCGCTACCTCGGCACCTGGGAGTATATGTGCGACGGCTGGGGTGTCCCCTGTGACATCGCCTTCTTGGCCGATGCATACATGTGCTGCATGCCCTTCCCGGACTGCAACTGCGGTATCGTGGATGATTACTGGGCGCCCGGCGGCAACTTCGCTCGCAACTCTGCGTCAAATGTTGCCCTCGACGACGCTCATTGTGATCTGAACCTGTCCTGGGCGTATGAACACCCGGCGCAGGGGATGGGCCTGTACTCCGGTCCCGTCATTTCCGGAACCGGTCTGGTCGCCAACTTCACTGACCAGTACCAGCGCCTGTCGCTGGCCGACGGCAGTGTTGTGTGGACCTTCACGCACCCGAACCTGGGTGACAACCTGCGCTGCACCCCGACCATCTACACGATCGACATCGCCGGTACGCCGACCGAGGTCGTTTTTGTCGGCGGCGGTCTGCAGCAGTCCATCTTCTGTATCGACTATGCCACTGGCGCCCTGATCTGGGCCCGTGACTTTACCACCTTCGGTTCTGAAGCCATTCAGGGTCAGACCCAGTATCCGTCGTTTGTCGTCCTGAACCAGGGCGGTCGCGATGTCGTGTACTGGGGCACCCAGACTGGCAAGATTCAGGCTGCCGATGCTGCCACCGGTGTGCTCTGGACTCCGACTAACTTCCCGGGTGAGGGCTGGGCGACCAACCCTGTCAACCTCGGTGCCACAGTTGGTGTCTCCGGTGCGACCGACGGCGTCCGCCTGTTCTTTGCCACTCAGCCCGGCGGTCCCGGTGATGTCTACGCGATCAATGCCGATGACGGCTCCATCGCGTGGCAGCTCTCCACCTTCGGCCTCCAGGGCAGCAACGTCTATCCGGGCTTTGCCGGCTTCGAGAACTTCTGGAGCGGCATCAGCTACTACGCCGGTGTGAACGGCGGCGAGATCTATGTCAACGCCACCGTTAACTCACCCGCGTATCCGGAAGACGGTGTCTTCTATCGCATTAGCTCAACCACCGGTGAGCCGCTCTCCGCGAGTGTCTCCGGTCGTAGCCTCTGGAACCATCCGGTCATGGATTGCAACCGCGTCTATATCGGAACCTTCTCCAACTGGGTCAACCCGCCGGCCGGCAACAACCTGCTGTGCTTCACCCGCCAGAATGGCGCCCTTCAGTGGGTCTCTGGCGCGCAGGGTGGTGACAGCTACCGTGCCACCGGCATCCTGACCTGTGAGCCTGATCAGCCTGAGCTGCTGTTCATGTTCTCCGAAGACGGCTTCCTGAGCTGCTTCAACGGCCGTGACGGTGACGAAATCTTCCGTCGTCGTATCGACCGTCCTTCCAACATCGGTAATGGTTTCGCTCTGTCCGCCAACGGTGAACTCGCTGTCGGTGACTTCTGGGGCGATATCTTCCTGCTCAAGAAAGGTGCCGATCGTGCGCGCCTTGAGTTCCTGTCATACAACGCTGTGACCGGCCTGAACTTCGGCACCGGCGCCATCAACGTTGACTTCGGCCAGATGTTCCACAACCCGGGCTGTCTGGATCTCGTCTTCAACGGTGTGAACGCCGATGAGAATCCGTTCACGCCCGGTATTCCGCTGTTCAGCAACGCGGATTACACAGCCGACGAACTGCTCCAGAGAGCTGAGTTCATCGCTGACCGCGTCGCCAGGGATCACTTCCTCCAGAAGTTCTCCCGCGCCGCGTCGGTCACGGATATCGACGATCCGCGTGATCTCCTGACCCGTAACGAGCTGTACAACCGCGCCGCCTCTGCGGCCCCTGTGTGGCTCAACAATATCGTCTCCCCGGCCGTCGGTCAGAACGTCGCCCCGGGTGACACCATCAACCTGATCCTTAACGTCCAGAACGAGCTGGTCGGCCGCGGTCCCAACGTGGTCTATATCCAGCTCGAAACCAACGATCCGGACTTCTTCCTGAACGACGTCACCCTGGCTCCTCAGATGAAAGCGACCGTTGTCGGTGGCTGTCTTGAGGATACCACATACCTCAACTTCGGTATGGGTGCCGCCAACTATCAGGTCGTCTACAACTCCGGTCGTATGGGCTATCAGCACGATTCTGACGACAACGTCTACGCGTTCGACATCGACGGTGATGTGAGTGTCTACTACGGTGGCTCCTACATCTGGGGTGTTGACACGTACCGTCTCGCCATGAACTCGCCTGACTGGACCAGCGGGACTGACTACGAAGTCATCTCCATGCAGGGTGACCCGAACTGGTGCGATAACGACTGCAAGCCGTACCTCCAGACCGGTGTCTCTCTGGGTCAGTACTCGACCGATGGTCTGACGTACTCGACTATCAGTGGCGACTTCGTATGCAAGAGCTACATCGACTCCGTCCAGAACTTCGATGGCAATCCTGATCCGCTCATCACGGCCTGGGATTGGACGAACTTCGGCGGTCCGTTCGATGACACGCTCACGATGGGTCTGTATGCCGAAACCCGCACGATCGGTGTGGCCAACTTCGCCCCGCTGGCAAGCGTGACGATGGAGGTCCTCGAAATCACCGAGCGTAACGGTCAGGACGTTCCGGATTGGTTTGTCGGTGAGTACATTGACTATGACATCGGCTCCGGCGATACTATCGCCATCGACCGCAGCAACTCCGTTGCCTATGCCTACACCGCGGGCGCTCCCGGCGTCTGGGGTGCTGTCAAGGTGCCGTTCGGATGCGGTTACGAGCCGCTGCTCAACGTCAAGGGCCTCATCGGAAGCGCTGCTCTGTGGGATTGGAATGCCTACTTCGATTCCGCCTACATCTACCTGAGCAACGCTCCGGGCCACTATAGCCAGAACACCAGTGCCGGTGACTTCGAAGCTCACTTCACCTACGCTGGCCACGACTTCGGACCGAACGAGACGTACACCTTTGGTGTCGCCCACTTCGGTCTGACCAGCGTCACCGGGACTCCCGCGACGCCTGCTGAGGTTGCCGAACTGGCTCAGTTCGTCAACAAGTGGGCCGGCTTCGGGCGCGGTGACGTCAACAATGACGGCGTGATCAACCTCGCCGACATTACCTATCTGGCATCTTACGTGATCGACGATGCGACCAATCCTGGTCCCATCCCGTTCAAGCACCTCGGCGATGTGAACGCTGATGGTACTATCGACGCTGCTGACGTCGCGTACCTCATCCAGTTCTACTTCGAGTGCGGTGCTTGTCCGCTGGGTGACTGGGAAATCTAATCCCGTCGTCTGTCGCGCAAGCGCATAGATCAAGCGAGGAGGCCCAAAGCCTCCTCGCTTTCTTTTTGTCTCTTTGATGTTGATGCTTGTCCGCCGCTTTTCTGCCGACGTATATACCTGAGGACTATGATCAACACCACCTTAGACAAACGAGCGGAGGAAATCACCGCCCTGGTCGCCGACCTGTTCGACATCGGCGCCCTGTACCGCCAGGAGGACCGCCTCATGGTCAGCCTGACCCCACGCTTCGACACAACGCGCTCCGTCGACCTCCTCAAAGACCGCCTGCGCTACGGCGGCTACACCTATGCTCTCGACGAGCGCGATGACACCCTGCTGCTCACCCTGCAGGCGCAACGCCGCCTGCGGATTCCGAAACTCAACATTATCCTGTTTGTCATCACCCTTGCGTCGGTCTACTTCATATCACTCTACTGGCGCTGCTACATCTACTTCCTGCAGTTTGCCCCGGACAGAGACCCGTTCACACTCGCCTTCGACCGCACCCTGGTCGAACTCGGCCGCGGCACCAACCTCGAATTCACGCTGGTGCTGATCGTCATCCTCTTCTGTCACGAAATGGGCCATTTCATCGCGGGACGTCGGCGCCATATCATTATCTCCTGGCCGTATTTCCTGCCCGGGTTCAGCCTGATCGGCACCTTTGGCGCCGTCATCAAGTCCAAATCCCCCTTCTGGAACCGGCGCGACCTGCTCGAAGTCGGCGCCGCCGGACCCATCGCCGGCTGGATCGTCACGCTCATCGTCCTTGTCTGGGGGCTCACGCGTACCGAGGCAATCCCCATCTCCGAGCTTGCCCCGCCCGACATGCCCCTGCAACTGTGGGGGGAGTCAATCCTCATGCAAACCCTTACCCTGCTTCTGGTCGGCCCGGCCCCCGAAGCGTGGGTCTACCGCCTCTCCGAGGCCGCGTTCGCCGGCTGGATCGGCCTTTTAATCACAGCCATTAACATGCTGCCGATCGGTCAGCTCGACGGCGGCCACGTGCTCTACGGCCTCGTGCAGAAACGTCAGCACACACTGGGCAAGATCGCCGTCGGTGCCCTGATCCTGCTGGGATTTCTCTCGACTATGTGGTGGTTCTTTGCCGCCCTCGGAGTGATCTTCGGCGTCAAGCATCCGCCGACACTCAGCGATCAGGCCCGCCCCCCAACCTACGCGCGAGCTATGGGAATAGCCGCCCTGGTAATCCTGATCCTGTCCTTTACACCGGTACCTTTCCTGAGCTGACGATACTCCGGAGAGCCTCCAGATTGAACGGGTGACCGTACATCGCCTCCAGGTCAACTTTGCCGGTGCAAATGATCTCAATAGCCACGTCGACCAGATGCGGGTCGAACTGCGTGCCGCGATTGTTGATCAGCTCGCGCATGGCCACCTCAAGACTGGCCCCGTCCCGGTATGGCCGATTGGACAGGATGGCGTCGATCGTATCGGCAACAGTCAACAGTCGACCCTCGATCGGAATCTCTTCGCCCTTCAAACCGTTGGGATACCCCTGACCGTCATAACGCTCATGATGGGCGATAATGTATGGAACCGCCGGCTTGAACAGGTCGATGCCCTCGATGATCTTCAGACCCAGTCTCGGGTGGTCCTGCATCAGGGCCAGTTCCTCATCGGTGAGCCGGCCGGGCTTGTTCAGAATACTGTCCGGCACCCCGATCTTGCCGATGTCGTGCAGGGTGCACCCCATGTGCAGGTGGTGGATGCGCATCTCCGACCACCCCAGGTGCCGCGCTATGGCCTCGGCAATTCGGCTCACGCGGTCGGTATGTCCGGCAGTATAGGCATCGCGCGCTTCAATAGCGTTGGCCAAACCATGAATGGCCTGCAGATATGATCCCCGCAAGTCCTGATACAACCGATAGTTAGCCATGGCCGAGGCGGCCGAATTGGTGAGAATGGTCAGTACCTTAAGCTGCCCCTGCCGGACACTCTCAAACCGGTTGAACAACAGGATGTTGACCACCCCGTGGAAACTCTGGCCCACGTAGATCGGCTGCGAAATGAATGTCCGCACCGTCCGACGACGTCCGGCTGTCACCGGGCGCGAGTCGATCAACGGCCGAGAATCACGGCTCAGGGCGAACCGGCCCACCGTCGCCATGTCGACCACCTCCGATGAGGGCATCTCCCCCTCGACCTCGGCAACCATCCGAATCTTCTGGCGCGTCTCCGGATCGACCTGGATGATCCCCACGGCCTGCGCCGACATCTCCCGCATACACGAGTGGGCCACCATCTTGAGGTATTGCTCAAGGTCCTGTACGTCCGAGCAGTTATTGGCTATCTTCAAGAACGCCACCTGCTCTTTCAGGCTGAGGTTCTCACGCTTGATCCGCTGGTGTTCCAGACCGCGACGGATCGTCGCCTTGAGCACCTCCAGCTTGAACGGCTTGACCATGAAGTCATAGGCGCCCTTCTTCAGCACCGAAATCGCCGTCTGCACCGTCGGATGAGCCGTCATCAGGATCACTATGATATCCCGATCAATCGCCTGGGCGGCATCCAGTACCTGGACACCGGAATATTCACCCATCACCAGGTCACTCAGAACCAGATCAATCGGTCTTTCCTGCAGAATCGTCAGCGCCTCGGCGGGATCTGAGGTCACTGATACGCTGTAGTTCTCCTGACTCAGGGACTCCTCGATGATGTTGCAGACGTACTCCTCATCGTCCACAACCAGTATGTTGGCTCGATAGGTGTCAGTCATCGCAGGTCCTTATCCCTTTTATTCATCTTTCCTCTCTTTCGGCTAAACCACACAAGAGGCGCACCAGAAGAAAACTGATTGGTAAAAGATTGCGCTGAGAAAACAGGTAAGAAGAAAGAATCAGTGGGAATCGCCCATAGCCTCATCGGCCCGGTACGATGACCGCACCAGCGGCGCCGAGATTACCCTAAGAATGCCGGCCTGACGAGCCATCTGGCCGATCTGCTCAAACTCCTCCGGCGGTACGTATCGCTGCACCGGATAGTGCTCCCGTGAGGGAGCCAGGTACTGCCCCATAGTCAGAATACTCACCCCCGCCGCGGACAGGTCATCGAAAACGGTCTGAAGCTCACCAGTCGTCTCCCCCAGCCCCAGCATCAACCCCGACTTGGTAGCAAAATCGGAACCTTCCCCCACCTGTCGAAGAAGCTCCAGCGAACGACCATAGTCCGCCCCCGGACGCACCCTGGGATACAACCGCGGGACCGTCTCGAGGTTGTGGTTGAATACATCCGGGCGCGCCCCGATCATCAGCTCAGCCGCGTTGTCCACCCCCTTGAAATCAGGCGTCAGAATCTCCACCGTCGCCTGCGGCAGCAACCGTCGAATCTCCCTGACCACCTGTACAAACTGCCCCGCTCCGCCATCCGGCAGATCGTCCCGGGTTACCGAGGTAATCACCACGTGCCTCAGCTTCAGTTCGGCTGCAGCCTGCGCCACCCGCAACGGTTCGCCGGGATCCAACTCGCCCGGCACACCCGGCGGAACATCGCAGAAGCGGCAATTGCGCGTACACAACGGCCCCATGATCAGAAAGGTCGCCGTCCCCCGATTGAAGCACTCCCCCCGATTGGGGCAATTCGCAGCCTGACATACCGTGTTCAGCCCATACGCCTTGAGCAGATGGCTGACCTGCTCGAACTGATGGCCGCTGAACCCGCTCACCTTCAGCCACGGAGGCTTGCGCCCGGGTAGCTTCTCATGCATATCGTCCATCTATACGGTCGTTCCTTCCCTTTCCAACACCTTGCCGCCGGAGGCACAGATGACCCGCACAGCAGCATCCGGCCGGCTTCGATCAAGTATAACACAATCCCGTTCGATAATCAAAGAAAGGACCTTCCACAGACTTCTGACCACCAACAGGAACCTTATGACGTCTCGGACCATCATCGCTGTCAGTATCGCAGTCATCAGCCTGATCTCTGTCCTCCTGATACCGGGCACCGCCGGTGCGGCGAAGCAGCACAAGAGCGGGCTGGCCGTGCCGCTCCAGCAGCCGCCCGACTTCGTCGAAATCCGGTCCCGACGCCTCGCCCTGCGCAACGATCTGGGCATAGTTCGCCACGACAAAGGCTCCATGTACCACCTCTATCACTGGACTGTCGGCAATGAACTCTACCGAGCCTGGCAGGACCCCGAAGCAGTCTTTGGCGCGGCGGCCTACCCCTTCGTCATCACCGAGGTCTGCCTGCCCCTTGAGTTCCCTTCCCCCGGGCGAATCACCCTCGCCGCCGACATCAGCACCGTGCACTATCGCAAGGGGCGCCCTGAACCCGGAGAGATCATTACCATCAGCCAGCCGCGAGAGATCCGCATCCCCCATTCCGGAGCCTTTCTGCTGTACATCCCGCTGGATACCCCTCTGGTCATAAGCGAGCCGTTCTTCGCCGGTGTCTTCATCAGAAACCAACTCGCCCCGCACGATTCCATCGCTCTCTTCCTGGATCATACCCCGGTGCCCCAGACCTGCTTCAATTACTGGGGATCGCCGGAGGTCTGGATCGACATGAACGATTTCGCCTACTGCGATTTGCCCGGCCGCCTTGTCCTGTTCTCCGCCGGGCGTCCCGCCGGAGGCCTCAAACCCACCGTCACTTGTCGCGCGCCCCGCGATACCACCATCTTCCTCTGTGAGCCACAAACCATACGGCTGGCCGTGAGTGCCCACGACCAGAACCGCCGCCCGGCCCCCCTCAGCCTTGTCGAGGGTCCCGGACACCTCAACGATCGCTATTGGGAGTACCACGCTACCTCGGATGCCGCCTTCACCGTCCGTCTCGCTGCAACCAACGAACACGCCTCCGACACCGCCGACTTCCATGTCCGGGTGCGCTTCAACCGCCCCCCCCACCTTCGCCTGCCCGGCGACACCACCTTCAGCGGCACCTCCGGTCAGATGATCCAATGGCACCTCGATACCAGCGATCCGGATCGCAATCTCTTCGATGTCTATCTTACCGACGGCCCCGGACGTATCGTCGACAAGACCTGGCGCGTCGCCCTCAATGACACCACCGCCGGAAGCCACCGATTGGTCATCCATGCCTCCGATTACTGCCGACAACTGGTCACCGACACCATCACCGTTCACCTCGAGCTCCTTCCCGCAGTCATTGCCGCCGGGTCCGCTGTCGAACATGTAACCCAGACAGCCATCTCTGTCGGCCATCATGACCTCAATGGCGACGGCAGCATCAACATCGTCGATTTGCAGTTGCTGGCGGCTTTCATTCTGTTCGATGGCCCCGTGCCACAAGCCGGTGCCGCCGCGTGCGACATCGATGGCGACCAGCGCCTCACGCCGGCGGACATCATCGCCTTTCGCCGGTTGCTCTTTGCCGACCAGCAAACAGCACACCGGTAACTGAACCATTCTCACGCCCCACAACCCGCCACTATGACAAATACCGGGCAGCCACGCCCCCGGCGCAACCGCCCGGCATCCGTCACGCAGGCTGACCCGACCGCGACCCTATCCGGCCTGACGGCGCGCGACCGCCGCGCTGATCGCCCGCCGCGCAACATCCGGACCGACCTCACAAATGTCCACCAGCAAATCGACCGCCTCATCCAGCCACTCGGTCCATTGCTTGTCAGGGTACTTGTTGCGCAGATCGTCAGTAATCTCATCGGCGATCATCGCCACGAACCCGGCGTATTTCTGGCGCTTGCCAACCGTCAAAAACGGCAACAGGTACTTGCGCCCCACATGCCCAACCACCATCAGCGCCATCGATCCCAACAGGCCAAACCAGCCAATCGGCTCCGTAATCAGCTTCTCCATCTTCGCTCCCTTCTTCCGGTTATCTCCGGTTCTGTGATTCGCTCACTTTTGCTTACCGCCTTCCCCACTACGGCACCAGCCACAGCGCCGCCTGTGACGGCACTGTCACACGCTTGCGGTACAGTGTCCTGCCGCTGGCACTGATCGTGATCTCGTAGTCTGTTACCACCGGCTGCAGCTCAGCCGACGGTATCAGGTCCACAAAGAAGTACCCGCTCTCGTCGCTGTCCGTCTCCACGGCAAACGGCGCCACTATCAGGATACTCGCCCCGTTGACGCCATCAGGAAGCCGCGCCTCGATTCTTGCCCCCTCGATCGGCCGCCCGTCGATTCCGTATACATATCCGTACACCCGGCATAATCCCGGAAGCGATGGCATCCCCGGATCAAACCTGCCGCCGGTCACTGTGTCCGTAGCGGCCCCAGGCACCGTTAGCGTATGTGCAGCGGCAAACTGGTATCCCGGAGCCGTGGCTACTACGGCATAATCGCCGGCATCGAGATTAAATGACACCTCCCCCTCGCTGTCGGTCGCCGCGGTGGCCATCAAAGCCGTCTGCGACTGGTTACGCACCGCTACCCTCACGCCCGCTACCGGTTGCGACAGGACCGAGTCGTACGCAACCACCGTCACCGCATAGGCGCCGCCCCCCATCCCCAGCCCGGAGATGTTCGCATCAACATAGCTCCCGAATGTCCCCGGCAGCACATGCCCGGACTGCGGCGTGTTCCACACCCAGGCCGCGATCTGCGAGGAATCGCCGGCGCCCTGCTCAGTGCGGTTGCTGTCGACGGCGCCGCCACGAACCCACACGCTGTCATCAATCTGATCAAGCGCCTCCGCCAGCCGTCGGTTCACTACCTGGAAGCTCGTTCGGTGTACTGTCTGAAGGTTCAGCGCGCTGTTCTTCGCCACCAGCAACACCCGGTAACTGCCTGCTCTGTCGGCTCCGAGACCTGCCGCAAGATCGGCAAAAGCGTATACCGGACAACCAGTTATCGTATCCGCAGTGATCCGCCCGTCGCCGATTGCGACACTGTCACGAAACACCAGCGCCCCCGATGGACCGCTAACCGCCACCACCAGCGAATCCGCCGTCGTCGGGTTGCCGATACTGTCAAGCACACCGAACGCCACCGCCACTGAGTCCTCGGCCGTCACTCCGGTCGTCGCGTTGCGCACTATTGCACCCTGCACCAGTGACCACCCAACCACCAGACCCACCAGCAGCATCGCTATCCGCCGCATCACCATCACGATGCACCCCCTTCCATCCTTCATTCATGATTCAGCATCGCCGCGGCCTGACGACGACGCATCGATCCGCGCAATCCGTCACTGCGATACAGCACCACCCGCGGCCCCAGGCCCGTGGCTGACTCGCTGGAATAGAAACTCTTCTGCGTGCTGTTAACCGGAAAGGCGTTCTCGTTGATCAGGATGCACCCATAGGCCATCCCGGTTGAATCCCACAAGGCCAGCAGCCGCTCGAAATGCGAAAACACCACCCAGCCGCTCGTATCCGCCACGATGGCCGTGCATGCCACCACCGTCGTGTAGTCACCTCCGGCCGTCGACCAGTTCAGCGAGTCGCCATCGCCGACATCAAGGTAAGCGTGATACCACGTCACGCCGCTGTCCGGGTCCGGATAGTTGCCGACACCATAGTCCAGCTCCGTACCCTCGATGAACGGTGTCGTCAACGGATACGCCATGACGCGCCGGTCCACCGTATCCCCTTCGCGAAAACAATACAACTCGAGCCTCGCCGAGTCCGGCACAATGCCGTTCCATCCGGGCAGGGCAATCACTGTCCGACTCTCCTGCCCAATACCCACCGTGCCACTACTCAGCCACGATGCACCCCCGGTGTTGAATCGCCGACAGTCTTCATCAGAAATCTCCCCCACGCAGTTCGTATACCCGATCAGCATGGCGTCCGCGATATCCGCCGTACCCCGCAACGTATCCACCGCCGCCAGGGCCTCCGGTTCCGGCAGGGCCATCAGCAACAAGACCAGAAGCACAATAATTGCCGGCGACTTACCCATGCGAGTCCTCTCCTCCAACCGAAGTGCCACCCTCAACAGCAACAGCCTCAGCCTCCCCATCTTCGGAAAGCGTCTCTTGCCG
Source organism: uncultured Ignavibacteriales bacterium (assembly GCA_964627305.1). Classification (GTDB taxonomy): domain Bacteria; phylum Zixibacteria; class MSB-5A5; order GN15; family FEB-12; genus WJKG01. The sequence continues at coordinate 78,737 of CAZVHP010000003.1, read as the reverse complement.
AATCCTCTCCAGCATCGACCAGAATTCCCGCTGGTCGGCGCCGGTTGGCATCAATTTGTGTCTCGTCTCCAGCATCTTGATGAAGTCTCCTACCTTCACGTTCTCACCGATCGTGGCCAGCAGCTCCCGGTAACTGCGACGAATCAGCTCATCGAGCATCCTCAGCTCCTCCGGCCGCCCGTCTTTCCCACTCTTGCCGCCTCTGCCGCCGTTCCCGCCTTTGCCGGCCTTGCCCTGCCGTGTCGTTCGCGTCGTGCTCGTCATGCTCATGGTCCCAGCTCGATGACAAACAGGTCCACCGTCGCCGGGCCCGACTCCGCCATGTCCCGCGCAATGCGAAACGATTCGCTCGTCTCGCTCCCCACAATCCACACCCGGCGATCCGACCGGTCTCGAATGACCACGCGCGGGTTGTTGAGGTTTCTCGGAAGCGCATTGCCGCGAAAGTCGACCACGTCCTCGAACCGCACTGTCTGCGAGGGTTCCCCCAACATCCGGCGAAAGAAAAACATCCCCTGCGCCGAGCCGGTCTGCTCCAGCAGCAGGCAGTCCACCGCGCCCAGTCCCGATTGCCCCCACACCTGAAACTGCGGCACGAACCAGATTCGTCGCGCCGTCACCTGTGCCAATCCAGTGTTCATTGTGCCCCCTTTCAGCTTCTGCGTGGTACGGCCGGATTCTCGAATGGCGGCCGGAACGACCGCAACAACTGGTCCGCCCGCTCGGCGTACTGCCCGGCCAACGTCAGCCACGCCTGCGCCTGGCCGCCGGTACCACGAACACTCCCGAGCCGTCGCCCCGCCGTACTGCGCGCCACCGCCGCGAGAGCACGGTACGTCGCCGCCACCTGCAGCAACGGGTCGGTGCCGAACTCCCGACTCGGATCCACTTCGGCCGCCACCGTGGCATTAGCCTCCGTCACCGCCTGAGCAATCAACTCATCCGTGTAGTCATCATAGACCGGCCGATAGTCCACCCACACCAACTCACCCGCAATCATACCACCGCCACTCAACCGAACCAGTTCCGCCTTCGTCGCATTGAGCGCGTAGTCAACCGACCGCTGATACACCACGTACGGCAGGCACCACACCACCACCGTCATGCCCGCAGTCATATCGCCGCCGGGCTTGACCGTCAGCATCCCGGTGCTGTGCTCTATCACGTAATCCCGGTTCTCCACATACACGGTCCCCAGCGAGCTGTCAGACGCCACCACCACCGTCCCCGGCACCACCGGGCCCGAGACCACCGCCACCTGATCGCCGCTGAGCTGAAGCTGCCGGCGCACGCGCTGGCCGTCTCGTACCGATTTCACCACAACCGACTCGGCCGCAACCTCGCCTGAAAAAAAGCGGACCGCACCGTCTGCGGGAACGACCACCATCTGGTCATATACCGCCTCGCCGGACGCACCCAGCGGCGCCAGGTGGTGCCGAACAACATCTACATGTGTATACGACATCGCTACCTCCCCACCTGCACAGCCTGCACATCGCCGATTGCCGTGATCCGGCTGCCGACCGGAGGCGTCGCATACGGTGAGGTTACCACCAGACGCACCCAGTAGCGCAACTGACCGTTAACCGTCGTGCGCTGCCACTCGTCCGGTAGATCCTCATCGTCCTGAAACAGCACCACCAGTTGCGTGCTGGCGTTGAACTCGCAGTTTCCGGTTACCGGCGTGAAAAATCGCCACTGGCTGCCGTCAAAATAGCTTGCGGCCGTAGCGCCGCCACTACCTGCCGTACTGAGGTCAACACGCACCAGCCGAAAGCGCTTGTCACGCCCCAGGTAGACCGCGTCGCCGAGATGCGCCACCAGCGCTGAGGAATCCGGGTGCACCATGTCCGCCGGGGCAGCGTCGGCAGCCTCGGACGTGAGATTGGCGTATGACGCGCTCAATTGATTGTAGAGCACCACCGCGTCAAACACCCCGGTCTGCGGATCGACTGTCTCCGGCAGGCTGAACGCGCCGGTCCGACGATGGCTGTAAGTCAGTAGCCTATGATCCGCAGCAAACTCGCTCAGGTAGAACACCACCGGCACTTCCCCCTCAAACCGCAACTGCGGATAGCTGCCGCCGCCGGCATCGATCACCGCAATCGTCGACCAGTTCACCCCGTTGAACTCGCGATAGCGAAGATCCCCCGAGTCATACACGATTCCCAACATTCCGCCCGGCGATACCGCGGCATCGAAGTGCTCATCCACCACCGGATCGCTCACCACAACATACGCCTCGCTCCAGGCACTGCCGCCGGTCTCACAACTGCGCATGACCAGCTCGGTGTTGAGTTGCGTGTACACCAGACAGGTGGCGTTCGCGCCGCTCAGCAGCTTCGCATCGACCTGAGACACGCCGCTGGTCAGCACGGTTCCCTCATCGGCGGGTCCGCTGCCCCAGGTGGCGCCATCGTCGATCGAACGCTTCACATGCAGATACCTGAACGGACCGTCCAGCCTGACAAATGCCGCCCACATCGCCCCGGAACTGTCACGGGCAATGGTCGGGCCGGTCGCCAGCCCGGTATTGCAGACCACCACCGGTGACCCGGCGCTCCAGGCCCCCTCGACGAAGGCCATCCTGACCGTCTTGATAAAACTCGAGGCCCACTCCGTATATATGATCTGGATATCCCCGGCATCGGTCATGAGCGCGTCAACTCCCCGGTCCGCGAGGTCATCGACCGCAAGCTGCGGCGTCGACCAGACCTCGTACGGCGGATCGGCCCAGGCGACATACAGCTCATGCGGCGCCGTGTGCAGAAGCGCCACCAGCCGCTCGGCATACGCGCCCGATCGCACCCGCAGCAGCCGACGCGCCCCCGGCGGAGCCAGGCTGTGCGAGGCTGTCGTTGTCGTCAGAAGCTTCTTCATAACATCCTTTCCGCCCCCCGGAGCCTGATACGTCAGACCCCGGGGGCAGTAACTCAGCCGTGAGTGACGTCCAGCACCACGGAGGCGTCGCTGATCACTTTCGCATACGTGACCGATTCGGTAATCACCGCTTCCTCAAACCGCTGCTCGATTACCTTGTCATACTCGATTGTAAGCGGCTGCGTGATGACTTCCTCGACTGCGAAGCGACGATCCAGCCCGACCACCAGGTCACCGACAACGTCGTCGGAACGCACCAGCGAGGCTCCCAGCGGACTGAACAGGTCCCCCTTCTGCTGGAAGCGATACCCCGCCATCGGGTCCTTGAACTCGTCCATCGTCAGAATCGCCTTCATCTGGTTGACGTGGCAGATGATCGTGTTCATCTCGAAGGGCGAAAACTGCGCCCACAGCGAAATCAGGTCCTCATAGGCCAGAGTACCGCTGGTCGCCGTCTCGATCACCCCGGCGGCGTTGTCATTGCCGTCGCCGTTGATGATGCAGTCCACCAGCAGCGCCAGCTTGTCCGTCTGCAGCTTGAACCCGATATACCACAGCAACACCCGGAACTGCGCCGTCGTGCGGTAGCGAAGCGCCTTGTAGCTGGCCTTCAGCGCCAAACCGTAGTCAGTGACAGACAGCGCGTGGTTCTGCTCGGTGACAATCAACGAGGGCACCTCGGCCCCGTCACCAATCGGCCGCAGCGAGAACCTCGCGGCCTCCGAGGTGTCAACATGAAACGGCGTGTAGCGATTCGTGGCCACCGTCGAGCTATTGGCCACCAGCTTGCCTACCTCCGGGCGCATCGCCTGACCACGACGAATCTCCCGGCGCATGAACTCCGGCAACAACGCCGGCGCCTGATGATAGAACTGCTCCACCGTCGTCGGCTGTTTGCCGCCCAACCGAATCCCGGCCAGCAGCAACTGCCGCTCGAATGCATCCAGTGTGGAACCGACCGGCGAGGGATCATACTCATCCGCCTCCAGAAGCTCCGAAAGCGTCAACCCGCGGTTGTCCGCCTCCTGATACTGCTCACGGGTAATTTCAAGGCTCGCCGCCCGGTCCAGATCGCAACGCACCCCGCCACTGTCGCTGCTGATCGCCCCCTCCAGACGACTCAGGGCCTCGCTGTTAAGAAATCGTTCGAAATCCATGGATGCTCCTTTCCCTAATTCAGCAGGATTACTGCATCAGTGGTGCCGTTGACCGCCAGCACCGTGCCGCGGGCCACATTGCCCCCCGCCGGGTCGCTGGCAACCGCCGGAGCCTGTCTCACTGTTCCGGCCGCGCCGCCTACGACGCGGTCGCCCACCTGCGGATACGTAGTCGAAATCGCCAGACGGCAGATTCCGCCCACCTGCACCGTCGCCAGCGTCGCCTCGTTCTCGCGCGTGGTCACACTGATCAGCCGCCCGACCAGCACCTCCCCCGCGCCGATAGCCGTAGCCTTGCCACCGCTGGTCAGGGTCACCGCGCAGCCGATGTCATCTGCTGCCAGATCATCTGTTCCAGTCGTTCGATTGACCTCGAATGTCGCCAGCACCGGCGCAATCGTGTCCAGATTCTGTTCTCTCACTGTCATGGGTTCTGCCCCCGTTTTGCTTCATTCTCATGTTCATGCTCTTGCTCATATTCTCGCTCAGGCTCAAACGTCCTGAGCGATGCTGCCCACACACATCCTGCGGCCGGGAGATACTCCCTCATGGCCGGGACCGATGGTCCCTCGTGTCGTCTACCAACCCCGTCAGTGCCTGTTGCAAAGGCGCGGTGTGTTCATCGGTTCTGCGCCACTGCCCGTGTGGTGTTCGCGTACACGATGTCACCGCTGACATGCTGGCCGGGAATGTATCCCGGAATCGGGCCGCTACCCGACCATAACACCGCACCAGCTCCCGCGCCGACATGAGCGGCAGACGCTCCGTAAGCTCGCTTGCCGTCTCCAGATCACGCCGCGTGCCGCGCGCAACCGCCGAGGCCCGCGCCATCCCCGCAATGCGACCCGTGAGGTCCTGCCTGAGCACCGCCAGTTCTGCCTCGGCCCGGTCCAGCCGCCCGAGCATCAACGATGCCGCCTCCAGACGGCCACACAGCTCATCGAAATCCATCACCGCCAGCGATTCGTCTCGGATCAGCTCCACTGCCCCTCGAATCGCCCGCGCCGTTTCCGATACCGTTGCCATCTGCTGTGACTCATGGTTCTTCACACCTGCCCCCTGTTTGCTCTTTGAGATAGTATTCAATCCGCGACAGCCGCGACTCCACCTGCCGCGAGAACTGATAGAACTGCTCCCGGCTGACCACCCCCTCACGAAGCAGCACCTCGAAGGTCGCCAGCTTCCGATCCAGCGTCTCAACCATCACGCCCTCTGCCTTGGCCGCCAGCTCCACCTTCAGCGACTGAATCGTCAGGAAGTAGGCCGCCACCATACTGACCACGACCGTGATCAGGCCCGGCAAGTGATAATTGAACCAGCCGCTCGCCTCGTGCCGATCATTACTTCTCATCCAAATCACCTTCTTCATTCGTGAAACTCCCGCCGGCGACCTGACCCGCGCCCGGCCGCAGCAGGTGCCTCACGCACCCCCTGAGCACAATCGGCCGCAGGCTCATCCCGTCGAATGACGCCTCGGACGCCTCCAGCCGCCACGCGCCCTGTGTTCCCCGCCGGGTCATCACCGGCGCGCCGACATACGCACCCACCCCGACATCGTCCGGCGGTGCCTCCATCCGTTCGGCCAGACAACCACGGCCACGCCCGCAACCAAATGAACCGAGGTCCGCCCCGGCCAGTCGCCAGCACTGCGTCCCCTTGCCGTCGGCCAGCAGCAGATACACCGCGCTCTCCGCCTGCACCAGCCAGCCGAAACTGCCACCGGCCCGTTCAAGGTCGCTCCCGCTCACCGCGAACACCCGCGGCGGTGAATCGAGCAGACACACCCACCCGCCGTCGCGGCTGCTCACTCGCGCCACCGCCCCCGGCAACTGGTGCACCCGTACACACTCGTGCGGCATGACCCGGATCGACAGCGCACCGCGCGACCGCAGATGAACCTGCCCCTGCTGACCCGGCCACAGCATCAACGCAAGCCGCGTGACCGGTCCCGGCAGACCGTGCAGGTAGCGTTGCACCTGCTCAACGGGGCAGCGCGATTTGCCGCGATACCCCACCAGCAAACCGGCCAGTGTGACAGCCCGCGTGTTCTCGCACGAGTCGTCCGGCAGGCTTTCGGTCGCACCCCCATGCATTCGGCTGCAAGACACGACCCCGCCCATGTCCGCGAGCTGTCGCCCCTCGACCGACATCAGTACAACCTTCGATTCCCCAATCTGCAACCGCACCGGCACCCCGTCATAACGAGGCATCACCAGGCACCGCTCCACGGGGTTGAGCGCTTCCATCATCAGGGGTTCCGGTTGTGCCGGCGCATCATTCTCTCCCGCGCCCGCTTGCAGAACCGGCACGATGACCGACTCCTCGGCCAGTTCGCTGCCCACCCGCGTGTCCGGAGTCGCCCCGCGGTAGACCAGCGAGGTCTCCAATACTTTGCGAATGTCCCGATAGTCGAACCAGCAGCGGCGCTCGACCCCGCTCACGCGGTAGCTCGCCAACGGCTCATGCTCGCATTCGCGGATATCGCACCCGCAAATGGAGCACTCCGCCCGCCCGAATACGAACCCAATCGAACACTCCTTGACAATCCCCTGATCAATCTGCCGCCGCAAATCCTCAGCTCCACGGGTAGCCTTCAGCCAATAGAAGTAACTCAGCACCCAGCGGATGCCCCCACGACTGACACACTCCGCGTGGAACGTCCGCCCGATCGGCAGACTGTCCTTGCGGTGACCGATCAGCACCGGCGAGTCCACCAGCAACTCGGCCAGACGGGCATGTTCTTCGGCCGGAAAACGCCCACCAAAGCTGTTAACCCGGTCCGATAAAATCAGCATTCGCCGGATGTAAACCTCCCCCGCACGCACCGGCTGCTCCGGCGAGACATTCCGATTGATACGATCAATCTGTTCCGCCTCAACCCCCGGAGTATCCCCCTCCGAAAGCCGGGCGACAATCCGTCCTATGCGCTCATCCATATGGGCTCCAATCTGTTGTCTCCTTTACCAATGCCGCCCCTCAGGCCAATTGCTGCACAGTTGTAGTAATTGTGTGCAAAGTAGTGCATTATCTGATATTCGCCACCAAATCAGTACTGTTTTGTTAGGAATGTGTTAACAGTTTGTGGAGCAAGAACATACGACCTCAAGATGCCAGCCGCACCCCTAACGGCACCGCGATTGCTTTGGTATCGAATGAGGTAGTTTGTCTGTTTCCAACAACTTAGGTGCGATTATGAGAAAAACCCAGACCAAGGCATCACATCCGTTCAAGTGGATCATAGCGTTACTGGTCTTCATGCTGGCGCTGGGCGTGACCTTTTCCGACGTTCATGGTTTCAATTTCGTGAAAGGCGGCACGCCAACCGGTCCCGACGGGACCATTACGACTCAGTATGTATATGACATGACTGCGCTTACTCCCGACGGGCATGTGACGAATCATCACTCTGACGATCCGCCTGCTGTTCCCGAGCCGACCACCCTGATCCTGATGGCGACCGGCCTGGCTGGGATCTATCTGGCGCGACGGAACAAATAAGCGGACAGTCGCGGGAAAGACTTCCCCCCCTATCCCGAGACGCCTTCCCAGGTGACCTTCCACTAAGAAGGCGTTTCCTCTTTTCAACAAAGGCCGGGACGGTACGCAGACTCGGACACTCAGAGAACATCCCCTCATCCCCTTCTGATTTCAAATGCGTCCTACCCGAGGCTGAACGGCCGCCCGGCCTCCTCTGTGCAGGGGCCACACCGCCAGGGCCAGCGCCATAAGCGCATCGCATTCGCTGTTATCGTCCCATCGCGCCTGCCGCAACTCGTCCTCCAGCGACCATACCCTCCCCTGACTGTCGGCAATCTCCCAGCGCCCGTATGCGATTCGCCGCTGGGCATGTATCACCTCCAGATTGGTCAGCAGTTCCGATTTGCTCACCGGCGTGAACACGAAACACAGCGGATTGTATTCGGCAAGCTGCTGTGCAATAACATCCCCCAGCCCGGTTGCATCCAGAACCAACTGCCCCGGATAGCCCCGCTGACGAGCCTTGATTCGTTCGATCACCACCTGCCAGTCAAGGTGCTGAAAACGCTCCAGCGCCACGACCCGCGCAACCCCGTCCACGAGGGCCACCGTCACGCCCACAGTCGCCGTCCGCTTGCGCGCCAGGTCCCAGCCGGTCACATAGCGCCCTTCGCCGACTGACTCCGCCGTGCCCCGACGCCGCAACCGCGCCTCCAGCGCCAGCGCCAGGTCGACATGAGCACCGGGAATGACCTCCCCGCCGCTGTCCACGAACTGCCCCATGATGTTCTGGCGAACCCGTCGCTCCGAAAAACAACGCACCCGCTCGTGCAGAAACCGCCTCGATATGGCAACATTCTCCCGGCTGTCGCCCGTCTGGTAGTAACCCCGACGCACCCCTGACTGCAATTCGCACGCCCGCCTGTAGAACCAGTTCTTGCCATTGGGAGTCGATACCAGGTCCAGCCGCCCCTCACGATCAGCCAGTCGCATCTGGATGACCTCCTCGACCACATACTCGGCGTCGCTCTCGAAAGCCACCTCGTCGAACACGAACAGGTCATAATCATTGCCCAGCAGATACTGCCCCCTGTTCTGGGTAGACCGCGACTCAATGGTGGCGCCATTACCCAAAGTCAGGCGCGGAAAGGGCGTCCGCACCAGCGAGCCAACCAGTGGCGCCAGCAGGGGCGACTGGTGCACCAGCCGCACGGCCTGATCGAACACAAGGTTCGCCTGCTCCTGGGTAATCGAAGCCACCACGGCCCGGTAGCGTCCCGATCCATCGAAACGGGTCGAACGCACCCGAAACAGCGCGGCATGCACCAGCTTCACTGCCGATACGAACGATTTCCCCCACCGATTACCGGTCGCCAGCAGATTCTCCCGACACCGCGAATTGGTCAGCCACGCCGCCTGCCCCGGATGCAGCCGCTGCCCGAGAACCTCGCGCGCGAAATGCGCCGGGTCGCCAAGACATCGCCGCCAGTCAACACTTCCCGGCTTCATGTCAGAGAAGCTTCGCCGCCTGCGCTTTCGCCATCACCTCATCGATCAACCCCGCCTCGTACAGCTTCAGCAGGCCGTCGGTCCGCCGCGACTGAATCTCCGCCTGCTCTTTCGCCTGATAACTGAAGCTGTTTTCGAATTCCGCACGGCACGACACCGGCACCCCCCGCAGGGCCAGCTCAATATTTCCAATCCACTCCAGAAATGATGCTACCTGCTGCTGCACCGTATGCACCTGCCGCATGACCAGATCGAATTTGAACGCCGACCAGGTCGTGGTGGCACCATACGAATAGCCAAGAAGAAACGGCGCCAGGTTCATCCCCCCGCAGATCTCCTCGATCATCGCCCGGTGATTGAAAAACCAACTGTTGCTCTGACTGCGCACCCCGCCCGGGCCGATGTACTCAATCGCCACATTGTCCCACGTCACCGGATTGTCCTCGGTCCGACACGAACGAATCATGCCCACCGTGGCATCAAAGTACTCATTGATCCGCTCAGTATAGCCCCGGTCCGACTCCCCGGCCTGACGCTCCGGCGGCGTGATCTTCACGTGCAACCGATGATACCCGGCATTGTGCACCGCCCGGCGCATATCATCGACCAGTTGCTGTTCGATATATGCCACAAAAGGAATCCCCGCCAGCAGCGAACGGCCGAAAGGATCATCAACCCCGCCCCCCATCGGCAGGTGATAGAAATCCGGCCGGTCCAGCGACACCGCCTTCGTGTCGGTCTGCAGCACCAAAGATACCCGCCCGCGCGAGTAGTCCGTGCCGATATGCACCGGATCGACCGGAAACACACCGTCAACCCCGGAACCGTCAGCCAGTACGGTCAGAAAACCCCCGAAACCACCATCACGATACAAATGCAGACAAACATCGGTTACCAGGCGCTTCAGATCGGTATGACGGTTATGCGGCCTCGGATACAACCGACGAGCCAACTGCTCCAGCACCGCCCGCGCCCGATCCTGCACAGCCAATGGCGCTGTCTCATCGGGCACCAGGCGCGCCGGCGAGGCCGTCAGACGGACCCACGTCCACAGACAGGCACTCACACTGGGAATGCTCTCGGCCAGAAATCGATACAGCCGGATGCGGTGCCGCCCCTCATGTACTTCCGGTGGCGTCAACCGCAGCACCCGCTCCAGACGAGCCGCCGTCGGCAGACTCCGATCATCAGCACCGGCTACCGAGACTGCCTGCCGAAGACTATTGTTACTCTTCCTATTATAGACTGCTATGGTCTTCTTTGACTTCATTGAAACCCTCCTTTTCCCCTGTCTGCCCGGCGGAAATCACCTCAGAACCAGTAGCAAAAATGCCCTGGACCGGTTTTCGAGTGTCCAGTCTCCGGACACTTCGGACCAGCCTTCCGGCCCTTTGACAACCCAAAGAGGGTCCAACAGTCCACGCCGGTTCCTGTCAGGCCCCGGCGGCCTCGCATAAGGCGCTGCAAAACTTAAGCTTACACATCCTGGGCAGGTGGTCGTATCGCGCATCCCGTGATTCCGGACCGACGGACGCAGTCACACAACGCCGTGATCCCCCTCGTCACCAGGACCGCCGCCGACTATTTGGCATAAGCCATTGCTCAACAATGCTTTACTCCCGACAAGCCAGCCCTGCCCCCGGCTTGTCGTTGTCCACAGTCTGGACACTCCCAGGCGACATATTGGCCGGACAATGCCGGCAGCACCCGTTGCGTGCTCGCTATCGAGAAATAAACCGCTGTAGTACAATACCTTACGAATAAAACAATCGACCCTGTCGCTCTTTGGCATCACAATTGCTCATTACGGGCTCAGAAGATAGAATAACTGGAAAACATACCTATAACCAACAATGAGGACTAAAATGAAGAAACTGCTTACTCTCGCACTCGGTCTGGTCTTCGTGGCTGGTGTCGCCTCCGCGCAGGTCAACACCAATTTCTTTACGTTCGACAGCTACGATGACATGTTTGACCACAACAACAACTGGTCCCCGATCAGCTATCCCGGCGGTGTCGGCAATGTCCCCTCCCCGGGTAACCTCGACGTCGGTGGCGAGGCGTTTGACCTCGAAGGCATCTTCGTCCGTTCCGACGAGAGCCGCGTCTACATCGGCGTCACCAACAGCTCCGGCTGGAGCGTCTGGGCGCAGGGCCGCGAGTGGTGGATGGGTGACCTTTTCATCACCACCAACACCGGCAACATGTTCGCCATTGATGTCAATGCAAACATTAATGCCGAATTCGGTTACGACTCCGACCTCTGGATGGTTAGCGACTACAGCATGATCCCGGATCTCCCGGGCGGCTACGGCCACAATCCGACCATTCGCGACGCGGCCGGTCCGTTTGAGGTTACCGGTGGCCAGAAGATTGAGGGCGTCGTTGAGAGCCACCTGACCTTCATGGGCTATGTCGAGAGCGATCCCATGTACGCCTGGCAGACTGGTACTTACTTCTACGAGTTCGCGTTCGACAAGGAGTTGCTGGGTGACTATAACTACTTCACCCTGAGCCAGACTTGGCGCTGCGGCAACGACAAGATCGAGTACAACCCGATTCCTGAGCCGACCACCATCGCCCTGTTCGGTCTGGGCCTGCTGGGTGCCGGCATCCTCCGTCGCCGCAATAAGTAATTGCAAGTAATTTGGCTCACGTAGCAAATTCACCAAAAGGAACCCGCCATTCGGCGGGTTCTTTTTTTGCCTGTTCCGGCACAACACAACCGACACGACCAAAGCCCTCACAATACACTTGTAGTGATTGCAGTCAGCCCCTATATTTCACCCACTGGTCACTGAATACTCTAACTGATTGTCCGATATAGGTTGTAGGATGAACAAACACACGGATGTAACAAGATGTATCCTTGTCGCGCTGGCACTGCTGGCCTTGACCACGGTCGCCTGCAGCGACAACCCGGCACTCAAAGTCCGCTATCAGGCGGAGAAGCTCTACGAGCAGACCGAGCGCCAACTCGCCGAACTACAGATACGCCCGGACCTGGCCGATGCTTCCCTGAAGCAGTCGATTGCCGACTCCTATGGCGAAGTCTTCGAAATCTGCCTGGGCGGTCTCAAAGCCGTCGACTCGGCCCGCTACCCGGTGGAAACCCGCGAGATGTCCACCCTCGCCCATCAGGCCGCCAGCAGACTCACCCAGATGTATTACACCATCGACCATTACGACACCTGCGTCACCATCCTTAACCGACTGCTCAGCGAGGTCAGCCTCTACGATTCAGACCTCATGGTTACCTATGTCAATCTCGGGCAGTGCCTGCAGGCCGCCGGCCGCTGGGATAGTGCCCTGACCGTCTATGACAACGCTGTCGATCGCTTCTACCCGCCCACCAGCGGCACCCAGATAGTCGGCCGCCTGTTCAATCTGCCGGCTCACGTTCTGCGCGTCATCACCAGTATCAACGACACCGCTTCCTTCAACCAGCGTTTTCCCTGGGCACGCGACTACTACCAGGGCCTGATCGATGAGTACCCCGGCACCATCATTGTGGTACCAAGCCACAGCAACCTCAGCCAGGTCTACCAGATGAAAGCAGACTGGCCGAAAGCCATCGAGCACCTCACCCTCATGGTTGATTCCGCCGGCCACACACTCAAACGCGCCCGCCTTGAAATCGCCGACATCTATGCCCGGGAGCTTCGCCAGTTCGCAACCGCCGTGCGGCTGTATGACTCCCTGATGAGCGACCTCCAACCGGCAGACAGCAACTATGTTCCCGTCATCAAGCTCAAGAAGGCCGGCGCAAAGATGGATCAGGGCAGGTTCGCCGAGGCCCGCGAACTGCTCGTCGACGTCCGCGACAACCACCGTCGCCACTTCACCTCCAGCCCCCTGGCCCAGTACACGCTGGCACGGTCCTTTGAGCTCGAGGGAAGCTTCAACCGCGCCCTCGCCGAATACAAAGTGCTCCTTGAAAAGTACCGCGAATCGGATGAAGCTCTGTCCACCTATCTCTACCTTGCCAAAGAGTTCCAGAAGCAGGGACGCCACGATGAGGCCGCCCGATGGTACGAAGATGCTGAACTTGTCTACGATGAAATGATCGCCCGACGAAGCGGAACTGTCGACGAGGCACGCGCCAGGCTCTTCAAGTCCGACCTGTTTGGACAACAGGGACGGTGGCAGGAAGCCGCCGATATCCTCACCCGGGTGTATGACAGCTACCCCAAGGCGACCATCGGCCAGCGAGCCATTGTCAACGCCATCCGCATCTATGATCAGAAACTGAGCAGACCGGCCGTCGCCGATTCACTCCGGGAAGCCCTCCGCCAGTCACTCGCCAGGGCTGAGCGCCCCTCATTCGAAAGCTGACCGAGTGACCGAGAATCGGGGATCTGAACCCTGTGGGAGTATGTACAAGACATGACAACGATTAACAATAGCCTCTTTGGGAGTAACTGATGAAACCATATCGCTACCTGATTCCCTGCCTTCTGGCACTACTGATGGCGCCGGTGCTGGCGACCGCGCAGACCGACTATTTCGGCAGCATCGACACCGTCTATGTCGAAATCGAGAATATCAACGACCTCAACTGGTCGGTGACCGTCTCGTATACCAACGATCAGCCCGTCGTCGGCCTCTCAGTCCCCCTTCGCCTTGGCGCCGGTGAGAACCGGATCGTCGGCGATTCCGCCGTCTACACCGGCGGACGCGTCGAACACTTCGCCTACAAGGGCTTCCGAGCCGATACCGCCGTCCAGTGCGTCACTATGGGCATGGTCGCCAACCTTGGCCCGACCCGGCACAAACTCGACCCCGGCTCAGGTCGGCTCGTCACCTTCTTCGTCTCCTCGCTCGATGACAAGCCGATCACCAGCCTCACCGTCGACACCACCACCACCCACCCGGAAAACTCCCTGATGACGGTCGCCGATCGCATTCAGCCCACTGAGCACGGACTCGACACCATCGTCGGTGAACGTATCAAGGAGCTGCAGATCGTTCCGGCATTCGTCGTGCGCAACTCCGGCAAGTAACATCGACAAGACCATCATTCTGCCGCACAGCATGAGAGCATAAGAAGCCCGCAGGCGCGACACCTGCGGGCTTTCACTTTGCCCACCACGCGCACTGAGGGCAGCAGTCTCGGCAGGAGTGCTATGCACCCTCGCCGCTGTCGACATCCTCGCTGTCTCGCCGACGCACCCAAACACGAACCGACTCATCCGTAACAATGAACGGCTTAAGCGTCTCAAGATGCCCCGACGGCAACTGACCATTCTCATACGCCTTCATCAGGGCGTTGTTGTCAACCTTCATGTACTCATCCAACGCCAGCGCGCGCACCTGCGCTGTGAAATCGGCATTCGCGGCGGCATCGGCCGACTTGGTCACAAACTTCTCTACCGCCCGGACCTTCACCCGCAGATCCCCCAGCGTCCCCGAAAGCTTCTCCCAGCCCGTCTCCCTCGCTATCTGCGTCATCTTCTCCTTGAGCGCGTCCCGCCGAGCTGTCAACTCCTTGACCTTGCTGTCCAGTTCCACGTACGCATCCACATCCTCGGCCAGCCTCCGAACACTCTCAGCCGAGCCATCGATCGGAAGATCGGCCTGCTCCTCAAGAAGATTCCGATGCACCTTGGCCGGGCACATTTCGTAGTACTCACACCAGTTGCAGTGGGTCGCCTCATGTGTCGGAAAATCATCCAGCCGCCCCGCCCGCTCAATCGCCAGCACCGCCTGACGCAACTCCTCAGTGATCTCGTCAAGCTCCTCCCCCGAGAACCGATAGCGCACAACTTCGTCCATGCGAAGAAAATACTGCGCCACCTCGATTGTCTCGAACTGCGGATGCGCCACCTTGACCCCGAGGTGATACAAGCCCATCTGAAACAGGAAATGATGGTCCGTCACCTTCGCCAACCGCCGACCCGTCTTGTAGTCGCATACCTCGATCACCCCATCATCGCGCTTCCACAGACGATCCACCTTCCCCCGAAACCTCATGCTTGTGCCCGGGAGCTCAAACGTGATGTCTACCTCCGCCCCCAGCAATGTCCCCTGGTCAAACGGCTGATACTTGTCCCAGAATGCCCCCAGAAGGCGCCCACCGGCCCTGATCGTATCATCTACAGTCGCATACTCCCCCGCCGGCTGGATCTTCTTCGTGTCAACCCCCGACCACATGCGATCATACTGATCAATGGCATCAGCACGCGCGATAACGACACCATCCTGCGCCGCCCGATAGAGCTTCTCTATCACATCGTGGACAATCCGCCCCAGCTCCAGCTCGGCGGAGACCACCGGAGGCAACTCCCGCCGCTCGATATACTTGAACTTGTACTTGCGCGGACACTGCCGAAACAGGTCCAGTGACGAGAAACTCTGCACTCTGGACATGACGCCCCCTTCCTGACTAAAGCGGTGACGGCTCGCGGCGCATCAGCCGCTCGATAAGACCGGACAAATACCCCCACCCGAGACCGAAGTGAATGGCGGGGAAGATCACCGGACCATACAACAGGCACCCAAGATGCTTCTCCTTCACCGCCAGATAGAACGAAAAGAAGATGATCAACAGTAAATACAGCCCTGTCGCAGTCGTAAAGATCTCTCGCGCTGCGGCCGACACCAAAGCCAGCAGCAACAGCAGGGCGAAGCCCACCACTCCGGCCGCCGCCAGCCACTGGATCGGCGAAAACACACCATGCTTCGCCGAAAAACGATACCGCCCCTTCCCATAGCGCACCATCTGGCGCCACAGCCCGCGAAGCGATGAACGCGGGTAATAGCAGACCGTCAGCTTCGGTGACAAAAACGCCTTCATGCCGTGTATGTGCACCCGGTGGTTGAAATCAACATCCTCGCAGGCGTCGAAATCCTCATCGAAAAACCCGATCTGAGCGAACACCTCGCGACGGTACATCGCTCCCGATGACGTCGGATCCACAAACCGCTCATCATCGGCATAAATCTCGCTGCCCGGCTTGTGCCCCAGCACCGAACTCCGACACAGCGCCACCGACCGCTCAAACTCATTGATGTCCGGCGGTGTCAGCGGCTGCGGACGGCACAGGCACTGGGCCCCGGTTGTTTCGAACAGCCGCACCATATCAGAAAACAGGTCCTTGCCGGGAAGATGCGTATGACCATCGATGACAATCACGTAGGGCGCCGTGCTGTTCTTCACCCCCACATTGCGCCCCGCCGACGGCACACAACGGGTGTTGTCCAGCACCTTCAACGATCCAAAGCGCCCCTTGAACCCCAGGGCAATCTCACGCGTGTTGTCGGTGGAACACCCCTCGGCCACCACTACCTCTACCCGCTCCA
This sequence comes from uncultured Ignavibacteriales bacterium, assembly GCA_964627305.1. Classification (GTDB taxonomy): domain Bacteria; phylum Zixibacteria; class MSB-5A5; order GN15; family FEB-12; genus WJKG01. Next base: position 62,412 of record CAZVHP010000003.1, on the reverse strand, counting down.
TCGGGTAATCCTGATGGTAGATCTGCTCAAGCGTCTGCGCCAGAAAGGCCGATTCGTTGCGAACCGGCATAATCACCGCTATGTCGTATTTGCTGTCGGCCAAGATCTTCTCTGGTGGCAGAGGATTCGTCTGTTATCCGTTACTCAGCGGAGAATATAGACCGAAGCGCAATCCAATACAAGTTTAACCGGACATCCGCAGCTCACATTGTGCCCTCAGCCCACCGGCAGCGTCTGCGTCGCGCGTTCCCGCCCTGCCACCGCTGCCGCGTCAACCGGCTGTTCTGCCGTAACCCGACTCTGCCCCTGATCTGCCCCGAGCGCACTCTCCCAGGCACGCGTCCATGTCGCCCGGGCGTGGCTCAACGTGAAGCCCGCCACCCGCTGCCGCGCAGCACTCGCAAGGCGGCTCGTCTCTTCTGGGGATTCAATCAGGCGAATGATCGCCTCCGCCAGCATCGCCGGCTGGTTGATCGGCACCAGCAGCCCGTGCCGATCCTTATCGATCAGCGTCCGTACACTCCCGGCATCGGTGCTGACCACCGGTCGACCTGCCGCCATCGCCCTGAGCAATCCAATCGGACGAAGCGTCTGGGTCGCCGAACAGACATACAGGTCACACCCGGCCACCAGTTGCTCCAAAGCCTGCAAATCAGGCTGCATCACCACTGCGATACCCGCCGAAAGACCATTATGACCATTAGGACCATTACGACTGTCGTAACCGCTGTAACTGTTACCGTTGTATGATGACTGCCACGACGACATCTGCCCGCTCAACGGGCCGTCACCGACAATAGTCAGCTCTGCCCGGGGATACTTGCCCTTGACCAACTCAAACGCCTTCACAAGGCCCCCAAAGTCCCCGCGCCGCGAGATCGGTCCACTGGCAAGAATCCTCGGCTGCAGCCGGCTTACCGGCTCGGCCTCCCGCTTCGATCCCGGAACGAAATCACTGACGATATGCGCCCTGATCCCGAAATGCTGCAACCACTGCTGGGCGTGCCGATCAGGACAAACCACCATTGTCGCCAGTCTCACCATGTGTCTCAACCACCGCCCCCCGGACTCAAGACTGGTCTCAAAACAGGGGTTACGATACCACAAAGCCACCGGCTTGCCGAAAAACCGTGCCAACACAACCAGTGCCGCCAGCCGTCCCAGCGAGGCCTCCTCCCGGGCAAGCGCCACAACCACCCGGTCAACACTGCTCAGCCGCCGCCGAAACTGCCGAATCCACGGCCACCATGACTCACTCGCTCCCCAGAAAAGCATCGGCTCAGCAACCGATCCGTCATTGAACAGCCGGGCGTACCGCTCAAGATAATCCTGCTCAAACGGCTCCCCCTGCTCGACCAGTCCCACCAGCAACGTGACCTGATCGAGCCGTCTCTGGCGAGCGCGCCGCCTCCGACGCGAGTTGCTGGTCCCCAACGACTTATATGAATAGGGAGCTTCCATCACCTGTTGTACACACCAGACGCCCCAAGGTTTGCCCGTCCCCGGCTGTTTCCCACAAAGAACGGGACAATCAGCCCCCAATTGGCTATATTGACCCCCACTATGAGCGGCACAGACGAAATCGTCATCGGCACGCGCGGCTCCCAGTTGGCTCTCTGGCAGGCTCGCACCGTCCAGCAGGCCCTCACCACAGCCGCCAGGGTCCAAACCCGTCTCGAAATCATCAACACCAGCGGCGACAAGGACAAATCCACACCACTGAAACAAATGTCCACCGTCAGCGTCTTCACCAAGGAGATCGAACAAGCCCTCCTCGATCACCGCATCGATCTGGCTGTCCACTCCCTCAAAGACCTCACTACCACCCAGCCCGAGGGCCTGACTCTCGCCGCCGTCGGCTTCCGCGGTGATCGACGCGAACTACTGCTCGTCCAGCCCGATGCCTTCGACAACACACAGCGCCTGCATATCAGACCCGAATGCGTCATCGGCACCGGGTCAACCCGTCGCGCCTGCCAGATTGCCCATCTCAGCGCGCGCTTAAACATAGCCGACCTGCGCGGTAATGTCCCCACCCGCGTGCAGAAACTCCGCGATGGCCACTACGACGCCATCATCCTTGCTATCGCAGGCGTCCAGCGCCTCGGACTGGACCTCTCCGGATTGATTCAGGTACCGCTCGACACCCACCTGTTCTATCCCGCCCCCGGGCAGGCCATCCTCGCTTTGGAAACCCGCACCGACGACAAACGCACCCTTGCCGCCGCCCGCCTGCTCAACGATCCCGTCGCCACCACCCAGGCCCGACTCGAGCGTGGCCTGCTGGCCAGATTCAACGCCGGTTGCAGCCTGCCGCTGGGCGTGATCTCACATGTCGAAGGTGAGCACCTCTCACTGGAGGCCATCCTCGGCATTCCGGGCCAAAACCCCGGACAATGGCAGACCATCCGCACCGCGCGCGCCAACGGTACCCATGTCGAGGATGTCATCGATACCGTCTACTCACACCTGACCACCACCACCTGATACACCGAGGAACCGAATCGCCATGACGCAACCGACCGACAAGTCCCGTAACATCGTCACCAGAGCGCTCAAAGTCATGCCCGGAGGCGTCAATTCCCCCGTCCGTGCCTTCAAAGCCGTCGGAGGTACCCCGCGCATCATGGCCTCCGGAAACGGCGCCTGGATGACCGACGTTGACGGTAACCGCTACCTCGATTTCGGCGCCTCATGGGGCCCCTTGCTGCTCGGCCACACGGACCCCGATGTCATCGACGCCGTCACCGCCCAGGCCGCTCGCGGACTCACCTTCGGCACCACCACCGAGCCGGAATGCGAACTGGCCGAATTGGTCACCCGGTTGCTCCCCCATGTCGAAAAAATCCGCTTCGTCTCCTCCGGCACCGAGGCCGTAATGTCCGCCATCCGCCTCGCCCGCGGCTACACCGGTCGCAACCTGATCGCCAAGTTCGAGGGCTGCTATCACGGCCACTCCGATTACCTGCTTGTCGCCGCCGGCTCCGGCCTGGCCACCTTCGGCACCCCGTCCTCAGACGGCGTGCCCGAGTCCGTGACCGCGCAAACGATCATCCTGCCGCTCGATGACGAAACCGCCCTCGAGAAGCTCTTCATCGACCACGCCCACGACCTCGCTGCCGTCTGCATCGAGGGCATCCCCGCCAACAACGGCCTGCTCATCCAACGCCCCCGATTCATGCAGCGCCTCTGCCAACTGTGTGACAAACACGCCGTAGTGCTTATCCTCGATGAGGTCATCACCGGCTTCCGCCTCGGTCTTGAAGGTGCCGCCGGCTACTACGGCATCACCCCCGATCTGGCCTGCTATGGCAAGGTCATCGGCGGCGGCATGCCCGTCGGCGCCTTCGGCGGCAAGACACAAATCATGGACCTGCTCTCTCCCGAGGGACCCGTCTACCAGGCCGGCACCCTCTCCGGCAACCCCGTCACCATGGCTGCCGGACTGGCCACCGTGCGAAAGCTCGCCGATGGTTCCATCTTCGAACGCCTCAACCGCACCACCAGCGAATTCGTCGACAGCCTGCAAACAAACCTGTCCGGCCTCCCCGTCAGCATCGTCCACACCGGCTCGATCTTCTGGCTCGTCTTCCAAACACCACCTCCCCGACGCGCCGATATGATAGACACCGGGGCAGCCAAACCCTACGCCCTTTTGCATGCTGCCCTGCTTGAACGCGGTATCTACTTCCCGCCCTCGGCCTGGGAAGTCTGCTTTGTCAGCGCTGCCCACACCCGGGATACTCTCAGAAAGGCCGCCGACATCATCGCCGCCTGCGTACGCCAGGCTGTCTCGTAGCTACACCATCGTCCAGACTATCAACATCACGCGCGCTATCTGTGCCCGCCCGATAGGCACCGAAAGGGACAGCGTCCCTCCCGAAAATATTGGCCAGATTATCGACATTTGCTTATATTACCCGTCCAATTTGAGGCATGAAATCTCTGTCGGCAAGCAGCTTGTCTTGACATCACACAAGACAACTGGGAAAGGGCAATACATGAGTCTGCAGAAACTGGCCAGAATCGTCAAAGAGAACGGCATCGAGTATGTCGATCTGAAACTCACCGACCTCCTCGGAACACTCCACCACCTCACCATCCCTGTTGAAGGGCTTGATGAGAAGCTGTTCAAATGGGGTGTCGGCGTCGACGGCTCCTCGCTACCGGGCTTCACCCGTATTGAGAGCGGAGACATGATCCTCATCCCCGATCACGACACGGTGTTCATCGACCCCTTCTTCGAGAAACCAACCTTGTCGATGCTCGGCGACATCATGGAAACCACGGACAAGATCCTGCCGTATGCACGCAACCCGCGGCGAATCGCCCGCGACGCGGAGAAGTACCTGCAGAAGATCGTCAAAGGCGCCACAACTGTCATCGGCCCCGAATTCGAGTTCTATGTCTTCGACCACGCCACCTTCTTCCAGGGACCCGATCAGGCCTACTACAACTTCCAGTCCGATGAGGTCATCTGGGCGCATGACGAAGACCGCGAGGCTCTCGGTTACAAAGTCCCCCACAAGCGCGGCTACCACTGCGCCCCGCCGCTGGACCGCACCTACAACCTGCGCTCACAAATCGTCACCATGCTCAAAGCGGTCGGCGTCGGCCTGAAATACCACCACCACGAGGTCGGCGGCGGTCAACACGAGCTTGAGGTCAAGTTCCAGCCCCTGCTCAAGATGGGCGACCAGTCCATCCTCATCAAGTACTTCATCAAGAACGAGTGCTTCCGCATGGGCAAATCCGCCACCTTCATGCCCAAACCCCTGTTCAACGAACCCGGCTCCGGCCTGCACGTACACCAGTACCTCGCCGATTCCAAAGGCGCCTCCCTGTTCTATGACAAGAACGGCCCGCACAAATTCAGTCAGCTGGGCCTGTGGTATATCGGCGGCATGCTCAAACATGTCGACTCACTCCTCGCGTTCACCAACCCCTCAACAAACTCCTTCAAGCGCCTCGTCCCCGGATTCGAGGCCCCCGTCACCGGCACCTACTCCGTCGGCAACCGGACCGCCTGTATCCGCATCCCCGGCTACCAGCGTGACCCCTCAGCCATGCGCTTCGAGTTCCGCCCCGGCGACGGCACCATGAACCCCTACCTCGGCTTCACCGCCATGCTCATGGCCGGACTCGATGGTATCAAGAACAAAATCGATCCCGGCGAAGCGCTGGATCGCAATATCGACAAGCTCCCGCCTGAAGAACTGGCGAAGATCCACCAGTTGCCCGTATCGCTGGCACGCGCCCTCGATGCGCTCGAGACAGACCACGACTACCTGCTGCAGGGTGGTGTCTTCACTGAGGACACCCTTGAGGCATGGATCAAACTCAAACGCGACGAGGTCACCCAGATCAGGATTCGCCCTACTCCTCAGGAATTCGCCATGTACTACGATCTGTAATCACCACGAACGATAACGAAGCCAAAAGGCCGCAGACCCGGGAATCCTCTCCTGAGCCTGCGGCCTTCTTTTCTTTCAGTCTCGAACCAGATGACGCGATTCGTGCCCCAAGGGTATGCGCGCCGGTGCCCCACAGCTCGCTGTGGGTTCTTCCAGAGATTCTAAAGATCATGTCCACTCTGGATGTTCTGCACACGCCATACCTCCCGGCCATCCCCATCCGCTCAATCGTACCGCCCCGCATCATCTCACCACAACACGCACCCCTCAGCACCACCTGTGGGGTGGCCCGAGGCTTGGGGCTTGTTGAAAAAGCCACCCGTACTGTTCCGTGGGGTCTTGATGCGCCAACGGCGGATTGTGACCCGACGGTCTTGCAACTACTTAAGTGCAAGCAGTCAGGTCACACGCTCGTCTCTGACGACCGCAAGACCTGACTGAACAGGGTTTCGCAACAACCCCCTTGCCTCGGGTGGCTCTTCCATCTTCCAAATCCAATGTACGTCGCCCTCCCGCCTCTGCGCACGCACTCCTCTGTTGCTTACGACACCTGCTCCGCCAACTCAAACCGACGATAGATCCGCGCATACTCACCCCCGGATCCCTGCAACTCGAGATGCCGCCCATGCTCCACAACCTTCCCGTCGCGAAGCACGAAAATCCGATCCGCCCGCTGCAGCGTGTCCGGACGATGCGTGATCAAAATCGCCGTCATCTGGGGCATCACCTCATGCAACCGCTCCCACAGCGCCGCCTCGGTGCGCGAATCCAGCGCCGAGGTGCAGTCATCCAGAATGAGGATACGCGGTTTGCCCACCAGCGCCCGGGCCAGACCCAGCCGCTGCTTCTGACCGCCCGAAATCGACATCCCGCGCGTCCCTATGGGGGTATCCATCCCCTGCGGGAAATGCGCCACTTCCTGCTTGAGCTGCGACACCTCCAGCGCCCACTCGAGCAGGGTGTCACTGATACCCTCACGGCCAAACACGATGTTGTTGCGCACCGTATCCGAGAACAACGCCGGTTCCTGCGGCACATAACCAATACTCCTGCGAAGGTCCTCAAGCCGGAACTCGCGAAGATCATGGCCGTTAAGCAGGACCCGCCCCCCGGTTGGCTCCACCAGCCGCGGAACCATGTTCACCAGCCAGCTCTTGCCGGCCCCCACCCGACCGACCACCGCCACCGTCTCGCCCGGCTCGACCCGGAACGAAACATCATCGATGATCGGACGCTCGCATCCATCGAACCCAAAACTGACATGATCGAATTCCAGCGGGCCCTCGAGGTTACCGTTGCCGGCCACTGTGCCCGTATTGGCCACCAGCGGCTTGACATCCTCCATCTCCACCAGGCGGTTGATCGAAACCGCCGACTGGCGCGACTTCACCAAAAATTGGCCAACATCGAACATCGGGAACACCAGCCACGTCACGTAGTAAATGAACGTTGCCATGTCGCCCAGTGTCAGACCGGAGAACAGCACCTTGTACCCGCCGACAAACAGCACCACCACCACCGCGAACTGCCAGATATAGTGGTACATTGACTCGATAATCGTCCACGACTTCACCGTGTCGATCTCGGCCTGCCGACGTTCCTCCGTGGCCTTGTCAAAACCGGCCCGCTGCGCCGCCTCGCGCACATACGCCTTGACCACCCGGATCCCCGAAAAGCAGGCCTCCATGGCGTCATTGACTACCGAGATGCTGCGCTGCAACGCCTCATAGCGACGGTCGAGCAACGACGACGTCTTGAAAAAGATCAAAATCAGCAGCGGCAGCGGTCCCGCCGTCCACATGGTGATAATCGGATCGATACTGATCATCATCACGATAATGAAAAGCACCGACAGCGTCGCCTCGTAGAAGCGGAAGATGCCGCTGCACGCAAACCACGACAGCTTCTCCGCTACATCATCGGTCAGACGCGTCACCATGTCGCCCGTCCGGAACCGGTTGAAAAAGTCCGGACCCTTCTCCGTGATACGGTCGAACGCATCCTGACGAAAGTGCCACTCCAGCCGAACATTCATCCAGGCCCGCCACGACTGGAAGTAGGCATACAGAATCACTGCCACCAACCCCATCAACACGAAAGCCAGACCGAATGACTGCCCCGGACCAAGGTTCAGATAGCCACCCAGACTGACAACAAGCTGCGCCAGCCAGTGCTCCGGCACCTGGTCCTGCTTCAGGTAGTCGATCGTAAATCCCACCATACGCGGTACCGTCACCGCAATCGCCACCTGGATTGGCGTCAGAATCAGCAGGATCGCGATCACCTTCGGATAGTAGCGGTAAAACCGCCACAACCACTTGAATTTATCTAACACGAGTCATATCTCCATTGGCATGTTTGAACTGAAGGTGGAACAGCTTGGAGTAGTAGCCGTTGGCCAGCAGCAACTCCGTATGCGTCCCACGTTCCACAATCTCACCGCGCCGAAGCACCAGAATCTGGTCGACATCAAGTATCGTCGACAAACGGTGCGCGATAATCAGTGAGGTACGGCCCTTCATCAACCGCTTGAGTGAGGCCTGAATCGTCCGCTCCGTCTCCGGGTCTACCGAACTGGTCGCCTCGTCCAGAATCAATAGATCAGGATTCACCACCAGTGCCCGCGCAAACGACAGCAACTGACGTTCCCCGCGACTGAAATTCGAGCCTTTCTCGCTGACCTCGGTGTCGTACTTGTCTGCAAGCCGCGAGATAAACCGATCCGCAGCCACCGTCCGCGACGCGGCCACGATCTGCTCGCGAGAAAGACCCTCGGCCTCCAGACCGATATTCGCCTCGACCGTCCCGGGAAACAGGATGATATCCTGAAGCACCAAAGCGAAACTGCGACGAAGCTTCTCAAGATCAAGCTCCCGAATGTCAATACCATCGACCAGGATGCGCCCCCGCTGCGGATCATACATCCGCAGAAGCAGCGATATGATGGTCGACTTGCCACCGCCGGTCACACCGGCCAGCGCTATCCGCTTGCCGACCGGAATCTCGAAACTCACATCGCGAAGCACCCAGTCTTCACTGTCCGTATACGAGAACCAGACATGCTCAAAGCGGATGCCCTCTTTCAGTCCGTCCCACTCGGCCGGCTTCTGTGGCGGATTCAACCGCGGCTGCACCGAAAGCAGCGCGAAAATCCGCCGCGCACCCGCGATACCCTTCTGGAACGAACCCAGCTGGTCGGCCGCCCGCGCGATAGGATCGAACTCACGCCAGATCAGCAGGATAAACAGCACGATCGTCCCCGGAGTAATACCCCACATGACACCCAGAAAGAGCACCATGCCGATCTTCACGTACTCCAGAAAGAACAGCGTGTTGAAGAAAATACAGACCGCTATATTGACATACGCGTCCTCGCTGAACTTCCGCTCGTTCACCCGGTACACACGGTCGCGGGCATAGTCGCCACGGTGGAATATCTGAACAATTGACATCCCATGCAGAAACTCCGTCAGCGTCGCTGTCACCTCCGCCATCCGCTTGCGTACCTCCAGAAAGCGGTGCGTGGTTATCTTGTGAAAGACATACACCAGCCCCAGAATCAACGGGAACAGACCAGACACCAGCAAACCCAGCCGCCACTCGTGGTAGATCATCACCGACCAGATCCCAAGTATCAGCACCAGATCACCCACCACCAGCACCACCGTATTGGTGAACAGCAACCGCAGCGACTCCGTATCCGACTCCACCCGCGCCATCAGACGTCCCACCGGGTGCTTATCGAAAAACGATATATCCTGACTGAGAATATGCCGGAACAGGCCCTGCCGAAGATCCAGCATGATATCCTGCCCAACCGACTCCAGCTTCACCCGCTGGAAATACTGGAACAGCAGGTTCAGCGCCTGAATCAGCAGGATAGCCAGACCAAACGCCACCAACGGCGCAAAACTGCGCTCGACAACATCAAGCGCAAGCTGCTCAGCCAGGGGACCGTCAATAGTCCGCTGCACCAGCCACGGCCACGACAGCGACAGGGCTGTCGTACCGAACAGAAGCAGCAGGCAAACCATCAACCGCCTGCGATGTGCCTTTATATAAGGGACCAACGCACGAAAGGCCGTACCAAAAGCCATGTCTCTTTCGTGCTCGCCCATCTCTTCGTTTTCGTAAAACTCAGCTGTCATTGTATTATCCTGTCAAAGTCAAGTTACTGGGAAACAGTCTCTTCGACAGTTCGGAGGGCAGAAAAAATCCCCGCCGAACTCTCGTGGCGCGGCGGGGAATCATAGTCACTCTGTGAAATATCTCACGTGATCGATAACCCTCCGCTCGGGCCGCCAAGAAACAGCCCTGCCTGCTCGCCACGATATACCTTGATCATCATGTTGGCCATCTGCAGTCTCTCCTGAATCGTGGTCTGTTGTCGGGTTACCAATTCATGTATAATAAACGGTCTACGGACATTCCGGACCGGGGTTTCACAATTAACCCAAAAAAGACGCATAATCCCGATATGTCAATCTTTTTCTTCGCTGTCTTTTCCGGCAACGCCCATCTTGATACCCGCCTGATTTCCCTTGCCCCGCGGTTTGTTTCAGTCATATTCGAGTAGCCCCCGAGATACCCAATGGACAGAAATCGCACAACCAACAACACCCCCCCCGTCTTCCCCGAGCGCATGACCGAACGCTATCGGTCCCTTGTCCCCGACCCTCAGGCCCTCACCGAGGCCCTGCTGCAGCCGCCTCGCCGAAGCTTCCGCGTTAATCACCTCAAGACCGACCCCGCCACCGCCCGCGCCCGTATCGAGGCGTATGGCTGCCGACTTGTCCCCGTACCCTGGTACGACGATGCCTTCATCATCGACCGCTACCCGGCCGACTCACCCCGCCCCGAACCCCTTGTGCTGGAACAGGTCCTCGGCCACATCCACATGCAGGAACTGGCCTCCATGCTGCCGCCTTTGGCCATCAGGTCCGAACTGACAACAGCCGAACGCGTCCTTGATGCCTGCGCCGCCCCCGGGTCAAAGACCACCCTGATGGCCGCTCTCATGGCCAACAAGGGCACCATCATCGCCAATGACAAACAGTTCGGACGGGTCCGCGCCCTCAAGTTCAATCTCGAGCGACAAGGTGTGCTCAACACCCTGATCACCAACCATGATCTGCGAAAGTGGCCGCCGGATCAGCTGTTCCCCCTCATTCTGCTCGATGCACCCTGCAGCTCCGAGGGCACTATCCGCAAAAACCCCCACCTGCTTGCACGCTGGAAAGAAACCCTCTACGAGGGCCACTCCTCCCTGCAGCAACAACTCCTCCTGCGCGCTTTCGACCTGCTCACCCCCGGCGGCCTTCTGTTATATGCCACCTGCTCGCTGGCTCCCGAGGAGAATGAGGGCGTGGTCGACATCCTGCTGCGCCGACGCCCCCAGGCCAGCCTTGAACCCATACACGTTGACCGGATCACCTTCAGCCCCGGCATCGCCGAGTTTGAATCGGCGCGCTACGACCCCCGCGTCACTGCCTGCGCCCGTGTCTGGCCGCACGTTCACGATACCGATGGCTTCTTCATGGCGAGGATACGCAAATCATGACCATTTGCCCCGAACACATCAGGCAACGGGTAGTCGGCTATCTTCGCGAACGCTTCGCACTTGATCCCTCGCCCTGGGAACCATGGCAATTCTACCGGGCATCGCGCGGCCGCGTCCACCTCGGCCCCATACTGACTATCGACACGCCCCGGCCCGATGTCGCCGGTTGCCTCATCGCCCGCGTCGAACGCACCGTCAAACCCTCCACCGCACTGTTTCAGCTATTCGGCAGGCACGTACAGCGCGAGATCATCGATCTTGACCGCCACGAGACCCAACGTTATTTCACGGGTGAATCGATCACGATCCACCCCGCCCGCATCGCCGACTGCCGCCCGGGGTTCGTAATGCTCCGCTATGAGCAGCTCCCCCTCGCCTGCGGCTTGCTCCGCGAGCGCGGCCTGATCGAAAACCAGCTCCCCCGCTCCTCGTGGTGCCAAATAGATCTGCTGTAAGCCCCCGCCGGTCAATCCCCTGCTACCCCTCCCCCAGAATCTCCACCACCTTCTTCGCATCGCCATCGAGCTGCCGTAGGTCGGAAACCCTGTCGGCCGAAGGCCGATCGCGAAGCGAGGTTCCGACATCGTTGATCGAAACCGGCCCGCGCACAGGTCTACCTCTCCCCCAGAATCTCCACCACCTTCTTCGCATCGCCATCGAGTGCCTCGGTGATCTCTCGCACCTTACGATAGTGCTGATAGTGTATATCCCGCCCCATCTCCCGCCACTTCGCCTCAAAGAACGTAGGGATATAGCCATCAATCAACGGTTCATTCAAGGTCGGCCGCCGCGCCAGCTCCAAAAACTCCATCTGTGAGGCGTTCTCAAGCACCCAGTCAGCATAATCGGCAACATCGGTGGCCACGAAGAAATCCCCCCCGACCTTCAGCGACCGCGCCACCAGCGTCATGAACGACACCGACAGCAACCGGTGCGGAATGTGTCGCTTCTTCGGCCACGGATCGGGAAACAGCACATACGCCTGCTCGAATACGTCGCTTCGGTAATACAGCGGCAGCACAACTCTCGCATTGCCGCCGATCAACTGGATATTCTTGATGTTCCGCTTCAGAAGCCGTGGGATCAGCTTGAAAAACCGACGTTTCCCGATCTCGATCGCCACAAACGTCTTATCCGGGTGCGCCTGGGCCATGTGCATCAGCAAATCGCCACGCCCCGGACCAATCTCGAGAATATCCCCCCGGCATACCTCCGGTTTCTCCGGCCAGAAATCAATCCGTTTGCGACACTCAAACTCTATCGGGTACTGCTTCATCGCCAGTGCTGCACGTATCGGGTTTGCCTGTAGTTGACCCGTTGAATATACGTGGCAAACCCAATCCGACAAGCCCATTCTGCCACACCCCCCACCCACGTTCCTCCGTAGGTCGAAACCCCTGCTGTAGGTCGAAACCCCCGCCCCGAAGGGGTCGCGAAGCGAGGTTTCGACAACTCTCGTGGGCGGCAGGCGTCCCGCCTGCCCCAACCATAGCCGTACAATCCCCCCCACAAAAAAACGGGAGCAACCTTCCGGCTGCTCCCGCAGAATCGTCAGAATAACTACCGTTCGGTTTAGAAGTAGAAATGGAACCCAAGCTGGGTGATGCTGCCTGAAACAGTACCGAAGTGGGCCAGGTTATCGGCATCATCATCTGCGGGGGTCTGAAGCAGGATGTTCAGGCCGTGAGCCGCTTCCAGTGAGAAGTTGTCACCGAAGAAAACCTCGGCAACCAGGTGCAACTGAATCGTGATCTCAGTCTTGGGATCGAAGTAATCCTCATCGAATATGCCGAACAAGACACCCGGACGGAACATGAAGTTGGCACGCTCGGTCGGATAGACTACATACGGAATACCAAATGAGAACCACACATTCGTGGCGCTGGTGTTGTCACCGTCTGCATCCATGAAACCGTCAATGCTCTGGAAACCGATACCGGCATCAATACCAATCTTCTCGTTCACCCAGTAGCGGATACCAACCGGAGCATCAGACTCATAGTAACCCAGGCCAAAACGACCGGTCAGGTCCTTCGCAGTGCTGGTCACGGCAAATGCCAGAACCAAAACGGCAGTGAGAAGCAATAGCTTTTTGAACATGTGAAAACCTCCTTGATAGATTAAGTCCTGTGTTGATCCACCTGAGGACCAACCGTCAGTTTCCTTGGTTATGTCGCCCCAAGGAACCCTTATGGTATCGTTGACGCAAGTTTTTTTTCGAAAAATCGAGCTATGATGAACATCTTCAATCCGAAGCGAGAGATTGCACGAAATTATTGGCCGACAGCATGTTGCATAGTCGGCAACTGCCGCACGGCGCGTCGGCAACACAGAAATCGCTGCCATATTCAACATCCACACACACAGTCTTCTCAACATTCCACGAGCGCGCACCCATCCGTACTGCTCAGCAGAAACGGCCGCACGCTCTTCACATAACCTGTAAAGGTGCGGCCGAACCACATTGTTCCCGCTAATTACCGAAAACACCCCAAACCCACTCCCCTACCGCGTCTGCAGCAAATCCTCCGGGGCCATCGTCTGCACCTGAATACCTTTCATCGCATTCCCCAGCCCGCGCGAGGCCTGCGCGATGACCGCGAAATCCTCGTAGTTCGTCACTGCCGTCACAATCGCCTTCCCCCGCTTGACCGGCTCGTCAGACTTGAATATCCCCGAACCCACAAACACCGCCTCGGCACCAAGCAGCATGCACAGCGCCGCATCGGCCGGAGTCGCCACCCCGCCCGCCGCAAAATTCGGCACCGGAAGCTTCCCGTGCTCGTGCACATACCGCACCAGCTCAACCGGCACCTGCAGGTCCTTGGCAACACCGTACAACTCGTCCTCCCGCACCGCCGCAAGCGCCCGTAGCGCGCCATTGACCTCCCGAAGATGCCTCACGGCCTCGGATACATCACCCGTCCCCGCTTCCCCCTTCGTGCGAATCATCGCCGCACCCTCGGAAATGCGACGCAGCGCCTCGCCCAGGTTGCGACATCCGCACACAAACGGCACCTTGAACGACCACTTATCCACATGATACTTGTTGTCCGCCGGCGTCAGCACCTCGGACTCGTCGATGAAGTCTACCTCCAGCGACTCCAGAACCCGCGCCTCCGCAAAATGACCAATACGACACTTCGCCATCACCGGAATCGTCACCGCCCGCTTAATCCCCTCAATCACATCCGGGTCCGCCATGCGCGCCACCCCGCCCTCAGCACGGATGTCCGAAGGTACCCGCTCCAGCGCCATCACCGCCGCCGCTCCGGCATCCTCAGCGATCCTGGCCTGCTCCGCGCTGACCACATCCATGATCACCCCGCCCTTGAGCATCTCCGCCAGACCAACCTTCACCCTGTGCTGCTTCTCATTGAACTTCTCTATCACGGCCACATCTCCTGAAAAGATCTGCTTCTTAATCCTTTAACACCACGCCGGTCACTTCCGTTCTCCCGACACCACACAAGCACTGCGCCCGCATGGCGCCATGCCGGCTCCGGCGACAACCGCTAACCAACGGTCAACCCGCCAATATAAGCACTTCCGGCCCGCCCGCACAAGGTTTGCCCCGCCACCACACAAAAAAGCCCGGCAGCCGGCCCCAAACAGCGCGACTCCGGGCTTGTCTGACGGATCCTCAATTCAACGGCAACTCAACACCCCGGCGTACATCCGCAACGCACCGACCCCTCGCTCCGAGTGCGTCTCACCTTCGTCTGCAGCCCGTCTGGGCCACTAAACCGCAGCCCCCAGGGTCTCGACTGCCCCCGTCAACCACCGCCGATGCCCGCCACCCTGCCGCCCACACGTCAGTCCTTCTTCCCCACCATCGCCAAGCGTTTCTGCGGCGACGGCCCCTGTCTCTTGCGCACCTTGTACTTACCGAAGTGCTGCTTCTGAAGTATCCGGCGAAACGCCTTCTCCTGCGTCACCCAGAAATTGCGCATCGAGCAGTCATCGTAACGCTCACAACGGCAGGTCTCGCTCTCAGTACACAAATTCAGGTGAATCGGTCCGTCTATCGCCTCTATCACATCAAGAAACGTCACATCCCGGGCCGACCGTGCCAGTCGATACCCCCCCTTGACCCCCTGGTAAGCCACCAAAATACCGCTCCGGGTCA
The DNA here is from genome assembly GCA_964627305.1 of uncultured Ignavibacteriales bacterium. Taxonomy (GTDB): domain Bacteria; phylum Zixibacteria; class MSB-5A5; order GN15; family FEB-12; genus WJKG01. The sequence goes on along the minus strand of CAZVHP010000003.1, from coordinate 47,309 downwards.
AATCTTTCAATATCTTCGCCAGAAACTCCCGGGGGACCGACTCCGCCTCAGCCACCGCACTGATCGAACCCAGCTTGTCCTTGGGCAGATTGGCAAAATGACGAACCGCCCGAAGGGCATAATCTGATTTCCTCGATAGTCTCATACAATAAGTCCTTCTTGTCTGTTATGTTCTCTGTCCTGTCCTTGCAACGCAGAGCCGGATTGTATACTTCTGCTTCCACGTTCACAGGTTATACGAAAAAAGATGTTATTAGTCCACAAATTTCTTGACCACCAACCGAAAAATTATCCATTTGGTCCATGAACGCCACATTACCGCCTGTGGGGCCCCACATCCTCTCACCCCCACAACATCCCCTGCATCCCAGTGCAAACACAACCCGCCCCTGCTCACGTAATTAATCACATACGGCCACCGCTGCTGCCCAAAGGCGTCCCACCGACCAAACCGGGAACCCGCCCGCAGCAGGCGCGTTATACCGAATGGCCGTCACAACATGAACTAAACCGATCCACTATAGCCGGATCGGCCGACAGTACAGGAGCTCATCATGTCTGATATGCACAACACTACCGGCACAAACGAACACACCGGTGCAGCCGAACATATTGTCACCATTACCCCCGAGGCCGCCACCGAAATCAAGCGCCTGATTCAACTGGAAAACGAACAACCCCTGTACCTGCGAATCGGCGTCGCCGCCGGCGGGTGCTCCGGCATGTCCTACAGCATGGCCTTCGACACCAGCATCAAGGACAACGATCTGCAGTTCGACCACGACGGCATCACCGTCCTGATCGACACCGCCGCCGCCCCCTACCTCGCCGGCTGCATCCTCGAATACAAGGGCGGCCTCCTCGGTGGCGGCTTTAACTTCAGCAACCCCAACGCCCGACGATCCTGCGGCTGTGGCTCATCCTTCACCTGCTGAAATGCCCGCAACCGAATCCCCGCTATGGCCTGCACCGTCATCAGTATCACCCGTTTCCTTGACCGGGAGGTCTTCAGACAGGAAGACTTCCTGGCCCGGCTCGCGGACCACGACTTCTCCCAATACCAAGCCAGCCACATCCTCCTTAGCGGCTGCGACTCCACCATCATCCCCCCTGGGCCTTCATGGCCATCACCGCCCGCCTCGTACCGGTAGCCAGCAGCATCCGGTTCGGCAATGACCACGACAACATCGTCATCTTCAGGAAAACCAGCCCCGACACCGCAAAATAGTGGACAAGACCGACACCATGACATTAATTGGCGCTGCAAACACGAAGTCGCAGACCAAAACCGACGGCCGGATGGGAATGCCCAAAGTACGTTTTCTGCCTGTGGATGTCGAAGTTGAGGTGCCCGAGGGGACGATTCTGCTCGATGCCGCCCTCAATAACAACATCAAAATAAACCACAACTGCGGTGGCAATTGCGCCTGCTCCACCTGTCATGTCCACATCGAACAGGGCTATGACTCACTCAACCAGATGTCCGAGGATGAACAGGATATGCTCGATGAAGCCGAGGACGTCTCCGAGGTCTCCCGCCTCGCCTGCCAGTGCAAGGTAACCAGCGACCTTGTCGTGCGCATCCCGGAATCAGACATCAAGGACCTCGATCTCGACGACGACCTCTGAGACCGCCCTGTCGCCCCGCGCACAACTCCCCGGCTACGCTGTCTCCAGCTATGCTATCTTCAGCTCGATATCTCGTTTTTCCAGTTCACTGATAAACACGCCGCTGTCCACAACCTGTTCCTGCGGCTTGCAGCCCCGCTCCACAATGTGCCCCGATACTATCATCCACAACACAATACAGGCCGGAAACGACGTCATGCGCATCATCGCCGTCAAATCACCGTTCGATTTCTGGCGATCCACCACTTCGTACACCACCCGGTGTTCCGCGCCGCCCAGCTTCCCCTCTGCCGTCACCCGAACCAGCACCATGTCCAGATCACCGTACGACAGGCTTGTCTCCAGCACCCGCTTGAATACCTCACGCGGCGAGACCTGGGCCCCGTCAACCGTCAGCTTCTCGCGCGAGGCCAGCCCGATCTGAAGCATCGGCCGGAACAACGCACAGTGTCCCGGATAGCGAATCGTCTTGTAATCAAGAAAATCTATCTTCCCCTCGTACGTGTCCGGCAGCGTTGACGTCCCCCCCGACGTGTAAAACGCCTCCAGCCGCCCCACCGACTCAAACTCCAGCGCCTCAACATCAGTCATCGGTTCCACTATCTTCTTGCGCCCGCCCTCCAGAATCACGCACGACTCCCAGTACTCATTGATCAACCCCTCCGCCGAAAACACCATCTGATAGTTCAGCGGCGGTTGCGGATGCTGCGGCAGTCCCCCCACCCGAATCTTCACCGTCCGCACGCTCTCCATGCGCGCCACTGCATCAGCCACCAGAACCGACACCATCCCCGGCGCCAGCCCGCAGTCAGGAACGATCAGCACTCCCGCCGCGGCCGCCTTCGCATCCAGCGCCAACTGCTCCCTGACCATATCGTTGTTCCCCCCCAAATCAACCAGATGACACCCCGCCGCAATCGCCGCACGCGACAACGTCCCGTTCAGCGCGTATGTCACACACGAAATCGCCCCGTCAACCCCCTCCAGTACCTTCGTCACTGCCGGCTGATCGGCCGCGTTGAGCTGCCCTGCCGTCGCCTTGCCGTTACCAAACTCCCCGGCCACCGCCTGCGCCAGCCCCCCGTCTATATCAAAGACACCCACGGCCTCCACATCCTCAAGCCTGCTCAAATCGTATACCGCCGCCCGCCCCATAAGCCCCGCGCCCAACACCGCTAGCTTCATTCAACTTCTCCTTTTCGAATTACCTTGCCATCAAGGTACATCTCGTGCAATATACACGCAAGGTGACAATCGGCCCATCGGCACAAAAGCTCAGTTATCTGCCGCTTCTGCCGATACTTGGGTACAGGGAACAACGCGCTCGACAGGCGCGCTCGAAAATAAGGGGAATCATGGACAAGATGATCGAAAACTCATCTCTCAGCGACGAACTCAAAGAGGAACTCGCCCTCTTTCGCGCTCTCAAACCGTACATCGCGCAATGCCTCAACCTCAATCACGAGCTGAACAACGTCCTGGCCGGCATCCTCGGCTACACCGACTTCCTCAAGGACGAATCCGAAGGTCTCTCTGAGGACCAGAAACACTACGTCCAGCAAATCAGCAGGTGCGCCGAACGCATTCAGAATACCCTGATGAACCTCTCCGACCAGAAAATCGAACTGGGTCAGAAACTCAATTTGCGTCAAATCGCCGAGCGCCTTGGCCAGCCGAACCCCGACCACGCTGAAAACCCATCAAAAGACTGACCCCCTCGGCAACACCATGCCGGCCTGCCCACACTACAGCAACTGATTCCGCTTGCGAATCAACCACTCCGTCGACAGCGCTATCAGCACGATGATCCACCAGATATCACCGTCAAATGCCGTCAACTCGGCCTTCCGGGTCTGCGTTACCCGCTGCGTATCCAGGCGCTCCAGAGCCTCCGTAAACTGCTCGTAGGTGAAATACGCCCCTCCCGTCGCATCGGCCAGCGCCGCCAGCGTCGCCGGATCACCCCGCTGATCGAACTCCTCCAGCGAATACGCCTCCACCACCACCGTCCCCGAATCCGCCTTCAACAACTCCCCCTCACTGCGAAGCTCCCCCCGCCACCGATACTGCCCCGAGGCCAGGTCCGAAAACCGCGCCTCGTACTCACCGCTCCCCACCGGCGACAAATCTGACTCGCGGCTGATCCCGTCCTCCCCGCGGATCACCGACACCATACCTTGCACCTGGTCCAGCGGACGGTACCCCTGGTCATACGCATGCCCTTCAAAGACAACCTCGTCACCCCGACGGTACACCTCATTGGTCGGCTTCACCTGCACCGGGGCAAAATCATCGCGGACCGTCAGCCAACTGATCGCCCCCTCCATGAAATCGCCATACGCCCGGTCACCGCCACCACCTGCCCCCGTGAATCCCCACCGCCACAGCGGCAACCCGGCCGCAGCTATGATCTTCCCGGCGCCCACTCGCCGATAGCCCAGAACGGGGACTCGCCCGTGTCGTTCCAGCGGCCCCGATCCCCATACCAACATCACCCCGTCGGCAGCCATCTCATCACACAACACCACCGACTCAAAGGGCGGCAACTGCGCCCACGCCTCCCTTATAGCCGTCTGACTCTCCCCCAGTCGAACCGCCGGATGAAACAACTGCCCCTCGGCCGGCACCCCCTGAAACTGCACCGGTCGAAACCCGCCGCTCCGGCTCGGCCAGAACGGCAAAAACTCTCGGCTCCGCTCATCCGGCGCCTGCCGACCGAAACGCTGCCCCATCAGCACCATCAACGCTCCCCCACGATCGCCAAGATACCCCCGCAGCAGATCACCGTACCGAGCCAGCTCCCCCACCGAGGGATCATGAAGCACCACCAGGTCATACCGGTTCAGCTCCGTCTGCCGATCAGGAAACGCCCCCGCCAAATTCCCCGCCTTGGCCGCCGGAACAACCAGCTCGACCTCGTATTTGTCCGCTTGACGAAGGAACCGCGACAGGAAACCAACCTCGTAGTCCGGAGCATGGCTGACCAACAGCACCGCCAGACGGCTCTTGAGCACCTTCACCGCCAATGACTGGCTGTTGTTGCCCGGATTCTCCTCCCCCTCCCGCACCGGGACCGATACCGTCAGAATCCTCTGCCCCGGCTGACTCGGCGTGTAATCCAGCACCACATCCGCCAGGCCGCTTTCCTGATCCAGCCGAATGTCCTTCTGCGTGATCACCCGCGCCGAATCGCGCAACTGCACCGTAATCACGCTGTCACGCGCCTGGTTGAAACTCAGCGTCGCCTTAACTTCCGTCGCCTGCCCCGCAAACAAAATAGAACTGCAATCCGCTTCCACCAGCCCCACATCGAAATTCCCCGAACTGCCCGCAACATCGATCGCATACACCGGGCTTCTCAGCCCCCGCGCCGCCTCCAGCGGATCCCGCCCCGCATTCCAACGCCCATCGCTGACCAACAGCCAATAGTCCGCCATGTCCCCCAGTTCCTGACGCTCCCGCTCAACAATGACGTCCCCCAGCGCCGTCCGATCCCTCATAACCTGCGACCGCGAACCCGTCACATCCCCCCCGAAAAACAACGTCGTCACCTTCGCCTGAGCACCCAGCCGCTCAAACATCGCCGTCGACAACAGCGAATCCGCCCGCGCCCGGCGCGATAACCCCGACTCCTGCTTCTCCATACTCCCCGAATGGTCCACCAGCACCGTGATCTTGCGCGGACGCTCGAACGTCCGCGTGTAGCTGACCACCGGCTCCGACAGGGCAATCACGATACCCGCAATCGCCAGCACCCGAAGCCCCCCCAGCACCATCCTCAGCCACATCGGCAACGGCGGGTTCGTGCGACGGTACAGCCACACCGACAACCCCAGCAACACCAGCAGCGCCGGCACCACCAGCCACGGCTGCCCGGTCAGAAAGTCGATACGTATATCCTGAAATCCCAGCATCAGCTCTTATACTCCGCCACCGCAGGCATGTTCTCCCCCGCCCGCAACCTCAGAGGGCAGATTCGCCCTGATAACACTCGACAGATGGTACCACACCAGGAAGTAAACATGCCCGGAATCAGGCAACACGGGCAGTAGTAAAGCGAACCAGTTCCACCAGCGACCGGAAGTACACCGAATCCCCCAGATCCCCGATAGCCTCCAGCCCCTCATCACACAGGCTGTTCGCGCGGCCGTAGGCATAGTCGATCCCGCCGGTCTCCTCCACGAACACCTTGACCCGGTCAAAACGCTCCTCCCCTTCGGTCTTGCCCAGATAGGTCACTATCTCCCGACGGCTCGGCTTGCTCACTTTACGAAGCGAATAAATCAGCGGCAGCGTCACCTTCCCCGTCAGAACATCGTTGCCCGGCTGCTTGCCCGTAATCTCGGCATCTCCCACAAAATCCAGCAAATCGTCGGCCACCTGAAAGGCTATCCCCACCTTCTCCCCGAATGTCGCAAACGCCCGACGCTGCCCCGCATCCCGACGCGACAATATCGGCCCGGCCTCACACGATACTGTGAACAGCGAGGCCGTCTTATCGGCAATTATCGAGACATACTCCTCCTCCGACAAATCGTAATTGCTCGTCTCCTCGATCTGTCGAAGTTCCCCCACACTCACGCGCTCCGTCGCCCGTGATATCGCCTGCATCAAATCCAGTGACTCGGTGGCCACCATCAACCGAAATGCCTTGGCAAACAGGTAATCACCCATCAACACCGAAATCAAATTCGTCCACTGGGCGTTCACCGTCTCCTGCCCCCGCCGCATCTCCGACTCATCCACCACATCGTCATGAAGCAGCGTCGCGGTGTGGATCAGCTCAATCGCCAGCGAGGCATCAACACTCTTGTCAGTGAAACTATCCGCCGCCCGCGAGGACAGAAAAAGAAACACCGGCCGAATCCGCTTGCCGCGGGACTTCAGCAGGTGACGGGCAATCGAACTAATCAGGGGAGAATCACCCTTGAGATTGTCGTTCAGCTTGCGCTTGAACTCAGCCAGGTCATGCTCGACCGGCTGTACGTATTCGATCAGTTTCTCTTTGTCCAGCATAGTCTTACTGCTTCACGAGGCTCCACGATAGCCGCTTGAACCGCCCTTGTCAACCGATTTTGTCGACCCACCGGCACCATCACCCAACCGCCCGTCCAGCAACCGCCTCACCGCCTCCACGTACTCCCCACTCGCAAAATACCCCCGGTCGTTATGCCCCCCGGAAAGCCGCACGAACTCCTTCGGCTCCGGCGCCAACTCATAGAGCCTCTCCCCCATACGATACGGTATCATCTCATCCTGCGGCGAATGCGTCACCAGCACCGGACAACCCACCCGCCCGATCTTTCCCGCCGAATCGAACGCATACCGCGCCAGCCACTTCACCGGCAGAAACGGCAACAGCTCCCGCCCCATATCCACCACCGAGGTCAGCGAGGACTCCACCAACACCCCCCGCGCCTTCACCTCAGTCGCCAACTCAACCGCCACCGCCCCGCCAAGCGACCGCCCCATGATCACAATGTCCCCCGCCCGGCATCCCCTCTCCCCCGTCAACCAATCCCAGGCCAGCCGCGCATCAGCATACAGACCCTTCTCACTTGGTTTCCCCTCGGACTGACCATAGCCCTGATAGTCAATCAAGAAGACGCTGGCCCCCAAACCAAGCAGGAACTCCATTGACTCCATCCGGTGCGAATTATTCCCGCCGTTACCGTGAAAGAACAGCACCGTCACCCCGCTCGGCGCCACCGTTGCGCCCATCATCGGCTGATCGGCCGGGAAATACCACCCCACGATCTTCGGCCCGCCCGCATGCTGCAGCGCCACCGACTCATACACCAGCCCCAACTGATCGGGCGTCACAGCATACTCCCTGGTCGGCGCGAAAACCATCCGGTCCTGAATCAGCCAAAAATACACCATCACGACACCGACAACAACTCCAACTGCTCCCACAACCCAGATGATCATCCGCATCAGCCTCATAGCTCGCAACTTACATCTTCACGTTCAACGATACAACACCACAAATGATACGCAAGGTCCCGGCCGCTCACTCATACAATCGCCGCCAGGCTTCCTGCATACGTTGCAATCCCGACACCTCATCTTCGTAGTAACTCTCCACTGTAAAATCACGATAGCTCATCCTCTGACGCCGAGCCTGTTCCAGATTCTGCTCATTAACGAAACCCGGTATGGCCGTTACTGCTTCATATTCAGCAAACGGCCTCTGGAAAATGTACCCGTCGCAGTATTGCCCCAGAGTGAAATCCTCATAGCCAATTGCATACACAGTATGCGGGACCCGGAGTTCGCCAAACGGACCGGTGTCGACATCAAACCCAACCGGGTAGTGCTCCGACCCCAGCAGCGCCATCACCGAATCAACGACCCCGCCTGCCGGTAAACACAGGGAGTCGTCATAACCGCGTGGACCATTCCATGGGGCGTGCAGGAAGACGGTCATCACACGATCCCCCAACGCCTCATACACATAACGCGCTGCACGGTGCTCCTCAAACCCCCTGAACTCACCGCGTTCCGACCCGGGTAAGACCCTCGGTTGCAGGTACCGCGTGAAGGCATGATGAATCCCGCTGTACGCCAGCAGTTTCCTGCCCTGTTCGACCTGCTCGAGTATCACCTCCGCCCAGTCCTCTTCGCTACAGCCACCCCAAACCTTCTGCATTACCTCGTACTTATCGCGATCCTCCGGAGACTTGACGTGTGACCAGTCGGGCGAGCAATTCATACCGTAAATCCAAAACGGCTCCGACGTATCCGGTAGCATCTGATTGAACTCCCAAACGGCCTTGAAGATATCCTGGTATTCATGATAACCCCAATCATTATGGAATGCTACCAGCAGCGCCAGATCTTCGTCATACTCATTGAGCTTCAGCAGACTGTCAATCAGTGGCTGGTCTTCCTTGCGCGCAAACTCCGTCGCCAGTCCGCGTACTCCCTGCTCATAGACCACCGGCACCAGCTCCTGAACGAGCAACGGATCATGCTTGATCCCGTGCATCTCCCCCAGCCAGACCACATCGTGATCGGCAAATCTCGACGCAATATACTCGGTCGGCGACTGCCCCTGTTGCTTCACATACTCAACATAGGGCTGCAGATGCGACGGCACCTCTGTCGTCTGCTGAGCCCGCTCAGAACATCCACCAGTGACTACCACGATCGCCGTCACTAACAACATCAACCTCTTCACACTCCACCTCCTATGGTCTCCACTACCGTGTAACGAAGAAGAGATATTGGCTCAGGCTGGCTGCCACACCGGGAAGTCGCGATTCATCTCATCCGCCTGATAGCCCCGATTGTCCATGATAACCGTCGATCATCCCGATGCAAGTCAAACAGTGACAACCGCGCACCAATCGCAACAACACCCCCATATCAACACCAAACTCAACTCAGGAACAAACAATGGGGTGGCCCGAGGCTTGCCTCGGCCGACTCTTTCCTCTCTCACCTCCCTCACCTCCAGGATAGCAACATCTCGTGGGCGGCCCGGGGTGCAGACCGGAGACATGGTTTACAGATTCCCGTGGGCGGCAGGCGTCCCGCCTGTCCCTGCCGTAGCCCATGCAACCCCAAACCCCTGCCCACCACTGTGCCTCACCCCTCCCCCGCTACCCCAAAAGTGACAACGTCACTCCCATTCGATGGTGGCACCTGTGACGACAAGCCGTAGGTCGAAACCCCTGTCGGCCGAAGGCCGATCGCGAAGCGAGGTTTCGACATCCCCCGCACCGGTGGGTAGCACCGGCTCGTCTTTCCTCCGGATCAAATGTGCGGCCTGCACGCGCCATACCTCCCGGCCTGCCCCCGATCACACCGCTCCCCTTCCCTCGCTACCCCAAAAGTGACAACGTCACTCCCATTCGATGGTGGCACCTGTGACGACAAGCAGTTCGCACCCCATTCACCAATCACATCGCTACCACAAAAGTGACAACATCACTCCCATTCGATGGTGGCGGGGGGTTTCGATGATATATCATAGGTCACCCGATTTACACCCGGCACATTGCGAATGATCTGATTAGACACCTCCCCCAGTATGTCCGGATCGATCCGCGCCCAGTCCGCCGTCATCGCATCGGTCGAGGTGACCGCGCGAAGGGCCACCACGTTCTCATAGGTCCGCTCGTCCCCCATCACCCCGACCGCTTTCACCGGCAGCAGCACCGCGAACGCCTGCCAGATGTCGTTGTAGATCCCATGCCGATACAGCGCCTCGATAAAAATCGCATCCACTTCGCGAAGCACATTACACCGCTCGTAGGTCACGTCACCGAGTATGCGAACCGCCAGCCCCGGCCCCGGAAACGGGTGCCGATTGATAAACGACTCCGGCAACCCCAGCACCCGGCCCAACTGGCGCACCTCATCCTTGAACAATTCCCGCAGCGGCTCCACCAGCTTCAGTCTCATACGGTCCTTGAGACCGCCGACGTTATGGTGCGACTTGATCGTCACCGAGGGCCCCTTGAAACTGACCGACTCGATCACGTCCGGATACAGCGTCCCCTGCGCCAGAAAATCAATCCTGCCCAGACGCTCAGCCTCACCCTCGAACACGTCAATGAACGTATTCCCGATAATCTTCCGCTTCTTCTCCGGATCGACCACCCCCGCCAGCCGCGCCAAAAACGTATCCGAGGCATCGACCGGATACAGATTGAGCTTCAGCGACTGAAGCATCGCCGTCACATCCTCAAACTCGTTCTTGCGAAGCAGCCCGTTGTTGACGAACACCGCGTGCAGCCGCTCGCCGATCGCTGCCTTGAGCACCATGGCCGCCACCGTCGAATCGACCCCGCCGGAAATCCCCAGGACCACTTCGCCGTCCTGAACCTGCTCGCGCACCTTGTCAATGGCCAGGTCGAGAAACGCTTCCGGGCTCCAGTCGCCCGCGGCCCCGCAAACATCGAAAAGGAAGTTGTGCAGAATATCCCGCCCATGCTCCGTATGATGCACCTCCGGGTGAAACTGCAGACCGTACAACCGGCGCTTCTCATCCGCAATTGCGGCCACCTGAAGCGACTCTGTCGATCCGATCAGCTCGAACCCCGGCGGCATCCTGCTGATCGAGTCCCCGTGCGACATCCACACCTGGCTGTTCCGCCCAAGCCCCGCAAACAGGCCGTCACTCTTGCGCACCGTCAGCCGCGCCCGGCCGTACTCACGGTTTGTCGAGGGCACCAGTTCGCCCCCCAACTGATCCGCCATCAACTGCATCCCGTAACACAGACCCAGAATCGGCTTCCCCTGGGTGAACAGACGCGGGTCAGTCCGCGGCGCCAGCGGATCGCTCAGCGAGGCCGGCCCCCCCGAAAGGATATACCCCTTCACGTTGCGCTCGGCAAACGCCGTCATATCATCAGTGCACGGCACCATCTCGCAATACACCTTCGCCTCCCGCACCCGGCGCGCGATCAGTTGCGTGTACTGTGACCCGAAATCGACAATTACAATCAACTCGTGATGATCAGCCATCGCTTTGCCCTTTGTCAAGTCGTCCCTTGATGATCGTATCGTGCCGATACTCCTCCTTCGCTTCCGGATAATCCAGCAGGTAATGCAACCCCCGTGACTCCCTGCGCGAAAGCGCACTCCGCACAATCAGTTCCGCCACCGTGGCCATATTGCGAAGTTCCACCACGTTGTATGTCGCCGGCGTCGCCAGATAATACTGCTCGATCCCTTCTTTAATCTGCCCAATCCGCTCCAGAGCCAGTTTCAGGCGGTCCTCGGTGCGAACAATCCCCACGAAATCCGACATAACCCGGTTCAGCTCGTTTCGGTCATGCGCAATCAGCACCTTCTCCCGCGGATAGCGAAGCGATGAAAACAACGGCGTGTCGATATGGTCCGACTCCAGCCCGCCCGTCTCCTTCAGATACGCGGTCGCCTTGTCGGCCGCCCGGCGCGCCATCACCACTGCCTCCAACAATGAGTTCGAGGCCAGCCGGTTCGCTCCGTGCATGCCCGTCATAGCCACCTCCCCGGCCACAAAAAGACCGTGCAGTACGGTCTCCCCTGCTATCGATGCTACCACTCCGCCGCACGCATAGTGCGCCGCCGGCACCACCGGCAGCGAGCGTTGTGTCATGTCGAACCCGCGACGCAGACACTCCTTGTATATATTCGGGAAACGCTGCTTCACGAACTTCGCATCGAGGTGCTGCACCTCCAGCAGAACGTACTCCTCCCCGGTCTCCTTCAACTCCCGGTCAATCGCCCGCGCCACCACATCACGGGGCGCCAGGTCCTTCAGCTCGTGCGCATCCTCCATGAAATACCGCCCATCGACACTCTTTAACCGCCCCCCCTCGCCGCGCACCGCCTCGCTGATGAGAAACGGCCAGCGCCCCGGCGTATACAGCGCCGTCGGATGAAACTGCACGAATTCCAGATTCGCCACCGACACCCCCGCCCGAAACGCCATCGCCTGCCCGTCCCCGGTTGCAATCTTCGGATTCGTATTATGAAAGTACACCTGCCCCAGCCCCCCGCTCGCCAGCATCGTCACCGGTGCATAGAAGGCCGTAAACGATGACTTCCGCTCCGAAAACACGAACGCCCCCGCGCAGTACTCCTGACCACCCTGCTCATAACTCATCAGATCAAGCGCCATGTGATCCCGATAAAAGTCAACATTGCCCGCCGCCCGGCACGCCACGATCAGCGCCCGCTCTATCTCCCGCCCCGTGAAATCTGCCGCATGCACCACCCGCTTGTGCGAGTGCCCCCCCTCGCGCCCCAGATCGTACTCCCCGTCCTGACGAGTGAACTTCACTCCATAACTGACCAGCTCCTCAATCACCCGCGGGCTGTCCTCGACAATCTGCCGAACCACCTCCTCCCTGCACAACCCCCCGCCCACACGAACTGTGTCTGCAACATGAGCCTCAACCGAGTCCGTCCCCGCCAGTACTGCCGCTATCCCCCCCTGGGCACGGTTGGTGCTCGTATCCGACTCACCCTTCTTCGTGATGATCGCAATCGACCTGTCGGGGTTCTGCTCCGAGACCTTCAACGCAAAGAACAGACCCGCAATCCCGCTGCCAATCACAAGGATATCATAGTGGCGCTCCATCAATCCTTCCGTTTCTGAAGCCGCAAGTGCTCAATAATATGTGCCATCAACTTCTCTTCTCCCGGATCAACATCAACCGTCTGCGCAAGATAGTAGGTCTCACGGCCAAAATCAAAGCCCCCCAGCTTCACCCAGTCCTTGCCCGTCGTGACAATCACATCCGAGTCAAACTCATCCACCCGACGCTTGATCAGCCCCAACAGCCCCTCGTCATACTCCTGGTGATCCGACAGCTCCAGCGCATAGTCCAGATCACCCGCCAGGGCCTGCACCTGCCTGCGCAACGGCTTGAAATTGCCTACCCCCGCAAACAAAAAGACCGACTTGTCCTCTATATACTTCACCGGAAGCCTCCGGTCCCGACCCACCAGGTCACCACACCCGAACTGGGCATGGAACAACGCCGCCTGCGGGTTGATCCGGCCCAGCCGACGGCGAACTGCACTCAAATCCGGCGCAAAATTCGCCCGCGTTATCACTATCACATCCGCCCGCTTCAGCGATTGCATCGGCTCGCGAAGCAACCCGTAGGGGAACATGTGCAGAAACTTCCTCGTCACCGCCCCGTCATACGTCACCAGGTCCAGATCGCGGTGCAGCTCCCGGTGCTGAAAACCGTCATCCACAATAATCACATCAACCTCACCCGTCTCGGCCAGCGCCCTCGCCCCCTCCGCCTTGACCCGGTGCACCGCGAACAAGGCCTCCGGCAGCAACTCTGCCAACAACATCACTTCATCACCAGTCCGGTTCACCGGCAGTTTCAGCACCCGATAGCCCGCTTCCACGAACGGGGTGTCATCACCGCGCCCCCAGCCCGAGGACACAATCCCCACCCGAAACTCATCCCGAATCAGCCGCGAGGCAACCAGCGCCACCAGCGGCGTCTTGCCCGTCCCTCCCACCGTAATGTTCCCCACCGACAACACCGGTACCCTCACACGCACCCGGACCTCGACAGCATTCTGACTTAGCCTGACCCCCAGACGGTAAAACAGGGACACCACCCAAAGCCCCAGGGCCGGAATCCCCCAAAGACTCAAACCCTTGCGCCTGAGAATTCTCTTCCATGTTCGTTCGAGCATCATACAGTCCGCTTAAGAATATACTCCACTACACGCGCAGTCGCACAGTCCGCCTCTGCCGTCTCGGAACGCGTCGCGAACTCCAGATGCCCCGCGCAGAACGAGCGTATCCGCCGGCCCAGTTCTGTCGCATCCGCCACCATCGCTCCATACCCGCGCTCCTGTATATACGACGACGCCTCGGTCACATTGCCGACCGAAGGGCCATACAACACCGGCGTCTGTGCCCACACCGGCTCCAGAATGTTGTGCCCGCCAATATCCACCAGCGTCCCCCCCACAAACGCAATATCACCCGCCGCGTACAGGTCATTCAAAATACCCATTTTCGCCGCCAGCACAAGCGGTTCACTGGCCGGCGTCTCCCCCAGTTCACTGTAAGCCAGCCCCCGCTGCTCGATCAACCGCACAATCTCCTCTGCCCGCTGCACATGCCTCGGCACCAGCACCAGAATCAACCGCGCGCAGTGCTCCCGCAGCGACGGCCACAAATCCAGCAACATTGCCTCCTCCCCGCTCCGGGTCGACCCCGCCACCCACACCAGACTCCCCTCATCGGCGCCACACAGCCGCCGCCATTCATCCCGCCGCTCGGCAGGACACTCGTACAACGGCGCGTCGAACTTCATATCCCCTGTCACTTCGACTCTGTCCGCCCCCACACCGAACTGCCCAAAACGCGCCATATCCTCCTGAGACTTCACAAACAGACGGTCATACTCGGCCAGCACCTTCCCGAAAAAACTCCGCAGCCTCACATAACGCCCGAACGCCCGACTGGACATCCGCCCGTTTACCAGCACAATCGGCACCTCGCACCGCGATGCCTCCCGGACCAGCACCGGCCATATCTCCGTCTCCGCGATCACCAGCATTCTCGGCTGCAAAACCACCATCGCCCGCCTGACCGCCGGCACCGCATCGATCGGCAGGAATGACACACTGACCGCATCAGCCAGCCCCCCACGAGCCGCCTTCATCCCCGCCGGCGTCATCACCGTGACGTGCAGGTCAAGCTCAGGCCGACGCTCCAACAACTGCCGCGCCAAAATCGTAACCACCCGGACTTCCCCCACCGAGGACGCATGCAGCCAGATATCGCACGGCCCCTCACGACCCACATACCCCATCCGCTGCCGCCACATAGCCGTCAGGTCCCGACGCGACACCCAGGGCCGGATCACCCAATACAGAACCCGCGTCACCACCCTGTATATCAGGCCGATCATCCCCACCCCGCAGTCTGCGCAACCAACTCTGCCGCCCGCGCCGACGCCCCCCCGCCGCCCAGCAAACCGGGCACGCGGTGCAATTCCCTGGTAACCCCGGCGGCGTACTCATCTTCCACCACAAACCGCTCCAGCTCCCGCGTCGTCGCCCCCACCGAGGCCGCCCCCTGAATCAGCTCCGGAACCACCTTCTTCGCCAGCACCAGGTTCACCAACCCGATCTGTTCCAGCGTAACCAGCCGTTGCGCTATCTGGTACGTAATCCACCCCGTCTTATACATCACCACCATCGGCCGCCCGATTATCCCCGTCTCCAGCGTCGCCGTCCCCGAGGCCACACACGCCAGTCGCGACTGCGCCACCACCCGGCGCGGATCATCATACACAATCTCCACCGGCCCCGTCGCATAGCGCGCCACCGCCGCCTCATAATCCGCTTTCCCGCGCACCGCCGCCACTGCTGCCGTCATCTGGTACTTCTCGTACATCCACGAAGCCGCACACAGCATCGTCGGAAGCATCCGCGCTACCTCCTGACGGCGCGATCCCGGCAACAACGCCAACCACCCCGGCTCCCGCACCGCCGAACCGATATACTCATCCGGCATATCCTCCAGCAGATAGTGCCCCACGAAATCACAGGTGATCCCATGCTGTGAAAAAAACGTCCGCTCGAACGGCAATATCACCAGCAGACGATCAATCGTCTGTCGCATCTGCTTCACCCGATGCTGCCCCCACGCCCACACCTGCGGCGCGATATAGTACACCACCGGGATCCCCAACCCCCGCAAACGCGCCGCCAGGCGCAGATTGAATCCGGGATAGTCAACCAGCACCACCACATCGGGCCGAGACCTTCTCACCCGGTCCACACAACGCGCCATCAAGTCCCGAAAGTAGAAATACCGCCGCGCCACCTCCCAGAACCCCAGCACCGCCAGATCCTCCGGATCCGCCAGTTGTTCCTGTCCGGCCGCCGCCAGACGGTGCCCTCCCAGACCACACAGCGAAAGCCCCGGATACCCCCGTTGCAGTTCCGCCGCCAGACGAGACGCAGCATTGTCACCCGAATAATCCCCCGCACTGAGAAACACCGAGTGTGAGGCCATCTCTCAGACCTGTCCCCCCAGCGCCCGCTCGGCCGACTCCCGCCCCCGACGCTCCACCTCCAGCGCTATCTCAAGCGCCCGCGCCCCCTGCCACAACGGTACCGCCACCGGTCCACCCGCGCCCACCGCCTTCAAAAACGACGTCAGCTCCAGCGCCAACATGTCCTCCTCTCCCCCGCTCTTCTTGCTGTATAGCAAGTCCTGCCCCGACTTCCCCAATGGCAGCCGCATCCCCTCACCTTCCGTTCCCGGCTCGGCCAGACGATACAAATCCGCCTCCCGCGCCGACAGGTCCAGCGAGAAATAGCCGCTCTTCTGGAATATCCGAAGCTTCCTTATCGCGTGCAGCGAAATCCGCGAGGCCGTCAAATTCGCCACCGCCCCGTTGGCAAACGTCAAACGCGCATTGGCTATATCCGGCTTGTCACTGACCACCGCCACCGCCGAGGCCTGAATATCCTCCACCTCCGACTTGATCAGCCACAACACCAGGTCAATGTCATGGATCATCAAATCATGCACAACTGCCACATCCGTCCCGCGTGGATCAAAGGCCGCCAGACGGTGCCCCTCGATAAACGTCGGCCGTACCTCAAGTCCCTCCAGCGCCCGAACCGCCGGGTTAAACCGCTCAATATGGCCAACCGCCACCTTCACTGCCCGCGCATCCGCCAGCGCCTGAAGCTGCCCCGCCTGCGCCATCGTCACCGTGACAGGCTTCTCGATCAGGCAGTGTATCCCCCGCTCGATCAGCGCCGAGGCCACCTCGAAATGCGCCGTCGTCGGCACCACAATCGATACCGCCTCAACCTGCTCCGCCAACGCCTCAAGTGACTCAAACTGCCTGACCCCATACTGCGACGCATACTCCCCCCGCGAGGAGTCCGTATCGTAATATCCCACCAGCTGCGCCTCGGGAAGCTGATGGTACCAGCGAAGATGATGCCGCCCCAAAGCACCTACCCCCACCACACCTACCGGAATCGGCCTCATAGACACTAACCTTCTCTCCCACAATTAGATAACAACACAAACCCGCCAACCTCCGGCGAGTGCCTTAACTTACACGCAATATTCCCATCGCGAAAGGATAATCTCAAGCCCCCACACTCCGGATGCCGCGCCCAGAAATCCACCACTACCGCGAAACCGCGCGGCCCTCACACACTAATCGGCCTTGACCAGGCCGCGATTCGAACGCTCGATGAAATCCAGGATGAGCTGCACTTCCGGCGTGATATCCATCTCCGAGGTAATCCGCTGGACCGCCTGACTCGTGTTAAGCCCCGAGTAGAACAGAAACTTGAATGCCTGGCGAATCGCCTTGATCGCCTCCGGCGAAAATCCGCGCCGCTTCAACCCGATGGCGTTCACACCCGAAATCCGGATCGGATACCCAGCCACCAGCGCAAACGGGACCACATCCTGCACCAGCCGAAAACCGCCCCCCACCATAACATGCGCCCCTATCTTCGTAAACTGGTGAATCGGCACCATCCCACCAATTATCGCCTGGTCGTCAATCTCCACATGCCCCCCCATCTGCACCGCGTTGGCCAGGATCACCTTATCGCCAATAATGCAGTCATGCGCCACATGCGCGTATGCCATCAACAGCCCGTCCCGGCCCATCGAGGACTCACCGTGCGCCCTGGTCCCGCGATTGAAAGTCACATACTCGCGAACAACCGTGTTGTCCCCAATCTTCGCCAGCGTCTTCTCCCCGCCGAACTTCAAATCCTGCGGCTCCGTGGCAATCACCGCCCCCGTTGACACCTGCACATTCCTTCCCAACCGAGCACCGTTGGCCAACACCACACTGTTCGCAATTCGACACCCGTCGCCGATCACCACATCATCCTCAACAATCGTATACGGCCCGATCGTCACATCCTCACCGATCTCCGCCTTACCCGACACAATCGCCGTTGCGTGTATTTCCCTGCTCACCGATCAACCACCATTGCCATTAAGCTTGCATTGGCCACCAGCGTGTCGCCGACATACGCTTCGGCGGTCAGCTTGGCGGTGTTGCGACGAAACTGATCGAGTGTCACCTCGAACCGCACCTGATCACCCGGCACAATCGGCTTGCGCCAGCGACAGTTATCAGCCCCCATGAAATACGCCAGTTTGGTCGTATGGTCACCAATCGCATGCAGCAACAACACCCCCCCGGCCTGCGCCATCGCCTCCAGCACCATAACCCCCGGCATTATCGGATGTCCCGGGAAATGCCCCTGAAAATACGGCTCGTTGATCGTCACATTCTTGATCGCGGTCACCTTCTTCCCCGGCGTCAAATCCAGCACCTTGTCCAGCATCAAAAACGGATACCGGTGCGGCAGAATCCCCAGAATCGCATTAATATCAAGCAGCGCCTTCTCGCTCGGCTTGCCGAACTTCCCGGCAAACTTCCGCTTCTTGTACAACTCCCGCATCTTCCGGGCCAGCGCCACATTCGCCTTGTGACCCGATCGTGCCGCCAGCACATGACCCTTGAACGGTACCCCGATCAAAAACAGATCACCCAGCAAATCCAGCGTCTTATGACGAACCGGCTCATTGTAGAACCGAAGCGGCACATCATTGACTATCCCGCTCTCCGGAACAAACACCTCTCCGTCAAGCCCCACCGCCTTGCGAATGCGCTCAAGCTGCACCTTGTCCTTGTCTATATCCAGATCATAAATCACCACCGCATTGTCCAGCGATCCCCCCTTGATCAGGTTCGCCTCGCGAAGCATCTCCACTTCCGACAAAAAACAAAACGTCCGCGCCGGCGCAAACTCCTCCACGAACTCCTTCTCCAAATCCACCAGCGAGGTATACTGCGTCCCCAGCGCCGGGTTCTTGTAGTCGATCATGAACGTAATCCGAAGATCATCCGAGGGCGCCACCACCAGGTCAACCCCGCGCTCCTTCTCGCTGTAGGCCATCGGCGTGTCAATCTCGAGATACACCTTCTCCGCATCCTGCTGCTCGATCCCCGCCTCAAGAATCCTGTCCACATACGGCCTGGCCGAACCATCAATCACCGGCGGTTCATTGCTGTCAAGCTCGACAATCATATTGTCAATCTGAAGCCCCGCGAACGAGGCCAGCACATGCTCCACCGTATGCACCCGGGCCTCCCCCTTCCCCAGCGTCGTCCCGCGCGATATGTCTACCACATGATCAATATCCGCCTGAACCCACGGATGCCCCTCCAAATCCGTTCGGACAAATCGAATACCATGATCCGGCGGCGCCGGCTTGAACGTCATCGTACACGTATTCCCGGTATGCAAACCGATCCCGGAAATCGAAATCTCACGAGCTATTGTGCGCTGTTTCTCGTACATGTGATAATCTCTTAATTGGTCTCTCCGCTGAATCGGCTGAGTATAGCACGCCAAACCCCAATACTCAAGGAATTTCTCCCCCCCGAACTCCAGCCGGCACAGTCACATGTCACCTCCACATGTCACCATCACACATCGCTGTCACATATCGCCATCAGACATCGCCATCAGATATCCTTGAGCGAACGCACCTGGCGAAGCCGCCGGAACAAATCAATATACTCCCGCACCAGCACCTCTTCTGCCTCAGACAACCCCTGCATCATCGGTATCCCCACCTTCAGCACCGCCCGCACCATGTCCGAGATCGTCCGGTCATACCGCCCCGCCAGCTCCCTGAGCTGCTGCTTGATCTCATACGATACGTACACGTTCAGACAGTGCTCACCCCTCGTCCGTCGCAACGGGTCAGTCTCTGTGCTTGTCTGCGTGCTTGTCTGCGCCTGTTTGTCCATTGTCATCCCTCCGGTAGTTTCAGTTTCCTCAATGATTCCGCTCGTGCCCCATCAGCATCTGCGGGCTTGGTATCCGTATTCCATATCGCTCCCAAATCGCCTGCATCACCGGCCGCCAGGTCCCCCGACGGTCCCGCCGGGCAATCAACAGGTCAATCTCCTCCCGAAATGTCGAATCACAGATCGGACAACCCGTCATCGTCTCTGCTACATCGACCGCAAAGCGCTCCCGAACAAACGGCCCCAGCAACCGGCGAAACTTCCCTGTTGCCCGCCGACGTACCGAACACACCCGCGCCACCGTCAGACCCGTCGCCTCGGCGATCTCCTGCTCCCGACAGCCCATGTAATAAAACCGCACCATCAACTCCCGCTCGTCCTCCGACAACATCGCCAGCGCCCGCCGGACCCGGCCCTCAATCTCGCCATCGCTGTCCGCACCTGTCCGGCCATACCCATCTGCCGCCGTCTCCCGCGACAGCCAGTCGTGAACTATCACTCGTCTGCTGCTCATGCCTGCCTCCTTTTGAGCCCAATTACGAACACCGGCGGCCGACAGGCTACCACATGGGCGTAACATCACATCACCGCCACCCTCACCTTCCGACATCATGTGATTCACATTCCCCTCACTGGCAGTGCATAACCCACACGCCACACTACACAACAAACCGACCCCGCCCCCCGAAACCCGCAGATGATACTTGCCAACTCACCACCTGCGCCCAATATTGAATGCGCCAACAACTAATTAGGATGCTGCCGCATGGACATGCCACAACCCGACTACCAGCGCAATCCCGCCTGGATCGCACCCGGCTCCGAGCAGCCAAACGATTCCTTTGCCCAATTCAAACTGGAGTCCGGCAATGAGAACTACCGGCGGTCCGTCCTGACCTGGATTTCCCTGATCTTCCTCCTGCTGATCTACCCCGCCCAGTCACTGCTCGCCGGCGAGGACTTCACCAGACAGCTCGAGAACATCAACCAGGGCATCCTCATCATCATGCTCGTCGCCACCATCATCGTCCAGTGGGGAATCTTCCTGCTGCTGTTTGTCACCGCCTACCGGGAGGGAACCGGACTGCGCGGCCTCGGCCTGGTGCGCATCAGAAGCGTCGACTTCCTCTGGGCCATCGCCTTTCTGCTGGCCGCCAACCTGATCCTCTCCGCGCTGGCCTGGCTACTCGCCCAGATCGGCCTGCCCATGCCCGGAGAACTGGCCTTCCTCATCCCCTCCGACCCCGCCGGCAAAGCCGTCTGGGTAGCCGTCTCCTTCACCGCCGGCTTCTGCGAAGAAATCGCCTTCCGCGGCTACCTGATGACCCGATTGCGCCTGCTCGGACGCTTCCAGTCGTGGGTCATCCCCGTCGTCATCTCCTCGGTCGCCTTCGGTGCCTGCCACGCCTACCAGGGCTGGCCCGGATTCATCGTTATCTCCGTCTACGGTCTCCTGTTCGCCGCTCTTTACCTCCGCACCAAACGCCTCTGGCCGGTCATTATCGCCCACTCCCTGCAGGACCTCTCCGCCCTGTTCATCCCCCAGTGAACAATTGGACCCCTCCCGGTGAACATACTCACCTCCGTTACCGTTTCTTCTGCAGACGACAGCCCGCCGCCTGCACACAGAACATGTGCCAACCGAAAGGACGCCGCGTGACAACCCGCCTGCTGCTGCTGGCCCTGATGCTCACCTTCACCGCTCCTCCTGCCGCCGATGCCGCCAAAGTGAAAACAACCCCTAATCTCCACGGCGGCCTCATGTTCGGCCACACCGAGTACGAAATCTCCGGCTTCGGCCGCGACTCCGAAAACCGCCTCATCTTCATCCGAAGCCTCCTGACCTTCCCCCTCGATCATGTCAATGGCGGCATCGGCCTGAAAATCACCTCCACCAGCCAATTCCGCCCCTGGAGCCTCTCTTTGGATATCACCACCACCTTCACCGACCCCGGCGGCATCATGGCCGACCACGACTGGATCACTATCCGCGATGGCTTCAGCGGCAAGTTCAGCTACACCGAATCCTCCGCCGAGGGCAGCGCCCTGCTCATCACTCTCACCGGCGAATGGTACCTCTACCAGCGACACAGCTTCCACCTTGGCCCCCGGGCCGGGCTCCGCTTCCAGCGAATTCGACAGGACATAATCGACTACGATGGCTGGCGCATCGACTACAATACCCCTCCTTACAATTCCCGCCCCCAGAGCGGGACCGGCAAAGGCATCGAATATCGCATCCACTATCTCATGCCCATGCTCGGCCTTGCCGCCAAGCTCCACAGCCACAACGACCTCCTCATCGAGGCCCACCTGAGCTACCTCCCGGTCTTCTATGATGATTTCGACGACCACCTCTTCCGCAGAAAAACCGCCGAAAGCAACGGCAATGGCTCCGCCGCCCTCGCCGGCCTGACCGCCCGCATCAACCTCCCTTCCACAACACCCCAAGTACCCTTCGTAGAACTGGCCACCGAGCTATTCACCCTCAGCGCCTCCGGCCGGCAAACCCAGAAATGGTACGGCGACGATGGTGCCACGCCCGGATTCGACGATACCGGACAAATAGTAACCGGTATCAACCACGACGTCCGCTCAACCCAGGCACGCATCTCCCTGCGCTTCGGCACAACCTTTTGAATCACAATACCCTGACCTCTTGTCCCCAGACCCCCGAAAGCACTCCAAAATCGGACCATCCGCTGCCGATTCTCACCCGGAAATGGAAACATCACCACCCAAAAATCGTATTATCACCCAGTACAAGGACAGCGGCCTTGCCCGGCAAGGCCGCTTTTTCAAGGAACCGAAAGAAAGTTTGTTGACCTATGTTGTTTAACAAGTATAACTTAGCAAACAGCGTCCCGAACCCGAACCCAAAGCTCGACATTCGGCGTGAACATCCATGGGACACCTCCGGAACGCTGTCAGTATGATATAACTGGTATATCAATGAGCCACGTGCCGCCCACTCATATCCACCCGGCTTCATCACGAGCCACCGCCGTCAGCGGCGACCTCCGCCTCTGGCTGATCCTCATCGCCATCGGCCTGTCGCTGGTTGTGCTGCTGCCGGCCATCGCGGCCACGCAGGCTCTGCCCCCCGCCACGGAATTCGATCGCCACCCCGACCGCAGAAGCGTCGAACTCAGCGGCGAAACCAAGTCTCTGGCGCGCTCATGGGTCTATGTGCTGGATCAATTGGCCGAAACCATCGATGACTACACCGGCTACTTCGAGAGCTACTCCGATGAACCGCGTCTGAATCCCCTGCGCAGCGTGATGACCGAGTCAAGAAAACGCCTCAATGAGGGCGTCTATCACCTTAATGCCCGCACTCTCGACCGCGACCTCCAGAAAATGGCCGAAACCGCCAGGTCTCTCTCCGATGCCATCATGGACGATATCATCGGCGCCCGCCCCACCAACAAACAACAGAAGCTCGTCAAGCTCGCCCGGCACTTCCAACAGGACCTGCTGATCATCCGTGAACAGCTCGAATTCGAGGTCATCGAGGAGCTGGAGGACGAATCCACCGTCAAGGCCATCAGCCTCTATTTCGCCGACTCGCTGAGAAACATCTCCCGCGTCATATCGTCCGCCCTGACCGTCAGTCTCGAGAGCATCAGAGCCGCTCAGCAGGCCCACGCCTTTCGCTCCCACGAAAACGCCGAAATGTGGGAACGCTGGGCCGACTCCCTGGCCGAGGCCTTCGACCCCAGCGGATCCAAATCCGGCTCTGTCTGGGTCCAGATCGAAAAGATCCTGGAAAACATGCCCGATATACCTGAAATGACCCAGATACCTGCACTGCCCGAGATACACTCACCGGCGCCAATGACGCCCCCCTCTGACAAACGTCAATTCTCGGTCTACACCGATGAGAGCGAATTCATGTTCTCCATTCCGGGATCGCGACGAGTCATGGTTCGTCGTCCGGGTGAGATCAGCGTTGTCCAGGTCTTTGCCGACTCTACCCACACCGTCCCCCAGGCCCTGCCGATTCACGTTCAGAACCCCATCGGTCAGGTAACTGTCATCGGCTGGCCCGGGAACACCGCCGTCGTCCGTGCCGAGGTCGAAGTTGCCGCCAAAAGTGAAAGCCAGGCCAGGAGCCTGATGGAAAAAATCGAACTGCAACTCAATCAGCGCGCCGATATGCTCACGATCGAGGCCGTCATGCCCACCCTGTCCGACCCCACCAAGCGAGTCGTAAGCTGTAACATGCATCTGAAGATCCCGCACAAAAACACTGTCGTCCTCACCAGCTCCTTCGGCGATATCCATCTCTCAAAGATGCAGGCTCCGGTCACCATCAAAGGAAGCAACAGCCGCGTCACCGTCGATCAACTCTCCAGCGATCTGGTCATCAACACCACTGTCTCAGACCTCTTCCTCGACGAGATCTCCGGCACTGCCACCATCTCCAATACGCTCGGCTCAATCGAGATGTCCGATATCTCCGGCAATGTAACCATCACCAACACCACCGGCAATGTCGCTGTCAATAACTCCCGCGGCTCCGCCACCATCCGCAACTCAGGACCCATCGAGGTACGCGAACACAACGGACCGGTGGATATCGACAACTCCAACGGGGCCGTCCTGGTCCGCCACGTACAGGGCGACCTCTCCGCCCGCAACGTCAACCAGCCCCTGCGTGTCGAAAGCATCACCGGCGCCACCACCATCAGTAACATCAATGCCGCCATCGCCGCCCGCGACATCCGTGGGCAGCTCACAGCCACGAACACCCAGGGCGCCATCGACGCCCTCGACCTGTTCGGCCCCGTCCACCTCACCAATACCAGGGGCACCATCGGCGTCACCCTGAGCGATGCCGATTACACTGGCTCCACCATCAGCTCCAGTTTCGGCGCCATCAAACTTCGGCTCGCCAACAACGCTGACCTCACTCTCAACGCCGAGGCTGTCGGCGGACACATCCAGAGCCAGTTGCCCGTCGTTCTCTCCAAAGTCGGCCAAACCCAGACCGGCACCCTAAAAGTCGGCGACGGTCACGCCGCCGTAACAGTCAAGGGCACCAATTCCTCCATCACCATCGACCGCGCGAAATAGCGCGCCGGTCTACCCACAACCCCCACCACCGGCACAAAAAAAACCCGGACACCGCCGGGAACCTCTCTGCGTGCACTACTGCGTACACCACTGCCTACACTACATCTCTGCATGCACTATGCGTCGTGTCGTCACACCGCTGTCGGCTTCTCAAGCTGTTCAAACTGACGTTTGATCCGCCTTTCAATATCCAGAATACGCGTGTCGTCATGATAGACAATCGTCTCAAACGACCGCAGACTCCCCAGCTCCTTCAATACCGACTGAATCGTTGTAACGCAGTCGATGATGACCCCCATCGCCCGCTGCAGTGACTGCTCCGGGTCGGCAATCAGCCCGCGTTCTACATCCACCTGCACCAACTGCGCCCGACCGAGGATCGTACCGGCCGCGTTATTCAGATAGTGATTGAACGTCGCCGTAATCGTCTTGAGCGCATCCAGCGCCGCCTGACGGATCTGCGCCTGCGCCAGCTCCTCCTGCATGCGGCGATTCTCCCGAAGCAGCGCCTCCAGCGTCACATACTGCTCGTACAAACGACGGTTCGCCTCAAGCAACAGCTCCTCAACCGTACCGATCTCCATCTCCAGAAAACGCGCCTCCTCGATCATCTGCCCCGTCACTGCCGCCTGCACCGCCTCGAGGTCCTTGTTGGTCAATCCCAGCGTCGCCTGCATGATCTCCCGACGCTCCAGATCATCGGTCGTCATCGTCCGCGCCTTGACAATCGAGTACTGGCTCAGCGCATCCGCCAACCCCACGATCTGCGGAAGGTGGAACTCCTCGGACTTCATCGTCGACACAAACCGGTCATGATGATGCCCCACCGCCTCGCAGATACTCTCCGGAAGGTGCCACTGCTCAAACAGAAACTGCGCCACCCGAGCATGATTCGTCCCCCAGATGTTCTCCTCGACGTCCTCCAGACGCTCCCCCGACTCCACCACC
Organism: uncultured Ignavibacteriales bacterium; assembly: GCA_964627305.1. Classification (GTDB taxonomy): domain Bacteria; phylum Zixibacteria; class MSB-5A5; order GN15; family FEB-12; genus WJKG01. The sequence continues at coordinate 21,348 of CAZVHP010000003.1, read as the reverse complement.
GGCCAGATGCGCTCAAACTTCTCCGGAAACGAACTCTCCAGCACCAGAATCCCCACATCGTGCAACAGCCCCGCCACAAAGGCCTCATCCGGGTTGCTCTTGCCCGCCTTGTCGGCTATCAGCCTCGAGGCCACCGCGCTCTCCAGCGAGTGACGCCAGAAACGCGCCCGGTCAATTCGACCCTTCAGACCGGCCGTCAAATCATACACCGACGACGACAGCGCCAGCGCCTGCACCGCCCGCGTCCCCAGTGTTACCACCGCCTGAGCGATCGTCCTGATTCCCCGACGAGCACCGTAAAACGACGAATTCGCCGCCCGCAGCACTTTCGCCACCAGATTGGGGTCACGCCCGAGCACCTCAGCCAGATTCTGGGCCGAGGCCCCCTCATCTCGCACCAGACGCAGCACCTCGGCCAGCGTCTGCGGCAAAGAGCTTAATTCTTTGTGCTCATCGAGGATCTTTGCAAATACAACGTTGTCCATACACTCCTTTGTCCCTGCCCATAGTATCGGCCGCAATCCCCCTTTTATTCACCGCTGCCTGCCCGGATAAGAACCACAGAGCAACGCCCCCACCCCTGCCGCCTCCCCTGATCGCCCGATCAGCCCTCCCGGCGCCGCACCAGCCGGGCCAGCCGATGACTCACGCCGCGCCTCATGGCCGCCGAATCCGGACACAACCCCTCAGCCTGACGAGCATACTCAAACGCCCGCTCGAGATCCGCCTGCCGATGCTCGTAATACTTGGCCAGCTCGACATTCGCCCGGAACGCCTCACGGCTCTGCTTGCCCGAAAGCCGTTCCCACAAGGACACCGCCTGCGCCATATCGCCCGACCGCTTGAACGCCATCGCGTGATAGAAGACCACATCATCCGGAAGCTGCCCTGAGGACAACTCATCAACCCGCTCGTACAGCTTCACCACCCGCTCGACCTGCCGCCTTCGCCCGAACAACCGCGACAACGAGTGCAAGTCCTCATACTCGGTAAGGCCCCGCCCCTCAGTCTGAACGATCCTGACAATATGCCCAAGCAGAAAGAACAGGCTGAATATGTCCAGCCGGTTATGCTCCAGCACCGCCTCCAAATCCTCGGTCCGCTCCTCGCTCACCCAGTCGAAATAGACCGAGGGGATCAAATACCCCGGGATATCCCCCACTCGCTCAAACCCCAGCACCTGCCGCTCCACGTTCACCAGCGAGCAGTCTCCCAGCCGCCTCTTGAACAGCCGCCTGGCCGCGTGCAACAGGTCCACATGACGATCATGCACCACCTCCCGCGCCGACCGGTTGACAATCATCCGCCCCGTCAACAGCGGCAGATCAAATGCCGCCCCGTTGTACGACACCAGGCTCCGCTCAGCCGTGAACTCCTCCAGCAAGGCCTCCAGCACCGACGCTTCATCGGAATAGTCCGGAATCACATACTGACGCACCTCAAACCCATCGGCCACCAGCGATCCACACCCCACTAAAAACGCCACACTCCCCGTACCCCCCAGACCGGTCGTCTCTGTATCCACAAACAACAGCCGCCCCACATCCAGCTCCCCCGGCTGATCATCAGCCGTGAACGCCCCCAGCGGCAAGCGCGCCTGCCCCGGAGTCAGCACAAAGTCACCATGACAGTGCCCCCAGCCGTACACCCTGCGCACAAGGCAATAGCTTCCCTCCGCCCGATGCACCAACTCTCCCCCCAGCGCCTGCGCCAGCCGCCTGTATCGCGGCACCCCGGAAGGCTCCGATCTTCTGATGGAAACATCACCGGTGATACCGGTACTACCAGCGGTACCAATAGTCACGTGATCATGGTACCGTTGCAGCTTACTTGCGAGGGTCTTCTTGCTCTTCATGGGCACGTTGCAGCGCCGAGGTAATCTTCAGCCGCACCAGACGGTCCGGCTCGTCCAATAACAGAAAGCGATGATACCCGCAGTTGTCCAGCGGATCGGCCGCTATCAGCGCCTCGCCGGCAAAAGCCCGACGCCACGAATCATCCGAACGGGTCTGCTGCAGCAGCACCTCTATTGCCGCATCCCCGCCGATCCGCCCCAGTATCCGGCAACCTAAATTGCCCACCACACTATTGGCCGATTCCAGCGAATCCGCAATCACTTTCCGCACCAGCGCCGAATCCAGCTTCACCAACGACTCCTTCGCCGACATCCGCGCCCCGTAAAACGCATCCCCCAGCAGATGCACCAGCACTGCCGCCGCACTGTCAATCCCCAGTCGCCCGGCGGCCACCGCCGCCGCCTTGCGCACCTGCCCGATCGTATCGGCCATCCCCGCCAGCACCACCACGTCGGCGTCCCGATGACCAATCTTCCCCAGCGCATCCAGCGCGTTATCTCGCACCTGCCAGTTCTCGTGATCAGCCACCTGCATCAGCGGCTCCACCGAGGCGCTGTCCCGAATGTACCCCAGCGTCCAGCATACCCGACTGACCGTCTCGCCGTCGGGCCGCCGCAACGCCTCCACCAAATGCGGCGTCGCCTCATGACCTATCTTGCGAAGAATGTTGTTGATCGTGTGCCGCTCACGAGCCGAGCGCGTATCATACTTGTCAACCAGGATCGGCACCACCTGCGGACCCAGCGCCGCTATCGAGTCAATCGCCGGCTCGACCAGATCGCGATGCGTTATGCTCCCCGCCGAGGCGATCACAAACAGCGAATCAACCTTACGCTTAAGCGCCGACTGCGCCAGCACCCCCGAGGCCAGCACGCACAGCACGACCACCGATACCGTCAAACTGAGGATTCGTCGATTCACTCCGCCCCCCCCTCAGCCGAATCAATCACGTGCAACTCGATATCCATCCCGCCGCCCCACTTCGAATCCGTCCGCCAGTAGTAGTTGTCGCGCCCATTGCCCGAATACTGATCACTCCCCCCCAGGTCGATAAACAGCCCGATCGACCCGAACTCCCGACGCGGATTCCCATACCCCTGCGAATTCTCCGGACGCTTGATGAAGTACCTGTCATCCCCGGAAACATCGATCAGCAACCCCGCACCATTGGCCGAACCGGCCGCCTGCGACAGATCATACGCCGTGTACGTGTCATCTCCGCCTCGATCCAGAAGCAGCCCGCAGGAATAGTCGTGCCCACATCCCTGCGACACCCCCTTGGCAAAATACGTGTCATGGCCGCCATCGTCGATCAGCACTCCCAGCGTCATATGCGCTCCCGAACCCTGCGCATACTGAAACGACTGGTACGTATCATTCCCCGCCGAATCATACAGTATCCCCAGCGACCACCAGTACGAGGACCCCTGGCCGAATATATCCGAGTAGTACACGTCATTCCCGCTCATATCCACAATTGCCCCCACCCCGCCGGACATCCATGGCCGCAAGCCATAGCCGAACCCCTGCGACAACGACAGGTAATGATCCTCATATCTCAGCACATCCTTGTATCGCCCCCCGGCGTAGTAAATATCCGACCCGCCCAGGTCAAAGATAGCCCCATAACCGCCCACAAAACCAAACCCCTGCGAAAACACCGCGCTGTGATACACATCCTTTCCCCCTTCGTCGATCAGCAGCCCCAGCCCGAATGTCCCCGCCCCCTGTACGTGCGTATCTCCGAAATACCGGTCATCCCCCTCGACATCATACACTATCCCGAACCCGAAATACCCCGACCCCAGCGAGAACGACTTCGCCTCATAGATGTCATCACCGCCGAAATCAAGAAGTAGCCCCACCGACAAACACCCCGACCCGAGGCAGAAATCCGTCTTGCCCCGGTAGCGGTCATTCCCCCCCAGATCGATTATGATCTGGCTGTGCGGCTTCGCGGGATCATAGGTCAGATCGTACACGTCGTCCCCGCCGAGATCGAGAATGAAGTAGTAATCCCCTGAGTAGTAATCATTCCCCGGCCCGCCGATCTTGAACCCCGGCTGGAACCCCAGATACGCCGACTTATCTTCGGCCCCCGCAAACGGGCCAATCCCCTTCATAATATCCTCAGCATCGACCGCGCCGCTGGCCAGCAGACGCTGAAGCTGCCGCGCCTCCAGCATCATATCCCGCAGACAGTCAATTCCCGCCGCCACAATCGGATCGCGATCATAACGGTGCCCGAACGTCACGAAGCTGTCGGCGTAGAACTCCTCAACCTTCTCCAGCGAATCCAGCGCCTCCACCGGCCACAGCTCCATGTCGTCCTCAATCGACACCAGTTGCCGGAACTCCCGCGTCAAAAAGAGCCGCTCCCGGGGGCTTAGCAGGGCCAGCGACTTCTCCACCGAACGCGGCAGAATAACATCCAGATACAACACCGCCTTGCTCAACAGCCGGTTCAGCGTCATCTCCGTGAAATACAGGCTGTACTTGCGCTCCAACTCAGCGACCGTCGGCACATACGGCTGACCTCGCTGCTTCTGCCCCTCCCAGGCCATATCACTAAACAGAATCGAGGCCGCAATCTCCGGCTGACCCCGCACGTGCGCCTGACGAAGCCCCTCAACATACTCTATCATCCCCAGCGGTCGCTGCATCAACTCCGTCACCACCGCCAACCGGAACGAATCCGGCTCGGTGTAATCCGGCCGAAAGCCAATATCATCCGGCTTCAATCCCAGATACGCACACAGGTGCTCCAACCCAAACTGCTCCGGCGAGGGGCCCTCGACCCCTTCAGTCATCGACGTCCCGGACGGCTCTTGAGCCATCAGGGCACCCGTAACCACCAGCACAAGCAACAAGGCTGCTGCAGCGATATAGTACCGACATCTATTCATCTCTTGAGTATAGACTCCTGCCAATTCCGTGATCAACAACAATGTCATCTGCCGTCTGCCTGTATATCGGCCTTCGGCCCCGTCGAACTCCACCGCCGCCCAAAAGAAGAAGGGCGCCTCGTCAAAGGCGCCCTCCGATTTCACGTCAACCCATCCAGGTCTCTTAGGTCGTGACATCGTCGCTGGTGCAGACCAGCACACCCGTCTCGTCAATCTCCCAGATATCCTCGGTTTCATCATCATCGAGGTTGGCCGTGGCCGTCGCAGTAAACGAGTTCTGATCGGCCGTAATCTCATAGGTGTAGATAGCCGAGGACATTATCTCAACCCCGATCTCCGGGAAGGTCTGGCCGGCAGCAGCCGTGACACCATCATCGCCGTACGTGCCGTTGGCCTGGCGATAGGTGCGCTCCATCGTGTAAATCTGCTTCAGAAGCTGCTTGGCTTCCGACTGCTTCGACTTCGTCGTCGCCTGCATGAAGCGCGGAATGGCCAGCGCGGCCAGAATGCCGATGATCACAACCACGATCATCAGCTCGATGAGCGTGAAACCCTTCTGACGGTTGTGGAACTTGCTGAACATAGTCTTTCCTCCTACTGTTCTTTACAAGGCTTATGGTTCAGTTGGCCTTTTGTGTCGTGTTCGCCTTCATATATCGCAAACCCCGTGCCTGAGCTCAGGGCAAGCTTCGAACAATCTCAACCGCCTGTACCACAACATATTAAGCAACTCATCCTGACCACGAGAACGCCTGTGGGACAGCCCCCACAAATCCGATCAAAATCTCCGCCGTCATCTCACGCAGATTGCCACAGACTCTTGCATTTTGCAAAACGCAACAGTCATTCAGCGGCGCTCCAACCAGCCACGAAAAAGCCCGCCTCCCGGCGGGCCGAATCATCAGGTCAGGGCTGTCTGAGGACCGTCTCAATCATCGGTGTCATCAGATATGCACTGCAGAAGGCCCGATTGATCTATCTGCCAGATATCCTCTGTAGCATCATCGTCAATGTTCGCCGTCGCCGTCGCCGTGAACTGGTCGCCGTTGACATCGATCTCGTACTCATACAGCGCCGTCGGCATAATCTCCACCCAGATCTGACTGAACGCCTGCGGATCTGCAACACTGGCCGGACCGGCCGGATCGAAGTAGGCATTCGCCAGCGACTGCTGACGGTACGCCCGCTGATTCACGTAGATCTGCTTGAGAATCAACTTCGCCTCCGACTGCTTCGTCCGCGTCGAGGCCTTCATGAAACGCGGAATGGCCAGCGAAGCCAGAATCCCGATTATCACCACAACAATCATCAGTTCTATCAGCGTAAAACCCTTCTTGCCGGAGATACGTCTATTCATATAAGCTCACTCCTTCGATCTCGGTCGTCATCTTCTGCCTGTCATACCGGCAATCCGCGTTCCACTTCGCTGTTCATTGTCTGCACTAATCCCTCTTCTTCACCCGCCCGCCAGGGGTATCCGATCCCTCATCCTTCAGATTGTACCGCTCCAGCTTCCGATACAGCGTCGAGGCGTCAATCCCAAGAATCTTCGCCGCCTTGGTCTTCTTGCCCTGCGTCTGCGACATAATGTAGTGGATATACGCCTTCTCGATCGACTCCAGCGTCGGTGTCTCCGGCTGCGACTCCTGAACCGGCCCCATCTGCACCGGTTTCGTCAGCCGCTCCGGGAAATCGGCCGCCTCCAGGGTTGTCCCCCGATTCAGAAGCACCGCCCGCTCGATCGTATTCTCCAGCTCGCGCACGTTGCCCGGCCACGGATAGGCCGTCAGAATCTCCAGCGCCTCCTTCGATACCCGCTTGACCGGCGTGCCCGTCTTCTCCGCAAACTTGCTCACGAAGTAGTCCACCAGAAGACGTATATCTTCGGCCCGTTCCCTCAGCGGAGGAATCTGGATCGGGATCACATTCAACCGGTAAAACAGATCCGCCCGGAAACGACCCGCCTTGACATCCGCCTCCAGATCCGAATTGGTCGCCGCTATCAACCGCACATCCACACTGATCGGCTTGGTATCCCCTACCGGTATGAGCTTCCGATCCTCCAGCACCCGAAGCAGCTTCACCTGAATCGCCATGGAAGTGTTACCTACCTCATCAAGGAAAAATGTCCCCCCGTCGGCTACCTTGAACAGACCATCCTTGTCACGGATCGCCCCCGTAAACGAGCCTTTCTTGTGACCGAACAGCTCCGACTCCAGCAGGCTTTCCGGCAGAGCGGCACAGTTGATCGTCACAAACGGACCGTTGCGGCGCGGCGAGTGCTGGTGAATCGCTCGCGCAATCAGGTCCTTCCCCGTTCCTGATTCCCCCCGGATCAATGCCGTCGAATCACTCCCCGCTATCTGCCGGCCAAGCTGCTTGAGCCTGACTACAGCCTCGCTGGCCCCGATGAAACTGTCAAAAGAACTGTCGACATCCAGACGCCGCTTCAAGTCCTGGTTCTCTCGCTCCAGACGACGTCGCTGCAGGCTTTTGTCCAGAATGATCTTGATCTCGTCAACCTTGAACGGTTTGGTGATGTAGTCCGCGGCCCCCAGCTTCATCGCCTCAATCGCCGAATCCACCGAGGCAAACGCCGTCATCACGATCATCTCCTGGTCCGCCTTGAACTGCTTGACCTCGCGCAAGAGATCAATCCCGCTCATATCCGGCATATTCAGGTCAGCCACGACAACATCATACTCGCGCTCCCTGATCATCGACACACCGTCGACCGGCGAGGTAGACGTTTCCACCTCGTAGCCTTCTTTGGTCAGCATGATCTCCATGAAATTGCACATGGAGTCTTCATCATCGATTACGAGAACTCTGGGCGGCATGGACTACTCCAGCGGTGCCGGGCGTTGTACGAATAACTGCATTCACTACGTAAATCGGCATGCCCCATCCCCGCTAAATGCGCCCGTCCCATTATGATCTAAGATTGCACATGGATTCACCTTTGGTATCGACGCCCCCGGACTATCGAGCAATCTAACTATGAACTGCCATTTGACGCCGGCGTTACAGCCGTATATATTGGACCCAACCCTGGCACCCACATTTGCAGGAGCCTTGCAATGCCCGATAAATACTCCCCGGCAGAACGTCTCAAACTCATCCTTGCCGGAGAAAAGCCGGACCGGTTCGCAGCCAGCTTCTGGCGACACTTCTTCGACCGTGAACACGACGCCCGGGGGACCGCTGAGGCCATGCTCGCCTTCCAGAAGATGTTCCGCTGGGACTTCATGAAAATCAACCCCCGCGCCGACTACCATACCCAGGACTGGGGTCTCAAACTCCACTACTCCACCCATGAACTGCAGAAGCACGTCAAGGCCGACTTCCCCGTCACCAAACCAGAGGACTGGACCAGAATCACGCCGCTTCCCCTGACTGCCCCTGTCCTCGATGAACACCTCCGGACCGTCGCCCTCATCCGCAAGGGGTCCGACCGCGAACTCCCCCTGCTCATGACCATCTTCACCCCCCTCTCCGTTGCCGGTCGTCTGGTCCCGGAACGTCAGATGCTCGTCGACCACCTCGAATCCCACCCGCACCTCGTCGAACAGGCCCTTGCCGCCATCACCGACACCTTCACCCGCTTCGCAACTGAACTGCGCAATGCCGGCGCCGACGGCATCTTCTATGCCACCACCCACTGGGCCTCCGCCGACAAACTCACCTGGGAGCAGTACGAGCAATTTGGCCTGCCGTACGACCTGCCCGTCATCGAGGCCGCCGGCAAGGACGCCCTCAACATCCTGCATGTCTGCAGCACCAGCAACTACCTGAGCCGCCTTGTCGAACACGACTACAAAACCCGCATGGTCAACTGGGATCACTCCCACCCGACCAACCTCCCCCTCGACCGCGCCGCTGAGGAACTGCCCGGATGGACCCTCGTCGGTGGCGTCGACCACGAGGGCTGGCTGCGCCACAGCTCACCGCAGGAAATCGCCTTCCAGATTCAGCGACTCAAATCGCAGTTCGACCCCGCCCGCCTGATCATCGCCCCCGGCTGTGCCGTCGACCCCAGCGTACCCATGGACGCCTATCGCGCCATCAGGGAGTCGCTCTGATGAACATGGAACCACGCCGACAACAACTCGTCGATAACGTCCGGCGCGCCATCGCCGACAAGACCACCGAGACCGACATCCTGAAGGCCGCCGTCGAGCTGATCGACTCCTTCTCCGAGGACTTCAACTGGACCGGCTTCTATATGCTCAAAGACGGTGTCCTGCGGGTCGGCCCATACATCGGCCCCCCCACGCCGCATACCGTTATCGAACTGAACGCCGGCATTTGTGGCGCCGCCGCCAGTCAACGGCGGTCCATCGTCGTCGATGACGTCAACGCTGACCCGCGCTTCCTGGCCTGCTCGCTGACCACGCGCTCGGAGATCGTCGTCCCGCTGCTTGATGGCAACACCGTCCTCGGCGAAATCGACATCGACTCCAACCAGCCGTCGCAGTTCTCCGAGGATGACCGCATCATGCTGGAGGCGGTCGCCACCGAAATCGTCGCACGCCTGAAAGCCATCCGATAGCCGCGCTTTCGCTGTTCGAACGCTACACAATTTCCGCGATCTGCCGACATATCCGGATATGGGACTAACCTCTCACGGTCAAGAGGATACAAGGCATCATGGCTCGATCGGACCATAACCGATATAACGACAACCCGCCCATTTCACTTCTGCTGCTGGCCCTCGCCCTGACTCTGGCGATCACCTACTCGGCACAACCGGTCCTGAGCGCCTTCGACCAGCACCTCGAGCGCTCCCACGTCAACGCTGTCCTTGACCGGCTGCGTCTGGCCACAGCCGCCCATTCGGCCAACTGCCTGAGCGCTGACCGCCTGCCACAGCCCTGCAACCCGTTCGCCCTGCTTAACCCGCCTCCACGCAACTACATCGGCCCGCGACCACATACCGATCTGAGCGCCCTGCCGGAAGGCTGCTGGTGTTTTGTCCCCGAGTTCAACTGGATCGCCTACCACCCTGTACACAATATCTACAGCGGCGCCACCTATGGTGCCAACCAGCTCGTGATCTACCTCGTCGCCCCCGTCCAGGACCAGCACAGCTCCGCCGACGTTCGCCTGGTCCAGCCGCCCCGCTTCGCCTACGCCTGGAAATGACCCCCCGTTTTTTCTCTTTTCCGCTCGCCCGATACTGTATATGTTACCCGCAACTCAACAAACACGAGGTAACCAATATGCTCGTAGGAATTCTTCTGGTCATCCTGGGCGTCCTGATCCTGCTCGACAAACTGAACATCATCACCGGCGGAGCTTTCGACTACTTCTGGCCCGCCGTCATCATCGCCGTTGGTATCTGGATGATCGCCGGGGACAAGAAAAAACGGATCAAATGACATCCAGCCAGTTCTACTTTGACCCCGAAGCCGACGACCTCGCCGTCTTCCTCGGCCCGACCGAAACCCGCCTGATGGAACTCGCCTGGGAAAAAGGCGAACTGACCGTCAAAAAGGCCCAGTTCCTGCTCGGCGAGAACAACCAGCGCGCCTACACCACCACCATGACCGTCCTGTCACGCCTGGCACACAAGGGCCTGCTCTCACGAGAAAAGCAGGGCAGACACTTCCTCTACCGCCCTGCCATAAGCCGCAAGACCTTCCTTGAACAGCGCATCAGCGAAGTCACCAACTGCCTCAAACGCAACTTCCGCTCCTGACCAGCCCGACTACCTTCCCCGAAACCGCCCCCCATCCGCTGCCCCCTGCCGCTCAGACACCTCCCCGACCGGCCGATACTATACAGTATGCTAACCGGCCTTGTCACCATAACGATTCTGGCAGCCCTCATGCTCCTGCCACCTGTCTCGGCCCGCGCCGATGTCACCGTCGACCTCGCCCAACGCGCCGAGATTCTCCTGCCCGCGGGCTGGGCCATGGACATCACCCACGATGATTTCCCCTACATGTTCGAACACGATCAGTTCGCAGCCGAAATGCTCATCTCACTCTCGACCATCCCCCAACCGGAAACGCTCAATAATCCCGGGGAACTCAAATCGGCTGTCGAGTTCGTCATCGCCGATGTTATCGCACCCCTCCCCAACGCCCGCCTGCTGACTAACACCGGCTTCAATGATATCGAACGGGCCGGCTTCGCCCTCGATTTCATCACCGATGACAGCCTCAACAACATGCAGATCCGTCACCGCCTGACCGGGATCATTTACCGGGACACCGATGGAAAGCAGCTTCTTTACACCCTCTGGGCCAAGGCCGACCACGAGGAGTTCCCCTATGTCCGGGCCGACATCTGGCTGATGCAGCAGAGCTTCACCATGACCGCCGATCATGCCCTCGACGTCTTCGCGGCGCCGACCGGCGGCAACTGGCGCTACCTGCCCGCCATCCTCCTTCTGGCCGCGCTTTTCCTTCTGATCAAAAATCGACGGGGAAAACAAGACCGCGTCCTCGGCCGGATGCAGCACAGCTTCTGGCGCTGCCCCTGCGGCCGCCTCAACCACAATCGCCACACTGCCTGCCGACGCTGCGGTACATCGGCCACCCGGCGATCATCGGCCTAACCCCCCGGCAGAAATTACGACGCCCGCTCTTCCAGCTCGATCAACACCGCGTGCGCTGACGACGGGTGCACGAACGCTATCCGGCTGCCCCCGGCGCCGACTCGCGGCCTCTCATCGACCAGCCGGCACCCGGCCGCCTTCAACTCGGCCAGACGCTCCTCGATGTCATCCACATAGATACAGACATGATGCAGCCCCTCACCGTTGCGGGCGATATACCGCGCAATCGGGCTATCGGTCGCCGTCGCCGCCACCAACTCTATCTTTCCCTGCGGATGCGCCGAATCATCCCCCGGACGACGAAACATCGCCACCTGCACCTTCTGCTCGGCCACCGTCTCGATAACCGGGTGATCATCGCCCGTGATCAGCTTGTAGGTCTCGACAGCCTTGTCCAGATCCGCTACCGCAATCCCGATATGCGAAATGAGCGCCTCAGACATACCACCCGCCCATGCTACTGCCCGTACTCGGACTCAAGACGAGCCATGGAATCCGCCACCCGCTGCAACTCGTCGTACTGGTCCTGCTGCGGACGCACCGATACCGTCGGCTTGATCCACCGCCCCTCGTGCCAATAGACCGTAATCACATCATCGAACACGCTTCGATTCCCCGTGTTCGGATTGTAGAAATTGACCATCACCTTCACGACCGCCGAATCATCCTCCCGGAAAAAGTCAACCCGGTGAACATCCACGAACTCGATCGTGTCCGCCTGCGCCCAGTTCACCTGACCGTGCTTGAGATAGTCATCGAACACATCCTGATCGCGAAGGTACTGAAACTCGTTCTCAAACAGCCCCGTCTTGTCCTTGTGCTTCAGCCGCGCCAGCACATCGTTGAGCACGTCCTCGATCACCTGCTCCTCGCTGCCCGGCTCCTCCTGCACCGTCTCCAAATCACTGCCGGACACCGGCACCGTCTTCTCCACATCACCGCGCGGCGACACCTGCTTGCCACCATCATCACCGGAACACGCCGCCAGCAGCACCCCCGCCACGAAACAAATCATCAGTCGTATCATCCACCCGTTCATTTGCGCCTTGCCTCCTGCACAAGCTCTCATGCACACTCTTGACACTTCTGTATACTTTCGCACACCTCAGGCCGGCCTCAGGCCGGCTCGATATCCACCAGAACATCCCCCTTCTCCACCGAGCTTCCTGCCTTCGCCGGAACCGCCTTCACTGCCCCGTCCGCGGGCGCCTTGATGACATTCTCCATCTTCATCGCTTCCACAATACACAGCGCCTGCCCCTTCTGAACACTGTCGCCCGGCGCCACCTTCACCTGAAGCACCAGCCCCGGCATCGGCGCCCGCACCGTCGTGTCCACCGCGCCCCCGGCCGACATCCCCGCCGCCTTCTTCAACTGCGCCAGGTGATAGTCCTCTATCTGAGCCTCGATCTCCCGCCCCAGCATGAATACCGAGCGCCTCCCCTCGTACCCGTTGCTGCGCACATACGCCTCATACGACAAATTGTCCAGCAGCATCAGCGAATGCACCGACTCCATATCGAACCGCTGCACGGCATGCTCCCGACCATCGACCGTCACCCGGTACCCCTTCCCGTCATACTCAACCACAATGTCGAACTCCCGATCCTCAACCGTCACCAAATAGTGCTGCGACATGGCCTCACCCTCCCATCCGCTTGAGGTTCAGCCGACGGTGCACGTTCACCCACCGCGAGCGCTCCTGCGACTGATTATCCCGACGGTGCAGCGATATCTTGCGCTCGTTGGCAAACTTGTCCAGCGCCACCGCCACCGCCGCCGCCAGCCGGGTCTCATCATCGAGCACCACATAACGGTTGTCAGGGTACTCCTCCTCCAGGAAACGGGTCGAGATATCCCCCGCGACAAACCGCTCGTTGCGTACCACCGTCTGGTGGAACCCGATAGTTGTCTTCACCCCGCCGATCCGGTATTCCTCCAGCGCCCGCTTGCAGCGCTCGATCGCCTCGCTGCGTGTCTTCCCCCAGGTCACCATCTTCGCCACCATGGGGTCATAGTAGATCGGTATCTCGCTGCCGATCGTCACCCCCGCATCCACCCGCACCCCCGGCCCCGCCGGCTCACGGTAATTGACCAGCGTGCCCGTCGAGGGCATGAATCCCGCATCCGGATCCTCGGCGTAAATGCGGCACTCGATCGCGTGACCGCGAAGCCTGATATCGCTTTGCCGATACGGAAGCTCCTTGCCCTCCGCCACGTAAATCTGCCCCTTCACCAGATCCAGACCCGTCACCATCTCTGTCACCGGATGCTCCACCTGCAACCGCGTGTTCACCTCCAGAAAGTAAAACGACAGGTCCCGATCAACCATGAACTCCACCGTCCCCGCGTTCAGATACCCCGTCTCCCGAGCGATGCTCACCGCCGCCTCGCCCATTCGCCGGCGAAGCTCCTCTGTCATCACCGGCGAGGGAGACTCCTCGATCACCTTCTGGTGCCGACGCTGTATCGAGCACTCACGCTCCCCCAGGTAAATCACATTGCCGTGCTCGTCGGCCATAATCTGAATCTCGACATGACGAGGATGCGTCAAATAGCGCTCCAGAAACACCCGCCCGTCACCAAACGCGTTCTTCGCCTCGCTCGAGGCCCGCTGCAGCGCTTCCTCGAACTCCGATGGCTTGTTGACCACCCGCATCCCCTTGCCGCCACCCCCGGCCGCTGCCTTGACCAGCACCGGGAATCCGATCTCCTTCGCCTTCGCCAGCACCGCCTGCGTGTCGGTCACATCGCCGATATCCACCCCCGGCACCAGCGGCAGACCCGCCCGGCGGGCCGCATCGCGCGCCTGCAGCTTGTCCCCCAGCAACGCAATCGTCTCCGGCTTCGGCCCGATAAACACCAGCCCTTCATCCTCACAACGCTTCGCAAACGCCGCGTTCTCGCTCAAAAACCCGTAGCCGGGATGAATCGCATCCGCCTTCGACCTTCTGGCCGCCTCGATGATCCTCTCGAACACCAGGTAGCTCTCACTCGACGGCGACGGGCCGATCGGGTATGCTTCATCGGCAATCCGCACATGAAAGGCGGTGCGGTCGCACTCGCTGAACACGGCCACCGACTTGATATCCAAATCCCGGCAGGCCCGCATAACACGAACCGCGATCTCCCCGCGATTGGCGATAAGTACTCTTCTGATCTTGCGTGTCATAGTCTATTCTTAGTTGAAGTAATCACTGTCTACCGATTTCACGCGATAGGTTGCAGTTGTCGACACACCAACATCGTGCTCAATCATCAACTCTGCGAGCCGCAGACCATCGATCAGCACGATCTTCTTGTCTATACTGGTTACGAAGTCCTTAGCTTCCTTTGTGAAGCTCAAGGTTGTCACAAAGACCCCCTTAGAAGCCTTCTTCCCCGATAAACTCCCTACAAATGACTGGATTTCCTTCCTCCCGACTGAACTGCCGTCCCAGCGCTTCGCCTGAATATACACAGCGTCAAGCCCCAGTCGGTCCTGATTCACCACACCGTCAATTCCCCCGTCATGGCTCTGCCCAAGCACCTCAGCGGCGTCTCTCCACGAACCGCCATAGCCCATGCTGAGAAGCAACTCAACCACCAGCTTCTCAAAAAACTGCGGACTGGCCGATTTGATCGCATCAAGCAGTTCCTCCGCCAACTGCGCCTGAACTTCTTCAAAAGCACTCTCCAGCACTTCTTGCGGTGCTTGTTCTTCCGATGGCATGGTGCCCGAAGCTGCTGGTGTCGGTGTTCTCCTCCTTTTCGAACGTTGCATGAATTCCGCGAAGCTCTCGAACTGCATAAGGTATCTCGTGTCGATTCGGTCAGAGCAACTCAGCACCTCTCTACCCAGGGGTGTGATGCGAAACACACCGCGGCGCACGCTTTCAAGCAAGCCGGCCTTGCTCAGATACAGCTGCGCAAAATGCACCCGGCCCATAATAATCGGCCTCTTGACCTTTGCCATCAGTCGCCGTCGTTCCTCGGCGGTCAGATTGAAGTGATCCGATACCAGCTCTACTGCGGTAGCACGGGTTAGTTCATCACGCTCGCTGGCTATCTCCAGCAATGGCCTCATGATCGTCTGATAATCCGGTATCGCCACAACCTCTCCCCCTACAACGGTATATTCCCGTGCTTCTTCGGCGGGTTGCTGTCCTGCTTCGTCTCCAGCATCTCAAACGCCCGGCTCAAACGCGGACGAGTCGTCTTCGGCTCGATCACGTCATCCACATACCCCCGCGCCGCCGCTATGAACGGATTCGCGAACTTCTCCCGGTAATCATCTGTCAACCGCTGCGTCTCCGCCTCCGGATCGGCCGCCTCAGCAATCTGCTTGCGGAATATAATCTCCACCGCCCCTTTCGGACCCATCACCGCAATCTCCGCCGTCGGCCAGGCGTAGTTGATATCCCCGCGCACATGCTTGGAATTCATGACGTCATACGCCCCCCCGTACGCCTTGCGCGTGATCACCGTCACCTTCGGCACCGTCGCCTCGCAGTACGCATACAGCAGCTTGGCGCCATTGCGGATGATACCCCCATGCTCCTGGTCCACCCCCGGCAAAAACCCCGGCACATCCTCGAACGTCAGAATCGGGATATTGAAAGCGTCACAGAACCGGATAAACCGCGCCCCCTTCGTACTGGAATTGATATCCAGGCACCCCGCCAGCACCTGCGGCTGGTTGGCGATAATGCCGATCGACCGCCCCCCCAGATGCGCAAACCCCACCACGATATTCTGCGCAAACTCCTCATGCACCTCAAAGAACGAACCCGCATCCATAACGTGATTGATCACGTCCTTGATGTCATACGGCGTATTCGGGTTCTCCGGCACCAGCGTGTTGAGCGCCTCATCCTCACGATCCAGCGGATCGCTGCAGTCGGCCGTCGGCGGATCCTCCATGTTGTTCTGAGGAATGTACTCCAGCAGCCGCTTGAGCCGCGTGATCGCATCCGCCTCGTTCTCGCAGGCGAAATGCGCCACCCCGCTCTTGCTCGCGTGCGTCATCGCCCCGCCCAGCTCCTCGCTGGTCACCTGTTCGTGCGTCACTGTCTTGACCACATTCGGCCCCGTCACGAACATATAGCTCGTCCCCTTGCTCATGAACACGAAATCCGTAATCGCCGGGCTGTACACCGCGCCGCCCGCGCACGGACCCAGAATCAGCGATATCTGCGGCACCACCCCCGAGGCCAGCGTGTTCAGCAGGAAAATATCCGCATACCCACCCAGCGACACCACCCCCTCCTGGATCCGCGCCCCGCCGGAGTCATTCAGCCCGATCACCGGCGCACCCACTTTCATCGCCATCTTCATGATCTTGCAGATCTTCTCCGCGTGCGCCTCCGATAACGAACCACCGAACACGGTGAAATCCTGGCTGAAGATAAACACCTTCCGCCCGCCGATCTCACCACATCCCGTCACCACCCCGTCGCCGAGTACCCGCTGCTTGTCAAGCCCGAAATCACTCGAACGGTGCGTGACAAACATGTCAAACTCCTCGAACGAGTTCGGATCGACCAGCAGCTCGATCCGCTCGCGCGCCGTCAGCTTCTTCTTGCCGTGCTGCGCCGCTATCTTGCTCTCGCCGCCGCCGAGTTTCGCCTCGACGCGCATCTTCTCCAGCTTGCTGAGCTTTTCCTCAAGGGCCATATGTCTGTGTCATCTCATACTTTGGCGCCCGATACAGGCGCTACGGTGAGCTTGTTGTTGTCATCATAGTACACCCGCGCCAGCGGCCTCCGGGGGTCGTGATCAAACGCCATCACCACCTGCTCTTCGATAATCTGCGGCAGCTTCTCGCGCTTGATCTCCATTGTCTCCAACGGGTACAAATCGGTCGCCGGCACATACGCCACCTTCAGATGCGCCGAGGTACAAAAAATGTCCGCGTAATACCACACCTTCTGACCGCCCGACTCCATCTCCAGCCCGAAATGCCCCGAGGTGTGCCCCCCGGTGTGCACCGTGCGCACCCCGTGAAAAATCTCGCGGTCCGCGTCGATCAGGTCCACCACCTGCGCCTCCTTCAGCGCCCCAAGACGCTCCGGCGAGTACACCGCTGAGGTCCGCTCGTCAGGCTTCATCGCCGTCTTCCACTCCGACCGGCCAATGACATAACGCGCCTTCGGAAACCGCGGCACATACCGCCCGCCCTCCAGCTTCACCGCCCCGGCGGCATGGTCCGTATGCAGGTGCGTCAGGATCACGTAGTCGATATCCTCAACCGTCAGCCCCAGCGAGGCCAGACCCTCGTCCATCATCGAACGACCATCGGTTGCGTACACCTTCTTCTCCCGCTCCGACAGCGTATCCCCCAGGCCGGCATCGAACAAAATGTGCCGCTTGCCCTGCGAAAGCACGAACAGATTAGTCACCATGTCGATCAGGTTGTTCTCATCCGCCGGAATCAACCGGCTCCAGAGCGACTTGGGCACCACCCCAAACATAGAACCTCCGTCGAGCCGGAAAGTCTGCTCGACGAAGGTTCGTATCTCAAAATCACCGAACTGCATCAGCGACCGATCAGATTGCCGGCTATCACCAGGCGCTGCACCTCCGAGGTACCCTCGTAGATCTCCAGCACCCGCTGGTCACGGTACAGCTTCTCGATCGACGAGAACTCCCCGATATACCCGTAACCGCCGTGAATCTGCATGGCCCGATCGATACAGAACCGCGCCGTCTCCGAACCGTGCAGCTTGGCCATCGAGGCCTCCAGGCTGAACCGCTCGCCCGCATCCTGCAGCTTCGCCGCGTGGTAGCACATGTGCCGCGCCGCCGCCACCTGCGTGGCCATATCCGCGATCATCCACTGAATCGCCTGAAGCTTCGCGATCGGCTGGCCGAACTGCTCACGCTTCTTCGCATACGCAATCGCCTCGTCCAGCGCCCGCTGCGCCAGACCCACACCCTGCGCCGACACCCCGATACGCGCCGAATCCAGCGTCGTCATCGCATAACGGAACCCCTTGCCAAACTCACCCAGCAGGGCATCCTTCGGCGCCTTCACGCCCTTGAGCACGATCCCGCCGGTCGTCGCCGCCCGCATCCCCATCTTGTGCTTCAGCGTCCGCGCCTCCCAGCCGGGCTGATCACTCTCCACAATGATCGCCGACAGCTTCGGCTTGTCCTTTACCTTGCAGAACACCACGCCCACATCGGCAATATCGCCGTGCATGATGAACGTCTTCTCGCCGTTGATCACGAACCCGTCGGCCGTCTCCTCCGCTTCCGTCCTCTGGTTGGCAGCATCGGAACCCGCATTCGGCTCGGTCAGCACGAAGGCCGGCACAACCTCACCTGAGGCACATTTCGGAACCCACTTCTTCTGCTGCTCCTCGTTGCCGAAATGCAGAATCGGGTGCGTCGCCAGCTCACCGACGGCACACAGAAGACCGATCGCCGGATCATGATAACACAACTCCTCGACCAGCGTGATATACTCCAGGTGGCTCTTCCCCTGGCCGCCCAGCTCCTTCGGCATGCAGTAGCCGATAAACCCCGCCTTGCCCAGCTCACCATACAGCTCGCGCGGGAACTTGCGCGGCTCGCTCATACGGTCCAGCGCTTCGGAATTCGGATACATGTGCTTCTCGGCAAACGCCTTCACTTCGTCGCGTACGGCCTGCTGCCGCTCATCAATATTCTTGTTCATGCATTCCTCCAGACGGAAACTCCTGTATGTGTTCTCAAGTAATCAGCTCATTCGGTCAACTCTTCTCCGAGGCTCGCCGCTGCTCGACTGCCTGCTTCAGCCACGCAATCGCCTGCTCGGTCGGCGCCCCGGGCGTGAACATCTTGTCTACCCCCATCTTCTCCAGTTCCTCCTTGTCGTCATCCGGAATAATCCCGCCGCCGAACAGCATGATATCCTCCGCCCCCTGCCGCTTCAGCTCCTCCAGCACCGCCGGGAACAGCGTCATGTGCGCCCCCGAAAGCACCGACAACCCGATCGCGTCCACATCCTCCTGCACAGCCGCATCGACTATCATCTGCGGCGTCTGCCGCAAACCGGTATAGATCACCTCCATCCCGGCATCGCGAAAGGCCGCCGCGATCACCTTGATCCCCCGATCATGTCCATCCAGACCGGGCTTGGCCAACAACACTCGTATCTTGTGTTCCATGAGTCGCTTCTATCCTATCGCCAGTATACGTTGCATTCGTCGCACATCATCCCAACCCCTACGATGCCACCATTGCCGACGGCGGCTCCACGTACTCACCCCACTCCTCACGGAGCACATCACACATCTCACCCAGCGTGCAATACGCCCGACAACAATCCATGATCGCCTCGAACGTATTACCCGTCTCGGTCCGCGAGACAGCCCGAAGCTTCTCCAGCGTCTGTCGCGCCGCGTCCGCATCCCGCCCGGCCTTGACCTTCGCCACAAAATCACGCTGCTCCTGCTCCACCTCGCGGTCGATACGAAGCACCGGAATCTCGACCTTCTCGTTCTCCATCACGAAATCGCTCACCCCCACGATCTTCCGCTCCCCCTGCTCGATCTCCCGCTGGAACCGATACGCCGCCTTCGCGATCTCGCGCTGAAGGTACCCCTCCTCGATACACTCGATCACGCCACCGCGACGGTCGATCTCCTCGAAATACTTCTGCGCCCCCCGCTCCATCTTGTCGGTCAGCGCCTCCACGAAATACGACCCGCCCAACGGATCGACCGTGTTCACCACGCCCGTCTCATAGGCAATGATCTGCTGCGTTCGCAAAGCGATCCGCACCGCCTTCTCTGACGGCAGCGCCAGCGTTTCGTCCATCGAATTCGTATGCAGACTCTGCGTGCCGCCCAACACCCCCGACAGCGCCTGCAGCGCCACCCGGGCGA
This sequence comes from uncultured Ignavibacteriales bacterium, assembly GCA_964627305.1. Lineage (GTDB taxonomy): Bacteria > Zixibacteria > MSB-5A5 > GN15 > FEB-12 > WJKG01. The sequence goes on along the minus strand of CAZVHP010000003.1, from coordinate 1,169 downwards.
TATTGTTCTCCGGCTGTTGCGCCGTCAGCGAACACCCCGCCGTCTGCGTGTGGAACCGCAGCAACCAGCTCTTCGGACTTTTCGCCCCGTACTTCTCGCGCATCCGACGCGCGTAAATCCGACGCGCCGCGCGATACTTGGCGATCTCCTCGAAAAAGTCCGAGTGCGCATTGAAGAAATACGATATCCGCGGCGCGAAACTGTCCACATCAAGCCCCCGCTCCACACACGCCTCAACATAATGGAAACCGTCGGCCAGCGTGAACGCCAGCTCCTGCACCGCCGTCGATCCCGCCTCCCGGATATGGTAACCGCTCACACTGATCGTGTTCCACTGCGGCACCTCGCGCGTGCAGTACTCAATCAAGTCCACGATCATCCGCACCGACGGCCGCGGCGGATATATGAACTCCTTCTGCGCTATGTACTCCTTGAGTATGTCATTCTGCAGCGTCCCCCGAATCTGATCAAACGGTATCCCGCGCTTCTCCGCCACCACCAAATACATCGCCAGCAGCATCGAGGCCGGTGAGTTGATCGTCATCGAGGTCGACACCTGCGACAAATCAATATCCTCAAATATGATCTCCATATCCGCCAGCGTGTCCACCGCCACACCGCACTTGCCCACCTCGCCCAGCGAACGCGGGTGATCCGAGTCATACCCCATCAGCGTCGGCAGATCAAAGGCCGTCGACAGCCCGCCCCCGCCTTCCTTCAGCAACATCTTGAAACGCTCATTGGTCTGCCTCGGCGTCCCCATACCCGCAAACTGGCGCATCGTCCACAGCCGCCCGCGGTACATCGTGTGATGCACCCCCCGCGTGTACGGGTACTCCCCGGGCAGCCCGATCTCGTTCAGGTAGTAGTCTTCATCGGTCGCACCGGGCACCATATCAGGTGTGAACAACTCCTCGATATCATCACCGCTGATCGTAAAAAAGCGCGGCAACGATCTGCGCTCTCTGAGCTTGCTGGCTGTCTTCTCCCACTCCTGCCTGCGTTTGGCTAACTTGTCCAGGAATTTCCTGTCGTACATACCCAGTTCTCCAGTTTCGTTGTAATCGCCTAAGATATGGCAACACCGCCCGAAAAGCAAGTCTGCCGCATCGTCCCGCATTGACTCATAATTAATGCAACCGTAGCGGGGGGTCAGGTAGATACGTTGC